>NZ_JAFCLU010000041.1 GCF_018130385.1 Bradyrhizobium sp. AUGA SZCCT0283 | reverse complement strand
TGGAACACTGAAGCTTCGCAACCTCAGCTTCCTCGGTTCGGACCAGATGGACAACCTCCTGAAAGACCACATCTAGAGCGGAAACGGTAGGACCAAAACATATCGGAACTGTTGGGGGTTGCGGCATTCCGCCGTGAGGTCAGAGTTGATGCTTACGTTTTTTCCGTTGATGACGCTCATGGCGGCGCTGCCCGAGTTATTGAAATTCGCCTCCGGACGATGTCGGCACAAGCACTCCGGCCGAAATGTTTCTTATGATGGTATCTGAAAAGATGGGTGCGATGGAGGAAGCCAAGGCGATTATTGCTCGCGGTGGCAACCCATCGATTGTGATCGAAAATTACCAGAAGATTGTCGCGGCGAATGTCGCCCGCCTGTCATGTAAGCACTGAATCCACAAACTACTCGAACATGAAAGTGAGCGGCCCGAAGGCACCCCCATTATCAGACTGCCGCCATCAGGCTCGCGGCTTTCTTGGTTCCGAGATGTTAAGGCGCAACGGCACCGCATGACGGCGCGCACGGCGATAGGGTCTTTTCGACTCATATGAAAGCGCGATCCGGCAAGGCCGGCTTTGACGTGCTGGTGATCCAGAACCCAGGGCGAGGCGAAGGCTCGAATCGAAACGGCTCGGCGGCACTTCCACGGATCTTCTTCAACGCGGAAACGACCGAACCGGGCCGTGACGCGAACGGCCGGTATCACGAAAAGCGGTCTAAGGACGATCGAAACATCGGGCTAGGGCCGAACTATGACTGGAGCTCACATGCCGCTGACGGTTTTGGTCTGATGTGCATCCATTACGACCAGCCGGACGGTGTTCCGCCGCTGCCCGAACGATATCGAGTCCGACGCAGCTCAAACCGTTGGGGTCTTGGCAGAGCGTTTAGAAACAATATTGCGCACACCGAGTTTGATATCTGGAAGGGCCGGCCTATGCCCCAATACTATTTCGATCTCCGAGACGTAAGATGAAGATGGGGTGGAGCTGCTCGATATTTCCCATGCTCAAATAGAGGCCGCCTCGTTCCTGTCAGACATGGCAATCGATTTATCTATGAGACCTCCCAACCCTGCAGGATATCTTACGTCCGTTGAGGTTCGGAGTTCGGACGGTCCATTATTGAGATTAGCTTCAGGTTTTTGGATGGGGGAGAGAAATAGGCTGGGCCATTTGTCTGTCGCTGCGGCCTTCAGCCAAAAACGACCCTCAAGACCTGGGTAACGATCCAGGCAGTAAAGCCGGCGATAACGGCCAGCATCAAGTTGGCGTCTCGCGCATTCGACAGTTCATGCCACAATTGCCGCCAAAACACTTCTTTCCTCCGATTGGAAACCGTTCGCTAGTTTCCGAAGAAATGGGGACTGTCGCCGCCAAAGGCCATGACGCCGGGCGCTTGGTGGGTCTGTGCCTTCGTCTCCTGTCTAGCTCTTGCTGCGGCGACCTTCCTCGCCTTGCGCTCGGCTTGCTTGCGGCGCTCAGCTCTCAAGTTTCGCTCTACCGTCCTCGGATCCGGCGTGGAAGCTTGTGCAACAGGCGTGGGAGCCTCCCTAACTGATTGGGTTTCGGGCGTTGTGAGGGTCGCCTCGGTCTGAGGCTGGTCTGATACAGGAGTGGCGCTTGACGCTGGCTCTCCATAAGCAGGCAAAATAACTCTGACGGACGGCGGCGGTCTCGGGTCTGCCCGGGTTGGAGCTCGCGTGTCGTCAAAAGCCGCCTTTGTGAATACCAACCCGCTGCTAAATCCTGCCGTAAGGATAACAAAGGTGGTCCCAACCCCCGCAAAGAAAACGACTGCGTTTGAAGCCATTGGAATTTTCCTGTTATACAACCACGAACGCACAGGCGCAGCTTATGTTTCCCACCGGGAAAGAATGGCAATTCAGATGGGCTGCGTGGAGTTCCGATGTAGAAAAACCCTGCCGAGGGGTACTCGGCAGGGTCACGCAGAGAGAGTCGACGGACGCGCAAGCGGGGATTTCGGTGGTCCATCGAGGACTGCGAGGTCTTAGCTGGTCGAAGATCAGTTTTCCGTACAAACCTTCATCGTCTTCATACCGGTTTCGGCTTCGGTCCGGGTCTTGAAGATACCGTTATCAACTATGGTCGTTGTAGTGGTCGGCGTTTTATCGACAATGGTGCATTTCTTGGTAGTCGCGTCGGCGTGCGAAGTTCAGCTACTAAGCCGGAAGTGGCGGGTTTTCGGGTATTCCGACTGCCCCACGCTCTTGTGGTGCAGGTTTTGAATTGCGCGATGTCACGGGCAATTGCAGCACGGTCACTCGCTGCCCAGGCACCAGTTGCGTCACGAGCACCCGGCTACCATCTGGAAATTCCACCGCGTCGTGATGGCGCTGGGGTAGCTGTGGATCCAACACGCTGAATTTTCCAACGCTCGATTCTATGACTTTCGGCCACAGCCATCGGCTTTGATATTTTACGTTGCCGGCGAAAGCCAGTTCGGTACCCGGAAGCATGCACACCGCTATCTCAGGCTCGCTTTCCGATGCAAACCCACGAGTTTGCTTGCCGCAATAGGCGGTCCGCGCGCCCTTTGGGGGCCCGGCGGAGACGGGCGCCGGAGGTGTCCGGGCCTGCTCGTATCCATCTTGCTCAACGGAGGATTTGGCTATGAGGACTACCTACGACTTTGCTCCCCTTTGGCGGTCGACCATCGGCTTTGACCGCGTGTTCGATCTCGTCGATGCCGCGCAGCAGCAGGCCGGCACGGAGGACCATTATCCGCCTTGCAACGTCGAGCGCGTGGGCGAAGACCGCTACCAGATCTCGCTGGCGGTTGCCGGTTTCTCACCAGAGAAATCGAGATCACCGCAGAACAAAGCATCCTGACGGTGGAAGGTCGGAAGGCCGAGAAGCAACAGCGCGAGTTCCTGTACCAGGGAATTTCGTCGCGGCCTTTCAAGCGGCAATTCAATCTGGCGGATTACGTCCAGGTCAAGGGAGCGGCGTTTGACAACGGCTTGCTCAGGATCGAACTGGTCCGCGAGCTGCCCGAGGCCATGAAGCCGCGTCGGATTTCGATCGCGGGTTCGCCCGCCTCGAACGTCCGCCAGATAACGACGACGCGATCACCGATCTTCAGGTTCGTGACTTCGGAGCCAAGTTCGATAACCTCGCCCATATTCTCATGCCCGAGAATATCCCCGCTCTCCATGGTGGGCTGATAGCCGTCAAACAGATGAAGGTCGGAGCCACAGATCGCACAGGCGGTGATCTTGATGACGGCATCGCGGGGGTGCTGGATTTTGGGGTCGGGAACGGTGTCTACCCGAACGTCGCCTTATCCGTGCCAGCACAGTGCGCGCATTAGGTTCTCCTTATGGATCGGCATGCACATTCACGGGTCCATGTCGTCTGAGCGCAACAGCAGCAGGATGGATACGTTCCAAAAATGTTCCTCGTATCCCTCAAGCTTTACACTGGGCTGTCTGGCATCTCGATCCAAAGCGTTGTTTGGCCAAATTTGGAACCGCTCGCGATGTCGCCCATTGAGAAAGTGAAAGAAGGGCTCGCGATGCTGTGGTCGATTGCAAGAGATGCTGCGGGAAATTGGTCGAGCCATAAGGACTCGCGTCAGGGCGCGGCGCTGGCTTATTACTCCGTCTTCTCCATAGGTCCCATCGTCGTCATCGCAATCGCGGTCGCCGGCCTTTTTTTCGGTCGTGAGGCGGTGAGTGGGCAAGTTGCTGCGTCAATCAAGGACATGCTGGGCGACTCCGGCGCCAAAGCCGTCGAAGCCATGCTGGCGGACGCCAACCGGCCCCGAGAAGGCATGTTGGCGACTTTCCTAGGAATCGGAACGCTCCTATTTGCGGCCATCGGAGTCGTGGTTCAGCTCAAGGACGCCTTAAACACCGTTTGGGAAGTCCAGGAGCAACCGGGACACGGCGTCCGGCAATTCATGCGCAGCTACATCGTGTCATTGGCCGCCGTCCTGGCCCTTGGTTTTCTTCTGCTCGTGTCGCTGGTTGTGACCACGGGTTTAGCTGCCCTTGGCAAATTTGCCGCTCCCTACATGCAGGAGTGGGTCTTTCACCTCATCAGCATCCTGGTCTCGCTGTCCGTGATTTCCTTGCTGTTCGCCATGATGTTCAAGTGGCTCCCGGATGCGGAAGTCAATTGGTATGACGTCTGGCTCGGCGCCGTCGTCACCGCCGTATTTTTTGAAATCGGGAAGGCTGCGATAGGATTTTATATCGGCAAACAAGGCCTGGAGTCGACCTACGGTGCCGCCGCCTCGATCATCGTTGTATTAATCTGGGTGTACTACACCTCCCAGATCATTCTCATGGGTGCTGAGGTTACCCGAGCATTTGCCAAGCACCGGGGCTCGATCAAGAAGAGAGATGCCGACAGTCTGCAAAACGTTGCGGAGGCCGTCGCGCGAGCACGTTAAGACAAAAGTGAACCGTTGCGCGTTCCTGCGGCGGAGGCGGTATGCTGTTTAGCGGTTACATATTCGATGTCGAAGGCACGCTGGTGGACAGCGTGCAGAAAAACCTGCTGAGCCTTCAGGTGTGCTTGGGCGACTTCGGCGTTAGCGTTCCCTACGAGCTCCTGCAACTTTATTCCGGACTAGACGGCGATCAAACCCTTCAGCTTGTAGCCCCAGACCTGAACGCACGCGAGCGGCAGGAGGTGCTGGAAGCCCAAGGGAAAATTTACGAAGCCAAATACCTGGGAAGCGTTAAGGCGTTCACGGGTGTGCGGGAAGTGTTCGAGGCACTAAGGGAGGGCGGCGGTAGGATTGCGCTCGCCACGGACTGCAAGGGCCCTGAACTCTGCCACTACCGCTCGCTACTGAATGTCGATGATCTCATCGATGCCATGGCATGCGGGGACGACGTCGAACACGGCAAGCCGGATCCACGATTAGTCGGGCTGGCGCTTGGAAAGCTCGGGATCTCAGCTGGGCAAGCCGTCATGGTCGGAGACACTCCGTATGACGCCGAGGCCGCGAGCGGAGCGGGCATTGCGGCCGCCGGGCTTCTTACAGGTGGTTTTGCCAAACAAGTGCTACTGGAGGCCGGCTGTTTCGCTGTTGCGGATGAGCTGCTTGAACTACCAGCGATCTTTAAAGCAGGTCAACGAAGTCGCTCTGGCACGTGATGAGGTTTAGGGCGGCGGCCAAGACGCCGGGCGGCCGGCCGGGTTACGGTCCATAATGGAACTCAAGCTGACGACGGCTGTTGATGCCGATAAGTGCTGCGAGCCCCAAATTGTCAACGGAGCGGATCGGGCGCAGCGGCGGAGGAACTGTGGGCCGGACTAAAAAAACGATGAGGCAGTCCTTGCAGGTTTCTCGCGAGAAGCAATGCAAGGAGAAGCCGACAGGGTTCGCCAGAGTGTTTGGGGATGTGGCCAACCGGACATCGCAGGCTGCGGGCCACGCCTCGACGTTCATCATTGCTGCCTGCGTGGTGATAGTTTGGGCCGTTATAGGGCCTTTGTTCGGCTATTCCGATACTTGGCAGCTTGTCATCAATACGGGCACCACAATTGTGACATTCTTGATGGTGTTCTTGATTCAAAATTCCCAGAACCGCGACAGCGCCGCGATCCAGGTCAAGCTGGATGAACTGATCCGCGTCAGTGCGGCTCGTAATTCCTTCGTTGGAATTGAACATCTGACCGATGATGAACTCGAGGAAATCCGGACCAAGTGCGAAACCCGCGCACAGGCAGAAAAAACCGGAGAGGTCTCCGTTGAGAAGACCGGCGAAAAGGCGAGGCGGGCGGCCGATAGAGCGGGGGGTCGTGACAACGCTAATCCATCGCGGGACAAACGCGAGATACTCAGATACGGCCACGCGTAACATCGAATCCATTTTGAAACTGGAGAAAGAAGACCAGGAGGCGTTATCGCCGTACCATCGTCTGTCGCACGCCATCGGGTGGTTCGTCGGCACCGTGTATTTCATGCTGTTCGAATGCGCAATGGTTCTTGGCTGAATCGCGTTCAATGTTGGTCTGGCGCCGACGCATTGGACTTTCGACCCGTATCCATTCCCATTGTTAGCCGTCGTTCTCGGGCTAGAGGCCGTTCTGCTGACGTCCTTCGTCTTGATACGGCAGAATGCAATCGACCGTACATCCGAAAGACGCAATCATCTCGACCTTCAGATCAATCTGCTCGCAGAGGAGGAGGCGACGAAGATTCTCAAAATGCTCGGAGAGATCGCGGTTCATCTGAAATTGCCCGTTCACGATCCAGACAACAAGGATCTCTCACAACATACGCAGGTCGAATCCATCGCCCGTGACCTGCGCGCGCGGGAGAAGAAGGAAGCCGAATGAGTATCACACCATCCGCAGATTCGAGGCTTGGGGATGTGCGGGTGGTCATCATGTCGGCAACTCGACTGGAGACCGACGCCTTGATGGCCGAGAGCACTCGCGTGAGGTTGTTGGGCGGGTTTGCGGCCCGCATTGACGTTGCAATCTTACCTGCCGCAAGTCAAGAAAGCATGGCCGCGCGACAGCGCCGACGATTTGTCGTGGAAAATGCTGTCAGCCCTGACGTCGGGCCTGGCGCTCTGGATCATTGATGGGCTTGCGACGGTCGACAGGGTAATCGTGGCTGCTGGTGTTGGGGGAACGCTCTCTGGTATCGTGTTGGTCTGCAAGATCCGCGACATGACCGGCGATTATCGCCATGGCGCTGCGCAAGTGTGTCCAACAGCACGGCGGCTGGGTAAAGCGTCTGAAAAGAATTGCAGGCTTTCGTTTCGTTAAGCGATAGCAAGATCCCAGACCGCATTAAAGTGGCAGGCGGCGCCCAACTACACGAATGCGTGCCAAATGGCATTTTGGTAGCGCAATCGTTCCCATAGATGGAAGATAACTCCTAACGTATACAATACTCCGCCAGTTGCGATGAACGTTAGGATCGAGCCGGAGAGTGACGCGACAGCCTTGTCGTATGCAATAATGCCGCTCCATCCCATGGCAATATATAACACGACGGAGAGGCGCTCGAAACGACCCGGGAAAAGCAGCCTCAGGACGATCCCGATAGCAGCCAAAAACCATAGGGCGACTAGTAAGGACGCTGCCAAGTCGCGGTCGTTAAGTTGCGTGATGAACGGCGTATAGGTGGCCGCGATGAGGAGAGGTATCGCAGACTGGTCAAACCGCCTTAGCAGCCACTTCCGCGGCGATACCGGACAGAGGTTATAGGCCGCAGAGAACACCAGCATATTAAGTAAGCACAGCGCATAACCTGCAACGATGACCGGATGGATGGATGCACTGGAACCACTTGTCAGGACGATCAACGTCGTCGTTGCGCCCAATCCCATGCCAACCCCGACAAAATGAATCGCTCCATCTGCAATTAATTCGGAACGATCATAATTCCATGGGATCGCACCTACTGTGGTGCGGTGGTTCGCGCTCTTATTCTTTGCAAACAGTCTATCCGTTTCGAGCGCTTTGGAGTCATGTTGATTCATTCAATTCGACGCCGCTAGGTTGACCGAGTGTAAACGACGCCAACGTTGAAGTGTTCCTAGATGGCCACGCCACGTCGCTCGAATGATGGTCAGCCAATTCAAGAGGGTGGACTTTTCTACCCGTTCTATCGCGGCTCTTTCGGACCCCCCATGCAACGTTCGGCCTAGGCGCAAGGACGGCTTGGATACGCTCGGCTGGATCTCGAAAGCGATCGAACGATGATCGCAATATCAGGCTCGGCCCAAATCACGATTGGAGTTCGCATGGTGCAGACGTTTTGGCCTGTGTGCATCCATTACGATCAGCCGGAAGGCGCTCCACTGCCGCGCGAACGATATTCCGGCCGGCGCAGCTCAAGCGGTGGGGGTTCCTGGCAAAGCGCGTAAGCGCCTAACTCACAGGATTAGGAACTAAAGCGGTAGCGAGAGGTTATGCTCGCTCCTTAAACTCTGGAGAAAACTATGAAACGCTCACTTCTTTTAATTTGTTTGGATTATTAGCGGCTACCACAGCATCGGCGCAAAACCCGCCCGCGCAGTCGGGACCGAACAACAACGCGGTCAACAGCCCTAGTCAAAACAACTACAATGCTCCTATCGCGGGTCGCAACAGCTTCACTGAAGGACAAGCCAAGTCGAAGATCGAGGATGCCGGCTACACCAACGTCACCGAATTGAAAAAGGACGACAATGGTGTCTGGCGCGGCAAGGCGAGCAAGGGCGGGGCAGCCACTGCGGTAAGCGTCGATTTTCAAGGCAACGTCAATACTGCCAAGTAAGGAAGGTTTAGCATGACCGTTACAATTTGTCGTCTTTACGACAACTACAATGACGCTCAGCAGGCTGTTCGGCGCCTCGAATCCGCAGGCGTGCCGCACTCGGACATCAGCATCGTCGCCAATAATTCAGACAGCTGGTTCAACACCGACAAGAAGGTGGATCGCGACCGCGATGGCGTCGACGATCGCGCCGAAGGTGCAGCGAAAGGCGCCGGCATTGGTGCGGGCGTAGGTGGCACGGCCGGCCTTCTTGCCGGGCTCGGCTTACTGGCGATCCCCGGCCTCGGACCCGTTGTCGCAGCTGGTTGGCTGGCCGCGACGGCGGTTGGCGCGGCGGCAGGAGCAGCTATCGGCGGTATTGTCGGAGCGCTCACCGAGGCTGGCGTTTCGGCAGAGGATGCTCACTCCTACGCCGAGGGCGTCCGTCGTGGAGGTACGCTGGTGTCGGCGCGAGTGGCCGATGCGGACCGGTCGCGCCTCGATTCAATATTGAACGAGTCTGCCATCAACCTGCGTGATCGGAGTGCCGCCTGGCAAAAGGCTGGGTGGAAATCGTTTGATCCTGCCAGCAAGCCCTACGGCGCGGAGGAGGTCCGGAAGGAACGAGCCCTGTACGGCGGTTGACTGCGCTAAATAATAAAACATCCAAACGGCCCGCTTCGGCGGGCCGTTTTGTCTAAAATAGCCGATCCAGACGTTCTTTCGAGACTGAACCCATCCGCCATTGTTGCGCGGCAGCGCTTGCAAATTTATGGGGCGAAAACCTCCAAGGTTGGCGGCTCTGGCGCGCTCCGCCGGAGCCGTTTCCGTGCATCTGTCCGCGCCAGAATGTCAGCGTAGACTGTCATTCAGGTCGCGCGACCCGTTCGACGCACTATTCCGCGGCGACCTCAGCGCCGCACAAATTCGAGTAGAACAGAATGCACGAAGTTCCTACGGCAGGCTAGTCGCTGCAAACGTGATCAGCGACCTCCCTCCCGTATGCGTTCGGTTTGACGATCAAGGTGCCGGGCGCTTCCGGAACAATTTCTGACCATTCGCCTTGTTACAAGTGGAGCACAGCGGATGTTCAATCCTTTTATGTTGTTGGCAGCAGAAGCAAACGCAGTAATTGCGCTTCGGATGATGAAGCTGATGCGAGGCGGGAGAAGCGCCCGACGCGAAGCAAATTTAATGGTCAGCGAAAAGATAAACGCGGCTTTCGAAGCTACCGCAAGTCTAGTGGCTGGTGCTTCCGGGGATGAAATAGTTCATCGATACCGACAGCATGTAGCGAAAAATGCGAAGCGGCTTTCGGGTCGGAGCCGAAACCGTGTGCTTAAGCGAACGCGACGCCGACGGAAGTAGCGGTGCAGGCAGACCCCCTGGCCTGAACGCCAGATAGCCTGAAAAGCCACAGTCTCGTCCATAACTTGCCGTTTGGAACGTTAAACTGCAGCGCCTGTTGTCTTTGTTACGAATGACCCCGTGGTCCTAATCCATCCTTTGGAGTGTCAGATGAGCAAACGCAGATCGGCAACGGCGTCAAAACACGCGCGCAGCCCGAAAATAGCTGCGAAGGCCCAGCGGGCCGCCCAGACTATCGTCAGAAGCCCGAAGATCAGTCGCTCGGTTGTGGCAGGCTCGGCTGAATCGTCCCCCAAGCCTCACAACGATTCAAAGCCAGCGGCTCCCCTTGTAATCGAAAAGCCAGTGACAGCCCTACAAGAAGATGTCCCTTACTTGATGACTGACAGCAGTTTGAGCAAAAGATTTGATTTATCTTCAGCCGCCGCAAATGCGCGCGCTTATCAAGCAAAGCTGCTGGAATTGGCGCAGGCTAACATGACATTTGCGTTTGAATTCAGCCAGAGGCTGGCGACAATTAGGTCGCCCGTCGAGTTTTTCACTGTCATTGCAGAATTCACAAGCAAGCAGATCGCCATGTTCGGGAAGTATTCGAAAGAGATGGCTGAACTAAATACCAAGCGGATAGCCTAAGCGTTCTGAACTGGTTGTCGTAAATCATTCCTTCTGTGCGTTGGTATAGGAGGTTGCCATCGTTAGTAGGTGGACAGCGGCAGTTCCTAACTCTCGCATGTCTGCGTCGGCTTCGTAGACCCCTGCGGCACGATGATATGCGACCGCTACCATTGCGCAGGCATCAGTCACTAAACCTCCAATTCGGCGGTTCTCACGTTCCAAAACCTTCTGCATCGCAGCTTTCGACGTACCCTCGGCAATTTGCCCATCGTCTTCCGGCGCCCGCGCTGCTCGGATTTGAACCAACTAACATTCCTACCACCCTGCCTGCCTCAAGAGAACGGTTAACTGATGCTCGCCCGATCTAGGCGCGAATAATTCCGACCATAGCCCTCAGTTTATCAACGGAAACGTGAGGGTCGTTGTCGTCCCGGAATCTGAACTTTCTTGTTCTATGGTGCCGCCGATCTGTCTTGCAAGAGAAGCAATCAGTTTCAGTCCGGACCCGTGTTCGCTCGGGTTACGGATGCCGCGGCCGTTGTCAGAAACGGTCAGGCGGGCCTCTCCGTAACCGATGCCCCCGACCAATTTCACTCTTATCTTGCCAACGTCCGGGCCAAACGCATGTTTAATGCTGTTCATTGCCGCTTCGTTCAAGATGAGACCAACTGGCAGGGCCCGATCAACGCTCAATTCAAGTTCGTCCGACTCTACGTCGATTTCGACTGCGTCGATCTGCTGACGAATTGTGCTGCAAAGAGCGCGAATGTAATCGGACAGTCTGACTGTCCTGCCTTCGTGTCGCGATGCGAGCTGATCGTGAGCAAGTGAAATGGCGTTGATGCGGCTTGCAACATGATCCAGCGCGCGATGAACGTCCAGATCTTGATACCGACGCTTCTGAATGGAAATGGAGGACAAAACGAGCTGGAAGTTGTTCTTGACACGGTGTTGCAATTCGCGAAGCAAAACCTCCTGTTTCTGAGCCTCAGCAGCCGCAGCCATCAAGCGTGCTTCTTTATCCGGCTGTGCATGGTGGCGCAGTACGGAGCCTATGAGGCCAGCAACGGACGATAGGAAGTCACTCGTATCCTCACTGAAGTCTCTAGGCGAGGTACTATCCACCTCCAACACGCCCCATGCCGCACCCCCGATCAGCACAGGCACATTGGCCACCGAGATGATGCCATGTTCCTTCAGGAAATCCGACGGAGCGTACTCATCTTGCTCTCTGAAATCTTTGATGCTGACCGGCTCTGCGGTCTGAAATGCCCGCCCAGGCGGTGAACGCAGGTCTGCTGACAACGTTGCTGTGCGAACGACACCTTCCTTCCATCCGACACCTGCGACGAGGAGAAGATCCGACGTCTCCGGACGATATCGAAGAATTTTCACATGGTGTATTTCGACTGCCCGAGCGATCTGGACGACGGCCTGGTCCAGGAAGCGATTCAACTCGTCATTCTCACTCGCAAGTCGTCCGATATCGACTAAAATGCGAATGTGACGCCGGAGCTTGTCCAGCACGCCGGCTTCGCTCGTTTCGTTCGAACGGTCCTCCATCAGCTTCTAAGTCCCGCGTTGTCGTTTCACGAGTGGCATCGAGCGCCTCCTTGCCGGTCTGCTTCAGTCGGTCGATCGTCTTACTCGCTGCCTGAGTTTGCCCGCTCCCGCTCTTCTCTCACGTAAAGGTCCTTCGTTGCTTGTTCGGTAATCTGCTTCTCGGAGCGCGTGCGGCTCCTGTTTCGCGTGATGCCGTAGGTTAGCACCAGTCCGAGCACGACGGCACCGGCGAACAATAGGGCGACAGACACGTGCGATCCGGTTTCAACCGGCAGTCCCTGCGCGGCGAGATTATCCGGGAGGGCTGGCAGGACGAGTAGAACCAGAATCGTCGCCCAATACCAGTTGCGTCCCCTAAACCATCCATTATGAACCAACTTCATGCCCGGCCTCCTGTGCGGCAAGCGGTAATGTCAACAAGCGGATAGCTTAGGAACATCCGGCACAACGATATGTTGCTAGTCGAACTGCGGCAGAGAGACACACGCCAGTGGCGGCTACGGGTCATATGAACGATAACCGGAGCAGGCTGCTCGATTTGTTGACTTGCATTGACTGCAATCAACGATGAAGCTTGAGAAGATTGACCCTGATGACGAGGGGAATGATCTTATTCAGTATCTCTGCAAGGTATGTCAGCGCATCGAACTGGTGCGGCTAGCCCGAGTCCTAGCGGCCTAGCCCTAACGACACCGGCGGAAAAGAATGTCGGGGCTTAGGAACGGTCTCACCCAGATCGCGTTCTCGGCAAGGAGCTGGGGCAAGTCATCAACCAATCAGTGGAGAACAAGGATGGCAAATCCCCGCCAGGACGACAAATCTACGCAAGGCATGGAAGACGCAGCCCGCCGCGCCGGCGAGAGTGCTGCTGAGCAGACCACCCGTATCGGACAAGCTGCAGCTGATCAGACGGCGCGTGTCGGGCAAGCTGCTGCTGAAGCCGGGGAGGAAGTGGCTCGAGCAAGTGCGAACCTGCTTAAGCAAAACGTCGAGACGTTGCAGAATGCATGGCGCTTCGGCCTGGAAGCGGCGACCTCGGCCATGGAACGGTCTACCGAGCAATTTGGTCGCACGCTCGGCGTGTCAGGAGAAGGGGCGCAACAGGCAACGAAGGCAGCAGAACGGTCGGCGCGCAACGCGCAAACGCTGCTTTACACTGGTACCGCTGCTGCCAGAGTGGTGGGTAGAATGTCTCAAGAGTACTTTCAGATGGTTCGGCATCAAGTCGAGAAGAACATGGACCACATGAATGAGTTGTGGTCCTGCCGAACTCCTCAGGACTTTGCAGCCGTACAAAGCGACATGGTGCGAGAGACCGTGGAAACCGCCTTGGAGAGCAGCCGTCGGATAGCCGACATGTCGCTCAAAATGGCCGACGATGCCGGAAAGCAGATGAAACAAAGTATGGAGGAGGCCCGGCGCACCGCCTAACCCTGGTGTGCAGTTTCGATTGTAAGAGCGGCTGATATGAGCCGCTCTTGCTGTCCCGAGCGATGACATTCATAGATCAATTCAGAAATTAAGTGTGCGCTCACGCACGGGATCCCGAGACGGCCGGGAGCTCAATACGCCCATAGAGGACCGCGCACCGCAGTTCCGCGGCATTGGGGCTATCTAGAGTTGGTTAGCACTGGCTTTAGCCTAAAAAATGGGACATTTCTCGTTTTATGAGTAGACGCCCGAGATGCCAACGGTACGTGTTAGTCGAGTCGAGAATTGATTCTCTACGTTCGATGTCGCTTCACCGGTCGACGCCCCGAAGAAAGCCGCTTAGCATGCACCGCATAGCAGTTGCGTTCTTTGGCGCATAGGCATCGTTATCATTATTGAAGTAGATTCAGGCTCTCGTCGCCCCACTTGCTTTAATCCTGTTCGTCCACTCCAGCTGCTCGTCCTTTGAATAGTCATGCTGATACCAGCGCTTGGGGCCGTGCAGCCGGACGTATACTTCGTCAGTCGTCCGGATAAGCTCATCAGGAAGCCGTGGCCCGCTGCAAGAGCAGAAGATAATGCCTGCCTTACGGAAGGCGCCGTAAACCTCCTCATTCCACCAGCTGGCGTGCCGGAACTCGACGACATTGCGGCGCGCAGGATCGAGCTGACTGACGATCGCATTCAGCCGCGCCTTGGTGTAACGGTAACTCGGCGGAAGCTGGAATAGCAAACAGCCCATTCGTTCGCCCAGAATATCGGCGATCATTCCAGAGTCCCTGATAAGGGTTTTTGTGCCCTTGAACCGCTTCACGTGTGGATGAGTTCGCAGACTTTGACCGTATAGACAAACTTTCCTTTCCCGGGTTGACGGCGCCAGGCTTTAACATTCGCGACAGTGGGCCACGAGTAAAAGAACGCGTTGATTTCGACGGTATCAAACCGCTTGGCGTAACGATCGAACCACTTTCCTTCCGGCAGATCTGCGGGATAGAACAATCCCCGCCATTTCCAGTAGCGCCAGCCAGAGCAACCGACATAGGCCGCCTTCAAACGAGGCGTTGAATTCGAGCCCTCGGAAACCAACTCCTTTCGGGCAACGTGCATCTTCGCGGCGCGGCGGATATTGTCCTCGCGCCGCGTTTCGCGGCGTAGCCGCCTCCGTTCGCGCCGCTCCTCTCGCGTTAGTTCTTTCCATCGAACTGCTGTGTTCGCACGCGGCATGATTTCTTCCCAAATACTAACGCCTGAACGGCTACCAGGGGTTCCAAGCGTTGCGAGCAGTCTTATATATTCCCGCAACGAAAGGGCTTCCGATGAAATTCGATGTTCTCATTGTCGGCGGCGGGCCTGCCGGATTAAGCGCCGCGCTTATTCTGGGGAGGTGCCACCGCAAAGCATTGCTCTGCGATGAAGGGCATCAGCGCAACCTGAGTTCGCACGCGATACACGGCCTGCTCGGACGGGAAGGCCGGTCCCCCTCAGTATTCGTGGATGAGGCGCGGCAAGAACTCAGCCTGTACAAGTCGATTTCGCTGCGCGGGACACGAGTTACCGACATCATTCCAAGTGGCGATGAATTCAAGTTTGTGTGTGCGGACGGAACAACCGGCCTCACCTCAAAGGTCTTGCTTGCGACGGGTCTCGTTGACGAGCTTCCTGAATTAGCGGGAATCGAGCCTCTGTACGGCGTTTCCGTGCACCATTGTCTGTATTGCGACGGCTTCGAATACGCGGGAAAGCCCGTAGCTGCATTTGGCAAGGGGGATAAAGGGGCCGAGCTTGCCATCATGATGAAGCACTGGATGGCGGATGTTGTGGCTTGCTGCGATGGGACTGAGGTCAGTACGAAAGCGAAGCGAAAACTCAAAGAGCACGATATTCCGCTGCGCTTGGAGCCCATTGAATCCCTCGAAGGTACGAACGGAGAGCTCGCAAAGATCGTATTCAGGAGCGGGCCGGATCTGCCCCGGGCAGGTTTGTTTTTCTCGACGGGCTGCGATCAGGCGTCTGACCTTTCCAAACGACTTGGTTGCAAGCGCGATGCGAAGGGCGGCGTCGTGAAGGACCCCGACACGGAGGAAGCCAGTGTCCGGGGCGTGTATGTTGCGGGTGACGTGTCTCGCGATGTTCTTCTTGTCGCCGTTGCCATCGCGGAAGGCGCGCAGGCGGCGGTCGCCATCAACAAGGGTCTCTTGCGCCGCGACGGATATTGCGAGTGATGAGTTTGGGAAGATAGCTAGCTTTTCGCTTCCTTCTCGGCGTTTGGAAGCCAGCGCCAAACGCCGAGGGCGTTGATGAGAAGGAGAACCACATTCTGGACAACGAGCGACGCTTTGCCTTCAACCCAGTCGTCGGCCGTCCAGGCGATGGAGCAACGATCAAGATCACGAAGCCAGCGACGGTTATGCGCGCCTGAACCTCGGCAAATCATGGAACAACAGCCGTCCGCCATGGCGGGCGGCCTTTTATTTGGGGAAGAGCATGGATGAACGGCGCTGCGAAGCTGTTGATGCAGATCGCTGCCCGTCCGGAGCGAATAGACGTACTTATCGAATGCGCGGGCAGGGGAACGGACCGCGCGAGCTCCGGAATCCAGCCCAGCACCGCAGAAAGCTAAACGCTTTGCCTTTTCAAAACGCTGAGCCGTCCGTCGCCTTCCAGCATAGCCAGCTTGATCTCTTCATAGTTGTCGACACTCTGTTCGCGCAGCTGCGATTTCAGTTCATCTTCGGTAATCATTTCCTTACGCAAGTTCTGCGGAATCAACCTGACGTCGCGAATGAGCGTAAGGCTTGGAGGCTTCAGATACGGCCGCGTCGCTGGGAAGCGCCAGGCGATCCAGTCCAGAAGATATTCCCACGCAACGATCGTCAGAACGAGCGCGAGACCCTCGGTTACCGAGCTGTACTCTTTTCCAAGCCCATTCTGAGCGGCATCGGCGATCAAAACGATCACGAGGAGGTCAGCAGGCCCGAAATGTCCCGCCTGGCGTCGCGCCATGAAGCGGAGGATCACGAAAAGCCCGAGATACATCAGGCTGCCGCGAACAACGATCTCTGCAAGCCCTATTGCCGGCACAAACACGGAATTCCAGTCGACCGATAGATTCATGGCTTACTCCTAATGTGTCTGCTCCAGAAGAAGGCCTAGTAGCATTGAGGATGTTTTGAGCGGCCGTAGCTCAACCGCCTGCGATAGCTGCCAGCAGACGGTCGAGGAAAACTGCTTGCCCCTTCAATATTTTCGCGCGAGCCTCCTCAATTTCAAACCATGCGGCGCGATCGAGTTCGGGAAAACATCTGACGCCGCCCGGATCGCGGTCGCCATTCCATCTCGAACATATTGCTCTTGAGATCGGCAGCGTCCCAGTCATGTTCAACAGCCGATACGTGAATCTTTCCTCTTGGCTGCTTCGACTGGCCCAGCGACACAGACTTACCGCGCGGAGGGTGACCGGTTCCTTCCGCAAACTCGCGCTTTGCTGCGGCGAGGACAGTTTCATCCGCCGCGATCAAGCCTTTTGGAACCGACCACGATCCCAGGTCCTTCTTGCCCCAGAAGGGTCCTCCGGGACGACCGAGCAGGACTTCGACGTCTCCGTCCTTTAATCGATAGGGGAGAAGCCCCGCGCTCTGTTTACTGGATACGGATGTTGCCACTATCGCACGCTAGGCTGCGCGGGCAGCAGTCTGCCGTCTATTGTGAAGATGACGGAGAAGCTTTAGCTGGGTATGCGAGAACCATCTCCAGCGTGCGTGGACGGAAGAGTTGGGATGTCAGTGCAGGGCGGGCATGCCCTGTGAATGTGTTCGCGCTGACGGCCTTGAAGGGCCTGACGTGAGTCAGGTGCTTGCCGAGAGACCGCCAGTACGAAATTGTCGCCGCGCCTTCTGAGTTTCACAAATTCATGACTGGTCGCTGAGTTAAGGCGTCAGCAACAATCTCCTTGCGTCTGATTGACCTGCTTAGTCAGGGAGGTCGATGTCCGGTCACAGCCCTCGTAAGCGGTCAAAAAGCGGCGGGCCGATCGGCCCGCCGCAAGTTGCTTCGGACGATCAACCTTTACTGTTTGCTTCGATCTACTTCCGTACCCGTGGGGTTTGGAGATGGCGGCGTCGGACGGTTGGTCGTCGCCGCGCCCGTGGTCGTGCCGGGCTCGGTGTTGGTCTTGCCCGAAGGCCCCGCAGGGTTAGCCGGCTGGGTCTGCCGCGCGGTTTCGCTGGGCGGCGTGGTGCCCGCCTGGTCTACCGTGTTGTTATTCAGGCCGTAGAACACGACACCCAGCACAGCGGCGATGGCGATGGCGTACATTGCGATCTTGGTGCCGCTGGCGGGACCTTCGGCGAGCTGGGGATCGGCTTGCAGCTCATTGTCGCGACGCCGCATTTCCTCTTCACTCCGGCCCGCACGATAAGGGTCGTTCGGATTGGGTTGATATGCCATAAATTCGTTCCTCCGGTAGCGCCCCAGCTAAGCGAATAGGACAATGGCCGGCGCTCGCGGATGTTCCGCGCGAATGTCTATGTGCCCGTCTTCTTTAAGGAAGTAGGCGCGGTTTCGCCCATTACTTCGGCGCCTGCAGGCCGGGCGAGCGTAACCATTCGTTAATATGCGCGCCGGTCTCGGCCTGCCTCGCTTTGCGGATGATCTTGAGCGCAAGGTGGAAGCAACTTGGCTTCGTCGCGCAAACGCTTTGCTTTATCGGCTAATCGTTGCTCTAGGTTGTCTGCCTGTTTGAATCGTCGTCGCAATTGCTTCTGCATAGCAATGCTCCGTTCCTTGCGAAGGCGGGAGCGCAATACTCTCCGTCACCGATAACAGCCCGATACAGTGCGGTGATGGACCGAGAATACTCGGGACGACCGTCGGCGCCGGCTTGATGGTCAGCGAAAAGGTAGATGCTGCTTTTTGAGGTGGGTTCGATGCTTTTGGCAAAAAGACGGCTGACGTGATCGATTTCTACCGCAGGCATGTCGCGGCCAACGTGGCCCGTCTGTCCTAGTGTTGGTGCAGCGGGTCGAAACAAATCGTTTCACGAATGGACGCTTTTTCGCCTTCATGAATATGCCGCCATCACCCATCGAAAATCGCCCAGGTCGACAAACGCGCTGTGGGGTGGTGTGAAATCCGACCGGTTGAGATCCTCGACTTATGGCCGGTGTAGCGCGGTATTTCCGACGACAGCCTCTTGTACCATGCGCACGGCCTCATTGATCTTGGCGCGGTCGCGCCGCGCTTCCGGCGGTAGCGACGTGACCGCGTGATGAATGTTGGCCGGGATAGTCAGTCCGCTGTCGAGGGGCTTGTTCGCCCATTGCCAGTAACGATCGAAAGTGTCCATCACAGGTCCTCCCGCAGGCCCTTGAAGAAGGGATGGCGGACCTTTCCCTCGGCGGACTTGGCGCGGTACTTGATCTCGGCGTTCAGCTCAGGCTCCACCCAGATGCCCTGGTGCGCGATCCGCTTGGTGTAGGGCTGGGTTTTGCGGATCAAGGGCGTCAGACGCTCGCGCAGCTCGGCGGATGATTTCTTGTCGAAGCCGTGGTCGACCTTGCCGGCGTAGATCAGGTCGTCGCCCTTGCGGCGGCCGACATGGATGCCGTCCCAGTCGTTGCCGTCGAGGGCGAAGCCGGCGATGGTCAGAGTCTCGCGCTGGGCGCTGGTTTTCTTCACCCAGTCGCGGCCGCGCCCCGATGGGTAGCGGCTATCGCGGACCTTGGAGACGACGCCTTCAAGGCCGACCTTGCAGGCGTGCGCGAACATCTCTTTGCCGTCGACCTCGAAGCTTTCGCTGAACTGGACGTCGGTCCCGTCGATGATCTTCTTCAGATGCGCCTTGCGTTCGATTAGCGGCAGCTTTCGAAGGTCATAGCCATTGAGATAGAGCAGGTCGAAAGCGACCAGCACGATCTTTGTCGACTTTCCTTTGAGCTCGTTTTGAAGGACTGAAAAATCTGTCGTGCCGTCAGCGGCGGGGACGACGATCTCGCCATCGATGATGGCGAGCCGGCGCCGATGTGCCAGGCGTCGTCAGCAACCTTCCTGAAACGTTTGGTCCAATCGTTGCCGCGGCGGGTGAAAACCTTGACGGCCTCGTTCACCAGGTGAACCTGGACGCGATAGCCGTCGAATTTGATCTCATGGACCCACCGATCGCCGGACGGCACTTTCTCGATCGACGTCGCCAATGCGGGTTCGACGAATCCGGGGAAGGGCGCTTTCACGCCGATTGCCGCCGGCTTCTTACGCTGAAATGCCACAACAGAACTCCACGCTACTAAAGCTGATTCAAAATTGATGCAGGCCGAGTCATTTGGCCAGGAAAATGGGATGCGAGTGCGCTCTTTCACCTGCGGGATAAATAGGAAATTGCAGTGAAAATGCGAGTCTGGATCAGACTAGTCGGAGGGATAATTGGCGCCGATCGTGATCCTCGTGCCGTTCGAGAAAATCAGAGATCGCAGCGGGAAGCTCGCGCATCTGCAGATCGCAGCGACGGCGCAATTCGCGGGCGACGTCTTCGGAAACGTCTTCCGACCAGCGCTCGGCGGTATTGAAAGCGACGACGCGGATGGGGTTGCTGTATTGGCCGGTCAACAGGTCTTGAATGACCGTCTCGAGATCGGTGGCCTCGTAATCGGCTTCGCGCCAGGCGCGGCCTAATCGACCGAAATCATCCGCCACCAGGTAAACCGTTTCATCGTCGTCGTTCGGGACGATCGACGGCGTCCAACTGGACCCACGCATTATGAACTCCACGCAATGCGGAAAGAAAAATTTACCTAACCTGAATCGTTCCGGCGCACCGAATTGGAACCCCTCCTATGATGACGCGTTGCCGCTCGCAACGGGAGGTATTGCAGGATGGCTAAAGCAAAGAAGCAATCAAGCCGCGGGCGCAAGCAGGACCGGGCGCGGGTCGCCGGCGGGCAGGATTACGAGGTGCGCTACACGGCGAAGAAGACCAGGAAGTCGGCCAGCGCCGTGAAGAAGGCGGTCAAGAAGGTGGGCAGCGGTCGCAAGCGGGTCGAGCGCCGGCTTGGCCGTTAGGAACGCGAGCTAAGGTGGTGGGTTGAAACCGTGTCGCACCTTCCCCCGGTGCGATACCTCAGCCCAAGAAGGGTCTCAGCGGTGCCGCTGGGGGCCCTTCTCGCGCTTAACAGCCAGGCGGCCGTGGTGCGAGCGTCCACGAAGGCGGGCACGGCTCCGCAGCCAACTGGGGTAGAAGCCGTCGAGTGACCACGAAGGTTTTGATAGTATCTTCCGAGTCAGCGAACCTGATCCGAACAACAAATCGGAATTCAAGCCCAGGCGTGAACGTGTCGTCTTTGCCGTTTGTAACCCCGGATAATGTTGCCTTCAAAGTGCCAACGCCCTTCGGTACTACCGTTCCCATTGATGACAAGCTCAATGAGGATTTCGACAGATCAATGCTCTGCTTAGCAGAGGAAAGGTATAGATCTCCGATTTCAAACGAATGCTCGACCGTTATGTCCAGCGGCGTAATGTTGACGTCAGCGCGGTTGAGCATCGAAATTGTTATGGAGGCGGTCGACACTCCGGCTGGGCGCACCTGCACATCGATCGCAGGCTCTTTGTCCCTCAGTTCGCGATCGTCCTTCGCGGCGCTAAGGTCAAGAGAACGTTTGGAGATGTAGAGGCTGCCGCCAGAAACCAGCAAAGCGATCGCCGAAATGACCACTGCAAAGTGCGCGGTGTTAAATTGTCGCATTGCCTACCTTTTCGCCTTTGGCCCCGAGGTCGACCGGCTAGCGCGGTTTGACGCACGCGTCGACCGCGTAAGCGCATTGCTCGCCGGCTGTGATCAGGCCGCCCGTTGGTCCCTGATAGAGACGACCCCGCCAGAGACGACAACATTAATCTGGCAAAATCGCCGAGACGAAGTACCAGAGAAGTTTCCTGATGAGACCGAGCCACTCGCGATTGTGGTGCCGTCTCCGGAGTTGTACGACCAGACTTCCGTTTGCCCTTCGGCCGCCTTATTGGCCGGTGGTCCCATGCAGACCAGCACTTGTTCTTTAGAGAGGCCGACCATTTGAATCCGCGCGTCCTGAGCTATTTGCGCTCGCTGGATCGCGCAGCCACTCACCGCGACGGCAAGCGCCACGATTCCCAGATTTCGCATTTTTCTGATTCCCCAGACCCTTTTCATCCAACCGCAACCGGAAGGCGAGGGCAATAGGTCTTCCGACTCAAATCATTTGCTAAAGAAACGCGGCTACTTTGCCCGTCAAGCGAACAGCTCGGCGCCGGCCGCAGTGAAGGTGACGAAGGTTCCGGATTCGTGCATCGCTAGCCAACCCCGCTCAATGGCGAGTTTCATGCCGGCGCCATATTCCGCCGGACTGCCGCCATCACGAAACAGAAATGGCTCGTTGATCTTCTCGATGTGGATGCGGCTCTGCACCGGCTCGACGGCGTTGGCGATCTCGAGGATCCGGCGCGCCGCCGTTTCGGGCTCGGCGCAGGGGCGGGTGGTGGCGTATTTCATCGGGCGGCGCTGATGGCCTCAACCCCTGATCTTTCTTGTAGCTGCTTTTGATTTAATCGAGATGCCGAGTCGTGTCGACCTGTTCCGTACGAAATCAGGTGTCCGATCCATTGCCTTCGCAATCTGCTCAAGGGTCTTTCCAGATCCGGCTAGCTCCGATAGGCGACGATCTTCCTTGTAGGACCAGCCTTTCCGAATCATCCTTCTATTTCCCCTTCGCCTTCAGCCGGCTGGCGGAGCTAAACTTCTGGGAACAATCTGTCGGTCGATTTATCTAACCGTCTGTCTCCAGCTACCGAGCTAAGATGGCCTACTAGTTCACCTGTTGGCTTGTAAATCTTTTGACCTCGGAGGTCGTACAATTTCTTGCCGGACAGGTCGTAAATTTGGTTTGCACGGATGTCGGCGACGTACTGTCCGTCGCTGTCGAGTATTTTTGCGTCCATTGCATGTTACTTTTTCGTTGGGGATCAATGGCGCACGTTGGCGGTTTTATGCACCGTCTAGATCAATCAAATATACAAACAGGAGGTCATCAGAGTCCTCAGCTTCCTTTGAGCCTTGCTGGTATTTAGCTATCTCTTCCTTAATGGTTGTCCGCGCTTGCAGTTTTCCGGTCCCGCAGATCGGTTCGCCATTTGAATTCAGCGCAGACAATTCGGCCCGAAACGATTCTTCCTTGCAAAACTCGGCAGCCTCCCGGCTGGCCTCGAGGGTGACGATAGGCTTGCCATCAACTAGGATCGTATAGACTAGCCCCTAACGCGCCCGCTTCATTTCCCTTCGCCTTCAGTCCCAGCTCTACAAGCCGGGGGTTTTGCCTAATATGTTAACGGCAGCACTCGTTGCAAAATGGCGCCGAGGCAAACGAGCACCACGAGCAACTTGAGCAGATTTGCTAGTCGGCTGTCGGTGGCGAACTTGTCGATCGCCCAAAAGCAGATTGCGCCGACGACGACGATAATTAAAACCCCTATCAAAACCGAAATCATGTCGCCCTCGTTGTGCTGTTGAACTTCATTTCGCCTTCGCCTTTAGCCCGAGCTCGGCCGCGGCCTGGACCGTGTTGGCAATCTCCTGGAGCGCCATTGCCAATGAAAATTCGGCATCGAATAGCTTTTTTGACCGTCGCTGATAGTCACGTCGGCGAACCCTTCGACGACATGCCACTCGACCGCTCTTGCAAACGCTTCCTTGGCGGTTTCATTGGTCACGGTCAGCTGGTGATCGGCATGGTAGGCTTTCACGGAAAATGGCATAGGCGCCACCAGGGTCTGCAATGTGAATGGGGCCGCCTCAGGCGACGGCGTCTTTCATACCAATCGGAAGCCACTCTCCTTCATGAAGAAACTGCGCACAAAGAACCCATTGTGTTTGGCCGTTATCGAGGAAGCGCAGGTGCCCAGCATGGCCATCATGGCGGGTTTCTGTCACGACTGCCTGCCTACCACTGACAGCGCTTTCGAAAGCCTGTCCAACAGCAAATCGCTCGTCCGTCCTCTTCTAGATCAAGGGCGAATCAACTCACGACTACTCAATTGTATCAAGTTTATAGGGGTTGATCTTGTTCGCTTCCGGCTCATTCGGGCTGGCCAACCGTTCATTAACTCACCGCCAGCAGGATCGCGGGCAATCGCAGATCGCCATACCCGTGAGGAGGAATGCGTAATAGCCGCCGCTGTCTCAACCCAGCAGCGGCTATTTCGTGCCACAGGGCCCTTTCTTTCGCCGGATTTCCGTCACCATCTTTCGTGTATTCGAATCTATGGGGTGAGTGAATGTGGCAATAGGTACAGTGAAGTGGTTCAACGCGACAAAGGGCTACGGATTTATTCAGCCCTACTGGCGGCAAAGACGTGTTCGTCCATATCTCGGCCGTCGAGAGAGCAGGTCTAAGCAGTCTAAATGAGGGGGCGAAAGTGAGCTATGAAGTCGTGGCTAACCGCGGGAAAGAATCCGCCGAAACCTCAGGGTAGGTTGATCGCTAGCGAGAGTCGGCGGGCCTACAGCGATCCGAACACCTTCCAGACGATCGCCAACGCCAAGATCGCAAGCATGGCGTAAACGGTGCGGCGACCAATCCGGTTCACTTTAGTAGACCCGGCGATGCCGTCGCCGGCCGCTACGATGAGGCCGGCGATCGCGACCGCGTCGCTATCGCGGGTGCACGCTGGGATTTGTGAGGCCGGAGCAACATCATGACCAGAGGCGTGGCAGTTCTGGGGTCGGCGGTCTTTTTTCTGATTGCCCCCACGACGGTCGCCGGTGTCGTGCCGTGGTGGATTTCGCAATGGCGTCTGCAAGCGCCGTTCTTCGATCTCCAGCTTATCCGATGGTTCGGCGTGGTTCTGATCCTGCTCGGCATTCCGGTGTTGGTCGAAACCTTCACACGATTTGCGCTGCAAGGTGGCGGCACGCCAGCGCCGGTCGCACCAACGCAACATTTGGTGATCACCGGCCCCAATCGTTATGTCCGCAATCCGATCTATCTTGCCCTAGTGGCGATTGTACTTGGCCAAGGACTGATCCTCGGAAACGCAAGGCTTCTGGTCTACGGCGCGCTAGTGTGGATCGGCTTCCACATCTTCGTTCTGGCTTATGAGGAGCCGACGCTGCGTAGGACATTTGGAGCGGAGTACGACACCTATTGCGCCAACGTGTCGCGCTGGTTGCCACGCTTGCCCGGCTCTACGTCGGCGTCGTCCTGATCGACCGCGAGTGCGAGTGCCGCGGCCATCGTCGCCGGATCGTGAGCGTTGTGTACGATCACATGTGCCAGCAGCAGTGTGACCAGCGCATCGGCTACGCGGCGGGGTTACGACCGGGCAACATGTCCCAGATCGGGGCGCGTAGCGCCTATCTCGCATTGCGGGATTTCGATCCGGCTAATGTCTCTTGTGGGTCATTCGCGTCGATTTGGCCGGACCACTGCGACTTCCGGTCTACCGCGGTGAACGGACACGCTCAGGATAGGCCGGCACGTCTCAAAGTGCCAGATGCAGACATGCCAAAACCAGACAAGAATTGTTCGATACTATCGTTCTTTTTGGAACCGTCTCTTTGGTAGTTCGTTAATTAACGGGTTGTTGTGAGCTGACGCAGCCGAATTCTCGAACCACCATCGGGAGTATCATGGACGCAAAAGCGAAACAGCCTCCTAAGGCTCTGTTCGGGGTCACTGGCCTCGATGAGGTCCTTAGCGGGGGTCTCGCCCGCAATCGCCTTTATTTGCTGGAAGGTACCCCAGGCTCCGGCAAAACAACCTTGGCTGTGCAATTCTTGCTCGAAGGCGCGTCAGGAAGCGAAAAAGGCCTCTACATAACACTCTCCGAAACCGAGCAGGAGTTGCGGGAAGCGGCGGCCTCTCATGGCTGGTCAATTTCTGACAAGATCGACATCTTCGAGCTGCTGCCCCCCGAAAATCTACTGGACGAAAAGCAGCAGCAAAGTCTGTTGTATTCGTCGGACCTTGAGTTAGGGGAAACCACCACCCGCATTTTTGAAACCATGGAGCGGGTCAAGCCCGCACGTGTCGTGCTCGATAGCTTGTCGGAGATACGGCTGCTTGCGCAGAACTCGCTGCGCTATCGCCGCCAAATCTTGGCGCTGAAGCATTATTTCGCGCAACGCGACGTGACGGTCCTGCTGCTTGACGACATGACTGCCGAAATTTTGGATAAGACTGTCCACAGCGTTGCGCACTGCGTCATACGACTCGAAGAAATTGCGCCCGACTACGGCGCCGAGCGTAGGCGGCTACGCGTTTTGAAATATCGCGGCCAGGCATTTCGTGGCGGTTATCACGATTTCATCATTCAAACTGGCGGTGTGCAGGTTTTTCCACGCTTGGTCGCTTCCGAGTATCGTGCGCGAACTAAATCCCAGGTGCTGAGTACGGACATCGCTGAACTAGACAAACTTATGGGTGGTGGTGTCGATAGCGGCTCCAGCACGTTAATCATCGGCCCTGCGGGAACCGGCAAGTCGCTAATGGTCCTTCAATTCGTAACGGCGGCGGTCAAGCGCGGCGAGCACGCAGCTCTTTTTATTTTTGACGAAGAGCTTGGGCTCCTTTTTTCCCGATCAAAGGCAATGGGCATCGATCTGGAGTCCATGCGTGACGGCGGAAAGCTCCACATTGTTCAAGTGGACGCGGCCGAGATATCGCCTGGAGAGTTCGCTCACAAAGTCCGCGGGGTCGTGGAAAAGGAAAATATTCGAACGGTAGTTATCGACAGCCTTAACGGCTATCAAAATGCAATGCCGCAGGAGCAGTATCTCATCCTACACATGCACGAGTTGTTGCAGTACCTGAACCGCGTGGGCGCTGCGACATTTCTCACGGTGGCCCAGCACGGAATGGTTGGAGAAATGAAATCACCGGTGGACGTGACGTATCTTGCCGACACTGTCATTTTGCTTCGCTATTTTGAGGCATTCGGCCAGGTCCGTCGGGCGATTTCGATGCTCAAGAAGCGGACCGGCTCGCACGAAAATACGATCCGCGAGTTCACAATTGGCCAAACTGGTATCACCGTCGGGCCCGTTCTTGAGAAATTCCAAGGCATCCTGCGCGGGGTACCTCAACACATAGGCGGGAACGCGCCAAAGACCCAAGAGTAACGACTTATGACCCCCCTGTTCGATACGAGTCCCGAACGTGCGGTTATTCTTGCCCCGCAAGGGCGCGATGCGACGGTCGCGGCCAGCATCTTGCGTGAAGGCGGGCTGACTGTCGAGATCTGCAACGATCTGCCAAGTTTAACAGAAGAAATTGCCCGAGGAGCCGGTGTCGCAGTCCTGACCGATGACCCCATCAGAAATGCAGATATCAAAACTCTCGCGGGCTGGATCAGTTCGCAGCCCCCCTGGTCAGATTTTCCCTTCGTGCTGCTGACTGAACGCGGCGGGGGTTTGGAGCGAAATCCCATCGCAACGAGGCAAATGGGGGCGCTCGGCAATGTGGCGTTTTTGGAACGACCGTTTCACCCGACAACATTGCTCAGCGTCGTGCGCACAGCTCTGCGCGGTCGAAACAGGCAATACGAGGCGCGCTCCCGTCTCGATGCCTTGCATGAAAGCGAATCTCACGCACGGCACGCCGAGGCGCGCTTGCGCAGTCTGAACGAAACCTTGGAAGCGCGAGTCCAGGAACGCACTGCAGAATTAGCCGCCGCCAACCGGCAGCTTCTCTCTCAGATCGAGGAAAAGGAAAAAGTTGAGTCAACGCTGCGTCAGATGCAGAGATTGGAAGCGATTGGTCAACTTACGTCAGGTGTCGCACACGACTTCAATAACCTGCTCACAGTCGTGCTCGGAAATATTGGATTTCTGGAAAGAAACAATTCCATTGTCGGCGATCCAAAATTGCAACAGCGGCTTTCTCATATGCGGTTGGCGACCGAGCGCGGGGCCCAACTCACCTCCCAACTGCTCGCATTCTCACGCCGCCAGCGGCTGGAGCCGAAGCCATTCGGCGTCAACGAAGCGTTGGAGAATATGCAGAATCTGCTGCAAAGCACGTTGGGCGGCGGCATTGGTATCAATACCGTGCTCCGACCGGGAACCTGGCAGGCTCTCGCCGATCCGGCACAGATTGAGCTAGTTGTTCTCAATCTCGTGATCAACGCACGCGATGCCATGGGAGATCGCGGCAATGTCACTATTGAAACAGCGAATGCAAAAGTCGGACCTCCCGAAAGCCCGGAAGAACCTCCCGCCGGTGACTACGTTATGATTGCGGTCACCGACACCGGTTCGGGAATGACAAAAGAAGTTCTGGCAAAAGCATTTGAGCCATTTTTCACAACCAAAGAGATCGGTAAGGGTTCGGGCTTGGGATTGAGCCAGGTCCTCGGCTTTGCAAAGCAGTCGGGCGGGGGAATGCGGATCGAAACTCGCGTCGGGGAAGGTACCTCGGTAAAAGTCTATTTGCCCCGCGCCGAGAATTTCGGCTCGGAAGCAACGGTCGTGCCGGTTGGCGCCGCTCGGACCAATCGTAAAGGTGCAATAATTCTCATCGTGGACGACGACAGTGCAGTACGCGACATCACAGGTTCGCTCCTAGAAGATCTTGGTTATGTCGTGCTGAAGTTGGGGAGCGGCGGCGCTGCCCTCGATCTCCTCGATCGGCAACCAAATGTTGATCTGGTGTTGCTCGATTTTGCGATGCCGGGCATGAGTGGCGTGGAGGTCGCGCGCCAAGTCCAATTGAAACATCCGGCAATCCCAATTTTGTTTGTGACGGGATACGCTGACAAAAATGCGCTCCGGGATGTAGGCGAGGAAAGGATCATCAAAAAGCCGTTTATCGGCGAAGAGCTTGCGAAGAAAGTCAACGCTGCCCTTGTCACAGGTACTGCTCCCCACAGCAGGAAGGTCGTGGTGCCGCTCAGGCGCTGACGATTCAAACTGACCCGCGCGGTGGTACTAGGTAGGTACCCCCTACGTCGCCATCAACGCGAGCCTCAGTGCGCGCCAAAATCATGCGTTTGGCCGCAGCCACACCCTCCGCGCTGGCCGTCCGGAATTGCAGGGATTCGCGCTTAAATCGGCTGTGCGCTGGCGCACTTCATTGAGCAGGCGGATATTCTCGATAGCGATGACTGCCTAGGCGGCGAAGTTCTTGACTAAAGCGATTCATATAGACATTCATCATGGCATGGTGGGTTTCATCTGCCGAGCTGCAAAGAGCGTCGGTCACGAGAATGATCCGGAAGCCAGCAGTCGATCGCGCCCAGCATGGTCGTCAGCACGCAGACATCGGTTTCGCTGTCGGTGATGATGACGGTTTCGATCCCGGCGCTGCGCAGCTGCTGATGCAGGTCGGTGCCTGTCCAGGGCGAATACACATTCTTGTCGTAGGTGCGGGCAGGGGGAACGCAACTTCGCGAGTCAGGAACCAGCCCGATCATTTCCGGGCCTAGCTGATCAATGGTCATGGAGCCCCAGCGCTCGTAATAGTGGCGCCACATTCCGACGCCCTGACCGGGCTTGTGGGCCGGGATGAAGTGAAGATCGTCTTTTCCGAGTGGATGGAAGTGATTGACAGGATATTCGGCAGGACGCGATCAAGCCAGGGCATCTTCCATTCGGTGCCCTCGGCAAACATTCTCTGCATATCAACGCAGAGATGAACTGCAGTCTCTCCGGGCGGGCCGCAGCGCAATTCGTCGTTCTTTGACATACCCTTTCCCCTAAAAACCAGCTCCAACAGCGATGCCTAGCCCTTGGTTCCTATCTCTGCCCGGGCCAGCCCTTGAAGGCAACGGGGTGCAATCCCCTCTTGCGCGAGGGACATCACGCCAAGGCCAAAAATTCAGGCTCTCATGCGGCGCTGCAGCACAAAAAAGCTGGGCCGCCTCGTTCATGAGGCGGCCCTCGGCGATTTGTTGTCTATGCCTCTTCGGCACTCTGTTCGATTGCCTCGGGCATCTTAGCAACCGACATGAGCGTGCGGGCAATCTGGTTGAGCAACATGTCAGCATTCTCTTCCTCCGCCAGCGACTTGGCGAGTAGCGCCACGATCGCACTGTGCCGCAGTTGCTGCGCGAGGTTCTTTGCGGTCGTATAGGCGGAGATTTCGTAATGCTCTACGCGCTGCGCCGCACCTATCAATGCGAGGTCGGCGAGGGCATCTTCTTTCTCTTCTCCTTCCTTCATGACTTCCTGGCCCTCTTCGACAAGGCCCATCATGCCCTTGCAGGGCTTGGTGCGAGCAGTTTCTCCTAGCAGTGAGAGACATTCATTCAGCCTCTCGATCTGACCTTCAGTCTCAATCAAGTGCTCCTCGAAGCACTCGCGCAGGCGGTCGAACCGTGCCGCCTCCGCCATTTTGGGGAGTGCTTTGGTCAACTGCTTCTCCGCGTGGAGAATGTCCCTCAATTCATCCACCAGCAGGTCACCGATACCTTCCGGCGCTGTGGGTGGCGAACTCTCCGTCCTGATCGTGGTTTCGGAGTCAGTATCGGCTGTCGATAGGGCCGGGGAGGCCATGAATTCCCAGTCGCCGCCCTCATTCCACGGGCCTCTCGTATCGATCTCACCTTCATCACCTGTGCCGGTCGAATCATTGAAGAACTGATTCACAAGGCCGGGTGTGGGGGCGAGCTTGCCGATCGAGAAGGCCGGCTTTTTCATGCTTTCAAGGGCTG
The DNA here is from genome assembly GCF_018130385.1 of Bradyrhizobium sp. AUGA SZCCT0283. Taxonomy (GTDB): domain Bacteria; phylum Pseudomonadota; class Alphaproteobacteria; order Rhizobiales; family Xanthobacteraceae; genus Bradyrhizobium. Next base: position 24,551 of record NZ_JAFCLU010000041.1, on the reverse strand, counting down.
CGGAAAAGGCTTTCATGTGGGTGATTTCGCGGGTCATAAGAAACTGCAGCGCATCTTTGGTACCAGCATCGTCGCAGAAATTGATCAGCCTCTCATAAACGATCTTGGCGCGGGCTTCGGCAGCGATATTGCTGCGGAGGTCGACGTCAAGCTCGCCGGTGATCTTCAGATAGTCCGCGGTCCAGGCATTGCCTTGCGAGTTGAAGAGATTGACGCCGCCGCCGCCCGCGATAGCGATCAGCGGATCGGCTTCTGCCTTTTCCCGGTCGAACTTCATCGGCTTGAGGTGGAGGCGGGCAAGGCTGCCGACGACTTCAAGATGGCTCAGCTCTTCGGTTCCGATATCCATCAGGAGATCTTTGCGGTCCGGATCTTCACAGTTCAGGCCCTGGATGGAATATTGCATCGCGGCAGCTAACTCGCCGTTGGCCCCGCCGAATTGCTCAAGCAACATGTTGCCAAAACGCGGGTCCGGTTCATCGACGCGAACCGTGTACATGAGCTTCTTTACGTGATGATACATGATGACCTCGGGGCTGAATTTGCGGGGCTGCTGCAGCCCAATAACCCCGTGCGTCAAATGTTCCTAACGGCTCGCACCGGAGACCGGTTTTGTATTCTCAAGAGCACCAAGCAAGCGGGAGATTTCGCCGGCGACCGCGAAGCAGCCCGCCCTGCGCAGCGCGTCTTCGGTAAAGCCGCCTGACAGCACGCCCGCCGCGGCGGCACCTGCCCCGCACGCCGCCTCGGCAGTCCTTGGCCGTCGGTCCGCAATTGAACAATAGACAAAGATAGGTTAGCCGAACCCCTGTACGCGCTCAAAGAGCCGTTGCGGCGTCCGCAAACCTAAATTTCTGCGTAAGGTAACAAATCCCTCCTAGCCCCGGGGCACGCTTCGCCCCGCTACCCTGGCCGCTCTCGCGGTCGCTCAATCCGAGCTATTCCGCAGCTTCAAGCTTTGACGGGCGACCGGCTACCTTGAGTATAGCCGACATCACCTCATCCGTGGCCGTCTGCTGGATCATGTGGCCATTTCCGGCAACTCGGTGCAACCTACTCTGCGGAATTTCGGAGTGCAGTCGTGCCGACTGTGTGTCGATGTCGATCAATCTGTCTTGCTCGCCCACAATGATCACGATCGGCATTTTCAAATCTGCGTACTGATTGCGGAACAGGAAAGCATCCGGAATCATCAGCGCCGATTCCGCGGCAGATGCCCGTATCTGTGAGGGGCGAAGGGCCATTTCCTTCGGAAATCCTTCGAACTTCTTCGGCACAGACTGAGGACCAAAGATTTTCTTCATCATCAACGGCCAGATCGCCCGGCTAATCAACGGCGACAAGGTGTGACTGAGAAGGTCGCCGACGACCGGCAACGAAGGCGCGCCCATCGCGATGACATCGGGTCTTGCGGTGGGATAGTAAAAACCCGAGGCGAGCACCAAGCCGCGGGTCATGTCGGGGTATTTCAGCGCTAGTGCAACGGCAACCGATGCGCCCCATGAGTGTCCGAGAACGTTCGCATTGGAAACGTTGAGTTTTGTGAGTGCTTGCTTGATCAGCTCGGCCTGGGCGTCGGGGGTCCAGACCACATTGCGCGGGCGGTCGCTGTGACCGAAACCGGGTCGGTCGAAAATGACGACCCTGAAATGTTTTGCCGCAAGATCAATCAGACCGCTGGAGTCAAAGTCTTGCATCATGCTGCCGTTGCCGTGCAACAGAACCAGGGGTTCGCCGAGCCCCGTTCAACGTAGTGGAGACGAACGCCACTTACATCGAGGAAGCGGCCGGACAGTGTGCTGGATGAAGCACTCGTACTCACCATTGATCGTGCGTATTTCGACCTGACCGGCGGCCTGGAGCGCTGGCTCTATCGCCTCGTGCGCAAGCATGGCGGACGCCAGACCGGCGGCTGGAGTTTCGATTTCGTTCATCTGCACGCCAAGTCTGGCAGCCTCTCGCCGCTGAAGCATTTTGCATACGATCTCCGGGAGATCGTCCGCCGCCAGACCTTGCCTGGCTATCGCCTCGTTATCGACCGCGGCCTTCGCGGCGCTGAACGCCTCAACTTCACGCCCATTCCTGTCGATCCGCTCACGGCTGCTCCACGCCGTCGCGGACTCCCAACTGCATCGGTGCACAAGCTGTGAATCATTTCGTGCTATCGGGGACGAGGACTCGCGTGCCATCGGGGACCCGATCCTCGTCCTATCGGGGACCGAAATCGAACGTAACGTCCTGGCGCTCAAATTCTTTTCGCGCTCGTAACTTTACTAACCTGGAATCCTGCGGATTCTTTCTAACGGAGTGCCCGTTTTCCACAGCAGTGGTCAGCCGACGAAATCCCGGGATCTGGTGCGAGGTTTCGCGAAACAGCTCCAGGATTCGCGAACTGGACTCACGATCCAGGGGCCGAATCACGAGCAGGCTCAACAGAAATCGCACGCCTCTGAGGCTTCCGTTTCCGGAGTCGTGTCCAGCATCCTCTTCCGGCACGATGATTGCTGCTCAACATTGCAGCGCGGGAGCGGGCAACAATGGTGCTCTTTCGTCCCATCTTGCGGGCTTCCCGGCTCGCCACTCTTACCAGTGAGCAGCAGGATGAGCGATCTCACTGATGTCGAACTCCTTTGGCTGGAGAAGCGCATCGAGAACTGGATTCGCTTCGGCCACGCTGCCGAGGAGCAGATTCTCGATAAGCGACGGCGGATCCTTTCATTCGCCACGGGTAGCATCTTCGCGTTCGTGCGCTGGGCCTCCAACGACTTCGGCACCGTTATCTCGCGCGTCGATATCCTGCGGGCTGTCGCGCCCGGCCAGCGCTGCGCGACCGTGCCTTATGTACGACCAGGCGGCGAACTCCTGTTGCGCTTGTCAGGCTGGTCCAAGGTCGAACGCGTGTTGCAGATTGTCGACGCCATCGAGGCGCTCGGCATCGACCCGGCTGACGCGGCTCCGGATTACTGGCACCACGTCCACAACCGGGTGTCCGTCAATGAAGTGCCTCGCGCTTACACGCGCTCGCGCCATCAGACCTGGCTGCATCGTCGGAGGATCGCGCTGTGACGGGCCGCGTGATGATACTCCTGACGGCGCTGTTGGCTGCAGCCGGCCGGTGTGCTGTCATCGATCGCGGCGAGACCGGTTCCCCGGTTTCTATGGAACGCTTCCGAAAGCGTTCCCATCGGCCTCTACCGGTTACAGCCGACCGACCGATTGTTCGTCACCGAACTTGTCGCGATCGAACCACCTGAGCCGTTTGCAACCTTCCTCGCCGATGGCCGCTTTCTGCCGCGGGCCTGCGCGTCAGCGCTTCACTCTTGATGGCCGCGGGCACGATGGCAGCCTTGCGATCCCTCAGGTCGATGCTGTGCGCCGTGATCGTCTTGCAGCGCCGATGTTGTCCTGCAGTGCTGCGCATGCGGGTCAAGCATCGCCGGCGACGCATCGGGCGAACGGTAAATCCTTCCATCCCTTTGCAGCGTTTGTCACCGAAGCATCCAGGCGGTTCAGTGTGCCAGAGCACTGGATACGCGCGGTGATGCGCGTTGAAAGTGGTCAAAAATCACGGGCGAGGTCGCGAAAGGGCGCCATTGGCCTGATGAAGATCAAGCCAATGACCTGGACCGAATTGTGCGCTCGGCACGGTCTCGGCGCCGATCCTTACATATCCGCGAACTCCACGATCGTTACGGCGCGCCGGGGTTCCTCGCCGCCTACAATGCAGGGCCTGGACGCTACGAACGCCACCCGACGACAGGTAGACCGCTGCCGGAGGAGACACAAGCGCATGTGGCAACGCTCATGCCGACGATCGAGGACGTGCGGGCCAGCAAGCAAATTGCTCCGTCGCAAGGTCGTTTGCTTCGGCCAACTTGTCACTGTTTGCGACCTGTCGGCGAGCATCGCGCCCGACGGCAAAGCTTTGGCTGACATGCGTCAGAACCGTTCATCACGCCGCTACGCTGTCGTCGACCTATCGGCTCTTATACCGCAGTCAAACAACCTGTTCGTGCGCCTTGCCCGAGGGATCAGATCGCAATGATCGAAATCGTGCTTCATCGCAGCCTGTCGCAGGATATCGCATCCTCTGATGTGAGGCAGGAGGAGCAGGGAGATATCAGCCTCGGATGGCAAGGGAAAAGCGCCGCCTTCGGTTCGGCGCATGTGGTTGATGGCGTTGAGGTTCTGCGAGGCGATGAGAGTGGTCATGCCGTCGCTGCAGCCCGAAACCTCAAACAAATCAACGCATCGAGAGCCGTCGGTTTTCGCGGGTAAGCGGTGAGAGATCATGAAGCAGCGCGACAGTGAAATTCGCGTCCGTCCTGGACGCATTCGCGACAGTGGGCGTAGCCTCTCGCGTCCGAAGAGCTTTGTCGGCCAGGTCATGCGGGCCGCAAAGAAGGCAGGACATGTCGGTCACAGTTTTGGACGAGGCAAGGGCGGTGCGAGCCGGTCCCGCTTCGGTCGGGGCCGGCGTGCTGCGCTCTCCCTGTCGTTGCGATCGACCTCACGACGTGTGGTGATGAAGGCGCGCGTGGTCCGTCATCACGGCGCGCGGTTTCGCTCGGCGCCGCTGTCCAAGCACATCACCTATTTGAAACGCGACGGCGTGACGCGGGATGGAGCGGAAGCCCGGATGTTCGACGCGACGTCGGATATGGTGGACGAACGCGCTTTCGCCGAGCGCTGTACGGATGACCGGCATCACTTCCGCTTTATCATCTCTCCTGAGGATGCCGCCGAGCTGGGCGATCTCCGCACCTTCACGCGCGAACTGATGACCGACGTCGCCCGGGATCTCGGAACCAAACTGGACTGGATCGCGGTCGATCATTGGAACACCGATAACCCGCATATTCATGTCCTGATCCGCGGGCGTGCCGAGGACGGCCAGGATCTGGTCATCAGCCGGGATTACATCAGCCGCGGGTTTCGGGATCGTGCCGCCGAGCGCGTTACCCTCGAGCTTGGGCCGCGCAGCGAGCGGGAAATCCGGTCTGCCCTGGAAAGGGAGCTTGAGGCCGAACGTTGGACGAGCCTCGATCGGGCGTTGCGTGTTGCCACAGACGAGGGGGCTGGCGTGGCAGACCTTCGCCCCAGCGCATCAGGCGAAGACCCCGAACTCCGCCGCCTGATGGTCGGACGGGCGACCAGGCTGGAGCGTCTCGGTCTTGCCGAGCAGATTGCACCCGGCTGCTGGACCCTCAAAGCCGGTATTGAGGACAAGCTGCGTGATCTCTCGCTTCGCGGCGATATCATCAAGACGATGCATCGGGCGATGAGCGGCGTCCACCGCGAGCCGGATGTCGCAGGCTTTGCCCTGCACGGCGACGTGCCGGTAGATGCGGTCCTCGGCCGTCTTGTCGAGCGGGGACTACATGACGAGCTGCGAGGCTCGGCCTACGCGATCGTCGAGGGCATCGATGGACGAACGCATCACATCCGGTTTACCGATATCGAAATGACCGGCGATGCCGCGCCCGGCGCAATCGTGGAGGCGCGGACATATGACGATGCGCAGGGGCGCAAGCGTCTCTCGCTCGCCACGCGATCGGATCTCAGTATTGAGGCCCAGGTCTCGGCGCAGGGAGCGACCTGGATTGACCGACAGTTGATTACCCGAGATTCTGAAGTCAGCAGCACCGGATTTGGTATCGCAGCACGGGATGCGATGGAACGCCGGATTGATCATCTCGTAGGCGAAGGTCTTGCGCGGCGACAGGGGCCGCGGGTCATCTTAGCTCGCGATCTGCTCAAGACCTTGAGACAACGGGAACTTGATGCAGCTATCTCAAGGCTCTCCGTTGAGACCGGGCTGCTCCATCGTCCTTCATCTGAGGGCGAGCATGTGGCTGGCATCTATCGTCAACGCCTGATCCTGGCGTCGGGCCGCTTTGCCATGATCGACGATGGAACTGGCTTCCAACTCGTGCCCTGGCAACCGGCATTGGAGCGGCACCTTGGTCGAGAGGTCTCAGGTGTTGCAACCGCAGACGGGCGAGTGACCTGGAGCTTTGAAAGGAAAATCGGTCTCGGCATTTGACGGCAAGCCACGTTCGGCCCTTTCGGGCCAGCCCGTGACACACCTCGATCCACGGTCGCTCCAGATCGCACACGGGCTTGATCGGTTTTTGTACGCGGTTCTATCCAAACCTACGACAAGCGCGGTTGAGCGGTTGCCCAAAGACCCGAGTGCCTCCTTCTGTAGGCCACGTTCTTGGCGGCCAAGCCACTTTCGGCAGCCAAAGTCATCGGATGCGTAACGCAGGCGCAAGGTCCATCATGAAACCCAGAATAGGCGTCTACCTATCGGAACAAATGGCCGCACGGTTGGCGGCAGCGGCCAAACGTCCCGGCACAAGCAAGTCGGCGCTCGTTGAGGCCGCCCTCGCTCAGTTCCTCGGTGCCGACGATGAGACCAACGATCTTCCGATAGACCGTCGCCTTTCCCTTATGAGCCGCCAACTCGACGAGCTCGATCGCGGCCTTAGAATCGTAAATGAGACCGTCGCCCTTCAGGCGCGCTTCCATCTCGCCGTGACACCGGTGCTTTCTGCAGCGGACCAACGCGCTGCTTGCGTACTTGGGTCCGAGCGCTTCGACGAATTGGCCACACAGGTCAAGCGTCGCGTCCAGTTGGGAACGTCGCTCATGCAGGAGACGATGGATCGGCTCGGCACGACGAAACGCGACGCTGCCACGATTGCTCTCGGCGGAGGCGCGCCGCAGACATGCTCCCCGGTTCAAAAGCAAGCTCTCCGCACGTCAAGTCTGGTTGGCGACAAAGCAGTGTCATTCGCTGCCGTCCGGGAGGGCGGCAGCCTGTTCAGCTTTCCAGGGAAGGCGGGAATACCCTTGCAATAAGTCGCATACGAGGCGGCAAACTGTCGGTGCACCGAAACGGCCTCGATCGCATGCCCATGAGACTGCGCGCCGGCATACCGGAGGCCTGGCGCAAAATTGGCGTCTGATTCTGTGCGTGTTCTTGCCGTTCGTTGCTGCTTACTACCTCTCGTTTCTGTTCCGGACCATCAATGCGACGGTCGCCAGCGCTTTGACGGCGGAATTTGGCCTTGGCGCTGGCGATCTTGGTCTGCTGACGTCTGTTTACTACCTGACGTTCGCGGCCGCCCAGATTCCGATTGGCATCTTGTTGGACCGGTATGGTCCGGGGCAGATCCAAAGTGCCGTGATGGTCGCTGCAGCTCTGGGCGCGGCGTTATTTGCCGCCTCGGACAATTTTTGGCTGCTGCTCGGCGGCCGAGCGCTGATCGGTCTTGGTGTCGCCGCATCATTGACGGCTGGCTTGAAGGCCCTCGTGCTCTGGTTTCCCAGGGAACGTGTACCACTGCTCAACGGTCTGATGATTATGTTGGGGGCGTTGGGTGCTCTGACCGCAACCTTGCCTGCGGAATTCCTGCTGGTCTCGGTGGGCTGGCGAGCATTGTTTGAGCTACTGGCGATTGCCTCGGCCGGATGCGCGTTTGTCATCTATCTTGTCGTCCCCGAGATGCCGGCAGCTATACCGGGGGCGGGCGGACCTACTCGTTGCAGTCTTAAGAGGGTTTACGCCGACCCACGCTTCTGGCGCCTGGCCCCACTTTCGGCGACCTGTATCGGGACGTCCTGGGCGTTGCAGGGACTGTGGGCGGCGCCATGGCTCAGCGATGTCGAGGGCCTGGATCGGTCGGAATTGCTCCGGCATTTGCTTGTCATGGCAATCGCATTAAGTTTGGGGGCGCTTCTGTGGGGCGTCGCGGTCGATCGGTTGCGCCGACGTGGTGTCGGACCGCGGGCGCTGTTCGGCCTTGTCGCCATGATTTTTATCGCGGCACAGTTGGCATTGATCCTGCGATTGCCGCTCCCATCGCATGTCCCGTGGATCGTCGTGGCGGCGGTCGGTGCTGGAACTGTCCTCAGTTACGCGATCCTGGCCGAGAATTTCCCCACAAACTTGGCGGGTAGGGCCAACGCGGCGCTGAACCTCTTCCACATCGGTGGTGCGTTTGTCGCGCAATATATGACGGGCTTGGTGGTTCAACTCTGGGCCCCCACAGATGGGCACTATCCTGAGATCGCTTACCAGACCGCGTTTGCTTTCAACATCGGCCTTCAAGTCGCAGCTGGGATCTGGTGTGCCCGACCTTGGGTCCTGACGCGCTTGCGAAGGATGGGCAGCCGTATCCAGCGTGTAGCATGTTGCAGAAAATTCAAGCTCGCCTTCGTCCAACAGGATGCCGGCGGAAGGCGGCGCCGGCACGTCTATCGAAAGGGGCTGCTCTGACTTAGTTCCTCGCATTACTCCCGGGGCCGCCGTGCCAACTAAACTGCGTACTCATAACTCGGGCTTGTGATAGATGTCCGCTATGCCTCGATAGCGACCGAATTCCGCATCGCACCGCGATGTGCCATAAGCGGCAAACGTCCACACGATAGCTAAGTGCTTCCAAATAACCGATACGGAACGGCAGCAGGTAGTTCGACCCAGGGCAGCTTTGATGACGCCCAGATGTGCCTCGTGATGGTGAACCACGTCGGATCATCGAACGTGCCGCCGTTTAGGCCCCGCTGACCTGGGCGTCGTTCAACCGTGACCGCAACAGGGGTCGCGCATCGCGGGCAGGACTCGAGCCGCAGCCAACGTCCATGGTCTGCCGACGTGTACTCGTAGGTTTTGAGCGGCGAGCCGACAAACTCAAGCTGATCCGTAGCGAAGAACACCTCGACGCCGAATGCCGCTCCGGTGCGACGCTGGCAAAACTTGCAGTGGCAGACGATCGCCTCGAGCGGCGGTTCATGGGCTCGGTACCTGATATCTCCGCAAAGACAGCCGCCCTCATGGAAACCACTCATCGCGCGTCTCCTTGGCTCCTCCGAGCGATTTCGGTCAGACTAGCATATTATAATGCGACTTCCGCTTCGGGTCTTGGCTGTGTAAAAACGCCCTACCCAGGGAAGTCGGTGAGAAGCCAGGACCCGTTCGGTCTCAGGCGACGAGATTCGCGTCGCTTTGACCGCGTGCAGCTCACTTCCCGCCTAACCCCACAAGCAGACATAATCGCGGACCGTCGGCATGTCTCAAAAGTGCTGCGGTTTGCAGGGGCAATCGATATCCGCAAGACTAGGATGCCACTAAAGCCCCGGTGCAAAGTCTACTGCGTTTCACGAACCGTGGATTCCTGCGAATCAGCCGAAGAAAAGCCCGGCTCTTAGGCCGGGCTCTCGTTCAGTGGTTGGCGCCTAGTTTGGGCACCCGAGTTCTACGGGGACATCGAGGGTCTTATTTGATTTCCCACGTCGTGTTATGCGGGATGTCCATCGCGAAATAGCCACCCGGGCCGGCTAGCGCGGACATTGTTATGCAAGCAAATGGCTCACTCCCGGTGATCCCCTTATACTTCCCGGTACCGCCGGCGATGATGTGGGTGCCACAATCCATTTTAGGCTGTGACTTATCGAGGTCGCGAGTATCGAAGGTCGAGAAAATCTTGTCACCGTCGCTGTCGGCCAGCACGCAGGCGCCGTCAATGTATTTCTTGTCGCCGGACGCCACGTTCAACGCTGCGCAATGGGCCGACATCTTGTCCAGCATCTTCTCTCCCTTCATGTTTTGGGTGGTCCCGACCGCCTCCAGCGTGGTGGCCGTTCCGAGTCCGGCGATCGGCACCGAGATAATACGTTTGGCCGACGACCAATGGCTAACTTGCGAGTCGCGCGGTTTGTGCTTCCCCTCACTGAATGGAATAACATGAACTGATACAATTGAGCCGTCGCAAGTTGATTCGCCTTTGATCTATCGGAGGACGGACGATGCGGTTTGTAGTTGGACAGGCTTTCGAAAGCGCTGTGAGTGGGAGACAGGCAGTCGTGGCCGAAACTCGCGATGGAGGCCATGCTGGGCACCTCCGCTTCCTCGATAACGGCCAACAGCAATGGGTTCTTTGGGCGCAGTTTCATCATTCGGGGGAATGGATCCCGATTGGCATGAAAGAGGCCGCCAAGGCAGAACAGCCGTCTATAGTATCGACGAGAAGTTCCTAGTGAAAAGCTCCGCGCGAGAACCCACAGATGTCGCCAACTTGCTGACGGTGTGGGAAACGTTGGAGTATTGCGATCAAACTCAATGCACTCTAGGAAGAATATGAAAGCGACGCGCATCGGACGGAAGCCAAAGGGCGCATCGAGTGGCGCAAAGCCTATGCTGCAAGGCCAACTCATCGACTCCTAACCGCCTTAGCCGGCAGCATCCTCCTCAGAAGCATCTTACCCAAGCGACGCGCTGTCTATGCTGAAGTTTACATTGCAGGGCCGGCGCACCGAAAAATTACAATCTGTCCGGGTGGGAATGCTCAGCAGCCCGTCTATCACCCAGCAAGATGCCAAAAGAAAAATTGAGAGGAAGGCGATGGCCGCCAAATTAGCCCTCATTCGCTCGCGATAATCGTCCTCGCCTTGGGCGAGTCTCTTTCCAGGAAATGTGATTACATGGTTTGCCATGAAGGATCCCATGTCGGAGAGTCCAACGAGGCAAGGAGGGCTTCATGGCCCGAATCCTTTTGATCGCAGCAGGAATGCTAATTGCACTTGGCCTGTTCTCAGTTGAAGAAAATTTCAATACTGGAACGGGCGGCCTTTCCTCGCAACTTAAGACTTCACGACAAATTCGGCTAGCGGCTGACCCGTCGTTGAAATACGCCTCCGAAGACAGTCCATACATGCGGAGTGGGCGTTAGAGGCAATTTGCGTCCGGCGATTACCGTAGATACCACTGCCCCCTCAGGCTAGCAGACTCGCACTTGTCAGGCAAATCCTGACTCTGTTAGAGCGTCGGGCAAATCCTGACTCGGGTAGGGCGAGTGCTAGAGGTACAATAACGGATCAAAAATTGCTCGAATGGATGACTGCGCATCCGGTGCAGGGCGGTGTTTACCCAAATAGGGCTTCCAAAACTTTCATGATGATAGAATTGGCAAGAAAGGCGTGGGTCGTAAGCGTCGGCCACCGATATCAAAATGGTAAGTTTGTCGAGTTTCGCTTTTTCTACGTGGGACATCCCACCAAGCAATCCGCCGTGGATGCTTTGCGCCGGAACGTTGGTCCGAGAACTAATTTGCGGCGAGTGAAGGCAGAGAGGGAGTTGGGTGCGGACGAAATTGCCAAGCACAGCCTGGGTTACCGTCAAGTGAAATACTTCGCTAAAGGCGCCGCACCTGATCGAGCGGGGGGAGCTGGCACCTGGCGAAGCGCATGATGCGGACATACAAAAATCGACGTAATGACCGGAAGCAAACATTCGCTTGGATGTTCGTCGCCCGGGCGGCCACCTACTCCGACATTAGACTAGCTTGCTGTTTTTCAAATAGCTCCTGTCTGCTCCCCTGTATACGAGGGAAGCGGACATGAACCTATGGACCGGAATTGCGATGCTCGTGGTCGCTGCTGTCCTGTGTGTTATCGGCCGCCCGAACAGCGCCGGGGAGCATCCAAAATTTCTGCGGTTCAACGCAGCACTCGTTCTTTATCCCCCGATCATTCTGGTGTTCCTCGGTCTTGGCGCGGCCGCTGTTATTAGCTCGCTATTGACTAAGTAGGGCTCTGCTCCTTGGGCGTCGAATATTCGGGCCTCACCCGTTGAGCGATGGAGGAATATCCGGTGATACCTGTTGCGGGTCCCATCATACTTTGCTGCTGCGGCCGCCTTGCTCTGGCACATGCGTCCTACGGGTTGCCTCAATCCTTGGGCGACTGCGCCCGTGCTCGAAGCGCTCATCCCGGTCGTGATTGTAGGCATGTTCGCCATAGGTGTGGTCCTGGCGATTTTAGGATTAGTTGCGGGACTCGGGCAGCCCTTAGTTACTGCGCGCAGCTCACGCGGGCCCCATCGCCGCGCAACCGCTAGGAGCGAGAGCACTCATGTTCGCAGCCATGGCAATTTCTGCATTCTAATGCTGGCCGCCGACGCCAACCAGGCCTGGCCGATCGAGCAGGCATTGGAGATTGCGCCTGGACTGTCGAGGTTCAATCTCGGCTGGCTGGAGGAGCCGATCCGTGCCGACCGTCCATGGAAGGAGTGGCTGGCCTTGCGGAAGGGCACGGGCGTGCCGCTTGCCGCGGACGAGAACATTGCGAGCCGCGACGGATTCAAGCTGGCGCTCGGTGACGACTCGTTGCGAGTGGTTCAACCAGATATCGCGAATGGGGTGGGCTCACGGAGTGTAGCTCCATTGCCGGCGCTATCGTGAGATCCGGCAAGACGTTCTGTCCGCATTATCTGGGCGGCGGGATCGGTCTTCTGGCGTCGGCGCATCTACTCGCCGGGGTAGTGGGCGATGGTTTGTTGAAGGTCGATTCCAACGACAATCCCTTGCGCGAGCGGTTTTGTGGTCCCGTTTCACGTGCGCCACGCACATTGCGTCGTCATTACATTGCGACGCAGGCGTGCTTTGTCCCGGCAACGCTCTGTCTAGCCGCACTGGTATGGCTGAATGAAACGCGCCCCGATTTCCAGCTCTGGGGGACTGTCGTATTCAGCTCCATGTCGCTTCTAATTGCCGGTCGCCTGGCGTGGTCGTCATTCGGCATAGGGTTTGAGCGCATTGTCAGTCCTTGAGCACAGGGCTGGGCACTAAGCGGACTTTGCGCTGGAGCTGAGCGACGTCTGCTTTTAGGGGCAACGCGGACACCCGCTGTTCCATAATTTCTGATCGGCGGAATGCCGCCTCTAGATGGACGTCTGAGGAGTGCGTTGCCAAGACCAGCGCGACAATGGCGCGCACCGCCTGGCGCCGGCTACAATGGACCTATCATTCCATTCATGCTTTTGTTTGGAACGGCCTCCCAACAACTGGAGAGACTAGAATTTGGATCCTACTTCGTCCCTACAAGACCTGATCGAGCGAATCGGCTCAGAACATGTTGAGCGGCGACTGAAAATAGAAGTCGAGCACGAGGCCCAGCTGTTTGGACAGGGACTGATCTTATTCAATCTTGAAAACTGGTACTTAGCGCCGTGGATTGTCAGAACTGCGCTGAAGCTCACTGGACTTTACGGCCGTGCGCGTCGAAACGCGGACCACGTCGTTGTCAAAAAACATAGCGTGGCTTTCGCTAATCTTCCCCCGGCATTTCACAATTTCACTATCCTTCACATCAGCGATTTGCATGCCGACATAAGTATAAGCGCAATGCGGCATCTGGCTAGCGTGGTCGGCGGCCTTCAATACGACATTTGCGTCTTAACCGGCGACTATCGCGGGAAGACATATGGTCCATTCGAAAAAAGCCTAGAAATCATCGGTGAACTGCAGGCCCAATTGAAGGGGTCAGTTTATGCGGTGCTTGGTAACCACGACAGCATCCGAATGACCCCTTCAATGGAAGCCATGGGAATCCGCATGCTGTTCAACGAGTGCGAACCGATTGTTCGTGACGGGCAACGTATTTTCCTGGCCGGCGTTGACGATCCGCATTTCTATCGGGCAGACGACATTGAGAAAGCCGCCTCGCAAATTCCTTCAGATGCCTTTTCGATTTTGTTGGCGCACACGCCGGAAATTTACGATCGAGCGATGAGCGCCAGATTCGATCTCATGTTATGTGGACACACCCACGGAGGCCAGCTTTGCCTACCCGGTGGAATTCCGATCAAGCTGGAGGCAGCATTACCTAGATTCATGGGCGCTGGACCATGGCGCCATGGCGCCATGATCGGATATACCTCCGTGGGCGCTGGCACGAGCCTTCTGCCTGTGCGCTTAAACTGCCCGCCGGAGATAACTCTGCATACCTTGCGCGATGGGCAGCAGCTCTAGCTCACGAGCAAGACGGTGCCCGAAGACAAAACGCGGTATCAAAATATCCCGCCGCGGTATCAAATCAGAGCCAGCGTGCCGCATGAAACGATGCAAAAAGCGCCTTCTGGTGTCTTCGATTGCTACCGTGAGGGCAGCTTTGGCGGTGGTCGCGGTATCAATCTAGGGCACGCATATACAGTTTACATGGGGCGTAGCCCGCACCGATCGATGGGGTTTATTCCGTAACAACCTTATTCGCTTCAGGGTATGTTCTCCGGCCGCGCATACCAGTCATTGGAGGTCGCTTTCCTGTGGAGAGGGAAGGGATTGAACTGGTTGGCGAGGAAGATTTCGGAAAATCCCTGATCACACGTGCCAAATCCAACATTCGTGCACGGCGCTAGGTAGACTCGTAATCTGCCCGCACTCATGTGGACCTGCCATTTTCCGCCGAAATACACCGCCGGCTTGGCGCGCTTGTCGGTAAGCTCCAGGAGCCGGCTTCCGCGACCGCCCGCAAGAACAAAGGCGAGGGCATGGCGTGAAAGTGGTTCGTTCATCATCGTGGCCATTTTGTCCTCCCTGGAACCTGAACGCACGCCCCCGCCACCTTACTCTTGTCCGGAAGGCAGGATCGAGGGCCACGTGCCGATAGTAGCGGGACGAATGGTCGATCGGAAAGTGATAGTGTAAACGGCCGAGCTGCTGAAGTTTGGTCATTCCACGGAGTCGGTGTTCGCCTGGTTCGCTGTTCCATCGAGTCGAATGGCTGCTTCTGGTGGCAAAGTAGACATTCGTTGATATTTGCGTTTTTGCATCGTTCGGCCGCAATATGCGTCGTCGATGAGGCTTCGGGAGCGCCACCCGCAGCGAACCGTTGGAGGACGGACATGACAGTTTCGGCAGAACGAGCAGCGCTTGCAGGCGGCTGCTTCTGGGGCGTGCAGGATCTGCTGCGCCGGTATCCCGGAGTGATTTCGACCAGGGTGGGCTACACCGGTGGCGAGGTGCCAAACGCGACCTATCGCAACCACGGCAATCACGCGGAAGCCATTGAGATTACCTTTGATCCGCAGGCGATCAGCTATCGCAAGCTGCTGGAGTTCTTTTTCCAGATCCATGATCCCTCGACGCTGAACCGCCAGGGCAACGACCGGGGCGCGAGCTACCGGTCGGCCATCTTCTATACCAGCGACGCGCAGAAGCGGATCGCGGAAGACACCATCGCCGATGTCGATGCTTCCGGCCTTTGGCCGGGCAAGGTTGTCACCGAGGTGGCCCCTGCCGGACCCTTCTGGGAGGCCGAGCCCGAGCATCAGGATTATCTTGAAAAATATCCTGACGGCTACACCTGTCACTTCATTCGGCCGGAATGGACGCTGCCGCATCGGGCGGAGAAATCTGAATCAGGCGCCCGCGGAGTTTCGGCCGCGTGACCAAAGCCTCCGATCTGCTGGTAGCTGCCCTCGAGAACGAGGGCGTCGGGTACATCTTCGCTATTCCCGGCGAGGAGAATCTCGACGTGCTGGAGTCGCTGCGGCGCTCGAAGATCAAGCTAGTGCTGACGCGGCACGAACAGGCCGCCGGCTTCATGGCGGCCACCTACGGGCGGCTCACCGGACGCGCGGGCGTCTGCCTGACGACGCTGGGTCCCGGTGCACTCAATCTGGCGACGGCTGCGGCCTACGCGCATTTGGGCGCGATGCCGATGGTCATGATCACAGGACAGAAGGCGATCCGGAGCAGCCGCCAGGCGCGCTTCCAGATCGTCGACATCGTCGCGACCATGCGACCGCTCACCAAGATGGCGACGCAGATCGTCTCCGCGCAAAGTATTCCGACCCTGGTACGCGACGCCTTCCGGGTCGCACAGCAGGAGCGGCCGGGCCCCGTGCATCTCGAACTGCCCGAGGATATCGCGGCCGACGAAGCCGCGGCCGACATCATTCCCCCGCATGTCGTCGAGCTTCCGGTCGCGCCTGCAGCGGCCATCGAGCGCGCCGCAGCCATGATCATGGGCGCCAGCAGGCCGCTCGTTATGCTGGGCGCCGCGGCGAGCCGCCCGCATCTCGCCGAGCCGCTGTCGGCGTTCGTGCGACGATGCAGGATTCCATTCTTCAACACTCAGATGGGGAAGGGCGCGGTCAATGCCGGCTCTAATCTCTATATGGGCACGGCGGCGCTGTCGGAGCGGGATTGGGTTCACGAGGCCATCGACCAGGCCGATCTGATTATTTCGATCGGTCACGACACCGTCGAGAAGCCGCCGTTCCTGATGGGCCATGATGGACCGCAGGTCATTCATGTCGGCGTCACGCCGGCGACGGTGGAGCAGGTATACTTCCCGCAGGCGGAGATCGTTGGCGATGTCGGTGCGAGCCTCGCAAGCCTTGCCGATCGCCTCGAAGGCAAGCTCCCCAATGGTCAGGCATTGCTGGGTTTGCGGGAAGGGATCCTTGCCCACCTCGCGGAGCGGTCGACGGAGGATCGGTTTCCTCTGACGCCGCAGCGCATCGTGCACGACGTCCGCCAGGTCATCCCGCCGGACGGCATCGTTGCCCTCGACAACGGCATGTACAAGATCTGGTTCGCCCGCAACTATCGCACCAGCGTCGCCAACACGCTCCTGCTCGACAACGCGCTCGCGACCATGGGTGCGGGTCTTCCTTCGGCGATAGCAGCGTCGCTGATCCACCCGGACAGCCGCGTGCTCGCCGTCTGCGGCGATGGCGGCTTTATGATGAATTCGCAGGAGCTTGAGACGGCCGTGCGGCTCAAGCTGAATCTCGTCGTGCTCGTACTCGAGGATCGAGCCTACGGTATGATCCGATGGAAACAGGAAGTCGACGGATTTTCCGATTTCGGTCTCGATTTCGGCAATCCTGATTTCGTCGCCTATGCCAAGTCATATGGCGCCAAGGGCTCCCGCGTCGGCAAGGTCTCGGAACTCGTGACGATGCTGGAAGCTGCTTTCAGCGAGGGCGGCGTGCATCTCGTTGTGGTGCCAGTCGACTACAGCGAGAACATGCGCGTACTTGTCACTGACCTGCACCCGGTGGTCTAGGCCAAGTGAAAATTCCGGCGCCGGACTCGCACGTAGAGAATTTTTCTCGAAATAGGTTGGAAAATGAACAGCGCTGACAGCCCCAGTTAATGAGGGAGAAAAGCGAAAATAATTCTGCGACCTTTCTGTTTGTGCACGTTTTCACACAGCGTGGCTCGGCCGACGTTTAGGGAACGGCCGCTATTGGCACATAGTAGTCAGATAAGGAACACACGCCGAACTGCTCCTTGCGTTTTGGACCTCGATAGGTTTTAAGCCCGGTGACTTCATGACCACAGGTATGAACGGGAAGCGAACTGCGGGGCTTTACCGCGTTTTAAACAGAGTGACGCCCCTCCCGTCGCTCATGCGCTTTGAATTGTTCTGAGCCGCCACAAAGGAATCCATTATGGCCAAGATGACTAAGAATCAGTTGATTGATGCAATTGCAGAAGGAACGCAGGTTTCCAAAGGAGACGTAAAGGCCGTCATCGAGCAGATGGTGACCGTAGGCTATAAGGAACTGAATGAATCCGGCGAGTTTGTCATTCCTGGCTTCGTGAAAATGTCGGTCGTGAACAAGCCTGCTACTGAAGCCCGCAGCGGTGTAAATCCTTTCACGAAAGAGCCTATGGAGTTCGCGGCCAAGCCAGCCAGCAAGTCGGTCAAGGCGTCACCCCTGAAGGTTGCTAAAGACGCTATTTGAAGCGGACGGGTGGTCGTTCGGTTAAGCTGTGGGTAATTCTATCACACCCTAGACAGGCGCCTCCACCCGCACACTATGCGCCCCGAGACGGAATCTCTGGAGGGCCTAGGGGGACAGTCTCGCAAAGGCCATGCGGTGTAATGCCCGCGTGGCCTTTTGTCTTTTATTGTCTGACCAGAAAAATAGGGACCCTGGGTGAATGGCCGCTTCTGTGAAGGTTTGCGGATGCCGGCCCCATGACGGTGGTGCCGCGCGCACGGGGCCGGCGTACGCAAACCTCCAATGGAGGAAACCGCGGGATGTGTGGCGAGGTGGCGCGTCAGACGCTATGGGGATTTGACGGCTGTCGTGCCTGAATGTGAGCACAACTTTTGCGATATGGCACGAACTTTGCGAATAGGGGAAAACACCTTTCGCCGCTCCTGTAATTTCAAAGAGTTACGCGTTGTAAAAGGGGCACATATTGCACTTTGTGCGTTATGTGCCTGATGGCAGCCTTTCTACCACATCGCCGAACAAATATTTCCACGTGACAGCGTCCAACAGAATTGTTTCGAGCTCGCCTTATACACCACTCGCGATCATGACTGCATCTCCGATTGCATCGGTTCGGGTATTCGAAACGTCCGCGATGCAGATGTCGTCGCGCTACGTCCGGTGCGCTCCCAACGCCGTCGATGATAGATCGCGCGATCATCACGCTGATCGATCGTCGATTCTAGGGCCGCCGCGCTTCTGGCCCCTCATCGTCAGGTAAGACGCTCCATCGTTCATCCATTATTGGCACGCCCATGCCGCCCGCCGCAGCGCCCTACCGCGCGAGCGGTTTAGTCCTTTGGCACTTTCCGGACCTGACGGGCTCGGCTGGCGACGTCTGTTCTTGAGGGTAAAGCGGACTGCCCATTTGCGCACCCGGACTTCCGAATTTGACCCATGGCGGACATCACTCCTCCGGTATCCCGGCCATCCGCATTCCTCGATAGATGCGCTCCTGTGAGGCGACGTAAGTCGGGTTATCACTCGGCGCGCGATCGCGGTAGCGTCGAATGGTAAAGCTTGGATCGAGCGCAAGTCCTGCCCTTGCGGCGGCCCTCGCCTCATCCAGCGAGCCGAGCAGCGCCAGTGCAGCGGCGAGTCCAAAATGCGTGAGGGGATAAGTGCGGTTGGCCTCGATGCTACGTCGTAGCCAATCGACGGCTTCGGCATCCGCGGAAAGCTGCAATTTGGCGGCGCCAACAATCAGCAGCATATGGTGGGTAAATTGATGGTGAGGACAGAGCCTGAGTGCTTCGTTAATATGGGCCTCAGTTTCCTCGCCGCGACCCATTAGAGATTTAGCTTTGCCGATCAACGCATGCGCCCCAGCCAAATTGCGATCCAAGGCCAACGCTTGCTCGCACTCGGCTATCCCGTAAGCCGCGCGGTTGGTTAGAATTAGCAGTTGGCCAAATACCTGATGCGCAAGCGCAACGTTCAGCACGTGAGGCAGCGCTTTTACAATCATTTCCTCGGCGACCACGAGGCGCGCCACCGGGTCTTCAGAGTAGTAGCCCTCTGCAATTTGCACATCGACAGCTGCAACACCGAAGATTGCGTAGAAATTTTTGGGGTCGAGCACTACCGCCTGTTCAAAAAAGCGACGCGCTTGTGTTAGGTATTCGAGCGTCGACAGCTTCGCCCACTGGTGCAGCGAAGCTCTACCCCGGAAATATAAGTCCATTGAACTGGGATGCAGTAATCGTTCCGCTCGCCCAGCCTCAGCCGCGATGAGCTGCGCGTTCAACGAATGGGCAAGCCGCGATACGATCTCGTCCTGCATAGCGAAGAGATCGGCGACGGATTTGTCAAAACGGTCGGCCCATAGATGAGCGCCGGTCCCTGCGTCCACGAGCTGAACGTTTACCCGAAGTCGATCACCGCCGCGCTGCACCGAACCTTCTAATACATAATGGACGTTCAACTCGCGACCGACCTGCTTGAGGTCAACCGCTTTGCCCTTGTAGCTGAATGCGGTGTGTCGGCCGATAACGAGCGATCCGCTGATCCGCGAGAGGTCCGTGGTCAGGCTCTCGGTCACCCCATCGACGAAGTAGTCTTGCTCGGGATCACCGCTGAGGTTAGCGAAAGGCAGCACAACGATGGAAAGATGAGGGGGTGAAGGCAGGTCTAGCCTCGCGCGCTCAGCCTGAGAGCTAAGCCCATCCCGGATCACCGCATAGGTTCGGACCGGAAGGGCGATGTTCTTGAGGTTTTGCTCCCCCTGATCGGCGAACTCAACCCCGACCTTGCCTCGGACTTGATCGTAAGCAGCTGACGAGATGCAGATGCCGCCGGGTTCTGCGATACTCTCAAGGCGTGCCGCAATGTTAACTCCGTCGCCGAAGATGTCGTGGGGTTCGACGATTACGTCACCGATATTGACGCCCACCCGGAATGCAATACGGCGGTCTTCCACCTCGCTGATTGTAAGTTCCTTGATGCGCGTCTGGAACTGCACAGCGGCCCGAACCGCTTCGACCGCGCTTGGAAATTCCGCCAAGAACCCGTCGCCTGTGTTCTTCACGATGCGACCGCCGTGTTCGGAGATCGCGGGCGCGACACCGTCCAGTAGGAGCGCCGTCAATTTGGCGTGGGTAGTCTCTTCGTCATCATGCATGAGCCGCGAATAGCCAGCCACGTCGGCGGCCAGTATCGCTGACAGCCTCCGCTCAACCCGGACTGGCCGCTCTTGCACCATGGCATGCAATCCAACCCACAGCACACTGTACGACGGATCAGGGGGCAGCGCCAAACGCGTTTTGACGGAATGCCCACCCAAGGCTGATGTCGGTTATTGGCACCTTTGAGACGTGGCGACCGACCCTGACAATGTCCGTTTCCAGAGGAAGACCGGAAGTAGTCGGCCGCCGACTAAAATGACGCGATTGACCCATTTCGGAAGTCGGCACCAATTCCATTCTCACTCAAACCACCGCGGCTTCCACAATGCTCGCCGCTGAATTTGTTGGCACGACCTGCGTCAGGCGGAAACCGGCCTTGCTCAGAAGAGACGCGTATTCGGATTCCGTTCGTTCACGCCCCCCCAACTGCACCAGCATCACCATATCAAGCACTTTTCCCGGATGGGCCGTGTCGCCGGGCGGCAACACCATCTCGACTATTAACAGACGGCCAGCTGGGTTCATTGCCTTGCGGACATGGCTAAGGATCGTCAGGCACCGATCCTCATCCCAGTCATGGATGATATGCGAAAGGATATAAGCATCCGCCCGAGGGACATTTGTGAAGAAATCGCCGGGCTCAATTACGACCCTATCGCTGATGCCCTTGGCTTCAAGCAGGCGCGTTGCGTCCTTCACGACATGCGGCCTGTCAAACAGAATGCCGCGCGGACCGGCATGTTGGGCAAGCACATCCGCCAGCATGTTCCCGGTCGCCCCGCCGACGTCGACAATTGTCTTGAAAACTGAAAAATCATAAGCCTCGGCGACAGCAGAAGGCTCCTGACTATGCAGGCTGTCCATCATCTCACTAAACAGCGAGGCGTCCTCGGGATGTTGCGCGAGATAGTCGAAGAACGCCACGCCCTGCGCTTTATCAAAGCCAGGTTTGCCCGTCTGGACGGAGTAGACCACATGATCCCAGCCACTCTGAGACGAAGGGCTGCCCGAAAATATCACCGCCGATCTTGCCGAACCGGGCGCGCCGGTCTTTAGCGCCTCGCCCAAATCGGTCAGCGCAAAGCGCTGCTCCATTCGCTCGGTCAGAATGCCCAGGCTCGCCAGCGTACGCATTAGCCTGTGCAACGAGGGCGCATGGACACGCATGGAGCCGGCCAGCTCCGCAGCGCTCTTCGGGCCGGAGACGAGTTGATCGGCCAGCCCCAGCTTGGCCGCTGCATAGACGGTTCTTGAGACGATGTGGGCACGGCCCATCTGAATCAGTTGAACGTGCTGCGGAGGGTTTTCCAGCCGACTATCAGGCATATTCAATTCCCCCAAAGCCGAATTGTGCAATAATTATACGACTAATTGAGGTGCTGGCTACTCCTGTCGGTGCTTGCCCGTGTTCTCGCGCGGTGCTTTCGCGCCTCTGCCGAGCCGATCATAACGAGCGTCAATCTTCGGGTGAAAAGCCGGAAGCCTGAACAATCGGCCCCCACCGTTCGAAATCAGATTTAATCAATTGCGCAAATTCTCCTGGTGTGACGCCCGCCGGGTCAACCGAAAGCTTGGCCAGCTTTGCTTTGAACGCATCGGTACCGACAACTGAGCGGATCGCGCTATTGAGGCGGTTCACCGTTTCGGCCGGCGTGATTGCCGGGACGAAAATGCCAAACCACTCGATGGCTTCAAGCATGGGATATCCGGCCTCCCGAACCGTCGGCACATCGGGGAGCAACGAGGATCGTTCGGGGCCGGTTGTTGCTAATGCTCGAATGACTCCGGACTGCACATGTGGAAGTGCGGTGCCGATCGGGTAGATCGTTGCGGCAATTCGACCGCCGGTCAGGTCTTGGATGCCGTTTGGGCCGCCATATGGCAGATGCACGAATGCGAAACCGCCGGCCTTGGCCAAGGCCACGCCGGTAAAATGCAGCATCGATCCAGCCGCAGCTGTGCCATAGGTCGCAAGCTTCGGATTGGCTCTGCACCAGCTTACGAAATCGGTGAGTGTCCTAACGTCAGCCGGCACCATCGGTCCCACCGTGACTAGAAAGGGAAAGGAACAAACGGTTGTGACCGGTGCGAAGTCGTGGAACGCATCGTAACCAAGTGTCTTGTAAACGTGGGGAAACACAGCGAAGTTGGAGGCCGGCGTAAGGATCATTGTCGTGCCATCGGCTGGGCTGGCCTTCAGGGCCCCAAGCGCAACGCGTCCGCCAGCTCCCGGGCGGTTGTCCACAATAAACGAAGGGAAGTGGTCTTTCATTCCATCGACCAGCATCCTTGCAATGACGTCGATGGCGCCGCCCGCGGTGAAGCCGACCAGCATTCGCGTTTTGGCATGGTTGGCTTGTTGAGCCCACGCCGCGCGCGGCATGCCGGGCAAGACCGAGGCAAGGCCACCTACGCACGTCAGCGACACGAATTTTCGTCTCGTAATCATGGGGTTCTCCAGCGCAGACGGTGCTCACGTTCGCGATCGACACTGGTCGGTTTGCCCCTTATCTGGTAGACCGAAAATCATGACATCCCTGTAACCCCTGGGTTAAGGCTGGCTCGCATGGATTGGTCGGATCGAATTGGCCGTCGCATCAAGTTGCGTGACCTTCACATCCTGATGGCGATTGCAGATGCCGGCAGCATGGCGAAGGCAGCCACCAAATTGAGAATTTCCCATCCTGCGATCTCCAACACGATATCCGACATGGAAGGTACGCTCGGCGTGCGACTGCTGGACCGCGGATCGCGGGGCGCGGTGCTGACGGCTTATGGAGAAGTTCTGCTCCGATGCGGAGTAAATATATTTGATGAGATGCAACAAGGTCTTCGCTCGTTGGAATATCTCTCTGATCCAAATTCGGGCGAAGTGAGGTTGGGATGCACGGACATCATCCTACACAGCTTGGTGCCGACGATCGTCCGGCGATTTTCCGGGGAGCATCCCGGCGTTCAGCTCGACGTGAAGCTTACCAACCCGGGTGAACATCAAATACAGGAATTGCGCGAGCGCAGAATTGATCTGCTGATTACCAGAGCCCCGGCGCGGCAAGCCGATTTCAATTCCGAGGTTCTGTTCGACGAGCCTCTTGTCTTCGTTGTGGGGGCGCACAGTGATCTTGCGCGAAAGCGGCGAACGGCACTCAAGGATATCATGGAAGCTAATTGGGTCCTGCCGCCCTACGACAGTGCGCCGGGTGCTCTCGTTGCCGCGGTATTTCGAGCCAACGACATTTCGCCGCCAAAGCCGCTGGTCAAAACGATCGCTGTTCAGCTCACGGTGTCTTTGATTGCGGGCGGAGAATTCGTCGGAATTCTACCGGCCTCGGTTGCGGCACTGAGTGCTCATAAAACTGCTTTGAAGGTGTTGCCGCTAAAGTCCTCAGGGCCCCGGATATCGGCCGAGATCGTATTTTTGAGGAATCGGACGCTCAGCCCAGCAGTGGAAGCGTTCATTAAATGTGCGCGGGAGGTCGCTCGATCACTGCTGAAAATATCTTAGGCAGCCGAAGTGGCCGCTAACGGAAAGTTTAAGTACACGAGTGCGTTCTTGGCACTTTTCGGAAGTGGCCGATCTGACGAGTGATGTCCGTTGTTGGGGGACGATCCGAAGTCGCCGACTCGGGCGTTCACTTCCGAAAATGACCCTGGCTGTGTGAAAACGCAGTGCTGCTGTCATGATTCTCCTGTGATTCTGCGGGAGGAATCGATGAGGCGCTTCGTTGAAGAGGCGGATCGTGGGCAATGGACGCTATTGCCCGAATGCCTCGATGATTTCATTGACGAGCGCAACCCTGTTCGCGTGATCGACGTGTTTGTCGATGCACTCGATTTGGCTGAGATGAGCTTTGAGGGGGTAGAGCCGACGGCGACTGGTCGGCCGTCGTACCACCCGTCGGTTCTCCTCAAGCTTTACATCTACGGCTATTTGAACCGGGTGCAGTCGAGCCGGCGGCTCGAACGCGCGGCCGGACGCAATGTCGAAGTCATGTGGTTGCTGGGTCGGCTTGCACCTGATCACAAGACGGTCGCGGACTTCCGCAAAGATAATGGCCTGGCGCTGCGCAGGGTATGTGCGCGCTTCGTCGAACTCTGCCGCGAGATGGGTCTTCTTGCGACGGCGAGCGTCGCCATCGATGGTAGCAAGTTCAAAGCTGTGAACAACCGGGATAAGAACTTCACGCGGGCGAAGGTGGAACGGCGGCGTGTCCAGTTGGAGGAGAGCGTCGCGCGCTATCTGAGCCAACTTGACACGGCCGACCGGCAGGAGCCGACGGAGGCGCTGGCCGCGAAGGTAACAAGGCTCACCGAGAAGCTGACGAAGTTAAAGGAGGAAATGGGCA
>NZ_JAFCLU010000040.1 GCF_018130385.1 Bradyrhizobium sp. AUGA SZCCT0283 | reverse complement strand
TGGAAGAGTCCGGAATTGGCACAAAGCGTCAGTTTGCGCGGTGCAAGGCCATGTCCGGAGTTGGGGGTAAAGCCGACCTGCCGGTTGAACGCCCGGACTTCTCAGTTTGACCCACATCGGACATCGTTTGAAAAGCCTCCTTAATTGTCCGAACGGTTCGGTCAATGTATGGTTTGCACACTTCAGCAAGAAGGAGACTGCCATGAGCGTCGCTAACCCGAAGACCTCCCTCAGCGTCCGCGATCAAGTCAGCAAGGATGAGTGGGAAGTACGCGTCAACCTTGCTGCAGCCTACCGCCTGGTCGCACTCTACGGCTGGGATGATCTCGTCTTTACCCACATCTCCGCTCGCGTGCCGGGACCCGAGCACCATTTCCTCATCAATCCATACGGCTGGATGTTCGAGGAGATTACCGCGTCTTCGCTGGTCAAAGTTGATCTTGAAGGCCGCAAGGTGATGCCCTCGGAATATGATATTAATCCCGCCGGCTTTACCATTCACAGCGCGGTGCACGCTGCGCGCCTGGACGCATTATGCGTGATGCACACTCATACGCCCAATGGTGTCGCGGTATCCGCGCAGAAGAACGGCCTACTGCCGATCTCGCAACAGTCGTTACGCGTGCTTTCTAGACTCGGCTATCACGACTACGAGGGCCTCGCGCTCAACGAGGACGAAAAACCGCGCCTCGTGCGCGATCTCGGCGATAAGAACTTCCTGATGCTGCGCAATCACGGCCTGCTCACCGCGGCCGCCTCGATCGCCGACGCATTCGCATTCATGTACTTTTTTGAAGCGAGCTGCATGATTCAGGTCCGCGCGCAATCCGGTGGCAGCGAGCTGATCCCTATCCCGCAGCCCGTTCTCGACGGCTTTCTGATGGCTGCGAATAAAGCCAGTCGTGGGGCCGGCCCCGGCGCACTGGCCTGGCCAGCACTCCTTCGCAAGCTGGATCGGCTGGACCCGTCATTTAGGGATTAGCTATTGCGTGTCGGTGGCCAGACGAAAGGCCATAGCCGCGGGTCTGGCCAAACCCTCGCCACTGACCGGACTAATCCGGCTTGCTGCGGTGTGTGAGTCCGAAACTGGCACCTTTGAGACATGTCGGCACACGGCAACGATGTCTGTTTATGAGGGTAGAGCGAAAGTCGTCGGTATACAACTAGACAGGCTGTCTCGCTGGAGGGATCATGCAGCGCGAGGAGAATTGGGGCGCCGACCGCCCTTGGGCAGGCCCCAAACGGCCGTCACCCAATGCGTCCGCAAGCAAAATACCTTTGGTACCTTGATGATCATCGGGCATTCGCAGGCTGGTAAATGGCGATAGCCCATCGCCTGCCAGTTCGCTCCAACTGGAGTGACGAAACATGGATCCATCGGTCACTGATTTCATCGCGAGGGAAGCGCGCTTTGGCGCCCGGAACTACGAACCGCTCGGCGTCGTTCTGTCGCGCGGCGAGGGCGTCTTTGTTTGGGATACGCAGGGCCATCGCTACCTCGATTGCCTCTCCGCCTATTCCGCGGTGAATCAGGGCCACTGCCATCCGAAGATCTTGGCCGCGATGGTGGAGCAGGCGGGCCGGCTGACACTGACGTCGCGCGCCTTTCACAACGACCAACTGGCCCCCTTTTACGAAGAGATCGCGGCGCTGACCGGCTCCCACAAGGTGCTGCCGATGAACAGCGGCGCCGAAGCGGTGGAGAGTGCGATCAAGTCGGTGCGCAAATGGGGCTATGAGGTGAAGGGGGTGCCGGACGGGCAGGCCGAGATCATCGTCTGCGCCGATAATTTTCACGGCCGCACCCTTGGCATCATCGGCTTCAGCACCGACCCGGCGGCACGTGACCATTTCGGACCCTTCGCGGCGGGCTTCAAGATCATCGCCTTCGGCGATGCCACGGCGCTGAAGGAGGCAATCACGCCAAACACGGTCGCCTTTTTGGTCGAACCGATTCAGGGAGAAGCGGGCGTCGTCATCCCACCGCCAGATTACTTTACAGCAGTGCGCCAACTCTGCACTGCGCACGACGTGATGCTGATTCTAGACGAGATCCAGACCGGGCTCGGCCGCACCGGCAAGCTGCTCGCGGAACAGCACGAGGGCATCGAGGCGGATGTCACGCTGCTCGGCAAGGCGTTGTCCGGCGGCTTTTACCCAGTGTCGGCCGTGCTTTCGAACAACGCGGTGCTCGGCACCCTGAAACCTGGCCAGCACGGGTCGACCTTCGGCGGCAATCCGCTGGCCTGTGCGGTGGCTCGGGCCGCGCTGCGCGTGCTGGTCGAGGAAGGGATGATCGAGAACGCAGCCGCCCAGGGCAGCCGCTTTCTCGATGGCCTGAGCAGCATCCGCAGCAACACGATCCGGGAAGTGCGCGGACGCGGGCTGATGCTGGCCGTCGAGCTTCAGCCGGAAGCAGGCGGTGCACGTCGCTACTGTCAGGCCCTGCAGGCCCGAGGCATCCTCGCCAAGGACACACATGGGCACACGATTCGCATCGCCCCGCCGCTCGTTATCTCCAGCGATCAGGTCGACTGGGCGCTGGAACAGATCGCCGCCACTTTGTGGCAGGATTTCTCGTGACTGCTGGCCAGCGCCGCCGATTGCCGTCGTTCTGTTGGTCTCAATAGACGCCCGCATGCCTCATCTTCTGGGTATACCGAAAACCCATTTTAGAACTCACGTGCGGATGCACGCGCTTACTGAGCTATTTCCCTTCCCCGAGCTACTGGTGTCGAGTGCTTGCTGATGGAGGGATACAGCTCGGCGATCTCTCGCGCGGGGGATCGCTGATGACGAAACCGTCGGTCCGATGCGAAGCTGGTTCGAAACAGTCCTTCGGCCTTTAGCCGGTTCAGCCGGTCTGCGCGAATTTGATCGTTGAGACGGGCCACTTTCCATCGTGGCCCCTGATCGAAATTCGTAGGCCGTGCAACTCGTCAAGCCAAACGTTCTCTACTGTCCCGGCCTTTCCATCAGTGAGTACTACGGCCTTGCCGACAAGCTCTGACCGGGCCTCATCGAGCGCGCCAAGGATTGTAAGTGCATGGAGTTTCGCCGTAGGCATGGTGCCTCCGAAATCAGGCCATGCGGGGGCTGCGGATCTCGTCGTCGACGCTCTGGACGCGCGCCCTCACTCTCGCTCCGACACAGGACCGGGTCATCAAGAGTTTAAGCTATAGCTTAGGCCGATGGTGCGGGAGCTTTATTGGCCTTAGGGGAGGGTTGCGGGGCACAACGCTATCGATCTAGGCTGTCACCCTTGCTCAATGGGAGATCGTCAGTGGCAACAGGTACTGTGAAGTGGTTTAACCCAACGAAGGGATATGGATTCATTCAACCCGACAACGGTGGCAAGGATGTCTTCGTGCACATCTCGGCAGTCGAAAAAGCGGGACTGAGTAGTCTCAATGAGGGTGCTAAGGTGAGCTACGAAGAAATGAGCAACCGTGGCAAGACGTCTGCCGAAAATCTGAGAGTCGGATAAAATCAATTTCCTAGGTGACAAAGCGAACAGACTCTTGTGGCTATTCTGACCTAAGGTGTTCGCTTCATCACGTTCGGAATGTTTGCGAATCGCCCGGCCAAAAGCCGGGCTTTTCGTTTGGGAAAGAAACGGCCCCAGCTGGGAGATGGACTGGGGTCGTCACTCCAATGCGCCAGGCGGGACTGCCGGCGCCATGACCTGATCGCTTGCTGTCAGATGTCCGGCTTGTTTGCGCCGACCGCTGGCCGAGATGGTGTTCGCTACGCGCGCTCCAAGCACATGGGCGACATTGGTGGTGCCAGTGCAATCTTCGGAAGCTCGCGCCTATCGACCGATCGGTCCTTCCATCTACAGCGTCCCTGCAAGTTCGTGGGCTAGTCGCCGATACCTCAAGCTTTAAGCATCATAAGAAAAGAGCCGAAACCTGCACCGCGAAATGGATCTTCCAAAGTGGTGGAAAGAAGGTAAGCGAAATCCAGCGCTTCAGCCGCCCCATCGCCCCAGCGGTTCCGCTTCGGTTGGAGGAGCAAACGAAAACACTGGAAGTGACGCATCACTGGCGTGAGGGCCGTGCACGGGCCGACTTTTGGGAGCGCGACCCGACTGAAACCAGCGCAGGGAAACTAGTCAGTCGATTGGCACGAGCCGTTCGTCCCACTGCGCCGCAAGGTTCTTGATCTGCTCGAAATTCAGGATCGCCGGTTCACCCTCGCGGACGATTGTTGTCCGCTTGCGTTCCTTGGGCAGCAACGTCATCGCGCGCAATACGGCCGCGCGCAGTTTCATCGAGCCGTGATTTGTCAGGGTGACGAACTCTTCGGGGTCAAGGGCCATGGGTCCACGCCTACACTACCGGCCGGCCCGCAAGCCGGCACACGCGCCCCGAATGCCCAACTGTCCAGATAATCCAACTTGGTTAATAGCTAGTTATCATTCGGCTCTGTCATTTTGAATTGGCGCGCGCGGTACGCCCGTACTTGCACCTCGACCCATGCGCCTCCCGATTTCAAATGGTTGGCTTAAAGGAGGCGGCTGCCGTCAAGCTCACAGCAGGGGTGTTCGCTCGTGCCTGCCACGGTAGCACCCAGTGAGCCATGGCAATCGCAATGGATCAGGCTACCGCTGTCAACCTGCCATCAGCATCCGGGTTTGCGCAAAGCAGACGCTTGCGAATGGCCTCTTCAACGAGCGCGAGCGCCTCCTTGGCTTGTCGCGCTTCGGCTTCAGCAACTTCGGCACGAAACTCTACGGCCGTCAACTTATCCTTCTGAGCTTCAATACAGGACCGGGCTTGTTCCAGCGCTCGGCACGCATGTTGCAGCTTACGTTCGGCGGTGACGATGAGTTCACGTTGTGCCCGCTCGGCGGCCTCCGCTCGCATTTCGGCAAGCCGCAACCTTTCTAAGGCGCTTGTGCAAAGCGACTGGGCACGGGCTTCGGTATCGCGGGCGTGCTTCTCCATACCGCGGAACACATCGGCCGCTTGATATACCAGATCGAGGGCCGTTGCTCCCTTGTCTGGTGCTAGCGGTGAGGGAAAGCTCACGACGTCCTCCTCCCCTCCAACTGACGCTCTGGAATTACGCTGCGCCATGTCGTTCAAGCTCGTCGCGAACACACACGAGCAGCATCATGAATAGCTATGGTTAACGGATGGTTAAACAGTTGTACGCCGTACCTGTGAAGCCCGAAGGCCTCACCACAGTCCGTCATTTGCTTGAAGATCAAAGCGTGACCGGCAGTGGTGAGGGGGCCCGGCGTATGTCGTCCGGAACCGTCGTACGCCGGACCTTCGTTGCAGCTTGCGGTTAGGCTGTGCTCGTGAATCTCAGAATGGTCTTGTTGGCATCGTCGCAGAGAGCATTTCCAAGGCGGACAGCTCTTCCGCAAGCCGCTTGGAAACAAACTCGCGTTCGAAGTCGGTCAGGCTGGTTTCTAACAGGTGGCGATAGCGCTGAATGTTGCCGCGACGCGTTCGAAGCCGAGCAAAATTCTCGTCAATCATTTTGTACTCCTAATTACCATTCGAAAATTGATGGCCGAAAAACTGAAGTCTCCTGTGCTCACCCTCCGTGGTCAAGTATGAATCGGGCCACCTCCCTGACGTAATGCTTCAGGGCTACAGCTTCGCGACGATGAAACGAAATGGCGCTCGGGCGCTCACACGGTTTTGCCACTTTATCCTGGCATGGTGATTCGGCGCTCGAAAGAGAGCATCTTGAGGAACGGCTCTGGCACATTAGCCCCCAGCCCCGCCAGAGCCGTTTCATCAGGCCCGCACTACGGAAGTCCGGCCGCACGTCAGCCCCGCGCGCTATGCAGCGATCTCGTTTTGCGATCGTCTTGGAAGTCATCACCACGGCGGCAATGGTCGCGCTCGTGCTGTACGTGCTATTCCCGCCCAACTAGCCATCGATGCCAGACGCCCGCGCTGCGTTGGGCGAACAAAACTCTACCTATCGGGTGGCTCTAGGCGAACAGCTCGGCGTCGGCCGCAGTGAAGATGACGAAGGTTCCAGATTCGTGCATCACTAGCCAACCCCGCTCAATGACGAGTTTCATGCCGGCGCCATATTCCGCCGGACTGCCGCCATCGCGAAACAGAAACGTCTCGTTGACCTTCTCAATGTGGATGCGGCCCTGCAGTACCTCGACGGCGTTGGCGATCTCGAGGATCCGGCGCGCCGCCTTTTCGGGCTCGGCGTAGGGGCGGGTGGCGGCGTATTTCATGCGGCGGCTTTGTCTTCCTTTTCTGCTCCTCGAGCGACGATCCTGATCGCATTGTCCGGCAAGGGCCGCTGCAGCGCCTTGGCCTCATCCCACGGCGCGCATCCTTTGGCGCGGGAAAGTCTGCCGTCTCCTAACATTTTGGTGTAGGCTACAGTCGGACAGAGGGAAGCGCGGCGATGCCTAAAGAGAATTGCGCTGCCAAGCAGCAACGGATCGGCGAGCGCCTGACGCGTGCGATGGCCAAGGCCCACATGGATCGCCGCGAGCTTGCCGAACTGACGGGCTACAGTGAGGCACAGATCGTGAGCTGGGAGCGCGGGCGCGCGCGGCTGTACCCGATCGAGCTGATAAAGCTGTGTCATGCGCTCGACGTGATGCCGGAGTGGCTGCTGTGCTGGGAGCGCCGCCTCCATTGATCAGCAGCGCCAGCGTTTTCCACCGTTATCCGCCATGCTGCAGCCCTGTCTTCCTTGTCCCCGCCGCGCATCACCGACGTGAGCGCATCGTCCGGCAACGGCCGCTGCAGCGCTTTGGCCTCATCCCACGGGGCGCGCGTCCAAACATCGCAACGGCGGTTACGGCTGGCTGGAGATCGAATGCTGCCGATGCAAGACACGAGCAAGCATGCCGCTGGATGCGATCCGCGGGGCGCTCGACACGCCGATCTGGAAGCTAGAGCGGTCGTTCCGATGCCGATCCTGCGGCGTGCCGTTACAAGCCGCCCGTTCGCACGATCAAGTTGACCGAGCAGGGGGAGATTGCGCCGTACAAGTGGGTGCATCCTGATGAAGAGCGTTGAGGCCGTGTCGTAACGAAAGCGGACCTCGGCGTCGGTGCTTTGCCTGTCCGCTAATGACCCCTGAACCGACCTCGCGCTGCTTTGGCTTAGGTGCAAAATTCAAGCCATCTTGGCCATTAGAATTGCAGAAAACGCAACAACACTCGATGTCGGTTCGGCGGGCTTTCAATCGTCTTTAAGCAGGGACTAGCGCCCTTTGTGCCACTCGCTGGAGATTGGCATCCCAACAGGTAAAGGAAAGAGTGATGAGCAAGATGATTTTTGTGAGCCTGCCGGTCACCGACCTCA
Organism: Bradyrhizobium sp. AUGA SZCCT0283; assembly: GCF_018130385.1. GTDB lineage: Bacteria > Pseudomonadota > Alphaproteobacteria > Rhizobiales > Xanthobacteraceae > Bradyrhizobium. The sequence goes on along the minus strand of NZ_JAFCLU010000040.1, from coordinate 50,708 downwards.
AGGCGTCCATGGCTTTCTACGAAGCCATCGGTTTCAAGAACAATCCTCAGTTCACCGACGAGACGGCTGCGTGCATGGTGTGGAGTGAAGCGATCAACTTCATGCTGCTCACCCATGCCAAATGGCGCACCTTTACAAGCCGCCCCATCCCACCAAAAACGTCGAGCGAAGTGATGCTTGCTCTGTCGTGCGACAGCCGCGACGCTGTCGATGCGATGAACGGCGCAGCCGCCGCAAATGGCGGCACCGCCGACATCAATCCAATAGAAGACCATGGCTTCATGTACACCCGCGACCTCGCTGATCCCGACGGCCATGCTTTGGGAGCGATGTGGATGGACATGTCCGCGATTCCTTCGGGCGACAAGGTGGGCTGACCGAGCTCACCCGATCCGCCTCTCAAAAGACCTGCGGCCCGGTGTGCAGAAATCAACAATTCTGCACCGAAAATTCGATCCATCAGTTCTAACGGGTTAGCCCGTGCAGAAATTAGGTGTAAGTCGCCGCCATGTCGCATGTTGACACCTTTGAGACATGGCGACCGGCCCTGAGGATGTCCGTTTCCAGGGGAGGACCGGAATAGTGTTTAAACCCCGGCCAGCGGCCGCGCGGTTGGTTCGCATCTGATATCCTGCTCGCGAGGGCTAGCCCATACTCCCACTCAGCTACGCGTTAGGGCATATTGATGTGTTGCATGCGCAGACATTGAACCAAACGATCATCGTTCGTTTATCGCGGGAGCGATCATGAATAGGTGTCTTCTGGTGATCATTCTTGTGGCTCTCACCGGCGGGGCGGCGGCAGCGCAGGCTCCCACCAGAGAGGTGCTCATCGCTCGCGCGAAATCATTCGAACTCGATACGCCCTATGTGCCGCCGCCAGGCGATCCCTTGACGCATCATGCCGCCGGATTTGCGAAGGTAATGTGCTCAGCCGTGTTCCTGACCGGCCTGGCACCCGATTTCGCGGCCGAAAATGTTGGGTTTTTCACTGCGCCCTACGGGCTACGTGCAAAGTTCGGTAAGCCCGTGATCGATCGCGCCAACAAGGAGGTCTATGTCACGCTTCCTAGCGGCGTGACCCGTACCGCCAAATATCTCGGGAGCCAGGGGTGCGTCACGCTTCCGATCGGCCAGAGCGCCGTGAATTTCGAGCCGGTCGCCGTCAAGAGCCGTTTGCCCGATCCCGCGACCCAAGCGTGGCCCATGGGCGACATGCTGCCGCAGGAGCCGCTGCCGACAGAGATCGATGCGGGAAAACTCAAAGCTGCTGTGAATGCCGCATTCCAACCGGCCGAGGCATTGACCGCGGCGTTCGTCGTGACGTGGAAAGGCCGCCTCATCGCCGAGCGTTACGCGGAGGGTCTTACGTCGCAGACGCCGCTCGAAAGCTGGTCGATGGGCAAGAGCGTTACGGCAGCACTCCTTGGCATTCTAGTCAAAGACGGCGTCTATGATTTGGACCAGCCAGCACCGATTCCTGAATGGCAAACGCCCGGCGACGCGCGCGCCAAAATACGCGTCGCCGATCTCCTCCGCATGTCGAGCGGGCTTCGGATCAGGGCGCCCCAAGACCCGGACTACGACCCGACGGGGCCTTACCCGGATCACGTTTACCTTTATACCGGCGGTATCGATGCCTTTCACTACGCGGCGACACGGCCATTGCAATGGCCTCCCAACACGGTCGGACGCTATCGCAACACCGATCCGGTCCTGATCAACTACCTGATCCGGCTCGGTGTCGAAAAACGCGGCGAGGAGTATCTCTCATTTCCTCAGCGGGCGCTGTTCGACAAGCTCGGCATCCGTACCATGGTCATCGAAACTGATCCGTTCGGAAATTTTCTGGGGCAAGGTTATGAGGTGAGCTCCGGGCGCGATTGGGCGCGGCTTGGCAATCTCTTTCTTCAGGGGGGCGTTTGGGACGGTGAGCGCATTCTCCCTGAGGGCTACACCACATTCGTCAGCACGCTTGCGCCCGCCTGGGCCGCGGACAATCGGCCGATCTATGGAGCCTTTTTCTGGCTCAACGGCGACGGGCAATATCCAATCCCACGCGATGCCTATTACATGGCGGGCGCTGGCGGGCAGATCACGCTGATCATTCCCTCGCACGATCTCGTCGTCGCGCGTCTCGGGCACTATCGGGGCGCATCTTACGCCGATTCAGGCTTCAGCAAAGCGCTCGCGCTGTTGATCGAGGCGGTGCCACAAGCACAAAAGGCCCGGGCCCAAGAATTGGACAACAGAGGGCACAACGAGCGGGGAAAGTAAAAATTTAGAATCGCGCCAACGAGTCTATCGGTCCACCTGTTGGGAAATGAGACATGCCAATCATGCTGTCCCGACATCCGGTCATCAACGAGCCGGCTGATCTGGCGAAGCATCAGATCGTTTCAATGACGCATTTCGGTCAGGACTCCTGGAGCTTTCCGCCTGTGGAAAACTCTTCAGTGCCGAGGACGGTGCAGTTCACGCCAAGGCTCATGCTCAATATGGTGCGCGCGGCGGTGGCCTCGGCCGCGGAAGGCAACGGTGTCACCCGCCTGTTTTCCTATCACATTGCCGAGCAGATCCGGGACGGACGGCTGAAAATCCTGCTCGACAAGGACGAGCATCCGCCGTTGCCGGTGCACGTGCTCGCGCCACAAGGACGCTTCTCCGTGCCGAAGGTGCGCGCCTTCGTCGATTTCGCCGTGCCGCGCTTCAAGCGCTATTTCAAGCAGTTGTCGCGCGAGGCCAAGGGAAACGTAAAGGGAAGCGCCAGCGCCGAAACTATTCGTTCGCGCCGCGGAAGAGTGACTGCCGAATAGCGTGTATTCGCTACGATCCGCGATCGATCTAGCCTCCATGGTGTCACGAGGCGGCGGTGGTCGCCGTCTCAGCATCATGGAGGCCCTCATAGGTGGAGAGCAGAAAGTCGCGATCATCACCGACGCATCGCAGGGTATCGGCGAAGCCCTGGTCAAGGGATATCGGGACCGCAACTACCGCGTTGTCGCGAGTTCCCGTTCGATCAAGCCGTCGTCCGATCCGGACGTCGTGACGGTTGCCGGCGATGTCGCCGACCCCAAGACCGCGGAACGTATCGTGTCGCAGGCGCTCGAGCGCTTCGGCCGCATCGACACGGTCGTGAACAATGCCGGCATCTTCATCGCCAAGCCGTTCACCGACTACACGGACGAGGATTACTCCAACATCCTCAGCACCAATCTTAATGGCTTCTTCAACGTCACCCGACGCGCAGCCAGGGAAATGGAAAAGCAGGGCTCGGGTCACATCGTGCAGATCACGACCAGCCTCGTCGATCAGGGCAACAGCAGCGTGCCGTCGGTGCTGGCGTCGTTGACCAAGGGTGGATTGAACGCGGCAACCAAGTCTCTTGCGATCGAATACGCAAAGAAGGGTATCCGCGTGAACGCCGTGTCGCCCGGCATCATCAAGACGCCGATGCACGGACCGGAGACGCACAAATTCTTGGCGAACCTGTATCCGGTCGGACGGATGGGCGAAATGCGCGATATCGTCGATGCGGTGCTTTATCTCGAAGGCGCGGGCTTCGTGACCGGCGAGATCCTGCATGTCGACGGCGGACAGAGCGCCGGGCACTAGCAAAGGATCACCACCATGCCGATCATCACCATTCAGGTCACGCGAGGGTACCGCGCCTGGGGGCAACCTCCGTTACGCCAGAGCAGAAGGCGGCTCTGATCAAGGGAGCAAGCCAGTTGCTGCTCGATGTCCTCAACAAGCCGCTGGAAGGGACCTTTGTTGTCATCGAGGAGGTCGAGATGGAGAACTGGGGCTGGGGCGGTCTGCCAGTCGCCGAATATTGAGAGAAGCTCGCAAAGGCATCCGGCGCCTAGTGTTTTTCAATTTGTTTGCAGCCGGCGGACGGTAGCGCGCCGGCTGACATGCATTCCAGTCGCCGCCCGGGGGGCCTTCTGGAAGGCGATCTTTGCGTCTGAAACGCACCTAAACTCTTGGTCCATCTCCGCAAGTCATTGAAATTACGACAAATGCGACCGCCCTCCGAGCGCACCAAACGCAATAACCCATTGATGCGAAAAGCGTTTTCGCAATCCTTTATTCCCGCATTGTTACCCGCAGCAGGTGCTGCAATGCTGATCCGCTAATCTCCGTGTTTGATCTCGCAGCCGAGTGTCGCTCTCGTGGTTGTGGCAGCCCTCTTTGGACCAATGCTCCGCCAGGGAAAACTGCTGTTTGGTGACGAGAGGGCAGTGGCGTAGCCCAAAGTAGAAATCGGCGGGCTAGCAACATTAGTGAGCGCCCCGCTATCGCATCTTACACAACCATTCATCGCGGTCCGGCACCTTCGGCGCGGCTCTCGAGCACGCTCCTTTCGCTAGTTCGTCGAGGTCAACAATGGCTGAACTGTATCAAGTGCGCCCTCTCGTCTCACCTAACGGTCCAGCAGGCCTCGGGCATGAACAATATAGTTTGCTGATCTGGATCAATTTTGCCCTCCAAGTCGGAGCATTTCGATTGCCGCACACCTGCGGACGGCTTGGCGGGTCTGATTGCCCATTCCGCAACGCTGGATTGACATAGCTCAAACGATTCTCTCGCGCTCTCGTTAGGCTGCGGCCGCCCAAACAAAGGGGGCTGGACATGCAAGCGCGGGACGTGATGGTAGGTGGGGTTATCTCGGTTGGCCCCGATATCCCCGTTCAAATCGCGGCGAATGCGATGGTCAGCAGCTGCGTCAGCGCGCTGCCGGTCATCGATATCTACGCGAAGCTGGTCGGCATCGTTTCGGAGGGCGATCTGATCCGGCGCGTCGAGATCGGTACCGAACGGCGCCGTTCCGGGGAAGGCGAAACACTCATCTCAAGCGACGCGCTGGCGAAGGAGTTCGTCAAGTCGCGCGCCAAACGGGTAAGCGATGTGATGACGCGTGAGGTGATAACGGCGCAGCCGGAAACACCGTTGCGGGAAATCGCGAACCTGATGGAGAAGCACAGCATCAAGCGGGTGCCGATCGTTCGGGGCGAACTGGTGGTCGGTATCGTCAGCCGTGTGAACCTGTTGCAAGTCCTGGCACGCGCCAACTACAATACTGGTTGGGTTGAAAGCGACCGCGTGCTGCATCAACGCTTCGTCGACAGCATCAAGGATCAGCCGTGGGCGGGCAGACCCTTCAATATCATCGTCAATGACCGCTGCGCCGATCTCTGGGGATTTGTCTACAGCGTGGATGAGAAAACCGCCGTTCGCGTTGCGGCCGAGGCAACGCCCGGGATCGAGTCGGTATCGGATCATCTGGGCATCGCGCCGCAAACTTCCGGGACCTAACTGCCCCACCGCCGAAGCCCGGTACGGTCGGGGCTTTCTGCTCTTGAACATGCGACCGCTGAACGCCTCGGGGACTACTCCGGTCTCGCGGCAATTCAAATTTGATCATGGCAATATTTCACTCGATGTCTTCGAGCCGGATGGCCGGCTGCCCGCAAGCTGAAGAAGCTTGGCTTCACCCCGCAAAAAGCGCACGAGCTGCTCGGCATCGGCCGCAGCTCGGCCTTCAAGTATAGTATGCGTCCGGCGAGAGCGAGATCCCCAAGAGCCATTCAGGTCGAGTGCCGCCGGCTGCCGCTCACGTTCTTGCCGACGACCTCGCGAATAATCGTCAGGGTTTCTTTGGCGGCTTCCTCCGGCGGCAGAGCGGTATCTGCGACATTGCTCACCAACCTTGTGATGTCGTGATCGATCTTCTTCTGCGCCCAGACGTTGCCCTGTGCCACCGTTATGTAGACCGAATAGGCGTGATGCATCGTTCCAGGCCGTTCGCCGATGATGTGAAGGACACCTCTGAAACTGTTGGGGTTCGCGCGCTCGAAAAGCGTCTCGCCGATCCGGTAGCCGACACGGACCCGCCCGCTGGTGACCAGGATGTTCTTGTCGGCGACCGAGACGCCCGCCGCGCGAAGAAGCCGGCGCATTTCCAATAGGTACGGCTCCAGGTGCCCCTTGTCCATGATGGCGTTGGCGTTCAAACCATCCGAGATGACGATCTGAGCTTTCGGGACATTGTCGCCCCACGAATCCCGGAGCCTGACAATCGCAGCAAGGGACTCTGGATCCAATATTTCGCCAGTCGGCGGATGAGCGATGTAATCGTTTCTGTCCTTGGACTGCGTCCGGACCGGCAGGACATCCGGAACCGCATTGATGAATCCGGGCGTCAGCTCGGTCCAGAGGGATTTCTTGGCGTCGTCGTAGAGACTGTTGACCTTGGCCTGAAGCGCCGGGTTGAGATCCCAGATCTCCCGGCCGTGACCCGTCGCGAGATCGACACCTCTTTGTTCGACCTCGGTCGTCATGCGCCGGCCTTCCGCATACACCGCCTCCTTCGGCCTCGAGTCGCCCTTGGCCAGCCGGTATTGATAGTATACCCAGACAGGATCGCCATAGTTGCTGGTGTAATTGTTGGCGTCATCGACAATCCCGATCCGCTTGTAGAAGTCCCACATCGCGTCGTTCACTTTGAACCCGAATTTCTTCCGCAGCCTTACGTGGTCTTGGAACGACGTTGTGAGGTAGCCCAGCATCGGATCATTCTTGGTAGGCAGCGCGATGAGATACACCGGGCTGGCCGGCATAATCTGATCCTGGCACCAATCCAGGTCTTCCAAGGTCACCGCCATGTGCAGCGTCGAGCAGATGTCCAGGCCGATGGTCAGACCGTGCAGCTTCCCCATGACGATGTCTTCGAGGCAGCATCGAACCAGCTGCTCACGGCTCCTGAAGACCTCGGGCCCTATGAACCCTGCGACATCGTTGATGTGTAGCCAGGCGCCGCTCGGTTGCACCTTCGCGAGCTCCTGCCCGACGGCGCGGCTGAAGCCATACTTCCGGGATTCGAGGATCATCATGTCGACGCCGTTCGCGGCGCCGTTGGTGAACTCGGATCCTTGTCCCGTCTCGAAATAGAGCCCGTAACGCTCGCCGGTCTTGGACTTTGCGTAGTTCAGGATCTTCTCGACGGTGATGTCGAAGGTCTTGTTGCAGTCATCGGTGCCCGCGAGGCTCTGAAACATCGTGGCGACCGTGCCAGGGTTGCTCTCAGCGACTGCCGCCTGGACATCGATATGGGCGAGCACGCACCACGGGACAGTGTCCTGAAGTCCGAAGGTGTCGACGATATCCTTGAGCGCGTGTTCCACGGCGGCGACGCTTTTCACCGTGCTGTCGACCGGGTTGGTACCGATGACAATGTCACCGGTTGCATAGGCGAAGGCGTTGAAGACCTGCCAGATAACGTCTTCTGGATGATCCGTCGGTGAGTTGGGTTGGATGCGGGCGCCCATATACCCCTGGGCGCCCATCTTCGTTCCTGGGAGGACGTTGAAGATCTTTTGGCCGACGATGATCAGCTCCTCGTTGCTCATCAGCTTCGGGACACAACCGATCACGTCGCTATTCAGGCCGTTCATGACGTCCTTGATCTGGTCCTCTGATCCGGTCAGGAGGAACTGCTTCAACCGGCCCATGGTCCAGTCCTGAACCTTTGCGTACCGGTCCTTGTCTGTGGTCTGCCAGATCAGTCTCTGCAGATCGTCCACGTGAAGCGGATGCTCATGAATATCGCGGATCCTGGTATTCACCAGCAGGGTGCGGGCATTCTTGCGAGAAGCCTCGTCCTTGGCGCCGACGCCAATCGCCTGATCGCCCTCCTTGAAGTCATTCGCGGCGCCGATGATCTGTTGGTAGAGGGATTGATCGAATTTGCCCTTGACCCGGCTGACATGGGCGAAGACGTCCTCGCTCGGCTTGACCTCCTCGATGGCGATGGCGCTTCTGTCCGACGCGGCCTTCGCGACAGTGCTGTAGCCTGCCGCAATGGCTCCGGAAGCAGCGCCCATTATCGCGATGACATCCCTCCTCGAGAGCCCCTGGTACCCTTCGGACCGTGCTTGGCTGCGCATGTTATCTCACCCCGGGTGGAGAGCCGCCGCCACATGTCCGCAGATGCGTGGGTGGCGGTCGGCCGGGATGGACCCAGACGGGCCCTATCTCGCCTAAATTTTCATAACCACACGACCGTCGATCTTGTTGTCGCGCATGCGGCCGAAGATGCTGTTGATGTCTTCCAGCCGCTCGGTCGAGTAGTGGACCTTCACCTTGCCTTCGCCGGCGAACTGCAGGCACTCGGCGAGATCAAGTCGCGTCCCCACAATCGATCCTCGAATGGTCTTGCGCATCAGAACGGTGTTAAAGATGTCCAGTTCGAAAGAACCCGGTGGAAGGCCAACGAGAGCCATGGTGCCCCCCTTGCCGAGCATTCCGAGAGCTTGGCTGAACGCTTTGGGTGAGACGGCGGTCACGAGCACGCCTCGCGCCCCGCCACAGAGCTTGTTCACCTCGGCCACCGCATCGGTCGTCATGGCGTTGACCGCCGCGTCGGCGCCCATCTTGCGGGCCAGGGACAGCTTCTCGTCCGAGATATCGACGGCGATGACCCCGAGGCCCATGGCCTTCGCATACTGGACGGCGACGTGGCCGAGTCCCCCGATGCCGGAAATGACCACCGTATCGCCGGGCTTGGCCTCAGTCTCCTTCAGCCCCTTGTAGACGGTCACACCGGCGCAGAGGATCGGAGCGGCTGGTTCGAAGTCCAGGCCGTTCGGCAAGTGGCCCACATAGTTCGGATCAGCGATGGCGTATTCCGCGAAGCCGCCATTGACGGAATAGCCCGTGTTCTGCTGCGAGTCACACAGGGTTTCCCAAGCAGCGAGGCAATGCCTGCAATGACCGCATGCCGTGTGCAGCCAGGGCACGCCGACCCGGTCGCCTTCCTTCACTGCGGTTACGCCCCCGCCCACGGCAGAGACAGTACCGACGCCTTCATGACCGGGAATGAAGGGCGGGTTGGGCTTGACCGGCCAGTCGCCATCTGCGGCATGCAGGTCTGTATGACAGACACCGCACGCTTCGATCTTCACGAGGATCTGGCCCCGTCCAACCTCGGGGACCGGCACCTCTTCGATTGACAGCGGCTCCTTGAACTTACGCACCATCGCCGCCTTCATCGTCGTTGCCATGGCGTCCTCCCTGATCCAGACGTTGATTTCGGATTTCGATAAGATGTCCGGTGTCTCGCCCCCTCTCGTTGCCTTGATGATCGCTTGACGTCACCCGGTCGGATTCAACCACTATGCACCGGCTGCACCAATGTCGCAGCCGCACATGCTGATTTAGGTCGCACCGCCGACGGTTATCCAGATTAACCGTTCTTAGTGACCGTTCCCCGAGCGCGCCCGGCAACCCTTGATCCAGATCAAAGTAGTCATTCGGTTGCGGGATGACCGTCGCGCGCGCGGACCAAGAGCCGGCGGTCCGCTGCGCGGGAAGATTGATGCTGGCGAGAAGACTAGCTGCAAGGCGGCCCCGATGAAGGTCCCAATCAAGCGCCCAAAAGAGGTCCTCGCCTATCGATTTTTCGCAGAGATCGTCGAGCTTGGCCGCGCTGCTATGTAGCGGGCCTGTTCGACGTGCCCAACACCGAGCCTCCGGTGCCTGCATTGGTGCCGGTCGGGCGTCGCTGTGAAGAGGAGAGGCAATGATGGCAAGCACGCTTTCCAATAAGGAGCGGGGATTGATGGATGCGTACTGGCGGGCGGCCAACTACCTGTCGGTCGGCCAAATCTATCTCTACGACAATCCGCTGCTCAAGCAATCGCTCACTAAGGATCACATCAAGCCGAGGCTTCTCGGCCACTGGGGAACGACGCCAGGCCTGAACTTCATCTACGTTCACCTCAACCGGGTGATCAAGAAGCACGACCTCGACGCGATCTACATCACCGGCCCCGGGCATGGTGGTCCCGGCCTGGTCGCGAATGCTTACCTCGAAGGGACTTACAGCGAGGTCTATCCGAACATTTCTCTCGATGAAGGGGGAATGAAGCGCCTGTTCACCCAATTCTCTTTTCCGGGCGGTATCCCGAGCCACGTTGCACCGGAGACGCCCGGCTCAATTCACGAAGGCGGCGAACTCGGCTACGCCCTCTCGCATGCCTACGGAGCGGTTTTCGACAACCCGGACTTGATCGCAGCCTGTGTGGTCGGCGACGGCGAAGCGGAGACAGGACCACTGGCAACGAGCTGGCATTCCAACAAGTTCCTGAACCCGGCGACCGACGGGGTGGTTTTGCCGATACTGCACTTGAACGGCTACAAGATTGCTAATCCCTGCATTCTTGCCCGCATCAGCCACGAGGAGCTGGATCAGTTATTCCGCGGTTACGGTTACACGCCGTATTTCGTCGAGGGGAATGAGCCGGAAAAAATGCACGAGCTGATGGCGACGACCATGGATAAGGTCGTCGGAGAAATTCAGCGCATCAAATCGGCTGCGCGTCGAGATGGTTTTAGGGAACGCCCCCGCTGGCCGATGATCGTGCTCCGCACACCCAAGGGCTGGACCTGTCCGAAAGAGATCGATGGCAAGCGCACCGAGGACTACTGGCGGTCGCACCAGGTCCCGATGGGCGAGATGCACGGGAACGAGGCCCACGTACGCCTCCTCGAAGCGTGGATGAAGAGCTACCGACCTGCAGAGCTGTTCGATGACATCGGCCGGCTCCGCCCCGAATTGGCCGACCTTGCGCCTCGAGGCACCCGTCGCATGAGCGCCAATCCGCACGGCAATGGCGGGTTGCTCCTGCGCGATCTGCGGCTGCCAAACTTCCGCGATTATGCTGTCGACGTGACCGCACCCGGCGCCGTAACCGCCGAATCTACCCGGGTCATGGGCCGGTTCCTGCGCGATGTAATGAAGCTAAATATGGAGGCACGAAATTTCCGGCTCTTCAGTCCGGACGAGAACAACTCGAACCGCTGGCAGGATGCACTCGAGGTCACCAATCGTGCCTGGGCCGCAAACACCTATCCCTGGGATGATCATCTGGCGCCCGACGGGAGGGTCATGGAGATGCTCAGCGAGCACCAATGCCAGGGCTGGCTCGAGGGCTATCTCCTGACCGGCCGGCACGGCTTTTTCTCTTGCTATGAAGCGTTCATCCACATCATCGATTCGATGTTCAATCAGCACGCCAAGTGGCTGAAGGTTTGCAATCACATTCCATGGCGACGGCCCATTGGCTCGCTGAACTACCTATTGTCGAGCCACGTCTGGCGCCAGGATCACAATGGCTTTAGCCATCAAGACCCGGGGTTCATTGACCACGTCATCAACAAGAAAGCTGAGGTCATCCGCGTCTATCTGCCGCCTGACGCCAATTGCTTGCTATCGGTCACCGACCATTGTCTGCGCAGCCGAAACTACGTCAACGTCGTCGTCGCAGGGAAGCAGCCTGCTCCTCAGTGGTTGACAATGGACGAGGCGGTCAAGCACTGCGAAGCCGGATTGGGTATTTGGGAGTGGGCCAGCAACGACTACGGTAGCGAGCCAGATGTCGTGATGGCTTGCTGTGGCGACGTGCCAACGCTGGAGACGCTCGCCGCTGTCGACCTTCTTCGAAGGTACGCGCCCGATCTAAAGGTCCGCGTCATCAATGTCGTTAATCTGATGAAGCTGCAGCCCCCGAGCGAGCATCCGCACGGTCTGTCCGATCACGATTTCGACGCGCTGTTCACGACCGACAAGCCGATCATCTTTGCCTTCCATGGCTACCCGTGGCTGGTTCACAGACTGACCTACCGGCGCACGGGCCACGACAACCTGCATGTGCGCGGCTACAAGGAAGAGGGCACCACCACGACACCGTTCGACATGTGCGTGCTCAACGATCTCGATCGCTTCCACCTCGTAAGCGACGTAATCGATCGCGTGCCGAAGCTCGGATCGCGGGCTGCCTATGCCAAGCAGGCCATCCGCGACAAGCTCATCGACCACAAGGCGTTCATCGCCCGGTATGGCGACGATATGCCGGAGATCACCGGCTGGAGGTGGGGGCAGGAGGCGGCTTCTACGGGCGTTCGCTCGACCGAGGCCGACAACATCTAAACCTGCTGGCGGAGCCGAACGTGAACGTGTTCGCGATTAGACATGGCGAGACCGCGTGGAGCCTCAACGGGCAGCACACCGGCAAGACGGACGTTCCGTTGACTGACAACGGTCGCCGGCTTGCGGCGCGGATGCGGCCGGTGCTCGCCGCCAACCCATTTGGCCTTGTTCTCTGCAGCCCGATGCGGCGGGCGCGAGAGACCTGCGAGTTGGCAGGCCTTGGCGATAGAGCCATCATTGACTCCGATTTGGTCGAATGGAACTACGGCAAGTACGAGGGATTGACGCCCAAGCAGATCGACGAGGTGGCGCCGGGCTGGTTGATCTTCCGGGATGGGTGCCCTGGCGGCGAGGCGCCGAAACAAGTTAGTGCGCGAGTAGACCGGGTGATAGCCCGCTCGCGCGACGTTTCCGGCGACACCGCGCTGTTCGCGCACGGACACCTGTTGCGCGTATTTGCGGCCCGCTGGATCGGATTGCCCGCGCGTGGCGGCCAGCACTTTCTGCTGAACACGGGCACCCTGTGCGTGCTCGGCTACTACCACGAAATACCGGCTGTTCGGATTTGGAACAGGCCTCTCCTCGACGAGGCTACGTGATGTCGGGCGATCAGAAGGCTGGAACACTATTGACCGGGAGCTTGAACAGTAAGGCTGCGATCCAGTCCTGTGGCAGCAACCCGGTGAATTGCTGAGGGCACACGAGCGGTTCAGGTGGGGCTGCAGCCGAGTGAGGATGTCCTTTGGTAAACCGGAGGGAGACCATGCGGCAGCACAGTAGGCGCGTCGGCCGCGAACAGTATGACGCCGTCCTCTTTGATCTCGACGGTGTGGTAACGGACACCGCCGGCCTCCACGCGAAGTGTTGGAAACAGATGTTCGACGAATATCTTCAGAAGCGTGCGAGGCAAAGAGGGGAAGCGTTTCGCCCCTTCGATCTCACCACAGACTACCGGCTGTACGTGGACGGCAAGCCTCGTTTCGACGGCGTTCGAGACTTTCTGAGCTCACGCGGTATCCAGCTTCCCGAAGGAAACCCTGACGATCCCGCAGAGGTCGAGACAGTGTGCGGACTCGGCAACCGTAAGAACGACCTGATCAACCAGATTATAGCGGATGTGGGCGTAGAACCCTACGAGGGAACCGTGCAATTCATCCATCAGCTTCGCCGCAATGGGTTCAAAATTGCCGTTGTCACCTCAAGTCAAAACTGCACGGCAGTGCTCAAGGCCGTAAAGCTAGACGAGTTCTTCGAGGTGCGGGTCGATGGCAACACGATCCAAGCGCAACGCCTTGCCGGGAAGCCCGCCCCGGATACGTTTTTGATTGCGGCAAGGCTACTGGGGGTCGAACCGATACGAACGGTTGTCATCGAGGATGCCATCTCGGGAGTGCAGGCCGGCATTAGTGGGAAATTCGGGCTTGTAATCGGTATCGCGCGCAAGGGGAATTTCGAGGAACTGAAGCATCATGGCGCTCATCTGGTAGTCGAAGATTTGGCCGAACTGCTGGACTGACCAACGCCTCGCGGTGCCTTTGGAGAAAAAAGCCCGATGCTGCATCATGAACGTCTCAGACCGCCATCCCATGATTATCCGGCCGACGAATGGAACGTCGTCGAAAAAGCGTTTCACCCCGAATTCCTGGCTCAGCTCGAAACTATGCTGGCGCTCGGCAATGGGTACCTCGGCATGCGCGGGTGCCCAGAGGAGGGCGGCCCCAACGCTGAAAACGGCACGTTCATTAATGGGTTCTATGAAGAGCGGCCGATCATCTACGGAGAAGAAGCTTACGGTTTCGCAAAAACTGGTCAAACGATCTGCAACGTGACCGATAGCAAAATCATCAAACTTTTCGTCGACGACGAGCCTTTCTGGCTGCCCAATGCGCATCTTTTGAATTACGACCGGCGGCTTAACATGAAGTCCGGAACACTAGACCGGGAGATCCTCTGGGAAACTCCATCTGGCAAACAGGTATCGATTACATCTCGACGTTTGGTCTCCTTCGTCAATAGGCACGTGGCCGCCATCTCCTATTGTGTGACAGTCCTTAATGCGCACGCTTTTGTCGTGATCTCTTCGGAGACGAAGACGAATGAATGCAGCACCCGCGGCAATGAGGACGATCCACGACTGGCGAGAGCTTTCCCGGGCCGCGTGCTGCATCTGCGGGCCAGCTATTCCAAAGACCGCCGCGTCGTGCTGTGCCATGCGACTGAAAAGAGCCGCTTCACGGTCGCATGTGCGACTGACAATGCGCTAGAGAGTTCTTGCCCGTACTCCTACAAGGCTGCCCACACTGGTGACTTCGGCCAAGTCGCCTTCACCATCGAGGCGCGGCCGGGCTGCTCCATCCAACTTACCAAATATTTGGTCTATCACACCTCGCAGACGGCCTCCTCCGAAGAGCTCTGCGGCCGTGCTGAGTGGACTATGGATCGCGTGGTGAGCCAGGGATTCCAGAAGCTGCTCGCCTCCCAAGAGCAGTACATGAACGATTTTTGGCGCCGAAGCGATGTCCGGATCAAGGATATCAGGGAAGACCGAACAAAGCGCAGCACCATCGAGATTCAACAGGCGATCCGTTTCAATCTGTTTCATATCCTGCAGGCCTCGGCGCGCGCCGAAGACACGGGTGTGCCGGCGAAGGGCCTAACCGGGCAGGCCTATGAAGGGCACTACTTCTGGGACACCGAAATCTACGTGCTGCCGTTTCTGACCTATACGTCTCCCCGCATCGCCAGGAACCTCTTGGTGTTCCGGTACAAGATGCTGCCTCAGGCACGAGCGCGCGCCAAGGAATTAGGCCACCGAGGAGCCATGTTTCCGTGGCGCACCATCAGCGGTGAGGAAGCATCGGCATACTACGCGGCCGGTACCGCACAATACCATATCAACGCAGACATCATGTACGCGCTTCGCAAGTATGTGCAGGCAACGGGCGACGAATCGTTCCTGCGGGACTACGGCGCCGAGATGCTCGTGGAAACCGCGCGCCTGTGGGTGGATCTAGGATTCTACTCGGAGGCAAAGAGGGGAAAGTTCTGCATCAACGGGGTCACCGGGCCCGACGAATACAATGCAGTCGTAAACAACAACGCATACACTAACTTGATGGCCCGCGAAAACCTGCGCTACGCAGCTCAGGTTGTCGAATTCTTGCGGGAAACGGAACCGGACGCATACAACGCGCTTGTGCACAAGACAGCGCTCGAGCCCTCTGAGGTGACAGCATGGATTCGCGCGGCGGAGAACATGTATGTCCCATATGACGAGAAGCTGGAGATTATCCCGCAGGACGACAATTTTTTGGACAGAGAGCCCTGGGATTTCCGGAACACGCCGCGCGACCGTTATCCGCTCCTCCTATTTTATCATCCGCTGAATATTTACCGGAAGCGAGTGATCAAACAGGCGGACGTGGTCTTGGCCATGTTCCTGCTGGGCGATGCTTTCCCACCCAAAATGAAGAAGCGTAACTTTAACTTCTACGATCCATTGACGACAGGCGACTCATCTTTGTCGTCGTGCGTCGAAGCGATCATCGCCGCACAGACGGGCGATATGGATAAAGCGATTCGGTACGGAATGGCGGCGCTCCTAATGGACTTGGCCGACGTGGGCGGCAACGTGAAAGACGGCTGCCATATCGCCTCGATGGGCGGCACCTGGATGATGCTCACCTATGGTTTCGGAGGTATGCGGGACTCTGACGGGATGTTGTCGTTCTGGCCCCGTCGTGCGCCCGAGGAGAATGCTATCCTTCGATTTCCCTTAATCTACCGCGGCCAGATGCTGGAAATCGAAATCGGCCTGGACAGGGTGGAGTACGCGCTGCGTGAAGGTGAGCGCCTCGTAATCCGGCATGAAATGGAAGAAGTCGAGTTGACTCGGGAAAATCCGCTCGCCGTCCGGCCGGTTAGTAGGGGACGGACGATCTGAATACCCAATGGGCGGAACGCAAGGGGCACTTATTGGAGCAAACTTGGATGGCGACCACACAGCGAACATGAATTTGGCGGAGAGGCCATGAGCGACAAGTCGTCGCTCGCCGGCAAACGCAAGCGTGCGGCAATGCGGCGAGATCAACCGAATGCAGTGAGGTCCTCCATCAAGCTCGCGGCTGTAGGTCGGCCCCGAGTGAAAGGCGTTCTGGTCATCGATGTGGGTGGCACTTCGGTAAAGATCCTTGCTACCGGGCAAACAGAAAGTCGGTCGTTTCGATCCGGACCGAAGCTCACTCCGAGGCAAATGGTGTCAAAAGTGAAGAAGCTTGCTGCGGACTGGACATATGATGTGATCTCGATCGGCTACCCCGGCCCAGTCTTGGGAGGCCGGCCGGCTGCTGAACCTGTGAACCTGGGGCGCGGTTGGGTCGCGTTTGATTTCGCGCAGGCGTTCGGCCTTCCCGCAAAAGTGCTGAACGACGCCGCCCTGCAGGCCTTGGGGAGCTATAAAGGAGGTAAGATGCTGTTCCTGGGCCTTGGGACAGGACTCGGCACCGCCTTGGTCGTCAACGGCGTAGTGAAGCCGATGGAGCTCGGCCATTTGCCGTACATGAAGGGCACCTACGAGGATTACGTCGGTCGGACCGGCCTGGAGCGCGACGGCAAGACGATGTGGCGCCGTCGTGTGGCCGACGTCGTCGAGCGTCTCATGGCGGCTATGCGGCCGGATGAAACGGTGATCGGCGGGGGCAACGTCAGGAACCTCGACGCACTACCACGGCGGTGTCGTGCGGGCGAAAATGCCAACGCCTTTCGCGGCGGATTTCGCTTGTGGGCGGGAGCCGTTGTTCGCCCGTCGAATATAGAAAGCAGAGGGGCTCGCTCCAGGCGAAAAAGCTGACAACTGAAAAGGGTGTGGCTCAGATTGCTGGATCGGAGAGCTTCGTCGACACAGTCGATGTGCTCCAGGATGGCCAAAAAAATGATCCGGCGTCTTGGGCCGGGATGCGGTTAGGCCAAGCATGGAGGAGGGACCTATGGGATCTGCAATCGCGAGTGATTCCGGAGCTAGCGCACCCAGCCCGATTGCTCTCACGAACGTTCGCACCGGCCTCGGAGCGGATGCGATCGCCGCAGCCCTGATCGAGAATCTGCACTGCCTGCTTGGAAAACTGCCACAGCACGCAACGCGAAACGACTGGTACATGTGCCTCGCCTACACCGTTCGCGACCGCATGATGGAGCGCTATGTAGCAACGTTATCATCCATTACCGAAACGAACACGGCCGCCAAGGCCGTTGCATATCTTTCGGCCGAGTTCCTGACCGGACCGCATCTTGGAAACAGCCTGGTCAGTCTCGGGATCTGGCAAGCAGTAGAGGAAGCGCTGCTGCGAGTGGGGCAAGATGATCTAGCCCGCCTTCTGGACCAGGAGGAGGAGCCCGGGTTAGGCAACGGCGGTCTTGGCCGGCTGGCCGCGTGTTACATGGACTCGCTTGCGACGCTCAACGTTCCTGCGATCGGCTACGGCATCCGTTATGAGTTCGGGATCTTCGATCAAGCGATCCGTGACGGCTGGCAGGTCGAATTGACGGACAAGTGGCTGCGCTTCGGCAATCCCTGGGAGATCGTTCGTTCCGAGATCACGTTCGATGTGAAGCTCGGCGGGCGCACCGAGCCCTATTACGACGAGGCCGGCCGCTATCGCATGCGCTGGCTTCCCGAGAAGGTGGTGAAGGGCATCGCCTATGACACGCCGGTCCCGGGCTACCGTGTGCCAACCACAAATCTGCTGCGCTTGTGGAAGGCCGAAGCTGCCGAATCTTTTGATTTCGAAGCGTTCAACGTCGGCGACTATTACCGGGCAGTGGACGAGAAGATCGTATCGGAAACCATCTCCAAGGTTCTCTATCCGAATGACGAACCGGAAGCAGGAAAGCAGCTGCGGCTGGCACAGCAATACTTCTTCGTGTCCTGCTCGCTCCAGGACATGATCCGGTTGCTCATAATGCGCGGCAAGCCGCTCCACGAGTTCCATTCATATTGGGCCGCACAGTTGAATGATACACATCCCTCCATTGCCGTCGCCGAGTTGATGCGGCTCCTCGTGGACGAGCATGCGATGGAGTGGGATCAGGCCTGGGCTATCACCCAGCAGACCTGCGGCTACACGAACCACACGCTTCTTGCCGAGGCGCTTGAGCGATGGCCGCTACCGTTGTTTGCCCGACTGCTGCCGCGCCATTTGGAGATCATTTACGAGATCAATCGTCGCTTCCTGGACGATATCCGGCTGCGCTATCCGGGTGACGATCAGCTCCTTCAGCGGCTTTCGCTGATTGATGAAGCAGGAGGCAAACATATACGCATGGCGCACCTTGCCAGCGTGGGCAGCCACGCGATTAATGGCGTCGCTGCCCTCCATACCGAGCTTCTGAAGCAGACGTTGCTCAGCGACTTCCATCGAGTGGCGCCGGAAAAATTTTTCAACGTGACCAATGGAGTGACGCCGCGCCGCTGGATCGCGCTGAGCAACCCGAACTTGAGCGCCCTGATCACCCGGAAAATCGGTGACCGATGGTTAGCGGACTTGGAACACGAGCTTGAACACCTCGAGCCGTTGGCCGTCGACGGCGAGTTCCAGAAAGATTGGCAAGCCATCAAGGCCGATAACAAACGTGTCCTGGCCGGTCTCGTCAAGGAGCGAACCGGAATCATTGTCGATCCGCACTCGCTCTTCGACATCCAGGTAAAGCGGCTGCACGAGTACAAGCGCCAGCACCTGAACGTTTTGTACCTGGTCACTCTTTTTAACAGGCTTAGACGTGCCTCCAGCGCGGCGGAAATACCCCGAACGATCATTTTCGGCGGCAAGGCCGCTCCCGGGTACCGCATGGCCAAGCTCATCATCAAGCTGATTAATTCCGTCGCCGGAGCCATCAATCAGGACCCGGCCGTCTCTCAGGTTCTCAAGGTGGTGTTCCTGCCGGACTTTAACGTCAAAACCAGTCACCGCGTGTACCCCGCCGCGGACCTGTCGGAACAGATCTCCACGGCAGGGAAGGAGGCGTCGGGCACGGGCAACATGAAATTCGCCATGAACGGGGCATTGACAATTGGCACCTTGGACGGCGCCAACGTCGAGATCCGCGACGCAGTAGGTCACGAAAATTTTTTCTTGTTCGGCCTGACGGCTGCGGAGGTCGAGCGATCGAAGGCTGAGGGCTACACGCCGCGCAGCATCTATGACTCAAATTCGGAGCTGCGCGAGGCGATCAATCTCATCGGTTCCGGGTTCTTCTCGAACGGCGATCGCGGACTCTTCCAACCCCTCGTCGAATCGCTGATCACCCGCGACGACTACATGCTTCTGGCAGACTATCAGGCCTACGTGGAATGCCAACAGCGCGTCAGTCGAGCGTACTCCGATCAGAACGCCTGGACGCGCATGTCCATTCTCAACAGCGCGCGAGTAGGTCGTTTCTCATCCGACCGCTCGATCCGGGAGTACTGCCGCGACATCTGGAACGTTAGGCCGATCGTTCCTGACGAAAGATGAGCATGATGCGGACGATGACCACCCGTGATGTCACATCGGGTGCGAGCGCTCCTCTCGGCGCGACGGTCCTCCCGGGCGGCGTCAATTTCAGCGTGTTCTCGAAGCATGCGGTCTTGCTTGAGCTGCTTCTGTTCGATGACGAGAATGCCTCCCAGCCGGCAAGGATCGTCCCTCTCGACGCGAGTAAACATCGTACGCATCACTACTGGCATGTCTTTGTGCCGGACCTTCAGCCGGGCCAGGTGTACGCCTATCGGGCGCACGGGGCCTTCGACCCGGACCGCGGATCTTGGTTTGACGCCGAGAAGGTACTCCTGGATCCTTACGGGCTTGCCGTAGTCCTCCCCGAGACATACGACCGCTGGGCTGCGGCGCGGCCCGGAGACAATGTCGCTGTGGCGATGAAGAGCGTCGTAGCCGATCCCGATCGTTACGATTGGCAGGACGATGTGCCGCTCAAGCGGGCTTTTGCGGAGACTGTGATTTACGAGCTGCATGTGCGCGGCTTTACTCGCCATCCCAGCTCGGGCGTCGCGGTCGAGAAACGCGGTACATACGCCGGACTGATCGAAAAGATCCCGTACCTCAAAGATCTGGGCGTCACAGCAGTGGAGCTACTGCCAGTATTCCAATTCGACGCACATGACTGCCCGCCGGGCAAGACGAACTACTGGGGCTATGCGCCCGTCTCGTTCTTCGCGCCGCATCAGGCGTACAGCTCACAGAAGAGCTCGCTCGCGGTCCTCGACGAATTTCGGGACATGGTCAAGGCGCTCCACCGCGCGGGCCTCGAAGTGATCCTGGATGTTGTATTCAATCACACAGCAGAAGGCGGGCGGACTGGGCCGACGTTGTCCTATCGCGGTCTGGCGAACGACGCCTATTACATCCTCGACGGGGACAAATCCCGTTACGCCGACTACACCGGCTGTGGCAACACGCTCAATGCCAACCAGCCGATCGTGCGCCGCCTGATCCAGGACAGCCTGCGTTACTGGGTGTCTCAGATGCATGTAGACGGATTCCGATTCGATCTCGCGTCGATCCTGTCGCGCGACGAGGAGGGCCGCCCGCTACCGAACCCGCCCATTCTCTGGGACATCGAATCGGACCCGTTACTGGCCGGCACTAAGCTGATTGCAGAGGCGTGGGATGCCGCAGGGCTCTATCAGGTGGGAAGCTTCATAGGGGACAGATGGCAGGAGTGGAACGGCCGGTTCCGCGACGACGTGCGGTGTTTCCTGAGGGGCGACAACGGCTCGGTGTCGGGCGTGGCCACACGGATCCTGGGCAGCCCCGACATTTACAGTCACGAGGAGCGCGAAGCCGAGCAAAGCATCAATTTCGTCACCTGCCATGATGGCTTCACGCTCAACGACCTGGTTTCGTACAATCACAAGCACAATGAGGCCAATGGCGAGAACAACCACGATGGTTCCGACAACAATTTGAGCTGGAACTGC
Organism: Bradyrhizobium sp. AUGA SZCCT0283; assembly: GCF_018130385.1. Taxonomy (GTDB): domain Bacteria; phylum Pseudomonadota; class Alphaproteobacteria; order Rhizobiales; family Xanthobacteraceae; genus Bradyrhizobium. The sequence goes on along the minus strand of NZ_JAFCLU010000040.1, from coordinate 29,746 downwards.
GGCGAGGAGGGGCCGGCCAACGATCAGATGGTCGAGGCGGTGCGCAATCGCCAGGTCAAGAATTTCTTCGTACTGGAGCTGTTGGCGGCGGGGACGCCGATGCTGCTCATGGGTGACGAGGTGCGCCGTACCCAGAGAGGCAACAATAACGCCTATTGCCAAGACTCTGACATCAGCTGGTTCGACTGGAGTCTGCTGGAGCGGCATGGCGACATCCACCGTTTCGTCAAAGCGCTCAACAGATTTCGCCAACGCCGTGATGTCGTGGTGGAAGGGACTGCGCTCAGCCTCAATCAGCTTCTACGCCGGGCGCGCATCGAGTGGCATGGAGTGGCGCTCAAACGCCCGGACTGGAGCGACAACTCGCATTGTCTTGCCTTCACGCTGCGAAGCTTGGGCGCCCGCTTTCTGCTCCACGGGATGCTCAACGCCTATTGGGAACCACTGGCGTTCGAGTTACCGTCGGTGCCCGCCGAGCATCAGCAGGGGTGGCGACGCTGTATCGACACCTCGCTCGATTCACCCGATGACATTTCCCCCTGGGAGAGCGCACCAGCCGTAAGGCAGGCGACCTATCTGGCGCAGCCGCGGTCCATGGTCCTTCTCGCGCTGGCGCTCGAAAGAAGTGTTCCAGAGGTGGAATGATTTCAATGACCATCCGCTCGCCACCAGGCCCCCGCAGGAACTGCGATCAACGCCGGCAACCCTCCGACCGGAACTATGCGCGCAAGCCTGACTTCACGGACGGCGCCTAACCGGTCGGACGGCGCAAGCGGTCCCCGGCGCTCTTCGTTTGCGTGGCTCGTTCATACCTTGACCCGAATTTAGGGGTGGGGGATGCGCGGAGAACGGTCGCTACGGACTGTTGATCTAGATCAAAGTCGGCGATGCGAATCCTTAACCAACATGTGCAGTTGCGACGATGGCGCAGCCGGCCACCGCCGCGGGCGAAACTGCAATCGCGAAAGCGAGGCGAGCGATGCGCATCGCGATAGGTTCGGATCATGCCGGCTTTCCACTTAAGGAAGCCGTGAAAGCCTTCTTGACCGCGGAGCATAGCGAGGTCCTCGACCTGGGCACTCACAGCACAGATGCCGTGGACTATTCCGACTATGCGGGGGCCATGGGCCGGGTTTTGCGCGAGCACCGGGCCGAGCGCGGCATTCTGCTCTGTGGGAGCGGGGTTGGCGCGTCGATGGCCGCCAACAGAATTCCCGGGGTCCGCGCCGGATTGTGCCATGACACCTATTCGGCGCACCAGGGCGTTGAGCACGATGATATGAACGTGCTGGTGCTCGGCGGTCGTATCGTCGGTGTCGAACTCGCCCACGAGCTGATTGGCGCGTTCCTGAACGCTCGCTTCACCGGCGAGGCGCGGCACCGGCGCCGTCTTGCCAAGATGGTCGCGCTGGAAAACCCACTGCGCGCGCTCCAGGTCTTCGGCCAATCGGTGTGGCTGGATTATATCCGCCGCAGCTTGATCACCGGTGGTGAATTGAGCCGCCTGATCGACGAGGACGGCTTGCAGGGGGTGACTTCGAATCCGGCAATCTTCGAGAAGGCCATCACCGGAAGCTCCGACTACCGCGCGGTTCTCGAGCAGCCCGACGTCGTGGCGTTGGATGCAAAGTCAATTTACGAGCGACTAGCGGTTCAGGATATTCGCGACGCCGCCGATGCCCTCCGCGCCGTATACGACGATACGTCGAGGCGTGACGGGTACGTTAGTCTGGAGGTCTCGCCGCTTCTCGCGAACGAAACTGCGGGCACGCTTGACGAAGCCCGGCGATTGTGGCGGGCCGTAGACCGCGACAATCTGATGATCAAAGTCCCTGCGACGTCTGAAGGCATTCCCGCTATTTGCGAGCTCATCGGCGAGGGGATCAACGTCAACGTGACACTGCTGTTTGCTCAGGACTCGTACGAGCGGGTGGCAGAAGCTTACATTGCGGGCCTCGAGACATACGCAGGCCGGGGTGGCGACCTGAAGCAGGTTGCCAGCGTCGCCAGTTTCTTCATCAGCCGGATTGATACTGCGATTGATGCGCTCATCGAAGCACGTTTGCAGGCGGGGACAGATGCAAACCAGGCAAGCGTGCTGCGCGGCTTGATCGGCAAGGTCGCGATTGCCAACGCCAAGTTGACCTACCAGCGGTATCAGGAGCTCTTCAGCGGGCGACGTTGGCAGGCCCTGGCTAGTCAGGGCGCCCAAACACAGCGGCTGCTCTGGGCCAGCACGGGGACCAAGAACCCCAACTACCGCGACGTGCTCTACGTCGAGGAGCTGATTGGACCCGATACCGTGAATACGATGCCTCCTGCGACTTTCGACGCGTTTCGCGACCACGGACGGCCGCGCGCCAGCCTCGCGGAGGACGTGGAGTCCGCCGCTGACACAATGGCTACGCTCGCCGAAGTCGGGATTCCCTTGAAGGAAGTCACCGACAAGCTTCTCACGGACGGCGTGCAACTCTTCTCCGATGCCTTTGGGAAGCTGCTGAACGCAGTGGAGAAGCAAGCGAGGCAGGCAGCGGCGGCAAGCCTCAATCGCTTGACGTACATGCTGCCCGAGCCGCTCGCCGTTGCAATGAAAGCAGTGCTGGCGGAGTGGGGTGCTGAGGACAAGGTGAGAAAGCTTTGGGCTGGAGATGCGTCGCTTTGGAGCGGTAGGGACGAAGCGCAGTGGCTCGGATGGCTCGGCATTACGAACGACCAGCTGGCCCACATCGAGCGCCTGACGGCTATTAGAGAAGCCGCCAAGAGTGCGGGCTTTTCCCATGTCCTGTTGCTGGGGATGGGAGGATCAAGCCTCGGTCCGGAAGTAATCAAGACGACCTTTGGCCCGATCAGCGGGTTCCCAGAACTTCACGTGCTTGATTCAACCGATCCGGCTCAGGTGAAGGCTTTCGAGAACAAGGTTGATCTGAAGAACACGCTCTTCATTGTTTCAAGCAAGTCTGGCTCGACGCTCGAGCCTAATGTTTTCAAGCAGTATTTCTTCGACCGTATCGAACGACTCGTCGGCCCGAACGAAGCCGGCCGTCGCTTTATCGCCATCACGGATCCGGGATCGAAAATGCAGCAGGTTGCCGAACGCGACCAGTTTCGGCGCGTTTTTCTCGGCTGGCCCAACATCGGGGGGCGTTACTCGGTTCTCTCCGATTTCGGCCTGGTCCCGGCGGCCATTATGGGCGTGGATGTGGCGAAGTTCCTGGACCGGACTGAGGAGATGGTGTGTGCCTGCATGCCGTCCGTTCCCGTTGCAGAAAATCCAGGCGTCGTGCTCGGCACGATCCTGGGTGTGGCGGCGCGGGAATTTGACCGCGACAAAATCACGATCGTGGCGTCACCGCCGATTTTGAATCTTGGCGCTTGGTTAGAGCAGCTGGTGGCGGAGTCCACAGGCAAGGAAGGCAAAGGATTGATTCCAATCGATCGCGAGCCACTTGGCAAACCCGATGTCTATGGACGCGACCGCCTGTTTGTCTATCTGAGACTGTCGACGGCAGCCGATCCGGCGCAGGACGCGGCCGTGGAGGCGCTGGAACAGGCCCTTCACCCGGTGATTCGCATTGTGATAGACGGCGACCCGTATGATCTCGGGGAAGAGTTTTTCCGCTGGCAGTTCGCCACAGCAGTTGCTGGCTCGATTCTCGGCATCCATCCATTCGATCAGCCAGACGTGGAGGCTAGCAAGATCGCATCACGAAAGCTGACGGACGAGTATGAGAGAACCGGGGCGCTGCCCTCGGAGACGCCCATCTTTACGGCCGATGGGATCGCGCTGTTCACGGATGAGAAGAATTCTGCCGCACTAGCGAAAATGGCGAACGGCACGCCCTCTTTGGCGCAGTATATCGAGGCGCATCTCAACCGGCTCAACGAGGGGGATTATTTTGCGCTTCTAGCGTATGTCGAGATGAACGAGGCGCACGAGCGGGTATTGCAGGAGATCCGTCAGGCCGTCCGCGATGTCAGGCGGGTCGCGACGTGTCTCGAATTTGGACCGCGTTTCCTCCATTCAACTGGGCAGGCCTACAAGGGTGGTCCGAACACGGGGGTTTTCCTTCAGGTTACGTGCGATGACGCCGTTGATTTGCCCGTGCCGGGACGGCAATACACTTTCGGTGTGATCAAAGCGGCTCAGGCCCGAGGAGATTTCGACGTTCTGGTGGAGCGCGATCGCCGGGCGCTGCGCGTGCATCTCGGAACCGACGTGGCTGCTGGCCTGAGCACGCTGCGGAGCGCCATCCTGACGGCATTAGGCCTCGCGCCGGATCGCTCCTAGGACTTCTTGCAGAGCATGTGGCGCGCAAATACAGTTCCGGTTCTGGGAGGCGACATATGAGCGACGACGCCCCTCGCTGGGCCTCCTTCTCATCGGCTTTTTCAATAGTTTTGAGCTTGGCCAGCGACCGAATTGTCGAACTGGGTTGTGCTCCCATAGGCGAGGATCCAAAGGCGTTTGTAGATCGGGGAGGCTTGGCTCGCCTGGAAACTGAGGCTGCCGATGCGGCGATCAGGAGAGTTCGCGAGGCCGCCTACCCACTGATCTTCAAATTGTTTGGCGCCGAAATGCCTCGCGGCAAAGCGCGCAAACTTGTTTTAACTCGGCTGGGTCAAGACTTGAGACGCATTGAAAAGACCCTGGGATATCAAGGACCCGCTCGGGAAGATGTGCGCGAGCCAAAGTCCAACCGCGTGCGTCGTTACCAGCGCCGGAAGAGCGGAGTGACCAAGGCTCGAACGAAGTAATTATGCGAATTTCGGGTGTTGTCTCTCTTTGCCGGAAGACATTGAAGACGTCCATCGAGCGCTGGCAAGCCAGCTCGAGCAACGAGACTCCTAGTGAGACATCAATACCCAGCATGGCGGTTGTCCAACAACCGTATAGGTAGCGCCAGGCAGGAAGAACTCCCTTAGCCGGGAATGTCTATAGGCTCCTATCACCAAAAGATCGATTGCGTGATTTTTGACGTAAGCTTCGAAGATCTTTCCAGTCGAGGCTGTTCCCTTGGGAATAATTTCAAACTGGGCTTTGATGCCGTGCGCGGCCAGATGCCTGATGAGGGCTTCTCCGGATTCCCGCTCCGCCGGTGTTTCGTTATCTGTCGCCGTGAAGACCCGGACTGTTTTGACGCTCTGCAACAACCACATTGCATCCGCGACGGCTCTGGTGACTTGCTGACTGTGATCCCAGGCAATCGCCGCATGATCGAACGAATTGGGTAGCCGATCGGCCATTTCTGCTGAAAAAATCAGGAGCGGTCGTCCCGACTGGAAGATGAGTTCTTCGAGCACTTTTTCATGCAGAGCGTCGAATGGTCTGACCGGGACCAAGGATATGTCGAACGTGCGCGCGCAATATGCCAAATAGGAAGGAAACTCTTCCCGAACACAACGCGTGATTGTTTTGTGAAATCCGACGCCACAAGCACGCGCTGCGGTATCAAAAACCGCCATCATATGGTCAGCACTCAAAAGGCTCTGCTTTTGCTCAGGCGTCTCGAGGGTTAGACCGTTCGTTGGGAAGAGCGGTCTGTCACGCGAACGCACATCCACATCAAACGAAACGGCCGTAATTTGTGCTTCCAGATGCGCAGCGACCGACACGGATTTCTTTATCGCAGCGTCTTCGACTGCCAGCGGATAACTGACAAGCGGTAGCAGAATTTCTCGAATCGCCATGACCTTTCCTCCATGAGGTTTGCAGTCTGGGAGCCACCATCGAGACCCGTAGATCGGTCTGTCTCAAATGGTGAACTCGCCGCACTGCCGCGCGGCCAGCAGCAAAGGTAGGCTACCGAAGGAACGCATCATGACGCCCCTCCCGAAAAGACGGCTCACGGCTCGAAGGACGCTACGGGCGCGCCTAGCGACCCTTGACTTATCTCAAGGATCTTCTGTTACGCGCAGCGCGCGTTTGCCTTCTTGCGCGACGTTTCCTTCAATGACCAATGGGCGCGGTGTTCCATGGCTCGATGGCCGCGAAGACGTCACTGAGATGGAAATATCCAATACTTGGCCTCATCCGGATCGAGAGCTGCGATCACTTCCTCGCCGACGCCTACGACCAGATGAAGTAATTCTGAAGAAGGTGGGCGAGAGTTCCCTTCGAGGCGCTCGGAGTCTTGATCCATGTCAATCGGCATCGTTGCTGCCTCGTCTGAATGCGGTCCCAGCCTTGCTACCGGGAGGGCGAGCGACATGCGGTTCCTTAAAACGATCTGCTGGATGTGTGCCTTCCTTGGAATGCTGCACGTCAGCATTCCCGCACGAAGCCAGGGCACCGACACGACGCAGACGCCCAGCAGCACACCTGCTCAACCGCCAACCAGCGCGGCCTCGCCGGTTCCTGAGCAGCCGGCGCTGAAGCCGGCCGAACTCGATGGGCTGGTGGCGCCTATAGCATTGTATCCGGATGCGCTGTTGGCGAACGTGCTGATGGCATCGACCTATCCGCTCGAAGTAGTGCGCGCTGAGCGCTGGGTAAACCAAAACAAGAACCTCAAGGGAGATGCGCTCAAAGCCGCGGCGGAGAACCAGGCTTGGGACGCGAGCGTCAAGGCGCTCGTGGCAGCGCCCGCGGTTCTGGAGATGATGAGCGAGCGTCTCGATTGGACGCAGAAGCTCGGCGAGGCGTTCCTTGCGCAGGAGCAGGACGTCATGGACAGCGTGCAGCGGATGCGTGCGAGGGCTTACGACAGGAAGAAGCTCGAGACGACCAAGGAACAGGTCGTGAGCGTGAAGGAGGAGCAGAACCGGCAGGTCATCTCAATCGAACCCGCTGTGCCGGACGCCCTCTACGTTCCCTATTACGAACCGCAGGTGGTCTACGGCGATTGGCCATACGCCGACTATCCGGCTTACCCCTTCTACTGGGGCTATCCCGGCTATATCGCCGCCGGCGTGATCGCGACCGGTCTTGCGTTCGGCGGAGCCTACGCGCTTGGGCGATGGGCATCCGGCGGATATTGGGGCCGCGGTGGTTATTGGGGCGGCAGCCGCATCAACTGGGCCGGCGGAGGCATCAATGTCAATCGCGGCGCCCGCGTCGAGCACTGGCAGCACAATCCGGCGCACCGACAGGGCGCGCGGTACAACAATGCGAACCTGCAACAGCGGTTCGGTGCCGCCAACCGAGGGCCCGGTGCAGGTGTTGACCGGCAGCGGCTGGGGACTAGCGCCAACCGCCCGAACGTCGGCGATCGCGCTCAGCGCGCGGACCGCGGTGGTCGTACTGGCGTCGATCGCGGCCGGCCGAACAGGCAGGCGGGCGCGGGCAGGACGGCAGGCAACCGACAAGTTGCCCGAAACCGGTCGGCTGTCGCAAGGAACGTGAGATCGGGTCGCACGGCCGGTCATTTCCGGCCCTCTGCGGGCATGCGCTATGGTGGCGCCCGGTTCGCCGGCGGCGGACATCGAGCTGCCGCATTCCGGGGCGGCGGGGGCTTTCGCGGTGGTGGAGGCTTCCGCGGAGGTGGGGGCTTCCGCGGTGGCGGGCGCCGCTCGGACATCGAGCTGAAACACGATGTCGTACTGCTGGGCCGGCTAGACAACGGCCTCGGTTACTACCGCTTCGCCTATAACGGTAGCGAGAAGGCCTACGTCGGAGTGATTGCGCAAGAAGTCAGAGCCGTGCGACCCGATGCGGTCACTGTCGGCCGCGACGGCTATCTTCGGGTGTCCTACGAACGGCTCGGACTGCCTTTCCGATCCTATGACGCTTGGGCAGCATCCGGCGGCCGGCTGCCGAAGCCTGACGACACGCTGCACCGCGGCCATCCTTGAGCATCACCGCTCGTCGGAATTGCGCGCTGAAGCGACACAATGGTTTGTGCAGGTATTCAAGTTTTCGGAGTACGCATCATCCCTGGAGGGCAGGACGCATGAAATTTCTTACGGGGGCGCTCGTGGCAATGCTCTTGCTTGCGGGTGCAGGCGCAAGCCATGCGATGGTTCGGATTGCCAATGACCGAGGCGGGCAGATCGGGCGCTATGTAGATCGATTTGAAAAATTGCGCGCCTCCGGACAGACGATCATCATCGATGGCCTGTGCGCCTCAGCCTGCACAATTGTCCTTGGCACGATCCCTTACGACAGAATCTGTGTAACTCCGAATGCCAATCTCGCTTTCCACGCAGCTTGGGATTTCGGGGCTCGGGGACGTGCTATTCCGAACCCGGCGGCAACCAGCGATCTTTTTTCGATGTATCCAGCGCAGGTCCGACGCTGGATCGCCAGTCGCGGCGGCTTGACTCCGCGCATGATCTTTCTGCGAGGCAGCCAACTCGCAGCGATGTATCGCCCCTGCTACCTGGACGCCCAAGTTGCTGTAACGCGTAAACGCCTGAATTTCGCGAACGGGTCGGAAACAGTGGGAGCAAACGTCGGCTCGGGAAAGGCTCGCGGGGCGGCGGGCGCGAAAGCTCTTGGTCACTCATCGCGATGAGGTGGTCCGTTGGCTGCAAGTAGTAGCGCGGACAGCTCAATGCTTATCGACCATCAAGCCAATACCGGATAGCACGGCCTCCAAGCCAAACAATGATGCCCCAGGCGACGATCACCAATCCCAGGGGATCGTAGTTCGGTCGAGCAAAATAGAGCCAGACGACGATCCCACCAGCAATCAGGATCACTGCGATCCATGACGCAATCACAGCAGGTGTCCAAGACGTGGTGCCATCGTCGACTTTGCGACATGCAGCCTTAAAAGCTGCGACTTAGCGGTCGCCAATTGACGCCGCCTTACGTTCCTTCCGATTTCACGATGATCGCAAGACTCTCAAGTTGGTTCGCTAGTGCTGCCCAGCTACGGGAAATGTTCTTATGCACGGCAGACCGACGGGCTGAATTCCTCAGATCCGCTCCCAAGAGTTTGTGTTCCGCAGCATAGGTTCTGCATTGCTCGATTGTAGGCATTTGCGCTCCTACGCCGGACCCATTCGGTCCGCGGTATTGGAGGCAATCTTCTGCTCTCTTTGCAGTTCCTAGCTCCTCCGCCTCCAATGCAGGGACCAAGGGTCGTTCTGAGCGCGTGAAGAAATGGGGACCGCGCGACCGCACCTATTGAGAATATCTGGTGCGAGGGAATTCGTGGTTGCAGTTACAGCAGTGGTACCGTGCAACATCTCTTTTGTTCCATTCGATGGAACGCAATTGCAAGTTTGTAAAAGACCGGGGCGGGGTTATTCGGTTAGCAATCAATTTCGAGAAGCCCGACGCAGCCCGCAGAGCGCGAATGCTCTGCGGGATATTTTTTGCAATGAGCTGCCAGAGTTAGTTGTCGCTTGCGCGAGCCGGTCAACGGGGCGTGGCGGGAGTAGCAGCAGGTTGCTGGGCCGTAGGTGGCGCCACGGCAGGGGCCGCGGCAGGTCGCGCGGCAGGGGCGGCAGCAGGTCGGACGCGTGGTTCACAGCGACCATTCACCATGCGCATTTTTCGTGCGCTGCACTTGCGAACCGCGGCACGCACCGCGGAGTTCCGTACGCAGATGCCATCGACCAGTTGACGCCCCAGGCCACATCCTTGGCGAACTTGAATGACCGGATTGTTCGGCTGCTGAAGGTGGATGTACGGCATGCTCTCTGCTGAGGACGCAACGCACAGCGCGAGCGCAATGACGGTTGGCCTGATCATTTGCTTCCTCTCCAGTCGTCACAGAAAGCCATGCCGATGACTTCATCATCGGCTTCGAGCAGCCAAAGGCCAGGAGCGTCGCGCCGCTCAGTAGTTCGGGCAAACCCAGTTGCCGTAGGCGTCGTAGCCGCAGCCGCGGCGGTAGTAGGCCCCCGTCGCTGCTGCGCCGACTGCAGCCGCGCCCACTGCCGCCGCACCGACACCGTAGCCGCGATAGCCGTAGCGCCCGCCGCGCACAGCGACCGCGCCACCCCGATATCCACGAGCAGCGACAGCGCCGCCACGGGGTCCTCGAACTGCGACAGCGCCGCCACCTCCAGCGCGCATACCGCCGCCGCGTCGGGCGAACGCGTCATCGGGAGTGAAGGTGACCAGCAGCATGGCTGCGGCTGCCGAAGCGATGAGAATTCGACGCAACATTACCGTTCTCCTTCTTCGAGAGAGGAAAGCCGCGGACACCTGCAAGCCTCGCTCGCGGGAGCTTCGCGCCCTTGACTTGGATCAAACAAACCTCACGTTCATCTACGTGAACACACTCCATCACCCGCTCCATCGCGGATGCTTCCAGTAACTAGACCTTGATCCAACGCTGAACGCGGAACTGAGTATCACAACACTGGAAACCGCCTTCACACTGACGCTACAGTCCGAGGCATCCTACCGCGACGCAATAGGAGCGAAACACGATGGCTGAGACCGTCTCCATTGGATCGCCCGTCCGTCGCCAAGCCTGTCTCTCGACCGCGGTCCAGAAAGCCCGCGGTCGTCAGCGCGTCGGCATTAGCGCTGCACCTCGATTGCAGCAGGACCTATGTCGCCAAGCTCAGCCGACGAGTATGTCGCGCTTGTGACTGGCCGGGATGCGATCAAGATGCTGTGCGAACGAGCAAGCTATAAGAGGGAGAACACGATGAAATATCAAATCTGGTATATGAAGCCATCGTTTCTTCGCGGCGTCGTTGGAAGCTCGCCCGATCTCAACAACCTCTCGGCTACTCATGTTCACTTGAAGGATATCGAAGCTGATAATCACGAAGATGCTTTGTCTCGCATGCGAGCGGAGAACTGGTCGCCGAATGGTGAGGCTCTCGATTTGCTTCAGAGCAAGGGACTACAGCACACAACCATGACGATCGGCGACGTACTCGTGGATGAAAGCGATGCTATCTATCTCGTCACCGGCATTGGGTTCAGTTTGCTACCGAAACATGGGGAGCCGCATCGATGATTATCATGAGGGCTGAATAAACGCCGAGAGAAATCCCCTAACGGAAATGGCTGACCGGGCAGCCGCATCTTGTCTACGGCTTTCTGACAGCAGCGCCGAACGCCGTAGTCGAGCCGATCCATCGCATGGCGATGCCAGTGATCCTCACGATCGATGAGGAGCGCGATGTCTCTACATGCGCCCGTGCTTTCGTCTCAATCGTATAATTGACAAATCATGTTGGCGCGTGGAGCCCGAGTAATGACTCTCGGGTTATCGCATCGCGAAGGCTATTCAGTACGGTTCGAGCGCTAATGTCCTTTGATAGCATCCATACGCCGATCTCCATTTTTTAAGCAGGCAGAAGTCCATCAACCAGGCGCGGACACTGGCAAGGCCCGACGACCCGCAGCGTCCGCGACCTTGCCCTCGGCATGAATGTGCTTTCAGTGGGCGATCCCAGAGATCCCTGGTGGGTGCCCGTGCCGCCGCTGCAGCAACCGCGTTGCGCGCCGCTGAAGGTGGCGCTGTTCAAGAACCTTCCGGATACAAAACTCGATCCTGATGTCGCCGAGGCGCTTCGCAAGGCAGCGACGTGGTTAAGTGACGCGGGCTATCAGGTGGAAGAGGCGGAGCCACCGCATTTTGCCGAAGCTGCGCGCCTCTGGCGCGATCTCCTGATGACGGAAGCAGAGGAAGGGCTGCTGTCGTGGATCGAGAAAATGGGGGACGATCCGATAAAGTGTTCAGTTAACGCAATGAAACCGAACTCGTCGCGTCTGAATCTTCAAGCCTATGTGCGCGGCCAGGCGCGAAGAACCACGATCTTGCGTGAATGGCGCAATTTTTTCCAAACCTATCCTCTACTCCTGCTTCCGATATCGGGCGAGAAGCCGTTTGCGATTGATGCGGATCAGGCCGGTCCGGAAGCCATGCTTCGGACGTTGAACGCGCAAAGCCCAATGCTTGCGACGGCAGCCGGGAGCCCCCGGCCGGTTTGGGCGCGGGGGCCTTTTGGGGTACAGTCATAGCGGCACGTCTGAAAGACGCTGTTGGGTTCGAAATGCACCTTATAGTTTGACAAGCCTTGGTAACTTGTTGATATCGCAACAAATGCGACCGCCCTCCGAGCGCACCAAGCGGCATAAGTCATTGATGCGAAAAATGATTCGCCAAGACTTATTCCCACATTGTTACCCACAGCGAACGTTAGTATTTGGTCTGCGCAGACTTCCTTTTTTCTCGCACGTTTGTGCTTCTTACCTAGGGCGTCTTGTTGTGGTCGTCGCAATTTTGTTTGAACGACGCGCCCGCATCTGAAAACCCCTATTTGCTCAGGAGAGGGCAGGGGCGTAGCCCAGCGTAGACATCGGACGGGCCGGAACTCTTGCGGATTCACTATTGGCCCGAAGCAACATGGCGGCTGGGTCCATCAACGCCCGTTTTCGGAACGTAGGGCAGGTCTCGACTTCGGGTTTTGACTCAGGGTGTGTGAAAACGCGAAGACGGCTCAATCGCGATAAACACAGTCTGGGCAGTAGCGGCCGCTGTTCAAGCACTTGCCTGATGATCTCGCCACTCGGCGGGCCACATCTCGAATTCGCGCCTGAAGGCCCGCCGGAATCCCTCCTCGGATTCATATCCGACCGCCACAGCGATTTGGGGGACGCTCATGCGCGACTCGCGAAGGTGGCGCTTGGCAATCTCCAGACGCCATACCGTGAGATAGCGAATGGGCGGCATTCCAATCAGCTGTGCGAAGCGATCCATAAATGCGCTGCGGGAGAGGGCAACCTCCTTGGCAAGGATATCGGCTGACCATGGAGCGGCGATGTCGCCATGAATGAGCGCGAGTGCACGCCCGATATTGGGGTCACTCAGTCCCTTGAGCCATCCTTGCTCCCGATCGCCAAGCTTCGAGATGTACTCGCGAACGGCCTCCACCAGCAGCACCTCCGAGAGCCTCGACATCACTTCCGACGATGCCAACCGACCACGGGCCAGCTCGGCCGCGGCAAATCGCACCGATGTCTCGACCCAATCGCGGGAGGCGGCCTTGCTGATGTCGAGCCTCAGCATACGCGGCAATGTGGCAAGCAGCGGATTGAAATCGTCCTGAGTTCCGAGAAACCCGCATATGATGCTGGTCGGCTCGTGCCCGCCACCATACCGGATCTTCATCACGCCGCCCTCCGGCGACTGCTGGATCAGGTCGGCGGCGCTAACCGGAATGACGCCCGCAGCGCTCGCCATCGTGTGGATGTCGTTGCGGGGAAACAGGACGATCTCGCCGGCGCGCAGTTCGATCGGCGGTTCGCCGTCGAGGCCGACGAGCATGCGGCCTTCAAGGACAACGTGGTAGCCGATCACCTGCACCAAATCCGGCAAAAACGGCAGGCATTCCTTGAGACCAACCTGGGCGGCGACACTCCACGGTGCCGTGAGATTCGCCTCGAAGAAGACGCCGCCCGTGAGCCGAACCGACCGAAGAACATCGGACAGGGGATCTGGCATGGTCTGGGTCTCTCAGTTTTGCGCGAATGGTCCTCGCATCCGGCGCGTCCTCCACTGGCATCCAGCTCAAGTGTATCCGATCGACAACGACAAGCCACCGGATGCTCCCGATGCGGAACGCCTTGACGCTGCCGCGGCGAACACAAACGGCGTGCGCCAAAAGGGGTTGCGACTGGTGGTACTGCTGCTTTGGCCACCAGACGTCACTGTTTCAGAAAAAGCTCTATCTCCTCGAAAAACCGCTCGCAGGCGGCCTCATGCTTCAGAAAAAGATGATTTTGGCCGTGAAGTGGAATGAATCGGGCGCCCGGAATGCCGGCAGCCATTGAGCGTCCTAACTCGAAGGGCACTCTCGCATCTCCACGCGCGTGCATAACGAGTGTCGGCATAGTCACCTTACCAAGAAGCTCGGTGACATCAATCTCTCCGGCGGCTGTTAAGTAGCGCGCTGCGCACTCGGGTGAGGTCGTGCGGCGTTGTAGTTCATTGAAGAAGGCAGCTTGCTCTGGTGTGGCCCCGGGTATGAATTGCCCGGTGAACAGCTGTCGGAAGGCTGGATTATCTGATCCCCAGCCATGACGCATCAACGTCGCCATTGCAGCTCGAAGTTCCCTTTCCTCGGGTGACCTCTTTGCCGCCCCAAGCGCAAATCCCCCATAAAGAATGAGGTGGGAAACTCGTTCTGGATGTCGAACAGCATACGCAATCGACACCGCACATCCCTGGGACACTCCCAAGAGCGGAAATCGATTCACACCAGCCGCATTGACCACTGTTTCAAGGTCACTGACCCAGGCTTCGAGAGACAACGTCTCGACATCCCAGTCCGACATGCCAGTGCCCCGCGCATCGTACCGGATAAGGGTATGCTTTTGCGCCAGCCCGTGAACGACGTGCTGCCACACAGGGGTTTCCCAGTCATATTCGAGGTGGTTCAACCAATTTGCGGTTTTGACCAGCGGAGGTCCGCTGCCGGCGGTCGCATAGGCGAGACGAACCCCTTCAGATGTGCGGCAATATTTGATCTCCTGGTTGATTTGCGACGGATCGGCATTGAAATGGTTGGGTTCTTGCTCATTACGGCCCGATATAGTCTGCAGACCAATCAGTCGATACCCGCGGCCCGGGACCGTAACAACAAAGCTCTGCTCGCTCGGCCCTTCGTCGAGCGCTTTCCTCAGTGCTGAGATGTGAACGTGAATGTTGCTATCTTCTACTGACAGGCCCGGCCATACCCGTTCCAGCAAGTGGTCCTTGGAGACGACATTGCCTTTTGCAGAAGCCAGTTCGCAAAGGATATCCATCGCGCGGCTCCCCAACTGAACCCGAACGCCCTCGCGCGAAAGCTCGCGCCGTTCGGGATCAAGAAGGAATCGACCGAAGCCAACCATTTTGCCGCCCATCGGGCCCGCGTCACGATCGCCGATTCAGAACAATTAAGGTTCTAAACCAAGGACCTTAAGCGGCCATCGCCTTACCGTCCATAGAACGTACTGCCGCAGGCGCCAATCCGAAAGCCAGGCGCCAGAAATCAGGAGAAGGTCGTGACCACCTTTCTGACGGACACGCAAAGTACGACACCCTGGATCACCGCGAAACTTCGAGCAGTCGACGCCCGCGAGCCTGACAAACCGAAGAACGTCCGACCGAGGAATCTGTCGTGGCCCTTGTCTCGCAGTTTTGGATGAATGGTCCTCTCATCCGGACGCGCAGTCCTCCACTGGCATTTAGTTTAAGCGTATCTGATCGACAACAACAGGCCGCCCGGATGCAAAGTAACGCACGACAACCATCTGGGAAGTCTCGCCCAGCAGAACACATCACGAATGAGTGAGATGATAATGAGCGCCATACTGACTGAAAAAACACCAGCCGAGCCACGGTGGGCCGGGTTTCTCACCAAGATGCAGGAAACCCTCTCTGCTCTCCTCACGCGGCGCCTTCGCAGAGCGGAAGCGGAACTCGTCGCTCTCCACGACCGTGTGCTCGAAAATATTGGCCTTGATCGCAGCGAGATCGGATCCGCGCTGATGAACGACACACAGGCGCGCACAAACGGCGTGTGGCTGAAGCGTGGACACGACGTAAGCGGCGATTAGCCGGTTCACCGACGAAACAACGGAATCCACGACCGGCGCGCCACCCCGTCGCGCGCCGGAGGGATACGGCCTTGCCGATGGAAGGGCCGGGCAATGTCACGTCCTCAATTTTGAGGCCACTCACCTACTCACAACACAGGAGACAAAGACAATGACCACGACTACGAGCATCTCGCCCCTCGCGAAGGTCGACAATGGCGTTAATGTGACTGCACTGCTCGGAGCACGCGAGTCCTTGGAGCAGGTGCCGGAGGCGGCGCAGTTCAAGTGGCGTGCAAGCTGCGAGTGGTTGAACGGCACGCACAGCCGCTCCGCTATCGGCAACTTCTTCGGGCTCGGAGCTGAGCAGTCCCGCAATAAAACGTTCACGGTCGAGGCTGACCACCCCCAGGTCTTTGCGGCCGAGGACAACGCTCCTACCCCGGTTGAACTCGTCCTCTCCGGTCTTGCGAGCTGCCTGACGGCGGGCGTTGCCGCGGTCGCCCAGCGGCGCGGCATACAGCTCCATTCCGTCAAGGCTTCGCTTGAGGCGGACATGGACATTCAGGGCATCCTCGGCATGGACGACGAGGTGCGCAATGGCTTCGGTGCCATCCGCGTTCATTTCGAGATTCGCGCCGATGCGAGCGAGGACGACATCAAGGCGGTAGTCGCTCAATCGCAGAAGCGGTCGGCCGTATTCGACATCATCACCAACCCGACGAACGTCTTCGTCACCGTCAACTGACGGCGGCGGCTGGATCAAGGAGCGAGTGTCGTGAGGTTCGCGACCACCATCATCATCGGCGCCGGCCAATCCGGATTGGCCATGAGCAGGCATTTGACCGCCCGCTCGATCGACCACGTGGTCCTCGAGCGCGGCGAGGTGGCTAACTCATGGCGGACGGAGCGGTGGGACTCGCTTCGCCTTCTGACGCCGAATTGGCAAAGCCGTCTGCCGGGCTACGCCTACACCGGCGATGATCCAGACGGCTTCATGACGATGCCGGAAGTCGTCCGCTTCCTGCAGCGGTATGCCGCGCTTTCGCCCGCTCCAATCGTGACTGGAGCGCGCGTGACACGCGTGAGGCAGGAGGATGGAGGTTACCAGCTCTCGACCAGCCAGGGTCCGTGGCGCTGCCGCAAGCTTGTGATAGCGAGTGGAGCTTGCAACCTTGCCTCGATTCCATCGCTCAGTGCCGGTCTGCCTGGCAAGGTGGCCAGCCTCACGCCGCTGCAATACAGGAATCCCAGTCTCCTGCCGGATGGCGGCGTGATGATTGTCGGCGCCTCGGCGAGCGGCATTCAGCTCGCTCGGGAGATCCACGCAGCCGGCCGTCGCGTCGTGCTTTCGGTCGGAGAGCACGTCCGGCTGCCGCGGACCTACCGTGGACGCGATATCCAGTGGTGGATGGACGCCATCGGCGCCATGGATGTTCGATACGACTCCATGGTCGAGGACATCGAAAGAGCGCGACGGCTGCCGTCGCTCCAGCTCATCGGAACGCCGGAACGCGTGACAGTCGACCTCAACAGCTTGTGCAAGGCTGGCGTCGAGCTCGTGGGTCGCCTTGTCGGCCTTTGTGACGGCAAGGCGCAGTTTTCGGGATCGCTCGCCAACCACTGCGCGCTGGCCGATCTCAAGATGAACCGGCTTCTCGCCAGCATCGATGATTGGGTAAACGCGAACGGGCTTACGCGGCAGTTTCCCGCACCTCATCGTTTTGAGCCGACGGATGTCGGATCGGAAACCAGGCTCAGCCTGGACCTGATCGACGCCGGTATTGGTTCTGTGATTTGGGCGACGGGATATCGCCCCGACTACTCCTGGCTGGACGTCCCCGTGCTCGATCGCAAGGGACGCATCCGTCACGATGGCGGGATTGTTGCCGCACCGGGAATGTACGTCATGGGCCTGCAATTCATGCGCCGGCGCAAATCGTCATTCATTGACGGAGCGGGCGACGACGCTGCAGATCTCGCCGCTCATCTGAGCCAGAACCTCAATCGCGCTGCTGCCTGAGAGCAAAACGCCATGATTGGCCTCCACAGTCTCGACTCACATTATGACGCAGTAGTCGTCGGCGCACGCTGTGCGGGCGCTGCCACGGCATTCCTCTTAGCGCGGTCGGGAGCAAAAGTCCTGATGGTCGACCGGCAGCCCTATGGCTCCGATACGATGTCGACGCACGCCCTGATGCGTTCCGCGGTTATGCAGCTCACGCGCTGGGGATTGACTCCGGATATTGTAGCGGCGGGAACGCCTGCGATTCGATCGACCACGTTTCACTATGGCGACGAGGCCGTTCGAGTGGACATCAAGCCGGATCACGGCGTCGATTTTCTGTTGGCGCCACGACGCACCGTGCTCGATCCGTTGCTGGTTGACGCGGCCTGGCATGCAGGCGCAGCCGTTCGCCACGGGGTTGCTCTTTCCGAGTTGCAATTTGCATCGAACGGCCGGGTTATTGGCGCCTCCTTGAGAGACGGCAGCGGTGCGTGCAGGACCGTCCGCTCGGATATCGTCATCGGTGCGGACGGCCGCCAATCGACCGTCGCGCAGTTCGTCAATTCAAGAGTCATCGTCGAAGGCTTCAACGCCTCTGGCGTCGTATTTGGCTACTTTGCAGACTTGGACCGGGATGGTCTGCACTGGCATTTCGCAAGAAACGCCGCGGCAGGAGTGATTCCAACGAACGCTGGTCACTGCGTCTTCGCAGCCGTTCCGGCTTCGCAATTTGTCGCGACATTTCGCGGCGACGTGACGCGGGGCTTTCTCCAGGTGCTGACATCGAGCTTTCCCGAACTGCGCGCCGACATTGGGAGGGCCACGTTGATCGGCCGCCTACGCAGCTTTGCAGGAGCAACGAGCTACCTTCGACAATGCCATGGCGCAGGGTGGGCTCTCGTTGGTGATGCCGGCTATTTCAAGGACCCCCTGACCGCACACGGGATCACGGACGCCCTTCGCGATGCGCAATTGCTGTCACGCGGAATCGCCGATGGCAGCTTCCGCGGGCTCGAAGCCTACCAGCGCCAGCGCGACGAACTGTCCTTGCCGCTCATTCGCGCCACCGACGCGATCGCCTCGTTCATGTGGGACCTCGACGAGGTCAAGCAGCTTCATGCTGATCTGAGTGCAGCCATGAAAGCCGAGGCCAATCACATCGCGAACTTGTCCCAAGAGCCGTCCCTCGCAGCATAGGAGCACGAAAATGTCGATCGACTCACCCTGGACTCGAACGTTGGCCGGCCGACCCGTGCCAGGTCGCCGCGCGGAAAGGAGCCGCACGACCACAATGCGCGATGTCGAAATGTTCACCGAGATGACAGGCGACAAGAACCCCATCCATTACGACGTCGAGCTGGCGACCAATTCGCCCTTCGGCGGGCTTATCGTACAGGGCGGGGTCACGACCGGTCTCATGAACGCCGTCGTTGCGGAGGATCTCCCGGGACCAGGCACGGTGTTTCTCGAAACCAACTGGCGCTTCATCAAGGCCGTCCAGGTCGGAGAGACGATTACCGCAAGCGTCAAGGTCGAGCACGTCCGGGATGACAAGCCGATCTGCAAGCTGGAGACCGTTGTACGCAACGCAAGCGGGGAAAGCTGCGTCGTCGGAACCGCGACGACTTACACGATGCCGCTGTTGCAGCGTGCGGCCGGCCAGGCGAAGCGCGCCATGGCAAAGTGACGGGTTGTCGTGCGGACCTGCGCGTGCCGAATGGCGGCACGAGACGGGCTGCGACCGGTCCGGTTCAACTTTCGAAATGGCGCTCTCGCGTAGCTGGAAAGTCCAATGACCAGGCGAATGACGAATGAAGCAGCACAACATCAAGATCAGGACAATTGCCTTGACCGGCTTGGCGATGGCTGCATTGGCGGCAAATTCGGTGCTTTGCAGACTCGGCCTGTCCCAGGCTGCGATTGATCCGGTTACTTTTACCCTTCTACGAATTGCGTCGGGCACTTGCGTACTGTGCCTTATTTTGTCGCTTCGCCGGAAGCCTGAGCAGCCCGGGGGATCGTGGCGTGCAGCTGTAGCACTATTCGCTTATGCGGCCACGTTCTCCTTTGCATACGTGTCCCTTCCAGCCGGAACTGGATCGCTTCTCTTGTTTGGCGCCGTCCAGACAACAATGGTCGGCTATGGGCTCGTCCGCGGTGAACGCTTATCCGCCTTGCAATGGTCCGGACTAACAATTGCCGTCGCAGGACTGGCGTTGCTCGTTGCTCCCGGTGCATCGGCGCCGTCCGTGACGGGCGCGTGTCTCATGCTGACGGCCGGCATTGCATGGGGCGCTTACTCCTTGCTCGGCCGTAGCATTGCGGATCCCCTCAGCGCGACGGCCGGCAATTTCGCGCGTTCGCTGCCAATCGCAATTTGTCTTTTTTTGTGCGCTTTGTTGTTCGGCACTAACCTCACCGCTAGCGGGCTCGCCTATGCAATTCTTTCTGGCGCAGTTGCATCCGGGCTCGGCTATACGATCTGGTACGCTACTCTCCCCGGGCTGACGCCTGCGCAAGGCGCCTCAGTGCAACTGAGTGTTCCGGTCATTACGGCGTTAGGAGGTGCCGTTGTGCTTGAAGAAGCAATTTCTCTTCGCCTCTCCGTATCGTCGCTTGCGATACTCGGCGGAATTGCACTGGTCATGGGTAGTCGACAGCGATCGCTATCCCGGATCAGTTGAATGGTTATCGATCAAATCGGCCTTATGAACGCAAAGCCAGCTGAATTACCGGCTTGCAGCCGACGAAATTCGAATTGATCGTTCGCCAATCCCAATCCGCAAACGCGCTGTGATGTACCGGCTCGGCCTGTCGGAGACGGTGCTGGTCTTTCCCGAACACCATGAATTTCTTCGAGATGTGCCGCTTAATGAGGTCGTCGGGCGATTGCGGCGCGCTGCCCCGGAAAAGAAGCTGGTGATCGAGGTGACCAACTCGGAAACGGCGGTTGCGGCCGCCGTCGCGGGCTTCGACGTGGTTCAGGCCGAGAAGTTTGCGCCAGCCCAGATCGTTTCGCTTGTGGCGCAGTTGAAGACGCTGGCACGTGCAGTCGCGGCGGCCGATGGTTGCGGCTGCTGGAAGTGTCAACGCCGGAAATGTCGCGGCCTATGCCCGGGCGGGGACGGACATCACGGTGACGTCGTCGCCGTATCTGGCCAGGCCTTGCGATGTTCAGGACCAGATCGCGCCGGCAGGCGTCGGTGCGCAATTGGTTTCGGAAGCAACGTAGGTGCGCCCCGCAAGTCAGGCTAAGGCACCGCTCAAGCAAGCTGTATGGGTTGGAGTGCACAGTGCGAGCGAAGTGCCGCTCACATGAACGGCACTTCCCGCCATCCAAAGATGTCACAGAAGCCCTTCCATGCGGCCTTGTCACAATAACCCTGGCACTCGGGGCGGCTTGATCACCATCGAATTGAAACGCACCCCACAGGCTTGAAAGGCACCTTACCGATTGCTGAGATCGGATAAGTTATTGAAATTGCGCCAAATGCGACCGCCCTCCGAGCGCACCACAAATCCACGTTTAGCGTTGAAATCACTGCACTTTTTTGCAGAAATTGCCTGGCTACGTTACCGCTCCGTTCCCGCCTGGCATTCTACCGCCGTTCGCCTCCCGCAGTCGCAGAAATCATCGAGTGACAGCGGCTGATCGAACGCGACGATCTTGTCCATCCGAGGTTCTGTCGATTCGCTTGCGCGATGTCATGCGGGGGCAGCTTCAGCAACAACGCCTTGCGAGCTAAGAGCACCAATCGGCAGCTCGGATATGTGTATAACGCTCGTGCCGCATTGAAGCTAAACCGCCGAACGTGTCGTGTGATGTGCCATCCAAGACAGGGATCACAGACTAAGCACTTTGGATAGCCAATAGTTTTCGGCTAAGAAGTCAGGTCTTATTGACTTGGGCAGGAATTTCAAAACGGTCTCTCGCAAAACTGTTCTGGCCAGAGGCGCGATCTCATGAAGGGCCATCTCTTTCCCGTCGATCTTTTCTTTGCCTCTCGGTTCGCCGCCATGAGCGATTTTGCTCCGAAGATCATATAAGTCACGCGCTCGATAGAATGCGCTTTTCCGCTCGCTAGCGGGGAAAAGTGAGGCATAGTTCAGAGAAAAGCGAAATCGCGTTTCTCCCCGCTGCCTTTCACCGACTTCGACTAGCAAGATGCTTTCAAGGCCTATGATAGAGTCCACGATACTGTCGCGGGGTTTAGTCCGCCGACCAGAATCGACAAGACGCTGACAAGCCATTTCCAACGTTGGATGAATCTCTTCAAACAGCTTTGCGTAAGCCTCGAGCTGAGGCGCTTCATCTGCGGTCAGCTCGTAGTGACCAACGGGGACATGGTCGCCACCCCAGTAGTGCTGACCACCAAGTCCAAAGCCAAAGGCGAGCTCAGCGAGCGTGATATGCACGCCATCGTATCCTACAGCACCTCCCTCTTTGAAAGACGATAGCGCGAGGATACCCCGATCAAGCGCCTCCTGTGTTTGCTTCCAGAACGGTTCCTGAACTGGTGTGAAGGGAGTCCAGAAAACCTCTGGCACCTCAAGCTCGTGCACAAACACAAAATCCGGAAAAGCGAACATGCGTCCGCTAGATTGAAAAATCGGGTTGCCGCCATAGAAGCGTGTAACTTCCTCGTCGGTAATTGGTCGCATGATAACGCCGCCGCCGAACGCAACAGTTGGCACCTCTGTCGATCCGTGCACGTTTAGGACAGGGGCTAGCAGTCGGACACGCACGGTTGGACGATCGAAGAAGCTGGCTGTCTCATCCAGCAAGTTGTCCATTTGCTCGGTGCTGAGATTCCACCCACCGAACCGCTTTAAGCTCTCGTGTGCGAGGGCCCCGAGAATCATGCGCGGCTGGAATTTGCCACCGCCAGCGCCAGGCAATCCGACCAGCTTCGTCATGTATTCGGGATAATCCGCCCTCAGAAGCGGTGAGAATTCATTCGAGAGCTGCTCGATGAGTTTCTCATGTGGTGTGATGAGGCTATACGTGCCGGGCCTTTCAACGAAGGAGCCCTGCCACCCCCCGGTTTGATTGCGCTGATAGACCCAGTGTCCTTCTTGCGGAACGGGTGTTTGTTGAAGCTCTGCGAACAGTGCGCCGAGGGCCTTTCGGATCGCCTCACGAATTGGTTGCTTCATGGCTTCACTCTACGCCATGCATTCTAACAACTCCACGGAATCGCAAATCGAATTTCGTGCACTCCTTGCCGATGGTGTTCATGGGCTTCCAATCATCCGGCTCGGACCCACGCTGCACGCAATCGAGGCGTGGGGGTTCGAGTCCCTCCGAGCGCACCACCTCGATAAATCAGCCTGGTTTTGTTGGGTTTTTGGCTCTGCGGCCCCCAACCTGTCATTGGGGCGAAATGGATTTTTCCATTTCGGTCCTCGATCGCTTGCCATGAAGCCCGCGACTCCGGCACCGATTACGGCTGCTTGTTCGAGGAACGAGGTGAGAGCGGTACTCGAAAGATCCTCAATCGCGCAAGCTCAGGAAAGCTGTCCGCGGCGCTGGCAGAGACTAACCCGACGACCGCGGCCGGAACGTCTTTGTTGACCAGCCGATTGATCGCAGTGGTTTGACCTTTGTTCAGTTGGACTTCGGGCGCGCCCGCCGCCGCCATCGCAGTCCTGACGCGGCTGATCGATGACTCGGAATATCTATCGTCGATCGCAATTGTCTTACCGGCCAGGTCGGAGACCGACTTGACGTCGGGAGCCGCCACGAGAACGGCCACGAGCGCGTCCAGCGACGCATCCAGCGTCGGGACCGACATTCGTTCCGCGACCGCGGAGGCGGCCGCCACCTGCTCCTGTGTCGTTCGGGTCTGCGGAACGTCGGCCGTTGAACTGGGACCGGTAACGCTGGCGAGAGCGGCTTCGGAAGCGCGCGCAGCTTCGGAGGCAACGGCATTGCCCGTCGTCTGCTGGTTCGGTTGCGGAGAAGGAAGCGGTATGGGAATGGCAGGTGCGGCTTTCGCTGCGACCTTGATCGGCTTGGGTATTCGACGGACGGCGTGGTGTGCGTGAGATCGGGGTGGCCTGTCGCCGCGCCAGGCGACGAGGGACACTGGTTCCGCTGCGGCGGAATCGCTGGCATGTGATTCAGGTTCAATCGGCACATGAACCGCAGTCAGGCAGGCGAGCGGGTTCAGGCCAACGCATGATGGCTGTGCCGATTGTTGGCTACTGCAACCGACCAGGGTCGTAGCCAGCGCGCAAATAAGAAGCGTCCTCAATCGATCCTCCTAAAGAGAGGTTGAGTGCGGCCCGCAATTCTTGCGGCTTGAAGGATGTTGCGCTGGATCGTCAATCAATGATGCAAAACTGTTAAATGCGCCTTAACCGTAGGCCACGCGCTGCCTGATGCGCCGGCATGGTTAATGCGTTGGCCGGTGCGGCTTCGAGTGAATGGAAGCGCCTCGGCGCCATCCCACGGCGCCTGCATTCACACATCCGCCTTCTCGTTGCTTCCTTCGCTGCAGGATTCCGCCACGAATCGGTCGCTATGCTTGCGTGCTGGGGGTTGTTCATCGAGTGATGGAGAATGGCCTATGGCGAGTATCGAACGACTTCACAGAACTGCGCCGCTGGATTTAGCCAAGCTGGAAGAAGATGTCGTAGGGGGTCTTCCCGCGATCAGGGCGGCGCCATCGGGGCCGATGCCGGACTACGTCGAGCATGAAGAGGGCGTGACCCGCGTCGGCGCGCTCACGGCCGAGGCCGTGGTGCGCGACTATGAAGCCGCCGCCAGGGAAATCGAAGCGATGGGAGCAGAGCTGATCAGCGCGGCGAAAAAATGCGAGGCGATGACCGCCGAAGTGCATAATGCCATTGCCTTCATGCGCGATACCGCAGCCTCGTATCGTGAGGAAGCCAAGAAGATCTTCAAGCGCATCGAAGAATGCGCGATCTTTACCGAGCACGTTCGGAAGACCTGCGAGACCGTCAAACTCAAGATGATCGAAGGCAAAGTGTAGCCGCCGTGAGATATCCGGAGCGTCGGTCAGGTCTGTTTTTCGAATAGCGTGTGTGAATTGCGGTACACGCTGGTGCCGCGAATCAGCTTAGTTTGTAGTCTTCTCCCTAGACTCGCACCCGCCGCAAATGGCGGGTCCTCTTTGCGGTATCCGACAGTCAGAATAGCTTCACAGCCGCGCTGTGGCAGCCGCAGCGGCTGATCAGGCAGGTCTGCTCCCGTTTGTAACAGCTTCGTATAATTGGGTGATCCGACGTCCTCCGGGCGCACCACGATGTTGCAGTTTGGGCCTGACACAATCGGTATTCGCGTGTCCGCAATGCCACGGCGCGCGAATCGTTTGGCGCGGCATGCGGGCTGATGTCCCTATAGCCGTACCGTTCGCGTAAACTGAACGCGCCGGCCGGCTGCCGATTCCGGCCGGCTCCGCCGCGTTCGGCGCTTCCAGGAAGTTCGACGCTACCAAGACCACCCGGAGCATCTTCATGCTGTTTCTGAGCTACGCCTATCGATTCCTCTCCAACTTCGTGTTCCTGGCCCTGGTCTATTTCGCGCTGAATTTCCTCGAAAAGTACCAGCACCGCGTGGTGGTCGCGATTCTCGTGCTGGTCTATGCCGGCATGCATGCGGCATCCGCGCTGCGGTCGTTTCACTTCTTCCAGCGCATCGAACGGCTGGAGCTGGAGGCACGCCGCCTGGTGGCGGCGCTGGGCGAGGGGCCGAATTCGACGTCGACGCGCAAGCAGGTTATCACCGAGGTCGGCGCGCTGCGCCATGCCGGCGAGATCAAGGCCTATATCGACCTGCTGTTCCTCGCCATCGTCATCCTGCTCTGCATCGCCAAGATCGTGACGAACTGAGCCTTTGTGCCGATCGCGGAGAGGCCTTGGGATCAGGAAAAGCCATCAAAACAAATAATTAGGCGGCGGTCCTGATCCATTCGATCAGAACCGGCCGATCAGCGCTTCTTCAGACCGGCGACCCGAACCGATCGCCCATTCCGTTTGGCTTGCGCCGCAGGCTGGGGGGCGACGGTCCCGCCAGCGCTTTGCGGCGCCTGCGCAGTCTGTCCGGCGGCCGCGCCGGCGGCTGGGCCGCCGCCTCGCGGCCGTGGCGGCGAGATTTGCCGGCAAGCTTTGCGGAGGAGACTTCCGTTGAACGCGCCTGCGCAGTCGTTGCCGTCCGGCGCGCGGACGCAGCCAGCAGGGTCATGCGCGCTGATTCCGGGATTTTGAAAAGGCTCGCCGCCGGAACCGGCAGCGCGGCCACCGCGCCGGCTGGCGGCAACGTCGTTTGCCGCGGCCACCGCGCCGCCGGTGGCAGGGGAACGCCGCGTCCACGCCGCGCGGTGCGGACGCCAAGATCGGTCGTGCGCCAATCGAGATCGGACAACGCCGGGACGGGGAGTGCCGCAGGGCCGGCAGAAGCGAATTTCGGGACCTTCGGCCAGCGCGAAACCGCCACCATCTCCGACGGCGGATGCAACTGCCATTGCTGTGGCTCGGTCGGCGTTGCCGGCCGATCAGGCGTCGCCGGCACGACATGGACGATGCGATAGCCGCGCGTCTTCAGTTCGCGCAGGATCCTCGGCAGTGCCGCAACCGTGCGCGGCTGAATGTCGTGCAGCAGCAGGATGCCTTTTCCCTTGGCCTCCAGCCGCTGGATCGCGAGCTCATAGACGCGCGCGGCGGACACGTTGCGCCAGTCGTCGGCGGGAAAATCGGCGCTCCAGACCTGAAGTCCTTTGGAGGCGGCAAATGCCTCGATACCGTCGTTGGTGCGCAGGCCGGGAATGCGGAGGAACGGCGCGGGCGCGGTGCCGTCGCCCAGCGCCGCAGTCACCGACGCGATACCCTGCTCGATCTCCAGCCTGGAGCGGTCGAGCGGCAGGCGATCCATGCCGACCGGATGGTTCTGGCTGTGGGTGGCCACCGTGTGGCCGGCATCGCGCACCTTGCGCACGCCTTCCGGATTGGCGTTGGCCTGGCGTCCGACCAGGAAGAAGGTTGCCTTGGCGCAATGCGCGGCGAGAATGTCGAGGATCTCGTTGCTGTATTTCGGCAGCGGACCGTCATCAAAGGTCAGCACCACCTCATGGTCTTCGAGCGGCAGCGTCTTGCCATATTGCATGGTGCCGATGATGGGATGGGCGCGCGGGTCGACCACGATGGTGCGCGACGTTCCGATGGCGTCGGGATGGCCTGGGCAATCGGCGGCCAACGCAGTCTGCGCAGTGACAGAGGTCAGCAGGCCCACGCACAAGACGGTCCAAGGCCGCCGCCGAAGCCCCCCAAATACGCTAGCGATCATAGAACCCCGGCTTCATTCCAAGAGCACGCAACGGCTTACATCTGGCGCCATGAATGCCGCCTTAATCATCTGAATTCTACACCTAATTTGGCTTTGGCGCCTGATCCGGGCAGGAGAACGGCGCCAATCAAACAGATCGTGATCTAATGTGCCTTGTCGGACACGGTTTTGGCACCTGCCGGCACCAAATGGACCACGCGGTATCGGTTGTCGCGGAGGTAGCGCAGGAAGGCCGGCAGCATGGCAGCGGTCTGCGCCTTGGGATCGTGCAACAGGATGATGCCCTTGCGCGCAATTTGCAGCCGCTCGGTGAGCAGTTTCAACTGCTGTGCCGGCGTCATCGGATTCCAGTCGCTGGCCCAGAGGTCGGCGCCGAACACAGCGATGCCGCGCTTCTGCAAGGCTTCCAGCGTCGCGGGCGTCATTTCAAAAAAAGGAAAGCGAAAGAACGGCGTGCTCGGGGTCGTGGTGGCCTTTCCGTGCAGCGCCGTTTCGACCGCCGCGATGCCCTTGTCGATCTCGCCGACGGCCGCCTCCGGCTTCATGTATTTCAGATTGCGGTGGGTCCAGGTGTGATGCGCGATGGTATGGCCCTGCGCCGCTATTCTCCGCACCAGTTCGGGATGTTCGGAGGCCGGCTTTCCGATCAGGAAGAAGGTGGCGCGCACGCATTCATGCGCCAGCGCCGCCAGTATCTTCTGGTTCGTCGCCGGCCACGGTCCGTCGTCGAAGGTCAGCACCACCTCGTGGTCATCAAGCGGAAGCGTCTGTGGAAAGCTTTTGCGGCCGACGCGCGGGGTGGCAGCGGCGTCCACCGCGAGAACGCGTGAGGTGCCGAGCGCGTCCTTGCGGCTGCATTCGGCGGCCGGCGCCGCCGCAACGAAGGTCATCCATGCCGCGACCGCCGAGCACAGCGCCGCGCTGAAATTTCGGGTCATTTGGCCTTGGTGATATTTGGCATTGCGCATGGCGCAGCCGATTGGGTAATGCGTGCAGCTATAGCTCAGACGAGTTCTCTCATTCTGTCAAACCGGCGAGGCGCGGCATGGCCGAGAATATCGACGTTGCCCAAGCCGCCGAAGCTCTGTCCGCCCAGGGTTCGGTACTCGACCATCTTTTGATGCGGGATGAAGAGGGGCAGCTCCGCCACGAATTTGTCGAAGAGATCACGCGCGCCATCCACGCCGCCGACCGGCCGCTGTTGTGCGAAGTGGTCGCGGAACTTCACGAGGCCGATCTCGGCGATTTGATCGCAGCCCTCGAAGCCGAGGACCGCGTCACGCTGGTTGAACTGACCGGCACCGATTTCGATTTCTCCGCGCTGAACGAGGTCGACGATTCCGTCCGCGAGGAAATCCTCGAGGAACTCGAACCGGAGACGGTCGCGGAGGGCGTGCGCGAACTGGAATCCGACGACGCCGTCGAATTGCTCCAGGGCCTCGATGAGGAGGACCAGGAAGAGATCCTCGAAAAGCTGCCGCCGGCCGAGCGCGAGCCGCTGGAGCGCAGCCTGCTCTATCCGGAGAATTCCGCCGGCCGGCGGATGCAATCCGAGTTCATCGCGGTGCCGCCGGACTGGACCGTAGGTCAGGCGATCGACTACATGCGCGACACCCCCGATCTGCCGGACCGGTTTTACGAGATCTACGCGGTGGATTCCGAAAAGCACTGGCAGGGCGCCGTCTCGCTGGACACGCTACTGCGGGCGCGCCGGCCGGTGCCGATCGCCGACCTGATCGAAGAAGACCGCCGCCGCGTCTCGGTGCTGGACGACCAGGAAGAGGTCGCGCGGATGTTCGGCAAGTACAATCTGGTCGCGGCCCCTGTCGTCGACACCACCAACCGGCTGGTCGGCGTCATCACCATCGACGACGTCGTCGACGTCATCGAGGAAGAGGCCGACGAGGACCTGAAGGCACTCGGCGGCGTCACCAGCGACGAAGAACTGTCCGACAATGTCTGGACCATCGCGCGCGCCCGCTTTAACTGGCTCCTGGTCAATCTGGCGACCGCGTTTCTGGCGTCCTCCGTGCTCGGCCTGTTCGAGGGCCAACTCGAACAGATGGTGGCGCTCGCGGTGCTGGCGCCGATCGTGGCGAGCCAGGGCGGCAACGCCGCGACCCAGACCATGACGGTGGCGGTGCGGGCGCTGGCCACCCGCGAACTCGGTTCCAACAACGCTTTCCGCGTCGTCATGCGCGAGGCGATGGTCGGCCTCGTCAACGGGCTCGCCTTTGCGGTGATCACGGGCGTCGCCGCGGTGGCGTGGTTCAAGATCCCGGGGCTGGGCGTCGTGATCGGCCTTGCCATCATCTGCAACCTAGTGGCCGGCGCGCTCGGCGGCATCCTGATCCCGATGGTGCTGGACCGGGTGCGCGCCGATCCGGCGGTGGCGTCGGGAACCTTCGTCACGACAATCACCGACGTGGTCGGCTTTTTCTCGTTTCTCGGCATCGCCACGCTGTGGTTCGGGCTGAAATAGCTGCGCCTTTGCTGCCCCTTTTATCGTTAATCGGGCCTTAACGTGCTTGGCCGATGATGTTGGCTCACGGGGTCAACATGCAGCGTTTGCGGCTGAAAGCGGACGGACGGATCGTCGAACTGCGGGACGGGCAGGAGTTCCCGCTCGCGCCGACGATGCCCGGGCTCGCGCTTGCGACGCCTTCAGCTTCGCCCGTCATGCCTGACGCCACGCCGGACGAAGCCGGCACGCTGCCGGCGGTGCGTGACCTGCGCCGTCGCGCCTGCCTAACGCAGATCGAATTCGCGGCACGGCTCGGCGTGCCCGTCGAAACCATCCGGAACTGGGAGCAGGGCAAGCGTGTCCCCCGAGGGCCGGCGCGGGCGCTGCTCGCCGTGATCGCCCATTCGCCGGAAACCGTTTTCGCAGCGCTTGCCACGGAATCGTCGCCCGCCTAAAGCGGGATGGGGTTAGGTTGAATCGATTTGGGATTCCCAAATCAGCGGGCTTCTGATTCACCATGCTGGCTGG
>NZ_JAFCLU010000004.1 GCF_018130385.1 Bradyrhizobium sp. AUGA SZCCT0283 | reverse complement strand
GACAAAGCCCGCGCCAAACTCGGCCGTGCTTATCCAGCCACCGCCAAAGACTCAAAATCACTGTGATGAACCACTAGGCCGCTATCAGCCTTTCGATCTGCAGTATCGGATGCGACGTTAATTCCTTCGGAATCTCGCCCACGATCTTGTCCGTAACCTCGGCATGAAATGCCTTGCGCAAATTGCCGAGAATCTTTGCCGGCGCGATGACGACGAGCTTCTCGAAACGATTGTCATGGGCATGACGGTAGAGCGCTTCGGCGATCTCGCCGGCGAACCGCTCCTTTGCGATGTGGTGCCAGTCCACCTCCTCTACCGCGCTTCGCGCCGTACCGGTGGTTGAAACGGAGCGCCCTGGACGATCGGTGCCCTGCTCCCGCGTTGCCGGATTGTCCTGCTCCATGATTTGTTCGACTTCGAGCTTGACCTGCTGCGCGGTGCCCTTGTTGCGCAGAAAGAGCGCCTTCTGGCCGTCGCCGATCAGAACGAGTGCATTGTGGGAGATGGTGGGGGTCGGTTCATTGGTCATTATCGATGCTCCATGTGGGCCAACGCATCAATCGCGGCGTGGTTGCCTCTGCGACGATGACGCCCACGAAAGGAACCTCAACGCCGCCTACTTCTCGCGCACTGATGGAACTCCGGTCTCATTGCCTCTCGATGCCGGAACCAAAGCCAGCGCGATGCTTTTAGCCCCGAGGGCAGCACTCGAATGAGGAGGAACTTATGAGAAAGATTGCAATCGGCCTGCTGGCCGGCGCGGGAGCGCTCCTGACCGGCAGCGCAAATGCGTCTGACATCTACACCACGAGCGAATATACGAACTCCGACCTGATACAGCAGGTTCGCATGGTCTGTGACGACAACGGACGCTGCTATCGCACCCGCGGCGGTAGCCGCGTGATCGTCCGCGATTCATACGCCTATGCGCCGCGCGAGCGATATATCGAGCATCGCCGCTACCGCGACTGGGATGAGCCACGAGCCGGAGTCGGCATCCGCGCCCCCGGCGTGAGCGTGGGCGTCGGCGTCGACAGCGACCGCTGGTAGGACAATCCAGGAGAGACTTCCCTAGGAGAGACTTCGGCTCAGTCTGAAGTCTCTCCGCCGCATCGATATATTTCATTTGCCCGCCGGAACAGCGGCCGGCGCTGCCCGTTAGCCGATGAAGCAACCGCCAACGGAGAGCCTTAGCATGAAAGTTTCCGATGCGATGACCGCTGAGGTTCAACTCTGCACCCCCGACGATACGTTAAAGGAGGCCGCGCAGGCCATGGCGGCGCTCGGCGTCGGGTTGTTGCCGGTGACCGACAATGACCGCCTGGTCGGCATGATCTCCGACCGCGATATCGCGATCCGCGGTATCGGCATGGGCCGAGGCCCCGAAGGACGGGTCGGCGACGTGATGACGGCCGAGGTCAGATATTGCTACGACGATCAGGAGCTCGACGAGGTGAGCGCAATCATGGGCGACATCCAGGTCCGTCGCCTGCCGGTGCTCAATCGCGACAAGCGGCTCGTCGGCATCATTGCGCTGGGCGACATCGCGCTGGCGCAAGGCGGCAATGGCACGGGCGCGGCGTTGAGTGGAATTTCACGTCCCGGCGGGCAGCATGCACAGCTCTAGTCGCGAGTAACGAGCGCCAGCATCATGCCACACGAATGAGGCGGATGCCGCTGTCCGCAACGGCATTCGCGCAAGGGTCTAACGCAAGGATCTAACGGCCGCCAAGCTGCCCGAGCCCGCACTATTTTTTGGTGCCGGGTCCGGCATTGTCCATGCTGGAAGGACTGCTGCTCGACGAACTGCCAGCCTTCTTTTTGCCGGCGGACATTCCGGTCGTCGTTCCCTTTTTCATGCTCGTGTGCTTGGTCACGCTCTTGGTCGCACCGCGGCCGGCGCTTTGCTCGCTCGATGTGCCAGGAGCCGGCTGAGCTTGTGCGAACACGCTCCCAGTCGACAGCAACAGGGCGCATGCGCAAGCCAGGATGGTTTTCTTCATGGGGAACTCCTTCGATTGAAGCGAC
This sequence comes from Bradyrhizobium sp. AUGA SZCCT0283, assembly GCF_018130385.1. Lineage (GTDB taxonomy): Bacteria > Pseudomonadota > Alphaproteobacteria > Rhizobiales > Xanthobacteraceae > Bradyrhizobium. Next base: position 354,035 of record NZ_JAFCLU010000004.1, on the reverse strand, counting down.
TCTTCAACCTGCGCTCCCGCGAAGGGTTCCGACGCGAATAAGGGAACCGCCATCAAGCCGACGCGAGCACTGGAGGTACGGATTGCTGCCGCCTGAACTGCTGATAGGCTGCGATGGCCTTGTTGGCCAGCATCAACCGTCGCCGTTCGCCACGGCGCACCATCAACTCTATCGTGTCGCTGAGAAAGCGACCGGCGACCATCGCATCGCCCAACTCTCCGGTACGGTTGAGATAATCCCAGGCGATTTCGATCGAACTGTCTATCAGCAAGGGCAGCGGTTCTGTCATGTCTACGTCCAACCATTTTTCGGAAAACGTCCGGCGGCGATCTCTGTTCCTGATCCGGCTTGCTGAAGGCAGGCCCCGCAAAAGGCCGTTAGGGCCCTCCTGCAACGGCGCCCACAATCACCATCGTCAGATCGTCCAATCGATCTTGCCCTTGATGACGCGGCCGTCGGAGCGCAACGCGGGTGGCTAATGAGTGTTGGTCTCATGCCACTTTTGCAGATCGGGTTTTGACGATCCCGGCCGCTGCTCCTTTTCCGGATTCCCCTTCCAGGGCTTGTCGGCCTGCTTGTGCAATCCCCCCAGTCCGTCTGCTGACGCAGATCATCGGTGGGCTTCTCCTTGCTCGTTGGACACCTCCAGTATTGGGAGCTGAGAGCATGTAATTTGGTTCCTGACGAGCCTGTGAACTCAGGGTTCCAATGTCTGGAACCGAACAGACAGAGGATGATACTTCCTCCTAGTCTTTTGGAATGGACAGGAAGAAGGTCGAAGATCAACCCCAGCGGGACTTGCAGATGGAAGCGCTCGTGGCGCTGGAGCAAGCGCGGGCCATGCCCCACGGTCCTGCGCGAAGCGAAGCGCTGAAGCGCGCAGGTATCCTTCAGAACGCCGCTGACATGCAGGGATTGCTGTTCGCCAAACGCGGACGCCCACCGAAAAGCTGATCCGTCCGACGAGCGGATTACGGGCGATTCGCAGCTCCGATGCGGCAGGCTGCGAATGCGCGTACCCTACCACACGGCAGGCCATCGGAACCCGGGAAAGACCCTCGACGTTGCCTTTCGACACTACCTTGGCGAACAGCAAGGAGGCTCCAATGGGATTGGCCGAATACATGATTGTCTCCAAGCCGGACGGCTGGACGGTGCTCCACGACGGGAGCGCGCAGCACGACTACGACACCAAGGAAGCGGCGTTCGAAGCGGCCGTCGCCGCCGCGTCGCTGGCGATCCGCCAGGGCCACGAGGTCCATGTCAGCGTTCCCGGTCACGAGGCCGGCAACAAGACCGCGCTTGGCGCCAAGGATTCGCAAAGCGTGCCGTGATAGCTCGCACGCGCCCTGGGCTGCAACTCTGCGGGCTGAAATCGACTCCGCAGTGATGCGACTGCAGACTTCGTCGAACGCGGCTCACATCGCCATTACGGCTTCAGGATTGAAGCCATGCACTCCGTTCGAGAAGCCTATCGTGCGGCTACCAGGTGCATTAATCACCCCCCTGAATAGGTAGGAGAATATCATGAACGACTTCAGGGACATTCAGCACGGCGTCAACGATCCCGTTAATGGCGTCGACGTGAAACGAAAATTCAACGACAACCAGACTCCACACGAGCGCGCCCAGTTCGCGGCAGACGTCCGCTCCAGCGCCATTCCCGCGGCGGACGAGGAGTTCCTACCGGAAGCGTTGAGGCGCCGGCCGACGGGTCCGCTCAACCCACGGACCGGTCGCCGCCCCAACCCGTAGGACGACTCGATTCTCGCGCGCAACTCGCGCGAGCACCAGCGCCGCAATGATCGCGGTACGGCATTTAACGGCGGCGATTCAGTTCAGCACAAAGTGGGCGGTTTCGTATACGCCGATGGAACCGGCTCGCATGTCATAAACAAGATCGTGATAGGTGACACAGGCCACATTCGCCCGCGACCGTTGGCCGTAATGCGGTGGTGCAAGCCACACTGCATACCGAGCCAACGGAGTTTTCCATGACGCGTCTGTTGATTTCCGGATTCGTGGCAGTCGCCCTGCTCGCTGTCGCAACCACATTTCGTTCGTACTCAATTTCCAATGACCATTCCACCGTAACCACCGGCGTGGCCTTGTCGAAAAAATCACCGGCCGCCGCGGGCGTAACCAAGCTTCCGATCGAAGAGTTCGAGGATATGTCGCTGGTCTTTTCGACGCCGACGAAGCCGTAACCGAGGCAGAAATAGCGGTCGACTCAGCCGGTCGCTATTTCTTCGTCGCGCGCTCGAGGAATTGCACCAGCGCAGCGCGGTCCTGCTCCGAGCCGATGCGCTGCTCCGGCATCTTGGTGCCGGGCGTATAGGCCTGCGGCCCGATCTCGAACAGTCTGGATACCGTCTCCGGCGTCCAGACAATATCGAGGCGCTTCAGCGCTTCGGAAAAATTATAACCGGGTGCGGTTGCGATCCGGCGGCCGAAGATTCCGGCGAGCGTCGGGCCTGCGCGGTTGGCCTGTTCGGCACCAAGCGTATGGCAGGCGACACAGGCGCGAAAGATCTCCGCGCCGCGGTCGCCGGCATAGGCGGCGAGCGGATCTCCCGCCGTTTCCAGCAGAATCGGATCGACCGGCTCGCCTGTCGCCGCGTTCCAGCGCCGGATGATGTTATCAGCGCCGCCCGTGAGAAGCGTGCGGCCGTCGGGCATGAATACGACCGACCAGACCGGCAGGCCCGGACCGATCAGTGTGCGCGTGAGCGTGCGCGCCCTGCGGTCGATCACGGCGACCGTACCGCCGATGCCCGCAGCAGCAACCAGCGCGCCATCCGGCGAAATCGCAATCGAGATCACCGGCTTTGGCCCGGCCGCGACCTCGCCGGCCCGCGCGCCCTCGGCTGTCAGAAAGTAAACCTTGCCGTCGGCCCCGCCGACCGCGATCTCGCCGTCGGTGCCGGCGGCCACGGCGTTGAGCGGGGTCGGCATCGGAACGACGGTCGGCGTTTCCGCGCCCGACAGCGGCCAGATGCGAACGCTGAGGTCGTAGCTGACGCTGACCAGGGCGCGGCCATCGGCGGTAAACGCCACGCCGTTGACGTTCTGCGTATGCTCATCAAGCACGCGCGGCGCGCCGCCTGCGAGCGGCCAGAGGCGCACCGTGTGGTCCCACGAGGCTGATGCGAGCGTGGCGCCATCGGGCGATGGCGCGAGCGCCACGATCGGCGCCGTGTGACCTTCGAACACCGCGTCGGGCTCTGTCTTGCCAAAGGTCCAGATGGCGATGCGGCCATCGGCGCCGGCGGTCGCGGCACGCCCCTCGCCGAGCAGCGCGACAGCATTGACGGCATCTGAATGGAACCGAAGTACCTGCTCGGCCGCATTGCGCGTCAGCGACCAGCGGATGGCGGTCGAATCGAAGCTGCCGGAAATCGCGCTTTGCCCGTCGGCCGATATCGCCAGCGCCCGCACCGGCCCACCATGCCCGCGCAGTTGGGCGAAGGCGGCCGTCATACCGATCGGCAGAGTGATCAACACAGCCGCAAAGCTCAGAAGCGCGAACCGGCCTGCCTTGGCGAGCGAAGCGATCGCGGCAATCCTTTGCTGCATCCGCATCGGCCTCAGCGCACGCCCGGCCTGTCGCGGTCGAGGCCTTTGGCCTGGAGGTCGTCGAGGTAGTCCTGAAAGCGCCGCCCGGCGTTCACGCCGAGATCGCGCAGAAACGCCCAGGAATAGATGCCGGTCGAGTGCATGTCGTCGAACCCTATTCTGACGGCATAATTGCCGACAGGATCGACGGAAAGAATGGTCACATTACGTTTGCCGCCGACCGTCTTGCGCTCGGCTTCGGAATGCCCCTGCACTTCGGCGGACGGGCTGGTCACCCTGAGCAATTCGGCGGGGAGATCGAAGGTGCGGCCGTCGTCAAAGGCAACGCGCAGCGTACGGCGATCCTTCGGCAGGCGAATTTCGACCGGCCAGGCCAGCGTGACGTCAGGCGCGCCCACTGCCGGCGTCAGCTCGGGCCAATCAGATTATGGCCGGGATCGCCGACCCTGGCGCCGCTGGTCGTAAAGCTGACCGAGCTTGACTGTTGAATGGTGTTGAGCACCATCGCGACGCCGACGGCAGCAACGACCGCGAATGCCAGAGCCGCAACAAACGATTTCATGTCACTTCCTCACCTTATAGCGTGAGCCGAACCGGATCATTCGGCCGGCACAGCTCGTGCACTGTCTGCGGGAGCATCGCCCTTCGCCTGCTGTTCCTCGACCCAGAGCGAGTGATGTTCCTTGGCCCAGTTCAGATCGACCTCACCGGTCCCCATCGCGTCGAACGCCCCCTCCATGCCGATCGAGCCGATATAGATGTGCGCCAGCATGGCGGCGACGAACAGCATCGCGATCACGGCATGGATAACGGTCCAGAACTGCAGCGCCGTCACGTTGGCCGGCAGATACGGGAACAGCAGGAACCAGCCGGACACCGACATCAGCGCGCCGCCGATGATCACGATCCAGAAAATTCCCTTTTGCCCAGCATTGAAGCGCTTGGCCGGCACATGATGTCCCTGGGAGAACAGCCCGCCGCCCTGCTTGATCCACTCCAGGTCGAGCTTGCCGGGGATGTTATCCTTGATCCAGATCAGGAACATGATCGCGAGACCCAGCATGAACGGGAACGCCAGGTAGTTATGCGCAAGCTTGGCCCAGGCCGACATGGCCGCAAAGGCGTCCGCGCCGAACAATGGCAGGATCAGGGTGCGGCCAAAGCTGACATTCAGACCCGACAGTGCAAGGACAATGAAACAGCTTGCGGTGAGCCAGTGGGTGAAGCGCTCAAAGCTGGCGAAGCGCAGGATCGTCTTTCCCGAGAGTCCCTGATGCACGCGAATCCGGCCGCGCACCATCAGGAAGATGGCCAGCACGGCAAGCATTCCGAGGATGGCAACGCCGCCGATCCATGGCAGCTTGCTGCGGTGGAAGTCGCGCCAGTCGCGGCCGGCCGGCTGGATCAGGCTGGCAGCCATTCCGTCGGGGATCGATACGCGCCCGGCGATCTTGTCACCCTCCTTCAGCGCGTTCAGGAGCTTGTCTTCCTGAACGGCCTCGGCGGTCGGCTTGAAGGAAAGCTGGGCGGCTGCGGGACTAGCCAGAACGAACAGCAACGCGAACGCCGCAAACAAAGATTTGAAACCGGCGACCTTGAGAATTGAAAGTGAGCCTGGCATTTGCACAACGCCCTTTCGGTTATCGGAATTACGCTGGATGCCGCCGCGCCTGCGGGGCGCGGCAGCCGTTGCATCAGCCGGTCGGCGAATCGCTGTAGGCGGTCTTCCAGCCCCACATGCCCGAGCCGTAACCGCGCTTCATCACCCGCTCCTTGTAGATTTCGGCGATGATCGCGCCGTCTCCGGCCAGCAGCGATTTGGTCGAGCACATCTCGGCGCAAATCGGCAGCTTGCCTTCGGCGAGGCGGTTGGCGCCGTATTTGGCGTATTCGGCCGGCGTGGAGTCGGCCTCCGGTCCGCCAGCGCAATAGGTGCACTTGTCCATCTTGCCGCGCGACCCGAAGTTGCCGACCTTCGGATATTGCGGCGCGCCGAACGGACAGGCGTAGAAGCAGTAACCGCAGCCGATGCACAGATCCTTGGAGTGCAGCACCACGCCGTCGGCGGTGGTGTAGAAGCACGACACCGGGCAGACCGCGGCGCACGGCGCATCCGTGCAGTGCATGCAGGCCATGGAGACCGAGCGTTCGCCGGGCTTGCCGTCATTGATGGTGACGACGCGGCGGCGATTGATGCCCCACGGCACTTCATGTTCGTTCTTGCAGGCCGTCACACAGGCGTTGCACTCGATGCAGCGGTCGGCATCACAGAGAAATTTGACGCGAGCCATGATCTATTCTCCTCTCACGCCGATTGGATCTGGCACAGGGTCACTTTACCCTCGTGCATGCCGGTGACCGGATCGTAGCCGTAGGACGTGATCGTATTGACGCTTTCGCCCAGCACGATCGGGTCATTGCCCTTCGGATACTTGCTGCGTTGGTCGACACCCTGGAACCAGCCGGCGAAGTGGAATGGCATGAAGGCCACCCCCTTGCCGACACGGTCGGTGACGAGTGCCTTGACGCGGGCCTTCGAGCTGTTTTCCGGACCGAACACCCAGACCCAGCCGCCGTCCTTGATGCCGCGCTCGGCGGCATCCGACGTGTTGACCTCGACGAACATGTCCTGCTGCAATTCGGCGAGCCATTTGTTCGACCGGGTTTCCTCGCCGCCGCCTTCGTATTCCACGAGACGTCCCGAGGTCAGGATGATCGGGAATTGCTTGGCAAGCCCCTTGTCGACCGCCGCCTTCTGAATCGAGAAGCCGAGATTGGTCACGCGGAACTGCCGTCCGTCGGGACGTGTCGGATATTTCGCGACCAGTTCGGGACGCGCCGTGTAGATCGGCTCACGATGGACCGGCACTGGATCGGGCAGATTCCACGCCACCGCGCGGGCCTTGCCGTTGCCATACGCCATCACGCCATGCTCCAGCGTGACACGGATGATGCCGCCCGACAGGTCGACCGCCCAGCCGACGCCATCCGGATTGTTGCCGCCGATCTTGTTGATGGTCGCAAGTTCGTCTGCGGTGAGATCCTTGTCCCAGCCGAGCTTCTTGAGCACGCCATAGGTGAACTCGGGATAGCCGTCGGTCAGCTCGGAGCCCTTGCTGTAGGAGCCTTCGGCCAGCAAATTGACGTTCTTCACCGAACCGTCCGGCTGCTTCTCCTCGTAGACCACGCCGAACCGGGCGCGGAAGGTGCCGCCGCCATCCTTGGCGTGAAGGTTGGTGTTGTAGAGCGTATGCGTACCCGGATGTTTGATCGCAGGCGTGCCCCAGCACGGCCAAGGCAATCCGTAATAGTCGCCGCCGATTTCGGGCTCGTCCGCCTTGGCGCGCAAGGTCACCAGGTCGAACTTGCCCTGGTTCTTCATGTGCGCCTTCAGCCGCTCCGGCGACTGGCCAGAATAGCCGGTCGAGAAGCCGCCGCGGTTGATTTCGCGGAGCAAATCTTCTGGCGACGGGCGGTTGTTCTCCACCTTGATGTTCTTGAACATCTTGTCGGCGAACCCGAGCTTCTCCGAAAGCCGGTAGATGATCTCGTAATCGTCCTTCGATTCGAAGATCGGCTTGACGACCTGCTCGCCCCACTGCAGCGAACGGTTGGAAGCCGTGCGCGAGCCCGAAGTTTCGAACTGCGTGCAGGCCGGCAACAGGTAGGTGCCGTTCTTGCGTTCCGAAATCGCGGCGAACGTCGTCGGATGCGGATCGGCGACCACCAGCAATTCGAGCTTCTCGATACCCTTCACCATCTCGGTCATGCGCGGCACGGTATTGCCGCCGTGCCCCATGATGACCATGGCTTTCAGGCTGTCGCGCTGATCGACGTCGTCGGGATTGGCGAGCGTCGCATCGAACCAGCGGGTCGAGGGGATGCCCGGCAATTCCATGTTCTGCTTGCGGGTGCGGGCCGGACGGCCTGCCTTCGCCGGCACTTCGTCGAAGCGCGACTGCAGGTAGTCGTACTCAACCTCCCAGACGCGCGCCCAGTGCTTCCACGAACCTTCGAACAGGCCGTAGTAGAGCGGCAGCGTCGTGATATCGAGGCCGATATCGGTCGCGCCCTGCACGTTGCAGTGGCCGCGGAAGATGTTGGCGCCGCCGCCGAACACGCCGACATTGCCGGTCGCCAGCAAGAGATCGCAATAGGCGCGGACGTTGGCGGTGCCGACCGTGTGCTGGGTGCCGCCCATACACCAGATGAATGTCGACGGCCGCTGCTTGGCGAAGGTCTCGGCGACCTTCTTCAACTGCTCGCCGGGAACACCGGTGACGCGTTCGACCTCTTCCGGCGTCCACTTGGCGACTTCGGCGCGGATCTGGTCCATGCCGTAGACGCGCTGCGCGATGAACTGCTTGTCTTCCCAGCCGTTGGCGAAGATGTGGTGCAACATGCCCCAGATGACGGCGATATCGGTGCCGCCGCGGAACCGGACATATTCGGTCGCATGGGCCGCGGTGCGGGTGAAGCGCGGATCGAGCACGAACACGTTGGCGCGGTTGAGCTCCTTGCCGGAGAGGATGTGCTGCAACGAAACCGGGTGCGCTTCGGCGGCGTTCGACCCCATGAAGACGATGGTTTTCGAGTTTCGGATGTCGTTGTAGGAATTGGTCATCGCGCCATAGCCCCAGGTATTGGCGACGCCGGCGACGGTGGTGGAATGGCAGATGCGGGCCTGGTGATCGATCGAATTGGTGCCCCAGAATGCCGCAAACTTGCGGAACAGATAGCCGCCCTCGTTGGAGAATTTCGCGGAGCCGAGCAGATAGACGGAATCAGCGCCCGACTTGGCGCGGATCTCGAGCATCTTGTCGCCGATCTCGTTGATCGCCTGATCCCACGAGACCTTCTGCCACTCGCCGTTGACCAGCTTCATCGGATATTTCAGCCGGCGGTCGCCGTGGACGAGTTCGCGCACGGCTGCGCCCTTGGCGCAATGCGAGCCGCGATTGATCGGGCTGTCCCAGGCCGGTTCCTGGCCGACCCAGACGCCGTTCTGCACTTCAGCAATCACGGTGCAGCCGACCGAGCAATGCGTGCAGATGTTCTTTTTGATTTCGGTCGGTGCGCCAACCTTCTCGGGACCGGCCTGCGCCTTGCGCACCGAGCCAAGCGGCATCAGGCCGATCGCGGCGCCCGCGCCGGCCGCCAGACCGGACCGCCGCAGGAACGTGCGGCGATCGAGAACTCCCGACGCGAGGCCGGCGGCGATACCCTGCAAACGCGCCTTGCCTGCGGATCCGTCTCTTCGCTTCATCAACATGTGCGTTGTCCCATCAATAGCGATTGACGCGATAGTAGTTCTTGACGTGATCGGTTTCCTTGTAGCGCGCCTTGACGCGCTCGGCCTGCGACTCGTCCGCCACCGCCTCGCCGCCCGCAAGCGGCACAACGGCTACTGCTGCGACCGCCGAACCGCCCATCAGAAACAGGCTGCGCCGATCCACGCCCGTGGTCCGTGACTTGCCTTTGCCGTCAGATGGCTTGCTCATTGCGATCTCTCCTTGTCACATTGCCCTTCGCCGTCACTCGGACAGCGTGAAGGCCTCGGATTCCAGTTCCATGAAGACACGGCCGGTGCGGCCGACGGCACGGTAGAAGCGCGCCGATGGCGACATTTCCAGATCGGCGAACATCCGCGCCGCCCACGGCTTGAGATGCCGTTCGAAAAAACGCGCCTGTTCGGCGAACTCAGCCTCGAAGTCGTCGCGTGCGAGGCCAGCCATGACCTCGAGCAGGATCGCTGCGTGATCTTCCGGCTCGCGCGAGGCGCCCGCGCGCTCGATCCCGAGCGCGCGCAGATCTTCGCGCACCCGCGCCAGCGGACGCTCGTGAAGAAAGCCGGTCAAATAGTAGGAGGCATAGGGCAGCAGTTCGCCGCGGCCGAGGCCGATGAAGAGATCGAAGAACTCCTTGCTCACGGCGCGGTCGTCTGTCGCCGCTGCTGCCGCTGCGAGTTCGATATGCGCCATGCCGAGATCGGATCCATCGCCTTTCAGCGTGGCCACGCGCCTGAGCGTCTCGGCATCGGGCGCCTTGCCGAGTAACAACGACAACAGGCCGTATTCCGCGGCGCGCAGCCGATCGATTTCGTCGATTTCGGGCTTCGATGTCACCTGATCCTCGGACGGTCCATAGAGATCGGGACGAAGAACAAATCGATTCACCTGCGTCAGCGCCTCGACGGCGAGAACGCGCTCGGCGGGAATGCGCGACCACGCCGAAACCGAGGGCTGCGCAATGCCGATCCCCCGCGCCAGCGATGCAACGCCACCCGCTGCTTTGATTGCTAGTTCCAGACCGGTGTCACGCATGGTGCTACCGATTTCTCCCCGCCCACTCGCGCCCCTCGCCCACACGTGTCCCTCATTTGGGCGTACAACTTAGAACTGGAATTATTCCAAGCTGGGAATCTGTATCATAGGCTTTGCCTATTTCCGCAAATACTTTTGTCTAGACAATCGGTTTTGCGGTGCCATGACGTCGCACGGGCTGCTGCGGTGCAGCAGGGTGTGCCACCTGAGATTCGGCAGATTCGGCGTCGGGCGCGGGTTCGTCGGCACCGCCTTCCGCCTTGGAAACGCCGCCTTCTGTTTCCGGCGCCGCTTCTCCAACCGGTCTCAGCGACTGAACGGGCATATCCTGCGGCGGTTTTGGCGACAGATCGCGTTCAGATAGCTGCCCGGGAGAAGCTGCCGCCTCATTGCCGGAGTTCGCGTCGGGATTTGCAGATTCGGCCGCGGATTCGCCACCCATGATTTGTGAAACCAGCCGCGCAACATCGACGCTAGCGCCGAGCTCACTGCTGCCGGGAACTCCGCCCGGCGTATTCCAGTCATAAGCGTATTCGAGCGCCGGGTTGACGTAATTGCGAATGGCGGGATCCAGCGCCCAGGATTTCCGCAAAGCCGCATTCTTCAGGTGTTCGGGAACGCCTTTGCGCAGAAACGCCGTGATATCGGTCGTTTCCGTCAATTCCTCGAGCTTGGGCAGAGTAGAGAGATCGAATTCCTGCTCACTGACGCTCTCGCCTTGGGCGACCGGCGGCCCGGCTGATGCAGCATCGTCGTCGGCAATTGGCGTATCCTGTCCCGAATCCGGACGCTTCGCCTCCTGCTTGCGCTGCGACCAGCGCGCCAGAAAGCCTCTGTCCTGGTCGGCTTTGTCCGAACCGCTCATGTGCGCCCCGTTCCCTCATCCGGCCGGTCGCCCGGCGCGCGCGGCCGATCGCCGCTGGCGCGATCCCGCTTGCGCTTGTGGAACACGCGCTCGACATGGAATCGATCGACAAAGGCTGCAATCCATGACGCGATCTCGGGCGGCATCGGCACGGTACCGATCACATCGCAGCCGCTTTCGAACATCGCCTCCCCTTCGGTCGGGTCGGCGGTGACCTTGGTCAACTCGAGCTCGGCACCACCGTCCTGGCGCCGCAACGCGACCCAGATCAGCGGCGCGCCGTCGGCCAGGTTATCGCGATAATTCGCTGTGTCCGAGCTGAACAGCTCAATGCTCGCCGGACCGGCGTAATAAAGCGTTGCATCCGCTTCCGTGGACAGCACCGTCCACGGCGCCGTGGCAGGGACCTCGTCCAAAATCATCGCCGGTGCCCACAAATGATCGATCCAGGGATTGTCGATCGATCGGCGGCGCACCACCACGCCAACTTCGCGGGATTCTTCGGTCATTGCCATGGCTGGTCCTCCGCTCGGTGGCCCGTCATGCGGCATTCGCGGTCGCCGCCAGCGGCAACCCCGCGACCAGATTCTGCGGCTTCAGCCGCACCACCTTGTCCGTGCCCATGGCGAGGATGAGGTAGACCGGCTTGTCGCCGACCCGCTCATCCACCAGCCGCGGATCTTCGAAGGTCAGGCGCATCAGGGCCACGATGCGTTCGGCGACACTGCTCTCCAACCGCTCGCCGCGCCACAGCGCATTGCCGATCCGCGTCGCGTCGCTGTCGAGACCTATGAACCAGCGCCAGTCGCGATCCTCGATCGAGGCGATCGTCTCGACATTGACCATGACGCCGAGCAGATGGCCAATCCACCGCTCGATGACCCGGCATAGCCCGGCGCGCGCCTTGGCGTTGCCGCCGAGGTTCATCACCATCGCGTGCGCGTCCGATCGCGACCAGTAGGTCCAGGCGTTTTCGTCGTCCATGACGTCCATCTCGCCGAACGACTTCGGCTGTTGCAGCATGGCCGCGAGCGGCGATGAATGCAGGTCGTGCTGGGCGTGCTGCTCGGCCTCGATCACTTCCGCATCGGCCAGCAGCAGCGTGCCATCGTGAACGGCGGCCAGTTGGCTGCGATAGAACAGCTCCGCTGCGCGCAATATATAAGGGTCGTCGCAGCCTTCGAGCGCGTTGCGCAGGATCAGGTGGCACAATTGCGACAGAAAGATCGGCGGCAGGTCGCCGGCCCCTTTGCGGGCCAGCGCGACATAAACCGCCTCCAGCGACGGCGCCGCCATCAGCCGGTCGCGGAAATTCATCATGAAGGACCAGTTTTCGCGCGCATCGGCATCGGCAAGCCGGGCGATGTCCGCGCCCGATACAGGGCGCAGCGGATCGGCCATCAGGCTCGCATGCAGATCGCGCTCGGCGTCGCAGGCATCGGCCGGCGGCATCAATTCGGGCCGCGCCAGATAGGCCATGATGAGTTCGGGCGTCGCCACCAGCCCGCCGTGATCGGCGCGGCGCGTGAGGTGATGGCCCGAGGCGACCCAGAATTCTCTCATGTGCGGTCCGTCGTCCTGGCATCGGTCCTGATCAGCCCGAGAAGATCGACCTCTTCGGCAGGTTCAGCATCGCCTTCGACTTCATGGAAGGTAAAGGCGCTGGCATGGGCGTGCAACCGGTCGGCATCTGCGGCAACCGGGCGCGGCTTGAGGGTGCGAAAGCGTTCGCGGATTTCGCCATTTTCGACGCTGCGCTGCACGGCAAGCAGCGTCTGCGGCGGATGTTCGCACAGCGAAGCTGCGAACGCGATCTCCTCCTCGGCGGCAAGGCGCGCCGCCTCCGCGTCAGGCGCCCCGAATTTCTCCATCAACTGGCTAGCGAGCCGCTCGATCATCGCCTGCCTTTCGGTCTCCGTTGCTTCGGTGACGATGGCAAGGGTCGACCATCCGAGACTGTCGATCCCGAGAAAGCCCGAACGCAACGCCACGCGCTGCTTCTGGCCGAGCGCGGCCGGATCCCGGTTCCAGAACACGAACGCGCCGGAAACCGCCCATTCCCCGGGTTCGGCCGCCCGCTCGAAGACGAACGTATCCGACGGGTCCAGCCTGATGGTTCGCGGAAATTTCAACATGTCCGCCTCACCCGAATTTCGGACCGCGTGCCTGCGGATCATACCAAGCAGCGCGTCCAAGCGCATCCACGAGACTGCTCCGCGCAGGCGGTCCGCTGGCGGCAGGCAGGGTGACCAGAAGATCGCCGTTGACGTCGATGCCGCGGCGCTCGCCGGCCTTGCGCTTGGGAAGCCGTTCCAGATAGTCCCGCGCGATCGCCTCGAAGCCGCGCTCTTTCCAGCGGTCGAACGCGGTCATCAGGTGGCGGGCGAAGCTCTCGATGATCGCATCAGTATCGACCATCTCGAAACCTTCGCTCAGCAAGGACACGCCCGAAGCCGCCTGCACCTCCGGGACATGCGCCATGGCGGCAGCGCGCAGGATCACGCCGAAAACGAGCCATTCAGGTATGTCATCTTCGGTGCATTCGGCCGGCCAGCCGAGCCGCCCGCCGCCGAGCAATCCCGCGTCGAAACGGATCGCATCAGGCCAATCGAACGTGACCTCCCGCTCCGGCGGACAATGGGCGGCAATCGCATCGGCCAGCGCATTCATGCCGGCAAAGAGTGCCCGGCGCGCCGAGCGGAGCGGTTCGTCGGGTTCAAGTACCACCGCGAACTCGACCAGATCGTAGCGGCGCACCCACACGAGCGTCCCGGCGCCCGCCTCCGCCGCGATCTCGCAGCCATGGGCGAAGGCATCGCCGAGCTCGCGCAACGCGACCAAAGTATAACCGGGGGGCAGATCGAGTGTCTGTTCCGTATCCCCGAGACGAGCGATCACGAAGAACTATTCCCTCATTGCTTCATAGCCTGCGGGTGTATGCTATCCCGCGCAAGCTGGCGGCGCGAGCTGCCTTTGTGTCTTGCAGATATCCGCCCGAGCGGTTACCGCAGAACCGTGGGATGAAGCAATCGGGTTTAAGGTATTTCAAAATGAGTGCGGCAGCGTCTCGCCTCCTGATTTGCAGTTGCGAGAAGACCATGCCGCTCGATGCGGAAGCGATCGGCCGTGGCTGCACGGCCAAGATCGGCCAGGCAAACCAACTCTGCGGCCTCGACCTCGACCGCTTCAAGGAGGCGCTCGTCGAAGGCTTGCCGATCACGGTTGCCTGCACCCAGGAAGCCCCGCTGTTCCGGGAAGTCGCGGAGAATTCGCCGGAAGCCCAGCTCACCTTCGTCAACATCCGCGAGACCGGCGGCTGGTCGAAGGACGCCGCGGCAGCCGGTCCGAAGGCGGCAGCGCTGATTGCCGCAGCGGGCGAAGACATGCCGCCGCTCTCCTTGGTGACGCTCGAGAGCAGCGGCGTTGCGCTGATCTATGGCCGCGACGAGATCGCCATCGAGGCGGCGCAGCGGCTCGCTGACCGCTTGGACATCACCGTGCTCCTGACCAGGCCCGGCGATGTGTCGCCACGCCGCACCAACGAATTTCCGGTTCTCAAGGGCACGATCCGCAATGCGCGCGGACATCTCGGGCAATTCGAACTTGGGATCGACGATTACGCGCTGCCCTCTCCCTCCTCGCGCGCAAAACTCGTGTTCGGGCCTTCGCGCAACGGCGCCACTTCCACCTGCGATCTGATCCTCGATTTCTCGGGCGGCACACCGCTGTTTCCCGCCCACGAATTGCGCCCCGGTTATCTGCGCGCCGATCCGCGCGACAAGGCCGCCGTCGAGCGCGCGATTGCGGACGCCGGCGGGCTGGTCGGCACCTTCGACAAGCCGCGCTTTGTCAATTTCGAGCCGTCGCTCTGCGCGCATTCACGCTCTTCCATTACCGGATGCACGCGCTGTCTCGATCTGTGTCCGACCGGCGCGATCACGCCGAACGGCAATGCAGTCGCGATCGATGCCAATGTCTGCGCCGGCTGCGGTTCCTGCGCTTCCGTATGTCCGACCGGCGCGGCGTCCTATGCGCTGCCGAGCGCGGACGCCCTGATGCGGCGGTTGCGGACGCTGCTGCAGACCTACCGCAGGGCGGGTGGAAGCGATGCCGTCGTCTTGTTTCACGACGGCGAGCACGGCGAAGACATCATCGATGCGCTGGCGCGGTTCGGCGAGGGCCTGCCGGCCAATGTCCTGCCGCTGCGCGTCAACGAGGTGACGCAGCTCGGCCCGGAACTCATCGCCTCCGTCTTTGCCTATGGCGGCAGCGGTGTCGCGCTGCTGACACGCGCAAGACCCCGCCACGACATCACGGCACTCCGCCGCGCGGTCGAAACCTCGGATCGCGTCGTTAGCGCGCTGGGTTTCGGTACCGGCATCATTCAGATCCTCGAGACCGACGATCCGGACCAGTTGCGCGCGATGCTGGATGCCGCCCCTCGCGGGGTCGCAGCCCAAAAGCCGGCCGGCTTCGTGCCGCGGGGCGCGAAACGCGGCGTGCTCGAGACGATTTTTCGCGAGCTCCACCTCGCCGCCCCCGCGCCGGTCGATGTCGTGCCGCTGGCGCCCGGCGCTCCCTTCGGCACCGTGAAGCTTGATGTCGAAGGCTGCACGCTGTGCCACGCCTGTGTCACCGCCTGCCCGACCGGCGCGCTGTCCGATAACCCTGATCGCGCGATGCTGCGGTTCACCGAAAGCCTCTGCGTGCAATGCGGGCTCTGCGAATCCACCTGCCCCGAGAAGGTCATCAGCATCGAGCCGCGTCTCGACTTCCAGGCCTGGAACACGCCGCAACGCGTGCTAAAGGAGGAAGAGCCGTTCAACTGCATCGCCTGCGGCAAACCCTTCGGCACCAAAAGCTCGATCGACCGCGTGCTGGCGAAGCTGGGAGAGAAGCACTGGATGTTCCAGGGCACGAATGCCAAACGCCTCGACGTCATCAAGATGTGCGCGGATTGCCGCGTCGAAGCCGTGGTGAACGAGAGTTTTGATCCGCATTCGGCACCGCAGCGCCCGCCCATCATGACGACGGAAGATTATCTGCGCGCGCGCGATGTGAAGAAGGACGATCCGCTTGGATCGTGAGCAACCAGTGTCCGCCATCCCTCCAGATCTCAAGGCCCGCGCGACCTCAAGGGCCGCCGGCATTCCCGGCGTCAAGCACATCATCGCCGTTGCCTCCGGCAAGGGCGGCGTCGGCAAATCCACCACCTCCTGCAACCTTGCGCTCGGCTTTGCCGCGCTGGGACTGAAGACCGGCATTCTCGATGCCGACATCTACGGTCCGTCGCAACCAAAACTGTTCGGACTGCGCGGCAAGCCGCGGCAGCTCGGCCCGCGCATGCTGGAGCCGATGGAGCGTTTTGGCGTCAAGGTGATGTCGATCGGCTTTCTGGTCGAGGAAGACAATGCCATGATCTGGCGCGGGCCGATGGTAATCTCGGCGATTACGCAGATGCTGCGCGAAGTGGCGTGGGGCGATCTCGATATTCTCGTCGTCGATCTGCCGCCCGGCACCGGTGACGCGCAGCTCACCATGGCGCAAACGGCGCCGCTGGCGGGTGCGATCATCGTCTCGACGCCGCAGGACATCGCCCTGATCGACGCGCGGCGCGGCATTGCGATGTTTCAGAAGGTGAGCATTCCGATCCTGGGCCTGATCGAAAACATGTCGAGCTTCTGCTGCCCGACCTGCAACCATGTCACGCCGATCTTCGGTCACGGCGGCGCGCGGACCGAGGCGGAACGGCGCGGCATTCCCTATCTCGGCGAAATCCCGCTCGACATGCAGATCCGTCAGACCTCCGACGACGGCCGCCCGATCGTCGCCGTCGAGCCCGACGGTGTCCACGCGAGGCGTTATATCGGGATTGCGCGTGAAATCTGGACCGCGATCGTCACCGGCGCGGCGCATCGGCCGCCACCGCGCATCGTCATCGAATAGGCCCGGCTCACGGGCTCATGAAGACCGGATTGATCCGCTCTGCTCCACCGACAAGGCCGAGCGCGCGCAGTTCGTCGCGATGCAGATCGATCATGAGGATCGACAGCATCAGGCAAAGAGCGGCGGCAACGTAAATCAGAAGTGGCGAGGCCGATCTATTGGTCGCATCGCGCTGCGCAGCCGTCCGCTCTCGGGAATAGCTCCAGAATGGAGCCAGCAGAGCCCGCAAAGCTGAGAGCAATCGGACCGTTCTTCGTTGCATCGCGCCCCGAGCCTAGATCGGCCCTAGGCCAATGTCGAGATTTGGGCGTCAGGACATCGTGCCACACCTGCAAGCAGGTGTGGCAGAGGCCGACCTGTGAGCTACCGCGCCTCTTCGAAGCCGCCAAGCGCAGCGGTGAGATTGGCGCCGAGGATATCGGACAGATAGCCTCCCTCCTGAACGAAAACGGTCGGAAGGCCCAATCGGGCGATCGCAGTGCCGATGCGCCGGAAGCCGGCCGTCGTCACCGCAAGGCCGGCGAGCGGATCATGCTCCGAGGCATCGAGACCGAGCGCCACCACGAGCGCACCGGGCGCAAACGCGCGGATGGTTTTTTCCGCCTCGCCGATCGCCTTTATATAATCGTCATCCCCGGTGCCCTTCGGCAACGGAATGTTAAGATTGGCACCGAGGCCGGGGCCCGCGCCGCGCTCATGGGCGTATCCCCACACATAGGGATAGAAGAAGACGGGATCGGCATGGATCGAAACCGTGAGAACGTCGGGGCGTTCGTAGAAGATACCCTGCGTGCCGTTGCCGTGATGCACGTCGACATCGAGAATCGCGACCCGTTCGTGCTTCAGTTTAAGTTGAGCTGCCGCGACTGCGCTGTTGTTAAGAAAGCAGAATCCGCCCGCGAGATCACTATAGGCGTGGTGACCGGGCGGCCGGCAGAGCGCGTAGGCCGCGTCTTCGCCGTCCATCACGAGCTGGGCAGCCGTGGTGGCAACATCGGTCGCGGCACAGGCGGCAGCCCAGGTGCCGGGACCGATCGGGCACCCCGTGTCGGCCGTGTGCCAGCCGAGCCGGCCGACAATGTGGGTCGGGTAGGTGGCGGCGTTGCGGACCGGATGCACATTGGCGATCATCTCCGGGCCTGAATCACCAAGCGCACTCCATGCGTCCCACGCCTCCTCCAGGAAGCGAAGATATTCGGGGCTGTGGACCCGCGACCTCGGGCCCTGACCAAAAATGGTCGGCGCGACCAGATCATGCTTGCCAGCCTTCAATCCTGCCAGCAAGCGATCGGCGCGCTCGGGCTGCTCGGTGGTGCGCTTGACGACGCCGCGCACCAGGAAGAATTGCGGATCGTGGCTGCGGTGCAGTTCGGTGTAGACGGCCTTCACACGGTTACTCCGTTGGTTGGAATGAGAATCCCGCTCGGGGACGCAATGGAATTGCCGCCCGGCGGCGTCAGCTCTCGCACCAGTTTGCCGACTTCGCGCCAGGCGTGACCGATATGGTAATCGACATGTGCGGTGATGCGTTCGGGATGCCCGGCTTCGATCGCCGCCAGCAGCGGCTCGTGGGTCCGAGCGATCTCATGCGGATCATCGTATAGGCGCCCGATCAGTCCGATCACCATGCGCAGTTCCGCCGCCAGATCATCGAACAGCCGCAGCAGGCGCCTGTTGTCGGCGATTTCAAAGATCAGCCGGTGAAAGCGATAGTCCTCTTCCACCTGCCGCGCCGGATCGTCGAGATCGGCAGTCTTGTGCAGAACATCGATTTGCCGCCGCAGCACTTCGCGCGACTGGGGCGTGAGATTCCGCGCAGCCAGCACACCGGCGTGCCGTTCGATGCAAAGCCGCAGATCGTAGATCTCGTCGATGTTCCTGATTTCGAGCTTGCGCACGAAGAAGCCCCGCCGCGGGCTTGCGACGAGCAGCCCCTGCTTCTCCAGCAGCCGCGCCGCCTCCCGCACCGGCGCGCGGCTGACGCCTAGTTCGCGGGCCACCCCTGCCTCCACCACTTTGGACCCGGGAGGCAGCCGTCCCTGAACAATGGCCTGCATCAGAATGCGCGCGATCTGGCCGACCAGATCGCTGTCGGCAAGTGCCGGTAATCCAACAGGAAGAGACATAGGGCGCATCGGCTAAACCCGCGTCATCTGGTGATTATTTTTTAATCGTCGATTGTCGACACTTTAATCTTGCCCAAATGCTGCGCTGCACGCAAGCTGAAAAAGTTGAAAATGGATTAAGGCGGAAATGACAAGCGCAGCCCACAACACCGCGAAGGTATGGCCGGCAGCGGTGGAAGACCAGACGCGGCAGATTCGGATCGACCTCGCGGCCGCTTACCGGCTGATTCACCGGCTTGGTCTCGACGATAGCATCTACACCCACATCTCCGCCCGGCTTCCGGGCCGGCAGGACCGCTTCCTCATCAACCCCTACGGCTTGCGCTTCGAGGAGGTCACGGCGTCCAACCTGGTGACGGTCGACCTCGACGGGAACGTCATCGACGACCCCATGGATCTCGGCATCAACCCGGCCGGTTTCACGATTCACAGTGCGATCCACGCCGCACGGCATGACGCGATCTGCGTCCTGCACACGCACACCGTGGCCGGCGTCGCAATTGCCTGCCAGAAGCGAGGCCTGTTGCCGCTCAATCAATGGTCGCTGCAGTTTACCGACTGCCTCGCCTATCACGACTACGAAGGCATCGCGCTCGACCTCGATGAACGTTCGCGCCTGGTCGCCGATCTCGGCGACAAGTTCGTGATGGTGCTGCGCAATCACGGCATGCTGACCTGCGGACGATCCGTCGCCGAGGCCTTCAAGCTGATGCACAATCTGGAGCGCTCCTGCCGCGCCCAGCTCGCCGTGCAGTCGTCCGGCGCCGAGATCATCGAGCTATCCGCGGGTGTGGCCCGCAAGACGGCCGGTCAATACGCCAGCTTCTACGACGCGATCGAAACCAACGGCGTGCCCGACAGCGAATGGGCCGCCTTCAAGCGGATGCTTGAACGCACCGATCCCGATTTTGCCAACTGACAAACGCAACGCTCGACCCGGTAGCGCGCCGGCCGGCCTTTTTTGAACGAGGTAAGTAATGTCCAAGCGTAAGATATTAATGAGCTTTGCCGTGCTTTGCATGCTGAGCACCGCGGCAGTCGCCGAGGGGCCGAAGGCAGGCGGCGTTGTCAATGCCGTGATTCAGCCGGAGCCGCCGAGCCTGATGGTGGGTCTGGTCCAGAACGGCCCGACGCAGATGGTGGCTGGCAACATCTACGAAGGCCTGCTGCGCTACAGCCCCAAACTGGATCCTCTGCCCGGCCTCGCCGAGAGCTGGACCGTCAGCGAGGACGGCAAGATCTACACGTTCAAACTCGTGAAGGGCGCGACCTGGCACGACGGCAAGCCGTTCACCTCAGCGGACGTCCTGTTCTCGATCGAATTCCTCAAGCAGACCCACGCACGCGCCCGCGGCAATCTGGTGCAGCTCGACAAGGTCGAGGCACCCGATGAATCGACGGTCGTCTTCACGCTGAAGCAGCCGTTCGGTCCCTTCATCGGCATCTTCGAGGTCGGCTCGCTGCCGATGATCCCGAAGCACATCTATGAAGGCACCGATTTCAAGACCAACCCGGCCAACAACACGCCTGTTGGCACCGGGCCCTTCATGTTCAGGGAATGGCAGAAGGGCTCGTTCATCCGCCTGGTCAAGAATCCGAACTACCACGTGAAGGGCAAGCCCAACATCGACGAGATCTACTGGCACGTCATTCCAGATGCCGCCGCGCGTTCGGTCGCCTACGAAACCGGCAAGGTCGACGTGTTGCCCGGCGGCTCGGTGGAAAATTTCGACGTGCCGCGCCTGAGCAAGCTCAAGAACACCTGCGTCACCGGCGCCGGCTGGGAATTCTTCAGCCCGCATTCCTGGCTCTGGCTCAACAACCGCGCAGGGCCGACTGCGAACAAGAAATTCCGCCAGGCGCTGATGTTTGCGATCGACCGCAACATGGCCAAGGACGTGGTCTGGAACGGCCTCGGCAAGGTCGCGACCGGTCCGTCGGGCTCCGCAATCAAGTACTACACCAGCGCGGTGCCAAAGTACGACTACGATCCGGCCAGGGCAAAGGCGCTGCTCAAGGAAGCCGGCTACACCGGCGAGAAGGTTCGCATGCTGCCTTTGCCCTACGGCGAAACGTGGCAGCGCTGGGCCGAAATGGTTCGCCAGAACCTGCAGGACGTCGGGATCAATGTCGAGATGGTCGCGACCGACGTCCCCGGCTGGAATCAAAAAGTCAGCGAGTGGGACTACGACATCGCCTTCACCTATCTCTATCAGTACGGCGATCCCGCGCTCGGCGTCGGCCGCAACTACATCTCCAGCCAGATCGCCAAGGGCTCGCCGTTCAACAATGTCGAAGGCTATTCGAACCCTGATGTCGACAAGCTGTTCGCCGATGGCGCGGTCGCCTTCCCCGATGCGGCGCGCGAGGAGATTTACGCCAAGGCGCAGAAGATTCTCGTCGAGGACGTGCCGGTCGCCTGGATGCTCGAGCTGCAATTCCCGACCATCACCCGCTGCAGCGTCAAGAACCTGGTCACAACAGGCATCGGCGTGAACGACGGTTTCCGCGACGCCTGGATCGAGAAGTAATCATCGACCCGCGGGGCGTCAGACCGCAGGTCTGACGCCCCGATATCGCGCCTCCAACGCAATCGAAAGAATATGATTTCCTTCATCGCCCAGCGGATCGCGAAGGCCATCGTCGTCCTTCTCGCGCTCGTCGTTCTCAACTTCTTCCTGATCCGGATAGCGCCGGGCGACCCGGCGCTGGTGATGGCGGGCGAAGCGGGCGCAGGCGATCAGGTTTTCCTGGCTCAACTGCGCGAGAAATTCGGTCTCGACCAGCCGCTGCCGGTGCAACTGTTTCTCTATGTCAAAGGCATTCTCAGCCTCGATCTCGGATTCTCGTTTCGCCAGCAGATGCCGGTCGCGACGCTGATCCTGCAGCGCCTGCCAGCGACGCTGTTGCTGACCGGGACCGCGTTTGCGATCTCGCTGGCCTTCGGCATCCTGTTCGGCGCGCTGGCGGCGCGCTTTGCTGGCACCTGGGCCGACACCGCGATCACAGTGCTGGCGCTGGTCTTCTACGCCACGCCGCTGTTCTGGGTCGCGCTGATGGCGATCCTGCTGTTTTCGGTCACGATGGATTGGCTGCCGAGCTTCGGCTACGAGACGGTGGGCGCAAACTATACCGGGCTGACGCACGCGCTCGACGTCGCCGCCCACCTCATCCTGCCGGCGACGACCATCGGCCTGTTCTTCATGGCCACCTATGCCCGCATGACGCGCGCCTCGATGCTCGAGGTCAACAGGCTCGATTTCGTCAAGACCGCGCGCGCCAAGGGCCTGTCCGATACCGTGATCCAGCGCCGCCACGTGCTGCGCAACGGGCTGTTGCCGGTGGTGACGCTCGCGGGCCTGCAGGCAGGCACGCTGGTCGGGGGCGCGGTTCTGACCGAGACCGTGTTCGCGTGGCCGGGCATCGGCCGCCTGATGTACGAGGCCCTGCTGCAGCGCGACTATAATCTGCTGCTCGGCGTCTTCGTCGTCTGCTCGGCCATGGTGCTGGCCTTCAACCTGATCACGGATCTCGTCTACCGCTCCGTCGATCCCCGCATCGAGTTCGCCTCATGAGACAGGTCTGGCGAATGCTGTTGCGCAATCCCGGCGGCATGATCGGCGTCGCGATCCTGACGATTGCGATCGCGGTTGCGCTGGTTGGTCCGCTGCTGTTTCCGACCTCGCCCTGGCGCATGGTGCAGCGGCCGTTCCTGCCGCCGTTTACGATGGCCAACCTGCCGCTCGGCACCGATGCGCTCGGCCGCGACGTGATGGCAGGCATCATCTACGGCGCACGGGTTTCCCTGCTGGTCGGCCTGATCTCGACGCTGGCGTCGCTGGCCGTCGGGATTCCGCTCGGCGCGGCGGCCGGATATTTCGGCGGCAAGATCGACGATGCCTTGATGCGCTTCACCGAGTTCTTTCAGACCGTCCCGAGTTTTGCGCTGGCGATCGTGCTCGTCGCGATCATGCAGCCCTCCATCGTCTCGATCGTTTCAGCCATTGCCATCGTGAGCTGGCCCCCGGTGGCGCGGTTGGTGCGCGGCGAAGTGCTGTCGCTGCGCACGCGCGAATATGTCCAGGCGGCCGTCGTGACCGGCCAGACCCATTGGTGGATCATCTGGCGCGAGATCCTGCCGAACGCACTGTCGCCCGTCATCGTGCTGGCCTCGCTGATGGTCGCGACCGCGATCCTGCTGGAATCATCGCTCTCCTTCCTTGGGCTCGGCGATCCCAACCTGATGTCGTGGGGCTACATGGTCGGCGCCGGCCGCACCGTGATCCGTCAGGCCTGGTGGATCACGGTATTCCCCGGCATCGCCATTCTGGTCTCGGTGCTGGCGCTGAACCTGATCGGTGAAGGCCTCAACGACGCGCTCAATCCCCGCCTCGCCAAAGGGGGACGCTGAGCATGACCGTCGTCATCAAGAACCTGAAGCTGGCGCTACCGACCGGCGGCGACCGCGCTTACGCGGTGGACGGTGTTTCGTTCGAACTATCAGCTGGAAAAATCCTCTGCGTGGTCGGCGAATCCGGTTCCGGCAAATCGATGTGCGCCCACGCGCTGATGGGCCTGCTGCCGGAAACGGTGAAGTCGGAGTCCGGCGAGATTCTCTTCGACGGCAAGAACCTCTTGTCGCTCAGCCCAGCGGAATGGCTGGCGCTGCGCGGCCGCGGCATCGCCATGGTGTTCCAGGAGCCGATGACGGCGCTCAATCCGTTGATGCGGATCGGCGACCAGATCGCCGAAATGTTCGAGGCGCATGATCTGTTGTCGCCGAAGGAGCGCCGGCAAACGGCCCTCGCCCTGATCCGCGAGGTCGGGCTGCCCGACCCGGAGCGGATCGTTCGCGCCTACCCCCATCAATTATCCGGCGGCCAGCGCCAGCGCGCGATGATCGCCATGGCGCTGGCGCTGGAGCCCACCGTGCTGGTGGCCGACGAACCGACCACCGCACTCGATGTCACGACGCAGGCGCAAATCCTCAAATTGATCCGCGACCTGCAGCGCCGCCGCAACATGGCCGTCATGTTCATCACCCATGATTTCGGCGTCGTCGCCGAGATTGCCGATCGCGTCGTCGTGCTTCAGCACGGCAAGGTGGTCGAACAGGGCACCGCTGACGACGTGCTGCTGCGCGCCCAGCATTCCTATACCCGCGCATTGCTTGCCGCCGTTCCCACCCTGCAGCCACCGCCGCGGACTTCCCTGCTCGACCGCGGCAAGGCGGTGGAAGTGATCGGCCTCGGCAAGACCTATGTCAGCGGCGGCGGCTGGTTCCGCGCCGAACGACGCGTGCAGGCGGCCAGGGAAGTCAGCTTCGACATTTTTCGCGGCGAGACGCTCGGTCTGGTCGGCGAATCCGGTTCCGGAAAGTCCTCGGTGGCCCGGCTCGTGATGCGCCTGATCGAACCCGACGCCGGCACCGTCCGCATCGGCGACGTCGATCTCACCCGGATCAAGGGAAAGGCGCTGCGCGAGCAGCGCCGCCGCATCCAGATGGTGTTCCAGGATCCGTTCGCCTCGCTCAACCCGCGCCGAAAGGTCGGCAACATCATTACCGATGGACCGATCGCGCATGGCGTCGATCCGGCGGCCGCACGCAAGCGTGCCGGTGAACTGCTCAGCCTTGTCGGCCTCAATGCGAGCGCGATGGAACGCTTTCCGCATGAATTCTCCGGCGGGCAACGGCAGCGCATCGGAATTGCCCGCGCACTGGCGCTCGACCCGGAAATCCTGGTCGCCGACGAAGCGGTATCCGCGCTCGACGTGTCGGTGCAGGCGCAAGTGCTGGACCTGTTGGAAGACCTCAAGGCCCGGCTCGGCCTCTCGATGCTGTTCATCACCCACGATTTGCGCGTGGCCGCGCAGATTTGCGACCGCATCGCGGTGATGCAGCACGGCGCGATCGTCGAACTCAAATCCGCATCGCTGCTGTTCGCTGCCCCCGAGCACGCCTACACGCGCGAGCTGCTTTCCGCGGTGCCCGGCCAGACGTCATCGTCCAAGGCGGCATGAACGGGACCACGAACGATGCGCTGCGTCCTGGTTAGCAAGAGCCTCGATCTTCGCGGCTATCTCGGCCCGCAATTCATCCGCGCCGCCGACCGTATCGAAATCATCAGCCATCCGCACGAGGGGCCGGCAACGGACGTCCGGCTGGCGGTGGCCTGGCATCCACCGGATGACGCATTCGAACGCTATCCCAATCTGCAGGCGGTCTGCTCGATCGGCGCCGGCGTCGACAACATCTTGGCGTGTCCCAGCCTGCGCCCCGATGTCGACGTGATCCGCGTCGTCGACCCGGCGCAGGCGCAGATGATGTCGGGTTTCGTTGCCTGGCACGTGATCGGGCATCAGCGGCGCTTTGCGACCTATCAAGCGCAGCAGCGCGAGCAACGCTGGCAGCGTCTCGGCCTGCGCCGGGCGCAGGACGTGCCGGTCGGCATTCTCGGCTTTGGCGAGATCGGCCGCCGGGTCGCCGCCGATCTTGCTTTGCTTGGTTTTCCGGTCATGGCGTGGAGCCGGACCGCAAAGCCTGCGCCGCAAGGCGTGCGTGGCTTTCATGGCGCCGCAGGCCTCGATGCCATGCTCGGCCAGACCGAGGTTCTCGTGAACCTGCTGCCACTGACGCCGGAGACCAAGGGCATCCTCAACCGCAAGACATTCGCCCGAATGTATCGTGGTGGCTACCTGATCCAGGTCGGCCGCGGCGAGCATCTGGTCGAAGCCGATCTGCTCGCTGCGCTGGAAGACGGCCAGTTGGCCGGCGCTGCGCTTGATGTGTTCGCGGCCGAACCATTGGCACCGCGGCATCCGTTCTGGCGACATCCCCGCATTGTCGTCACGCCGCACGATGCATGCGAAGTGAGCGTGGAAGCGATCGGGGCGACGTTTCGCGCGACGGCGGAAGCGATACGAGCCGGCCGGCGCCCACCGCACTCCATCGACCGCGAACGCGGCTACTGAGCGACACCCATGAATATTCTAGTGCCGGACCAGTCTCCTGCGACGGTTGCCACTCACCCGATCGACACGCTGCGCGCCGCATCCGCCATTCCGGAAACGCAGGCCCAACGACTGGCGGCCGAGCATTACGGCCTGATCGCCGCCGTGCACCGGCTTGACAGTGAGCGCGATCAAAACTTTCGGCTGCATTCGCTGAGTGGCCGCGAATATGTCCTGAAGATTGCCAACCCCGCGGAAGACCGCGCGGTGACCAACCTGCAGACGGAGGCCCTGCTCCACCTCGCTGCTGCGGACCCCGGCCTGCCGGTCCCGCGCATCTTTCCGGCGCGGAACGGCATGACGGAGCTTGATGTCACGTTCGGTGACGGCTCAACCCGCGTAGTCCGCCTGTTGTCGTATCTAGCGGGAACCCCGATGCATGCGGTCGCAGAGTCGACGGCGCTGCGGCGTGATCTCGGCCGCTGCGCCGCACGGCTCGCGCGGGGTCTTGGCGATTTCAGGCATGGCGGGGCAAATCACAAATTGCTGTGGGACCTTCAGCACGCCGCCGAACTGCGCCCGCTGATCGACGCCGTCCCGGCTGAACGGCGCGGTCTGGTCGAGGACGTGCTCGGCGGTTTCGAAACCCGCGCGCGGCCCATCCTTCCACAGTTGCCGAACCAGCCCGTCCATAACGACCTCAACCCGCACAACGTTGTCGTCGACCCCGAAACCCATGCCGTCGTTGCCGGGATCATCGATTTCGGCGACCTCACCTGCACGGCGCGGGTCAACGACCTTGCGATCGCAGCGGCGTATCAGGTTGCCGACAACGACGATCCGCTTGCTCCGGCCTGCGAAATGATCGCGGCCTACCATGCGGTGCTGCCGCTGGAGCCGGCCGAATTCAGCGTGCTGTTCGACCTGATCGCCACGCGTATGGCCATGACGGTCGTGATCAGCAGTTGGCGAGCTGCCCGTTATCCTGCTAACCGGGACTACATTTTGCGCAACAATGCCGCGGCCTGGGCGCGGCTGCAGCGCATGGCGACGCTGTCGCGAGACCAGGCCGCCTCTCAGATTCAACGCGCCTGCAATGTGGGATAGAGATATGTCCGCCACGGACGAAGCCATTTCGACACAAGACATGATCGCGCGGCGAAACCGGCTGCTCGGCCCGGCGTATCGGCTATTCTACGACCAGCCGGTCCAGTTCGTGCGCGGCGAAGGCGTCTGGCTCCACGACGCTGCCGGACACCGTTATCTGGACGCCTACAACAATGTTGCCTCCGTCGGGCACTGCCACCCGCAAATCGTGCAGGCGATTGCGCGGCAGGCCGCCGTGCTCAATACGCATACGCGCTACCTGCACGAGACCGTGCTCAACTTCGCGGAAAAACTGCTCGCGACGTTTCCGCCCCAGATCGGTCACGTCATGTTCACCTGCACCGGCAGCGAGGCCAACGACCTCGCCTTGCGCGTCGCGCGAACCTGCACCGGCGGCACCGGCTTTATCGTCACCGCAAACGCCTATCACGGCGTCACCAGCGCGCTGGCCGAGTTGTCTCCCTCGCTCGGACTTCCGCTTCCGGAAGGAAGTCACGCGCGGCTCGTGCCGGCGCCGGGTTCGGCCACAAACGCCGGCGAAATCTTTGCCGGTCACGTCAGTGACGCATTGGCCGACATGAAGAAGAGCGGCATCCGTCCGGCAGCGCTTCTGGTCGACACCATTTTTTCCAGCGACGGCGTGTTCGCCGACCCCCCCGGCTTTCTGCGCCCCGCGGTCGAAGCCGTCCGGGCGGAAGGCGCGCTGTTCATCGCCGACGAGGTGCAACCCGGCTTCGGCCGCTGCGGCGGAGGGATGTGGGGCTTTGCCCGCCACGGCCTCGTGCCCGATCTCGTCACTATGGGCAAACCGATGGGCAACGGACATCCGGTTGCCGGGATGGCGGCGCGTCCTGAACTGCTGGCGGAGTTTGGCCGTCGGTCGCGCTACTTCAACACCTTTGGCGGCAACCCGGTTTCCGCCGCAGCCGGCATCGCGGTGCTCGACGTGATCGAGTCCGAAGGGTTGATGCAGAACGCGCAAAACACCGGTGGCTATCTGGTCAAATTGCTCAGGCAGCTACAGGCGCGACATCCATTGATCGCGGAAATCCGCGGTGCCGGGCTATTCGTCGGCGTCGAGCTGCGGCACGGTGGCCCAACGGAAACGCCCGCCACAGCGGAGGCCACGCGTGTCGTGAACTTGCTGCGCGAACGGCGTGTTCTGATCAGTTCCGCCGGACCGCACGGCAACGTGCTCAAGATCCGTCCGCCGCTGGTGTTCGGCACCGAACATGCCGACCTGCTCGCCGAGACGCTCGATCAGGCACTGGCGGAAGTAAACGTGATGGCGGAGAAGTAAAGGTCGCGCGCCTTATGCGCCGGCGGCCGGCAGGCTGGCGGCGGCGATGGCTACGATCTGGGCCAAGCGGCGTCCGATCCGGGACGGGGCGTTGCGCAGAAATGAACGAACCTGTCGCATTGACATCTTCCATGGGCGCCGGTGGAACGAGGGCGCACCTGGAAAATGGTCTCACCCGGCTAACTAGTCGAGATGTCTGGGAAAATAGCAATGCGCGCTTCGTCCGGAGGCTGTTCGGCAGTGGATTTATTGCCCCGATCGACCTGCCCGCGGATGAAATCTTCTCCTCGGATTTTGGCTCATAGCCCGGTGATGCCGCTGTCGACCGCCAGCGCCTGTGCGTTGACGTAAACGCTCTCATCGGAGATGAAAAACAGCGCCGCGTAGGCGATTTCCCAGCCTGTCGCCATCCGCCCGAACGGCACGCCCGCCGCGCTTCGCGATGGCCGGCCGGCGCTGGTGTGCCGGCCGAGCGGCGTATCGACCAGGCCCGGGTAGATGATGTTGGCGCGAATGCCGCGCCTGGCGCCTTCCTTCGCGACATTGCGCATCAGCCCGCCAAGCGCCGCTTTCGACGCGTCATAGGCGATCAGCTGCGAACCGGAACGAAGCGCTGCGATCGACGAGATGAACACGATCGAGGACCCGTCGGCGATGTGCTTGAGCGCCTTGCGGCAGCAGAGCATCGGGCCGGTCAGGTTGACCGCGAACGTGTCGTTCCACTCCTTGAGATCCACGCCGTCGAGGCCGAGCGCCCCAACTCCGATGCCGACATTGAGCACCATGCCATCAATGCCGCCGAGACCATCCATCGCCTCGTCGATCATCCGGTTGACATCTTGTTCGCGCGCGATGTTGGCTTCGATCGAAAACGCCCGGCCTCCCTCGGCCAAGATGCGCTGGACGGTGTCATCGGCGCTGGCGCGATTCACGTCGGCGACCGCGACATGGGCCCCTTCTCGCGCAAATAGCAGCGACATCGCCCGGCCGTTTCCAACGGGATCGGTGGCGGCGTCGAACGTCCGCTGTCCGCCGCCGACGACCAGAATCTTGCGGCCCTGAAGACGCCCGCGGCCCGGCGCCTCGCCTGCGGACTCCGGGCTTAGCTGGCGGACATGACGAATCTTGTCAGACATCTTTCATCTCACCGTGCTTGAGCAGGCTGCGTCGCACAAAGAAACCGCCGCAGCGATGCGAGGACCACATCAAGCCGGTCATGATGGAGCCAATGTCCGGCGCCTGCGATCTTCTGCAACTCGACTCCCTTGAAATGCGCGAGCAAGCCCGCGGCTTCAGGATCGGGCAGAAAGCTTTCGTCGCCCCACATCAACAGGGTGGGACAGGTGATGCGCGACCACAAGGCGGCATAGTCGTCCGCTGACAGTCGATACGGCGCCCTCGCCCGCTGATAATGATCGAACTTCCAGCGATAGAGGCCGTCAGCGCCCTTCCGAACGCCGTGCCGGGCAAGATGAAGCGCCAGCGCCGGTGT
The DNA here is from genome assembly GCF_018130385.1 of Bradyrhizobium sp. AUGA SZCCT0283. Lineage (GTDB taxonomy): Bacteria > Pseudomonadota > Alphaproteobacteria > Rhizobiales > Xanthobacteraceae > Bradyrhizobium. The sequence continues at coordinate 324,349 of NZ_JAFCLU010000004.1, read as the reverse complement.
CAACCGCCTATTACGAGCCGACAATCGCTTCGCCGCCTCCTCGATCGTCCGGAACGCGCTCGGTTGATACTCCGAGATACGGTCGAGCTGCTCGATCCAGCGCGACATCTGCTCGGCGATCGGCGCCGGCTGCGAGCCCGACAGGAAAGCGCCATCCAGGACGACCAGGCGCGATACTTTCTCCGGATAGGTGCCGGCATAGGCTTGTGCGACCATGCCGCCCATCGAGTGGCCGACGATCGCGGCATCCTGCAGCGCCGCAAAGCGCATCAGCCGGGTGAGGTCATAGACATTGTCGGTCAGACTGTAGCTGCTTCCCTTCGCCCATTCGGAATCGCCGTGTCCGCGCAGATCCGGGGCCATGATATGGAAATGCGGCTGCAATTCCCGCGCGATCGCATCCCAGTTGCGGCAATGGTCGAGCCCGCCATGGACCAGGATCAGGGGCGGCGCGGCTTCGTTGCCCCAGTCGACATAGTGCAACCGCAGCCCCTGGGACTCATAAAAGCGATCTGCCGGTTCGGCCATCATGGGATCGTCTTTCGTGGAGGTGAATAGCCTATTTCGGCACAAATCCGAACGCCCGCTCGAAGCGCTTCACGTACGTCGGCCACACCTCGGGATTGACGACGCGCGGCGGGCGCTTGCCGTCGAGCGCGTCGAGAATCTGTTCAGCGGCGATCCTGCCCATGTTCACGCGCGCTTCCTTCGTCACACCCGCCGTGTGCGGGCTGGCCAGCACATTGTCGAACTGCAGAAGCGGATGCTCCGGCGGCGGCGGCTCCTTGTCCCAGACGTCGAGCCCGGCTCCCGCAATCCGCTTGTCGCGCAATGCCTCGTACAGCGCCTCCTCATCGTGAATGAAGCCGCGCGCGGTGGTGATGAAAAATGCGTGCGGCTGCATCAGCGCGAATTCGCGGGCGCCGATCATGCGACGACTGTCCTTGGCCAGCGGACATGAGATCGAGACGAAATCCGAGCGGCGCATCAGATCGTGAAGCTCGACCTTCTCGCCGCCGCGGGCGGCGATTTCTTCCGCGGTCAGATACGGATCGTAGGCGATCACCTTCATGTGCAGCAGGCCGTTGCACAGCTCCGCGATGCGGCGGCCGACATTGCCGATCCCGACGATGCCGACGGTCTTGCCCTGAACCTCATTGCCGATCAGCGAATTTCGATTGACGTTGGCCTCACGGCGCAGCGCGCGGTCGGCCTCGAGGATGCGCTTGGACAGCGTCAGCATCATCCCGAGCGCATGCTCGGCGACCGAATTGGCATTGCCGCCGGATTGATTGACGACGAGCACGCCCGCCGCCGTGCAGGCATCGACATCAACGGGATCGAAGCCCGCGCCGTTCGAGGACACGATCAGCAGGTTCGGCGCCCGCTTCAGCAAATCCTGATCGACATGGAAATGTCTTGCGATCTCGTCGCGCGCCGCTCCGACCTGATAGGCATGCGCCGCTGACAGGATGGGCGCTGCGACCGCATCCGGACTGTCGTTCTCCAGCCGGTCGAGCCGAACATCGGCGCGGCTTTTAAGGATATCGATATAGATCTCGTGGGCGAGATATTTGACGTAGAACACGCGCTTGTTGTTGACGGTCATGTTTGCTGGCAACTTTCAGTTCGGTAGAGCGTAGGGCTTGACGAGCGGATGGCCGCTCGGGACCACGATCAGGTGACAAATCTCAGCGGAATTGCGGGTGGCCCGGCCGCAGCGGCCAGCGCCGCGGCGTTGACAGCAGTCCGAATACCGTCAGCCATGGCCCCTCCCGATATTTTTCTTATTATCTCACATCATCGCATACCTGACATAGCGCCACGGGGCGCAGAGCCGGATACGATCAGGACATGTTGACAATCCCGCCGATGGCGTCAAGTTTCGCCGCTCAAGGGATGCGCGCGAACGAAAGATCGTCGCGGGTAGCGAACGAAAGATCGTCGCGGTAAAGGAGACCAAAATGGCGGTTGCGGAGGAAAAAACCTCGCCCGAAACCTCTGAGAAGAGCTGGCAAGGCATCGTGCTGCAAACGCTCAAGCGCAACGATATCCGCCTGGTGCCCTACGTGCCCGACCGCGTTCTGACGACGTTGATCAAGAACCTGCACGCCGACCCCTTCTTCACGACTTTCCCCACCGCGCGTGAGGAGGAAGCGGTCGGTATCGTCGCAGGCGCCTGGATGGGCGGCATGCGAAGCGCGGTGCTGATGCAGACTTCGGGATTTGCCACGCTGGCGAACGTGCTGGCGTCGCTGGCCATCCCCTATCAGATCCCGCTGATCATGTTCGTGTCCGAACGCGGCACGCTCGGCGAATTCAATTACGGCCAGTCGCTGGTGTGCCGCACCATGCGCCCGGTGCTGGATTCGCTCGCCATGGAGCACCACACCGCGACGCGGCTCGATGAGTTCGAGTTCATCGTCGACCGCTCCATCAAGCAGGCCATCACCACGCAGGCGCCGGTGGCGCTGATCCTCTCGCCGCTTTTGACCGGCGGCAAGGTCTTCGACAAGTGAGCGATCCCATGAACAGCGCCAACACCCCTGCCCGCAATACCAAGGTGATGAGCCGTTTCGATCTCACCTCGCGGCTGATCGCGAAGCTGAAGCACGAGGAAGCCGTAATCGGCGGCATCGGCAATACCAATTTCGACCTGTGGGCCGCCGGCCACCGGCCGCAGAATTTCTACATGCTTGGCAGCATGGGCCTCGCCTTCCCGATCGCGCTCGGGGTGGCGTTGGCGCAACCGGATCGTCGGGTGTTTGCGCTGGAGGGCGACGGCTCGCTGTTGATGCAACTGGGTTCGCTCTCGACGATCGCGACGCTGGCGCCGAAAAACCTCACCATGGTGGTGATGGACAACGGCATCTACCAGATCACCGGCGCGCAACCGACGCCGGGGGCCGCCGTCGCCGACATCGTCGCGATTGCTGTCGCGAGCGGGCTCACCAACAGCAGCTGGGCGGCGGACGAAGACGATTTCGAGCGCCTGATCGAAGAGTCCATGTCGGACGCAGGCCCGACGCTGATCGGCGTACGCATCGACGACAAGCCGGGCGTCGGCACCACCCGCCGCGATCCCGTGCAAATCCGCGAGCGCTTCATGCACGGTATGGGCGTACGGGAGCCGCTCTGAGGGCAATTAACCACAGGCATCGGCCGTTCGCGCACAGGGGTATCCAGCACATAAATCGTGCTATGCCACCGCGATGACGATCATCCTTCGACTATTCGCCTGGGGCCTTGCCGCCGCCATCGCCTTTGCGACGCTCGGCCCCGCGGAACAACGGCCACATTCAAGCCTGGGACAGAACGGCGAGCACGCGCTTGCCTTCGTGCTGCTGGGACTGGCTTGCGGACTGGCCCACACACGCAACCGGTTGCACACGGCGGCCTTCGTCATCGCCTTCGCCGGCCTGATCGAAATCCTGCAGTTCCTGGCGCCCGGCCGGCACGCACGCATGCAAGACTTTGTGGTCGACACGCTGGCGGCATCCCTCGGCCTTGCGGCTGCTGCGGCGCTCGACTGGACGATCAGGCGAACCCAGCGATCGCTGCCCTAGCCCCCGCCGCAAAAAATCCTCGCGGGGACAACACCCCGCGAGGATCTATTTCAGAAAGCCGTCTTCGTTAGTCGAGGATCCTGATGACCCTGCGCGTGCGCGGCTCCACGATCACACGGCGATCATTGACGACCGCATAGCGGTATTCGGTGTGCCGCGGCACCGTACGCAGTTCGACGGTCGGCGGCAGCGGCTCGCCCACCACCAACTCCTCACGAACCACGACAGAACGATCGCGCGGGATCGACGTGATCACGGCGTTCGGAATTTCCACGGCCGCGCCGACCGCAGCACCCACGGTGCCGCCGACGATGGCGCCGACAGGACCTGCGGCTTCACCACCCCTCGCAGCGCCTTCCGCCGCACCTTGGGCAGTGGTCGACTGAGCAAAAGCCGCGCCGGGGATCAGCAACGAGGCGGCAATCAGCGAAACAGCCAAACGATTGTTCATCGCATCCTCCAGTGAATTGACGATGCGTCTCAACCACCGGAAGCGTGAGATGTTCCGGTTCCAATGCGGCAGCAAAAAGGGCCGCGCCGAAATTTCGACGCGGTTCCAGTCACAGGGGAGTTCCAGTCTTAATCGAGTCTTGAACGATCAGCCTTTGGCGACCTGGTGGTTCGCCATCATCTCCAGGGCACGCACCATGCCCGAATGGTCCCACGCCTTGCCGCCATGGGCGGCGCAGGAACTGAACAATTGCTGGGCCACCGCCGTGCTCGGCAAGGAAATGCCGAGCGCACGCGCGCCCTCCAGCGCGAGGTTGAGATCCTTCTGGTGCAGTTCGATGCGGAAGCCCGGTTCAAAATTGCGTTTCACCATGCGCTCGCCATGCACTTCGAGAATTCGCGACGATGCAAAGCCGCCCATCAGCGCCTGCCGCACCAGCGCCGGATCCGCGCCGGCTTTCGACGCGAACAACAGCGCCTCACCGACCGCCTCAATCGTCAGGGCCACGATGATCTGGTTGGCGACCTTGGTGGTCTGCCCGTCGCCATTGCCGCCGACGAGGGTGACGTTCTTGCCCATCTTGTCGAACACCGGCTTCATGGCGTTGAACGCGCGCTCCGGTCCGCCGACCATGATGGTGAGGCTGGCCGCCTTGGCGCCGACCTCGCCGCCGGAGACGGGCGCATCAAGATAGTCGGCGCCGAGCGCTTCCACCTTCTTCGCAAATTCCTTGGTGGCGAGCGGCGAGATCGAGCTCATGTCGACGACGATCTGCCCTTTCGAGAGCCCGGCCGCGACGCCATCCTGCCCGAACAGCACCGCTTCGACATGCGGCGTATCAGGCACCATGATGATGACGACGTCGGCCTTCTCGGCGACTTCCTTGCCCGATTTGCAGACCACGCCGCCGGCAGCGACCAGCTCCGGCGCAATCGGCCCTACATCGTGCAGAAACAGGTGATGGCCGGCGGCCTGGAGATGGCCGGCCATCGGGCGCCCCATGGTGCCGAGGCCGATGAAACCGATATCGATCATTTCAAACTCCCCTTTGTCTCTTCTTGCTTCTTGTTCAGGTATCGGCCGTCAGCGCGGCGTGCCAACCGAGGCCCTCGACCGTCGTCGTCCTCGGCTTGTATTCGCACCCGACCCAGCCGCGATAACCAATAGCGTCGAGATGGCGGAACAGGAAGGGATAGTTGATCTCGCCGGTGCCCGGCTCATTGCGGCCGGGATTATCGGCAAGCTGGACATGGGCGATGCGCGGCAGGTTTTTTTGCAAGGTGCGCGCGATGTCGCCTTCCATGACCTGCATGTGGTAGATGTCATACTGCACGAACAGATTGCTCGATCGCACGTCCGCAATGATCTGAAGCGCCTGCCCGGTCCTGTTCAGAAAGAAGCCCGGGATATCAATCGTGTTGATCGGCTCGATCAGAAGCTTGATCTGCTCCTTGGCGAGCGCGTCCGCGGCGAAGCGCAGATTGCCGACCAATACCTCGTTGAGATCGATTGCGTCTGCGCCATCAGGCGCGATGCCGACGAGGCAGTTGAGCTGACGGCAATCGAGCGCCTTGGCGTAGTCGATGGCGCGCGCGACGCCGTCGCGAAACTCGTCAACCCTGTCGGGCAGGATGGCGATGCCGCGCTCGCCCGCCGCCCAGTTGCCCGCGGGAAGATTGTGCAGGACTTGCGTCAGCCCGTGCTGGTGCAGTTGCTCGCGCAACTCGGCCTTGTCGAAATCATAGGGGAACAGATATTCCACCCCGCTGAAGCCGGCGGCCTTGGCGGCAGCGAAGCGATCGAGGAACGGCTGCTCGCCGAACAGCATGGTGAGATTGGCGGCAAATTTGGGCACGATCTACTCTCCTCGATTTATGCCGGCAGCAGCTTGCCGGATTGCGGTGCGCTCGATTTGGCCGGCGTGTCGTCCAGCGGCAGATCGAGCACCTCCTCGAATTCGACGATGTTGTCGATCTCGGTGCCCATCGAGATGTTGGTGACCCGTTCGAGAATGAACTCGACGACGACAGGCACCTGAAATTCAGCGATCCATTCGCGCGCGGTCGCGAACGCCGCCTGCGCATGGTTCGGGTCGGTGACGCGGATCGCCTTGCAGCCCAGCCCCTCGGCGACCGCGACGTGGTCGACGCCATAGACCCCGAGCTCCGGCGCGTTGATGTTCTCGAAGGAAAGCTGGACATGGTAATCCATGTCGAAGCCGCGCTGCGCCTGGCGGATCAGTCCGAGATAGGAGTTGTTCACGACGACGTGGATGTAAGGCAATTTGAACTGCGCGCCGACCGCGAGTTCCTCGATCAGGAACTGGAAATCATAGTCGCCCGACAGCGCGACGATCTCGCGGGTCGGATCGGCCGCACGCACGCCGAGCGCCGCCGGCAACGTCCAGCCGAGCGGACCGGCCTGCCCGGCATTGATCCAGTTGCGCGGGCCGTAGACACCCAGGAATTGCGCGCCGGCGATCTGCGACAGCCCGATCACGCTGACGTAGCAGGTGTCGCGTCCGAACGTCCTGTTCATCTCCTCGTAGACGCGCTGCGGCTTGATCGGCATGTCGTCGAAATGGCTCTTGCGCAGCATCGAGCGCTTGCGGTCCTGGCACGCCGCCGGCCACGCCTGCCGCTCCCTGAGCTTGCCGGCCTTCCGCCACTCCCTGGCGACCGTGACGAACAATTCCAGCGCCGCCTTGGCGTCGGACACGATGCCGAAATCGGGATTGAAGACGCGCCCGATCTGCGTCGGCTCGATATCGACATGCACGAACGTCCGGCCCTTGGTGTAGGTCTCGATCGAACCGGTGTGCCGGTTGGCCCAGCGGTTGCCGATCCCGAGCACGAAGTCGGATTGCAGCATGGTCGCGTTGCCGTAGCGGTGGCTGGTCTGCAAGCCGACCATGCCCGCCATCAGCACGTGATCGTCGGGAATGGCGCCCCACCCCATCAGCGTCGGCACCACCGGAACATTGACGGTTTCGGCGAACGCCACCAGCAACTCCGACGCATCGGCATTGATGACACCGCCGCCCGCCACGATCAGCGGCCGTTCCGCGGCGTTGAGCATCTCGAGCGCCTTTTCGATCTGCTTCCGCGTAGCCGCGGGCTTGTAGACCGCCAGCGGCTCATAGGTCTCGTCGTCGAATTCGATTTCGGCAAGCTGCACGTCGAGCGGAAGGTCGATCAGCACAGGTCCGGGACGGCCCGAACGCATGATGTGAAACGCCTGGCTGAACACGCGCGGCACCAGCGCCGGCTCGCGCACGGTGACCGCCCATTTCGTCACCGGTTTTGCAATCGATTCGATATCGATGGCCTGAAAGTCTTCCTTGTAGAGCCGCGCGCGCGGCGCCTGCCCGGTAATGCAGAGGATCGGAATCGAGTCCGCGATCGCCGAATAAAGTCCGGTGATCATGTCGGTGCCGGCCGGACCTGACGTGCCGATGCAGACGCCGATATTGCCGGCCTTGGCGCGGGTATAGCCCTCGGCCATGTGCGAAGCGCCCTCGACATGCCGCGCCAGGATGTGGCCGATCGAGCCGCGCTTCTTCAGCGCGGAGTACAACGGATTGATCGCAGCTCCGGGAACACCGAAGGCGATGGTCACCCCCTCCTTTTCCAGGATCCGTACCGCCGCATCGATCGCTCGCATCTTCGCCATTTCGATCCTCGCTTGACCGTGTTGCTCTGATGCGATCATCACGGCTGCTATCAGCGATCTCAACGGACTCGAATTTGTTTCCCGCGATGTGGAACGACCGCTGAAAAAGCATGTCGGATCAGGCGGTTGGGGCAGCCGCTCAATGAAACAATTCAATTGCCCGGCTTCGCCGATGAAGGCAACGGCGCGCACCCACAGATCGTCATAACCCGCACATGTGGGGGGTATCCAGTACGCCGCGGCATGCCGGTTGAACCGAAGCGTCTCTGGAATACTGGATCGCCCGCCCCAGTCCGCATGGCGGACGATGACGGCAGAGTATGACGTCGCGATCTCGCGACACGTTGCGCCCCCGCCGTGCTTGAGTTCTTGCGCCATGAAAGACGGAAGGTGCAGGGAAAGCCGGGTGCCCGGAGCACCCGCAGCCCGTGTCACCGGCCTCTTCCGGTATAGCGATCCGAGCTGCTATGATGGCCTTCGCGAGGGGGGCGAGCATGAAGCGCCGCGGGTTCATTTGTGTTCTCGGCAGTATCGCTTCGGGATTTTGGCCCCGCCGCCGCACCATCATCGCCGCGATGGCCGCAATGGCGCTTCTGCCGGTCGAGGCCAGCGATGCCGGCTGGCTGTCGGATGTCTTCAAAAGCTCGTCAAAGCAAGCCAAACCGCCAAAACGAGCTAAACCGCCAAAGCACGTCACTACGCGCAGGCCAGCCACTTTGACGAGGCCCGCCGCCTCGCGAAAGCAGCAGACCGTCAAGCTTGCCGCCCGGGGACCGTTCGGCTTGAACCCTGCCGCTTTGAAACCGGTCGCACCACGGTGCGATCCCTCGAAGTTCCGGATCGTTCTGGACGTGGGTCATACCGCCGAATCGGAAGGCGCGATCAGCGCCCGCAACGTCTCCGAGTTTGTCTTCAATCTGCGCCTTGCGAAGCGGATCGAGGAGAGGCTGAAGGCCGAAGGCTTTTCCGAGACCAGACTGCTCCTGACCGAGGGCAAGGCCAGGCGCAGCCTCGTCAAGCGCGTCGACAACGCCAACAATCTGGGTGCGGATCTCTTGCTGTCGATTCACCATGACTCCGTGCCCAACAAATTCCTCGAGGACTGGGAGTTCGAGGGGAAGAAAAGCCGTTTCAGCGACCGCTTCAGCGGCTATTCCGTCTTCGTCTCCCGCAACAATCCGGACTTCAAGACGAGCCTCTCGTTCGCCGAACTGATCGGCAAGGAAATGAAGGCCCAGGGCCTTGATTATGCCAAGCAGTATTCCCAGCCCATCATGGGCCGGCACCAGCGTCCACTGCTGAACAAGGAAACCGGCGTCTACCGCTACGATGAACTGATCGTGCTGAGAAAGACCCGGATGGCTGCCGTCCTGCTCGAGGCGGGCTCGATCATCAACCGGGACGAAGAGCTCAAGATGAATTCGCCTGAGCGCCGGGACATCATCAGCAGCGGTGTCACGGCGGCCGTGAAGGGATTCTGCGAGCCCCGGTGGGCCATGCTCGGTCCGCTCTGATGGCGAGGTGGCGGTCCCGCCTCGCACCCGAACCCGACCTGCCGGCTTCAACCCTTTGACTGCTTCTTGATCTCGTCGAATTTGGAAATCGCTCGTTCAAACTTGTCGTTGAAGAGCCACATCGCATCAAGAATTTCACGGAAGGTTGCAGATGTTTTGGCCCTGTCCGCCTGTCCAAAGGTGAAAATGCTGTTGTTTCGTAGATAGGCCATCACCTTCGGGTCGGAAATTCTGTAGTCGACCAGGTTGCGTGAGCCGAGCGCGGACCTCGTCGGGCTGGGAATAATCTGGATTAGCTCAAAGAGCTTCATCTGATCGATCGGATCTGGCAGCGTTTTTACGATCGACGGTACTTGCGGGAAAATGTCCGCATGTGCGTTCATCAAACCATCGCGCACGGCGGTCCAGTGGTTGTACCGACGATCCTGATTGCCAACGCGCGCCTCTTCCTTGTCGTCGCGAAGGATCAGTGTAGGATCAAATGCCGCTATCGACTTCCTTATCGCCGCCCACTTCTTTCGCCCATTTTGATCTTCGGGTACGCCTGTTTGCAAGCTGCCCTTATATTTATTCGAGCGCGCATTCCCGATGTTTTGATTTCCGTTTGTCTCGGCAAAGAACAGCCCCAGGCTGATACGGCCTGCCGCTTCGGCATTGGCCGCATCAAGGCCCCTGGCTCGCGCAATCGCCGTGCCCAAATCGGCAACGTCCTTGAATGGAGTATCTGATTTTTGCGCGTCGACGGGCGGCGATTGCATCAGGTCGAACAGTCTCCTGTACTCATCGAGCAGCGGCTCATTGTCGGCGCTAAAATACGCCGGAGGGATTCCGTATTTGTTGGGTCTGCCTATTTTGGACGGAAGAGCGTCGGTGAGATCCTTGTATGCGCTCATCATGTTGTTGCGTGCAAGGTAGAGCGCCTGCCCCGGCAGGTTTGGCAGCCGTTGGTTCGAATTGATCTGCGCGCGCCGCTGGCTCAGGATCTGCTCAAAGCGGCTTCGTGAATCATTGTATGTACCGAGCGCATCCGATTGCTTTTTGGTGAGTGCGGCCGGCTCACCCATCGCAGGCGACGTGCGGCTGAGATTGCCGACGACGACCGCGATCAGCGACGTGGCGATGGAAGCCGGCGGCGTCAAAAAGAGGCCGAGAGCAAGAGCTGCCGTGGGCGCAGCAGTATGGCTTGTTATCCCCATGGCGATTTTCCATGCCAAGTTTCATCGGACCGACTTGTTGGATCGTAAACAACGAACGCGCAGCTTGGTGAGGCGAAAGCTCCAAAATCCGATCCAAGGTCCGGTCCTGGGCACTTTCCGAATCTCACGGTATCCACTTCGCGTGAAAACGCGATAGCCTTCCTCTGGCATCGCCAGAAGCCACCGGAGGAGACCTTGATGGGTAATCGGATCAGTCGCTGCGTCGAACTGCTGGAGCAGGATCAGGCGATCTATTATGACGGTCCGCATAGCGGCCACGTGCTGACCCATGCGCAGGGTCGCATCGATGCCGGCACCTGGGCCGACTACATGAATGTCGGCATGGAGCACGGCTGCTTCGACATGGCCGGCCTTGCCGACTATATGCGCGGCATGGTCGATGCCGGGCCGACACGGTCGGGGCACCGCACGCCGACCGTGATCGTCGAGGCGCCGGTAAATGGAATCGACGCCGCACATGTGCGTTACAACGCCTGGCAGTTCCGCCAGATCCTCGGCCGCGGCGTGCATGGCATCCTGCTCTGCCAGGCGGAAACCGCCGACGCGGTGCGCGCCTTCGTGGAATCCTGCCGCTATCCACACAACACGATGGGCGTCGATCCTGCGATCCCCTCGCCGATGGCGCGGATGGCGGGAGCGATACGGGCAAAGGACGGCGGGACCGACGCCGCCGGGCGCAAGCTGCTCGGCATCGGCACCCGGGGCCGCGGATCGGAAACCACCGCGGCGCCGATCTGGGGCCTGTCGACCGAGGAATATCTGGAGCGCTGCGATCCCTGGCCGCTCAATCCGAAAGGGGAACTGCTGCTGGGAGTGAAGCTGGAAAGCCCCGAAGGTGTCGCCAATTGCGAACAGATCCTCGCGGTGCCGGGGCTGGGATTTGCCGAGATCGGCCCGGGCGATTTGAGTCTTTCGCTCGGCTACCGCACGATTCCGCCCGAACCCTATCCCCCGGAAATGCAGGCGGCGCGCGACCGTATCCTGGCGGCCTGCCGCAAGAACGGCGTCGCTTTCCTGCAAGGCTGCACGCCGGACAACATCACTGCCCGGATCGACGAGGGCGTGCGGGTGATCGCAGGGCACAGCGAGGCATCCGCCATCAAGGGCCGCGCACACCAGAAGCGGAAGTTGCCGGTATAGTCCGGCAGGCACTCCCTGGAACGAAAGGCCAGCGAAAGATCATGAGTTTCTTCGAGCGACTGAAGGCAGCGGCATCCGCCGAGTGGCGGGCCTATACCGAGCACCCCTTCACGGAGGGGCTGGCAGACGGTTCGCTCACCGAGGCGGCGTTTCGTCACTACCTCGTCCAGGATTACCTGTTCCTCATCGAGTTTGCCCGCGCCTACGCGCTCTCGGTCTATAAGTCGCCCAGCCTCGCCGACATGCGCGAAGCGGCGGCCGGCCTCTCAGCCATTCTCGACGTCGAGATGAACCTGCACGTAAAACTCTGCGCCGGCTGGGGCCTGTCAGCCACCGATCTTGAACAGGCCGCTCCGGCGGTCGAGATGCTGGCCTATACCCGCTACGTGCTTGACGCGGGAATGCGCGGCGATCTCCTGGCGCTCAAGGTGGCGCTCGCCCCCTGCATCATCGGCTACGCCGAGATCGCGACGCGGCTCGCCGCGCGGCCCAATGGGCTCGCTGCAACAAACCCATATAGCGTCTGGATCGCCGAGTATGCCGGGGCGCCCTACCAGGAGGTCGCAGCGAAGGCGCGGTCACATCTCGAAGGTCTCGCTGGTCTCTACGCCACGCCGGCCCGCGAGGCAGAGCTGATCGCGATCTTCCGGGAAGCCACCCGGCTCGAAGCCGATTTCTGGGAAATGGGATGGCGCGTGGGCAGGCGCTGACGTTCCGAAAGCCTGCTCGGCTCGTAGCCTGCATGAGCAAAGCGATCAGCAGGTATCGTCTCTGCATCGTGCCGGGTGTCGCTGCGCTCGCAATGACGCTGAACTACTCGCAAAGCCGCTCAGTTCAGCCGCAGTTCCGTGATGTGCCGCGGATCCGGACTCAACTCACCGCACTCCACGCGTTTGACGATATCGGTCAGCGCGGCATTTGCGGCGCAGGGAATCCCGATCTTTTCGCCCTCGCGCACCACCAAGCCATTGAGGAATTCGATCTCGGTGCGCCGGCCCTTCTGCATGTCCTGGCCCATCGAGGGGCGCTGCTGGGAAGAGGTACGCTTGCCGTCCTTGAACCGCTGCTCGTCGCAGACGCGCATCGCCGCCTCGTCTCCTTCACCGGCGCGCGCGATCGTGTCGGGCGCAAGGTGCAGGATCTCTTCCAGCTGATAGCCCTGCGCCTGGCCAACGCGGATCGCTTCGCTGCCGAGCCGCGTGGAGAAACGGCGCAGCGGCTCGCTTTGCAAAATTTCCGCACCCGGCAGCCCAGTGCAGGCGGAGAGCCCGTTGCCCATGACGTTGGCGACCAGTTTCGACCAGCGCTCGCCCCAGAGATTGTCCGTCACCTTGGCGCTGTCGGAATAGCCGACCAGGCGGCAGACTTCCTCCGCCCGCGGCGTGATGCGGCCGTGCACTTCGCCGGCGCGAAACACGGTATGCGCCGCCCCGCCCTTGCCGGCGCCGCGATGGATGTGGCCGGGCTCCGGCAGGTTCACCGTGATGCTGCTGGCAATGCAGCCCAGCGTCTTGCCCCAGCCGACAATGCCGGCAATCGTCTCCTCGTTCATGCAGTTCTGCAGCGACACGACATAGCCGTCCGGCGCCAGATATTGCCGGATCAGCATGGTGGCCCAGGCCGTGTCGTAGGACTTCATGCAGACGAAGGCGATGTCGACCGGCTGCTCCTTGGAGAGCTGCTGCGCATCCGTGACATGGAGCGCGCGCACGGGCACCGAGAACTCCGCAACATCCATGGCGTGGGTGACGCGCAGCCCGTGCTTGCGCATATGCTCGACATGCTCGGGCCAGGGATCGATGAACGTGACGTCCTCGCCCGCCTGCGCCATATGGGCGCCGGCATAGCCGCCGACGGCGCCCGCTCCGACGATCGCGATCTTCCGGCCCATGGTTTCCCCTGCGTTTCTTGGCGGCAGAGGACGCAACCGCGTTCGCTCATCCGTTGCAGGGCAGTCTAGCGGATCGAGAGGCCCCGCCAACCGGCCGCTCTGCGCCAAAAGCGGGCCTGTGCCATGCCTTTAATCATGGATGCCTTGTGGTGGCGCTCGTTGCGGTCGGGGCTCAGACGGATTTTGCCGCCGGCACGGGCGCAGGTTTTCGGGCGCCTCGCGCCTTCGGCGGCGATCCGGCCGGCGGCTTGATCCGAATTCGCATGGTTCCGCCTTTCGGTTGCTCGATATCGAAAGCGTTTGTCTTTCGCACGAGGTCGCTCAGCTTGCGGGAGCCGTAGGTCCTCGAATCGAAATCGGGAGCCAGGTTGGTGAGCCCTTTTCCGACTTCGCCGAGAGCGACCCACCCGTCTTCGCTTTCCATCTGGGCGATGACCTTCTTGATAATCGGGGTCGCCGCATCGGGCGGTTGCAGCAGTTGCGACCTCGCGGCGACGTCCTGATTGTTCGCCGTTCCGCCAAGCAGGTTCTCGGTATAGAAGAACCTCCGGCAGGCCTGCCGAAAACTTTCCGGTGTCTTCTGCTCGCCGAACCCATATACATCGACGCCGTGCTCGCGGATGCGGGCGGCCAGTCGCGTAAAATCGCTGTCGGACGAGACCAGGCAGAAGCCGTCGAACCGGCCACCGTGAAGCAGGTCCATGGCGTCGATGACCAGGGTGATGTCGGACGCATTCTTTCCGGTCGTATAGGCGAACTGCTGCTGGGGTATGATGGCGTGCTTCGACAGGATATCGGCCCAGGCCTTGGACCTTGCATTGGAGAAGTCGCCATAGATGCGGCGAACGCTGGCCTCGCCGATCTTGGCGATCTCCTCGAACAGACCATCCGCAATCTTTGCGGACGCATTGTCGGCATCGATCAGAACGGCGAGACGAGGCGAGCGGGTTTCAGAAGCCATGACTTTCCCCAATCGTCGAATCGGAGGACATCGCCCCCTCGAAGCCGCGCCTTGGACAGCGATGGATGGATATACCGATGTCGGGGCTCTCGCCGCCAGACCTAATTGCCCCTGGCGGGCAATGACGGAGCGCAAACCCGGTTCAAGCCGGTTTCGCCGCCGGCAACGCGCCGCCAAGCGCCACCGTCAATTCCGCTGCGACTTCCCGCACCGTCTGCCCGAGCATCGGCAGGCGGTCGTCGGTAAGGCGGCTGGTCATGCCCGAGACGGAAATCGCCGCCAAGGGCTCGGCGCAGTCGTTGTAGACGACGGCGGCGATGCAGCGCAGGCCCATGCAGGCCTCCTCGTCGTCGATGGCAAAACCCTGGCGGCGGATTTTTTCGAGTTCCTTGAACAGGTCGCCCGGCCGCACGATCGACTTTTCCGTCAACCGCGGCATGCCGTGATGGCGGATGATGGCGCTGACGTCAGCATCCGAATAGGTCGCCAGCACCGCCTTGCCGACGCCGGACGCCACCATCGCGACACGGCCGCCGACCTTGGTTAGCGAACGCATGATCTCGCGGCTTTCCATGCGGGTCAGCACAATGATGAATTCGTCATCGACGACGGCGAGATTGGCGGTTTCGCGCGTCAGGTCGCGCAGCTTGCGCAAATAAGGCACCGCCTGCGCCGAGAAATTGCGGCGGCGGGCGAAGGTCGCGCCAACCGTGAAACAGCGCGCGCCGACATGCCATTTCGACTGAGTGCGATCGAACTGCACGAAGCGACGGTTTTCCAGCGTCCCTAGCAGGCGATGGACCGTCGAGGTCGAAAGGCCCGTGCGGATGGCGAGATCGCTCAGGCGATAGCCTTCGTCGTCCTCGGCCAGCGTTTCGATGATCGAGAGCGCGCGATCGACCGACTGGACGCCGCTATCGCGCGCGTCGGTCTCATGGTCCGTACTGGATTTCGGCTCGATGGCCTTGCGCCGGATCACGTCTCTCTTCATCGCGACCTGCATCCATCCGTGAGTCAGACTGCTAGCGAGATCGGCCAGTTCCGTTTCTTATAATTCGTCAGACAAAAGTGCCGCTTCGGATGGTTTTCCGAAGCGGCACTTGTTGTGGATATGCTCAGAGCAGGCCCGCGCCGCGCGCCCACTTGTACTTGGCGCCGAGCACCTCGACCGGCAGTTCGGTCGAATAGGCATAGGCCGGGATGCCGTTCTGGTAGAGATATTCGGCGGCCTCCTCGACCTCGACGTCGCCGGCGAGCGAGGCGACGATCGGCTTGACGAAGCCCTTGGCTTCCATCTCCTTCTTCACCTCGACCATGTTGCGGGCGAACACCATCGGCGGCGTGACGATCGTGTGCCAGTAGCCGAGGATCAGCGAATGAATCCGCTCATCCGACAGGCCGAGCTTGACGGTGTTGACATAGGTGATCGGCGGCTCGCCGCCGGTGATATCCACAGGATTTCCGGCCGCGCCGAACGGCGGGATGAATTTGCGGAACGCGGCGTCGAGATCCGGCGGCATCGTCATCAGCGACAGGCCGTTATCCACAACCGAATCCGACAGCAGCACGCCCGAACCGCCCGCGCCGGTGATGATCAGCACGTTCTCGCCCTTCGGCGTCGGCAGTACCGGCACGCCGCGCGCGAATTCGAGCAATTGCCTTAAAGACCGGGCGCGGATCACGCCTGACTGGGCGAATACGTCCTCGTAGATCTTGTCGTTGCCGGCGAGTGCGCCGGTATGCGACGAGGCCGCCTTGGCACCGGCCGAGGTACGGCCGGCCTTGAGCACGATGACCGGCTTCTTCTTGGAGACACGCTTGGCGGCTTCCGCGAAGGCGCGGCCGTCTTTTAAGTCTTCGCAGTGCTGGGCGATCAGGTTGGTGTTCGGATCCTGTTCGAAGAAGGCGAGCAGATCGTCCTCGTCGATATCGGACTTGTTGCCGAGGCCGACGATCGCGGAGACGCCCATCTTGGCCGAGCGCGAGAAGCCGATGATCGCCATGCCGATGCCGCCGGACTGCGACGACAGCGCCGCGTGGCCCTTGACGTCATAGGCCGTGCAGAACGTGGCGCAGAGATTGGCCGGCGTATAATAGAAGCCATAGATGTTCGGCCCCATCAGGCGGACGTTGTACTTCTTGCCGATCTCGACGATTTCGGCCTGCAATTCGGGCGCGCCGGCTTCGGCAAAGCCCGAGGGAATCAGAACGGCGCCTGGAATTTTCTTTTCGCCGCATTCGACCAGCGCGCCCGCGACGAACTTCGCGGGGATCGCGAACACCGCCGTGTCGATCACGCCGGGGACGTCCTTGACGCTCTTGTAGGCCTTGTAGCCCAGGATCTCGGCTGCCTTGGGGTGGATCGGATAGATCTCGCCCTTGTAGCCGCCATTGATCAGGTTCTTCATCACGGAGTTGCCGATCTTGCCGTCCTCGGCGGAGGCACCGATCACGGCAACGGCCTTCGGCTGCATGATGCGGTTCATCGCCGTGACGATTTCTTCGGTCGGGCGCGGCGCCGGGCGCGGCTTGTAGTCGAAGTCGACGACGATGCGCACGTCGGCGGCGATCGCGTCCTTCTTGGTGGCGAATACGGGATTGAGATCGAGTTCGACGATTTCGGGGAAATCGCTGACGAGCTGCGACACCTTGACGATGACGTCTGCCAGCGCCTCGCGAGAGACCGGATCGCCGCCGCGCACGCCCTTCAGCATGTCATGGGCCTGGATGCCGTCGAGCATCGACAGGGCATCGTCCTTGGTGGCGGGCGCGAGGCGGAAGGTAATGTCCTTCAGCACTTCAACCAGCACGCCGCCGAGGCCGAAAGCCACCAGCTTGCCGAACGAGCCGTCGGTGATGGAGCCGACGATGACCTCGGTGCCTCCAGCCAGCATCTGCTGGACCTGGATGCCCTCGATCTTGGCGTCGGCCTTATACTTCTTGGCGTTGGCGAGGATGGTCTCGTAGGTCTTTTCCGCGTCAGTCGCGGTCTTGACGCCGACCACGACGCCGCCGGCTTCGGTCTTGTGAAGAATGTCCGGCGAGACGATTTTCATCACCACCGGGAAACCCATGCCCGTTGCGAGCTTGGCGGCCTCGGCGGCGGACTTCGCCACGCCTTCCTTCGGAACCGGGATGCCGTAGGCGTCGCACACCAGCTTGCCTTCCGGCGCGGTGAGGCTGGTGCGCTTCTCGGCTTTCACCGTATCGAGCACCCGGCGGACAGCCTGGTGGGCACTGGGCTCGGCGATCTTGCGGGCCGCATCTGCAGAATTTGACATAGGCTTCCTCCTGGGGCTAGTTTTATGGCATTTGGTATGCCAGAGATCAGATTGTCAAGACAAACTATCGCGCAGAAACAGCGAAAACACGGGCATCTTGACATCCTGGTATTTGGTATGCCAAAAATATTCGAGCATTTCTTCTGCTAAGAAGACGTCTCCAAACCAGGGAGGAGACGAGTCGTGCCCGAACGAAAACAAACCAAGGCGCCGCCTGTCATGGCTGAGGCTGATATTGCAATCGTCCGGATTGCGCCCGAGACGAGCTTCAAGAACAAGGCCTACGAGGCCTTGAAGGAAGCCATTCTCAAGATGGACATCTACGCGACGCCCGAGCAGGTCATGCTCGACGAGCGCGCACTGTCCGAACGCCTCGGCGTCAGCCGCACCCCTATTCGCGAAGCCATCGCGATGCTCGAACAAGATGGCTTCGTCAAAACGGTTCCGCGTCGCGGCATCGTCGTGGTCCGCCGCACCAAGACCGAGATCGTCGACATGATCCGGGCCTGGGCCGCGCTCGAGAGCATGGCCGCACGCCTGATCACGACCACCGCGCGCAAGAAGGACATCACGGCGCTGCGCGATTTCTTCAAGGACTTTGGCAAGGATCGCCTGCCGCAGGATCATATCGAGGAATATTCCAAGGCCAATATCGCCTTCCACCAGGCGCTGATCTCGCTGTCGGAATCGCCGGTGCTGGTCGATATGACCAACGACATCCTCTTGCATGTGCGCGGCTACCGGCAACTGACCATCGGGCGGAAGGATCGCACCGCGACCTCGCTGCCCGAGCATCTGGCGATCATCGAGGCGCTGGAAGCACGCGATACCGAACTCGCCGAGAAGCGCGCGCGCGACCACACGCTGGGTCTTGCCGCCTACGTCGAAGCGCACGGCCAGGAACTATTTACGTAACGCAACTTCGCACCAGAAGACGACGAAAGCTCGTCCGAACCAAACGATCAGGGAGATGAAGCCCATGCTGAATACCGCGACCAAATCCGAAGCACCGGGCACCGAGCAGGAGCTGACGGATGGCTTTCATCTCGTTATCGATGCGCTCAAGCTCAACGGCATCAACACCATCTATGGTGTGCCGGGCATCCCGATCACGGATCTTGGACGCATGATGCAGGCCGAGGGCATTCGCGTGCTCTCGTTCCGCCACGAGCAGAATGCCGGCTACGCCGCTTCCATTGCCGGTTACCTGACCAAGAAACCGGGCGTCTGCCTCACCGTCTCGGCGCCCGGTTTCCTCAACGGCCTCACCGCGCTCGCCCACGCCACCACTAACTGCTTCCCGATGATCCTGATTTCGGGCTCCTCCGAACGCGAGATCGTCGACCTGCAGCAGGGCGACTATGAAGAAATGGACCAGCTTGCGATCGCCAAGCCGCTTTGCAAGGCGGCCTTCCGCGTGCTGCACGCCGCCGACATCGGCATTGGCCTGGCGCGCGCGATCCGTGCCGCCGTCTCGGGCCGCCCGGGCGGTGTCTATCTCGACCTGCCCGCAAAACTTTTCGGTCAGGTGATGGACGCGGCTGCCGGCGCGAAGTCGCTGGTCAAGGTGATCGACGCAGCGCCCGCCCAGATCCCTGCCCCGTCAGCGGTGAAGCGCGCGCTTGACGTGCTCAAGGGGGCGAAACGCCCCCTCATCATTCTCGGCAAGGGCGCAGCCTATGCGCAGGCCGACGACGAGATCCGCGCCTTCGTCGAAAAGACCGGCGCGCCATTCCTGCAGATGAGCATGGCCAAGGGCCTCTTGCCGGACACCCATGCGCAATCAGCGGGTGCTGCGCGCTCGACCGTGCTGAAGGACGCCGACGTCGTCATGCTGATCGGCGCCCGCCTCAACTGGCTGCTTTCGCACGGCAAGGGCAAGACCTGGGGCGATGCCCCGAAGAAGTTCATCCAGGTCGACATCGAGCCGAAGGAAATGGATTCCAACGTCGAGATCGTGGCCCCCGTGGTCGGCGATATCGGCTCCTGCGTCTCCGCCCTGCTCGAGGGCATGGGCGGCAGCTGGTCGGCTGCGCCGGCCGACTGGGTCAACACCGTCAACAAGAAGCGTGACGACAACGTCGCCAAGATGGCGCCGAAGCTGATGAGCAACGCTTCGCCGATGGATTATCACGGCGCGCTCGGCGCGCTGCGCACCATCATCAAGGAGCGGCCCGACGCCATTCTCGTCAACGAAGGCGCCAATACGCTCGACCTCGCCCGCGGCGTCATCGACATGTACAAGCCGCGCAAGCGCCTCGACGTCGGCACCTGGGGCGTGATGGGCATCGGCATGGGCTACTCGATCGCGGCCGCCGTCGAAACCGGCAAGCCGGTGCTCGCGATCGAGGGCGACTCGGCCTTCGGTTTCTCCGGCATGGAGATCGAGACCATCTGCCGCTACCAGCTTCCGGTCTGCATCGTCATCTTCAACAATGACGGCATCTATCGCGGCACCGACGTCAATGCGGGCGGTTCCGATCCGGCGACGACGGTGTTCGTCAAGGGCTCGCGCTACGACAAGATGATGGAAGCCTTCGGCGGCGTCGGCATCAATGCCACCTCGCCCGACGAATTGAAGCGCGCCGTCAACGCGGCGATGGATTCCGGCAAGCCGACGCTCATCAACGCGGTGATCGATCCGGCGGCCGGCTCCGAGAGCGGCCGCATCGGCAACCTCAACCCGCAAAGCGTCCTGAAAAAGAAATAACCGACTTCAACCCATTTCATCCTGCACACGCAGGGCAGACAGACACAGTACGGAGCAAAGACGATGACAAAGGCGCTCAAGGGCGTTCGTATTCTTGATTTCACCCACGTCCAGTCGGGACCGACCTGCACGCAATTGCTGGCATGGTTCGGCGCCGACGTGATCAAGGTCGAGCGCCCCGGCGTCGGCGACATCACGCGTGGCCAACTGCAGGACATTCCCAATGTGGACAGCCTGTATTTCACCATGCTGAACCACAACAAGCGTTCGATCACGCTCGACACCAAGAACCCCAAGGGCAAGGAAGTCCTCACCGCGCTGATCAAGAGCTGCGACGTGCTGGTGGAAAACTTCGGCCCCGGCGTGCTCGACCGCATGGGCTTCCCCTGGGAGAAGATCCACAGCCTCAACCCGAAGATGATCGTGGCCTCGATCAAGGGCTTTGGCCCCGGCCCCTTCGAAGACTGCAAGGTGTATGAGAACGTCGCCCAGTGCACCGGCGGCGCGGCCTCCACCACCGGCTTCCGCGACGGGCTGCCGCTGGTCACCGGTGCGCAGATCGGCGACAGCGGCACCGGCCTGCATCTGGCGCTCGGCATCGTCACCGCGCTCTACCAGCGCACCATGACCGGCCAGGGCCAGAAGGTGACGGCGGCGATGCAGGATGGCGTGCTCAACCTCGCGCGCGTCAAACTGCGCGACCAGCAGCGCCTCGCCCACGGACCCCTGAAGGAATACAGCCAGTACGGCGAAGGCATTCCGTTCGGCGATGCCGTGCCGCGCGCCGGCAATGATTCCGGCGGCGGCCAGCCCGGCCGTATCGTCAAGTGCAAGGGCTGGGAGACCGATCCCAACGCCTACCTCTATTTCATCACCCAGGCGCCGGTCTGGGAGAAGATCTGCGACGTGATCGGCGAACCCGGCTGGAAGACCCATCCGGACTACGCCAAGCCGCCGGCCCGGCTGTCGCGGCTGAACGAAATCTTCGCCCGCATCGAGCAGTGGACGATGACCAAGACCAAGTTCGAGGCGATGGAGATCCTCAACAAGGACGACATCCCCTGCGGCCCGATCCTTTCAATGAAGGAGATCATCGAGGACCAGTCGCTGCGCGCGACCGGCACCGTGGTCGAGGTCGATCATCCGACCCGCGGCAAGTACATTTCGGTCGGCAATCCGATCAAGCTGTCGGACTCACCGAGCGAGGTGACGCGTTCGCCGCTGCTCGGCGAGCACACCGACGAGATCCTGCGCGAGGTGCTGGGCTACTCCGACCACCAGGTGGCCGAAATCCACGATTCCGGCGCCCTCGAGCCGCCGCGAAAGCAGGCGGCCGAGTAAGCCCCGCCTTGTCCTCTGGAATACAAAGGCCGCCGGTTTCCGGCGGCCTTTTGCCGTCTGGAATGCCATTTTCGTTAATTTTGCTGCAATGCAACCAGTCAATTGCTGCTATGCAAACAAGTCTGTTGTAGCTGGCATCTGGTATACATAAATTGTTCCCAGATCACGAAGCGGAATGGTTCCGCACCAGGAAAAGGGGACAAACATGTCCAAGACTGCATCCATCGGCCTCCTGCCCTCCAGCACCCTGTTCGGCCGTCTGATGGCTTCCATCGACCGCCTGCTGACCGCCAGCAGCCGCATTGCCGTCCGCAACGGCGACCTCCCCTATTTCGGTCTCTGAGCCTGAAAATATAGAGTTTCCGCGCACGGGCGCGATCAGACGAACGACAAGCCTCCGACGGTTTGAAGCAAATGGCCCCGGTTTTCCGGGGCCATTTTTCGTTTTCCACCGGCCGCGGATCTTCACTATCAGCTGCGACAAATCAGCCCGGACCGCAATCGGCCGTAATAATGGTTGCGTCCTGGCATATCGCATACAAAAATACATCCATCGCGCTCGCACCAAATAAGGGCGTGTT
Organism: Bradyrhizobium sp. AUGA SZCCT0283; assembly: GCF_018130385.1. GTDB lineage: Bacteria > Pseudomonadota > Alphaproteobacteria > Rhizobiales > Xanthobacteraceae > Bradyrhizobium. Next base: position 302,024 of record NZ_JAFCLU010000004.1, on the reverse strand, counting down.
GGGGGAACGGCGTTGCGTCACGGGGACAGGCAGTCCGGTCGGCGATGGAACATGGGCGCGTCCCATGACTTCCCTTGGCTGCGTACTGCAAATTCACAATTGGCCGAAAGGAGCGGATGCCGCGCCGACGAGCCCCTCTTACAATTCCAGCGATCGATCGGAGAAGACAGCCGCCGCGGCAGTAAATACAACATTGGGAAGCCGGCAAAGACCGGCGCAACCATAAATCGAGGGAGAGTGAATCAAATGAAGCACACAGCACAAACAGCGTTGGGCGCAATTGCTGCCTTCTGCGCGGTCGGGATTTCTGTTCCTGCATCCGCCGCATGGGAACCGGTGCGCCCCGTAGAGTTCATCATTCCCGCCGGCACCGGCGGCGGCGCCGATCAGATGGCGCGCACGATCCAGGGCATCGTCACCAAGCACAATCTGATGAAGCAGCCGATGGTCGTCATCAACAAGTCAGGCGGCGCCGGCGGCGAAGGTTTCCTCGACCTCAAGGGATCGAGCGGCAATCCACACAAGATCATCATCACGCTCTCCAACCTCTTCACCACCCCGCTCGCAACCGGGATTCCGTTCAACTGGAAGGATCTCACGCCGGTCGCCATGCTGGCGCTCGACGAATTCGTGCTCTGGGTGAACGCCGACAAGCCGTACAAAACGGTGAAGGATTACGTCGACGCGGTGAAGGCCGCTCCCGCCGGCTCGATCAAGATGGGCGGCACCGGCTCGAAGCAGGAAGATCAGATCATCACAGTCGCGGTCGAAAAGGCCACCGGCAGCAAGTTCACCTACATTCCCTACAAGGGCGGCGGTGAAGTCGCCGTTCAGCTGGTCGGCAACCACGTCGATTCGACCGTCAACAATCCGATCGAAGCCGTGGCGCAATGGCGCGGCGGCAAGCTGCGTCCGCTCTGCGTGTTCGACGCGCAGCCGATGGCCTATGATGAGCAGATCGCGGACGGCAAGAGCTGGAAGGACATTCCGACCTGCAAGTCGCAGGGTCTCGACATGGAATACCTGATGCTGCGCGGCATCTTCATGTCGCCCAAGGCCACCAAGGATCAGGTCGAATATTACATCGAGCTGTTCAAGAAGGTCCGCGCCACACCGGAATGGCAGGACTTCATGAAGAGCGGCGCTTTCAACACGACCTTCATGACCGGGGCGGACTATGCCAAATGGGTCGAGGTCGAGGAAAAGCGTCACGAGGTCCTGATGAAGGACGCCGGTTTCCTTGCCCCCCCGGGCAACTGATCGACGCATCGGCCGCAGCCGGGATCGCAACGTAGACGCCGGGCCTTAAGGCACCGCAGGCCCGGCCTCGCATGGAGTTTTGATGACAACAGGCAGCTCGAGTAAACCCGGCCCCACCCACAAGCTGGTGGAGGCAGGGATCACGTTGCTGATCGCCCTCTTCGGCGTGATCGTGATCATCGGCAGCGTGAAGGCCGGCATCAACTGGGGCGCGGAAGGTCCGCGCGCCGGCTTCTTTCCATTCTACATCGGAATCTTCATCGTGGTTTCCAGCGCGATAAACCTGTGGAACGGACTGCGCGAAGACAATGACGAGCTGTTCGCCGAATGGGGACAGCTTCGTCAGGTCATGAGCGTTGTCGTTCCGACCGCGATCTATGTCGGCGCCATGCCGTTCACCGGGCTGTATGTCGCCTCGATCATCTTCATCGGATGGTTCATGCGATGGCTCGGCAAGTACCGTTGGGTTACCGTGCTGGCCGTCGCGCTCGGCATGCCCATCGTCACCTATTTCATTTTCGAGCGCTGGTTTCTGGTCCCCCTTCCCAAGGGGCCGGTCGAAGAGTGGCTCGGTCTGTAACTTCGTCACACGCTGGGGATCACCGGGATGGAAGAACTCGTCAATCTGTTTCACGGCTTTGCGGTCGCGCTGCAGCCGTTCAACATCATGGTGATGATTGTCGGCATCGTGCTCGGCGTCGTGATCGGCGTGCTGCCGGGACTGGGCGGCGCCAACGGCGTCGCCATCCTGTTGCCGCTGACGTTCAGCATGCCGCCGACGTCGGCCATCATCATGCTGTCCTGTATCTACTGGGGCGCCTTGTTCGGCGGAGCGATCACCTCGATCCTGTTCAACATCCCAGGCGAGCCATGGTCGGTCGCGACGACGTTCGACGGCTACCCGATGGCGCAGCAGGGCAAGGCCGGCGAGGCATTGACGGCGGCGTTCACCTCGTCGTTCGTCGGCGCCCTGTTCGCCGTGATCATGATCACGCTGGTCGCGCCGCTGGTCGCAAGCTTTGCATTGCAATTCGGGCCCGCAGAGAAATTCGCGGTTTATTTTCTGGCGTTCTGCAGTTTTGTCGGATTGAGCAAGGAGCCACCCTTCAAGACCATTGCGGCCATGATGATCGGATTTGCGCTTGCCGCCGTCGGCCTCGACTCCATCACCGGACAGCTGCGGCTGACGTTCGGCTTTACGGAATTGCTGAACGGGTTCGACTTCCTCATCGCCGTCATCGGCCTGTTCGGTATCGGCGAGATCCTGCTGACGATGGAGGAAGGGCTCAGCTTCCGCGGCGGCAACGCCAAGATCAATTTGCGGGTGGTGCTGCAGACCTGGAAGGAGTTGCCGGCCTACTGGGTGACGTCGATGCGCTCCTGCGTGATCGGTTGCTGGATGGGCATCACGCCGGCCGGCGCAACGCCGGCCTCCTTCATGAGCTACGGCATTGCCAAGCGGGTGTCGAAGCACGGCGCTAATTTCGGCAAGGGCGAAATCGAAGGCGTGGTCGCGCCGGAGACCGCGGCGCACGCGGCCGGCACCGCGGCGTTGCTGCCGATGCTTTCGCTCGGCGTGCCCGGTTCGCCGACGGCCGCCGTGTTGCTCGGCGGCCTCCTGATCTGGGGCCTGCAGCCCGGACCGATGCTGTTCGTCGAACAGAAGGAATTCGTCTGGGGTCTGATTGCCTCGATGTATCTCGGCAATATCGTCGGCCTGCTCGTCGTGTTGACCTGCGTGCCGGTTTTCGCGGCCATCCTGCGCGTCCCCTTCAGCATCATCGCGCCGCTCATCCTGGTGCTGTGCGCGATCGGCGCCTATTCGGTTCACAGCTCTACGTTCGACGTGATGCTGATGCTGGTGTTCGGCGTGATCGGTTACCTCTTGAAGAAGTGCAATTATCCCCTCGCCCCGCTGGTGCTGGCCATTGTGCTCGGCGACAAGGCGGAAGAGGCATTCCGGCAGTCATTGCTGGGATCCCAGGGCTCGCTCGGCATATTCTTCTCCAACACGCTGGTCAGCACGATCATGATCCTGGGATTAATTGCGCTGTTCTGGTCGGTGATCCAGCAGGGCTATACCCGCTTGCGCGGCGCGGTCGCGTAAACGCAAGCGGAACGTTATCGCCATAAAATCAAACATGTTTCTGGCCTGATCAGAGAGCCGTGCTATCACAGCGCGGCCCTCTTTCGCGCCTGCAGCATTTTTGCGCGCGGTAACGAATTGCGGTGGGCTGGTCAAAATTTCGCTTGTCTACTGGCATAACATATACCAAACTCCTCCCTTGAGCTGTCGGGTATCGATAGAACAGCCTATGGAGGGAAGATGACGGACACAGTGCACGGAGCGGCCCCCGTCGCGGCGGCCCGAGTCAGCGATGCCTATCGCTGGACCCAATTGGCCATCGGCGTCGCGGCGATGGTGATGATCGCCAATTATCAATACGGCTGGACTTTCTTCGTCCCCGACATCCAGAAGAAATTCGGATGGGATCGCGCGTCGATCCAGTGGGCATTTACGCTCTTCGTGCTGTTCGAGACCTGGCTGGTGCCGGTCGAGGGATGGTTCGTCGATAAATACGGCCCGCGCCTTGTCGTCCTCATTGGCGGCATCCTCTGCGCCATCGGATGGGCGATCAACGCCCAGGCGACCTCGCTCAACGGCTACTATCTCGGCATGATCGTCGCGGGCATCGGCGCCGGTGGCGTGTACGGCACCTGCGTCGGCAACGCGCTGAAATGGTTTCCCGACAAGCGCGGCCTCGCCGCCGGTATCACCGCCGCCGGATTCGGCGCCGGCTCGGCGCTGACGGTTGCGCCGATCCAGGCGATGATCAAGGACTCCGGCTTCCAGGCCACCTTCCTCTATTTCGGCCTGGGCCAAGGCATCCTGATCGTGATCCTCGCCTTCTTCCTGTTTGCACCGAAAGCGGGACAAGTGCCTGCCGTGACGCAGAACCTCAACGTGATCCAGAGCCGGCGCAACTATCAGCCGACCGAAGTGATCCGTCAGCCGATCTTCTGGCTGATGTACTTCATGTTCGTGATCGTCGGTGCCGGCGGATTGATGGTCACGGCCAACCTGAAACCGATCGGCGTCGATTGGAAGGTCGACGCTATACCGGTCACGCTGGTCGGCATGACACTGACCGCGGTGACGTTCGCGGCAACGATCGACCGCGTTCTCAACGGCCTGACGCGACCCTTCTTTGGCTGGGTCTCGGACATGATCGGGCGCGAGAACACCATGTTCATCGCGTTCGGCATGGAAGGCGTCGGCATCTGGGGACTCTACATGCTGGGCCACGATCCGGTGTGGTTCGTGCTGCTGTCGGGTTTCGTGTTCTTCGCCTGGGGTGAGATCTACTCCCTCTTCCCGTCGACCTGCACCGATACCTTCGGTTCGAAGTTCGCGACCACCAACGCCGGCCTGCTCTACACGGCAAAGGGTACCGCGGCGCTGCTGGTGCCGGTGGCGAACTACATGCAGCAGTCTTCGGGCACCTGGGACATGGTGTTCATCGTCGCGGCCGGTGCCAATATTCTGGCCTCGCTGCTGGCGCTGTTCGTGCTCAAGCCATGGCGTAAGGTGGTGGTCGCCAAATCGCAGATTGCGACCTGATCCGAACCGGATCGGTTGTTCGAAACAAGCGCGCTCATCCTCCGGGGTGGGCGCGTTTTCTTTTGCCTGGGCCGCTTCTGGTATACCTGAGCGATTTTTGGACCACTCCGGGAGCGCCCCTCCCTCCTCCGGCTGGAATGCCGCGGCTCAAGAACGTCAGTGTTACTGCCTATTTATCTTCGCCATCAGGAAAGATTTCCACCGTCGAGCGTGTTGACAATTGGCATTATGTATACCAGACTTGGATCAATAATTCACCCCAAGGAGGTTGCCATGCAAGTCGGAGATATCCTGCGCAAGAAAGCCGCCCGTGTCGCAACGGTTCGCATGAACGAGACCGTCGCTATTGCAGCCCAACTGATGCGTTCCAGCAATATCAGCGCGCTTGTCGTCAAGGACGTCGTCCGCACCGAGGGCAACACGGCGGTCGGCATGTTCACCGAACGCGACGTGGTGCGCGCCATTGCCGAACACGGCGCGGCCGCCGTGAATATGCGCGTTTCGCAATTCATTTCGGTGCAGCAGCTCGTCTCCTGCACATCGACGGATACGCTCGAGCATGTCCGTCACCTCATGAGCAAGCATCACATCCGCCACGTGCCTGTCATCGACAATTACAGCCTGATCGGCGTCATTAGCATTCGCGACATCTCAACCGCGTTCGACGACGAAGCAACGCCCTTCAAGCTCGCCGCGTCGGCCTGATATTCGCCGGAAGCCTCGGCACCAACGCGCCGGCCTGAGATGAACTCAGCACCGGCGCTGTGCTGACGCTCGATCATCAACCACCGGGCTTTTCGAAAGATCCCATGAAAATCTGTATCTACGGCGCCGGCGCGATCGGCGGCTATCTCGGTGTGCAGCTCGCGCGCGCGGGCGTCGATGTCAGCCTGGTGGCGCGCGGCGCGCATCTCGCCGCGATGCGCGCCAATGGGCTCAAGCTCCTGATCGGCGACGAGGAGCGCGTGGTGCATCCGCGCTGCACCGACAACCCGGCCGAACTCGGACCGCAGGATTTCGTCATCATCTGCCTGAAGGCGCATTCGATCACCGGCGTGCTCGAACAGATGCAGCCGCTGCTCCGGCCGCAGACCCGCGTCGTCACCGCCGTGAACGGCATCCCCTACTGGTACTTCTACAAGCACGGCGGCGCCCTTGAGGGTTCGACGCTGGAAAGCATCGATCCCGGCGGCCGGCAGTGGCGCGAACTGACGCCGCAGCGCGCGATCGGCTGCATCGTCTACCCCGCCACCGAGATCGAGGCGCCCGGCGTGATCCGTCACGTCTATGGCGACCGCTTCCCGCTCGGCGAACCCTCCGGCGAGATCACCGAGGACGTGCAGCGGCTCTCCGAGGTCTTCACCAAAGCCGGCATGCAGGCGCCGGTCCTCGACCGCATTCGCGACGAGATCTGGCTCAAGCTGTGGGGCAATGTCTGCCTCAACCCGGTCAGCGCGCTGACCCACGCCACCCTCGACGTGATCTGCTCCGATCCCCCCACCCGCGCGCTGTCGAAGGCGATCATGCTGGAGGCGCAGGCGATCGCCGAATCCTTCGGCGTCAAATTCCGCGTCGACGTCGAGCGGCGTATCGAGGGCGCCCGGAAGGTCGGCGCGCACAAGACCTCGATGCTGCAGGATCTCGAGCGCAGCCGCCCGATGGAAATCGATCCGCTGGTGACGGTGGTCCAGGAAATGGGCCGCTTGACCAATATTCCGACGCCGTCGCTGGACGCGGTGCTGGCGCTGGTCGCCCAGCGCGCCAAAATCGCCGGCCTCTACGACGGCACCGTGCTTCCGGCACCGGAAGCAAAAATCCCGGCGGTGGCGTGATGCTGCAGCGTAACGTCACCAACTGGATTCGCTTCCGCCATCAGGGCCAAACCGGCTTCGGCGCGCTCACGCCATCCGGCATCGCCGTGCATGACGGCAGCCTGTTCGGCGCCTCGAGGCCGAGCGGACGAATACTGGCGCTTGGGGAAGTCGAGGTGCTGGCACCGACCGAGCCGACCAAGATCGTCGCGCTCTGGAACAACTTTCATGCGCTCGCCGCCAAGCTGCAACAGCCGGAGCCGGCCGAGCCCTTGTATCTCCTGAAAGCCACCACCAGCGTCGCCGCGCCGGGCGCCGTGATCGAACGTCCCGTCTCCTATGACGGCAAGACCACCTATGAGGGCGAACTCGGCATCGTCATCGGAAAGCCCTGCACCAACGTGTCCGCTGACGAAGCCGACGATTTCATCTTCGGCTATACCTGCGTCAACGACGTCACCGCCAACGACATTCTCAACCGCGACGCCACCTTCGCCCAATGGGCGCGCGCCAAGGGCTTTGACGGCTATGGGCCGTTCGGGCCCGTCATCACCTCCGGCATCGATCCGGCAAGCCTCGTGGTGCGCACCATCCTCAACGGCACTGAGCGCCAGAACTACCCCATATCAGACATGATCTTCAGCGCCCAGGAACTCGTCAGCAAGATCTCCCACGACATGACGCTGCTGCCCGGCGATCTGATCGCCTGCGGCACATCGGTCGGCGTCGGCGTCATGAAAGACCCGGTCAACACGGTGACGGTTGCGATCGATGGCATCGGCGAGTTGACCAACGAGTTCAGGCAGTAGGCGGGGCCGATATCGGAGGTCAGACTAGGGAGTGGCGCTCCTACACCGCCCGGATGCGACTTTCTTTTGCAAAAAGGCTGTGCAACGCCTTGAACATTGAGCGCCCGTATTAGCTCTGCTTAGGCATATCCTCTCACAAACCGCATATGAGCAAACTTCATTGCCAGCCTTCGCTGGGTACAGCCCTGGCGCATTTGCCAGCGCGACGAGCAAAAGCCCAGCAGCCGCGGCTCCGCCGTGTGACATAGAACCCCTCCCCCTTGGCGCTCCTGACGGCCTGACGAGTATGGTCGTGCCGTGTGCTATATGCTGTTTCGGACTTCTTCAAACTCACCGTCCGATGCCTCTTCAGTCAAGAGACAATTGTCGGTGCCGTCGTTGTCCTAAGCTTCGTTTCAAGAGGGTTTGGCGGCCAGCTGTCGTCCAAATCGGTACTCGATATTGGCGATGTTTCCGTTCTTAAAGTCATCACTCATTCGAAGCAAATTCGTCGGAAGCTTTGCGTCCGCTTCGGTGTAAGTTGAACTTGATCCGCGGCCGGCACCGGAATTCGTCGCTGCCTGGGCTGCCGATGACGCAGCGACCTTTTGAGGCGGTACGGTGGGAGTTGTGGTCAAAGCTGCAGTGACGACAGGCTTGGCGATGGTCGCCTGGATCCCCCCAAAGTATCCGGGGTGGCGTCCGAATTGTCTCGCTATCTGGGTCCAACAAGCGCAGCTTGGCTCCGGAGCCTCGGTTGGAGGTCAGTCATGAGCGGCAATATTTTCAATAGCAATGGCGCCCACGTCGGGGTGGTGGATGGCGCGGCCATCTTCGACCTCAAGGGCCGAAAACTTTATCACCTAAAAGGGATCAATATTTATCGACTTTCCGGCGAGTTGGTCGGCCATCTCAACGGGACGCAAGGCTCCGATAAGCGGCTCGATCGTTTCACTGACAGGCTATTCCCCGCCAGAGGCGGTTCTTAAGACCCCGCCGTATCAGGAGAAGGCGGATGACAAGCCACGGCATTGCCGCCTTCCTTGCCTTACGAGTTGGCCGATGAGGTTGCGTGGCGGCCCGGAGTTGATGCCGAAACTGACCGACAGACTGCCATCCATCCGACAGGCACAGGTCTTTGGAGGCCCATCATGAATGACGCATTCTCGTTCTCAATCTCGATAGGCATCATTGCCTTTGGAATCTGGATTGCCGCCGGCACGATCAGCGCCGGCTCGCCTTTGGCCTGGACGCTGATCGGACTACTTCCCGTCATTGTGGGTACGATCAGCCTTTATCTGGCGGTTCGCGAAGTCAGAATTGCGCCGCGGAATTGAGATTCTGAAATATCGTCGGCTAACGCGACGAGCACCGGACGATTCTCAACGGCGCCGAACGCCAGAGCTCCCCCATCGCCGACATGATCTTCAGCGCGTAGCAGCTGGCTGGATGGCTGGATAGCAACCACGCGCTGCCGCATGCCGATTGCAAACCGCTCACTTCGCGAGGCGGTCCTTGCTCATTCGCAGGGTGGCGACCACACCTTCCGCCGACCAGTCAAAGCCGACAGAGCCCCCGAGCTGCGCGGCCATACTCCTGTGCATCAGTTTGCTGCCGAAGCCTACGAGTGTGGCGGGAGCCGAAACAGGCGGTCCACCCCGTTCGGTCCACATGATCACGACCTCGTCGTCCCGGCCATTGCACGATACATCCAGCGTGCCGCTCGCAACTGACAGCGATCCGTACTTTGCCGAGTTCGTTGCCAGTTCATGGATAATCAGGGCCAGGGTCGTGCTCGAACCTTCTCCAACATTCATCTTCGGCACCGAAACGCGAATGCGAACGCTGGCTCCCTTCTCATCATATGGAGCAAGCAGTACCGAGATGAGATCGCCGAGAAGCGCTGCTTCCCTTTCCCGGCCCGGCGTGGGACGAATGAGGTCCTGAGCACGTCCTAATGCCATCAGCCGGCTGGTCAGCTCCTGGGCCATATCCTCTTTTGTCGCCGCCGACCGCGAAGTGATCTGAGTAAGCGCGGTTGTAATGGTCAAAAGGTTCTTCACCCGATGACTCATTTCACCCGCCAGCAATTCGTTGGCCTCTTCGGCCTGCTTGCGCTGGGTGACGTCGAGGAAGATGCCAAACATAATTCGTTCGGCTATGTCCGCGTCGTCGCCCTGGCCCCGGGCGGAGATCCAGCGAATATCGCCGCCTGATAGAATCCGGAAGTCGATTTCGTAAGCGCCTACGACCGCGCGCGTCGCGGCGAACGCAGATCTGACCCTTTCCAGATCGGCGGGATGAATGTTCTGGGACAGGATCTCGAATGTGATCTGCTTCTCGTCCTTCGAGACTTCCCACAGGTCATATGCGCGTTCATCCATCGTGATGGCGTCGGTGTCGACATTCCATGACCACAGCGCCACGCCGGCCGCGGTGGTCGCCGCTCGCAAGTGCTTTTCGTGCCAAACCGGCATGGACACTTCGTTGGAATACATCCGGCCTTGCGTCCTTCTCTTGTCGATCGTGTTTTCAGCCTGGCGCGGGCCTCGCGATCGCCACTTCGTTGATTGCAGACATGACGACGCCGGTCGCAGTCTGATGGATCATGTGGCCGGCCCCGGGAACGCGGTGAAACCTGCTCTGGGGGACGTCGCTGTGCAACCGCGCCGATTGCGTATCGATGTCGACCAGCCGGTCTTCGTCGCCTGCGACGATGACCAAGGGCATCTTCAAATTCGCGTATTCGTCGCGGTAGTGAAACGCGTCTGGAATCATAAGCGCCGACTCCGCGGCTGACGCGCGAATCTGGGAAGGACGAAGGGCCATCTCTTTCGGAAAGCCCTCAAACTTCTTCGGCATCGACCGCGGACCAAAGATTTTGGTCATCAAGAGCGGCCACATGATTCGGCTTACAATCGGCGAGATGGTGTGCCCCAGGATATCGCCCACGAGAGGCACCGCGGGGGCGGATAAAGCAACCACGTCGGGACGCAACGTCGGATAGTAATAGCCCGATGCAAGAACCAGGCCCTGGACCAGGTTCGGATATGTGAGCGCCAGCGCAACTGCAACAGAAGCGCCCCACGAGTGCCCCAGGACGATTGCGTGCGGGACGCCCAGCCGATGGAGAGCGCCGTTGATCAGTTCAGCCTGAGCCGCCGGGGTCCAGACAACATTACGCGGCCGATCGCTATGGCCGAAGCCAGGGCGATCGAAAACGATGACGCGATAGTTCCTGGCGGCCAGATCAATCAGACCGCTGGTTTCAAAATCCTGGATCATGCTGCCGTTGCCGTGCAGCAGGACCAGCGGCGTGCCTGAGCCACGTTCGACATAGTGGAGCCGGACGCCGTTTACCTCGAGGAACTGACCGGCGGGCGGATTGTCGTTCTCAGCATTCCTGGCCAGGCGGCGGTTCACCAGGGCCGATATGGCCAAAGCTCCGGCAGTCGCGGCTGCAGCCATCACATAAGGATGCGCTTGGGCGATTGTACGGGCTTTATTGGCAAGCGACCTTGGCGAGCGTGTCCTGAGGTAGGCTGCGGTCATCATATGCACTCCATGGGGCGTGCACGAAAATCCGGGACGATCCAAGAAGTGCTGCAGCAAAGAACGAACAATCAACTGTCAGGTTCGTTCCAACAGCGCTGGGCCTTGAGGATTGCGTGAGACGGCAGAAGGAGCGCGTTGGGCCCTGTGAAGAAAGAGGCCGCCAGCTGACGCGGTCTTAGGAGCCTTGTTCGACGTCCCTGACGGGACCGGCAACCAACCGATAGGTTGGCACCCATGTCGTATTCCAGCTTTCCATGGTCACGCTGCACACGGAGCATTCAAAGCTGCTGATCTGGCGGCCGGGGGCCATGGACTCGGTGCGGTTGTAAACCGCTCCGCACTGGCAGGACCGATGGTGTGATTCTGACATGCCGCATTATGCGCCACTAATCCAAAACAGGCCACTCACGTTTTCCAACCAGGCCACTGCCAGCTGATAGCCCGGAGGGGACAGAGTCTTCTTCCGCGCCCTTCAACCACTTCACTGAACGAAAGAGGCCGCCAACTGAGGCGGCCTTACTGCGTCTTACGTGGGCGACCTGAGGCCGGGTGACGTGAGCCAGTCGTTCATGTGGGAAGCGGCATCGAGATGCCTGATCTTTCGCTCTAGTTTGGATCGGAGCAAACCAGGTGGCAAACGCGATCCTGCGACTTCAAGGCGCTTCTTCGCGGCCGCAATCTGCTCTTTCAATGTATGGGGCTTGGAACGCTGTCGCTGCATGCGCAACTCCCTCTATGGCGGGAGCGCAAAAGTCTCTCAGTCACCGATAGCTGCCGTGGACGAAGCGGTGATCAAGAAAAGCTAAACGTTCTATTGGCGAATGTCGGTGCACAAGTCTACATAGCGAGAAAATTAGGACACTCCCGGCGGGGTTCCCCAGTCCGCAATTCAGGAACATGACGCGGCTGGTGCGGGCGGAGTGCGCTCTGGGTCAAAAGCCTCGATTTTGGCATGTCCGCAGTTGTCCGGTTAGCGGGCTGATCTCGGAAATGCGGACTCTCGGAAGAATTATCCGCCCCGCGGAAACAACAGCCCCGCTTTTGCATGATGGCGTTGCCCGGACCTCCGCCTGCCCCCCGTGGACTTTTGCAGGGGGTGACGGCATCCTGCGCCTCGAAATCTCACAAAAGACGCGCGCGGGCGTCCCGCGGGAGAAAATGACAGGAAAGAGCATTTTCCAACTGGAAAATGCTCATGGAAACAGAGGGCAGCAATGATCAAAACGCGATTCACCGAGCTCGTTGGCGTTCAACACCCGATTGTCCAGGGCGGCATGCAATGGGTCGGACGCGCCGAGCTGGTCGCCGCCGTCGCCAATGCCGGCGCGCTCGGGCTGATCACCGCGCTGACGCAGCCGACGCCGGAAGACCTCACCAAGGAGATCGCGCGCTGCCGCGACCTGACCGACAAGCCGTTCGGCGTCAACCTCACCATCCTCCCCGCCATCAAGCCGCCGCCCTACGCCGAATACCGGCAAGCCATCATCGAGGCCGGCATCAAGATCGTGGAGACCGCCGGCAACAAGCCGCAGGAGCACGTCACCGAATTCAAGAAGCACGGCATCAAGGTGATCCACAAATGCACCAGCGTCCGTCACGCGCTGTCGGCGGAGCGGATGGGCGTCGACGCGATCTCGATCGACGGTTTTGAGTGCGCCGGCCATCCCGGCGAGGACGACACGCCCGGCCTGATCCTGATCCCGGCCGCCGCCGACAAGGTGAAAATTCCGATGATCGCCTCCGGCGGGTTCGGCGACGGCCGCGGCCTGGTCGCGGCGCTGGCGCTCGGCGCCGAGGGCATCAATATGGGCACGCGCTTCATGTGCACTAAGGAAAGCCCGATCCATCAGCTCGTGAAGGAGCGCATCGTCGCCAATGACGAGCGCGAGACCGAGCTGATCTTCCGCACCATGCGCAACACCTCCCGCGTCGCCAAGAACGCGATCTCGACCAAGGTGGTGGCGATGGAGAAGGAAGGCGCAAAATTCGAGGACGTGCGCGAGCTCGTCGCCGGCGCCCGCGGCAAGATGGTCTACGCCACCGGCGATGCCGACGAAGGCATCTGGTCGGCCGGCCAGGTCCAGGGCCTGATCCACGACATTCCGACCTGCGCCGAACTGGTGTCGCGCATCATGCGCGATGCGGAAGCCATCATTCGCAGCCGGCTCGAAGGCATGATGTCGGGCGCCCAGCGGCAGGCCGCCGAGTAGCAGCGGCCTGACAGCCAACAACGAGAAGAGCCCATGAAAGCCTATGTGTACGGCGCCAACGGCGCTGAAATCGCCGACGTCGCAAAACCTTCGCCGAAGGGCACCCAGGTGCTGGTCAAGGTCCATGCCTGCGGTCTCAACCGCGCCGATCTCGGCATGACCAAGGGCCATGTGCATGGCGCGGCCGGCGGTGTCGGCACCGTGCTCGGCATGGAATGGGCGGGCGAAGTCGCAGAGCTTGGGCCTGACGCCAAGGGCGTCAAGGTCGGCGACAAGATCATGGGCTCAGGTGGTGCTGCGTTCGCCGAGTACACGCTGGCCGATCACGGCCGGCTGTTCCGTGCGCCCTCGAACATGAATTTCGAGGAAGCCGCCACCCTCCCCGTAGCCCTCGCCACCATGCACAATGCGGTGGTCACCAACGGCGCGCTGCAGAAAGGCCAGACGGTCCTGATCCAGGGCGCCAGTTCCGGCGTCGGCCTGATGGCGATGCAGATCGCAAAATTCAAGGGCGCCAAGCTCGTGATCGGCTCGTCCACGGATGCAACGCGCCGCGGACGCCTGAAGGAATTCGGCGCCGATCTCGCGATCGACTCCAGCGATCCCGGCTGGGTCGATCAGGTGCTGAAGGCGACGGGCGGCGAAGGCGTCGACCTGATCGTCGATCAGGTTTCCGGCAGGGTCGCCAACCAGAACCTCGCGGCAACGAAGGTCAAGGGCCGCATCGTCAATGTCGGCCGGCTCGGCGGCACCCACGGCGATTTCAATTTCGACCTGCACGCCGCCCGCCGCATCACCTATGTCGGCGTCACCTTCCGCACCCGCACCATCGAGGAAGTCCGCGAGATTTTTGACGAGGTCCGCAAGGACATCTGGGGCGCGGTGGAATCGCGAAAACTGCAATTGCCGATCGACAAGGTTTATCCGTTCGCCGAGATCGGCAAGGCATTCGAACACATGGAAGCCAACAAGCACCTCGGCAAGATCGTGGTGACGCTGTAGCGCCAATCGTGTTCCAGACGCGGTGGCGACTGGATCGTCATTGCGAGCGCAGCGAAGCAATCCACGCCTCCGCCCGGGATAGATGGATTGCTTCGTCGCTTTCGCTCCTCGCAATGACGGGTCGTCCGACTCTCCTGAACTGCAAATGACCTAGCGCGGATTAGCGAGAGCGTAATCCGCCATCTGCTTGAGATGCAGCGCGAACTACGCCTTTCTCGTTCGCTCTTCGAGCTACGGCGGACAATCGGCTGATCCGCTCGTCGCGCGGCGTCCTGAAAGTCCCGCCCTCAGATTTCCCGGAACGACACCAGGCGGCGCTGCGCCTCGTCCCACAACACGAGCCGGACACACCGGAAGCTCTGCAGCAGCGTGATGCGGCCGACGTCGCGCAGTTCAGGATAGTCGCGCAGCACGCGCGGCAGCCGGTAATAGGGAATACGGCTGGAGAGGTGATGCACGTGGTGGATACCGATGTTGGCTGTGAACCAGCGTAGCAGCGCCGGCAGTTCGTAATGCGAGCTGCCGTGCAGGGCGGCTTGATGCAGGTTCCAGCTGTCGTCGCGGTCCCACGTCGTGTGCTCGAATTGATGCTGCACGTAGAACAGCCATACGCCGGCCGTGCCGGCGAGCAGCGTAATCGGAAGATGCACGAGCAGGAACGCCTTGATGCCGATAAACCATGTGAGCGTAGCGACGATGACGGCAATCGCGAGATTGGTTGCCATCGTGCTGGCCCAGGGCTGCCAGCCATTGCGCATGAGGCCGACCGGGAGCCTCTGTTGCAAGAGAAACAGATAGGCCGGTCCGACCCCGAACATGATCAGCGGGTGGCGGTAAAGACGGTATTTCAGACGACCCCGCCAGGAAAGGGCGCGGTATTCGCGCACGGTCAGCGTATCGAGATCGCCGATACCGCGGCGATCGAGGTTGCCGGTGGTGGCATGATGAATGGCATGCGAGCGGCGCCAGCAGTCGTAGGGCGTGAGCGTGAGCACGCCGAGGACGCGGCCGACCCAGTCATTCGCCAGACGGCCGGCAAAAAAGGTGCCATGACCGCAGTCGTGCTGGATCATGAACAGGCGTACGAGAAAGCCGGCAGCCGGAATAGCGATCAGGAATGAAGCCCAGGCATGGCCAAGGGAGAAGGTGAACCAGGCCGCGGTCCACAACACGATGAGCGGCAAAGCCGTGATCGCCAGCTCGGCAATGCTGCGCAGCCGATTTGGGGTGCTGTAGTCGCTCAGGATGCGCTTCCAGCGCCGGGCGTCGAGGACGTCATCGCCGCCATCAGGCGGTTGAACGAAGCCAAAGCCCTCTTGCCTGTTAGGCCACTGCGCAGCTGTCTTGTGCAAAGAAATCCCCTCATGTGACAGGGTACGTAAGATCGAGATGCCGACGGCTCGGCACCTTCGTCGCGGTTGATCGATTTTTGGAGAAGGGCCTGAAACGTGCGGGCCAATCAGTGGCAAGGCAAAGCGCCCGGCCGTTCGGCCAAGTGTCGACTAGCCGACATATGGACACGAATCGGGATGACGTCAAGGACTGCAACTCCACGTTACCGGCGCTCCTCTTGGCAAAAGCAGCGTGTAGGGCGGATTAACGAAGTGTAATCCGCCATCTCGTTTCAGATCCAGCGGCGGATGACGCCTTCGGCCAATCCGCCCCACGTCCTATCTCGATCTGGCGGCTTGCGGTGTGAGTGCGCGCTTCATGATGGCATGCACCCTGAGCCGCGCTGCGAGAGAAAGCGCAGTTCGTCTCTCCTCTCCTTCAAGCAGCTGGTTCGCCTGGCTGGCAGCGGCGTCTGCCAGCTTTTCCAGCTGGTCGGCTGTCAAAAACATGATCTTCTTCCTGTTGCGCTTGCCGGACCTCATTGCGGTGAGCCCGCCGAGATCTAGTTCGGCGATTTGAGCTGGCCTTTGAGCCACTTTCTCACTCTCGCGTCGCTGCTCAGGGGGTCGGTGACCACCAGGGTTCGCTGGACACGATTGCAGTTGACGCACTCGAAAGTGCGGAGTTCGTAGCCCGCCAGGCCAGGCGCAATGCGGGCCAGGTTCATTCGGGCCTGACAATGCGTACAGCGCGGGCGCTCCACCGCGCTGAGCGGCGGATCGGTCGGTAGTGCGTGAGAGTTGGGCATGTGAGGCACCCCGTTGGATCGGGCGGGTGCGGGACAGATTGCCGGACACCGAGCCCTGACCGGGTGATGTTCACGCCCTCAAAAACGGTCCGCAGGTCAATATTGACCAGAACGCGTGATTTTTTAATATTTAGACTTCGCCGGTCCAATGGAGGGACTAGTGAAGCCCGCGAAACGACATTTCGATCCCATCGCGTTTCTCGCCAAAGTCGGGACCGGAAAAACGGTACAGAAGTATCGTAAGAACCGGATCATTTACGCCCAGGGCGAAGAAGCGGATAAGGTTTTTTACATCCAGTCGGGCAAGGTCAAGGTGACCGTTGTTTCCGAGCAAGGCAAGGAAGCAGTCGTCGGCCTTTTGGAAGCCGGGCAGTTTTTTGGCGAGGGATGTCTGCACGGGCAGACGGTTCGCGTTGGAACCGCGAGAGCGATGCACGAGTGCCTCATCACCTCGATAACCCGAAGGGCGATGCTGGCGGCGCTCCGCAGGGAACCCCGGTTTGCAGAACTATTCACGACTTACCTGGTGACCCGAAGCAATCGCATTGAAGAAGATTTGATCGACCAGCTGTTCAATTCCAGTGAAAAGCGGCTCGCACGTCTGCTTTTGCTGCTGGCCAATTTCGGAAAAGACAGGGCCCCCACGCCAATCGACGCCTCGATCAATCAGGGAACTTTAGCGGAAATGATCGGAACGACTCGCCCCCGGGTGAGCTTTTTCCTGAACAAGTTTCGCAAGCTTGGATTGATCAGCTACAACGGAAATATTGAAGTGCACCATTCGCTGCTGAGTGCCGTCTTGCTTGAGAAACCCCAGTTGGAAAGAGGTGACGAGCCGCCCAATGTATAAGGCCAAGGTGATTGTCGGACCTGCAGTCGCATCATTGAGACGCAGCGGGGGATGACGCCCGCCTTCGCACTTCGAGCTACGGCGGACAAGTCGGCCAATCCACCCTACTCGCTATCCTTTCTTTGGTGACCAGCCATAGGCCTTGATGCAGGCACCGCCCATCAGCATGGCCCGCTCGCTGTCACTCAGTCGGCTGGTCTTGAGGAAGGGCTCGACGGCCTGCTCGTAGTTGACGACGGCGAATGCCCGCGTCCAGTCCGTACCCCACAGGCAGCGATCGAAACCCCAGGCATCGAACACGCGCGCGAGCGGGTCCCAGATATCCGGATACGGATACGGCTCGCGGGACAGCGTGCAGGCGCCGCTGACCTTGATCACGGCATTCGGACGCTTGGCGAGCTCCAGAACCTTCGGCAAGTCCGCCCAGGGTTCGGGCGGCGCCGGCGGCACGCGTGGCTGCAGGATGCCGAGATGGTCGATGATGAACCGCGTATCGGGATGGCGATCGATCAGCGCCCTGCCCGCATCCAGATTGTCCCAGCACAGGAGGTTGAGGGGGAAATCGTAACGAACCGCCGCGCGCGCAATCCGGTCGAGGCCGGGATCATCAGTCGCGCGCTTCTCCTCCTTCCTCAGCATGGTGCGGATTCCGACCGCGCCCGGCGTCTTCTTCCACTCCGCGACGACGTCAGCCACATCGGGATCGTCAGGGTCGACCGGCTTGACGATGGCGAGCCGGCCAGGATGCGCCCGCTGCACCTGCACGGCATAGCTGGCATCGTAGCGGTACAACGAAAAGGCGGAGATGAAGATCGCGCCGTCGACGCCAACCTTGTCCATCGCCGCAACCATTTCGTCACCCGTGACGTGATCGGGCCAATTCGGCACACTGTGCCAGGGCCGCTTCGGGCTGTTCGCCTCATAGGCATGGACCTGGGAATCGATAATCGTCATCGGGGCCTCCGCTTTGTGTCGAGAGATTTTGGACAATGCGGTGGGTACGTGTCCAGATGGAAAGGACGCGGCGCTGCAATGCGTCTAGCGACGCGCAAGCATAAACTCAGCGCCTCGTTCGCCGCATCTCCAACCGCGATGGCGGAAGCGCCGAAAACTGCTGGCCCGCTCAACCGCGAATGCAACGTAGATTTCTAGGCTATCACGCTTCGACTGAGCCGAATTGCTGCGCGAGCGGTCGAGGTCCGCTTGTGTGAAAGTTTGCGTACGCTGGCCCCGTGCGCGCCGCGCCACCATCATCGGGCCGGCATCCGCAAACCTTCACAGATCGATCCTGCGTTCTGATGGTATCTTGAGGAGATGATATGAGCGGCGGTGGTTGCCTGGCTTCATTTCGGAAGGCATTCCACATTGTAGGCAATGATAATCTGCGCCGGGTCAGCTTTGCCGATGGCCTTCAAGTCTTCTAGACCACTTCTCAGCTTGGCTCCGGCGTCCCTCAAGCTTCCTTCAAGCGCCGACTTGGCCGCCTTGCATCGGTCTTCGTTCGAGAACTCCTGAAACACCACGGTCGGAAGCAGTCTCCATTCCGCCCTGTCGTTAGTGGCGGCCGGGCTGACTGAGTAGGAGAATACGTACATCAGTACCCACATCGGCATGCGTCCCCGGTGATGCGACGGCATTAGGCGCGCGGGCGGAGCATCACGGATTTCCGAACGGCCCCGCGCCCCCCTCGACGACCTTGGCCTCAATCCCTACCAATCAAGAGAGGCTGGGCGCCAAAGGCTGTGTGACACGCCCGCGAGTTTAGTTGGTGTCCGGCAGCCACAGGTAACGTTGATCTACATCAACGTCGCCCGCCTGGGGTGCAGCAGCCTCGCTCGCTAACGAACTCCAAGGTCGGGAGGAGCGCGATGCTCAAATACATTCTCGCTGCTCTTGCAGCGGTCGTTCTGCTCACCGTAAGTCTGATCCCTGATGATGCGTATGCGCGCCGTGGCGGAGGCGGCGGCTTCCGTGGCGGTGGAGGTGGCTTTCGCGGCGGCGGCATGCATGCTGGCCGCATTCACGGTGGCGCGGGAAGGTTTCATGGCGGCGGCCATCGCTATGCGGGACGTGTACGCCCCTCACATCCGATAGCAGGTCGCCCCATAGCGGGTCGTCCGGGCCGTCCAATCGCAGGTCGTCCCGGCCGTCCAATCGCGGGCTACCCCGGTTATGGTGGTGGCTATTATCGACCGGGCTGGGGCTACGGTGCTGCCGCAGTGGGCGCGGCCGCCGCATATGGTGCTTATGGCTACTACGGCAACAACTATGGCTGCCATTATGACAGCTATGGCCAGTACATTTGTCCGCAGCAGTATCCATATCAGTACCGGTACCGGTATTGATACGACCGCAGTTCAGGGCGGCGGCTTGTGGCCGCCGTCCTCCCTACGCTTTGGCCAAGGAGCCAACTCGTCAGCGGCTGTGGTCAGTTGCCTATCGGACTGAATGCGCAACTTCCTGATGAGCGCTTGTCGCCGTCCCGCGACCTGTCGCAAGGTTCCGCCGATTTCCTGCGCAATTTGCGTGTCTGATTTCCCCTGAGCGAACCGACGCAGCAGTTGCGGGGGCTAAGAAGATTCAACGGCTGCGTGGTCATCGGCTCGCTCTTCGTAGTGTCTTCTCGCCGCTGCCTATCAGCCGGCGGCCGAGCCCACGCACACAACTCGGCTGATGCCGCGCCCGCAAAGATCGCCGTCACCGTGAAGGCGGCATCGTTGATCTCACCACGCGGAGACCGAGCCCGATGCATAGCATAAGTCGGCGTTAGACCCCTGCGCGCGGCCGATGTTCTTCAGTGCGCGCCCTGGGTCTATTGGTGCAGACGTCAAACAATCGGCCGCGCGGCTCTGTTCTGCTGGTTCGACAAATAGATGGCGCGCGCGAAAATCGATTTTTCTTGAAAGATCGATTTTCCTCAACGACTTCAACGTGATTTGCCCAGTCCAGCCCCGATTGAAAAAATATACTTCTTCGCGCCAGACCCAAATCACCCTTACAAATCCCGCCATCCCGTTCCGGTAGAGGGGCGTTGGCCATCGTCACGAACGTTGGGGCGGGTTGCGGTGGACGCGGCAGCGTCGGGCGCGTGGTCGTGGTCGCAGGGCGGGCCTAAAGTCCGTGAGCGGACACAACGTGCGGACGACTGGCGAGGCTGCGTACGGCAAAACCGTGTGGTCCTGGCACCCGTGGCTGGTGTCAAGTCGGCGGAGGTTTGCAGGCGCCCAACCGGGCAATGCGGGCCACCAATCCGCCGGCGACGGAGGCAAGAGGAATTCGTCTCCGGGGAGAGCGCGCCATAAGCCGTAAAGCCACTGCGCAGGGAATGCCGGAGTGCTCCAGCTGTACCTGTATGCTCGTGTGCGCTTTCTTCGCACTATTTGCACACGAGACCGCGGGTGCAGCAAGCACCCGGCATTCCCTGCGCCCTCTTCTCGATGGGCGAATGATTTAGCAAACCTCGGGCGTAGCGCGCCGCGAGAACGAACGAGTTTGTTTTGGAGCTTGAAGCAGCATCCCCGCAACTTTCCCGTCATCCTGAGGAGCGCGAAGCGCGTCTCGAAGGACGACGGCCACCGGCCGGGCCGCACATCCTTCGAGGCTCGCTCCGCTCGCACCTCAGGATGACGGAGATGGATTGCTGCGCTCCGCAATGACGGCCTCTTGACTGGGAATAGTTCGCAACATCCCCGCTCCTGCAAGTGAATGGCAATTGCGCCTCCGACGCTCGGCTTTAATGTTACACAACGCCCTGCTAAACCGCCGCCCATGAAGCATCCCCCCTCCCTCAAAACCAACGTCGCGGCGATTTCGATCTTCGCCAGCGCCGGCATGGCTGCGGCGAAATTCGCCGTCGGCATCGCGATCGGCTCTCTCGCGCTGATCTCCGAGGCCCTGCACTCCTCCGTCGACGTGATCGCCACCGTCATCACCTGGCTGGTGGTGCGGGTGTCCGACCAACCGGCCGATGAGGAACATCATTACGGCCACGGCAAGTTCGAGAGCCTGTCGGCGCTGTTTGTCATCGCGCTGCTCTACGTGCTGGCCGGCGGCATCCTGGTCGAATCCTGGAGCCGCCTGCGCGAGGGCGCAGCGCCGCCGACGCTCTCGGCCATCCCCTTCGTGGTGCTGGTGATCGATATCGCGGTCAATTTCTGGCGCGCGCGGGCGCTGCATCGCACGGCGCGCGCGACCCGAAGCCAGGCGCTGGCGGCGGACGCGCTGCATTTCGCCTCCGACGTGCTCGGCTCGATCGCCGTCATCGTCGGGCTCGCGCTGACCGGCCTCGGCTTTGCCTGGGGCGACTCAGTCGCTGCCATTGCGGTTGCCGTGATGATATCGATCCTGGGCCTGCGGCTGGGGCGTTCCACCATCGAAACCCTGCTCGACCGCGCGCCCGAGGGCGTGTCAGAGAAGGCGACCCTTGCGATCCGCTCCGTGCCCGGCGTGGTCGGCGTCAGGCGCGTGCGCGTTCGCATGGTCGGCCCGACGCACTTCATCGATGCCATCGCAAATGTGCCGCGAACCTACCCGATCGACCGCGTCGAGGCGATCAAGAACAAGGCCCAGGCGGCGGTCTCCGAAGCGCTCGGCGACGCCGACCTCACCTTCACCGCGGTGCCGGTCGTGCGCGACAATGAGAGCGTGCGCGAGCGCATCATGGTGATCGCCCGCAATTCCGGCCTCGCCGTCCACCATGTCACCGTGCACGACCTCGGCGGCAAGCTGACGGTCAGCATCGATCTCGAAGTCGACGGCGATATGGAACTCACCGCCGCGCACGACATCGCCCATGGGCTGGAGCACAGCATCCGCGAGGATTTCGGCGAGGACGTCGAGGTCGATACCCACATCGAGCCGCTCGAGCCGGAACTGCCGCACGGCACCGACGCCGCGCCCGAGCGCGTCGAGGTCATCAAGGCCGCGCTGTCGCGCTTTGCCGCCAACGGCGCGATCCATGACATCCACAATGTGCGGGTGCGCGACACCGATGCCGGCGAAATCGTCAACTTCCATTGCCGCGCCGCGCCGTCGATGAGCGTCATCAAGGTGCACGAGAACGTCGACGAGATCGAGCGCGCGCTGCGCCGCGCGTTTCCGACCATCAAGCGCGTGATCAGTCATGCCGAACCGCCGCGTGCGTAGTTTTGCGGGCCCGTTCCCGTTTCGGACTCGCCTTGGCGGCGCCCTATTTCGCGTTGGACAACATTTATTTCGAATTAACGAATCGTTGACTCTCGACAGCCCGGAAAATCTGGATTCAAATCGCTGTGATTCGGAATGACGTGGGGTTCCTTCCGGACAATGTGCAAAAGAGCCTTCGGCGGGGGTCTAAAGCATGGCGCGCGCGCATGCGGCGAACGCGTGTGTCCAATCCGACTCGATCAAGGGATTGGCGCAGTCGATCGCAAAACCTGCCTATCACCGGCTGCTCATCGCAGAGCCGGCGCTTCGTCGCGCCGTGCCGACGCTCATCATTGCCTTCCTCATCACCATCTGCCTCGGCGCCTTCGTGCAGGTGATCGACCAGAGCCGGCAAAAACGCGCCGCGATGAAGCGCGACCTCTCCGCGCTCACCGATCTCCTGGCCGAACGCCTCGACCGCCTCGGCTCTATCCGGCAGGACCGCGCCGCCAATATCGAACGGCTGCAGAGCCTGCTGCCCGAACTGATTCCGGCCTGGGGCGTGGCTAGCGGCCGCCATGTCATCATCACCGGCGTCGATCACCGGATTCTGGCCCGCGTCCCGGTCGAAGGCGGCCTTGGCGACAGCGATCGAATCCTCGACATCATCAGCACCGCGCAACTGCTCACCACTGCCGGTCAGCAGGGCGTCGTCAACGACATGACGCTTCCGAACGGCAATGGCGCGATGGCGATCTCGCGGCTGGTCAAATCGCTGCCGGGCCAGGTCATCGTCATCCAGGAAAAGAACGAGCCGCTGTGGGGTTCCGATGCCGCATTGTCGGTGACGCTGTCGGCCACCACCGGCTTCGTCGTGCTGATCCTCGGCTTCGCCTTCCACTGGCAGTCGACCCGCGCCCGCGAGGGCGATCTCATCAACGACGCCGTGCGCGGCCGGATCGATACCGCACTCAACCGCGGCCGCTGCGGATTGTGGGACTGGGACCTCTCCCGCGGCAGGATCTTCTGGTCGGCGTCGATGTTCACGATGCTCGGCCTCGACTCCCGCAACGACCTCCTCACCTTCGGCGAAGTCAACGCGCTGGTGAAATCCGACGACATCGACCTGTTTGCGATCGCCGACCAGATGATCGCTGGCCAACTCGACCACATCGACCAGACCTTCCGCATGCAGCACATCGACGGCCACTGGATCTGGCTGCGGGTGCGCTGCGAGCTCAGCCAGGACTCGGCCGACGGCGGCTTGCACCTGATCGGTATCGCGGTCGACATCACCGAACAGAAGAGCCTCGCCGAGAAGACCGTGGAGGCCGACCTCAGGCTGCGCGACGCGATCGAGACG
This sequence comes from Bradyrhizobium sp. AUGA SZCCT0283, assembly GCF_018130385.1. Taxonomy (GTDB): domain Bacteria; phylum Pseudomonadota; class Alphaproteobacteria; order Rhizobiales; family Xanthobacteraceae; genus Bradyrhizobium. The sequence goes on along the minus strand of NZ_JAFCLU010000004.1, from coordinate 278,299 downwards.
ATCCCGGAGGCCTTCGTGCTGTGGGACGCGGAAGACCGCCTCGTGCTCTGCAATTCGCATTTCCAGCGCCTGCACAAACTGCCGGATACGGCGGTGACCCCCGGCACGTCATACGAGACCGTGATCGAGGTCGGCAGCATGCCGGAAGTGCGCACCAGGCTGCAGGAGACCGGCGCGCAAGTGCCGGGAGCCCGCACCTTCGAAGCGCAGCTCGACGACGGCAGCTGGCTGCACATCTCCGAACGGCGCACCAAGGACGGCGGCTACGTCTCGGTCGGCACCGACATCACCCGCATCAAGGAGCACGAGCAGAAGCTGATCGAAAACGACACCCGCCTGCGCGCCAACGTGATCGACCTGAAGCGCTCGCAAGCCGAGCTCGCCGACCTCGCCGAGAAATACTCGCAGGAAAAGAATCGCGCCGAGGAAGCCAACCAGGCGAAATCCAAGTTCCTCGCCAATATGAGCCACGAACTGCGCACGCCGCTGAACGCCATCATCGGCTTCTCCGAGATCATGGGCAGCGGCATGTTCGGCGTGCTCGGCTCCGACAAGTATCAGGAGTACTGCCACGACATCCTCACATCAGGGAAATATCTGCTCGAAGTCATCAACGACATCCTCGACATGTCGAAGATCGAAGCCGGCCGCATGAAGCTCGACATGGAGCAGCTCGACCTGTCGAAGATACTGGCGGAGTCGCTGCGCGTGGTCTCAGGGCGCGCCGAGGACAAGCAATTGACGCTCGACGCCGATATCGAAAGCACCATTTCCGTGACGGCCGACCGCCGCGCAGTCAAGCAGATCTTCGTCAATCTGCTGTCCAATGCCGTCAAGTTCACCCCCGACGACGGCAGGATAACCGTGCGCAGCCACGTGCTGCCCAACTCGATCGTGCTCATGATCGCCGATACCGGCATCGGCATCGCGCCTGCCTCGCTGCGGCGGCTGGGCAATCCGTTCGAACAGGTCGAGAGCCAGCTCACCAAGACCTACCAGGGCTCGGGCCTCGGCCTTGCCATCGCGCGGTCGCTGACCAGCCTGCATGGCGGAACGATGCGGCTGCGCTCGAAGCTCGGCACCGGCACCGTGGTGCGCATCACGCTGCCGCGCGACATGCGTTCAATCGAGACAAAGAGCCAGGTCGCCGCCTGACCTCACTCCAGCGTCGGCGCCACTTCGCGGGCGACCTGCACCAGCGCCGCGATCAGGGGCGTCATCGGGTCGCGCTGCGGGATCACCATCCCGACGCTGTAATCGACGACGGGATCGACGATCGGAATGCTGCGGATGGTATCGGCCAAGCCCAGGGTCTCCGCGAGTTTAGCCGGCATCACGCTCGCCCAGCGCCCGGTCTTCACATGCGTATAGAGGACCACAAGCGAGTTCGAGGTCAGCGTCGGCGTGGCCTCGGCCCCGACAGAGGCCAGTGCGCGATCGATGATGCGGCGGTTTTGCATGTCGGGCGTCAAGAGGCACAGCGGCACCTGGCCGACTTCCTTCCAGGTGACCTGCTTGCGATCGCCGAACATGGCGTCGGGCGACGTCAGCAGGCGATAGCTCTCGTTGTAGAGCGGAATGGTGCGCACCTTGCCGATCGGTTCGTTCTCGATATAGGTCAGCCCGGCATCGACCTCGAGATTTTCCAAGAGGCCCAGCACGTCGGCCGACGTGCAGGACTGGATACGAAAGCGCACGTCCGGGTAGCGCGCACGGAACGGCGTCGTCAGCGACGCCACCATGCCGAGCACGGTCGGGATCGCGGCGATCCGGATCTCGCCCGAAAGCTTGTCCTTGAGGCTGTTGATCTCCTGCCGCATCGCGCGGGTGTCGCCGACGATACGCCGCGCCCAGTCGAGCGTGCGTTCGCCCTCCGGCGTAAAGCCCTGGAACCGCGACCCGCGCTGCACCAGCATCACGCCGAGAATTTCCTCGAGCTGCTTGAGGCTGGTCGACATGGTCGGCTGGGTCACGCCGCAGGCCTCCGCGGCCCGTCCGAAATGCCGCTCTTTTGCGAGCGCCAGCAGCAGTTCAAGCTTGTCGATCAAGGAGATGGTCCCAGGAAGCGTGGTGGCAAAGGCGGTCGCCCGATGGCCAGAAATAGCACGGCCCGGCGGCCATCAATACTTCAAAAGCGGCGTCCGGCGGGCCCGATTTCACGGGCAATTCGGTTCTCATATCGCCTCATTTTCCAACCCTATCACCTTGGGGTCCGTCATTGAGGATTTCTTGTAGCCCGGATGAGCGCAGCGATATCCGGGGCCTCTCTAACACCGTCCCGGATATCAACACCGTCCCGGATATCGCCGCGCTCATCCGGGCTTGTGGACTTTTTACCGTCATTGCGAGCTTGCGCGCGAGGGAAAGCGGCGTCCCCTCTCCCCTTGGCTTGAGCCGGGTTGGAACTAAATTCAGCCAGCATCTGTCGGAGACAGCTCCGACGCGATTCTGCCAAATCCCGCCTCAACGCGTCGAACCTCAGCAGGCCGGAGCTGACGGCCGGGATGCGGCAGCGGCCCGACGCTGCGAGCCACCGCAAAAACCTCCAGCGCACGATCGTAGCCCTTGATGGCCCGCTCTCCAACGGACGAAAGGGCAATGCGATCCTTGACATGCCCGGTGACGACCGGGTCCACCAATATCTGCGCGTCCGCCGCCAAATCGCAAAGCCGCGACGCCAGATTGACGACGTTTCCGATGGCCGTGTAGTCGAGGCGCCCGTGCCAGCCGAGCGTTCCGACGGTCGCAGGTCCCATCGCGATACCCACGCCGAAACCAATGGCGCAGTCACGCGCGTTCCAGTAATTGGCAAGGGATTGCACCGCAGCCTGCATGTCGATCGCAAGCCGGATACCGCGCTGCGCCGGGTTTTCGCACGCGACCGGCGCGTTGACGAGGACCATCACGCCGTCGCCGGCGAAGCGGATCAGGGTGGCAGCGTGGCGGGCCGTCACGGTGCCGATCGCTTCATAATATTCCCTCAGCACGGCGATAACGACCTCAGGCTCGGCGCGCGCGGAAAACGCGGTGAAGCCGCGCAGATCGCCGAAAATCGCGACCACCTCGCGTCGCTGTCCGTCCAGCAGCCCCTGGTCGGAGTTTTCGACCAGTTCAGCCACTTCAGGCGCAAGGAATTGCTTCAAACGATTGATGCGCTCGGACTTCTGCTGCGAAGCCGCGAGTTCTTCCGCCATCTGGTTGAATCGGACGGCCAATTGCTCCAGTTCGTCGCGGCTGTGGATCGCGATGCGATGGTCGAACTGTCCCATCCCGATCCGGTCAACGCCATCCTCCAGTTGCCGGATCGGTCCCCACATGCGGCACGCTCGCCAATAGGCGAGGACAAGCGCGAAAACGATTCCGAGGCCGATGAGCATCAGGGAACGCCACAGCGCGGCGCGGATGGATTCAAACGCCTCCAGGACCGGCTGCTCCGCAATCACCGTCCAGCCTACGTTGGGAGCGCGCACCGAGAGCGCAACGACGGGCTTGCCGTCCTCACCAGTTGTTGCAATCGCCGATCCATTCGCGGCGCTGACGACGGCCTTGAGGCGGTCGAAATCCCCTGCCCCGGCACCGCTGCGCAGCACAAGGCTGATGTCCGGATGGGCGATCAGACGCCCCGAGTCGTCCACGACAAGGGCGTGCCCGGTGTCGCCGATCTTGATCGCCGCAATAATATCCCAGATCAGTTTGAGGTTGATGTCGGCAACGACGATGCCGGCGGCCGCACGGTTTCCCGCAACCGCGATCCGCATGTAAGGCTCGGAATCGCGCCGATAATGCACCGGGCCATACCAGACCCGGTTGGCGCGCGCGCCGACAACCGCGGGATCCGCCGACATGTCCGCGCCGCGACCGGTCCTGTTCAGGCTCACGCGGGATACAAAAACCCGTTCGATGCCGGTCGGGTCGACCAGCGAGAGCGAAACAATCGCCGGCACCTGCTGCAGTAAACGCAACCCGTCGATCCTGCGCCGGTCGTCCTCGCCCTGGGTCCAGGGAAACTGCACGACCCAGCCGAGCTGATCGCGAATTCCATCGGTGAAGGCTTGTATCCGGTCGGCCGCCGAGCGGGCCTCGACCTGAAGGAGTTCATTGAGATCGAAGCGGTTGTCGCGAAACGCGAACCAGGCTTCGGTCGCGGAACCAAGCACAAGCGGCGTCACCACTGCGACAAACAGCGTGACGAAGTACTTCATGAACAGGGAGCGGCGCGGACGGGTCACCGACGGAAAATCCGATGGAAAGAGTTTTGAACCAATATGAGATGCGGCGGGGTCATTCGATGACCCGATTGGCGCGGAAAAGAACTGAAGATTTGTCCAGGTCGATGCCGAGCCGTTCAGCCGTCCTGAGATTCACGACCAGTTCGAATTTGGTGGGCTGAAAAACCGGGAGATTGGCGGGCTTTTCGCCGCGCAAGATCCGGTCAGCATAAGTCGCTAGCCAGAAATAGGTCGCCCGCTGGTTCGCGCCGTAGCTCAGAAGTCCGCCGGCGTCGCAATATTCGCCCCAGCCGAACATCGACGGCAGACGATGCGTAATAGCGAAGTCGGCAATTTTGGCTCGATGCACCATCGTGAGGACGTCCGGAAAGACGAGTAAGGCGTCCGCACGCGCCTCTCCTGCCAATCCAAGCGCGCTGTCCAATTCGTTTGCGCCGGAGAAGGGCACGTAGTGCGGCACGACACCCAGCTTTTCGGCAGCCTCCGTCGTCGCATGCCACTCCGATTGTTCGCCCGGATGGTTGGCATTCGACAGAACGGCAAGCTTGCGCAGGTTGGGGAGGACTTCCTTCAATAGCTCGACCCTTTTGCCCGCCAGCTCCAGCGACAGGAAGGTCGAGCCGGTGAAGTTACCGCCCGGCTGCCCGAGGCTCCTGACGAGGCCCAACTCCACGGGGTCGCCGCTCAGCGCGAACAGGACCGGAACTTCCGCCACCTCCGTCATCGCGCGCGTCGCCGGCCCGCTCGATACGGCCAGGTCGACCCGGCCGCGCCTGAGTTCGGACGCCACCTCGCGCAGCGCCTGTGGATTGCCGATCGCATAGTGCAATTCAAGGACGATATTTTTTCCCTCGACATAGCCCCGCGCCCGCAATCCCTCCCGGAAGCCGTCCAGGAACGGATCGGGCTGGGACTGCGTGGAGAGCCAGTAGATGCGATAAACGCGCGTCGAATCGTGAGCGAATGCGGCGACCGGCCACGCCATCGCTCCACCCACAAGCGCCATGAATTCTCGTCGTTCCATGCCAGCGAATATGGCCCGGACCGGCTTGCCGTGCTTAGAGCCCGTATTCAGATAATCTGAAGATAATCTTGATTTTGGCTTTTAGGCCGTCCGGTCGCGGCCAGCGCCGTTCTACCAAGAATACGTCACGACAGCTGACCCACCGTCAAATCCGCCTTGCGTAGTCACTTGCGCGGCGCGATCAGAGCGATATCCGGCCCGGCCTACCCGCGCGCGGCGTGCTATCGTGCGGCGCCGGTGCACCAATCGCCGACGTCCCACAACTGAGTTGGGGGTTCTCATGATCACAATCCCGGAACTGGTGGCGCAAGCTTTGGGATCGTTTCTGGCTTCGGATACCAGGAGCAGGTTCGGCTCCTCCCAAGCCCGGCTGGCTGAATATCTCCCCTATGCAGCCAGGCTCACATTGGAATGCATCGGCAACAGCGACGCCCTGTATCACAACATCGAACACACCATGCTCGTGACCCTTGCCGGCCACGACATCCTCATGGGCCGGACGATGCTGCGGACAACGACACCGGACGATTACACCAATTTCATCCTGGCGTGCCTCACCCACGACATCGGATACGTTCGCGGGATTGTCCAGGGAGATGACGGGGATTCCTATGTCGCAGATCTCAGCGGCCGGACCGTTCGTCTGGCGCGAGGTTCATCCGATGCCGCGCTGGCACCCTACCATGTGGACCGCTCGAAACTGTTCGTCTTCGAGCGCCTCGACGCTACCGAAGAAGTTGATGCGAGCCGGATCGCCAGGGCCATCGAGTATACGCGATTTCCCTATGTTGCTTCATCGTCGAACGACGAACTGAACGAGGAAGATGGCCTGCTGCTACGCGCAGCCGACCTCATCGGGCAACTCGGCGACCCCAACTACCTGAAAAAATCAAATGCCCTGTTCTACGAATTCGAAGAAGTCGGCATGAACAAAACGCTCGGCTACGAGACGCCGGCAGATGTCGTTTACAAATATCCGCAGTTCTACTGGAACAACGTCGCACCGCAAATTCAAACGGCAATACGCTATCTCAATGTCACGTCGAGTGGACGGCAATGGATCGCAAACCTGCACAGCAATGTTTTCCGGGCCGAGCGTGAAATGAACTTGTCCGGTCCGCAGCCGTGATCACGAGGCGGTAGTTGAGCTAGGCGTTTGCAATACCGGCTACACGCAATCCTTCGACGAACCGATCAATGAAGCCCACGTCATTGCAGAAGAAGAACTCCTGTCGCGCCGTTTCAATGTTGTAGTTCGGCTTGCGTTGCAGCAGTTCCGCGGCCGCCGTTTCCGCCTGCGCCCGATCGCCGAGAAGGCCAAGCGACGCCGCAAGTGACGCGAACGCCTGATATGTGACATTGGGTTGCCGTGTCGCCCGCCTCGCGAATTCGACCGCTATGTCATACTCACCCAGGGAAAAGTGCGCCCAGGAGCGGACATGGTGGAAAGCAGAAATATGGCTGTCGCGCGGGCTCAGCATGATCGCCCGATCGAGCAGCGTTTCCGCCTCGATCTCACGTCCATACCAGAGTAAATTGAAGCCTTGGGCGAAATAGGCCTGCGCAAAGCTTGGGTTGAGCTCGAGGGATACGTCGAGAGCCGCCAGCGCCTCGTCGTTCTGATGGGTCAGGCACAAGGCGCGTCCGAGCGCGCAGTGGCAAAAACAATCGAGCTCGTCGAGCGCCACCGCATGGCGCCCCTGGCGCAACGCGGTTTCCAGCCGCGCCGCGCGATCTTTCGGCTCGTCAATGAAGGCGCGTTGCAGATTGACGTAGCTGAGCGCGCCATGGCCGCGCGCAAAACTCGGATCGGCCGCAATCGCCCGCTGAAAATAGGTTTCGGCCGAGTCAAATCCCGGCGTGGTGAAGCGCCAAAGATTCCATAGACCGCGCTGGTAGCAATCCCAGGCGTCCAGGCTTTCCGGCGCCTTGCGGGTGGCGAGCTGCTGCTCGACCTTCGACAGCTCGGGCTCGATGGTTGCAGCGATCTGGCGAGCCATCTCCTCCTGGATATCGAAGATATACTCCAGCTGCAGGTCGTATTTATCGGCCCACAATTGCTTTCCATCCGCCGCGCGGACGAGTTCTGCGGTGATCCGCACGGTATCGCGGCTCTTGCGAACGCTGCCGACCATTACATACCGGACGCCGAGCAGTTCCCCGACCTCGCGGGCATCGATCACCCGCCCCTGGAATCCGACGGTCGAGTGCCGCGAGATCACCGAAAGCCACCGGTAGCGCGCAAGAAGACGGATGATGTCCTCGGTCAGCCCATAGCTGAAATAGTCGTTCTCCGGATCGCCGGACATGTTCCCGAACGGCAGCACCGCGATGGACGATCGTGTATTGGCCTCGGCCTTCACGGATTCCGAGACGATGTCACCTAGCCGGGATACTTCGGCCGACACCAAGACGCGGGCGGGAGCGTCGGCCGGCGCAGCACGATCCTCCGGAACCAGCGGGGCCGCCTCCGCGCCGGCTTCCGGCGCGCTGATGGCCTGAACGTCGCCGACGAAACGAAATCCCCGCTTGTGCAGCGTCCGAATAAAGAGCTGGTCGGTTCCGTTGTCACCAAGCGCGCGGCGGGCGCCATTGATACGGCTGGAGAGCGCGGCCTCCGAGATGATCCGGCCATTCCAGATCGTCTCGATCAGTTCATCCTTGCTGACGATGCGGTCATTGTTACGCACCAGGTGAACGATGAGATCGAACACTTGGGGCTCGATGTGGACGGACTCGCCAAGTCGACGCAGCTCTTGCTGGCTGAGGTCTAACTCGAACTCGGCGAATCGGTACTGCATTACCACCCCTACTGATGTAATGCGATGCGCGCCCTCGCAACCACCAGAGAAAGTCAATGAAACATATTGAGCAAAAACAAGCGCTTCAAGAAGGAAAAACCAAGGTCTTCTGAAGAACTCCGCCAAGCTTGGACGCGTGCCTCAGTCTACAGACGGGTCAACCACCGTTCAACGGAGAAGACCTACCATGGCCATTGTCAGCTCATTTAATCCGCGTGCAGGCATCCTGACGACATTCGGCGACAGCCTCGATAATACGCTCACGATTAGCCGCAACGCCGCCGGTGAGTTGCTCGTCAACAACGGCGCGGTCGCCATTGTTGGCGGCACGCCGACTGTTGCCAACACCAGTCTCATTCAGGTGTTCGGCCAGGGCGGCGACGACGTCATCACGCTCAATGAGTCGCAGGGCGCGCTTCCGCGCGCCAACCTTTTCGGCGGCGCCGGCAACGACACCATCACCGGTGGGTCCGGCGGCGACATGCTATTCGGACAGAGCGGCAACGACACGCTGCTCGGCAAAGGCGGCAACGACCTGCTTTTCGGCGGGGCTGGAAACGACACGCTCACCGGCGGCGACGGCAACGACCAGGTCTTCGGCGAGGCCGGCGACGACCGCATGATCTGGAACCCGGGCGATGACAGCGACCTGTTCGAGGGCGGCAGCGGCATCGACACCGCGGAGGTCAACGGCGGCAACGGCAACGAGGTCTTCACCGCCACTGCGGACGGCACCCGCGTGCGCTTTGATCGTCTCGATCCTGCGCCCTTCGCACTCGATATCGGCACGACCGAGAACCTCGTCGTCAACATGAATGGTGGTGACGACTTTTTCAGCGCAACCGGAAATCTCGCAGCCCTGATCTCGGTCACCGTCGACGGTGGGGCCGGCAACGACACGATTCTCGGCAGCAACGGCGCCGACCTGCTCCTCGGCGGTGACGGCAACGATTTCATCGACGGCCAGCAGGGCAACGATACCGCCTTCCTGGGTGCCGGAAACGACGTGTTCCAGTGGGATCCGGGCGACGGCAACGACACGGTCGAGGGTCAGGACGGCACCGACGAAATGCTGTTCAACGGCAGCGCCGCTGCCGAAATCTTCACGGTCTCGGCGAACGGTGGGCGGGCGCTGCTCACCCGCAACCTCGGCAACATCGTCATGGACCTCAACGATGTCGAGAAGATCACGGTCAACGCGCTCGGCAACACCGACGCGATCACCGTCAACGATCTCAGCGGCACCGACGTGACGGAAGTGAACGTCAACCTCGCCAGCACGATCGGCGGCTCGGCCGGCGATTCCCAGGCCGACACCGTCATCGTCAACGCCACCAACGGTAGCGACGTTATCGACATTGTCGGCGCGGGCACGAGCGTTTCCGTGCTTGGCCTTGCGGCCCGGGTGAACGTGGCCAATGCCGGGGGTGCCCTGGATCGGCTCACCGTGCAGGGTCTGGGCGGTGACGACATGATTTCGGCATCGACCCTCGCCGCAGGCGTTATTGGGGTCACGCTCGACGGCGGCGAAGGCGACGACACCTTGCTCGGCAGCCGCGGGGCGGACCTCCTCCTCGGCGGTGACGGCCATGATTTTGTCGACGGCCAGCAGGGTAACGACGTGGCGCTCCTCGGCGCCGGCGATGACGTCTTCCAGTGGGACCCGGGCGACGGCTCGGACACGGTCGAGGGTCAGGCGGGCGTCGATACGCTGCTGTTCAACGGCGCCAACGTGAGCGAGAACATCAACATCTCGGCCAACGGCGAGCGCGCCAACTTCTCCCGCGACATCGCCAACGTCACGATGGACCTCAACGGCGTCGAGACGATCGAATTTAACGCGCTCGGAGGCGCCGATAACGTCGTCGTCGGCGACATGAGCGGGACCGACGTGACGAAGGTCATCGTCGATCTGACCGGGCCGGCCGGCGGCGGCGACGGCCAGGCAGACCGGGTAGCGGTCAGCGGGACCGCTGGCGACGACGTCATCACGGTGGACGACCCCGGGCCAGAAATCGTCGTCACTGGCCTCGCGGCTGAAACCCGCATCCAAAACGCCGAAGGCAGTCTTGACAAGCTCGTCGTCGACGGCGGGGCCGGCGCGGACGTCATTGACGCTAGCAGCCTTGCCGCCGACAAGATCGGCCTCGAGCTCCGGGGCGGGCTGGGCGCCGATGTGTTCATCGGTAGCCAGGGCGACGACCTCGTCGTTGGCGGCGACGGCAATGACCTTGCCTTCATGGGCGCGGGCAACGACACCTTCGTCTGGAACCCTGGCGACGACAACGACACCGTAGAAGGTCAGGCCGGCTTCGACACGCTGCTGTTCAACGGCGCCAACGTGAGCGAGAACATCGACATCTCGGCCAATGGCGAGCGCGCCAACTTCTCCCGCGACATCGCCAACGTCACGATGGATCTCAACGGTGTCGAGAAGATCACCTTCAATGCGCTGGGCGGCGCCGACACCATCACGGTCAACGACATGTCCGGAACCGACGTGACGGAGGTGAACATCAACCTCGCCAGCACGATCGGCGGCTCGGCCGGCGACGGTCAGATCGACACGATCATCATCAATGCCACGAACGGCGACGACGTGGTCTTGGTCATGGGTGCCGACGGCACCCTCTCGGTGCTCGGTCTCTCCGCGAAGGTGGACATATTCAACTTCGAGGCGAACGACCGACTCATAATCAATGGACTCGATGGCAGCGACGTCATCGAGGTGTCGGGGCTCCAGGCAGACATCATCCAGTTTACCGCCAATGGCGGCGACGGTGACGACATCCTGATCGGCAGCGCCGGCAACGACACCCTGCTCGGCGGCGCAGGAGACGACGTGCTAATCGGCGGTGACGGGCTGGACATCCTCGACGGCGGCCCCGGCGATAACGTTGTGATCCAGAGCCTGTTGGCTCAACAGACCGAGCTTCTTCTATAACGACGCAGCCGCCTCCCGACGAACTTCGGGGCGGAACAGAAGTGGAGCATGCAGGCCACGTGGCCAACGTCCGCGGCCTTGACGTTTATCTGCTCAACGAGGTGAAGCAGACGTACTGCGATCGGCCATGTCGGGCTGACCCAAGCGGGAGATCAATTGTTATAGCGCTTCCCAAACAGCGGATCGCCAAGGCGCAGTTTTGGATCCAGGCACGTCGACTCCAGATCAGCGTTCCGGCCTTTAGAAGGACGAAGGCGCTGCCTCGCGGGAACTTTGAGGAAATACCAATGACCATGTTCACCACCATCCAGCCAGCGACGATACCGACCGTGCGGAGGGTCGCGATTGTCCTACTCGTGCGCCTGAAGCGCTTTCTCAACGGCTGGGTCGCCGCCGCCATCGCCTGCCGCGAACGTCACACAGCCTTGTTGGCGCAGCCGCGGCTTGTTGATGATCGCGAATTGAAGAACTTGCGCATCTACCGCGGCCCGATCGATGAAGCTTTCGAAAAAGCAGCGCGGCTGTGCAAGCGGCGCCTCAAGTAACGGCTGAACAACCGATTGCCAGACATCACCATTCAAACGCAAGGAGGTAGAAAATGTCGATTACCATGCACACCGGACCGAACAGTCCTGCGACCGTTAGTTCTTTCGCGACGAGATTGCTCACGCTCTGCTACGGCGGCCTCGCCTATCTGATTTTCTTCGGCACGTTCCTCTACGCGGTCGGCTTCGTCTCGGGATATGTCGTACCCAAGACCGTCAATACCGGTTCGACGTCCTCGCTGTCGACGGCCTTGCTGGTCAATTTGGTGGTGATGTCGATCTTCGCCGTGCAGCACAGCGGCATGGCACGGCAGGGCTTCAAGAAGCTGTTCACGCGCTTCGCGTCGCCTGCAATCGAACGCTCGACCTATGTGCTGCTGGCGAGTCTCTCGCTGATATTGCTATACTGGCAGTGGCAGCCGATGCCGACGCTGGTCTGGAACATCGACAATCCCGCTCTCGCCGGCCTGGTGACCGCGGGCGGCTTCCTGGGCTGGCTCATAGTGCTCTACAGCACGTTCCTGATCAGCCATTTCGAGCTGTTCGGATTGACTCAGGTGGTCACGCATTTTGCCGGGCGCGTGGCTGAACCCATGAAGTTCAAGACGCCGGGCCTGTATCGCCTGATCCGGCACCCGATCTATCTCGGCTTCATCATCGCCTTCTGGTCGACGCCGACGATGACGCTTGGTCATTTGCTGTTCGCTGCGGTGACGACGGCCTACATTTTCGTCGGCATCTATCTCGAAGAACGCGATCTGGTGTCGATGTTCGGTAATGAATACCGTCGCTACCGTGAAAAGGTGGCGATGCTGGTGCCGGGCTTTTTCTGAAAACAACGACCAAACGTGCACGACGCGCTCGTCAGGACAAACCTGACGGGCGCGTTCCGCTGCGGAACATGGCGATAAGCGACGATCCAGCCGTCCGGAGATTGCAGCGGGCGGCTACATCCCCATGATGGCGATGTCCTTCACCGTGCCGCTGACACCGGCGATCTTAGCAGCCTCGGTCGCCTTTCCGGTAGCGAGGTCGATGCTGTAGAGCGTGCCGTCCGCCATCAGCCAGGCTTCGTTCTTGCCGGCGCCATCGGACCAGATGTCGAATGCGACGTTATCCGCCTTGATCCCGAGCTTGCCGATCGCGCCGAGCACGCCGTCATTCGGCGGCGCCTGTTTGATCAATCCGCCGATGGTGCCGTCGATATTGAACAGCGCCGTCTCCTTTGCGCCCTTCACCGAATTGGTATAGGCGCCGGCGACGATGTTCGGCTTTTCACCCTTGTGCATGTCGCCGTCGGCAAACTTGTGGTCACCGTCCTTGGTCACCTTGCCGTCATCGACATTCGCCCGCAGGTTCATTCCGTCGGCGCCCATCACACGCAAGCGGTCCGCTACCGGATTGAAATCCACCGTCGCGGCCACGCCCTTGGCAAGCATGGTGTCGAGCTTCGACTTCATCGTGGCCTTGCCGTCCATCGCGATAGTCACAATGCTGCCATCGTCGACCAGTCCATAGAGCATGCCGTCGGCCGGACGGACGTCGATGCCGACCAGCGCACCGGAAATGCCGGTCACCTTGACGGACCCGGTCGCCTTCTTCTGCGCGGTATCGACCATCGCAATGGTGTCGCCGCCGATCAGGGCCGCGACCTGTGCGGCGTTGGCGGCTGCGGATGACAGCAATAATGCGGCCGAAGCGGCGAAAATCGAACGATAGTTCATCGGTGAGCTCCCTGTGTTGCTATGATCCTCTCGGGATCAACACAGCGGGTACCGGCGGGGCGGCGAAACGGATGCAGCACACTGAAAATAATTCTCGGCACATGCATCCAAATGCCGCACCGCGAGGTAGAACAACTATGCAAGGGCATAGACATGACCGGAATTGGGACGATCACCACCAGCCTGCAGGCTCCCGCCCTGCTCGATCGGGAGCGCGAGGCGCAGCTTGCCGCGGCCGTGGCGCGGTGCGCGGCCGGCGACCGCACCGCATTGCGCGTGATCTACGACAGCGAGGCGCCGCGCATGGTCGGCATCGCACGCCGCATCCTGTTTCGGAAGGACCTTGCGGAAGAGGCGGTGCACGACGCCTTTATCCGGATCTGGCGCGGCGCGGCTGGCTTCGATCCGCGCCGCGGCAGCGCGCGCGGCTGGCTCTATGCGGTGGTGCGCAACCGCGCGCTGAGCATTCATCGCGATGAGCACCGCTATGAAGCATCAGATGAAAGCGTCCAGGATGTCGACTGCGAGGCCACCCTGTCGCGGATGCCGGAGACCAGCGCGCTGCGCCGGTGCCTCGAGCAGATCGACCGCCCCCGCCGCGACGTGGTGGTGCTCGCCTATGTTCACGGCATGAGCCACGGCGAATTGGCGGGACGGCTCAAGGTTCCACTCGGCACGGTCAAAAGCTGGGTACGGCGCAGCCTCTTTGCGTTGCAGGAGTGCATGGGATGAACCCGCACGACGCCGATAACGCCATGGCCGCCGACTACGTGATGGGCCTGCTGGACAACGCGGAGCAGGCCGCCGCCGAACGGCGCATCGCAACCGACCCATCGTTTGCTCAGGCTGTCAGCGCGTGGCGGGAACGGCTTGCGGACCTCGATCTCACGGCGGAGGAAACCCCACCGGGCCCGGCGCTTTGGCAGCGCATCGCGGATGCAACCAAAGTCGCGCCGATCGACGCCCTGCCCTCTGCACGCGCCGCGCTGCGTGGCACCACGCTGTGGGACAACATCCGGTTCTGGCGTGGCCTCGGTATCGGCGGCGCCTTCGCTGCAGCGCTTTTTGCAACGATCATGATCGGTGCGCTGGCGACGTCGCGCCAGCTGCGTCACGACATGCTCGCACTCGCCCAGCGCAAGCCGATTTACGTCGCCGTGCTGGTGAACGACACCACCAAAGAGGCAGGCGCCATCGTCAACGCGTTTTCGAACGGCCGGGTCGAGCTGATACCGTTGCGGCCGATCGAGGTTCCCGCCGGCCGCACGCTGCAGGTCTGGACCTTGTGGGATCGCGCGGTCGGCCCGAAATCGATCGGCGTCACCGGCCAGTCGCGCACGCTGCAGCTCGACCTGGAGGCACTGCCGGAAACCGTGCAGGATCAACTGTTCGAGATCACGCTGGAGCCGGAAGGCGGCTCACCCATCGGACGGCCGACCGGCCCGATCCTGTTCAAGGGCAACGCGGCACGGGCGTTATAGTCGCCCTAGAGGGAAAGTTGCTGGCCGTCCGGTTTCAGCACCAGCCCTTCTTCCAGTGACCGGGCGGGCAGCCACGCCCGCGCCAGCCGACCTTCCGGCCACGACTCCAACCAAACGGACGATAGCCGTGCCCGCGGCCCCAACCATGCCCGCGGCCGTGCCCACCGTGCCCACCCTTCACCTCAATCAGATCGGCCTTGACCAGAGAACCATGGATCATCGCATGGCCTGCGGGCAGCGCCATGGCCGGCGGGGACACGAAAGCAATTGGCATTGTGAGTGCGATTCCGAATAGTAGTTTGCGCATGGCGCCATCGGCTCCAAAGTTGAACGAGGCGACGTTAGAGCAGGAAAAAGTGGCAATAGTTCCACGCGATTGGGACGGACTTCTAGAAGCGCCGGGCGGCGCCGGCCGAGCGCAAGCATCAATCTGCCCGCGGCTTTTTTTGCATCCAGAACCAAAATGCTGGGAACGAGGCCGGTCCTCTTGCGTTGCAGATGTGAGCAGGTAGCTCAGGAAGGAGAAATCCAACCGGAAATATCAGCTCAAAGCCCCGTCAGTTATTGCGATAGCTGGCGGGGTTTTGTTTTGGGAGGGGTTCGTGCCTTACGCGCTTTTCGATGGCGACAGGCAGATCGGCCCTAGCCTGCCGACCGAAGCGGAGGTCTGGAAGCAAGCTCTCGACTCCGGCATGATTTCCGATGTACCGGTTGCCGACGAAGCAGGCGGACCGGTTCTGCCCGCGGGCTATCGCATGAAGGAAACTAAGGAAGAGTGTTGCGCGCCGGATCCGGCTTGGAAGCTTCCGCGCGAAATTTCCTGACGCCCTCGCCGGCGTCTCATGCAGCGCCACAGGCCTGCCTGACAAAGCTCAGGCCGCTCACGGTCAGCCGTTCGTCGCTGGTTTCGCCTTCGGCCACAAGCCCTTCAAGGTGGTTTTCCAGTTCCGGCAGCTTGCGGTCGAAGTCGGCGCCAAGGCCCATTAGTTGGCACGTTTTCCTGATGCGCTCGATGGGTTTGTCGAAGATGTTGATCTCGGTATGCATCCCAGCCTCCTCATGCCGCGACAATTCCGAGCCGACGCAGGAGTTCCAGCACGGACGGCCGGTTCGACGACTTGCCGTTCGTCACGGGCGCGCTCGGATTGCTCGGCACCGAACCGATGAGCCGGAACGAAGGACCGGCAGTCCGCCCTAGCCGCCGCCCACCAGCGCCAGGAACACCCGCCGCACCTCGCCTTGCGTCTCGCGCACCCTGGCTTCCAGCGTCGAGAAATCAGGGGTGTCGCCGGCGCGCGCCATGACATGCAAGAGATTATCGCCTGAGGTTTCCGGGTTGAACTTGCCGGTGACGCACAGCCTGAGGATCTGGGTCAGGTCGTGATAGAGCCGCGCCGCGGAGCGCAATACCTCGGCGTCGGACTGCGGCAGCACGCCGAGGTGCGCGGCGTTGTCGAGCACCTGCAGCGTGGCGACGCTGAGGATTTCCGGTTTTTCCGAGGCGTGAACGAGCTGCAGATACTGCGCGATGAAATCGATATCGACGAGCCCGCCGGCGGCGAGCTTGAGGTCCCAGATGTCGTCCTCGCCCTTTTCTTGCGCAATCGCCCGGCGCATGTCGGCGACATCGCCCGCGGTGGAGACCGCGTCGCGTGGCCGCGTCAGCACGCTGCGGATGATGTCCTCGATCTTCTCGCGGAACGCCGGTGAAGCCGAAATCACCCGCGCCCGCGTCAGCGCCATGTGCTCCCAGGTCCAGGCTTCGCGTTCCTGATAGTCGGCAAAGGAATCGATCCGCGACGCCACCGGTCCGGCCCGGCCGGAAGGACGCAGCCGCATGTCGACGTCATAGAGCACGCCGTAATTGGTCCGGGTGGTGAACGCCGAGATCAGCCGCTGGGTCAGCCGCGCGAAATACTGCGCGCCGTGCAGCGATCGTTCGCCGTCGGAATCGGGACTATCAGCGTCGAAATCATAGAGCAGGATCAGGTCGAGATCGGAGGACGCCGTCATCTCGCGGCTGCCGAGCCGGCCCATCGCGAGGATCGCAGTCTCCTGTCCCTTGATGCGGCCGTACCGGGTGGCGAACTGATCCCTGACCAGGCCGTGCACGGTATGCACGATACCCTCGGCGACGTCGGCAAAGGCGACGCTGGCCTGCTGGGCGGACACCGTGCCGGACAGGATGCGCGTGCCGATCAGGAACAGGCTCTCCTGGCCGAACAACCGCAGGCGATCGAGGAAGTCTTCGTAGGAGTCCGCGTCCTTCAGCGTCGTCGCCAGCCGTGCCGACAATTCCTTCTGGTCCGGCATCGCGCCGAAGAAACGAGGGTCGATCAGGCCGTCCATGATCTGCGGCTGGCGCGCCAGCATGTCGCCGAGCCGCGGCGCTGCACCCAGGATCAACGCCACCAGCGCGACGAGCTCCCGGTTTTCTCTCAGAAGCGAAATCAGCCGGCCGCCGCGCTGCAAGGCGCCGAGAAAACGATCGAACGCGGTCACGGCGTCGTCGGGGTCTTCGGCATGCGCCAGCCCGTCGATCAGGCCGGGCACGAATTCGATGAAGGCAGCCTTGGTCGCTTCGTTGCGGAGCGCGCGGTAATTGCCCTGCATCCAGACTTGCAAAGTGCCAGCCACCGCGACCGGCTTCTTGAAGCCGAGCGTCGTCAGATGGTCGAGCAGGCGCGCATCCTCCGGCCCTGCGGCGTAGTTGACCTGCGGCAGCTGCACCGTGCCGGTCGGATCGCCCTCGAACAGCTTGCTGTAATGCCCCTGCACGATGTTGAGATGGCCGAGCAGATCCTTCGCAAAGGCTGCCCTGCTCTCATAGCCAAAGAAGTTCGCAAAGCGCTCGACGGCCTCGGCATCTTCGGGCAGCGCATGGGTCTGCTCGTCCGAGATCATCTGCAGCCGGTGCTCGACGCGGCGCAGGAACTCGTAAGCCGCCGTCAACTCTTCACAGGCCTGGAAGGTGATCCAGTTGCTGGTGGCCAGGACCTGCAACGCATGCAGCGTGGGGCGCACGCGCAATTGCGGATGGCGGCCGCCGGCAATGAGCTGTTGCGTCTGCGCGAAAAACTCGATCTCGCGGATGCCGCCGCGGCCGACCTTGACGTTGTGGCCTTCGACCGAAATCTCGCTCTGGCCGCGATAGGTCTGCATCTGCCGCTTCATGTCGTGGACGTCGGCCAGCGCGGCAAAATCCAGATGCTTGCGCCAGACGAACGGCGAAAGCTCCGCGATCAGCGCCTCGCCGGCTTTGGCGTCGCCGGCGCAGACGCGCGCCTTGATCATCGCGGCGCGCTCCCAGGTCCGCCCTTCCCGCTCGTAATAATGCAGCGCCGCCTCGGTCGAAATCGCCACCTGCGTCGAGGCCGGATCGGGCCGCAGGCGCAGGTCGACGCGGAACACGTAGCCGTCGCCGGAGCGTTGCTGCAGCAGGCGGGCCAGCGCCTGCGTCACACGAACGAAGAACGGCGCCGGCTCGATGTCGGCTACCAGCGAGGTGGCGGCGGGATCGAAGAACACGATCAGGTCGATGTCACTGGAATAGTTCAGTTCCCCCGCGCCCATCTTGCCCATCGCGAGCACGATCAGGCCAGAGCCCTCCTCCGGCCGGTCGTGATTGAGGGCGGTCATGCGGCCGCGCGCGACCTCCTGGCGTAGCAGGAAGCGCAAGGCGGTCTGCACCGAAGTCACCGCCAGGTCGGTCAGCGCCGCCGTCACCCGCATCACCGGCCAGACCCCGCCGATGTCGCACAGCGCGATCAACAACGCGGCTTCGGACTTCATGCGGCGAAGCAAATGCATCACGTCGGCCTCGCCTGCGGCGGCGAGCAAGTCGCGCGAGGTTTTCTCGATCAGCGCGGTGAGATGTTGTTCCGGGTCACATGCCAGGAGGCGGAGCAGCCGCGCGGCATCCGCGCGGATCAGGTCGAACAGGTATGGCGAGAACTCGACGATGCCGAACAGGATGGCCCGGGCCGGCGGACGATCCAGCCACGCGCCGATTTCAGCCGATTGCTGTGGCTCCAGTTCGGCGAGCCAGTCTCCCAGGCGTTGTTCGGCGGTGCTGCTGGCAGTGATACGCGGCCCGCTCACGAACCGCGCGGCCAAGGCGGAGGAATTCATGCCACCTTCTGTGGCACATCCGGCGTTTGAGCCGCAAGCCTGTCACCCGCGGCAGATAGCGCCGGGATGACCAGCGTCGCA
This sequence comes from Bradyrhizobium sp. AUGA SZCCT0283, assembly GCF_018130385.1. Lineage (GTDB taxonomy): Bacteria > Pseudomonadota > Alphaproteobacteria > Rhizobiales > Xanthobacteraceae > Bradyrhizobium. The sequence goes on along the minus strand of NZ_JAFCLU010000004.1, from coordinate 259,339 downwards.
GTCAGGCCGGGATGCGAATCGCCGAGCCTGAGTTCACCGCCGTGCAGGGTCGCCACCGCGGATGCCAGGCTGAGGCCGAGCCCGGAACCCGGCAGCGTCCGGCTCGCCTCGAGCCGCACGAACCGCTCGACCGCGTGCTTGCGATCCCCTTCGGGAATGCCGGGCCCATGATCGGTGACGCTGAGCAGCACGTGGTCGCCCTCGCGCCGCGCCTCGATCAGGATCTCCCTGGTACGCGCGGCAGCAGCAGGATCCAGCGGCTGCACCACCGGCGACGGCTTGCCGTATTTGATGGCGTTCTCGACCAGGTTGGCGAGCGCCTGGCTGATCAGCTCACGGTTGCCGTGCAGCCGCGCGGTCGCGGCCTTGACGCGCAGGGTCATGCCATCGTCTTCGGCAAGCGGTTCGTACAATTCGTGGATCCCCTTGGCGACGTCGGCCGCGTCGAAATCGTCCATGTTGCCGCGCGCCTGCCCCGACTCGGCGCGCGCGATCATCAACAGCGCATTGAAAGTGCGGATCAGGCCATCGGACTCCTCGATGGTCCGTTCCAGCGCCGCGCGGTATTCGGCCTCGCTGCCGGAACTCGCCAGCGCCTCCTCGGCGCGGTTGCGCATGCGCGTCAGCGGCGTCTTCAGATCATGGGCGATGTTGTCGGAAACTTCCTTCAGGCCCGTCATCAAGGCCTCGATGCGCTCCAGCATCGCATTGAGGTTTTCCGCGAGCCGGTCGAGTTCGTCGCCGCTGCGTCCGACCGGCAGCCGTCCGGAGAGGTCGCCGGCCATGATCCGCCTTGTGGTGCCGGTCATGGCGTCGATCCGGTGCAGCACCCGCCGCGCCACGAAGATGCCGCCGCCGATGCCGAGCACGATGACCACCAGAAGCGACCATTGCGCGGCTTTGGCGACGATGCCGAACAACCTTCGGCGCTCCTCGAGGTCGCGGCCGACCAGCAGGCGAAAGCCGTTGGTAAGCTCGGTGATCCGCACCAGCGCGCGATGCTCAGCCGTGTCCCGCTCGTCGAGCCGGCGATAGCGGGTTTCCGACCAGCCGATCGAGGCCATCACGCCCGGCGCCAGCGCATCAACATTGCCGGCGATTGCTTTGCCCTCAGGCGTGGTGACGAGATAAAGATTGGCGCCGGGTCGCAGCGCCCGGTTGGCGAGCGTCAAGGCCAAGCCGTGCAAACCGCGGTGCGTATAAATGTCAACGATCTCGGCGGTTTCGACGTTCACCGTAGCGGTGATCTGCTCGTTGATCAGCCGCCGCGTATTCCATGCGAAATAGCCGAGCAGCGAGGCTGCAAACAGCGCAAACAAAAACAGATAGACCAGCGTCAGCCGGAACGCCGTGGTGCGGATCAGTTTACCGAAGGCCGTCACGGATCATGTACCTTAGGGAACAATCGGTAAATTCGGGCACCATCTTCCTCCCGTCCTCCTAGTTGCATTTACCATTCGGCGAGCGTGTACGGGACCTTATTGGCCTCTCGAAACTGTGCCGTCACGGTTCACAAGGCTAGAGATGGAACAGGCCCCTACCTAGTTAAATCTCTGCAATCTCGCGCGCCTAAGCCCCCGGGATAACGCGATGGACCAGAAGGCGACCTCCCGGGATCCAGTGTGGATGGCACGTCCGTTCCCCCTCGCGAGCGGACATTCGTGAGACCGCCCAGCATGTCAGCTTAGTGCGCCAATACCAGAAGTCGTGGAGTTAAGGGCGGCTCGCTCGATAAGCGCAGAAACTTACCCTAATGCGCGCGCGCCACTCGCTCCGCAACGTAATCCTTCCCTTTGGCGGTGAATGTTTCACGGACTACAAAGCCATCCTCCGGCGACATCGGGCCAATCGGGACAGGTCCGGTCGGCATGATGAGGGTTGCGTTGCCATTGACAAAAACGAGAACGTGACGCCGGTCCTTGAGGAGTTGCTCCGCCATCGCCTTTAACCGAGAGAAGTATGGTTCCTTACGCCACGCAAACGGTGTTCCGGGATCGACTTGCGCGTAGATGAAACCCGTCGTCGGGTAAATGGAGAGTACTATTTTCGAAATTTCCGGCTTCCACTCCGGCGGCATCGTCACGTCTTGCAACCACAGGCAAACAAATGAGCGGCACTGCTCAGGTCGATCCTCGTAGATGCGGCAGCCCGAGCCAATTGCACAATGTTCGCACCATTTTCCCTCCTGCTTGTTCAGGACCGGAATGCGGTAAACCTTACAGCACATTGTGCAGGTCCCGCAGGCTCGTTCATTCGCAAGCGACATTATAGAACCTATGGGGAGTATTGACCAAGATGATGATTTACGACGAGAGCAGTTCAGAGGCAAATTCAAAGGCAGCACCGCACGGCCCATAGGAACAAATAGGCAATGTCGCTTGAGGGGTCAAACTCGGACCTCGCACCGCCACCCAGCTTAGTCCGCTCCCATCCTCAACAGCAGACATCGTCAGAGCGCATGGGCATTGCCGATATGCTTTCAGCGTATCCCGTCACGGATCATGTATCCGGCGCCGCGGATCGTGTGCAGCAAGGGCCGCTCAAAACCCTTGTCGATCTTGGAGCGCAGCCGTGAAATATGCACATCGATGACGTTGGTCTGCGGATCGAAATGATAATCCCAGACGTTTTCGAGCAGCATGGTGCGGGTCACCACCTGGCCGGCATGCTTCATCAAATATTCGAGCAGGCGAAACTCGCGCGGCTGCAGCGTCAACTCGTCCTTGCCGCGGGCAACCCGATGCGAGAGGCGGTCGAGTTCGAGATCGCCGACGCGGTAGGTGGTCTCTTCAGCCGGGCCGACATTGCGGCGCGACAGCACTTCGACGCGCGCCTGCAGTTCGGCGAATGAATAAGGCTTCGGCAGATAATCGTCGCCGCCGGCGCGCAGGCCCTTGATGCGGTCGTCGACCTGGCCGAGCGCAGAGAGGATCAGGACCGGCGTGCGGTTGCCCTTCTCGCGCAGCGCGCCGATCACGGACAGGCCGTCGCGCTTGGGCAGCATGCGATCCACCACGAGCACGTCGTAATCGCCGCCGTCGGCCATCGACAGGCCCTCGTCGCCATCGCTGGCAAGATCGGCGACATGGCCGACTTCACGGAACGCCTTGACCAGATAGTCGGCGGACTCGCGGTCGTCTTCGATGATCAGCAGGCGCATTTGCGGGGCTGTTGCGGTCACGGGAATAGGCTTTCTCTCACCATGGCGCGGCCGCCCCGCACATGCAAGGCGACCGGCCGTTCTCGATGGAATCGTGATGCGGTCGGGGCCGACCGCATCACGATCTCATCTGCTTCTTTGCGCATGATCTCCGCGCAAACGCTCCGCGTTTGTCGCAGGGAAAACCGGCTTCCACTTTTCCGGATCATGCTGGCAAGTGAAAAAAGCGGGCGGTGAAGCTGGGGGACCTCACCGCCCTTAGGCCCTTCCGACGGAGGGGGGCGTATTCCGCTGGAAGGTTGCCAGAGGGAGCGAGTTTTGGACCCGCTCCCCGGAAGGAGACGTCGGCGGGGGCGACGAATGCCGGCGAAACCCTCCATCTGATATCTAGTCCTTGTTTAGCCCTTCGCCAGCGGCACCGCTACAAAGCGCGACGAACCGCCGCTCTTCACGCGCATGAGAACGCTGTTCTTGTTGTCGGTACGCGCGGCATCGATCGCTTCGCGCACATCACCGGCGCTGGTGACGCTCTTGCCGGCAACCTCAAGAATGACGTCGCCTTCCTTGAAGCCGCGTTCGGCCGCCGCGCTCTTCGGGTCGACCTCGGTGACCACGACGCCTTCCCTGCCGGCGCCGGCCACGCTGTTGGCGGGGGCAACCGTCAGGCCGAGTTTCGGCACGCCGGTTCCCTTGGTCAGGCCACCCTTGTCTTCCTTGTCGGTGTCGGCCTTGGCCTCGATCGTGTTCGGCAACTGGCCGAGCGTGAGGTTGATGACCTTTTCCTGGCCCTTTTGCAGCACGTTGAGCTTGACCGCATTGCCGGGCGCGAGACCGCCGATGGTGCGGGCGAGTTCCTTGGCATCCTTGACCGGCTCGCCGTTGACGCCGGTGATGACGTCACCGGACTGGATGCCGGCCTTAGCCGCCGGACCATTCGGCTGCGGTTCCGCCACCAGCGCGCCTTCCGCCTTCTTCATGCCGAGGCTGTCGGCGATGTCTGATGTCACCGGCTGAATCTGAACGCCGATCCAGCCGCGGCTGACCGAGCCCTTGTCCCTGAGCTGGGCGATCACGTTCTTGACCGTCGAAGCCGGGATCGAGAACGCGATGCCGACGCTGCCGCCGGACGGCGAATAGATCGCGGTGTTGACGCCCATCACCTCGCCATTGGTGTCGAACGCCGGACCGCCGGAGTTACCCTTGTTCACGGGCGCGTCGATCTGGATGAAATCGTCATAAGGGCCGTTGCCGATGTCGCGGCCGGAGGCCGAGACGATGCCGGCGGTCACGGTGCCGCCGAGGCCGAACGGATTGCCAACCGCGAGCACCCAGTCGCCGATCCTTGGCTTGCTATCGGACAGCTTGGCGAACGGGAAATCGGTGCGCCCGGCGACCTTGATCAGCGCCAGGTCGGTGCGCGGATCGGTGCCGATCACTTTTGCGGTGAAGGTCTTTCCGTCGTCCATGGTGACTTCGACCTTGTCGGCGCCGTCGACCACGTGGTTGTTGGTCACGGCATAACCGTCAGGCGAGATGAAGAAGCCGGAACCCTGACCGGTCACCGGGCCACGGCCGCTACGCGGTCCACCGCGCAGGCCGGGCGGCAGGCCATCCGGGCCGCCGAAGCGGCGGAAGAAGCGCTCCATCGGCGAACCCGGCTGGAAGGGCGAGTCCTCGTCCTTGTTGGCGCCGTCGTCACCCTTCGCGGTTTTCTCGGCGATATTGATCTTGACCGAAATTACCGACGGCTTCACGCGCTCGACAATGTCGGCAAAGCCGATCGGCCGCTCGACCTTGCGGACCTCGGTGTTGACCTGCGCGTGCGCCGCGCTGGTGAAGACATCGAGCGGGCCCTGCTGCGGCGAGAAGCCATACACGGCGGCGCCGAGGCCGGCGACGACAGAAGCCATCAGCGCGAACTTGCGTGCGGAGAACAGCGAACGGCGCGCTGCGCCGTAGGATGGAAGCTGGGAAAGATCGACGGGACGTTCGGTCATGTTGCTAAATCTCCAGAGAATCTGAATTCGACGGTGCGGGGGCTGGGCACCTGGCAGGACTGAAGATGGGGTCTGCCGCCTTACCGCGCGCTGGCTAGGGAATTAAACTTTTGTAATGCAGACGGTTATGGATGCGGCAGAATATCGCAGGTAATCAATGGCTTAGCAAAAGTCCAAAATCGCGCGTTTCGGGGCATAAACACCCCCCTCCGACCCGAAAACGCCGTCCGGCCGCATGGAACAGGCGGCGCGCGGGGATACGCGACCATCCTTGCGTCCCGTCTCGCCCCGAAAACCCGCTCAGCTCCTCTTCAACTTTAGCCGGCCCATGAAATCGCGCTTGCCCAGCGGCACACCATTGGTGCGCAGGATGTCGTAGGCGGTGGTGGCGTGGAAATAGAAGTTGGGCAGCGAGAACGACATCAAAAAGCCCTCTGCCGTAAAGGGTAGCTTGTGATCGCCGAGGAGAAAGACGACGTCACGGCCCCCGAGCGCATTGACGGCGTCCGGCGTCCAGCCCTCCAGCGCCTCGCGGGTTTGCGCGACCAGCGCCTGCAATCCAGCATAATCGTATGGCGCCTTGAACGAGGGTGGACGAAATTCTCCGCTCTGCGCGGCTTCGATGGCGCCGCGGGAATGCTGGGCGACGGAGATGATCTGGAAACGCAGCGGCAGCATGTCCGGCGCCAGCCGCGCCTCGACCATGGTTTCCGGATCGATATTCTGTTCACGGAAATAGACCAGGCCACGTTCGAGGAAGCCGCTGACGGCGCCGAGGGTCTGCAGATAATTCGCCACGCTGGCGTCGTAGAGTGAAAAGGCCATGTCCGGTTTCCCCCTGGCGATGTTTATTTTTGAACCGAGGGAGTCATAGCGGAAACCCGCCCGCTTGCAACGGCGGGCTTAAGCCCGCTTGTCCGGCGCATCGGCCGCGAGCAGGCGCTCCAGCTTCGACTCTTCCTCTTCCGTCAAATGCAGGAGCGAGGGATCGGTCGCGCTGCCGGCATTCGCGCGGCGGCGGCTGTAGAACCAGAGCGCCAGTCCGCCTCCGATCAATGCGAGCGGCGGCAGCAGCCACAGCAGCAGCGTATGCGGCGTGAAGCGCGGCTTCAGCAGCACGAACTCGCCATAGCGCGCCACCAGGAAATCGATCACCTGGCTGTCGCTGTCGCCGGTCGCGATCCGCTCGCGCACCAGAAGCCGCAGGTCGCGCGCCAGCGGCGCGTCGGAATCGTCGATCGACTGGTTCTGGCACACCATGCAGCGCAGCTCGCGCGACAGGTCGCGCGCGCGGGCTTCCTTCACAGGATCCGACATGATCTCGTCGGGCTGCACCGCGTAGGCGGCCGGACATCCGACCACGAGCGCGACAATTGCAATGCGGGCGAGAAGCGTCCTCAACGGCTCACTCCGCCGGCTGCAGCGCGCGGGCAGCCTTGGCAGGCTTTGGCGCGCCGACGCGCAGCCGCCGGTCCGAGAGCGACAACAGGCCGCCGAAGGCCATCAAGACCGGTCCCCACCAGATCAGCAGCACCAGCGGCTTGTGATAGATGCGCACGGCGATGGCGCCCTCGGCGTTGGTTTCGCCGAGCGAAACGTAAAGCTGGCTGGCGCCGCGGGTCAGCAGCGCGGCCTCGGTGGTCGACGAACCGCGCGTGGTGAAATTGCGCTTCGATGGCGTCATCACCCGCAGCGTCTCTCCGTCGAGGCTGACCGTGAACTGGGCAATCATCTCGCGGAAATTCGGCCCCTGCCGCTGCGTCACGCCATCGAGCTTCAACTGGTAGCCGGCGACCTTGGCGACATCGTTCGGCTTCATCGAGCCGATATATTCGCTGTTCCAGGTGGTTTCGCAGACGATCCCGATCAGGGCGATGCCGACGCCGGCATGCGCGAACGCCGTGCCCCAGGTCGCGCGCGGCAATCCACGCGCGCGGGCCATGGCGGTCACCAGGGGCGCACGAAACAGCGCCGTGCGATCGGCAAGGTCGCTCAGCGCACCCGCGATGACAAAGACTGCGAGCCCGATCGCGAGCGGTGCGAACGTGGCACCACCCCGGGTCCACGCCCACAGCAGGGCGATGGCGATCAGCGCCGCGATGCCGGCTGCCGTCAGCCGCTGCGCCGCGCCGAGCAGATCGCCGCGCTTCCATGCCAATAGCGGCGCGAACGGCATCGCCGCCATCAGCGGCACGAACAGAGGTCCGAAGGTCAGGTTGAAGAACGGCGCGCCGACCGAAATCTTGTCGCCGGTCACAACCTCCAGCGCGAGCGGATACAGCGTTCCGATGAAGACGGTAGCGCAGGCCGTGGTGAGAAAGAGGTTGTTGAGCACCAGCGCGCCCTCGCGCGAGATCGGCGCGAACAGCCCGCCTTGCTTCAGCGCCGACGCGCGCCACGCATAAAGGGAAAGGCTGCCGCCGATGAAGAGGCAAAGGATCAGCAGGATGAACACGCCACGCGCCGGATCGGTCGCGAACGCATGCACCGACGTCAGCACGCCTGAGCGCACCAGGAAGGTGCCGAGCAGCGACAGCGAGAAGGTCAGGATCGACAGCAGGATGGTCCAGACCTTCAGCGCGTTGCGCTTTTCCATCACGACGGCGGAATGCAGCAGCGCCGTGCCGGCGAGCCAGGGCATCAGAGAAGCATTCTCGACCGGGTCCCAAAACCACCAGCCGCCCCAGCCGAGCTCGTAATAGGCCCAGTACGAACCCATCGCGATGCCAAGCGTGAGGAATATCCACGCCATAAGCGTCCACGGCCGCACCCAGCGCGCCCAGGCGGCATCGATGCGGCCTTCGATCAGGGCGGCAACCGCAAACGAGAACGAGATCGAGAACCCGACATAGCCGAGATAGAGCATCGGCGGATGCACCGCGAGGCCGATGTCCTGCAGCACCGGGTTGAGGTCACGGCCCTCGATCGGGGGGCTTGCGATGCGCAGGAACGGATTCGAGGTGACCAGGATGAACAGATAGAACGCGGCCGCGATCCAGCCCTGCACCGCCAGCACGTGCGCGCGCAGCGACAGCGGCAAATTGTTGCCGAAGGCGGCGACCAGGCCGCCGAACAGCGCCAGGATAGACACCCACAGCAGCATCGATCCCTCGTGATTACCCCACACGCCGGTAATCTTGTAGAGCAGCGGTTTCATCGAGTGCGAGTTCTCGAACACGTTGACGACGGAGAAATCCGAGACGACGTGCAGCATCACCAGCGCCGTGAACGAGGCCGCCACGAACAGCAATTGCGCGAGCGCGGTGGAGCGCGCGACGTTCATCAAGGCATGATCGCCCCAGCGCGCGCCGAGCAACGGCACGGTGGACTGGATCAGCGCCAGTCCGAGCGCCAGCACCAGCGCGTAATGCCCGGCTTCCGCGATCACTTCGAGGCCCCCTGGACCGGCGCGGACGCAGCCGGAGCGCCCGGCTTTGCGCCGTAATCGTCCTTCCAGTGTCCCTGTTTCTTCAAGGCGTCGGCGACGTCCTTGGGCATGTAGGTCTCGTCATGCTTGGCCAGCACGGTATCGGCCCTGAACACGCCGGAGGCATCCAGCGCGCCTTCGGCGACGACGCCCTGCCCTTCACGGAACAGGTCCGGCAAAATTCCCTTGTAGGCGACCGGCAGCGTGGCGCTGCCGTCGGCGACGCTGAAATTGACCGCGAGATTGTCGCCGCGCACCAGCGAGCCCGGCTGCACCAGGCCGCCAAGGCGGAACCGCTTGCCGGGCGGGATCTGTTTCTCGGCCGCCATCGTCGGCGTGGAAAAGAACACGATGGAGTCGCGCATCGCGTTCAAGACCAGCGCCGCGGCGATTGCGAGCACCGCGAGCGAGCCGCCGATCATGGTCAAACGCCGTTGCTTGCGCGTCATTTCTATCCTCTGTCCTCGCCTTTGGGTTCCGGCATCCTGCCTCACCCACCAAGCCCGAGATTCTTCACGCCCTCATTGAGCTGGCGCAAGCGTTCCGCATCGTTGGCGACCGCCTGGCGCGCCTCGACAAGCGCGCTCGCCGCCTTGTCGCGTTCCCCCATCACCATATAGGCCCGCATCAGCCGCAACCATCCCTCGACATCGTCGCCGTTCTGCTTCAGGCGCGTCGCGAGCCGATCGACCATGCCACGGATCATCGCCCCACGGTCATCTTCATTCAGGTCCTTGGCGGCAGCCATCGCATCGTTGGAGAGCGCCGGTGCAGCGGGTCCACCTACCCGCGTCAGCGCCGCCTGGACCAGCGGCCGCCATGGCGCGTCGGCCGGCGCCTTGGCGAGCATCGCGCGCCAGATCGCGGCGGCGTCGGCCTGGCGACCATCCTGTTCGGCGGCGAGCCCGAGGAAATAGTTTGCCCTGGGCTCGTCGGCGTTCTGTGCGACCGCGCGTTCGAATTCGGCCTTGGCCTCCGCCGTGACGACGCCACCCGCCACAATTGCAAGGGCTTCACCGAGATCGGAGCGGCGCTCGGCGCTGTCGCCGGCGTAATTGATGACGTTACGATAGGCCCGGACCGCGTCATCGTAACGGCCGAGACGCGCCAGCACCGGCGCCAGCACGGTCCAGCCGCGGCCATCTGTCGGATTTTTTTCGAGATGCGCTTCGACCTGCGCCACCATGTTGTCGAGCGGCTGGTTGGCGTCCGCGGCGCGCGTGCGCGAGGCCAGCGGAAAATCACCGAGCCACGGCGATCCGAGCGCGAGGTAGAGCGTCATCGCCGCGATCGGCAACCCCGCCAGCGCCACGATGGCCGAGGCGCGGCGCAGACCAAGGTTCGACCGCGCCGGCAAGTCGCGCTGGCCGTCCGCGGCAGCCAGCAGACGGCGGCCTATTTCAACACGCGCGGCCTCGGCCTCGGACACGCCGATCAGACCCGCGGCGACATCGCGCTCGATCTCGGCAAGCTGATCCTTGTAGACGGCGGCCTCGCTGCCGCCGGCCAGCGCCGAAGAGCCGCGGCTCAACGGCCAGAGCACGGCAAAGATCGCCGCGACCGTCATCAGCGCGAACACAAACCACAGCGTCATCAAGCAGTTCCCGGGCGGAACGACGCTTTCTGGCAAGCGTCGATGCGCCGCTTTACACCACCGGCGGCAAGCCCGGCAATTGACAATTGCGGCAGAAAACCACCCGAATGGGCGGTCAGGTCGGCGGGGATTCAGCGGAATGCGCGAGCCTGGAGCTTTTCCGTTCCGATCGATCGGAATCGGGCTCCGGATTTTTGACGCGAACCGGTACCCGCTTCGCTGGAAAGCACACTAACTGGCCCTGGTCGATTTGCGCTCGCCGATCACGGCATTTTCGGCCGCCCGGCTCATCAGCGACGCATAGTCATGGCCGAACAGGATTTCGCAGAAGCGGATCGCCGCCTGGGCCTGCATCTGGCGGTAGGCGCGCGCCTTGGTGTCGCCGCCGCGCAGCGCCTGCACGAGGCTCTCGGTGGATCGCTCGACGTAGTGCTGCAGGTCGGAATAGGTCCGCAAGGTCACCTCGTTGATGGCGAGTTCGCTGGCATAGGTGCGGCAAACCGCCACGAAGTCGATCAGGGCGGCGATCTCTTCGACCTCCGCGGCGTCGATCTTCGGCGCGGCAGCGATATCCTTGTCGGCGCGCTGGCGCAGGATCCGGCGGACCCGGCCGGGCACGCTCTCGATCTCCGACTGCAGCGAATTGGAAATATCGGCGCGGATCGAGGTGAGCTGGCGGCCCCATGCGGAATCGTTGCGCAGATCGAGTTCGGTGCGCAGCCCGCGCACGCCATCATGCAGGACTTTCAGTTGCTCGCCGACATTGTCGAAATGGCCGCGCCTGATGTCCGTCCGCAGGCAGGCCGTGAGGAACGAGAGATCGTGCAGCGCGATCGTGACGGCGATGCCGTAGGGCGTGGCAGCCACGCGAATCTCGTCATCGGATGCCGCCATCTTGATCGCAAGACGGATGATCTGCCACGGCTGCGCCAGCCGCTGCATGATCAGCGACAGCGCGAACGGCAGCAATTGCGGCGTCTGCAACGAGGGAACGTTGAGCGCCGCCCCCACCGAGGCAATCTGGGATTCCGAAAACACCCGCATTTGGCCGGGCATTCGGCTGCCGAGCGTGTCCAGCGTCTCGCGCGCCCGCAGCACGCCTCCGATCGACAACAAGTCCTCGACGACATTGGGCGGGCCGATACGGGCGAGCGCCCGCTGCCTGTCGTCGCCCGGGACCGGCGTGGCGATCTTGATGATCGCGTCGGCTGCGGCGAGCTGGAACTTGCGGGTGGCGCCTTCGAGGCCGGCGTTGCTGCCGCTCTGCCTGATCTCGGCGAGCGCGGTTTCGAATGCGCGCGCGGCATCGGGTGCCCCGTCGCGGCCCAGCCATTGCCAGATCGGCAACAGCGACGCACGCCGGACCTGGCCGGCCCTGACGGGAAAATTGCTCTCGACGAGAAAAGGCTCGAGCGGACCATACAACAGGCGCGCCGGATCGTCGGTCCGCGGACGCGCCTCGTCGTCTTCCTCGGTTCCGCGCACGACCTTGCGAAGTTGCTCGAGCACGAAATTGGCGACGGCTATGTCCTCGCCGCGCTCAATGGCGCGCTCGAACTCCCGCATCAGCAGCGCCTGCGATTGGGGCGGGAGCTGGGCGAGATAGTCCCTCAGCCGCTCGGTCGATGTCTGGCTCATTGGCCTGGTGTGGATATGCGTGTGTCATGCGGACGGCAAGGCGCGTCCGCCGCCAATCCTAGAAGCGTGCGCGTTAAGAAGTCGTTTAGGAATAACGAAATCAACCCCGGGCATTGCCGGATACCGCCCCCTCAACCACAGGTAATCGGCCGGCGAGGCGTTCAGACCCCCGGCAGCACCAGTTCCGCCCGCAACCCGCCGATCGGGGCGTCGCCCAGGACAAGGCTGCCGCCATAGAGGCCGGCGAGATCGACCACGATCGAAAGCCCGAGCCCGGACCCCGGCTTGGACTCGTCCAGGCGCTGGCCACGCCGGGACACCTGCGCGCGCTCGGCGGCGGACAATCCGCGGCCATCGTCATCGACAATGATCCGGAGCCGGGGCCCGGTACGGGGCTCTGACGGCGGCTCCACCCTCACCTCGATGAAGACCTGCGAGGCCGCCCATTTGCAGGCATTGTCGACCAGATTGCCGGCCATCTCCTCGAGGTCCTGGCGCTCGCCGCGGAACTTGGCCAAGGGATCGGCCTTCGCCGCGATCGTGATGCCGCGATCGCGATGGATCTTTTCCATGGTCCGCCGCAGCGCCTCGATGGCGGGCGCGACCTCGGTGACGGTACCGACGATGGTGACGCGCGCGGCGATGCGCGCCCGTTCCAGATGATGCGCCACTTGATCCCGCATCACATCGGCCTGCTCCAAGACCTTGCTGGCAAAGGGATCTACCGCATGGGCGGAAGCCTCGTTGACGATGACGGAGAGCGGCGTCTTGATGGCGTGGGCGAGATTGCCGACATGGGTACGCGCGCGCTCGACGATCTCGCGGTTGGCGTCGATCAGCGCGTTGGTCTCGCGCGCCAGAGGCGCGATCTCGACGGGAAACTCGCCTTCCAGCCGTTCGGCGCGGCCGGAGCGGATGTCGGCGATCGATTCCGAAATGCGCTTGAGCGGCGCCAGCCCGAAACGGACCTGGAAGATCGTGGTCAGGAGCAGCACGATACCGAGCGCGGCGAAGGTGCCGCCGAGGTAATAGTCGAAGGCACGGATCTCGTCGAAAATCTCCGATGCGTCACCCGCCACGCTGACCAGGAATTTGCCGTCGACACCGAGGTCGACCGGCCGCTCGACGATCCGCAGACTCTGGCCCTCGGGCCCGTCGACGTAACCGAGACGGATGCCGGCCGGGGTCAGCTCCGCGCCGATCTCCTCGAGCTTCGGCAGCTTCTTGTCCCATAGCGAACGCGACGCCCGCGTCTCGGCCTTCTCGTCGGTACGGACGATCTGCCAGTACCAGCCCGACAGGGGCAATTCGAACAGCGGCTCACCGAGCGACTGGAACTGGTGGTCGGGCGGCTCGTCCGGGGTCGCGACTTCGGCGATCAGGGTGCGGAGGTAGAGGTTGAGGCGGCGGTCGAAGGCGCGCTCGGTCGCGTTCCGATAGACCGACGACAGGATCACGCCTGTTATGACCAGGATCACGACCACCCACGCGGTCGCCGACAGGAACAACCGCGTGGCGAGCGAACTTCCGCGCATCAGAGCAAGGTCCCGAAAAGCGTATCCCCAGGCTCCAATCCTGCGGATGGAGACTGGCCTTCGGATAAGATCATGCTCGAATAAAAGAGCAAGGCTCATCAGGTGCCGGGTGACGGCGGCGTCAGCAGATAGCCAAGCCCGCGCACGGTCTGGATGATGTCGACGTCGAGTTTCTTGCGGATGCGGCCGACGAACACTTCGATGGTGTTGGAGTCGCGGTCGAAGTCCTGGTCGTAGAGATGCTCGACCAGTTCGGTGCGCGACACCACGCGCCCGGTATGATGCATCAGGTAGGCCAGCAGGCGATATTCGTGCGAGGTCATCTTGATCGGATTGCCGGAGACGCTGACGCGGCCGGTGCGCGTATCCAGCGAGACCGGACCGCAGGTCAGTTCGGACTGGGCGTGGCCGGTGGAGCGGCGCAGCAGCGCGCGAATTCGCGCCAGTACTTCTTCGAGGTGAAACGGCTTGGCGACGTAGTCGTCGGCGCCGGCGTCAAACCCCTGCACCTTGTCGCTCCAGCGGTCGCGCGCGGTGAGGATCAGGACCGGCATCGCGCGGCCGCCGCGGCGCCACGCCTCCAGAACCGAGATACCGTCCATCTTGGGCAGCCCGATGTCGAGCACGACGGCGTCATAAGGTTCGCTGTCACCGAGGAAATGCCCTTCCTCACCGTCGAACGCGCGATCGACCACATAACCGGCATCCGTCAAAGCCGTCGTAAGCTGACGGTTGAGATCCGGATCGTCCTCAACAACGAGCAGGCGCAAGCTGGCCTCCAAAAATGAGCCCCACGATATCAGATCTCAAGATGAGGCCCACCGGCGTGAACGGGCCATGAACGAGGGCACAGGGCAATGTTACTTTTTCGTCATAACGCATTCGGCGGCCGGGCATGGCCGCAAGCCGAACGCCTAGCATGGCCAATTAACCGCCCCAAGGGGGGCCCGGCAGGTCGCATGCGTCGACAACTTCCGAAAAGGCGGCACGCTTCCCGTCCCCAGGCGGCGGGCGAGCCCGATCGCGTCACCCGGTCGGTCGCTCACGTGCGGAAGAATACGAACCAGACGATGCCCAGGATCAGGACCGCGAGCCCGGTCGAAACCGTCAGGAGCGCGAGCACCGACGGGCCGGGTTCGGCCTGGCGCGCCTCGGTCGGGGTTTCGATGATTTGGCCATGTCGTTGCGTTGCCATGGGGACCTCTTCGAGTAAGTGCCTGTAATGCCAGCGAATGCGTCGACACCGCCGGTTAAAGCAACGCATGATCGGAAGTGATGTTCCGACCCTTTGGGCCGCGCCACGCGGCAGCAGCGGCAAAAAGGTCGCAGGCCGGCCGCAGAACGGGGCCGTTCGGCGGTTAACGCCGTTCCGCGATTCCGTGTCCCGCCGTGTTTGAGACGGGAGCATCCGATGGTATCCTTGCCGGTCGTCTGTTGCGTTTTTTTCGGAGTAGCCATGGCCCCCCGCGCCAATTGGAAGGGTTTTCTGCGTCTTTCGCTCGTGACCTGTCCGGTCGCCCTCTATCCGGCGACGTCGGATACGGAGAAGGTCTCGTTCAACCAGATCAACCGCAAGACCGGCCACCGCATCAAATACGCCAAGGTCGACGCCGAGACCGGCGAGGAAGTTGCCAACGACGACATCATGAAGGGCTACAAGATCGACACCGACACCTACATTGAGGTGTCGAAGGACGAGCTAGAAGACATCGCGCTGGAATCGACCCGCACCATCGAGATCGACGAATTCGTTCCGAGATCCGATATCGACGGCCGCTATCTGATTCGGCCCTACTACCTCGTGCCGGACGGCAAGGTCGGCCACGACGCATTCGCGGTGATCCGCGAAACCATCCGCAGCATGAACAAGGTCGCGATCGGACGCGTGGTGCTGACCAACCGCGAGCACATCATCGCGCTGGAGCCGCTCGACAAGGGACTGATGGGAACGCTGCTGCGTTACCCCTACGAGGTGCGCAGCGAGACGGAATATTTCGACGATATCCAGGACGTGAAGATCACCAAGGATATGCTTGATCTGGCAAGGCATATCGTCGAGCAGAAATCCGCTTCATTCGACCCCGAGCAGTTCGAGGACCGTTACGAGCAGGCGCTGATCGACCTGATCAACAAGAAGCGCAACGGCCTGAGCACCACAGCGAAGGCTGCACCGAAAACGGCCGGCAACGTCATCAACCTGATGGACGCGCTCAAGCGCAGCCTCGCCAGCGAAAAGCAGGCCGCCCCTGCCGCCGCCAAAAACAAAGGCAAGAAGCCGAAGAAGGCCGCTGCCGGCCAGCGCGAGATGCTGTTGCCGATCAGCGGCGGCGGCAAGCGCGCCGCCAAGGAGACGGCCAAGGAAACAGTTAAGGAAGCGCCGAAGAAGGCCGAGAAGCCGGTGCGATCAGCCGCCCGCACCAAGAAGGCCGGATGATTGGGCAAGGAGCGCCATAGCATCATCTAGCGCGCGATGCCCTGGTCAACCCCGTTCGATGACCCGATACCGCTTCGCGGCGGCCGCAGGCTCGTGACGCTGCAGCAGGCCGCCGACTATGTCATGGCATTGCCGGAAAAAGTGCAGCACGAGGCGCACTGGCAGACCGCGGTCGAGAATCTGATCAATGCGGCCGAGACCGGCGGTGGCTGGCTGATGTTCGCGCGGATCGCTGTGATGCGGGCGCTCAACGCGGACGGGAAAGAAGACTAGCCGGCTCCAATCGCTGCCCCCGCCCCTGTCGGGGGTGGCCCGAGCAGCGGCTCCTGCATGGGTGGAGGCCGCCGAACCCCCGCTACTTGATCGAGGCGCTGACGTCGACGAATTTCGTGCTCAGCATGCTGCCGACACCGTTCACCGCGGTGACGATCACGATGCTGATGCCGGCCGCAATGAGGCAATATTCGATGGCGGTAGCACCGCACTCATCGTCGACAAATCGTGCCAATAATCGACGCATAGACAAACTCCTGTCGACGCTCCCCCGAACTCCCGCGCCATACTTGTTAAACTCTAGACGAGAGCGGTTGAAGAGGCCTTGACGAACAGAATGAACGATCGATTAAGGCCGACGAAGAATCCGCGCGACCCGGAATCATACGGTACGGAAAATTTACCATCGATTGCGCACCGCCCGTCCATCGTCGCCCGATCGGCGTCTTGCAGAGTGAGGCAGATGACAGCGCAGAAGCGCAAAACGGGAAGGAATTACATCGGCCTCCTGCACGAGGAGACCGACAAGCGGCGTATCGCCTACCGGTCGGCGGCCGCGAAGCACCGTATCATGGATCACATCCTCGGCCTGATGGCCGCGATGTTCAGTCGCCGCAGCGAAGCGAGGTAGTTGCCCGCCCCGCCGCGGCGTTGAACGAGGGACCGGGCACAACGGCCCGGTCCGGGAGGTCGTTCTCAGAAGTTACGCTGGGCGCGGAGCTGAAGCAGGACCGTGTCCTGATCCTTGAACTCGTAGAGCGCGGACGGCTTCGGAGCGGTCGCCGCGAATACCGAGGAGCCCGACATCTTCTGGTCGAGATGGAACCATTGGACTTCGCCCGAGAACGTCAGGTTCTTGACCGGGGTCCAGCGGGTAATGACACCGAGCTGCGAGACGTTGAAGTCGGGGTTACAGGTGTAGGCACCGGCGGCATTGCCGGCCAAGGCCTGACCCGGGTGGCTGGCGGCGAAGGCGGCGCAATAAGCGCCTTTGGCCGTCGTGGTTCCCGCGCCCAGCAGATTATCGTTCGCACCACCGTCATACCTGACGGCGGAGTAACCGCCGAACAGGCTGGTCGACCAGTATGGGTCCCAGTTGTGATTGAATGCGCCGCGGACGCCCCAGGCCGTGGTCAGGACGATACCGCCGGTGCCGCCGGCGCCGGGGAGGTAGACCCCGTCCGTCGTGGCGCCAAAGCCAACGCTCTCGTAGGCAAAGCCGCTGCTGCCGGACATCGCAAAACTAGGCGATGCCGAACTGGTGGAGATCACAGCTTTGGTACGGCCTTTTGCGTAGCTCGCGTCGAACTTGATGTCGTCGCCGGCTCCGGTGGGCAGGTTCTTGAGCTGCAGCGCAGCCATCACCGATCCTCCCCACTTGGCCTCGGGGTGACCGCTGATTTCGGACAGGACAGTCGGCGCAGCTCCAGCGCCCAGAATGTTGTAAGAACCGCTCACCTCATGCGCGGCCGCCGAAATCTGGAACAAGCCCCAAGCCTGGTCGACGCGGATGTTGCCAACGACGTCGGGAGCGCGCACTCCGGCATAGGCATTCGCGCCGGTACCGTTGGCGCCGATCGCTCCGGGAATGCCCAAATTATAGACCGACGTGCGATCCCATACTACCGGCTCTTCAAGGCCTATGCTGCCCGATACACCGTTGCCGAATTCGGCGGTGTATTGGATGTTGTTGATGCCGGTGTCGGTGGTATGCCCCCCGAGTAGGCTCGCATTGATATTGCCGGGGAAACCCTGCCACGGCGTGGCATAGGCCGATGCGGACTTGCCGAAGGTGAAGCCGGCGAACTGGATGAACATATATTCGGTCGCGATGCTGAACGGACTCGGGACGCCGGTAAACGCTGCGGTTCCGTCGGGACTCGTGAACTGGATGTCCACCTGGCCGAACGTACGAACCACCCCGTATTCGGTGGCGGTGCGGGTATCGATCGTGAACGCCATGCGGGAACGGGAGATGAAGTTATCGCGGTAGCGATTCTGCTGACCAGAATTGCCATTCCAGGCCGGCTGGCCGTGGGCGGCGCCGCCGTTGAAGGTGGTGTCGACGCGCAGATAACCGCCTAGCTTGATGCAGGTGTCGGTGCCCGGGATGTAGAAGTAGCCGGCGCCGTAAAGCGAACAGATTCTGACATATTCGACGGCCTTGGCCTTGACCGGGAGGTCCGCCGCTTGTGCCCCGCTCATGGCGACCAAGCCTGCCGCCGAGCCAAGAATGAGTTTTTGCACCGTAGTCACCTTATAAGTTATAAGTCTCCGATCCTGCGATTCATGCAGTTGCATGAGCACAGGTACTCCAAAAATCCTTCCCGGCAATGACAATGACGTGATGCCGCTTCACTTGGATCGCAGCTGTGACGCTTTCGCAACGCGGCAGCATCGAGCGAACGGCACCCGCAGCAACAATATTCTCTCGATCCGGCCCAAAGTTGCAAAACGCATATCAGCACTTCCGCACTACGCGCCGCGCGCGCTTTACCGGGCGGTAAAATCCTGCTCCAACTGTCGCAAATCGGCCGGACCGAACCGGCCTGCAATCCAGGGGGAGAGACCGTCATGAAGCTCGGCGCCGCCATTGCGGAAATCATGAAGCGGGAGGGAATCGAAATCCTCTGCGGCTATCCGGTCAATCATCTCATCGAATATGCCGCCAATGCCGACATCCGCCCGGTGATGGTGCGCCAGGAGCGCATCGGCATTCACATGGCGGACGCGATCTCGCGCGTCACCTCAGGGCGATCGATCGGCGCGTTCTGCATGCAACATGGGCCGGGCGCCGAGAACGCGATGGGCGGCGTGGCGCAATGTTACGGCGAATCGGTGCCCGTGCTGGTGCTGCCGATGGGCTATGCGCGCAGACTCGCCCATATCGACCCGAACTTCAACTCCAGCCAGGCGATGAAGGCGTTCTCGAAATCGTCCGAGCCGATCAATATCGCCGCCGAGGTCTGCAACATCTTCCGGCGCGCGTTCACCAAACTGAAAAACGGCCGTGGCGGGCCGGTGATCGTCGAAATCCCGGCCGACATGTGGAACGAAGAAGTGCCGGAGCCGCTGAACTACACGCCGGTGCTGCGCACCCGATACGGCGCGGATCCCTTGCATGTGAAGGAAGCGGCGGCCCTGCTTGTCGCGGCGAAGCGCCCGGTGATCTATGCCGGCCAGGGCGTGCACTACGCCAAGGCCTGGCCGCAGCTCAAACGGCTGGCCGAGCGCCTCGCTATCCCCGTCACGACCAGCCTGGGCGGCAAATCCTCCTTTCCCGAAACCCATCCGCTGTCGCTGGGATCGGGCGGCCTCGCCGTGCCGCGCGCGGTGCCGAAATTTCTGGGTGATGCCGACGTGATCTTCGGCATCGGTTGCTCATTTACCGAGACGTCATTCGGCATCGCCATGCCGAAGGGCAAGACCATCATCCATTCGACGCTCGACCCCAACCATCTCAACAAGGATGTCGAGGCCAGGATCGGCCTGGTCGGCGACGCCGGGCTCGTACTCGACGCGCTATTGGAAGAGATCGGCAAGACCGTCACGACGGATCGCGACGCGACGGCGGTCGCCGCGGAGATCGCAGCCTCCCACAAGGAATGGCTGGCGAAATGGATGCCGAAGCTGACGCATAACGACGCGCCGCTGAATCCCTACCGTGTGCTGTGGGATCTGCAGCACACCGTCGACATCAACAACACCATCATCACCCACGATGCCGGCAGCCCGCGCGACCAGCTCTCGCCGTTCTGGAAATCGATCGAACCGCTCTCCTATATCGGCTGGGGCAAGACCACGCAGCTCGGCTACGGCCTTGGGCTTGCGATGGGCGCCAAGCTGGCAAAGCCCGACAAGCTCTGCATCAACGTCTGGGGCGATGCCGCGATCGGCTTCACCGGCATGGACTTCGAGACCGCCGTGCGCGAGCGCATCCCGATCATGTCGATCCTGCTGAACAATTTCTCCATGGCGATCGAATTGAAGGTGATGCCGATCTCGACCGAGAAATACCGCTCCACCGATATCTCCGGCGACTACGCCGCGATGGCGCGCGCCTTCGGCGGCTATGGCGAGCGGGTGACCAAGCCGGAAGACATCATCCCCGCCATCCGGCGCGGCATCCAGAAGACCAAAGAAGGCGTCCCGGTGCTGCTGGAATTCATCACCAGCAAGGAAACCGAGGTCTCAAGGCCGGGAACCTGAGGGGCGACGCAACCGATTGCCAGATAGTCACTGATGCCGCGCATTACGATCCTAGAGACTGGACTGGTCAGCCCGAAAAATCGCGAGCTCCACGGATCGTATCCGCAGATGTTCGAGCATATGATCGGCGCCGCCGACGCCACCGTCACTTTCAATACCGTCAGCATTCCCGCCGGCGAGCCGCTGCCGGCTATCGAAGGACTGGAGGCGATCCTCATCACCGGCTCCTCGGCCGGCGTGTACGACGCGTTCGACTGGATCGCGCCGCTCGAGGGATTCGTGCGCACAGCCCACGACAACAAGGTGCCGATGGTCGGCGTCTGCTTCGGCCATCAATTGATCGCGCAGGCGTTGGGCGGCACGGTGCGCAAGTCGGAGAAGGGCTGGGGCATCGGGCGGCACGTCTACGACGTCGCGCCAGGCAATGGCCTGATCGAGGGCACGCACATCGCAATCGCCTGCTCACACCAGGATCAGGTCATCACGCCGCCAGTGGGCGCCAAGACGATCCTGTCCTCGGATTTCACGCCGCATGCCGGGCTGCTCTACGCCGGCGGCACCACGCTCTCGGTGCAGCCACACCCGGAATTCTCCGTCGGCTTCGCGCTGGCCTGCTGCGAGATGGTGCGCAAGGGCGATGCGCCCGATAGCGTCGTGACTTCAGCGCAAGCCTCGCTCGCCGAACCGCTGGACAGCGCGCGATTCGGCGGCGCCATTACGCGCTTTCTCACCGGCGCACGTTAGGGCAACCGCGGCATTGCGAAGACGCAGGAGGGCATTCCCGTGCGGCTGGAACTCAACACCAGCAAGGAGACCGAGGTCTCGCGGCCGGGGACCTGAGGCCCACCACCGATTTAGCGTAAAGCATCCAGGATTTTGGCTGGCCGAAACCATCCTGTAATGGAATAATGAGGCTGCAGACTGGCCGCTTTTTTTGCCCGCGCTGTGAAGCAGCGGGCGATATGGATTTCATCCGATGCCCGCGCTTCCTCAGGACGTGGTGGCGGATTTGCAGCAAGAGAACGCCCGGCTGACGGCCGAGTTGCGCGCCGCACAAGATCGCGAGAACGCCACCGCCGACATTCTGAAGATCATCGCCAGTTCGCCGTCCGAGGTAAGGCCGGTATTCGAGGCCATCGCGAGAAGAGCCAATGCCTTGCTCGGCGGCTTTTCGACGACCGTCTTCCGCTTCATTGACGGAATTGCCTACCTCGAGGCATTCACACCAACCAATCCCGCCGCCGACGAAACACTGAAGAATACGTTCCCGCGGCCGATTGCCGATTTCGAAGCCTTTGCGTTGGCACAAGCCGGCAAAGTCGTGCCGACCCCCGATACTGAAGCCCTGACGAACGAAATCAAAAATGTCGCGCGCGCCCGCGGCTTTCGCAGCATGTTGTTTGTCCCACTGGTGAACAACGGAACCGTGATCGGCATGATCAGCGTTACGCGGGTCGAGCCCGGTACGTTCGCTCCGCAAAACGTACAACTGCTCCAGACCTTCGCCGACCAGGCGGTCATCGCCATCGAGAACGTCCGCCTGTTCAACGAGGTTCAGCGACGCACGAGTGATTTAACCGAGTCCCTGCAGCAGCAGACTGCGACTGCCGACGTACTTAAGGTCATCAGCCGCTCGGCATTTGATCTGCAGACAGTGCTCGATGCATTGCTCGCGTCTGCCTGCCGGCTATGCGAGGCAGACATCGGAACGATACGATACCGGGAAGGCGACGAGTACCGCCTTGCAGCGACATTTGGCTGCGAGCCCGAATGGAGAGAGCATTTTTCCCGCTACTCGACCAAGCCGGATCGCGGTTCGGTGTTTGGGCGAACAATCGTCGATGGCCATACCATTCATATTCCCGATGTGCTCGCCGATCCGGATTTCAAGCGCCTGAGTGCGCAGAAGCTCATGGGTTTCAGGGCAGCACTCGGCGTACCGCTCGTCCGCGAGGGACAGACCTTCGGCGTCATTAACCTGTTCCGCTTCGCAGTTGGGGCGTTCAACGCGAGGCAGATCGAGTTCGTCCAGACCTTCGCCGACCAGGCCGTAATTGCCATCGAGAATGTGAGATTGTTCGACGCCGTCCAGCAGCGCACCAGCGAGTTGACAGAATCCCTGCAGCAGCAGACTGCGATTGGCGAAGTCCTGAAAACCATCAGCAGTTCCACATTCGATCTGCAGCCGGTACTCGACACGCTGGTGCAGACCGCTGCGCGACTGTGCAATGCCGACATGGCGTTCATCATGCGGCGCGAAGGCGACGTGTACAGAGCCGGCGCTTCCGTAGGTTTCTCCAGGGAATACGCCGAATTCCTCGAAACGCATCCGATTACTCCCGACCGCCACACGATTACTGGTCGGGCCGCCCTCGAGCGCCGCACGGTTCAAATCATCGACGTCGCAGGCGATCCCGAATATACCCTGCGCGAGTCGACCACCTTGGCCGGTCAACGCACGGCGCTAGGCGTGCCGTTGTTGCGCGAGCGTGAGCCGATCGGTGTAATCGTGATTGCCCGTCGAAGCGTCCAGGAATTTACCGAAAAGCAGATTGAGCTCGTCAACACCTTTGCCGACCAGGCGGTCATCGCGATCGAGAACGTCCGTCTCTTCGAGCAGCTGCGGCAGCGCACCGAGGATTTGAGCGAGTCGCTACAGCAGCAGACGGCGACTGCCAACGTATTGAAGGTGATCAGCCGCTCGGCGTTTGATCTGCAGACGGTGCTCGACACGCTGACTGAATCGGCGGCGCAGCTTTGCAGTGCGGATATGGCGGCTATCGCCCGCAGCGACGAGCGCGGGTTCTATCACGCAACCAACTACAATTTCCCGGTCGACTGGGTCAGGGTCGCCGATGTGCATCGACTGCAGCCCGGCCGCGGCAGTGTCATCGGGCGAGCGCTCCTTGCTGCGAAAGCCGTTCAGATCCCTGACGTGCTGGCCGATCCCGAATATACGTATCTGGACATGCAGAAGGCCGCAGGTTTCCGGACTCTGCTGGGCGTTCCAATGATGCGCGAGACGGAGCCGATTGGCGTACTGTTTCTCGGCCGCAAGACGGTTCAGCCGTTTACGGACAAGCAGATCGAACTGGTATCGACCTTTGCCGACCAGGCGGTGATCGCGATCGAAAACGTACGGCTGTTTGACGAGGTTCAGCAGCGCACGCGCGAACTAACCGAATCGCTCGAATACCAGACGGCAACCGGCGACATCCTGCGCGTGATCTCGCGTTCGCCAACCGACGTCCAACCGGTCTTTGATACGATCGCTGAGAGCGCGGTGAGGCTATGCGACGGCCAGTTCTCCTTCGTTCTGCGTTTCGATGGTAACCTCATGCACTTCGCTGCCGGCCATGGTCTGAGCGCTGAAGGTCTGAAAGCCTTCCAGCGGCTGGTTCCAAGGCCGGCGGATGAGGACACCGCTACCGGCAGGGCGATACTACACCGCGCTGTAGCTCAAATCCCGGACGTTCTTGTAGAGCCTGTCTATGCTGGCCGAGGTCTTGCCGACGCAGCAACGTATAGAAGCATCGTGGCCGTTCCGCTGCTGCGAGACGGTGATCCCATCGGAGCGATCGCGGTAGCGCGGGCCGTTGCAGGATCCTTCTCTGAGCGCCAGATCGCTCTCCTGCAAACCTTCGCCGATCAGGCGGTGATCGCGATCCAGAATGTCAAGCTGTTCGACGAGGTGCAGGCCAAGTCCCGCGACCTCTCGGAGGCGCTGACCTACCAGACCGGAAGCGCCAACATTCTCAAGGTGATTGCGTCCTCACCGACCGACGTCGAACCGGCACTCAAGGCCATTGTCGAAAGCGTCTGCGAGCTTTGCGATGCCTATGATGCCAACGTCCTGCTGAAGATCGGGGACGATCTGCATTTCAGCGCCCATCACGGACCCATACCGACGGGTCAACATGCACGCCCGATCAACAGGCAGTGGGTCACGGGTCGCTCGGTCGTCGACAAGGTACCGGTGCAGGTGCGCGACTTTCAGGCTCCCGAGGCCGCGGAGTTTCCAGAGGGGCAACGGCAGTCGCGCGAACAGGGTCACCGCTGCACGCTCAGCGTACCTCTCTTGCGGGAGGGAGAGGCCATCGGCGCGATCGCACTGCGCCGCCTGGAACCGGTAGCCTTCAGCGACAAGCAGATCGCCCTGTTGCAGACCTTCGCCGACCAGGCGGTGATCGCCATCGGCAATGTCCGCCTGTTCGATGAAGTGCAGGCCAAGACGCGCGACCTGTCGGAAGCCCTCACCTATCAGACTGGCAGCGCCAATATCCTGAAGGTGATCGCCTCCTCGCCGACCGACATCGTGCCAGCGCTTGAGGCCATTGTCGAAAGCGCGTGCGACCTTTGCGCGGCTTATGATGCGGTCGTCGTATTGAAGGAAGGCGACGATCTGCTGTTAAGCGCGCATCACGGTCCGATACCGATGAACCAAAGGCGCTGGCCAAACGACCGTACTTCGGTATCGGGACGGGCGATTGCAGATCGCTTGCCAGTGCATCTGCGCGACATTCTCTCAGCCGAGGGCGAGCAATTCCCCGCCGGACAGGAGATGTCGCGCCGAGACGGCTGCCACACCATTCTGGGCGTACCGATGCTCCGGGAAGGCGAAAGCATCGGCACGATACTGCTTCGGCGCACCGAGGTGAATCCGTTCACCGACAAGCAGATCGCCCTGCTGCAGACCTTCGCCGACCAGGCCGTGATCGCCATCGGGAATGTACGGCTGTTCGAGGAGGTGCAGGCAAGAACGCACGAGCTGGCCGAGTCGCTGGAGCAGCAGACTGCGACATCGGAAGTCCTGAGCGTCATCAGCAGCTCAGCCGGGGACCTCGCTCCCGTGTTCGATGCCATGCTCAACAAGGCTATGCAGCTCTGTGGCGCCGATTTCGGCGTCCTCAACACCTTCGATGGTGCGCAGTTCCACACGGCCGCCACCTACGGCCTTCCGCCGGCTTACGACGCATTCCGGCGAAGACAGGCGATCGATTATGGCCCGGGCACTGCGCCAGCCCGTCTGCTAAGAGGCGAGCCGCATGTCGAAATAACCGATTTGATCGACACCGAGGCCTATCGCAGCGGCGACCCAAACCGTCGCGCTTTGGTCGACGTCGGGGGCGCGCGCAGTCTGCTTGCCGTGCCGCTGCTCAAGGACGATCGCGTCGTCGGGAATGTCATGATCTTCCGGCAGGATAAGCGGCCTTTCTCGGAGAAGCAGATCACGCTTCTGAAACAGTTCGCGGCCCAAGCCGTGATCGCCATCGAGAATGCCCGGCTGCTCAACGAACTGCGCCAACGCACCAACGATCTCTCCAAATCCCTCGACGACCTCCGCACCGCGCAGGACCGCCTGGTGCAGACCGAAAAGCTCGCCTCGCTCGGCCAGCTCACCGCCGGCATCGCGCATGAGATCAAGAATCCGCTCAACTTCGTCAACAATTTCGCAGCCCTTTCGGCCGAGTTGACCGAAGAGTTGAACGACGTCCTCAAGCCGACTGAGCTGGCGGAGAAGGTCCGCGCCGAAGTCGATGAGCTGACGGGGCTTTTGAAGGACAATCTGGAAAAGGTGGTGCAGCACGGCAAGCGTGCCGATTCCATCGTCAAGAACATGCTGCTGCATTCGCGCGAGGGCGGCGGCGAGCACCGGCCGTCCGACATCAACGCCCTGATCGACGAGAGTCTCAACCTCGCCTATCACGGCGCCCGCGCCGAGAAGCCCGGCTTCAATGTAACGCTGGAGCGCGATTTCGATCCCGCCGCGGGCCAGATCGACCTGTTCCCGCAGGAGATGACCCGCGTGTTCCTCAACCTCGTCTCCAACGGATTTTACGCCGTGACCAAGCGCAACAAGGAAGGCGCCGAGCCCGGCTTCGAGCCGACGTTGCGTGCGAGCACGAAAAACCTAGGCGAAAGCGTCGAAATTCGCATCCGCGACAACGGCACCGGCATTCCCCCCGAAGTAAGTGAGAAGATGTTCAACCCCTTCTTCACCACCAAGCCGGCTGGCGAAGGGACCGGGCTGGGCCTATCCATGAGCCACGACATCATCGTGAAACAACATGGCGGCACAATTGACGTGGATACTGAACAAGGCCATTTCACCGAATTCCGCATCGTGTTGCCGCGAACAAGCAATTTTGCAGAAAAATATAGAGGACAGCCGTGAGCGTTCTGGTTCTAGTTGTGGACGACGAGCCCGACGTGGAAGCGTTGTTCCGCCAGCAATTCCGCCGCGAACTGCGCGCCCAGCGATTTGTCATGGACTTCGCCAGTTCCGCGCCGGATGCGCTGGCGCGCGTTGGCTCGACCATCGAGCATTCGCTAATCCTGATCCTGTCCGACATCAATATGCCCGGCATGACCGGGCTGGAAATGCTGCCGAAGGTCAAGGAAATGCGGCCAGACGTGCCGGTCATCATGATCACAGCCTATGGCGACGCCGACACCCGGCGCAAGGCACTCGAGAACGGCGCGACTGACCTTCTGACCAAACCGATCGATTTCGTGGCGCTGCGCCAGGAGATCGATATCAGGCTCGAGCAAGCCGCATGACCGCAACAATCCTCGTGGTCGATGACGAGCCGGATCTGGAGGCGCTGGTCCTTCAGAAATTCCGACGGCAGGTCCGCGAGGGCTTGGTCAGCTTCGTGTTTGCGCGTGACGGGCTGGAGGCGTTGCAGTCGCTCGAGGAGCATCCGCACGTCGACTTGGTGGTCTCCGACATCAACATGCCGCGAATGGACGGCTTGTCGCTGCTCGCCAAGCTGCAAGAATCCGAGGACAAGAAATCTACCATTATCGTGTCGGCTTACGGCGACATGAGCAACATCCGCACCGCGATGAATCGCGGCGCGTTCGATTTCCTGACCAAGCCAATCGATTTCGTCGATCTCGAAGCGACGATCGACAAGACCCTGCGGCACATCGAAATGCTGCGCGAGGTACGTCGCCGTCAGGCGGAAGCCGAGCGCGCCCATGCTTCGCTCTCCCGCTATTTCTCGCCCGAGCTCGCCAAGCGGCTTGCGGCCAGCGTCGGCGACCGCACGGAGGTGACCTGGCGCGACGTTGCGGTCATCTTCACCGATATAACCGGCTTCACCTCGCTCGTTGAGACTGCCGCGCCCGAACTCCTCGGGGAACTGCTCAACGAATATGTGACCGGAATGACCGATGTCGTCTTCGCGCATGAGGGGACCGTGGCAAAGGTGATCGGCGATGCGATCGAGGTTCTGTTCAATGCGCCCAGCGACCAGCCCGACTATGCGACGCGCGCAATCGCCTGCGCGCAGCAGCTTGACGTATGGGCGGAGGCGTTTCGCGAACGGTGGAAGGCGAAAGGCGTGAATTTCGGCGCCACCCGCATCGGCGTTCACGCCGGTCCTGCACTGGTCGGCAATTTCGGCGGCAGCCGCTTCTTTGACTACACCGCTTACGGCGACACCATCAACACGGCGGCGAGGCTAGAGGCGGCGAACAAGTTTCTTGGCACCCGGATTTGCGTCAGCGCGACGATAGCAAATGCGGCTGAGAACTTCAGAGGACGCCCGGTCGGCGACCTCATCCTGCGCGGCCGCAGCGAGCCGCTGCGTGCCTACGAACCCTTATCACCGGCGAGCTTCGACGCGCCGGCTGCGGGACAATATGCCGCCGCCTTCGCCAAACTCGAGGCCGGCGATGCTGCAGCAATGCCGGCTTTCGCCGCGCTCGTCGGCTTGCATGCCGACGATGCTCTGGCCGGCTTTCACTTAAAGCGGCTGCTCAATGGCGCCAAAGGAATCCGCATGCAGCTCGAATAGTGCGCTTTCAAGCTCAGCCTACTCCGCCATCTCCGCCGGCGTCGATGGACCTGCGAGCGGCCGTTCTTCCATCGCGATGATGCAAAGCGCGGCACAGGCCAGCAGCGCGGTGGCAGCGCCGAACACATAGCGGAATGCGATGATCATGTCGGCGACCGGAATCGCGTTCGCAGGTCCCCGATGTTCGCCGAGCGAGATGCCCGCGCCCAGCGCCATCAGCAGGATCGCGCTGAAGGCGGCGACCATGAAC
This sequence comes from Bradyrhizobium sp. AUGA SZCCT0283, assembly GCF_018130385.1. Lineage (GTDB taxonomy): Bacteria > Pseudomonadota > Alphaproteobacteria > Rhizobiales > Xanthobacteraceae > Bradyrhizobium. The sequence goes on along the minus strand of NZ_JAFCLU010000004.1, from coordinate 231,017 downwards.
GACGACATCAGCGAGCGGAAGAAATTCATCGCGCCCGTCACGGTGCCGATCTGCGCGCGCGCCACCGCGTTCTGCAGCGAGACCACGCTGACCGGGAACGTGGTGCCGAGGCCGAGCGCAAACAGCGACAACACGACCAGCAAGCCCCATAACGGCAGCGTCGTCGCCGCCAGCACCGCACCGAAGACGGCCGCCGCCGACGTTCCGACGATGGCCACGCGCTTGTAGTGCTTGGCGCGCGCCATGGTCCGTCCGGCGATCGCGGCACCGCAGGTGGAAATCGCGGCGAGCGGGATCAGCGCCAACCCCGCTTCGCTCGCGGTCAGATGATAGACGACCTCGTAATACAGCGGCAGGTGCACGGTCAGTCCGGTGATGGCGCCCAGCGCGCAGCCGCCGGCCACCATCGCGTAAGGCACCACCGTTCCGCTTAGCAGCGGCAGCGGCAGGAACGGCTCCTCGGCATTGCGCGCGTGCCAGACGAAGGCGAACGCCAGCGCGACAGACGCACCGATCATCGCCATGATCGCCGGCGACAGCCAGGGATAACGGTTGCCGCCCCAGCTCAGCACCAGCATGACGACGACTGCGGACGCCATCAACAGCACGCCGCCGAGCCAGTCGACCTTGCGGCGGCGATGGAACACCGGGATCTTGCCCATCTTGGGCAGCAGCAGAAACAGCGCGCCGACGGCGAGCGGCACGTTGATCCAGAAGATCATGGACCAGTGCAGATGCTCGGCAAACACGCCGCCGAGCACGGGACCCATCAAGCCTGCAGCCATCCAGACGCCGCTGAAATAGGCCTGATACCTGCCGCGCTCGCGCGGGCTGACCACATCGGAGATCACGGTCTGCACGACCGGCATGATGCCGCCGCCGCCGAGCCCCTGCAGGCCGCGCGCGACGATCAATACCGGCATGTTCGGCGCGACCGCGCAGAGGATCGAGCCGGCCGTGAACAGGACAAGCGAAACGGTAATCATGACGCGGCGGCCGTAAATGTCGCTCAGCGTGCCGAACACGGGTGCTACCGCGGTCGAGGCCAGGAGATAGGCCGTGATGACCCAGGACAGGTTGCTGACGTCGTTGAACTGGCGGCCGATGGTCGGCAGCGCCGTCGCGACGATGGTCTGGTCGAGCGCGGCCAGGAACATCGTCAGCAACAGGCTCATCAGGATGGTGCGGACCTCGTCGGGGCTCAGCGGCGCCGGCGGCGCAATCGGCGGCGCATCGCTGACATCGATGACCTCGGTCGTGATGCGCGAGAGCTCTTCGCCAATATCGTCTGGCAATGTCGTCTGGTCGGCAGGTTCACGGCCCTGCCGCTGGTGCTTGTTCATGTCGGACGTAATATTGTTCTGCGCGGCCAAAGCCGCCGAGATGGAATCGCCATATCGGACGCACCTTAGAGCGCAAATTTCCCTCGCGGCAGCACCTCGCGCGCATGGGTGCATCCCGCGAGGGTATCATCGCGTTTCCGTGAGCAACATTTCGAGCCTCGCAGGCGCCTGCGGCCCTCCCTTGACGGCGGCTCCGGGAAACACCCCGTAAATCTCCGGTCGGTCAGCCTAGAGCTTCAGCGGCGTGAGCAGATTGATCAGATGCGGCTTGCTCTCGTCGACGATGGAGAGCTTCGCTGCCATTTTCGGGTTGTTCCTGAAGAACGCGACCAGGCCGTGTTTCTCGGGAGACCAGTCCTCCCGCACCGGCTTCTTGGATGCCGGATTGTTCTTCTTCCTGGCCTTCTCCTTGGCCTGCTCCTTTTCCCAATCCGCCTTCCGTCCCGCATCGATCTCCGCAACCGGATAGGTCAGATGAATCGTGTAGCCGGCGTCGGCGCCCCGCGCGTCCAGCAGCATTTGCAGCGTGGCGCGTTCCGGGTTGCCATGCTCGCCATCGCCGGAGAAAATGTAGTGATCGGCCGGCACGCGCTTGAAGAAGACGGTCTCCATATTGTTGTCGCTGCCGTGGTGCGGGACCTTCAAGAGATCGACACGCTTGTTGCCGCCCTTTTCCAGCAGCCCGGACAGTTCCATTCCTTCCAGAATCTTGTCGCCGCGGGCGTCGCCGGTCAGCAGCATGCTTTTGCCCCCGAGTTCGGCGAGGACGACGATGCTGGACAGGTTGGGAATGGATTCATCCTCGAAAGCCGCCAGCGCCGCCTCGGGCGACTTCTTTTTCTTCTCCTTCTGCGCGCGCAGCCATTCGTCATGCTGTTCCTGCAACGCCAGCAGTTGCGCTTGCATCGGCCCGACCACCGTCACCTTCAGGTCGCCGAGCGTCACCGGCTTCGCGGCCTTGGCCGCAAGGATCAGCTTGCCCTTGAATTTATGGTTGGGTTTCCACCCGAGGGCCTTGGCATCGTCACGCAACGTGCGGCCCTGCGGGATGCTGGACAGCACCTCGGCCGTTTGATGCATATCCTCATCTTCGATCTCTGCGTCATCCTTGAGCATGCTGGCTCCGAAGCTCGCCAACACGCTTCCGGAATCGATAGCCGCCTCACCTCCTGCAGCCGTCGCCTCGACTGATGCGGTGCCGAACCCGGCCACCAGTTCGTTGGGCCTGGTCTTGAGCAGATCGTCGAAACTGTTGTGCCACAGGCTGGTCACGTCGAGCCGCACATCCGGGCTCTTGGTGCGCTGCTCCTTGGTGAGGTCGAGAATTCCCTTGATGTGGTCGTCGTCGACATGGCTCACCATGACGACGTCGACCGGGAGCGGTTCCCGTTCGTCGAGATCGCGCGTTTCGTGGACCTTCTGCAGCCGCGGCTTGAGAAACGGCTGGTAGACGTCCGAAGGACCGCCATCGATCAGGATCAGATGCGGATCCTGCTCCGATCCGAAGTGCAGCATCAGGCAATCGCCCTTGCGCGCCCGCAATACATCCAGACTGAAGAACATTTCCCGCCTCCCTAGATGGATTGAAAGGCACGCAGGACGTCCAGCATGCCGTGGCCCTGGAAACTTCGCTCGCGGCCGAGGTCGGTCGCGCTTTCGCACAGGATTCGTTTGACCCGGCGAGGCTGGCCGATCAGTTCCTCGTAACGCGCCAGCAGCATCGCGGCAGCGCCGCTGACGTGCGGCGCCGCCATGCTGGTACCCGACTCAGGCCCCCACTCCTTGTGTTCGCCGCCGGTGATGCACGACTGCACCCGCTCCCCCGGGGCCACCAGGTCCGGCTTGAGGCGCCCATCGCCGGTCGGACCGCGGCTGGAGAAGAAACTCACGCCATAGGTATGCGGCCAGTTTCCGTGCGTGGACCCGACCGTGATGACGCTCTCGCCATTTCCCGGATCGGTGATGCTGAACGCGGCATAGCTTTCGAAAACACCGCCGTCCGTCAGTTCGAATTTCTGGTAGCCGCGATTGCCCGCGGCAGCGACCACCACCACTCCGCTCTCCACCAACCGCTCGCATTCGTTGCACACCGGCGTGCGTCCGCAGGCGTAGTTGCGGACATTGTGTGGGATGGAGAGACTGAGGTTGGCGCCGTGAATCGTAATATAGCTGTGCCGCTCGTTCACGTAACGAATGTATTGCAATGCTGCGATGATCGCGAATTCGGTATCGTCGATGGTCTTGCCGAGAACGCGGAAATCGTAGATGCGGATGTCGGGACACATGCCGTCGGGATGGTTGGTAGCTCCTCCGTTGGCACCGATGATCCCCGCGACGTGCGTACCGTGCGGGCTGGCCGGTTGCGGCGGATTCTTTAGCGTGATCAGCTTTTCAACGACGCCCCAATTGATCGGACGTTTTGCTTTGGCATCCTCGGCAATCTCCTTCAGATAGCCCGACGCGTCGGCCGGTTCGATGCCGGCGGCGTTTGCGAGTTGCTCCAGCTCCTCAGGCGCGATGTCGTCCTCGTCATTGCTGACAATCTCGCGAATTCTCGTGAAGTCGAAGGTCTTCCTGACACGCGATCTGTCGGGCTTGTCCTTCTCGGCGAAGGCTGTGTGCTTGGCATCGATGCCGGAATCCAGCACCGCCCAAACGATGTTCTTGCAATTCACCTGGAACAGGGAGTACGCGGCATCGGCCTTCACGGCCGGAACGGACCGGTCGAGCGCTGCCGACGCGACGCGGTTCAGCGAGACCTGAAAGATGTAGCCTTCGCGTCTCGCTTCTTCGTTATCGTCGAGATCATCCGATGCCAAGGCGTGGGGATTGGCCTGAATGACTGCGTAAAGATCGAACATCCCTGCGATGATTTCATCGATATAGGGCTGATAGTTTTGGAATGCCTGATCGACCTTGAGCCGCGGCAAACGCTCCACCGGCTGCGGCGGGGCACTGCCCGGGATGATCGGCCGTTCGAGTTTGCCGATCCAATAGATCAACCCCGCCAACGCGATGTATCTTTCAAGTGATGTAAAGTTCTCCGGATCGATGCCAGGCCGGCCAGGCTCCCGCTCGAGCAACCTGCGCAGGTTGGCCTGGTCGATCTTCAATATTCTTTCCTGGAGCTTTGACTGGCCCCACCATTGTGTCAGGGGCACAAGGATGCGCAGCACTTCGTCGAAATACAGCCTCGCACCCACGAGGCCTTGCAGATAGGCGACCTTCGCCCTCATTTTCGGCCGCTTCGACGGCGGCGGACTTTCGGCGTGGCGCTCCCGCTCGCGCAGCTCTATCCCCAGCGGGATCATTTGGGCGACCACCGCGGCGGTCGTGTTTTTGTGCGGCGTGATCAACACATCCTGAATGACGCCCGGATCAAGCGCATAGGCGGTCCAGACGTCTCCCAGCAGCGGCGAATCCTGCAGCACGCGGCGGTCGTCGATGGGGCCTAGCAGGATGTGCTCGACCAGCTCTGCGGGAATCGAGAATTGCAGGGGTCGGTCGGCTTTGGTTCTCGCGCTCCCAGGCGGAGCCTGCACCGTGCCGGGCTGCGCACCTGCAGGCGTCGCATCTGCAGGCGCTGTCGTGCCGGATGCCGCTCCCTTCGGTTCCGCGGGGCTCGGCTTGCTCCGCCGCGATCCGCCGCCCTGCTTGCGTTCCTTCGCCACGTTCGGACCCTCGCCTTCCCGTCAGACCCCGGATTGGGGATATGGAAACGCCGGCGGCGGCCCGAGGCGCGAGTCCAGATGCTTGCGCAGCGCCGCATCGCAGACCGCGTAACCCCAGTTGATCAATCTCTCTTGCGTCCGCTCGTCGAGCCGCTTCAGGCGCGTCGGCAACTCGGCAAGCTGCGTCGTGCGGTCCAGCGGACAGTTGAGCGCATCGGGCAGTTGGTAATCCGCGATGTCGGTGCGGATGCCCCAGTAAGCGCCCTTGCGCGCCCCCGACACGAAGGAATCGATGACCTGGCGCTTGCGCAGCGAGCGCACCTGGTTGTCGATCAGGTTCAGAACCCGGTAGGAATGCCGCGGCCAGTCCGTCTCCGGCTCTTCCTCTTCCTGGGTTTTGCCGCCGGCATCGCTCACCAGAACCGTCTGGTGCCGCTTCCATGCGGTCTCCAGGCCGAGATTATCGTAGACGCCGCCGTCGCTGAGAACGACGCGGGTGGTGAATGGCGGCCGTTGCAGATCGAGCCCGGTGCCCGGCACGAAGTCGGCGTCCCTGAGGCGCAGTTCGAACGGGGACAGGACCGGCGGAAACGCGGACGAAGCCGCGACCGCCTGCGCCAGAGGAATTTTGGGATTTCTGACCTCGCCAACGCGGTAGTCGCGCATATAGGGCTTCATGAAACGCCAGAGCGCGCCGGATTGCACATTGGTCGCATTGATCACGAAGCGCGGCTCGTCGGGCATGTCCTGCAGCGTCTTGCCGTGAAACAGGTGGTCGTCATACGCCTTGGCGATGCGGTCGCCGACGCTGCCCGGCAACAGCGCGCCCAGAATGACGGATTCCGCATCGATCGTGATACCGGCGAAGGCGCGCAGCGGCTCCACGAATTTGGGAACGAAATCGCTCCTGACGCTGTCGGGGCCGAAGCTGAGGCCGCGCCAGGCCAGCGCCAACTGGCCGGCCGTGATCGAGCCGCCCGAAACGCTTGATATCCGCTTGATGTTCTGCAGCAGCCCGGTCTCATAGAGGCGCCAAAGCACGCCGATATGAAACACCATCGCGCGATAGCCTCCGCCGGAAAGGCAAAGCGCGGAGGTCGGCTCGGGCGGTCTGTTATCGTCGTCCGTCGGTATCGACTGAACCGGACCAGTATTCATGGGACACCTCAAAAATTGAGGGACATCTCATTGACGGAAAATCAAAATCTAGCGCAAAGCCTAAGGATGTTGGTGTTCAAATGTACAACCACCTTAGCGCGCCGATGACCGAATGGAAAGGCGCATGTGGCCATGGCCGGAGCGCGCGAGACAATCAGGGCCGCTTCTTCAGCCGCGCCAGCTTGGGCAAAAGTGCCGGCCATTGCACGATGTGGTCCTCGAGATCTTCGTCAGGGATTTCGTCCTCGGTGCCCTGCACCCTGCCACGCACCGAAACCCCGGCTTCATGCACGGTGTTGGGGTCACCCGAAATCAGCGGGTGCCACCAGTAGAGATCGCGCCCCTCCGCGACCAGTTTGTAGCCGCAACTCGGCGGCAGCCAGTTCAGGGTGCGGACGTTCTCGGGCGTCAGGCGGACACAATCCGGAACCTTGTCGGAACGGTTCTGGTAATCCTTGCAGGTGCATAGGCCGGAATCGAGCAGCTTGCAGGACACATGGGTGAAGTAGATTTTCCCGGTATCCTCGTCCTCGAGCTTTTCCAGGCAGCAGCGCGCGCAGCCGTCGCACAGGCTTTCCCATTCGGCGCTGGACATTTCCTCCAACGTCTTGGTTTTCCAGAAGAATCCCTCCTGGCTGGAAGCTCGCTTGGGCGGTGCGGTCATGAAGTCGGATGGTTTCCGGGTCGGGTTCGGCTGCAGTCCTTCTAGGGGGTCCGGCAACCAGGGCGCAAGCGGGCTGACTACGGACGCAAAAAAGCCGGGAACGCGTTAGGGCTGACCACCAAAATGGTGAGCGAGAGCATTGGTTTATAGCCCCCGCTCGGATAGAACAATTGCGAGTCCCCAAGCGTCCTAAAAGCGCCTTGGGTTTGCCGCAACATCAAACCATGACGTCTCGATAGCGCCCGGCCGGGTGCGTGAGCGTTTCGAACGACCAAGGGTCCCGGTGCGCCAGATCGTACCTCCACACTGGAAGCAGAAGATCCGGAACTACTTTCTGGATCTGGATGCGCGCATCGATTCGACGCTGTTCTCGTCGGGCAAGGGCCTGCGCGAGCTGTACGAGCGCTACTCCACCTTCATGGACCGCTTCTATGTCGGCCGCTGGAAGCGCTGGGTCTTCATCGAGCCGTTTTCGGAAGCCGCCACCATCGGCCTCGGTGGCCTGGTCATGATGCTGGCGCTTGCGATCCCCGCGTTTCGCGAAACCGCCGATGACGACTGGCTGAAGAAATCCGATCTCGCGGTGTCGTTCCTCGACCGCTACGGCAATCCGATTGGCAGCCGCGGCATCAAGCACAATGACTCGATCCCGCTTGAAGACTTTCCGGACAATTTGATCAAGGCGACGCTCGCCACCGAAGACCGCCGCTTCTACGACCATTTCGGCATCGACATCGCTGGCACCGCGCGCGCGCTCGTGACCAACGCACAGGCCGGCGGCGTGCGCCAGGGCGGTTCCTCGATCACGCAGCAATTGGCGAAGAACCTGTTCCTCAACAACGAGCGCACCATCGAGCGCAAGGTGAAGGAAGCGTTTCTGGCGGTCTGGCTCGAGACGCGGCTGACCAAGAACGAGATTTTAAAACTCTATCTCGACCGCGCCTATATGGGCGGCGGCACCTTCGGCGTCGACGGCGCGGCGCATTTCTACTTCAACAAGTCGGCGCGCGACGTCAATCTCGCGGAATCGGCCATGCTGGCCGGACTGTTCAAGGCGCCGACCAAATACGCCCCGCATATCAACCTGCCCGCCGCCCGCGCCCGCGCCAACGTCGTGCTCGACAACCTCGTCGATGCCGGTTTCATGACCGAGGGCCAGGTGTTCGGTGCCCGGCGCAACCCGGCGGTCGCCGTCGACCGCCGCGACGAGAACTCGCCGAACTACTATCTCGACTACGCCTTCGAAGAGATGCGCAAGCTGGTCGATACATTCCCGAAATCCTATACCGAGCGCGTCTTCGTGGTCCGCACCGCGATCGACATGAACGTGCAGCGCGCCGCCGAGGATGCCGTCGAAAACCAGCTCCGCCAGTTCGGCCGGGACTATCACGCCACCCAGGCCGCCACCGTGGTCGCCGATCTCGACGGCGGCGTCCGCGCGATGGTGGGCGGCCGCGACTATGGCGCCAGCCAGTTCAACCGTTCGACCGACGCCTACCGGCAGCCGGGCTCCTCGTTCAAACCCTATGTCTACACCACCGCGCTGCTGAACGGTTACAAGCCGTCATCGATCGTGGTCGACGGCCCGGTCTGCATCGGCAACTGGTGCCCGCAAAATTATGGCCACTCCTATTCCGGCTCGGTGACGCTGACCCAGGCGATCACCCGCTCGATCAACGTCGTGCCGGTGAAGCTGTCGATTGCGCTGGGCGGCAAGTCGCCGAACCCGGCCAAGGCCGGCCGCGTCAAGATCACCGAGGTGGCGCGCCGGTTCGGCCTCACGGCCCCCCTGCCGGATACGCCATCGATGCCAATCGGCTCCGATGAAGTCACCGTGCTCGAACACGCGGTCGCCTATGCGACCTTCCCGAACAAGGGCAAGTCGGTGAAACCTCACGCGGTGCTGGAAGTGCGCACCGGCGCCGGCGACCTGGTCTGGCGCTTCGACCGCGACGGCAAGAAGCCGGTGCAAGCCATTCCCGCCTCCGTCGCCGCCGACATGGCGTGGATGATGAGCCACGTCGTCAGCGAGGGCACCGCCCGCCGTGCTGCGCTGGACGGTATTCCGACCGCGGGCAAGACCGGCACCACCAACGCCTACCGTGACGCCTGGTTCGTCGGCTACACCGGCAACTTCACCTGCGCGGTCTGGTACGGCAATGACGATTACTCCCCGACCAACCGCATGACCGGCGGTTCGCTGCCCGCGCAAACCTGGCACGACATCATGGTCGTCGCGCATCAGGGCGTCGAGGTAAAGGAAATCCCCGGCGTCGGCATGGGCACGAAACTGCCGCAGTCCGCCCTGCCCCCCAGCGTCGCGGCCAACGGCGCGCCGCGGGTGCTGGAGACCAAGCCGGGACCGCCGCCGGTATTGACCAAGCGCGGCGCGGATATTCTGGTGCGCGTCGAGCGACTGCTCGACGAGGCCGGCAAGGCCGCGGGCAAGACCTCGTCCAACGATCAGAAGCAGCCCGCCAAGCCCGTGACGTCTGGCGCGCTGGCCTTCCCCGAGAACTATGTCGCAGCCGCTGGCGACCAGCCTGCGCCGGCGCAGCGGAAGAATTAAAAGGCATGATCCGGCAGAATGTTAACCGGCTTTCCTCGGAGCAGATGCGAGGCGTCTGCGCCGACATGCTCAAACAAAAAGAAGCGCTTCAGGTTTCGGATGAAGCCGGTTCAACCGGAATCTGATGCCGTGAGATTTCGGAGCCCTGGCCTGTGCGGCTGATCTTCATCACCTTGCTGGCGTTGGCGCTTGCCACGGCCGTCGGTCTTGGCTCGACCTACATGACGGCGACGCGCGGCACCGATCTCGGCACGCTCACGATCGGCGCCTGGACCGCGCGGCCCAAGAGCGGCACCGCCGAGGTCGATCCCTATTCGCGCGCCTCGATCGCCCGCAGCGGCGAATTGCCGATCGGCACCGGCGACGGCATCGCCTTCTCGGCAACGTCGGACGACAAGAACAGGCCGCTCGACGGGCGCTGCGACGTGGTCGTCAGCGGGGTGACGCCTGCGGCCCGGTTCTGGACGCTGACCCTGTTCGACCGCAAGGGCCATCTGGTCGCCAATTCGCTGCAACGCTACGGCTTCACCAGCCAGGAGATCGTCCGCGGCTCCGACGGCGCGTTCGAGATCCGCGTGGCGGCGCGGTCGCGGGCCGGCAACTGGCTGCCGACCGGCGGCATCGAGCGCTACGCGCTGATGCTGCGGCTCTACGATACGCCGGTTGGCGTGGCGACGCGGACGCAGCGCGACGCGCCGATGCCCTCCATCACGACGGTAGGCTGCCCATGATCCGGCTGGTATTCACTATCATCGCGGGCGTGCTGCTGGGCGGCGTGGTGCATCTCGTCAGCGTGCTGGCGCTGCCGCGCATTGCCACCCAGGACGCCTATTCGCGGCTGACGCCGATGACCAAGGAGAATGCCGTCACGGCGCTGCCGCTCGCCGAGCCCAACAACGCGCCGATGCCGTTCATGGACCCGGCCTTTGCGGTCGCGATCTGCCGCTACGACCTTACCGGCGGCCCCATCAAGCTGACGGTGCCGGTCAGCCAGGCCTATACTTCAGTGTCGTTCTACACGCGCAACGAGGTCGCCTATTACGCCATCAACGACCGCTCGGCCGGCCGCAAGGTGATCGAACTCGACCTGATGACGGAAGAGCAGCATTCCGCATTGCCGGAAGATGAGGAAATCACCGCCGCCGACCGGCTGATCATCGACTCCCCCACCGCGACCGGCCTGATCGTGCTGAAGGCCTTAGCGCCGGAGCCGGGGTTGATGCCGCAGGCGCAGGCCTCGCTCGCGGCATCGCGCTGCACCGTGCAGACTGAGCCTCCGCCGACCAAGCAACCCGAACCGGCAGCGCCTGCGCCGGCCCCTGCGCCTGCGCCACGGGGCAAGCGCTGATCACGGCCTGGAGCGGGATGGGCGGTATACCGCAGGGTCCAGACACAAAATCGCGAAAACAACCCCATGCAAAGTAGGATGGGCCCCGGCTCGCAGCACTCACGCCGCCTGCGTCCGGGGCACGAAATGGTCCGTCGTCACGGCCCAACCTGACCTCATCCTGCTCCAGCGTGAGCCGGCACTTCCTGGTGTTGGCCGCAACGGCAATTCTCGTAGTCCACGGGATCGTGGCTGTTGAAGATGGTCACGGCATCGCCGTGGTTGGCCTTGAGCGTCCGTAGCCGCTCCTGGTTTTGGACGCGCATGGCGCGATCCATGTCGGCGCGGCGCTGAAACATGCCGAGCACCAGCGGCATTTTCGGCGAAGCCTGCATTTGCCCGTGGAAGAAATAGGCATCGCCGGCGTGCAGCAGCCATTTGCCCCGGCTCCTTACGGCGATGCCGCAATGACCTAAGGTATGACCGGGCAACGGGATCATCAGGATATCAGGCTCGCGATCGCCGAGCGCGCGCACGCCCTTGAAGCCGAACCAGTCCTCGCCGCCCTCCCCGTAGAATGCCCATTGCGGACCGTGCTTCCACTGATCAGTGATGTAGCGGCCTTTCGGTGCCGGCGTCCGGCGCGTCACCGCCATGTCGTGCTCGCGGCGATGGACGTGCACCTTCGCGTTCGGAAAATCCGGAATACCGCCGGCATGATCGCGATCGAGATGCGTCAGCAACAGATGCCGCACGTCGCTCTTGGAATAGCCGAGCGCCTCGACCTGCCGCACGGCGGTCTCCGCCGGATCGAGCCGTGGCGTCGTCTGCCGGACCCATTTGGGTCCCAGCCGCGGCGGATTGCCAATGTCATCCAATCCGATGCCGGTATCGACCAGCGCCAGCCCGTCATTGGTCTCGATCAGCAGACAATGACACACCATGCGCGCGCGCTGGAAAATGCTGCCGGTGCCGTTCACCAGGCGTCGGCCGATCGGGCACATGGTGCCGGTGTTGAGATGGTGCACGCGCATGACATGTCTCCTTCGAGGTCAGGCGTCTTGCTTGCCATCCGGCATACCATAGGTAAAATATCGATATCTGATAGTATCGATAGGAACAGACTATGGATATCCGCGAACTCCGCTATTTCGCCGCCGTGTTCAGGGAGCGCAACCTGACGGCGGCCGCCAAGCGCTGCTTCATCTCGCAGCCCTCGATCTCGGCGGCGATCACCAATCTGGAAGCCGAACTCGGCGCGGCGCTGTTCATCCGGCACAAGAAGGGCATGGCGCCAACGGAAGCGGCCGAACAATTCCACGCCGTGGCCCGCCGCATCATCGATGAGGCGGACGCCGCGAAAAACTTGTTTCGAAAGCCTGCGACGCGGAACGCATTGACGCTCGGCCTGATGCGCACGCTCGACCGGCCGCGAACCATTGCGCTTCTGAAGCCGCTGACCGGGACTTCCGACATCGCGCTCCGCCTCGTCGGCGTCGATGAGCCTTCGGATGCGCGGATCGTCTCCAGGAATCTGCTGCGCGCCGACGAACATTTTGTTCCGCTCTGGGTCGAGCGCTACGTCGCAGCGCTGCCGCCGTCGCATCCGCTGACGCTGAAGGAGCGGCTGCGCACCGCTGACCTCGCCGACGTCGCCATGGTCGACCGCTGCCATTGCGAGCAGAGCGCATTCTTCGGCCGCGCCGCATCGGCGTCACGCCAGCCCGCGGCGATTGCCGAATCCGAAGACTGGGCGATGGCGCTCGTTGCCGCCGGCGTCGGGATTGCCATCGTTCCCGAAGGCGTGGCCCGCGCCAATTCCGATGTCGCCGTGCGCGAGATCGACGTCGACGTGAAGCGCGAGGTTGGCCTCGCCTACAGTGCGGCGCGCCCGCCGTCGGAAGTCCTGCAGAACTTTATCGCGAAACTGCAGAGCCAGCGTCCCAAAGCGGGCCGCGCCAAATCGAAGGCTCGGAATCGTTGACCAGGGGCGCGTACTCATAATCGGGGTACTCAAACTTATCCCGGCCTAAGTCAGCTCCACTCCAATAGCGGCGCGAAAGCGGACCATGCCCCTATGTCCGGGTAGGGCCGATATTGTTTGCAAAAGTCGAAAATCGAGCGACCCGGAAAATCTCGCGAAAGTTGATTTTTGGACTTCTCCGCAGCTGCGTCGCTTTTCAACGCCACTGCGGAGGTCCGTGATCGATTTTGGATGAAACGATATGGTCCCTCACGTTGCCGCGCGTAAAGCGCATCAGCGGCTTTAAGAATTTTCGTTCGCCACCCCAAAAAGACTTTTGCAACAATATCGGCCAAAGGGCGACGTCACGCCTTTGCTCGACGACCACGGCAGTACGTTGCCGCTCGCTCTGTCAAACCCTGCCAGTCGCAGTGGGGAGTTTTGGGACAGTGTGACTGTCGGATAACTTGCTTGCGCGAATGGAAGTTTGAGCATTGAATTCGGCTATGATGCCGCCACTACCGCAAGTAGTTTTGCAAGTGTGTCTGTGCTCTCGCAGCACGACATGATGAAGAGACTCGCCTGGGCGTGAAGCGAGTGTGACGGCCTCATGCGTAGCGAACGCGGGAGGTTACGCCTATTCCGTTCTTCTAACTGATCGGGAGTGGCCAAATCGCGCAGCCTCATGCGCGCACCGACCAGCATCGTCGATGGCGCCCAAAGAGGGAGAGAAACAATGAGCACTTGGCTTAGTGAGCGAGAGCAACGTCTTGTCGCGGGCGCGGAGGCGGCATCGGCAGCAACGCCGATTCCCACTCAGATTGTTTCCAACGGCGAGTATCTGCCGCCCCCGCAGAGCGCCGTGCAAAAAAAGGTCGAGGCACGGATCAACGAACTCGCCGACGTTAACGGCAAGCACCTCGGCTTGAGCCGCAGGCAGTTCCTGCATACGAGCTGCGGCATGGCCGCGGCGTTCCTCGCGATGAACGACGTCTACGCCAATATTTTCCAGGTCGCGCCCGCCGAGGCCCGCGAGCCCGAATTGATGCTGGCGCGCGCGCAAGGCCTCGCCGGCCAGTTCATCTTCGACGTCCAGACCCATTTCGTGCGCGACGACTTCGATCACAAGGAGCTCTTGGGGCTGGCCGACTTTGCAAGCCAGCACTGGAATCCGAAGATGAAGGAGGAAGGCGTCTCCTCGCTCGCCCGCTACAAGTTCCAGAATTACGTAAAAGAGATCTACTACGACAGCGACACCAACATGGCGCTGTTGAGCGGAGCGCCGTTCGACGATCCGAGCTGGTGGCTTCTTTCCAACGAGCAGATCGTCAAGGCCCGCGAACTCATTAACGACTTCGCCGGTTCGCGCCGCCTGCTGGCGCACAGCGTCATCACCCCAAAGCAGCCCGGCTGGATGGAAGAGGTCGACAAGGCAATCGAGGTCTACAAGCCGGATTCCTGGAAGTCCTACACGATCGGCGATCCGCTGGCACCCTCCAAGTTCCCATGGCGGCTCGACGACGAGCAGGTGATGTATCCGTTCTACGAAAAAGCGGTGAAGGCCGGCATCAACACGCTGTGCATCCACAAGGGGCTGCTGCCGCCCGATTACGAGAAATCGTTCGCCGGCGTGTGGGAATATGCAACCGCGTGGGACATCGGAAAGGCGGCGAAGGACTGGCCGCAGATGAACTTCGTGATCTATCACTCGGCGCTGCGGGCGTTCCTCGAGCTGCCGGACAAGGCCTGGGCGGAGTTCGAGCAGACCGGCCGCATCCAGTGGGCCTCGGACCTCGCGGAAATCCCGCAGAAGTTCGGTGTCACCAACGTCTATGCCGAACTCGGCACGTCCTTTGCCAACTCAGCAGTCGCGCATCCCAAGTTCTGCGCGGCGCTGGTCGGCACGTTGATCAAGGGCATGGGGGTCGACCACGTGATGTGGGGCACCGATTCGGTCTGGTACGGCTCGCCGCAATGGCAGATCGAGGCGCTGCGCCGGCTCGAAATCCCGGAGGACATGCAGAAGAAATACGGCTTTGCGCCGCTCGGCGACGCCAACAGCGGCACCAAGCAGTTGATCTTCGCGGGCAACGCAACCAGGTTCTACAAGATCAAGCTCAAGGCGGCCGATAACACGAGGATGCCAATCTTTTCCGAGGACCGCCTCGCAGCGCTCAAGAGCGAGTACGCACAAGCTGCGGAGCAACCCTCGAACCTCCGCTACGGATACGTTCGCGCCGCCTAAGTGCCAACAGCTGCGGCGGCGCAGCGGCCAATGGCCTACCTGACTGGATCGGAGCCCTTGCCGCCAAGAAGTGCGTTAGTGAACCACGCCCTAGCCCTTCACCGTCACTGGCCGCCCGATCACCGGCTGGGCGGCGACCGGCGGATTGGCGGTTTGCGCGGCGAGTTCACCGATCAGGCGGTCGGCATCGGCCGCGATCGTATCGGGCGTCTGAATCACCAGCCGCTCCAGCGCCCAGCGATACGACGAAATGCGCCGCTCCAGGCATTGCTGGACCCATTGCACGATCAGCGTGTTCTCTTCCATCCGGGCGACCGCATCGGCCTGTTCGCGCGGCGACAGTTCCGACACCATCTTCAGGCTGGCGCTGCGCTTGCGGTCGAGTTCGATGACGCGCGCGGCGGAGGCAAAGAACGGCTCGAACCTCGTGATGTCGTTGCGGACGTCCTCGATCAGCTGCTGATAACGCGAGGTGTGCGAGCGGTGCGGCTCGTCGATCAGGGCGCGTCCATAGGTGGTGCGGTCGAACACCACCTTCTGCCGCCATGGCGAGGGCAATGGCTGGTAATCGCCGAACACGCTCTTCCAGGCGGGCCGCGAATGCGGCGGCTCGATCAGGGGATAGGCGAGATCGCGAAGCTGGCGCTCGTTTTCGGTGAGCTGAAAGTGCGATGGCTTGAGGCCGACGCTGGCCGTGGCCTCGGCGCCCAGCCAGCGGTGCATGTCGTCATTGCGCATATCGGCGCGGGTGCGGCCGAAATCGCCGCCGCTGCAGCCGCCGAGCACAGCACTTGCCACGAGCAGCATGAGAGCCGGGAGTGACCGAAGCCCGGTGGTCCGGATCGGGAGGCACAGCTCCGGCATTTCAAATGTCCGTCGTTCAGGGGCGCCGACGGCGACGGCGACCGGGTGCTGTCCCCTCTTCCGGTCCGCGCCCGTCGCCGGTTTCGCCGGCTTCACGTTCGATGCGGACAACGGGAAGGATCAGTACGGTTCCCAGGCCATCGCGTGGAGCGCCATCCATGCTTGAGCCCAGCCGCCGCGAAGCCGCATCCGCCGGAAATTCAATGATGGTGCCCATGTTCCGTTCTTTCTGGTTGCCGCACGGACGATCTGGCCGGCGACATGCCATTATTCAGAACAGAACGTGGTTAACGGCATCTTAATTTGTGCAGGGGGTACAGTTACGGGTTCCGGGGCTGCTTGCGCGCGCCGAAAGCGCGCATTTTATCGGATTTCTTCACAGGCTGTTTTCCTTAACCAACTCTTAAAGTGCCGTGCGTAGGCTGACGCGAGGGATTACCGAAGTCGCGTACACCTGACATGACCGCAGCTCCATTGTTTCCAGGATTCGACGGGCTAATGACGCTCTCGCGCCGCGAGGGCGTCGATATCAGGCCGACCTTGCTGCGCGTGCTGACCGACCTCTATGTCCAGACCAGCGCCCATTCCGCCGACGAGGAGCGGCAGTTCGTCGAACTGACGTCCCGCCTCATCGACCAGGTCGACGACGCCACCCGCGCCGCGGTGCGGGCGCGGCTCGCGATCTATCCGGCGACCCCGGCCGAGATCATGGACAAGCTCGGGCTGCAGCGTTCGCCCCCCGGCGAAATGCTGCCGGTCGCGGCGGCGATTGCCGCTGCTCCGACCAGCGCGCCGACGGTGAAGGCGCCGACCGAAGCGCAGTTGCGGATGGCGTCTACCCTGGCGATGCGGCCCAACGATGCCGCCGAAATCAGCGACATGTTCTTCGCGGCAGGCGCCAGCGAGCGCGCGCTGATCCTGCACAATCTCGCCGACACGCCGCTGAAAGCCTCGGCGCGAATTCCGGCAGCCCGCGCCGCGCGCGCGCTCCATATCCTGGAGATGGCCGCATTCGCCGAGGACACCGAGAATTTCGCACTCGAACTGGGCGAAGCCTTGATCCTGCCGCAGCGGATTGCCGAACAGGTGGTCTACGATCCCGGTGGCGAGCCGCTGGCCTGCGCCGCGCGGGCGCTGGACATGCCGAGCGCCGCGTTCCAGCGCGTGCTGCTGTTCCTCAATCCCGAGTTCGGCTCATCCGTGCACAACGTTTATCGTTTGTCGCGGCTATACGACCGCTTGAGCGAACGATCCGCGCTGGTGATGCTGGCCGCGTGGCGCGGCTCGACCATGGCGGTCACCCGCGCCAAATATCGCGCCGCGCTCTACGACGACGAACGCCATCGCGCCCGCGCTGCGCCCCCGCAAACCCGCCCCACGGTGCAGCCCGGAACTGCGCCGGCCATTCGCACCGGCACCGACGGTTCGAAGCGTTAGCTGGCACTCTTAAGCCTTCGCCAGATCCAGAAAGTGGCGCCCTGCCCGGTCCTCGGTCTCGACGATCCAGGCGTCGGGATCGAAACGGATTTCCTTGGCGAGGCGCTCCTCCACGGATGGCTCGGGCACCGGTTGCGGCGATGTCGGGACGAAAATGCGCTCGGCCGGGCGGCTGTCGTCATAGACAGTCTGCGGCGCAGGTGCAAAAAGCATGGCATTGCCGTCGAGCAGCGCCACCTTGACGAATACGGCCCCGGCTTCCTCCGCGCCTCGCCTGCGCACGGCGCCAAAGATTCCCTCGGTCTGGCAGCGGCGCAGATAAGCGGCCACCCAGATGGATGATTTCAATCGCATGGAAAAGACGATAGGCCAGCGACCAGGCGGAAGCTAGTCGATCGGGTGGCCGATCATCGCCGTGAGCTCCTTCACCAGGCGATCGGACATCTGGCCGGTCACCGGGAGCTTGCGGTCGCGTTCGAATTTTGTGATCGCGGCCTGGGTGTCCGAACCGACCGCTCCGGTCGGCTTCAACTGGCCGTAGCCATATTGGGTGAGCGCGCGCTGCACCGCCGCCACGCGGCGCGCGCCGGCGCTCTGCGCGGTGGCCGGAATCGACGCGGGCGGACGCGCCACATTCGCGGGCGCCGCGGCAGGCGCACCGGTCGACTTGACCACCAGATTGGCCATTGGGTCAGGGTTCTTGGGGTCAGGGTTTTTGGCGTCAGGGTTCCTGGCATCGCCCCTTGGATCGGCGCTCCTGATCTCGACGTGTTTGGGATCAGCGCCCCTCACCTCGACCGGCCTGATTTCCGGCGGCTCTGTCTCGACCGGCCTTGAGGTCAGTTCGACCGGGCGCGGCCGCGGCAACGGGCTCACGACGGCAGCTTGCGGCGACGGCAGCGTCACCACCGAGCCGAACATCGGCGAGGGATGGCGTCCGGCCTGCAGGAACAGCGCATTGGCGAGGATGGCGCAGATCGCGGCAGCGGCGAGCAGGCCCGCGACCATGTCTTTCGGACTGTGCAGGAGGACGCGCATCACAAGGCCGCGCTCTTCCTCCACTTCAATCGCAGCCGCCTTCGCGCCGCGACGGCGGCGGCGCGGCATCTCGTCATCGTCGTCAATACGCCTAGGCACGTTTCTTCACCTGATGGACTTGATCCTGTGGTTCCGGTCGCAGCGCCGGTTTCAGCGGCGCGACGTTGTTTGAAGGCGTCAGCAGCGGCGCAATGTCAAGCGGCAAGGCAACAGCCACCGTGGTGCCCTCGCCGACCGTGCTCTGCACGTTCATCTCGCCATTGTGCAATCCGACCAGGCCCTTCACGATCGACAGGCCGAGGCCGGTGCCTTCGTGCTTGCGCTGATAGGTCTTGCCGGCCTGGAAGAACGGATCGCCGATCCGCGCCAGATCCTCGGCGGCAATGCCGACGCCGGTATCGGTGACACGCAGCATCAGCCGCGCGCCCTCGACCGCAGCGGAAACCGTCACGCTGCCACCGCGCTCGGTGAACTTGATGGCGTTGGCGACGAGGTTCAGCGCGATCTGCTTGAACGCGCGGGGATCGCCGTTCATCACGGGCAAGTCCTCCGCGGCACGGGTGATCAGATCGACGCCGTTGTCCCGCGCCTTCAGCGCCAGCAAATTGCAGCAGTGCAAGAGCGCCGCGCGCGGCGCGAACGGCTCCGGCGAAATTTCGAAATTGCCGGTTTCCATCTTGGAGATATCGAGGATGCCGTTGACGACCGACAAGAGATGCTGGCCGGAATCGTTGATCAACTGCGCGTATTCCTTGCGGCGCGCGGCATCGAGCATCATCGCCTCTTCATGCACGATCATCTCGGAGAAGCCGATGATGGCGTTCAGCGGCGTACGCAATTCGTGGCTCATGGTAGCCAGGAATCGTGTCTTGGAGGCGTCCGCCTGCTCGGCGGCGGTGCGCGCCAGTTCGAGTGCCTGCTCCTGGACCTTGCGGTCGGTGACGTCGCGCATCACGGCGACGACGTCGGCCTCGGGCGAAACCTGCTCGAGCGGCCGGCAACGCATCTCGACCCAGATGAAATCGGCGGAAATGTTCTGGCCGCGAACCGCGTCGCGGCGGAGACGGAATTCGACGCGTTGCTCGCTGCCGCGCGCGGCGTCCGACAGCGCCGTGAGGTAGGCCGGACGATCGACGACATGGACGCGGTCGAACAGGCCATGGCCGGTGAGCCGGGCAACCGGCGTGCCGAGCATGGCTTCCGCCGCCGGCGAAATGAATTCCACGGCGCCGTTGCGGCTGTGACGCGAAATCACGTCGCTCATGTTTCGCGCGAGCAAGCGATAACGGTCTTCCTCCAGATAGAGCAACGCCACGGAAGTGCGCGCCAGCGATTCGGCACTGACGGCCAATCCTGCCGCATAGAGCGTCGCGGAAGCGACGCCAGCTCCCATCAGAACGCCGCGCAGGGCCGCGTTCGACTCCGCCACCGGCAGGAAATGAAAATGTCCGAGCGCGATCAGCAAGGCGACGCATGACAGGGCCAGCGTGGAAGCGAACGCGACCACCCGGCGCGAGGCCGACAACGCGGCTTCCAGGGGAACGACGATGAGCCAGACCGCGGCGAATGATTCGATACCGCCGGTGGTTATCGCAACCATCATGACGAGGCCCGCCAGCGCCAACGCGGAAAGGATATGCGCGCCTTCGTAGCGGCCGGTGCGCGACAGGAACCAGGACAACAGAATGGGTGCGATCAGCCAGGCGAAGGCCGCGACCTCGAGCGCCGTGGGCGCCCCGCGCATCGCCAGATAGATCGGAAAAGCCGCAAGCGCCGCCAGGCTGCCGAGCAGCCGCGGCGCCATGAATGCGCGGTGACGCGCGCGCGTCAGCGCATCATATCGCGCCGAGGGATGCAGCAGGGCATCGAGACAATCGTGGATGATACTCAAAACAGTCACGGCTCTCGCGCTTCGGCTTGTTCGTCAGACAGACGCGCCGGAACGCCCCCTCAATCTTTGCGCCACCGTGTCAGAGCGAACTTAAGCGAACGCTAAGGCGCGGGGATTCGCCGACCAACACCGTGCATTCGCGGAAGTTTCACGCCCCGCATGACGCTCATTCGACGCGGATGGTGAACGATAGGTTTAGAGCCGCATCGATCTATGGTTTCGAAATGGTGGATGCGCGAGCGCCGCGAACTTTTCGCGCGATAGTGGTCATCAATCGAAAATTTACGCCGAATCGAATCAATCCGCTTTTCGGAAAATTTTCGGCGATTTTACCTCAATGCAAACACTTGCGATTTATCGACGGCTGTTAGTCAGAAGCAAACCAGCGGACCTAACCGCAACACAACCATAAGAGACGACCGGGGTCGCGAGATGTTTTTTCTGCTTCGCATGGCATTCTGGCTCGGGCTCGTGCTCGTGCTGTTGCCCAGGGAAAAGACGCCTGAATCGGACAAGGTGCCGCAGATCGGCGCCTCCGAAGCCGTATCGGCTGCGACCGCCGCCGTCTCCGACATGGGCCAGTTCTGCAAGCGCCAGCCGGCGGCCTGCGAGGTCGGCGGTCAGGCGGCGACGGCGATCGGCCAGCGCGCCCAGGATGGCGCCCGCCAGTTGTACAAGATCATCACCGACAAGAAGCCCGTCACCGACAAGAAGCCCGACCATACCAGTTCGATCGACACGGCCGACGACGCCGAGGCCGTGGTGGCGTCGCCCACTGATGCGCTGACGGAAGAGGATATGGCGATCGAATGGCGGCTGCCGCGAACGCCGTTGGCCTCAAAATAAGGCCGCGGGAACCGGTTCCATTTCCATCGCTTTCGTTCGATCCGCATCCTATATAGAACTTTAAGGAAACGGACGCGGGCCAAGATGACGATCGACGAAATCAGGGACAATTTCGAGCTGCTGGAGGAATGGGACGACCGCTACCGGTACGTCATCGAACTCGGCCGAACGCTCGAGCCGATGCCGCAGGCCGAACATTCCGCCGAGAACAAGGTGAACGGCTGTGTCAGCCAGGTTTGGCTGTCCAGGCAGATCGACCGCAGCGGCAACGGCGAGCCGCGGCTGAAGTATCTGGGCGATAGCGACGCCCACATCGTGCGCGGCCTGATCGCGATCCTGCTCACGCTTTATTCCGGCCACACGCCGCAGCAGATCCTGGCAACGGATGCGCTTGCCGTATTCGACGAATTCGGATTTCGCGAGCATCTGACGCCGCAGCGTTCGAACGGCCTGCGCTCCATGGTCGAGCGCATCCGCGCCGACGCGCGCGAGGCGCTGGCCGCGGCTTCCTGACGTTCAGAGTTTTGTTTGACGCGTTTTCTTGACGCGAACCGGTACCCACCCCGAATCAAGTCCGGCAGGCTTTCGCTTGAAAACGCTTTGGACTACTTCCGCTTCCGCGCCTGCTGGCCGAGGCCCATCTTCTTGGCGAGTTGTGAACGCGCCACCGCGTAGTTCGGCGCGACCATCGGATAGTCCGGCGGCAGGCCCCATTTGTCGCGATATTGCTCCGGCGTCATGTTGTACTGCGTGCGCAGATGGCGTTTCAGCGACTTGAAGCGCTTGCCGTCCTCGAGGCAGACCAGATATTCCGGGGTCATCGACTTCTTCACCGACACGGCAGGCTTGGCCGGCTCGAGCGGCGTCTCGGGGCGGCCGCTCGACACCCGCATCAGCGCGGCATGGACCTGGCTGATCAGGTTCGGGATTTCCGAGGCCTGGGTCGGATTGTTGCTGAGATAGGCCGATACGATATTGGCGGTCAGTTCGACGGGCGTCTTGCTGGCGGAATCGGTCATGGCTCAACCTTTTGGGATCACGAATGCATCTGTCGGCCATACGGTTCGGACAGTATCCAACCGCATCTATACATCAGCGGAATCTCGTACGACTTGGCGAATATGAACGAAGTACCGGGAAACTGACAAGAACGGCGGCGCTTTATTTCCGATAGCCAGCCCCGTGGCAAGTATTGCCGGTTTTAGAGTGTTTTCCAGCGAAAGCCTGCCCCGGACTTGATCCGGGGTGGGCACCGGTTCGCGTCAAGAAAACGCGTCAAATCAAAAATCTAGAGCCGCTGGTCGAGATGCGCGCGCAGTTCATCGATCGAGGCGAAGCGCATCATCCCCTCCGGCATCTGGGCCTCGATCGAACCGTCGGAATAGAGCGAATAGGCCATGCCATCGACAACGCCCGATTTCAGCACCGTCACCTCCGGCTGATCCTCGGTGTGCGCCGGTCCGCCGTTGGCTTCCGCGAGCGTCGGGGGCATGCGGCCGCGCCGATGCGCCAGGCTTTCACCGGGCTTTGAGCGTTCCGCCTTCGGCCAGGCATCTTCGAACGATGCGGGCGGCGGTTCCGCAGTTTCGACCGGCGGCACGGTGGGCGGCCTGGGGCGAAGGTCCGACGACAACAGGTCCGGCGGCAGCGGCTCGCTGGACCGCGCTTGGGCGCGTTCGCGCTCTTTTCGCGATGTCGATGAAAACAGTAAATTGCGCTTTGGTTTCGAAGTCGACGGTGGCGGTTCGGGGTGCATCGGTTCCGGAATCGGATGATCACGCAGGACTGTCTCGTTCTGCCACGGCGGCGGTGCCGCCGGAGAGAAGGGTCCTGGAGCGCCGGGTTGCTCGGCGGCCGGGAAGCCGCCACCGGCAGGGGCGGAATCCCGCGTCGCCGCGACGGGAAGCACCGGCCGCACCGTGGCCTCACCGCGCGCTTCAGGCACGCCGGCGCCGGGCACGCCAGAACCGAGCCGCCGCGCGATGTTCTTCAACTCCCGGACCGTCATCCAGAGCGCGAGCATGATCGCGCCGGTGCAGACGCCGATCACGCCGGCGATAATCAGCGTGTTGCCGGTACTGAATTCCTTGATCGGGATCCCGAAGCCGATCGCCAGCAGGCCCGCCAAAACGAGGCCGATCCCGGCGACCAACATAACAAACATCATCGAACCAACCCCTCAGCCGCGCCCGAAACGCTCGCCAGCCGCCCCGCGCCACGATACCGTCATATTGTGCGCACCGCCAACCGCCAATTGCGTCCCGGGTTCCGCAATAGCGTCGTCCGGTTGCAGGATTCCTGTCGCGGACAATCATGCTGCCATTCAGGTACCGTTCAGCCCGCCGCCCGTAGTCTTACCAGCTACCAATTACTGCCCTTTTGTTGCATTGCATCAGGGATTTAGGCCACAATTCCCAATTACTTGGTAATGGAACTGCGCTATATGGGTACCCGGGGAATGAGGCTCAAGAATATCCAAGCTGGGCCATAGGGACGCCGGGTTACCAATCGCCATGTCAGCCATCACGACTTCTGCCCTCGATACGCCCGCGCGGCGCTCGGTGGAGCGGACCTGCGACGACCTTGCCATATTCGCGCTGGCCGTGGTCGCGCTCGTTGCGGGCCTCACCTTCCGTGACTACGGACTGGGCTGGGACGACTACACCCACGCCGAATATGCCGACCTGCTGCTGCGGATGTACGGTTCCGGCTTCAAGGACACCGGCGCGCTGTCGTTCGCCAATCTCTACATGTATGGCGGCGGCTTCGACATGGTGGCGGCGCTGCTGCACAAGGTCATTCCGCTCGAACTATTTGAAACGCGCCGCCTGCTTGGCGCCGTCGTCGGCCTGATCGGCCTTGCCGTGACCTGGCGGCTGGCGCGGCGTGTCGGCGGCCCGCTTGCCGGGCTCGCGACGCTGCTGCTGCTGGCGCTGTGCCCGACCTTCTACGGGCACATGTTCATGAACCCGAAAGACGCGCCGTTTGCCGTCTCGATGGTGATCCTGATCCTGGGTCTGGTGCGCCTCGCCGAGGAATACCCCGCCCCCTCGCCGCGAACCATCCTGATCGTCGGCCTCGGCGCCGGTCTCTCCATCGGCTGCCGGATTCTCGGCGGGCTGGCGCTGGTCTATGCAATCGTGGGCTTCGTCCCGCTGCTGATCGATGACGTTCGCACGCAAGGCGCGCGCGAAGCGATGCGCCGCTTCGCCCATGTCGTGTACGTGCTGCTGCCCGGCCTCGTGGTCGGTTACCTGATCATGGGCCTGGTGTGGCCGTGGTCGATCATGGAGGCGGACCATCCTTTCAAGGCGCTGACCTATTTCTCGCATTTCTTCGAAAAGCCCTGGAAGGAAATGTTCGACGGCGCGCTGGTCTCGGTGCCTGATATGCCGTGGTCCTACCTGCCGACGCTGTTCGCGCTGCAGCTTCCCGAAATATTGCTCGCGCTTCTGCTCGCCGGCGTCGTCGGCACCTTCATGTCGCTGTCGCGCGCGGACGTCTCGGCCCGCCGCAAGACCATCTTCCTGATGCTGACGCTGGCGGCCAGCCTGCCGCTGGTGATCGCGATGGTGAAGCGGCCGGCGCTCTACAACGGCATCCGGCATTTCGTTTTCGTCATCCCGCCGATGGCGGTGCTCGCCGGCGTATCGTTCGCCTGGGGCATGAACTGGCTCAAGCACAATCACCGCCGCTGGCAGCCTGCCGCGCTGGCGGTGTTCACGTTCGGACTGCTGTTGCCGCTCAGCGAGATGATCCGCCTGCACCCTTATGAATACACCCATTTCAACCACATCGCCGGCACCGTGCGCTCCGCCGACAGCCTGTTCATGCTGGACTATTGGGGGCTGGCGCTGAAGCAGGCGTCCGACGGCCTGCGCGAAGAGCTGGTCGAGCGGCAGGAATCGCCGCCGCAGGGACGTAAATGGAAGGTCGCGGTATGCGGCCCGCAGCGCCCGGCGCAGGTGGCGCTCGGCCCCGACTTCACGATCGGCTGGGACAGCCAGTCCGCCGACTTCGCGATGACGCTGGGCGAATTCTACTGCAAGGGCCTCACCGCGCCCGTCATGGTGGAAATCAAGCGTGACGATGTCGTGTTCGCGCGCGTCTACGACATCCGCGGCCGGGGCATCTCGACCCTGCTGGCGATTCCGGCGCCGTAGCGGCGCATCGCCGCGATAGCATGACTGCCACGCAGGACGTCCGCCTTGCTGCCGATCCGGTGCAGGGCTAGGCTCGCTGTCGAAAATCAATAATTCACCGGAGAAAGCGCGCCATGTCGCCAGCTGAAGCTCGCCTGAACAAGTTCCCTCCGGCATGACGGACGCCGAGTGGAGCCAGCGCGTCAACCTCGCCGCCTGCTATCGCCTCGTCGCACTCTATGGCTGGGACGACCTGGTCGACACCCACATCTCGGCGCGCGTGCCGGGCCCCGACCATCACTTCCTGATCAACCCTTACGGACTGATGTTCGAGGAAATCACGGCGTCGAGCCTGGTGAAGGTCGATCTCCTCGGCAACCAACTCAGCGAAAGCGAATACAGCATCAATCCGGCCGGCTTCACCATCCATTCCGCGATCCATGAGGTCCGCGAGGATGCCGGCTGCGTGCTTCATCTGCACACGCCCGACGGAACGGCGGTCGCGAGCTGCATGGAGGGCCTCTTGCCGATGAACCAGACCGCGCAATTCGTCACCCACGACCTCGCCTATCACGATTACGAAGGCGTGGCGCTGGACCATGACGAACGCCCGCGGCTGCAGAAGGATCTCGGCAACAAGAACCACATGCTGCTACGCAATCACGGTACGCTGACGGTCGGCCGTTCGGTCGCCTCCGCCTTCGAGCGCATGTACCATCTGGAGCGGGCCTGCACGATGCAGGTGCGCACCCGCATGCTGGGGCCGACCGCCTACCCGATCGAACAGGCCGTGATCGACAAGAACGAACAACTGTTCAGCAATGCCGATTTCGCAGAACGGCGCTCGACCAATCTGGTATGGCCGCCGCTGCTGCGCAAACTGGATCGCATCGATCCGAGCTACAAGACCTGAGCCTGGCGAGCGCACGAAAGGTTCTGGCGGCGTGACGGTACTGGTGACCGGCAGTTCCGGCCATTTGGGCGAGGCGCTGGTGCGTACGCTGCAGGCGCAGCGGCGCGAGACGATTGGTATCGATGTTCTGCCCGGTGCGTTTACACACCAGATCGGCTCGATCACCGACCGGGCTTTCGTACGCCGTTGCATGAAGGACGTCACGACCGTGCTGCACACAGCAGCGCTGCACAAGCCGCATGTGGCAACCAACAGCCGCCAGGACTTCGTCGACGTCAACATTTCAGGCACGCTCAATCTGCTCGAAGAAGCTGCCGCCGCCGGCGTCTCGGCGTTCGTCTATACCAGCACCACAAGCGTGTTCGGCGATGCGCTGGTGCCGCCGCCGGGCGAGCCGGCGGCCTGGATTACCGAAGACGTCACGGCGGTGCCGAAAAATATCTACGGCGTCACCAAGGCGGCCGCGGAGGATCTGTGCGAGCTGTTCGCGCGCAATCATTCGCTTCGCGCCACCGTGCTGCGCACCTCGCGTTTCTTTCCCGAGGAAGACGACAATCGCGCGGTGCGCGAGGCCTATACCGACGCCAACATCAAAACCAACGAGTTCCTCTATCGCCGCGTCGACATCGAAGACGTGGTCAGCGCGCATTTGCT
The DNA here is from genome assembly GCF_018130385.1 of Bradyrhizobium sp. AUGA SZCCT0283. Lineage (GTDB taxonomy): Bacteria > Pseudomonadota > Alphaproteobacteria > Rhizobiales > Xanthobacteraceae > Bradyrhizobium. The sequence continues at coordinate 204,292 of NZ_JAFCLU010000004.1, read as the reverse complement.
GGCAACCCATCACGCGTCGTCGGCCGGGTTCGCGAAATACATCATCAGCAGCACCACGCCATTCTCGCGCGAAGACGCTGCGGAACTGCGCGACGACGCGCCGCTTGTGGTCTGCCGTTACGTGCCGGACTATGAGGCCGAATTTGCCCGGCGCGGCTGGACGATGATTCCAGGCATCGATCGCGTCTATGTCAACGACCGGGCGCGTGCCGAGCTCGGCTGGCGGCCACGCCACGATTTCCGCGCGCTGATCGCGCGGCTGCGGGCCGACCAGGATATCCGCAGTCCACTCGCGCGCGAGATCGGCAGCAAGGGTTATCACGACCGCGCCTTTCGCGAGGGACCCTACCCGGTGGAGTGAGGGCGCATCGAGAAATATCCGGTGGATCGCGCCGGGCGGATGCGCTAAACTGTCAGGTACATACCTCTACACGTCGGGAATCAAAACGCCGCCCAATCCCGGGCGGCGTTTTTATTTGAGGTTCATTCTTTCGCCTCGTCGGTGATGATCGATCCGAGCTTTTCCCATCGCTCGCCGTCAAAGCGCACCATCTGAAACTGCTTGTTGACGCGGTAGTCCGAGGGCGTAGTCGTCACCGTGATCCCGGGCAGCAACAGATCGAGTTCGACGTTGGTGAGTCGGGTGGCCTGCTTCAGCACGTTTTCGCGGGTGAGATCGTCGCCGCAATTTTTCAGCACCCGAGTCAGCAGCTGCGCCGTGATGTAGCCGTAGACATTGAGATTCGAATATCTGTCACCATCCGGATAGTACTTCGCCATGAACGCGAGATAGCGCCTCGTCCCCTCATCGTCCTTCCACTCGGGATCGGCCGGATCCTTGACGTAGCCGACGCTGATGACGCCTTTCGAGTTGTCGAGGCCCGCAGGCTTAAGCACCGCGCTCAAGGACGAAGCGTTGATGTCGATGATGTGCACCGGGTGCCAGCCGAGCTCGGCGATTTTCTTTATCGCCTGGGCGGCCTGCTTGGGCGTAGAGGCACTGAAAAACAGGTCGGTGCCGGCATCCCTGATCTTGAGAATCTTTGAATCGATGGTCGGTTCGGACAGCTCGTATGAGACCTCCGCGACCACCATCTGCTCAGCCTTGTCGCCGAGGCCGGCCTTGATGCCGTTGAGATAGTCCTTGCCCAGATCGTCGTTCTGATAGAGCACGCCGACCCTGGCGTTCGGATACTGCTTCAGAATGTATTGCCCGTAGATCCGCCCCTCGACGAAGTAGCTGGGATTGAAGCCCATCGTCCACGGAAAGGCCGTAGGATCGTTGAATCTCGATGCGCCGGTGGCGGCAAACAGTTGCGGCACCTTCTTGGCGTTGAGGTATTTCTGCACGGCCGCGTTCGGCGCGGTGCCGATGATTTGGAACGTCAGCAGGACTTCGTCACCCTCGACCAGCTTGCGCACTCGCTCGACGGTCTTTGGCGGGCTATAAGCGTCGTCATACTGGATCAGGTTGATCATGCGGCCGTTCACGCCGCCCTGGTCGTTGATCATCTTGATATAAGCCGCCTGGGTCTTGCCGATCGTCGCATAGGCGGAGGCCGGTCCGCTCAAAGGTACGGTCTGTCCCACCTTGATTTCCGTGTCGGTGGCACCGGCATCGTATTTCTTCTGCGCATGAGCGGGGGACACCGACAGGGTGACGGCGATCGCCGACGCGGCCATCAAGTTGAGAGCACTATTCCTCATCGCCTTTATTCCTCCTTGAGCCCCGCGGCGCGGATCACTTCGCCCCACTTGCGCTTCTCCTCGTCGATGAATTTGCCGGACTCGGCAGCCACGCCGGCGTTGACTTCCGGTCCCTGAACCACCAGCGTTTGCTTCACCTCGGGATCGGCAAGCACGCGAATAACCTTCGCCTCCAACCGACCGACGATCGACTGCGGCGACGCCCCCGGCGCCATGAAGCCGTACCAGCCGGAAGCGATCACGTTGGAAAGCCCCTGCTCACGCAAGGTGGCAGCCTCGGGGTAAATCGGGCTGCGCGCGCCCGACGCCACAGCCAACACACGCAGCTGACCGCTCTGGATGTGCGGCAAGGCCGTGCTGATCTCGGTCAACGTGGCGTCGAGACGCCTTGACGGCAGCCCCTGCGGACAAGCAGACGGCGAGCGTGCACAGCCGAGTTCGCCGTGTGACCTTCATAGATGCCTCCGGAAATAGGGCCACCGAACGTTGAGGCAGCCGGCGTGTCCATCCCGTTTTTCATCAAGCCGTATCGGCGCGATCAAACCGCAGGGATCGCATGGCTTTCTTTGTCTCGTCGAGACGCACGATAGATACGCGCCGTCTATCGGACAATGTGTATTTTTTTACCAATTTATCGGCTTAACCTATGAATACCCGGCAACCATGGCGCCGTGGAGCGCGAATGGCGATGGATGTGACACACTGCGGCGGTTTCATTTGACGCCCACTTCATTTGAAGCCTGCGCGCGGCGGCCCCACATGGCGCCATGAATTGAGCGCTGCATAAACGATGCCGAGAACGACGCTGTAGGCGAGGAGCATTGCGAGAGAAAACAGCGCAGGCCAGATGCCGAGGTTAAGCGTGCCGGCGAACGGTCCCAATCCAACCAGCGGGAAGAACACAAGTCCCATCGCCACCCAGCCGAAGACTCCGAAAGTCGCTCCCTTTGCCGCGCCGCTCTTTCCCGGCAGCCAGGAGTAGAGCCACCCGAAGCAAAGGCCGAGGATCGTCGAGCCGTTCAGGAACGACATCGCCCATGGAATGATCGGATGGACTTCGCCACCCGTCAGATGAGCGAGCGTAGCCTGAAGGCTCTCATAGGGTTGAAAAGCGGGAAGCAGGCCGGTCCGCGATTTCAGATACATCAATAGCGTATGGGCAGCGCTGCCGCAGAAACCCGCGATGGCCGCTTTCCAGATCCAATGCCCGCTCATCGCGCCGCGCTTAGCGCGGCGTCTCGGCGAAGGCCCCCAGGATCCGCGCCCAGGAGCGGATGCCCTTGTGGTAGCTCTTCAGATCGTATTTCTCGTTCGGCGAATGGATGTTGTCGTCGTCGAGGCCGAAGCCGACCAGCACGGTGTCGAGGCCGAGGGTGCGCTTGAAGTCCGCCACGATCGGGATCGAGGCGCCCGAGCCGATCAAAAGCGCTTCCTTGCCCCACTCGTCCGTCAGCGCGCGCTTGGCCGCGGCCAGCGGCTTCATGTTCCAGTCGAGCGCAATCGCCGGCGCGTTGGAATGATCGGTGAACTCGGCCTTGCAATCGGCGGGCACGCGCGCCCGGACATAGTCGCGGAAGGCGTTGCGGATCTTTTCCGGGTCCTGTCCCTCGACGAGGCGGAACGAAACCTTGGCGGAAGCCTCCGCCGGAATCACGGTCTTGGAGCCCTCGCCGGTATAGCCGCCGATAATGCCGTTGATGTCGCAGGTCGGACGCGAGGAGACCTGTTCGATCAGGAGACGGTCCTTCTCGCCGGCCGGAATCGAGAGGCCGATCGGCTCTAAGAATGACTCCGGCGTGAGATTGAGGTTCTTCCACTGCGCCAGGATGTCCGGAGGCAGATCCTTCACGCCATCATAGAAGCCGGGGATGGTGATGTGGCCGTTGTCGTCGTGCAGGCCGCCGAGAATGTTCGTCAGCACCCGGATCGGGTTGCGCGCACCGCCGCCGAAGATGCCGGAGTGCAGGTCGCGATTGGCGGCCTTGATCTTGACCTCGTCATAGACGAGCCCGCGCAGCGAGGTCGTGATCGCCGGCGTGTTCTGGTCCCACATGCCGGTGTCACACACCAGCGCGAAATCGGCCTTGAGGTCGCTCTTGTTCGCTTCCAGGAACGGCACGAAGTTCTTCGATCCGATTTCCTCCTCACCCTCGATGACGATGGTGATGTCGACCGGCAGCGATCCCGTCACCTTCTTCCAGGCGCGACAGGCCTCGACGAAGGTCATCAACTGCCCCTTGTCGTCCTCCGCCCCGCGCGCAACAATGATCTTGCGGCCGTCGGCGTGGTCGGCAACCACGGGCTCGAACGGCGGGCGGTGCCAGAGGTTCAAAGGATCGACCGGCTGCACGTCATAATGCCCATAGAACAGCACGTGCGGACGGCCGCCGGCGCCGCCATTGGCTTTGGCGACGATCGCAGGGTGCCCGGCCGTCGACCTCACGTCGGCCTTGAAGCCGAGCGTCGCGATATCTTTCGCAAGATGATCGGCGGCCGCCTTGCAATCGCCGGCGAAGGCCGGGTCGGCCGAGATCGACTTGATCCGCAGCAGCGCAAACAGCCGCTCGAGGCTGTTGTCGAAATCGGCGTCGATATGATCGAGGACCGGCTGGATCTTTGCGTTGGACATGCTGACTATCCCTGGCTGCGGGCCTTGTTGTTGGCATCAAGTTGTAGCTCGCCCACGGCCTGAGGCAAGGCAACATCCGCGGCAAGCGGATGCAATATGTGCCAGACCAGCCCTGCCACGAGCAGGATGGTGGCTGCGAGATTGTTGCCATAGGCCTGCAGGTCAATCGGGAACAACGGAAGCGAGAGGCACAACAAGCCGCCCGCCACGGCGAGCAGCACCCATGTGCCGGTCCTGATCGCGGGCCTGGGATCATAAGCGGCGCGATGGGCCAGCACGGTGATCGGAAAGAACAACCACAGAAAGTAATATTGGCGAGCCAGCGGCGAAGCGACAGTGATCAGGCAAAAGAGAATGCCGATCTCCTCGGCATCCGAGCGTTCCGTCCGGCGCGTGGCCTTCGGCATCACGGCGAGGTATCCGAGCCCGATCGCCAGCGAGATCGCCAGCACGATCCAGTTCGCCGTCTTGAAATCGAGGTTGGCGATATTCATCGTCCGCACAGGCTTGGCCGGGTCATCCTGATTGTAATTCACGGGCCGCGTCAGCCGATGCGTCACCGCAATGATCGACTGGTTGACCCACGACCAGTTCTGCTCGTCGCGCTGTCCGAATCCCTTCTCCGAACTCGACCCCACCATGCCCTGGTACCAGGTCTTCAACTCCGCGGCGTTGTGCTGGAAGCCGCGAAACGGCGCCGGCAGCACGAACAGAAACACGCCGATGAACACCAGCATGCTCGCGGCTGCCGCCCACTGTCTTCGCCACACCAGATAGGGCAACACGGCCACCGGAAACACCTTGATGGCGGTGGCGAGCGCGAACATGCCTCCCGCCATCCACCCACGGTGATCGCGCAGCAGCCAGAACCCGTAGAGCATCAGCGCCAGCAGCACCAAGTTCGGCTGGCCGAGGTCGAACATGTCGAACACGAACGTAACAGTGACGAAGCCCGGCAACGCTTCCAGCCAGGGCCCGGGCTTGCGCCCCGATCCCGCCATCGCGTGCGAGAACTGCGCCGTCATCCACCACGCGACGACGTTGAGGAACGACAGGCACAGATAAAGCGGGATCTTGCCGAACCAGCTCGGAATTGCGAGCAGCACCGCCGAGAGCGGCGGATAGATGAATTCGAAATAGGCGGCGGGATCGGCAGGGTAGAGATTCCTGCCCTGCAGCACCTGCTGCCCCGCCCAGAACCAGAGCGGATAGTCCTTGGTCTTGCCGTTGCCCCAGATTTCCGGCACGAGGACATCGGCGGTCAAGGCGATGCAGCAGACCAGAAACAGGAGATCGAGCGGCCTTCGTAGCGACGGATATCTCAGCACACGCTCGTTCCGGAGGTCAGAGGGAGATCTTAGTCTTACCGCCGCAGCAAGCCGCCGAGCGCGCCGCGCACCAGCGCGCGCCCGACCGAACCGCCGAGCGATCCACCGACCGATTTGCCGAGATCGGCGGCGATACCGCCCACCACCTTGTTGGTGACGGACCGCGTAACGTCTCGCGCAATCACCTGGCCCGTCGTCAGCCTGCCGCGCTTGACGTTGGTGCCGAAGATCGTGCCGACGATCGAACCGATCTGTCCGAGAACTCCGCCGCCGCCAGAACCGCCATCCGCGCCATCCGCAGGCGCCGCCGTTCCGGCCACACGCTTCTGCAGCATCTCATAGGCGGATTCGGCGTCGACCGCGGTGTCGTATTTACCCTTGACCGGGCTCTTGTTCATGATCGCCTTGCGCTCCTCCGGCGTGATCGGCCCGATCCGCGCCGTCGGCGGCCGGATCATGACGCGCTCGACCATGGTCGGCGTGCCGCCGCCTTCGAGGAACGATACCAGCGCTTCACCCTTGCCGAGTTCCGTGATCACGCGGGCGGTATCGAGCTTCGGGTTGGGCCGGAAGGTCTGGGCTGCCGCCGCCACCGCTTTCTGGTCGCGTGGCGTGAAGGCGCGTAGCGCGTGCTGCACGCGACCGCCCAATTGGGCCAGCACCTTGTCCGGCACATCGATCGGATTCTGGGTGACGAAGTAGACGCCAACGCCCTTGGAGCGGATCAAGCGGACCACCTGCTCGATCTTGTCCATCAGCGCCTTCGGTGCGTCGTTAAACAACAGATGCGCCTCGTCGAAGAAGAACACCAGTTTCGGCTTCGGCAAGTCGCCGGCTTCCGGCAATTCCTCAAACAGTTCCGACAGCAACCACAACAGGAAGGTGGCGTAGAGCCTCGGGCTCTCCATAAGCTTGTCGGCAACCAAAATGTTGACCATCCCGCGACCATCGCTGTCAGTCCTCATGAAATCCTTCAGCGCCAGGGCCGGCTCGCCGAAGAATTTCGTTCCGCCTTGATTTTCCAGCACCAGAAGCTGGCGCTGAATGGTCCCGACGGTTGCCTTGCTGACATTGCCGTAGCTCTGCGCGGCCTTTCGGATCTCCGCGAGCTCGTCCTCCTCGGCATCCGGCCCCTTTTTACCGCCAGCGGGCGCGATCGCATCCAACAGCGACCGCAGATCCTTCATGTCGATCAGCGTCAGGCCGTTTTCATCCGCCACGCGGAATGCAACGTTGAGGACGCCTTCCTGCACGTCGTTCAGATCGAGCATCCGCGACAACAGTAATGGCCCCATCTCCGTGACCGTGGCGCGAACCGGATGACCTTGCTCGCCAAACACGTCCCAAAACACGGTCGAGAACTGGTCCGGCTGAAATTTCAGGCCCATCTCGCCGGCGCGCTTGAGGATGAAGTCCTTGGCCTCGCCGATCTCTGAAATTCCGGACAGGTCGCCCTTGATATCGGCTGCGAACACGGGAACACCGGCGCGTGCAAAACCTTCCGCCATCACCTGCAGCGATACGGTCTTGCCGGTTCCGGTCGCTCCGGTAACAAGGCCGTGCCGATTTGCAAGCGCAAGCGCAAGCCAGGCTGTCTGTTCGCCCTTTCCGATAAAAATCTTCTCGTCGGTATCGGCCGTCTTGTTATCGGAGGTCACCATCGCATCGCCTCTTCGCGCGCATCGGGAAGGTTTGGTTGGCAATCATATCGCATCCTGCCCGCCGATTGAAACCGTCGGCAGCGCATCCGTGAGCGTTCACCCACCTCACCGTTCGCGTTTCTCATACTTTTTCCCGACCTTCGGCGGTGAAATCGAGAACGCAGCGCAATAAGCCAGTGTGAATCCGGCATTCACTCTTGCATTGCTGCAACACTCGCCGCGCGAATCGAGAACCACATCGCCTTGATGTGCGCGGATCGCTTGTATTTCAGATCGCAGGCGCTCAAGATCAATTCACAAGCAGACGACCCGGTTAAACCGGTTGGGGACGGGGCAAATATGGACGAGTTGATTGGACGGCTGGCCTCCAAGGCCGGCATCGATAGCGCTGTCGCTGAAAAAACCATCGGCATCGTTCTGGGTTTTCTCCGTAACGAGGGGCCCTCCGACAAGGTTCAGGCCCTGATCGACCAAATTCCGGGTGCCGAGGCTGCGATTGCGGCTTCCAGCAGCAATGGCGGTTTCTCGAGGCTGATGGGCGGAGGGTTGATGGCGGTCGGCACCAGGCTGATGGCGCTTGGTCTGGGCATGAACGAGATTCAAGGCGTGGCGCGTGAACTTTTCAGGTTCGGCCGCGACAAAATCGGAGCGGATCAAATGGGCGAAATCATTTCAGGGACGCCGGGTCTCAGCCAGTTTGCATAGTACGCACCTTCGTAAGCACGTTCGGCCCGGGCACATTCTTTTTTCATCGAGTATCATGACTTATCCTCTTTCCGAGATCGAAGGCCTGACCGCCTACTCAGCCTCGAAACTGAAATCGTTGGGCATTCGCACCACCGAGGCGCTGCTGGAGGCCGCCCGCACGGTGAAAGGACGCAAGACGCTCGCGGCGAAGACCGGCATCAGCGAGCAGCAGTTGCTCGAATGGGCCAATTTTTCCGACTACATGCGCATTCCCGGGATGGGCAAGGCCAAGGTAGGCCTGGTGCGCGCAGCCGGCGTCACCACGGTGCGCGAACTCGCCCATCGCAATCCGGCGCGCCTGGCCCAGAATATGAAAGACGTGAACACCAAGCGCAAACTCGTCCGGGTTCTGCCCTCCGAAAGATCGGTCGAGCAGTTGATCCAGCAGGCGCGCAAGCTTGCGCCGAAAATCAGCTACTGAAGCCGGTCGGGCCAGGCCCGCGAGGACTGGCTCTCACGCCTTGACTCCCCGGCGCGGACCGCGCAAAGCCACCGCATGATCGCAGCCAAGCCCAGCCCCACCGCCGCGACCGGTCCGGCCGGTCATCCGGTGCTGCCTGCGCTGCTGTCCAGGCCCTATCCGGCAGTGATGGGCGTACTGAATGTAACGCCCGATTCATTCTCGGACGGCGGGCAATTCGCCGCCCCCGAGCGCGCGCTGGTCCAGGCCCGTCGGATGATCGCCGAGGGTGCCGACATCATCGACATTGGCGCGGAATCCACCCGGCCCTACGGGTCGGAACCGATCTCGGCGGAAGAAGAATTGAAACGGCTGCAGCCAGTGCTGCCCGAAATCGTCGCGCTCGGCATTCCCGTGTCGATCGACAGCATGAAATCGGCCGTCGTCGCCTGGGCGCTCGATCAGGGTGCCGCCATCGCCAACGATGTCTGGGGCCTGCAGCGCGATTCCGGCATGGCCGGCCTCATCGCCGAGCGCGGCGCGCCCGTCATCATCATGCATAACCGAGAAAGTGCCGATCCTGCGATCGATATCATGCAGGACATCTCCAATTTCTTTGCAGCCTCGCTCGACATCGCTGCGCGTGCCGGAATTTCGTCGGACAAAATTATCCTCGATCCCGGCATCGGCTTCGGCAAGACGCCCGAACAGAGCATGACCGCGCTGGCGCGGCTCGGCGAGTTGCAGTCGTTCGGGCTTCCACTGTTGGTCGGCGCCTCGCGCAAGCGCTTCATCAGCACGGTGACGCCCTCGGAGCCGCATCAGCGACTCGGCGGCTCGATTGCCGCGCATTTGTTGGCGGCCCAGAACGGGGCGCGGATTATCCGGGCACACGACGTCGCCGAGACCGTACAGGCGCTACGCGTCACCGCCGCAATCAGGGAACAGGCATGAGCGATACGATCTTCATCACCGGCGTCGTCATCCATGCCCGCCACGGCGTGATGGAGCACGAGACCGAGGTCGGGCAGCGTTTTGTCATCGACCTCGAACTTTCCGCCGATCTGTCGGAAGCCTCGCGCACCGATCACCTGTCCGACACCGTGTCCTATGCCAGTGTGGTGGCAACCGCGACGGCGGCGTTCAAGAATACCAACTACAAGCTTCTGGAGCGCGCGGCCGGTGCCGTTTCGGATGCGATATTCGCAACTTTTCCGCGCATCCACACGGTCAAGGTCACCGTGCACAAGCCGCATGCGCCGATCGCCGCGATCTTCGAGGATGTCGGCGTGGTGCTGACGCGCAAGCGGCCATCGCCCTGACATGGCAGACGTGCTGATCGCGCTCGGCGGCAATGTCGGCGACGTCCGCGCGACATTCAACAAGGCCATCGCCAATATCTGCGGCATGACGCAGGCCGCCCTGCTGGCGCGTTCCTCCGACTACACCACCCCGCCCTGGGGCGAGGAAGACCAGGCGCCGTTCACCAATGCCTGCATCGAGATCGAAACCAGCCTCGATCCGCATGCGCTGCTATTCACGCTGCACAAGATCGAGAAAAAATTCGGCCGCGACCGCGCGCGTGAGACACGCTGGGGTCCGCGCACCCTCGACCTCGATTTGATCGCCTATGATGACGTCAGGCTCGACAAGCCGGAACTGACGCTGCCGCATCCGCGGGCTTTGGAGCGCGCCTTCGTACTCGTGCCGCTGGCCGAGATCGCGCCCGACCGTATCATTGCGGGACGCCGCGTCAGCGAGGCGCTCGCGCAGCTTTCGACCGAGGGTATCCAGCGGTTGCCCGACCTCGATTGACCCGAAAGACCCCAAAACAACCGTTTGGCTTGCCGGCCGCCCCGTGGCAATTTCCGGCCAAATCAAGAGACGACCAGGGAATAATGGGCCGGATGACCAAGACTGACGAGCTGACATTGGCCGCGGAGTTTCCGCAAGCGACCTACGAGGACTGGCGCAAGCTGGTCGACGGGGTGCTAAAGGGCGCGCCGTTCGAGAAACTGGTCAGCAAGACGTCCGACGGGTTGAAAATCGATCCGATCTATCGCCGTGCGAAAGGCGCTGCGCCGGTCGCCGGCCGCGCCGCGGCTGCGCCCTGGCAGATCATGCAGCGGATCGATCACGCGGACGCAAAAGCAGCCAACGCGCAGGCGCTGCACGATCTGGAGAACGGCGCGACGGGGCTGACTCTCGTGTTCGCCGGCGCCAATGGCGCTCACGGGTTTGGCTTGGATCCTTCGGCGGAGGCGGTCGCGCAGATTTTCGACGGCATCCATCTCGACGCTGGCATCGGCATCGAGCTTCAGATCGGCCCGCAGTCGCGAATGGCCGCCATTCATCTCGCCGAATACATCAAGCACAAAGGCATAGATCCCGCGGCCTGCGACATCCGCTTCGGCCTGGACCCGCTCGGGTCCTGTGCGGTGTGGGGCTCCAGCCCCTACAACTGGGAGGAGATCGTGCCCGCGGTCACCGGCGCGATCAAGGGCTTCGCTGCGATGGGCTTCAAGGGCCCGCTCGCGGTCGCCGATGGACGGGTGATCCATGATGCCGGCGGATCGGAAGTGCAGGAACTGGCGTTTGTGCTCGCCGTCGCCGTCGCCTATCTGCGTGCGATCGAGCAGTCCGGCATCGCGCTCGAAGACGCGCAAGGCATGGTGTATGCGCGGCTCAGCGCAGATGCGGACCAGTTCCTGACGCTGGCGAAATTCCGTGCGCTGCGGCTGTTGTGGGCGCGGGTCGAACAGGCCTGCGGTCTCACGCCCAAGCCGCTGTTCGTCGCCGCCGACACCGCGTGGCGCATGCTGACGCAGCGCGATCCTTATGTAAACATGCTGCGCGCGACGATGGCGACTTTCTCCGCCGGTCTCGGCGGCGCCAACGCCATCACGGTATTGCCGCACACGCTGGCGCTGGGTCTGCCCGATCCGTTCGCGCGGCGTGCCGCGCGCAACACGCAACTGGTGCTCTTGGAAGAGTCCAACCTCGCCAAGGTGAGCGATCCCGCAGCCGGCTCCGGCGGTATCGAAACATTGACCAGACAGCTTTGCGAATCCGCGTGGTCGCTATTTCAGGAGATCGAAAAGGCCGGCGGCATGTTCGCCGCGCTCGAACAAAATCTGATCCAGCGCAAGGTCGCCGCTACGCGCGCCGCGCGCGAGGCCAATATCGCCAAGCGGAGGGACGTGCTGACGGGCGCCAGCGAATTTCCGAACCTGCATGAGGCCGAGATCGCGGTGCTCGATGCGACGCCGATCGTGCTGCCGCCCTATGGCGAGGCAAAGTTCAAATTCGATCCCCTGCCGCCGATGCGGCTGGCCGCGCCGTTCGAGGCGCTGCGCGACAAATCGGACGACAAGCTCAAGGCATCGGGCGCGCGGCCAAAGATCTTCCTCGCCAATCTCGGCACGGCCGCCGACTTCACCGCGCGCGCCACCTTCGCCAAGAGCTTTTTCGAGACCGGCGGCATCGAGGCGATCGACACGCAAGGCTTTGCCGACCCGACGGCGCTCGCGACCGCGTTCAAGGCGTCAGGCGCGGCTATTGTTTGCCTGTGCTCATCCGACAAGGCCTATGCGGAACACGCGGTGGCCGCTGCAAAAGCCCTTCAAGCGGCCGGCGCCGAACATATCTATCTGGCAGGGCGGCCCGGCAAACAGGAGGCCGCGCTACGCAATGCCGGTGTCAGTGATTTCATCTTTGCCGGCGGCGACGCGCTGGCGATGCTGCGGGAAGCCTGGCGGCGCATGGAGTGAACATGACGGAAACCAACCACAAGACGGTCCTGACCGGCGGCTGCCAGTGCGGCGCCATCCGCTTTGCGATGTCGAAGGCGCCGGCCAAGGTCAGCATCTGCCATTGCCGCATGTGCCAGAAGGCCTCGGGCGCGCCGTTTGCCTCCTTCGCCGACATCGAGCACGAAGACTTCAGCTGGACCCGCGGCAAGCCGGCCTCGTTCCAATCCTCCTCCATCGCCGAGCGCGATTTTTGCGCGGACTGCGGCACGCCGCTGAGCTTCCGGCGGATTGGCGGACCCCGGATCGAGATCATGACCGGCACGTTCGACCGCCCTGACCGGGTGGTGCCGACGCGGCAATATGGAACCGAATCCCGGCTCGGCTGGGTGGTCGGCATCGCCAATCTGCCGAGCCAGACCACACAGCAGAATTACGGGCCGGAAAAGATGGCGACCATTACCAGCCACCAGCACCCGGACCATGATTAGGGGCGGCGATCTCCGCCTGCCACATGTGCTATGATGGGTAACATGAGCCGCATACCGAACTTCGCAGATATCGCCTTTGAACCAACCGCGCCCGCGCAGCCCGCCGGCAGCGCCGAGCCGTGGCTGACGCCCGAGGGCATCCCGGTCAAGCCCGGCTACAGCGAGACTGATCTCGAAGGCATCGACTTCCTCGAGACCTGGCCGGGTATCGCACCCTATCTGCGCGGCCCCTACCCGACCATGTATGTCAACCAGCCCTGGACGATCAGGCAGTACGCCGGCTTCTCCACGGCGGAAGATTCCAACGCGTTCTATCGCCGCAACCTCGCGGCTGGGCAGAAAGGTCTTTCGGTCGCGTTCGACCTCGCCACCCACCGCGGTTACGATTCCGATCATCCCCGCGTCTCCGGCGACGTCGGCATGGCCGGCGTGGCAATCGATTCCATCTACGACATGCGCACGCTGTTTGCGGGCATTCCGCTCGACCAGATGAGCGTGTCGATGACCATGAACGGCGCGGTGCTGCCGATCCTCGCGCTGTTCGTCGCCGCCGCCGAGGAACAGGGCGTTCCGCCGGAAAAACTCTCAGGTACCATTCAGAACGATATCCTGAAAGAGTTCATGGTGCGCAACACCTACATCTACCCGCCCACGCCCTCGATGCGGATCATCTCCGACATTTTTGCGTACACCTCGCAAAAAATGCCGAAGTACAACTCCATTTCGATTTCCGGCTATCACATGCAGGAAGCCGGCGCGACGCAGGATCTCGAGCTCGCCTATACGCTGGCCGACGGCGTCGAATATCTGCGCGCAGGCCTGGCAGCCGGCCTCGACGTCGACCGTTTCGCGCCGCGGCTGTCGTTCTTCTGGGCGATCGGCATGAACTTCTTCATGGAAGTCGCCAAGATGCGCGCCGCGCGGCTGCTCTGGGCCAAGCTGCTGACCCAGTTCAACCCGAAAGATCCGCGCTCGCTGTCGCTGCGCACGCATTGCCAGACCTCCGGCTGGTCGCTGACCGCGCAGGACGTGTTCAACAACGTGATGCGCACCACGATCGAAGCGATGGCGGCGACGCAAGGCCACACCCAGTCGCTGCACACCAACGCGCTCGACGAGGCGCTGGCATTGCCGACCGACTTCTCGGCCCGGATCGCGCGCAACACGCAATTGTTCCTGCAGCAGGAAAGCGGCACCAACCGCATCATCGATCCCTGGGGCGGCTCCTATTACGTCGAACGGCTGACCCGCGATCTCGCCGCGAAAGCCTGGGGCCATATCCAGGAAGTCGAGGCGCTCGGCGGCATGGCCAAGGCGATCGAGGCCGGCGTGCCGAAGCTCAGAATCGAGGAAGCCTCCGCCAAGACGCAGGCCCGGATCGACGCCGGACGTCAGGCCGTGATCGGCGTCAACAAGTACAAGCCGGTCAATGAAGCCGCGATCGACGTGCTCAAGGTGGAGAACTCCACCGTGCGGCGGCTACAGATCGACAAGTTGAAGCGGCTGCGCTCCGAGCGCGACCAGAAGGAAGTCGATTCTGCGCTGGCCGCGCTGACGCGCAGCGCCGGCGAAGGCAACGGCAATCTGCTGGCGCTGGCGATCGACGCGGCGCGGGCGAAAGCCACCGTCGGCGAAATTTCGGACGCAATGGAAAAGGTGTTCGGGCGTCACCGCGCCGAAATCAAATCCATCACCGGCGTCTACAAGCGGGAGGCGGCGGCCATGTCCAACCGGGTCGAAAAAGTGCAGGAACTGATCGATGCGTTCGAGACTGCCGAGGGCCGCCGCCCCCGCATCCTCGTCGCCAAGATCGGCCAGGACGGCCACGATCGCGGCCAGAAGGTGATCGCGTCAGCCTTCGCCGATGTCGGCTTCGACGTCGATATCGGGCCGCTGTTCGCCACTGCCGACGAGGCGGCGCGGCAGGCGGTGGAGAACGACGTGCATATTCTCGGCGTGTCGTCGCTGGCCGCCGCCCATCTCACCGCGGTGCCCGAACTCAAGGAAGCGCTGAAGAAGCACGGCCGCGAGGACATCATGATCATCATCGGCGGCGTGGTCCCGCCGCAGGATTACGAGGCGCTGTACAAGGCCGGCGCCGAAGCGATCTTCCCGCCCGGCACCGTGATCTCGGACGCCGCCGAAGAGCTGATCCGCAAGCTCAACGCCCGGCTCGGCCATAGCAGCGAAGCGGCGGAGTAGCGCTCAGACAGGGAGCGCGCAGATGCGATGGGCGGTGTCGCCGGGGGCACCGCGCAATCGTCTCGCAATGAAGGCATCGAGATCGATCGCCGCAAGTGCCCCGGGCAGAACACCCTGATTTAGGATGCGTCGATGCTCACGCCGCAGCGTCAAGGCCGACGTTTTGTCGCAATCCTTCCAATTCTGCTTCCAAATCCAAAACGATATCGTGTAGCAAACGCGCCGCGAGCGGATCGGTGGTCTCCTGCTCCATCGCTCGATAGCGCGCCACCAGGTTTCTGCGCTCCTTCCACCATTCGCTGTCAGTCATGATGTCTCCCCATGCTCTGACCCCCAAGCGCGGGCGTATTGGTTCCCCGAATTAAGGAATTATTGCGGCGCAAAGGCGGGAACCGGCGGCGGCGCGCCACCAAAAGGCTTCCGCGATGTCTGCGAAATGAAGCCCACAGCCTCACGTGCGAAGGCGGTCTAACGCCCTTTCGAGCGAAAGAGTCCAGTCCGGAATCCAGGACTGGAATTGCGTCCGCCAACGCTCGGCATCCTTCGGTTCGGTGTCGAGCGTCACGGCCCATTCGATGAATGTCCTGTTGCCCTCGACGACCGGAAGCAGGTGCATCGTTCCCTGATAACGCGTCGGTGCGGGCGCTTCGGGCACGAGGTCGGACGGAAACGGCAGCGGCTCGATGCCCGCATAGGTCAGCGAGTGGCCTTCGTCGGAATGGCCGGCGAGCCGCTGCCTGATCCAGTTGCCGAGGTAGCAGAAGCGCCTGACCGCGCCGACTTCGTCGCCGCCCTTGTCGTCCTCGATCACGCTTTCGCTGACGCCGTCGATATAGGCCGGATAATTGTTGAAATCGCGGATCAGGGCCCACACGGATTCCAGGGGGTGGTTCAGCACGGTGCTGTAATAGGCTGTCGTCATGGCTCTCCCCGCAATCGATCGCGGCTCGATGACCGAGCCGCACATGGATACCTATGTCGGGTAGCCCGATCGCCGCCACCCGATTTCCGGATGTGGCGAGATGCCCACCGAGCGACGATGCCCATGATTGGCCAACGCCTTGCGACCACAACGCAAAGCCGCCTAGAATGCGGGCATCACAAGAGCGTCCGGCCTCACGGACGCCGCAGGGAGGACCACCGATGTCCAAGAAGATCACGCGCCGCGCCTTCGCGGCTTCATCCGCTGCTGCCGCGGCCGTCGCGGGTTTTGGCTTCAAGCCGGCGTTGGCGCAGGCCTATCCGGCGCGTCCCGTGACCGTGATCGTCCCTTGGGGCGCCGGCGGCGGCACTGACGCGACCGCACGCATCGTGGCGGCGCTGCTGGAGAAGGATCTCGGCCAGCCGTTCAACGTGGTCAATCGCACCGGCGGCTCCGGCGTGGTCGGCCATTCCGCGATCGCGACCGCCCAGCCCGACGGCTACACCATCGGCATGCTGACGGTGGAAATCTCGATGATGCACTGGCAAGGGCTCACGGAACTCGGGCCGAAGAGCTACACGCCGCTGGCGCTGATGAACGAGGATCCGCCCGGCATCCAGGTCAGTTCCGGATCGCCCTACAAGACCGTGAAAGAGCTCGCCGATGCCATCAAGGCCGCGCCTGCCGGCAAGTTCAAAGCCTCCGGCACCGGCCAGGGCGGCATCTGGCATCTGGCGCTGGTCGGCTGGATGCAGGCGATGGGACTTGCGCCGAACCACGTGGCGTGGGTGCCGTCGAACGGCGCGGCGCCCGCGATGCAGGATCTCGCAGCGGGCGGACTCGACCTCACCACCTGCTCGGTGCCGGAAGCGCGCGCCATCATCGAGGCCGGCAAGGCGCGCAGCCTTGCGCTGATGGCCTCGGCCCGCAACCCCGCCTTCCCCGACGTGCCGACGCTGAAGGAGGCGATGGGCATCGACTATTCGACCGGTGCGTGGCGCGGCATTGCCGGGCCCAAGGGCCTGCCTGCGGATGTAGCGAGCAAGCTGACGGCGGCGCTGAAGAAGGTTTTCGACTCCAAGGAGTTCAAGGACTTCATGAGCAATCGCGGCTTCGGAACGGTGTGGGGCGATGCGACCGAGTTCGCCACCTTCATGGACAAGGGCGACGCCCAGATGGGCGTGGCGATGAAGGCCGCCGGCCTGTCGAAGGCCTGATCGCGCTTCATCGTTCCAATCCGCGGAGTTCGTCCATGCGTCTTCCCGATCGCGTCACGGGATTGTTTCTCGTTGGCCTCGGCGCAGCTGCCGCCTATGGCGGCTGGCAGTTGCCGCCGGTGCCCGGTCAGCCGGTCGGGCCCAACGTGTTTCCGCTGGTGATCGGAACGGGCCTCGCGCTGTGCGGCCTCGCGATCGCGTTCGGGATCGGCCACTCCTTCGAAGAGGAAGAAGAGCTCATTCCGGTCGAGGGTGGCCAGCCGCCGCCGCCGACCGGAAAGTTTTACGGCCTGCGCGCCCTGCTCCCGCCGGCCCTGCTTCTGTTCTATGTGGTGGTCGCCGACCGGCTTGGCTTCATCATCACGGCAGCGCTGATCGTGTTCGTCACATCGACCGCACTCGGCGCAAGGTGGAAGCTGTCGCTGCCGCTCGCCGTATTGGCGCCGATCGGCATTCATCTGATTTTCTCAAAGTTGCTGCGCGTGCCCTTGCCGGCCGGGCTGCTGCCGATGCCCTGGTGATTGATGCTGAAAACCCTGATTGATGCCTTCGCGCTCATTTCCACCTGGGAAGTCATCATCGCGATGTTCGCGGCCTCGATCTATGGCCTCGTCATCGGTTCGCTGCCGGGTCTGTCGGCCACAATGGCAACTGCGCTGCTGGTCCCCGTCACCTTCTATCTGTCGCCGATCGCCGCCATCGCCACCATCGTGGCGGCCTCCTCGATGGCGATCTTCTCCGGCGACATTCCAGGCGCGCTGCTGCGCATCCCTGGCACCCCCGCCTCCGCGGCCTATGCCGACGAAGCCTACGCCATGACCCGCAAGGGCGAGGCTGAACTCGCCCTCGGGGCCGGCGTCTGGTTCTCCGCCGTGGGCGGCATCGCGGGCACGCTCTCGCTGATGATCCTGGCGCCGCCGCTCGCCGAAATCGCGCTGTCGTTCTCGACCTTCGAATATTTCTGGCTGGCGTTCCTCGGCCTGATGTGCGCCACGCTGGTCGCGCGCTCTTCGCCGGTGAAGGCGATCGCCGGCATGTTCATCGGCCTGCTCGTCTCCTGCATCGGCATCGAGAACCCCGGCGGCGTACCGCGCTTCACATTTGGGATGACAGATCTGTTCGGCGGCATCGAGCCGATCCCGGCGCTGGTCGGCGTCTTTGCCGTGGCGCAGGTGATGCGCGCGATGCTGACGCCGGAACCGCCGCCGATCCCGCGCCGCAAGTTCGGGAGCATCATGGCGGGCCAGTGGCGGCTCACCAAGAAATATCACTGGCAGATGACGCGCGGAAACATCATCGGCATCATCATCGGCGTGCTGCCGGGCGCCGGCGCCGACATGGCCGCCTGGGTCAGCTATGCGATGTCGAAACGCTTCTCGAAGGAGCCGGAGAAGTTCGGAACCGGCCATGTCGAGGGCCTGGTCGAAGCCGGCGCCAGCAACAACGCCAGCATCGCGTCGGGCTGGGTGCCGTCGCTGCTGTTCGGCATTCCCGGCGACACCATCGCGGCGATTGCGATCGGCGTGCTCTACATGAAGGGCCTCAACCCCGGCCCGACGCTGTTCACCGAAAAAGCGTCGAGCATGTATGCGATCTACCTGATGTTCATCATCGCCAACATCATCATGATCCCGTTCGGCATCGTCATGATCCGTCTGGCGAGCTATGTGCTGCGCGCGCCGCGTTCCAGCGTCATGCCCGTCATCATGCTGTGCTGCGCGGTCGGCTCGTTTGCCATCGGCAACAACATGTTCGGCGTCGTGACGGTCGCGACCTTCGGGATCATCGGCTATGTCATGGAGGAGAACGGCTATCCGGTCGCCGCGATGGTGCTCGGTATCGTCATGGGCACCATGGTGGAACAGGCCTTCGTCACCTCGCTGATCAAATCCGACGGCAGCATTCTGCCGTTCTTCGAGCGGCCGATCGCCGCGATCCTCGCCGCCATGGCGATCGGCGCGCTGATCTGGCCGGTGCTGGTCTGGGTGTGGCGGCGCCTCAAAGGCGGGGCGCCCGCCGCCGCGTCGGTGCGCTGACGGACTGTGCAGGGCCCCTCGCCTGCACGGCTCGACCGTTGTAAACCAAGGCATGATCCTGCCGAAGAATGCCTCCCCCGATATCGGGAAACTCGCCAAAGAACTCCGCTCCGGCCACCGCGCGGCGCTGGCGCGGGCGATTACGCTGATCGAAAGCCGGCGCGGCGACCATCAGGCGGCGGCGCGCGATCTGGTGCAGGCCTTGTTGCCCGACACCGGCAAGGCGGTCCGCGTCGGCATTACCGGTTCGCCCGGCGTCGGCAAATCCACCACCATCGACGCGCTCGGCATGTTCCTGATCGAGCGCGGCCACAAGGTCGCCGTGCTCGCGGTGGACCCCTCCTCGGCCCGCACCGGCGGCTCGATCCTCGGTGACAAGACGCGGATGGCGCGGCTGGCGAATTCCGAAAGCGCCTTCATCCGGCCCTCGCCGTCGTCAGGCACGCTCGGCGGGGTCGCCGCCAAAACCCGCGAGGCGATGCTGCTGTGCGAGGCCGCCGGCTTCGACGTGGTGCTGGTGGAAACCGTCGGCATCGGCCAGTCCGAGACCGCGGTCTGCGACATGACCGATTTCTTCCTGGCCCTGATGCTGCCCGGCGCCGGCGACGAATTGCAGGGCATCAAGAAAGGCCTGGTCGAACTCGCCGACATGATCGCGATCAACAAGGCCGACGGCGATAACATCAAGCGCGCCAATCTGGCGGCGGCCGAATACCGCGGCGCGCTGCATATCCTGAGCCCCCGCTCGAAGCATTGGCATCCACCGGTGCTGACCTATTCGGCGCTGACCGGCACCGGCATGGACGCGCTGTGGCAGAAGATTCTGGATCACCGCACCGCCATGAACGCCTCGGGCGAGTTCGCCGCGCGACGGCGGGAGCAGCAGGTGAAATGGATGTGGTCGATGCTGGAGCAACGGATGATGGCCCGCCTGCGCGCCGACCCCGCGATCCGCGCCAAGGTGAAGAAGACCGAGGCCGAGGTCGCCGACGGCCGCATCACGCCGGCGGTCGCCGCCGAACAGATCGCGGAGTGGCTGCGGTGAACGAAAAACTTCGCATTCTCGTCACCGGCTTCGGCCCGTTTCCGGGTGCGCCCTACAATCCAACGCAGCCGCTGGTGGCGCGGCTGACGCGGCTGCGGCGTCCCGCCTTCGCCAACGTCGAACTGTCCAGTCATATCTTTCCGGTGACCTACAGGGCGGTCGACCGCGAATTGCCGATCGCACTGACACAGCACAAGCCGCATGCGCTCCTGATGTTCGGCCTCGCCGGCCGCACCGGATACGTCCGGGTCGAAACCCGCGCTCGCAATGCCGTCACCATGCTATGGCCCGATGCCGCGCAAACCCGCGCCCGAAAAGGATCGATCGCGGACGGCGCTGACGCGCAAAGATTCGGCCCGCACACCGCGAAACTGCTGCGTGCCGCCCAGGACACCGGTCTCGACGCCCGCGCCTCGCGCGATGCCGGCAGCTATCTCTGCAACTATTTGAGCTGGCGCGCGATCGAGGCGGTGAATGCCGACAACGGCCCGCGCCTCGCCGCCTTCGTTCACATCCCGCCGCTGGCGCGCGGAGGTGCACTCAGGCGCAAGGGTTTTTCGCGCATTACGCTGGAAGAGCTGGTCGATGCCGGCGAAGCGATGCTGATGGAGATGGTGAGGCTGGCGCGAAGGGCGGACCAGACTCTTTGTCGTCCCTGCGAAAGCAGGGACCCATAGCCACCGTTGCCAATTGTGAGAAAAGCCGTCTGTCATTGTGCCCCTTCCAAGGGCCGCGGCGTATGGGTCCCGGCTCGCGCTTCGCTTGGCCGGGACGACATCGGTTGAGTATCGTACCCAACATTAACCCTACCCCGAACAATCGCCGCCTTTCTTCCCGGTCTTCACCATGCCCGGCCGCAATTTCGCGATACCTATGAAGGCGGAAATGCCGCGACCTGCATCGCGCGAGGGCCATTCAGCATGGACATGAACCGCCGCCATCTCATTGGAGGATCCGCCGCCGGCGTGGCAGGCGCACTTGCGATGTCACCGGAGCCGGCGCGCGCGGCGCCCCTCACCTCCACGTTCGGGCGCGACGCCACGCAGTATGGCGTGCGTCCCGGCAGCCCCGATGATCAAACCGCGAAACTGCAGCGCGCCATCGACGAAGCTGCGCGCGCGCAGGTACCGCTGGCGCTGCCGCCAGGCACCTACCGCACCGGCATGCTGCGCCTTTCGAACGGCACGCAACTGGTCGGCGTGCGCGGCGCGACCAAACTCATATTCAGCGGCGGCGCCTCGATGCTGCAGAGCGAAGGCGCCAACAATGTCGGCCTGACCGGTATCACCTTCGACGGCGGCAGCATTCCGTTGCCGACGCGCCGCGGGCTCATGCATTGCCTCGGCGGGCGCGACGTCCGCATCGTCGACTGCGAAATATCGGGCAGTGGCGGCAACGGCATCTGGCTGGAGCAGGTCTCGGGCGACATCTCCGGCAACATCTTCACCAAGATCGCGACTACCGCGGTGGTGTCGTTCGATGCGCTGGGCCTGATCGTCGCCCGCAACACCATCACCGATACCAACGACAACGGCATCGAGATCCTGCGCACGGCGATCGGCGACGACGGCACGCTCGTTCTCGACAACCGCATCGAGGACATCAAGGCCGGCCCCGGCGGCTCCGGGCAATATGGCAACGCCATCAATGCCTTCCGCGCCGGCAACGTCATCGTGCGTGGCAACCGTATCAAGAATTGCGACTACTCCGCGGTGCGCGGCAATTCGGCCTCGAATATTCACATCACTGGCAACAGCGTCAGCAATGTCCGCGAGGTTGCGCTCTATTCCGAATTCGCATTCGAAGGCGCCGTGATCGCCAACAACACCGTCGATGGCGCCGCCGTCGGCGTCTCCGTCTGCAATTTCAACGAAGGCGGACGCATCGCCGTCGTGCAGGGCAACATCATCCGCAATCTGCTGCCGAAGCGGCCGATCGGCACCGCACCCGACGACGACGCCGGGATCGGCATCTATGTCGAAGCGGATTCATCCGTGACCGGCAACGTGGTCGAGAACGCCCCCTCCTTCGGCATCATCGCCGGCTGGGGCAAATATCTCCGCGATGTCGCCATCACGGGCAACGTGATCCGCAACGCCTTCGTCGGCGTCGGCGTATCGGTGCTGCCCGGCGCCGGGACGGCGCTGGTCAACAACAACATGATCTCGGAAACCCCGCGCGGCGCCGTGGTCGGGCTCGACCACGCTCGTACCATCACGACCGACCTGTCGGTCGAAGGCGCCCAGCGTTACGCGCAGGTGGTGGTCGGGGGCAATGCGGTGCGGCGCTAGTTCGCGTCCCTCCCCGCCCGGCTACAGCGTGTTGCGCAGCAGCGGATAGCGTTCCTTCATCGTGTCGAGATCGAGCGGCGGCAACGCCATTTCGTCCAGCGCCGGCGCGTCGGGCACGGACGGCGCTTCGTCCGCGACGGCAAGCCGGCTTTCGAGCGCGACCAGAATATCAGCGGGAATATCGCGCAGTGGCGCAGCGAC
The DNA here is from genome assembly GCF_018130385.1 of Bradyrhizobium sp. AUGA SZCCT0283. Taxonomy (GTDB): domain Bacteria; phylum Pseudomonadota; class Alphaproteobacteria; order Rhizobiales; family Xanthobacteraceae; genus Bradyrhizobium. The sequence continues at coordinate 181,666 of NZ_JAFCLU010000004.1, read as the reverse complement.
AATCGGTGGCGGTGTCACTGCAATCGGCGCCGGTTGCGGCTTCAGGTGCACAACCGGCTGACGGTACCCCACATCGCGCGGCAGCGCCGTCGTTCGCCGGCGGCCGACCCAGGACATGTCGATCGCTGTGCTTTCAAGCGAAGCTTCGCGATTCAACAGGTCACGCCAGGTTTCGACGGCGGCCTTGGCTTCCTGGATGTTTTCGAGAAATTCGCGTTCGGTGTGATAGCGGCGCCAGCGCCCGCTCTCGAACAGTTCGGTGAGGTGTTCCAGCCGTTGCTCGGCAAGGTTGCACCAGCGCGCAACGATGTTGCGGCCGCGAGCCACGTCTGCAGGAAGTGCCATAAGTCAGCCCGTAAGAGAGAGACGGACGCAGACGCTACCGAGACGAATCAGTTGGATGTGACACGGATATTCTGTGGAAAACTTTCTCATTGTCCAGTGCTTGAAGCTACCGAGCGCGCAGCGATCGAAGAAGCCCGCACAAATACGGAGTTGTCAGCTCCATTCGCCGTCAAGCCGCACCGCAGCATGGCCGTGTTGCGAAGCGCGCCTCGATCATTTCGTCTGGGAAGACACGCGGAAATATCGCGCGCCACGCGGACGAACGGAAAGTCTGCGGCCGGTAAGCCCGCGCGGCGCCGCACGCGACGCATTCTTCCAAAAAACTGTGCCGGAAATGAAAGACCCGTCCGGGGGGACAACCGGACGGGTCAAGCCATATGGGCGCTTGGGGTGGATGGGCGCTCGCGCCGAATACAGCCAATGGGGAGGGATTACCGCTCCCACATAGATAAGTCGCAGCACCCTCGCCGAACGTTCAAAACGCCGGGCGATTTTTTTAACCCTGTCTTCGGGGTGATTGTCGCAAAAATCGCTGCGCAGCAGGCTATTTCGCGGCGTTTGCGGCCGATTTGTCCGACGCCATCGACGGCGGGGCGTCATTCAGTGCCCGGCTCACGGAAGCGTTATCGGCGGACGGGTCGAGCGCCGGCGTTTTTTCTCCCGCAGGCTTGCCTGAAACCGAGGCAAGCGGAACTGCCGACGCGGCGGTCGCCGCGGTGACCGCGGCAAAGGCGTCGGCCTCGCCTGCTCCGAACTGATCGTCGCGGCCGGGGCTGCCGAGATCGCGGGCGGTCTTCGTCAGGATCGCGCGAACATCGCCAGGTTTCAATGCAGGATTGCGCTCCAGCATCAGCGCCGCAACGCCGCTAACATAGGCGGCAGAGAACGACGTGCCCGACGTGATCTGATATTTTTCATCCGGCGCCGGCAGGAAGATATCCGCGCCCGGAGCGGATATCGCGATGTGGTTGCCCCGGTTCGACGCCGCAAACAGCTTTTCCTGCGCGTCGGTTCCGCTCACCGCAATGACGTTCGGATTGGCGGCTGGATAGAGCGGCGGCGATTTCGCCCCGGCATTGCCGGCCGCAGCCACCATCAGGATGCCACGGGCTGCCGTCGCGGCGATCCCGCGCTCGATCAGCGGATCCTTCGGGCCGGCAAAGCTCATGTTGATGATCTGCGCGCCATGCTCGGCCGCGTAGTCCAATCCCCTCAGGATTACATAGGACGTGCTCTCCGCGCCCTTCGATCCCGCGCCGAATGCGCGGATCGCAAGCAACCTCGCCTCCGGCGCGCTACCCATCAGCTTGGCGTGCGCGACGATGGCGCCGGCAATGCCGGTGCCGTGGACATGCGGACCTTCGCTGCTGCCGAGCGCGTCGAAACTGTCGGCGACCGAATTGGCGAGTTCGGGATGTTTGACGTCGACACCTGAATCGATCACCGCGATGGTGACGTTCATGCCGCGGGCGAGCGTGTGTGCCTGCGGCAGCCGAAGCTGGGCGACGGCGTACTGCGCGGCGTCACCCTCGATCGCAGGCTTCTTCGCATCCTGCAGGAAGTGACGGAAATTGAACTGCACCGAACGCACGTTGCCGTCGGCCGCGAGTTCGCGGCGCACCGTGTCCGCCGGCCGCCGGTCGACGATGCGGAACAGGCCGATGGTGCCGCCAAGCAGCGGGAAACTCTGCGAGGCGATGCGCTCCAGGCCATGACGCCGCGCCAGTTCATCGGCTTCGGCGGTGGATAACGCGCCGTCGATTTCGGCGACGAGTTCGTTCTGGACTGCGCGCAGATTGATCGCGGCCTGCGCGTTGTTATTGCGCGATCCGCCATTGCCCTTCTTGGCCGAGGTGCCGTTGCCGCCGCCGGCCGACATGACCGGACGATCGAAGCACTCGCCGTCGGGACCGCGAAACGCATTCTGGCAGGCCGGATAGAGGTTGGGCGAAAACCGCGCGTAGGGCAGCGTCGATTGCACGCCCCCCGGGCGGACTCGCAGGGTCGAACTCATGGTGCCGATCCGGGACGGCGGCGTCCGTGCGACGGTATCGGCGCGCACGACTGGCCGGGCCGCGATGGTCGGGTTGATCCGCGGCGTTACCGTCGGGTTGATGGTAGGCACCCGCGATCCGACATTGAGATTGGGGGTGCGCATGATGCTTTGCGCATGAACCGCCGAGGCTGCGAAAGCCATCAATGGCAGAAACGCCGCCGACACGATCAATGCCGCGCGGCGCGTCTTCATCAGCCAATTCGGGCCATCGTGAACCATGGAACCTCGGCCTTCCCGGGGCGCGCCGGCAGCCTCTTAAGGCGTTGCCACCGCAAGGCTGACGATCTTCTCGCGCTGCAGCCTGGCAATCAGGCCAGCGGCTTCGTCCTTGCTCATGGCCTTGTTGCCGAACTGCAGCCGGAACATGCCGCCCTTGGCGCCGTCGACGATCGAGGCCTGGTAATTATCGAGCAACGTGGTGATGTCGGCGATACGGGCCTCCGGCGCAAACCGCACCAGCGCGCGCGTCGGCGCGCCGCTGCTTGCGAGATCGCGCGTGATGGGCGCTGCCGACGGCTCGTTCATGCTGAGCGAGGCAGTCTGGAACGAAGCGGTCTGGTTCTTCATCAGCACGGCGCCGATCACGCCGGCCTGCAACAGCAGCGCCACGGCACCGAGGCTCGCCGACCAAGCCAGCGTGCGCGGCGAAAGCCTTGCGAAAAATTCCGATATCCGGGCGGACAGGCTGACCGAAAGCGATGGCTTGCGCACGGGCTCTCCGTCGATCGCGGCAAACAGCTTCGCCATGGCGCGCGCGGACGGCGCACCCAGGCTCTCGTTAAGGCTGATCGTCTCGGCATATTCTTCGCGGATGACGGCGTATTGCCGGGCCAGCTCGGGATCGCTGGCGAGCGCGTCCTCAACGCGGCGTGCATCGCGCGTGCTCAAGGTGCCGGCCGCGTGAAACGGCAACAGCATCTCGATTTCGCTGGGCTCGTGATCCAGCATTTTTTTGCTCGCCGCCATCATGGCCAACCTCGCTCTATACCGGCTGCCTTCAGCAACTCGGCCAATTTCTTGCGCGCATAAAACAGGCGCGTCTTGACGGTGTTCTCCGGAATACCGACGATTTCGGCCACCTCTTCCACGGACTTCTCGTGGTAGTAGACGAGATCGACGATCTCCCGATGCTCTGGCGAAAGCGCCGTCAGGCACTTGCGCAACGCTTCACCCGTATCCTTCTTCTGCACCACCACTTCCGGATCGTCGGACGTATCCTCGATCGCGTTCGCGGTCTCGTCATCCAGTCCAACGTCCTTGCGGCGCCGAAGTGCCGAAAGGGCCTTGAAGCGCGTAATCGCCAGGAGCCAGGTGGTAACGGCGGATCGGCCTTCGAACTTGCCGGCCTGGCGCCACACATCGAGGAAAACCTCGCTGATGAGATCTTCCGCGATCTGCTCGTCCCTTACGAGCCGAAGCCCGAAACGGAACACCCTGACATGGTGCCTTCCGTAAAGCACCTGCATGGCGAGCCGGTCGCCTTGAGCGATCCGAGCGATCAGAATTTCGTCTGAAGCCGCCTGTGCCGCGTTCAATGGCCGTCTCGCAAAGTTGGTCTGACGGGAGAGGCCGGCGGTTCGATGTGAATGGTGAGATTCTTCACATTACGGCAATGTCCGGATTGCATGTGTGACCTACCCCACAGACGGACATAACCAGGCCATTTTCCCGGCAAGGACGAGCTGAACCCCAGAATTGGTACCATAATACGGAAACACTTTCTTAAAGACGCGCCACCCCGGGACCTTAGCAAGGCTTCGCCGGCAGGGCAGCACCTGCTTCGCGCCCGGGTTCCCGCGCAAGCGGTTCCGCACTATCGGAATCCGGCAGATTTCCGTTGCGAAACAGTGCAATGGCAGGGTTTTAACGGACCCGATTCGACTTCAAAAGATACCAAACCTAAAGGCTTTATTCCCTAAAGTTTCGTCCAGCATACTCCAATAGCGACGGGACATGAGCAGCGCGGCATCATTGCTTCAGGGGCAAGGCTCCCACAGGACGACCGCGCCGGTCCGACTGCCGCTGGAAGTATTGAAGCGCCGGGCCGGCCAGCGCCGCCAAATGCTGGCCGTGCAAGGCGTCAGCTACGCGCTGATCACCTCGGTGCTGCTGGTCTATTGCTACGCCGGCACCGTCCCGATGATCATTCCGTCGGCCTATTTCCTTTCCGGCATCGGACTGGTCTCGGTCTTTGTCGTGTTGTCGGAAGCCCACTTGAACGACCAGTTCGAAGACCACTATCTGACCATCTTCCAGGTCGGCGGCCACGTCGCGCTCCAGCTCTGTTTCCTGCTGGCGGCGCCCGAAATCGGATTTGCCTTCCTCAGCGTCGTATTCCTGATTTTCGGATTCGGCGCGCTGCGGATGACGTCGCGGCAGGCCATCATCACGTGGACGCTCACGATGATCGGCCTCGCCCCGATCTTTCTGCTCACCAGCACGCCGATCGGCCTGCCGGTTGCAACCCCGACCGAACGTGTCGCCGCGATGCTCTCCTACGTCCTCACGATCGGTCAATGTGCCTTCGTGGGGCTGTACGGCAGCACCATGCGCAAGATGCTCTACGACCGCAGCTCCGAACTCAAGGCAGCCTACAAGCGGATCGAGGAGCTGGCCGAACTCGACGAGCTGACGGGAGCGTCCAACCGGCGCTGCATCATGCGAATGCTGGAGGAGGAGATCGCCCGCGCGACCCGCTGCGGATCGTCCTGCTCCATCGCGCTGATCGACCTCGACTGGTTCAAGCGCATCAACGACGCCTACGGCCATCCGACCGGCGACGAGGTGCTGCGGACATTCTCGATCACCATGTTCGCCAACGTCCGCAGCGTCGACCGATTCGGCCGCTATGGCGGCGAGGAATTCCTGCTGGTGCTGCCCGATATGGACGCCGGCGAGGCCATGCGGGCGCTCGACCGGTTGCGCGCCATTATTGCCGATCTCGACTGGAGCGCGTTCGCGCCGGGCATGAGGGTGACGATGTCGGCAGGCGTTGCAGCGCTGAATCCGAACGAGACGTCAGATACATTTCTCGCGCGTGCCGACAGCGCGCTTTACGCAGCCAAGGCGCAGGGACGCAACCGCATTACCAGCGCCTGATCCGACATATTTCAGCTCCGGCGGCGGAGAAGCCGCCGCCGGTTTTTGCTCCAGGACAGAGTCATGATTTCGAAAGCCGCCAAGTCTTCCTCTCCCGGATCTCCCTCTCCCGGAAGTCTGCTCGATGAACTGCAGTCCACCCTTGCGCATGGCACCGTCGCGCGCCGGGTAGAGACCCTGCGCCGCGTAACCGATCTCTTCATCAACGGCGCGGTGGACTATTCGGACGAACAGGTCAGGCTGTTCGACGATGTCTTCCAGTGCCTGATCGACCACATCGAAACCTCGGCCAAGATGCTGCTGGCCAACCGTCTTGCCCCGATCGACACCGCCCCGCCGCTCACCATCCGCGCGCTTGCTTTCGATGATGTCATCGAGGTGGCAGGTCCCGTACTGTCGCAATCGATGCGGCTCGACGACAAGACCCTGATCGAGAACGCGCGTAGCAAGAGCCAGGCGCATTTGATGGCGATTTCGACCCGCAGGACCCTGAGCGGCGCGGTCACCGACGTGCTGGTCCAGCGTGGCAATGATGAGGTGATCCAGTCGACCGTGAACAATCCGGGCGCGGAGTTTACCGAGCGCGGCTTTACCCGCCTCGTCAGCCGCGCCGAAGGCGACGACAATCTCACGGCCTGCATCGGCCTGCGTCCGTCCGTGCCGCGGCATCTCTATCTGAAACTGCTTGCCAAGGCCTCCGACACGGTACGGCAGCGGCTGGAGGCCGCCAACCCGCAGCAGGCGGCTGAGGTGCCGACCGTGGTCAAGGAGGCAACGCGGCGCGCGCGCTCGGCGATCTCGACGATTACCAAGGACACTGCGATTGCGCACGCGCTGGTCAAGTCGCTGTACGAGGACGGCCGGCTCGACGAATCCGAGGTGGCGTCGTTTGCCGCGGCCGGAAAATTCGACGAGGCCAACGCCTCGATCGCGGCGCTCGCCAACGTGCCGGTGGCGATCGCCGAGAACATGATGATCGAAACCCGGGCCGAAGGCGTGATGATTTTGGCGAAGGTCGCAGGGCTGTCGTGGGTGACGGTCAGGACAATCATCAGGATGCGTGACGAACTGTCCGGCACGGAGCTGACCGATCTTGCCGCCTGCCAGGACACCTATGAGCGGCTGCGGCCGTCGACGGCGCAGCAGGTGCTGCGCTTCCACCGCATGCAGCAGAATACGCCCGCCACGCTCGTGCCTAGTACCTGAGCAGCTTCGCTCCGATGAGCGCGCCGATCGCCGTCACCAGCGCGGTCGCGATCGTGTACCAGGCCGCCACGAAGAGCGGTGAATCGTCCGTGCAATGCGAGGCGTAGAGCGTCGCCGCCAACCCCGCCGACAACAGCCCCGCGATGGCGCCGGCGACCGCCGGCCGCGCCGGCGCGCCGTGACGCAGGCCGATCAGCGCACCGGCCAAAATCGGCAGCGACAGCGCCGGGATCGCCGTCATGCAAACCCAGGAATTCTTGCCGACCAGCCGCGTCATCATCGGCAGCCGTTGCTGCACCATCATCTCGCCACCGATACCTGCGGCCAGGATCCCGACCGGGGCCAGCAGCAGCCAGCCAAAGCCGCGCAGCGAGGCTTCCGGCCGCGACAAATGCAGGCTGACGGCAATCGCCGAGATCGCCAGCGCAAGCGTCACCGCGAACTTAAGGTCGAAGAACGGGTTGCGCATCGCAACCATCACGTCGGGCCTGATGCCGAGTTCGGTAAAGAACATCAAAAGCGAGACCGGCGCCGCGGCCAAAAGCGCCAGCATCAGCGCAAAGCCGACGGGGCGCGCCCGGTGCGTATTGTCGGCCGCTAGCGTTCGAATGAGCTGATCGGTATCCATTCTCACTGTTCCCGTAGCTTCGCCGTCAGGCTGGCCAGCCCGCGGTGCAGCGCCACCCGCACCGCGCCCTCCGTCATCGAAAATTTCGCGGCGGTATCCTTGATCGAGGCGCTGTCGACCGCGATCGACTGCAACACGTCGCGCTGCCGCGCCGGCAGCGTCTGAAGCTGGGCGGCAACCTCGCTCGCCGAGGCGGTCGCGGCCGGCGCTTCGCCTGGCAGTGTCTCGGCGAAATCGTCGATGTCGACGAAAATGCGCCGGCCGCGGCGGCGCAACGCATCGATCAGCTTGTTGCGGGCGATCGCAAACAGCCATGGGGCAAATGGGGCGGTGACGTCCCAGGTGTGCCGCTTCAGATGGACCGCCAGTAAAATGTCCTGCACGATGTCCTCGGATTGATCGACCGGTTGCCCCGCACGCGCCAGACCGCGGCGCGCCGCGGCCCGGAGCACCGGCGTGACGGCCCTGAGCAGGCGATGATACGCCGCACTGTCGCCTGCGATGGCCAACCGCATCAGGCCGGTCCATTCATCATCCCGTTCGCGCAAGAGCGCTCCTACCCTGCAATTCGGCCGATCTTTCAATTTGTTACGTCAGGACGATATGATCACGAAGTCGTGATCGGAAGTCCGGACGCAGAAGACGCCATCGCAACCGGCCTGCCGCCCCCGGTCGGGAATCGGGACGGCCAGCTGCGCTGACGGCAGGCTCATAACATTGATTGCACAGGCCCGCACCCGGTGCAGTTCCGCTGGAGAAGTCCGCGCCGGCAAAAATGCCCGCCTGCACACGTCCGCTGCAACACCATTGCCCAGCTTTTGCCCGGTGTTGCCCGAAGATTCCCTTTTTCCGCCGTGCTGTGGACACCGGGCGGGGTCTTTTTTCGCGAATGGGCGGCGGCCAATGGGGAGATACTACATGACGATCAAAGCCAGCGCGCGATCGGCCATGATTTTCGCAGCAGGACTTTTGGTAAGTTTCGCAGGACCACCGCCGGCGATGGCCGCCGGTACCGATGTGGACAGCGCCGCCGTTTCCAAATCGGAGAGTGCGACGTCCGGCAAGTCCGTCAGGCAGGGTTCACGTTACCTGAAGAAGCGCTACGCCCATCGCAAATACACGCGCGCGGCATCGAAATCCGACGAGAGCAAGAAAGCCGACGAAAAGCGGGTCGCTGACGCGAGCGGCGCCACCACGCCCGCGATGCCGGAATGGCTCGCCAACGCCAACGCGCAAATGACGGCAGCCGATGCGGCCCCCGATAGCGCCAGGGGGATGTCGGCGGCAATGTCGGAGAAGGCCAACACGGTCCTGCAGGCGGCGGTGGACAAGCCGGCTGACGCGGAAGCGCCGGCCGATACCGCCGCGGTTGCCCCTGACCAGCTCAACGAGGCCGACCGGACGCTGCAGCTGCAGGAGGCCCCCTCCACGCAGACGGTCGCGTTGGCCTCGGCCAAACCGGCAGCGGAGAGCCCCGGTCAGGCGGCGAACAACGACAGTTCCACCCTAGACAAGACCTCGCTGATCGGAAAGATCTTCATCGCCTTCGGCGCCCTGCTGACGATGGCGTCGGCCGCGCGCATGTTCATGGCGTAGCGGGACGCTACAAGGCGCGTCCACAGGCCGCCTCCCGCCCTGCCCCACTTGAAGCCCACCCCGGCAGCGGGCACATTGCCCGCAAATCGGCTACCCGGGGTGGATCATGGCGACGTTCGAATACATCATTGTCGAGAGCAAGGGCGCGGTCGGCATCATCACGCTGAACCGGCCAAAAATGCTCAACGCGTTGTCGTTCGGCGTGTTTCGCGAAATCGCGGCGGCCGTCGACGACCTCGAGGCCGACGACAAGATCGGCTGCATCCTGCTCACCGGCAGCGAAAAGGCGTTCGCCGCCGGCGCCGACATCAAGGAGATGCAGCCGAAAAGCTTCATCGACATGTTCTCCAGCGATTTCGCCGCGATCGGCGGCGGCCGCGTCGCCACTTGCCGCAAACCCACCATCGCGGCCGTCAGCGGCTATGCGCTCGGCGGCGGCTGCGAGCTCGCCATGATGTGCGACATCATCATCGCCTCCGACACCGCAAAATTCGGCCAGCCGGAAATCACGCTCGGCACCATCCCGGGCATCGGCGGCACCCAGCGGCTGACGCGCGCGATCGGCAAGTCCAAGGCGATGGATCTGTGCCTCACCGGACGCATGATGGATGCGGCGGAAGCCGAGCGCTCCGGCCTCGTCAGCCGCGTCGTGCCGGCGGACAAGTTGATGGAAGAAGCGCTCGCGGCCGCCGAAAAGATCGCCTCGATGTCGCATCCCGCTGCGGCCATGGCCAAGGAGGCTATCAACCGCGCGTTCGAGACGCCGTTGTCAGAAGGCATGAATGTCGAGCGCAACCTGTTCCACTCGACCTTTGCGCTGGAAGACCGCTCCGAGGGCATGGCGGCGTTTATCGAGAAGCGCAAGCCGGTGAACAAGAACAGGTAATACCGTCATTGCGAGCGAAGCGAAGCAATCCAGAGCCACGAAGAAAGTGTGGATTGCTTCGTCGCTACGCTCCCGTGCGCAAACGCTTCGCGTTTGTCGCAGGCAATGACGACAATCGGCGCTACCCCGCCCGGCTCCGCGCCAGCGCCGCGTTGACCAGCGCGCGATAGGCGCGTTCGGCAAACGTTGTCGGGCGATCGAGGCCCAGCCGTGCCAGGCATTCCCGCTTCGAAGCATCCGGCGGCTGTGTCATCCCCTGCCACAGCAGCCCGGGCAACAGCAGCGGCGTCCGCTGCGCTTCCCGCAGCAACTGCAGCGCCGGGATCAGCCGTTGCTCGACCTCGGTAAAGTCGCTGCCGAAAGGGAATGACGGCAATAGCCCCGCATCGCGCGCGGGCCTCAGGGCCTGCGCAATCCGTTCCGGAAAATTCTCGCGATGGGCGAGCGGAATTTCAAAATTCTTCGGCAGCTTGCCGGCATCTTTAGCCTGCAGCACAAGTTCGGGCTGAATACGGGAATCCGCGATCTGCAGCATTGCCGCGATCACGTCGGCGTCGGATTTGCCCCTGATATCGGCGACGCCATATTCGGTAACGATGACATCGCGCAAGTGCCGCGGAATGGTCTCATGACCGTAACTCCAACGGATGTTCGAATGCGTCTTGAGACGGCCATGCCGCGTCGCCTCGATCGTGAGAATCGAGCGCGCGCCCTGCAGCGCGAATGCTTGCGCCACAAAATTATACTGTCCTCCGACGCCGCTCACGACCTGGCCGTTCTCAAGGCCGTCGGAAATTACCGCCCCCATCAAGGTTGCCATCATCGCATTGTTGACGAAGCGAGCATCGACCCGGGCGCGTCGCTTGGTCTCCTCATCGCCATAGAGTTCGTTGGTGAAGGATACCGGCATCATCTGGATCCGGGCGATTTGTTCGGCCGTCATCTCGCGCAGCGCACGATAGAATGATTTCGGCCCAAGAAAGAACGCGCCGTGCAGCACGACGCCATCAACCTCGCGCTTGAGAATGCCGGCGTCGATCAGGTACAGAAACGCCTCGGTCAGCATTTCGCTGATACCGTAGAGACCCTTTTCGAACGACCCGGTTTCCGGCACTGCGAGCGGTTCTGATCCGGGCATTAGCCGCTTCATAATGTGGTGAAACTGCGCATTATTGCGGTGACGAAGGATCAGCGCCCGCGCCAGCGCATCGCCGATCTGCCCGATCCCGATCTGCAGCGAACCGCCGTCGCGCACGAGGCCGGCGGCATGAAGGCCGATGGCATATTTGGTGTCGCTAACCGGCTCGGCCGGCGGCGCGAACAGCGGGAAATCCGTCTCGGGGCTGTCGAGCACCGCAGAGAATTCATCCGCCGGCAGATCGCCGGCGCCGGGCATGAACGGCAGTTCTGAATTGACCTGCGCGAAAACTTTGAATGAAGTGCGCCCCTCGGCGCGGGCGCGGAGCAGATCAAGCGTGGTGTCGGTGTTGCAACTGAGGCTGTAGCGCGTCACGCCATCGACCACGCGTTTCGCGACCAATTGGGTGACGACATTGAGCCCGCGCGTCAGCAGATAGGACGCCGCATGGGTATAGTTTGCGGAGATGTAATGCTGCTGCGCGAACGGCACGTGCAGCCATTTGCCGGCCAGGAAGAAGAACTCGATCACCTGGATGTTGGGCGGCAGTTCGCCGGCATGCAACGCATTCGCATAGGTCAGGTCGGGATAGCCGCCAAACAGGCGATCGATCACCGGACCGATAAAGCGCCGCTCGAGCAGGCCCGAGGGCCTCGGTTTTTCCAGCGTCAGCGCCGAAAACAAGGTGAGCTTGATCGAACGATCGGCGGCGGCGCGTGCGTACAGCGCGTTGACGACATGGTTGGCCTTGCCGAGCCCGAGCGGCAAGCCGACCACGAGGTTGGTTCCGACATCGCGGATAATATCCTCCGCGATCGCTTCGGGGTCGGAAAACTGCTTCGGCATCAAGTTGCGGACCCGGGCAGAGCTGAAGAGCCAACCGCCCTGAATCGGACGCCAGCCACCGAAGCTATAGTGCATTTGCCGCCGGACTTCGTCTGTGACGAACCGGCAACAGCCAAGCACCGAATGCAGTGAATTAATGTACTGATGTCGCGCGGCAGTTTGCCTGTGGCGGCGACGCCCCCTAAACAGGTAGATGCGCCGAGGCTGTCGGCGGGGGCGGACAAGCAATGCATGATCCGGAATGACGGGTGACCGGCATTCCCTGAAGATCATGCCCAAACAAGCAGATAGAGCGGGATGGCTCGAAGCAGGGTTATCACGTTCTTGTGTTGGCTACGGGATCAAATGACTGGGCGTGCCGCTAGGGTTGGCCACGTTGAAAGGCGGTTGCTTCGATCGGGCATTTGCCTTGCGGCGGCTTGCTTTGCGTTTGCGGCGCCGGCCGCGCATGGCGAAAACCTCCCCGAGGCGCTGACCAAGGCCTACCAGACCAATCCCCAGCTCAACGCCGAGCGGGCGCGCCAGCGTGCCACCGACGAGAATGTGCCGCAGGCGCTTTCCGGTTACCGGCCGCAGATTGTCGCGAGCCTCTCCGCCGGCCTGCAGGCGGTGCGCAACCTCCTGCCTGACAACACCATCCAGTCCGCAACCCTGAAACCCTGGACCATCGGGGTGACCGTCACCCAGACGCTGTTCAACGGTTTCAAGACCGCCAACAGCGTCCGCGTCGCGGAACTGCAGGTGCAGTCCGGCCGCGAAGCCCTGCGCAATGTCGGCCAGGGCGTGCTGCTCGACGCCGTCACCGTCTATACCAACGTGCTCGCCAACCAGTCGCTGGTCGAAGCCCAGCGCGCCAACGTGGCGTTCCTGCAGGAAACGCTCGGCATCACCCAGAAGCGTCTCAATGCCGGCGACGTCACGCCCACCGATACCGCGCAGGCCGAGGCGCGCCTGAGCCGGGGCCGCGCCGATCTGAACGCCGCCGAGGTCAACCTCGCCGTCAGCCAGGCGACCTATAGCCAGGTGATCGGCAACGCGCCCACCCTGCTCCGCCCCGCCGAAACCGTCGACCGCCTGCTGCCGCGCAGCCGCGATGACGCCACCGGGCTTGCCTTCCGCGAGCACCCGGCGGTGACGGCGGCCAGCTTCGACTTCGACGTCGCCACGACCACCATCCGCGTCGCCGAAAGCAGCCTGATGCCGACCATCACGCTGCAGGGCAGCGCCAGCCGCAGCAAGCAGTCGGATCAGACGCTCGGCACCTTCGGGACCGATCAGGCCTCCGTGAGCACCCAGCTCACCCAGCCGATCTATGACGGCGGCATGGCGGCCTCACAGACCCGGCAGGCCAAGGAGGTCGCCAGCCAGAGCCGGCTGGTGCTGGATCAGGTCCGCAACCAGGCCCGCACTGCCGCGGTCGGCGCCTGGGTCGCCAACGAAGGCGCCAAGATTGCGGTTACCGCATCCGAAGCCGAAGTCCGCGCCGCCACCGTCGCCCTGCAGGGCGTACAGCGGGAGGCAGCCGGCGGCCAGCGTACCACCGTCGACGTCCTGAACGCGCAGCAGGACCTGATTTTGGCCAAGGCCCGGCTGATCGGCGCGCAGCGCGACCGCGTGATCGCCTCCTACACCCTGCTCAGCGCCATCGGCCGGCTCGACGTCAAGAACCTCGGCCTCAACACGCCGGATTATCTGCCGGAGGTGCACTACCACCAGGTGCGCGACGCCTGGCACGGCCTGCGGACGCCGTCGGGGCAGTAGGTTGTATTTTCTCCCGGTATTAACCGGACGCTGATCATGTCGGGTATTTTCAGTCGCCAGCAACCCGCGTTGGCCTAAAACTCGTTCCGTTTCCGCCCCCCGTTTTGATCGATCGATTTTGCGAGGCCTCGTGGTTGCAAACATTCTGCGCTGGTCGGCCAACGGCTTGCTGGTCCTGGTCCTGTCCATAGTCCTTGTGATCACCTCATTTCGCCTCGCGGCGTCGATACGTGAAACCGGCACGCGCGTCGGACTGGCGCCGCGGACCGGCCATCTGGTGCCGACGCGCTCTGGAGGCGTGTTCGTGCAGGAGAAGGGTCCGGCGGATGGCATTCCCGTGGTGCTGTTTCACGGTACGGCGGCGTGGAGCGAGCTATGGCGGCATACCAGCGACGCGCTGGCCGCGGCAGGCTTTCATGTGATCGCCCTCGATCTCCCGCCGTTTGGATTCTCGGACCGTCCCGGCAGTTACACGCGGCAGGACCAGGCTTCCCGGATCAACGACGTGCTTGATACGCTGGAAGCCGCGCCCGCCATCATCGTCGGTCACTCCTTCGGCGCTGGTGCGGCGACCGAACTCGCGATGCGATATCCGGATCGGGCGCGCGCACTGGTGCTGGTCGATGCGGCGCTCGGATTGACGGCTGCGCCGTCGAGCGCGCCCTGGGTGATCCAGCCGCAATGGATTCGCGAAATCCTGGTGTCGCTGACCATCACCAATCCCGTGGCGACGCAAATGCTGCTCAAATCGCTGATCGCGAAGAAGGAGCGCGCGTCGCCGGAATATGTCGCGATCCTGCAAAGGCCGCTGATGCAGCGCGACAGCACGAGCGATATCGCCGACTGGCTGTATTATTTCCTCGGCTCCGACACACATGCCGCGAGCGCGGACCGCAATGCCTATGCGAGGCTGGAAGTCCCGGTCGCGATCCTGTGGGGCGACAAGGACAGCATTACCCCTGTCGAGCAAGCCCTCGATCTCCGAACGCTGCTGCCATCAGATACGGACCTGACATTGCTGCCGGGGCTCGGTCACATTCCGCAAATCGAAGATCCCGCCATGTTCGACGATGCCCTGCTCAAGACGCTTGGAAAACTCTAGACTGGGCAGAGATTCGACAAGTCTTACAGATCGCCGCCGGAGACATCATGGACCTCATCAGATTGTGCGCCTGGGGCTATGCCGCCCTGCTCGGCTTCGTGATTCTCACCGGCTACATCCCGACCTTCATCGACGCCAATGACATGATCTTCGGCCTGTTTCGCCGCACCTGGTACGCCGACGGGCTGCATCTCGTCTCGGCGCTGTGGGCGGCTGCGGCGGCGATCACCTCGCGCCGCGCCTCGGAATTGTTCTTTCAATTGTTCGGCGTGTTCTACTTTGCCGACGGCGTACTCGGCCTGCTCACCGGCAGCGGCTATCTCGACTTCGGCATCCTGATCAACGGGGTCCTCAACCTACCGCTCTCGACGCGGTTTTTCGCCAACGCCCCGCATCTCGGCCTCGGCGGCGTGGCGATCCTGATCGGCTATCTGCTCGCGCCGCGGACGCGGTCCGTCGCTCATGCTTAGGTGGCTGCGGCGTATCCTCGCTGTCGTCGCGATCCTGATCGCGCTGTCGGTGCTCGTGCCGCTAGCCTATATCGAGGGCACCTGCCGCCCCTCTTCCGGCGCCGCGGCGTCCGCCGCGCCGGCCGTCGTCCTGCCCGCGATCGATGAGCCGGGCTATCGGCGCAAACTGAACAACACCTTCTTCACCTTCCCCGAATGGTACATTGTCTATTCCTTCGAGGATTTCGGCCGCTTCCTCAATCGCTCCAGCGAAAGCCACTTCAACTATCTCGGTCATATCTTCGGGTTCTGGCAGAGCTTCTGCACCATCAACCGCGCGGTGCCCGCCACGGCAGAGTCGCTCACGGAGGTCAAGACCATGATCTACGTGATCGGCATCAGCTACTCCGCCGAATACGCGATCAAGGGGCTTTATGAACACACGATCGGGCGGGTGTTCGAATGGGTCAGGGGCGAGAAGCGCACGCCACAGGACGAGTTCGGCCACGCGGTGCTGCAGGATTATGCCGCGTTCCTCTACACCATCCCCTGGTACAAATATCCGTTTCGCGAAAAGCTCGACGGCCTGATGGCGATTTCGGCGCCAACGCCGAGCAGCTTGCGCAGTTGGGAGCGCGATTTCGCGCTCGGCGCGGAATATTTCGTCAAGATCGGCTACGCAGCGCTGATCCAGAAGGCGCTCGACGCCGGTGGTGACGAGGAGCCGCGCGACATCATGTTCGCGGTGGCGACGCTGCCGCCTTCGGTGTTGGCGAAAGAACCGCGCATCAAGCCGATCCGCCCGCTCAACGCACAATGGCAGCTGGTGCAGGCGCCGCGCTACAAGGCGCTGACCGAAATCCTGCAGGGCCTGCTGGACCAGGGTTTTGGCGTTGCGCAGATCGCGGGCAATCACGACATTCTCGTTACCGTGATTGCCCCCGACGCGGCCAAGCTCGACATCAAGGGTACGGCGGAGCTGTTTTCGCTGGAGCTGGATGCCCGGCCCGGGTTTCGCAGGGCCGGATTGAAAGCCAGGATCGACCGCCTCGTGGATATCAACCGCGAGCTCAAGGCCAGGGGCGCGAACATTGAGCACTTCTATGACTACTGACAGGCGTCAGCGTAGAGGTTTGCGATGGGGGCGAATTGCTGGCGCAATCGCCCTCATCATCGTCGGCTGGCTTGCGGTGGTCGTTGCGTTGACATTTGGTTCGGCTCCCGGCAAGTCAATGGCCATTGTCGGTCCCCCATCGCAGGCGCTGGCCGCCATCGCCAAAGCCAACGGCCGCATCCTCGCCTCGAACAATTACGTCACCATCGCGCGTTCCGACGATGCCGGCTTTGTCGTTCGCCTCTATGCGGCGGGTGCGTTGCTGGTATTGGATGCCGAACAAGCCGGTGGCTGTAGCGGCCTGCCGCCATCGCGCCCGGCTTCGTCATTGCGAGCGAAGCGAAGCAATCCATCGTTGGGTTGAGCAATATCTGGATTGCTTCGTCGCGGAGCCTGTCATCGGGCGCGCATGTGCGCGACCCGTTGGCTCCTCGCAATGACGGCAGCAGGCCCTACGATGCGTACTTCTGATAGAATGTGTTGGTGAACAGCTCGCTCGGATCGTACTTCCGCTTCGCCGCGAAGAAATCGTTGATCTGCGGATACGAGCGCTGCAACTGGTCACGCGAGTAATAGAGCTGGTAGGGCAGGAAAAACCGGCCCTTGTGCGCAATGGTGAGGTCGATCAGTTCCTCCGTCGCCTTCTTCATCCGCCGGTTGCCCTCTTCATCCGTGGTCTGGTTGATATAGAGCACCAGCGAGAACGCCGGTTCCGGCGAATAGGTCAGGAAATTGTTCTCCTGATGCACGACGCGCACCGATGCGTTCAACAGATTGGTCTTGTTGTCGGTCAGCACCTTGCGCATGCCGTCGACGAACGAGACGAACTGGCTGCGGGGGATGAAATATTCGTGCAGGATGTCGGTGTCGTTGGGCAGCGAGTTTCGCAGGTAAGGCACGGAATCGTGCATCGGGTCGTTGCGGTTGACGAGACAGGCCTCCGCCGATCCGATCGCCTGCGCGCGCGTCACCGTGCAATTTTCCATGCGATGCTCGATGTGCTTCTCGGACAGCCACTTCATTTCCTGGAACAGCGGGCCCTGCTTGGACAGATTGATGGTGAGCCGCCGCAATTTGGTGCCTGAGACCTCGCCGAGCGGCTCGCGCTTAAAATCGGTGCCGTCGACCTTGGTGTAGGTATAGAGCAGCAATTCCTTCAGGAACGAGCTTGGCGCGGTCGAGAGGTGGCCGTACATCAGGCCGATATTGGCGTCCTTCTCGATCTCCTTGGCAAACAGCGCCGGAAACTCCTTGTAGTCCATCATGCGGCGCCCGGTCTGGTAGACCAGATTGTCGGCAATATCGAGCTCGGCCTCGACGATGACGCCGAACAGGCCGTAGCCGCCGACCACGAGGTTGAACAGATCCTTGTTCTCGGTCGCCGATACCGTCCGCAACGAGCCGTCCGCCAGCATCACCTTCATCGACTTGATCGATTTGGCGAGCGCACCGGCCTGATGGTCCATGCCATGGGCGTTGACCGAGATCGAGCCGCCGACGCTGAAAATATCGGTCGACTGCATGGCGCGGACCGCAAAGCGCGGATGCAGCACGTTCTGGATGTCGTGCCAGGTCGCACCCGGCTGCACCGTGACCGATCGCGAACTCTCATTCAGCACGATCTTGTTGAAGCCGCGCATGTCGAGCACGATACCGCCCTTGCGGAAGGCGTGCCCGCCCATGCTGTGGCGCACGCCGGCGGTCGTCACCGAGAGCTTGTTGTCGCGCGCAAAGGCCAGCGTCTTCGCGATATCATCGACGCTGTGCACGTCGACCACGCCGTAGATTTCGGTCTTGTTGAGGCAGCTCGCATCATTGATGCTGCCGCCAAGCTGCGACCATTTCACGTCCTTGAGCGGCGCAATCGCCTTGATCCGCTCCAGATCGATTTTCGCCTGCTCGCCGCCGCCGACCGCCGGCCCGCAATCCTTTTCCCCGTTGGGATCGGCCGCCAGCGCCTGAAGCTTGCGATAGCTGTAAACGCCAAGCAGCACCACGACCACGGCAACCACCGACGCGCCGGTTTTGAATTTTTGTGAAAATTTTCGCATGAACTGATTCCAGGAGATGGGAGACATTCCGGGCGGGCGGATGATTAGTCAAATCGGAGCGCCTTCCTGTTCGATAGACCGGCTGCGTTACTGAACCGATAACTCGATGCCGCCGGAGGATGAGCGCCCTTCCCGCGCCTTACTTCTCCCGATAGTCTCCCGCGCCGACTGTATTCGATCATTTCGGCGGCGCGCAGGCAGCCCAGGGCATCGAGCAGCCGGGCTTTGCCGATCTGATGGAGCTGGTGAAATCGGGCAAGGCCCATGTGAAGATCTCGGGCGCCTACCGCGCCTCGAAGCTCGCCCCCGACTATGCCGATTGCATTCCGCTCGCCCAGTCGCTGATCGCGGCCAATGCCGACCGCATCATCTGGGGCACCGACTGGCCGCATCCGGATCCCGTCACCCCGCCTGACAAGAAGATCACCGACGTAACGCCGCTGTTCCAGATCGACGACGGCCGGCTCTTGAACCAGCTTCCGGTGTGGGCGCCCGACGCGGCGATCCGCAAGAAGATCCTGGTCGACAACCCGGTGCAGCTTTACGGGTTCTGAAGCCCGGCGCCCGACATCGCGGCCCGCTCAAGTCCGAGCGGGTCGCGGTCGCAAGTGCGCAGCCAGTTGCCGGCCTTGCGCAGGCCGCCGAACGGGAACAGGTGAAATCCCGCGATCGAAGCCGTTGCAGCCGCGGGCGCGCAGCGCAGTCCCCTGACGACATCGTCCGGACCGGTATCCGTCAGCAGCCGCCCGAACCGGCCGATCTGGGCTCGCAGCGCGCGCATGGAATTGCCGATGCCGCAGCGGAGCGCGAATTTCGTCAATGTCGCCGGCGTGGCCGGACCGGCCAGGCCAACGATGACGGGCAGATCGATGCCGGCGCGATCGAGTTCAGCGATCCATTGCAGGATCGGAGTGCTCTCGAAGCAGAATTGCGTGACGACATCGACAGGTGTTTTCGTCTGCCGTCCCCAGTCGCGCCAACCGCCTAGCGCTTTCATCGCGTCAGGCAGTTCGAGGAACGGATGGCCTTCGGGATGACCGGCCACACTGACGGAAGCGATCCTATGCGCCTCGATCAATCCGCTGGCGCAGACATCGCGCGTCGATTTGAACGGGCCCCGCGCAGCCGCCACGTCGCCCGCGATCAGGAGAATGCGCGACACACCGGCCTCGCCCCGCGCCCGCGCCAGGAAATCATCGAGCGCCTCCCGCGAGGCCATTTCGCGGGCGGCGATATGCGGCACCGGGTTGAAGCCGGCCCGGCGCAGCGCGGTAGCCGTTTCGACGTTGTGCCGATAACTGTCGCCGGGCAGGAACGTGATGGTGACATCCGTGTCGGCAGCGAACTGCTCGCGCAGTTCCGCGACCTGATGCCCGCGCGAGGAGATTTCGACGGAGGCCGACGACAGCAGCGCGGCCAGTCTGGGGGATGACGGATCGGCGACGGTCACGGGGGCGCCTCCCAGGCTCATGCCGGCGCGCGGCGGCGCGAGATCACGTAGGTTTCGTCGTTGAACCACAGGCCGCCATGCTTCTTCAGGACACCGTCGGTGGCTTCGAGGTAGCGGCCGTCGCGGACCACTTCCGACAGCCTGTTGTCCTCGATCTGCGCCACGTAGATCGCAGCGTTCCAGGCTGCGAACAGCGTCGAGGTCCCGATCGGTCCGCTGACTTCGTCCGGCAGCGTATGCATGTGGTAGCGGAAGATCGAGCGCGCGTCGGAGGAGGCATTGAAATTGTAGTGCCGGGCCGCCGCGCCAAGCTCGCGCTTGACCTGGCGCAGGATGGCATAGCGGTCGGTCTTGAAGGGATCATCTCCCGGCCAGACCTGGTCGATGATTTCGATGCCGGGATCCTTGCCGTGCGAATGGATGCCGATCAGCCGCCCACCCGGCCGCAGCGACTTGACCAGCGGCGTCAACACCTTCGAGGCCTTGAATTCCACGCTCGCCCGCGCCCGGTAGGGCTGCGAAGCGATGACCAGATCGTAATCCGCCATCACCCGGCCGGGCCGCGGCATGATCGGGTCAAGCAGGAACGAATGATCCTCGCGCCGCAGCGTCAGGATGACCGGACGCTGGTAGACCGGATTGCCCGTGGTCGGGCTGATGCCTGCGCGCCAGTTCTCGGCGAGGAAGCCTTCGAGCTCGCCGATCTGCTCGGCGAAGCCGTGCGCGGTGTTTCCGGTCAGCGTGACGTCCTTCCAGATCAGGCCTTGGGCTGACGTCACCGAGCGTGGCGTCAACCACGGCGCCTCGGCGTAGTAGAGATTGGTCACGACCAGCACGGTGGCGGGATGCTCGAACAGGCGGTCCGCCATCTTCTCCAGCATCAGGCGGACGTCTTCGTAGCTGATCTCCTTCGCCACGACGTAGAGCGGCATGGTGGGGAAGCGCGCATGCACTGCCCGCATCACCCGCGACAG
This sequence comes from Bradyrhizobium sp. AUGA SZCCT0283, assembly GCF_018130385.1. Taxonomy (GTDB): domain Bacteria; phylum Pseudomonadota; class Alphaproteobacteria; order Rhizobiales; family Xanthobacteraceae; genus Bradyrhizobium. Next base: position 160,965 of record NZ_JAFCLU010000004.1, on the reverse strand, counting down.
CACGGTGCCGTCGCCGACGCCGGCATCGAAGATGCGCAGCGCCGGCGGCGCCGGCTGCAGATTGCCGAGCTCGAGCGAGATGCGATTCCCGACCTCGGTCTTCTCGCTGCAGGTGGAGACGAACAGCAGGTATTTCTGGCGGTTATCGAAGAATCGGAAGCCCGGCGGCGCGACGGCGTTGGCGGCGGCCCCGCCGTTCAGCGATTTGGCGACCGGCGACGGCTGGCCTGCCGCGGCGTTCGTAGCGGGCTGGTGCTCGGCGAGATACGCGCGGACCTTGTCGAGCGTGCCGGTCGTGATCCTGGCGCCGTCGCGCAGTCGCGACACCAGCTTGCCGTCGTTGACCACCAGCCGCCCGAAGGTCGATTCAGCGGTTTGCGTCTCGCGGCAATAGTCGCGGATTTCGCCGAGAATCTGCTCGGCGGTGGGTGTCCCGTGCCCTTGACCGTGGTCCTGGCTTTCCTCGATCCGCATGGCTTGCTCCTGCGGTTGTCCCTGCCGATATCAAGGAACGGCCGCCGGATCGCGTCAACCACAAACCGAGTGGGCAGGAAACATGGGCGTGTGCCCACAGGGGTTAGCGGGCCCGGCGCGAGAATACCGAGATCAGCACCGGCAGCGTCACCAGGATCACGATCGGCGCCAGCATCATGCCGGTCACCACCACGATCGCCAGCGGCTTTTGCACCTGCGAACCGATCCCCTCCGAGACCGCCGCCGGCAACAGCCCGACGCCCGCCACCACGCAGGTCATCAGCACCGGTCGCAGTTGCAGTTCGCCGGTACGGATCACCGCGCGCATCCGCTCATAGCCTTCGTCGATGAGCTGGTTGTACTGCGACAGGATGATGATGCCGTCCATCACGGCGATACCGAACAGCGCGATGAAGCCGATCGCGGCCGACACGCTGAACGGGATGCCCGTGATCAACAGACCGAGCACGCCGCCGAAGATCGCCATCGGGATCACGCTCATGGCGAGCAGCGTGTCGACCATCGAACCGAAATTGAAGAACAGCAGCACGCCGATCAGCGCGAGGCTGATCGGCACCACGATCGAGAGCCGCTTGATGGCGTCCTGCAGATTGCCGAACTCGCCGACCCATTCGATGCGCGATCCCGGCGGCAGTTCGACCTGCGCGGCGACCTTGTCCTGCGCTTCCTGAATCGCGCTGCCAAGGTCGCGGTTGCGCACCGAGAACTTGATCGGCAGATAGCGCTCCTGCCCTTCGCGGTAGATATAGGCGGCGCCCGAGATCAGGTTGATCGAGGCAACCTCGCTGAGCGGAATCTGCGTGATCGCACCGCCCTGCCCGGCCACGCCGATCCGCAAATTGTGGATCGCCTCCGCGCTCTTGCGGTATTCGGGGGCGAGGCGAACGATGATCGGGAAATGCCGGTCGCTGCCGGGTTCATAGAGATCGCCGGCGCTGTCGCCGCCGACCGCAACCTTGATGGTGGCGTTGATATCGCCGGGTGACAGGCCGTAGCGCGCCGCACGGGCACGGTCGATATCGATCTGGATGGTCGGCTGGCCGAGCGAGGTGAACACCGCGAGATCGGTGACGCCCTGTACGGTGCCGAGCACGGATTTGATCTTGTTGGCCGTATCCGTGAGCGCCTGCAGATCGTTGCCATAGAGCTTGATCGAGTTCTCGCCCTTCACGCCCGACACGGCCTCCGAGACGTTGTCCTGCAGATACTGCGAGAAGTTGAATTCGACGCCCGGGAATTTGTCCTGCAACTGCCCCAGCAATTGCGCGGTCAGTTCGTCCTTGTCGCGGGTGTCGGGCCATTCGCTGTTGGGCTTCAGGGGCGCGAAGAATTCGGCGTTGAACAGGCCGGCGGCATCGGTGCCGTCGTCGGGGCGTCCGTGCTGCGACACCACCGATTCCACCTCGGGGCGCGCACGGATCATCCTGCGCATCTCGTTGACGTAGGCGTTGCCCTCCTGCAGCGAGATGGTCGGCGGCAGCGTGGCGCGGATCCACAAGTTTCCTTCTTCCAGCTTGGGCAGGAATTCCAGTCCCAGCAGCCGCGCGAACACGATGGTGAGCAGCACCAGACCCGCAGCACCGGTCATGACGATCCTGCGGTTCGCAATCGCCCAGTTCAGCACCGGCACATACAGCCGGTCGAGCTGTTTCACGACCCAGGTTTCGGCTTCATCCAGATGCGAAGGCAGGATGATCGCGCTCAACGCCGGCGTCACCGTGAAGGTCGCGATCAGCCCGCCCGCCAAAGCGTAGGCATAGGTCCGCGCCATCGGCCCGAAGATATTGCCTTCGACGCCGCTCAGCGTGAACAGCGGCAGGAAGGCGGCGATAATGATGGCGGCGGCAAAGAAGATCGAGCGCGACACGTCGGCAGCGGCCGAGAGGATCGCGTGGCTCTTCATCCCCATCGTGGTATCGAATGAGATATGGCTGCGCTCGGCTTCCGACAGCGCGGTGGTTTGCGTCAGCCGCCGGAAGATCGCCTCGACCATGATCACGGTGGCGTCGACGATCAGGCCGAAATCGATCGCGCCGACCGACAGCAGATTGGCGGATTCGCCGCGCAGCACCAGGATGATGACGGCGAAGAACAGCGCGAACGGGATCGTCGCGCCGACGATCAGGGCGCTGCGGAGGTCGCCGAGGAAGACCCATTGCAACAGCACGATCAGGATGATCCCGACCACCATGTTGTGCAGCACCGTGTGCGTGGTGATGTCGATCAGATCCTTGCGGTCATAGATCCGCTCGATCTTCACACCGGGCGGCAGGATCGAGGAATGATTGATGTCTTGGACCAGCTTTTCGACCCGGGCGATGGTCGGCGAACTCTGCTCGCCGCGCCGCATCAGCACGATGCCCTGCACGATGTCGTCGTCCTGGTCGAGACCGGCGATGCCGAGCCGCGGCTTCTCCCCGATCGTGACATGCGCGATGTCGCGGACCAGCACCGGATTGCCGCCCGACTGCGATACCATGGTGTTGTTGAGATCGTCGATCGAGCGGATCAGGCCGACGCCACGCACCACGGCGGATTGCGCGCCAATGTTGACGGTGTTGCCGCCGACATTGATGTTGGCGTTGGAAACAGCCTGCAACACCTGCGGCAGCGTCAGCCCGTTGGCGACCAGTCTGTTGAAATCGACCTGCAGCTCGTAGGTCTTGGTCTTGCCGCCCCAGCCGGTAACGTCGACGACGCCCGGCACGGCGCGGAAGCGGCGCTGCAATATCCAGTCCTGCAGCGTCTTGAGGTCGAGCACGCTGTAATTCGGCGGGCCTTTCAAGCGGTACCGAAAAATCTCGCCGGTCGGACTGAGCGGCGAGATGGTCGGCTGCGCACTGCCCGGCAACGGCGCAAGCTGCGACAGCCGGTTCAACACCTGCTGCAGCGCCTCTTCATAGGTGTAATCGAACGAGAACTGCAGTTTGACGTCGGACAATCCGTACAGCGAGATGGTGCGGATGGTGCGCAGGTTCTTGATGCCAGCGACCTGGGTCTCGATCGGGATCGTGATGTAGCGTTCGATCTCTTCCGACGACAGGCCCGGGCTCTGCGTCACGATGTCGACCATCGGCGGGGTCGGATCGGGATAGGCCTCGATGTTGAGCTGCTTGAACGCGATCAGGCCGCCGACCAGCACGGCGGCGAACATGCCGACCATCAAATAACGGCGGCTGACTGCTAGGGCGACCAGGCGATCCATTCAGACCGGGGCTTTCAATGAGGAATCAGCTGCCGGACGCGGCGCGGTCGATGAATAGCGCGCCCTTCGTGACGATCTGCTCGCCGGGTTTCAGATTGCCGACCACCTCGACGAGATCGCCATTGGTGAGGCCAGGCTTGATCTGACGCAATTCAATCGTCTTGTCCGGATGCGCGACCCAGATCCGGACCTGATCGCCTTCATAGATCAATGCCTGCTTCGGCACGCCGACCGCCGGACGGTCGCCCGCCGAATAGATCGTGACGTTGGCGAACATTTCCGGCTTTAGCGTGCCGTTCCTGTTGTCGATGGTGGCGCGCACCAGCAGCCGCCGCGTCGCAGGATCGATCGCCGTGGCGACGTAATTGATCCGCGCCGAAAGCGAGTGGCCCGGCAGCGCCAGCACATTGAAGGTCACGTCCTGTCCGATCGCGACGTTCGCGCAATCGCTTTCGCGGACGAACGCCGTCATCCAGACGGTGGAGAGGTCGCCGATCACGTAGACGGGGTCGCTGGCGCCGGCGTTGACATACTGGCCGGGGCCGATCTTGCGCTGGACCACGGTGCCCGCGATCGGCGCGAAGATGGTGGTCTCCGGATTGATGCGGCCCTTTTCCTGGAAGGTCGCGATGTCGTCATCGGTGAGACCGAGAATTCGCAGCTTGTTGCGCGCCGCCTCCATCGCCGTCTGCGACGAGCGCATGTCGTTTTCGGCCTGGATCAGAGTCGCCTGGCTCTGCTGATAATCCTTCAGCGGAACGGCCTTGCCCTCGAACAGGTCCTTGGCGCGCTGGCCCTGCAACTGCGCCAGATCGAGCGCGGACTTCGCCTTGTTCATGGCGCTCATCGCCGCAACGAAATCGTTTTGCGCCTGAACGTTGTCGGCGGCCTCGATCACGAACAGCGGCTGGCCCTTGACGACGCTGTCGCCGGGCTTGGCCAGCAGTTTGGTGACCCGTCCTGCATAGGGCGAGAACACCGGCGTCGAGCGATCTTCGTCGATCGCGATCTTGCCTTCGGTGACGTGTTCGGCGCGGAAGCCGCGTTCGGTGACGGGCTGAATGGTCAGGCTGGCCCATTCGGCGGGGCTCGGCGTGTAGCGCTGCAACCCTTTGCGGGACTGGCTCGAGATTTCCGAATGGCCGCGTTTTGCGCCGTTGATCTGGACGTATCCATAAGCGCCGGCGCCGACGAGGGCCAACAGTCCGATGGCCACGGCCAGCCGCTGTCGGGTAACGATCTGCAATCGCTTGGTAAATACGTTAAGCATCCGGCCCGGAACCACTCAGCGACAATTTGCCTCAGCCTGCGCTAATAGTGCCCAATTCGCGTTCCAACAACATGAAAAACGAAAAATTGCCTTAGCGGGTGAGATTAAAGTTTGGAGAGCCGGCCCGAACGCCGGCAAGCGGCCTATGCCGGTGGCGGCCATTGCGGCGGGTGACTGCCGAGGGGCATGGCCGGGCGGGCCCAAAATGCTGATGTTTTCGACAAGATCGCCGAATGCCTGACCGACCGCAGTGCACCAAAGCCTGACGGAATCTCCTCGATAAAGGGCATCACCGCCTCCCCCGTAAGATCACGGGTGTTCAGTCCATCGGCGACCCGGCCGAGATTCCACAGCCAGCGTCCGGTCTGCGCCAGCGACACCTGGACGTGCCAGCTGCCGCCTTCACGCGCCTGCCGTGCCTTGGCCATCATGGCGCCGAACGCCATGAAGTAGCCGGTGGCGTGGTCGAGCATCTGCGCCGGCAATTCCTTCGGTCCGTCGACACCGGCGGCCTTTCCCTCGGCATGGTTGAATCCGGTCGCGGTCTGCACCAGCGAGTCGAAGCCGCGCCGCTCGGCCCAGGGACCTGCGGCACCATAGGCCGACAGCGTGACATAAATGATACCGGGATTGATGCGCGCGGCATCCTCCGGCGAGAAGCCGAGGCCTGAGATCGCCCGCGGCCGATAGCCTTGAGAAAAGATATCCGCCTCGGCCAACAGATCGCGCAGCACGCCGCGCCCCTGCTCGCTCTTGAGTTCGACAAAACTCGTCAGCTTGCCGCGGCCGGTGTCGATGGTGAGCCACGGGATTGCCGGCAGGCCGGGGCCGGAGATCAGCAGCACGTCGGCGCCATGCGCGGCGAGCGTCCGGCCCGCCACCGGCCCCGCGATCACCCGCGACAGATCGAGCACGCGAATGCCGGCGAGCGGCCGGTCGCCCTCGGGCCAGGGCTTTGGCGCGGCCTCGCCGATTTTCGCGATCGAGATCAGCGGCAATCCGGCGAGCGCTTTTGCCTGCGGCGTCGCCGACCATTGGTCATGGGAGCGCATGAAGGCGACGACGCAGCCGCCAGCATAGGCCGCGGTCTCGAACGCCTCGCCGTCCCATTGCATCAGCGCGGCCTGAACCGCGTCACGCTCCGGCTTGCAGTTCAGCACCTTGCAGACGGCGTCGCGGTGGTGGGGAAAATTGGTGTGCAGCCGCACGAAGCCATTGTCGCGGGTCCTGTAGATTCCGGCGATTGCGTCCCAGGCCGGCGGCGGCGGCTTGCCGTCGACGCGCAGATAGCGTTCGCTCCGGCATTCGACCACGGCATGGCACATATCGACCGCAACATCCTGCACCTCGCCGCTGCGCATTTTCCAGATCCCGGCCGCCGCCAGCCCGGTCGCGGCGACGCTGACCTGTGCGGCTGCAGCGACGCGAAACGAGGACGGCAATTGCGGTTCATCGCCGGTCAGCGTGAGCGCGTCGAGCGCGGAAGCTTCGCCGCCGACGGAGGTCCAGATATCGGAGAGAATTTCGCGCGGGCTTTGCATCGGCGTGTCTCTTCCCTAACGTTCTTTTTCAACATCCGACGCAACGTAGCCCGAATGGAGCGCGAGCGAAATCCAGGGTGGCGTTAGAGCGGTCCCGGATGTCGCTGCGCTCATCCGGATCTACGGATTCTCAGGGGTACCGTTCCCTCCCCGTCATTGCGAGCCAACGGGTCGCAATGACGGTGGATATAGTTTTGCGATCTCGCGGCACGATCTGCCCGAGGTTTGCATCTTCGCTTGCCCTCTATGAGAACAGAGGGCGCAGGGAAGACCGGGTGCGCGCCGCACCCGCGGTCTCGCGTGCAATGCACATGGCAAAAGCGCACACGAGCATACAGGTTCGGCGGAAACACTCCGGCCTTCCCTGCGCAATGGCTTTACGGCTTACTTCGAGCTCTCCTCGGTGAACGGCTCTTTTGCCACCGTCGCTGCGCAGGAAATAAACCCCGCGCGACTTGACGCCAGCACCGCGGCGTCAGGACCACACGACTTCGCCGTACGCGATAGGCCGCACACGTCAGTCGCAGCTCTCGCGTCCATCGCATCTCACCGCACGTTCGTGACGATGGCCAACGCCCCTCATCCGCCGTGAGACGGGCGGAGTTATGCAAATGATTTGCCCGACAAGTTAAGCGGAATATTTTTGCAAAAGGGGCTGGACAGGTTTTTGGTGATTTGCCCGTCGTGTTGATTTGTCGCAGTCGTGCATCAAGATTGCGCTTGCGCGCGAAGCAAATCAGTTCGCAGAAAATCGGAGGGTGGGCACAGCGAAGCGTGCCCACCCTCATGAGCGGGAATGCTTGATGGTGGACACGGCGCTCGCGCGCCTTTGCCCACTCTACGCAGCTACAACCCATCGTCATTCCGGGGCTCGAGAAGCGAGAGCTATGATGTGCGATTGCACATCAGAGAATCCATTTCACGGCAGAATGCGCGGCCTGATGGATTCCGGGCTCGCGACTTCGTCGCGCCCCGGAATGACGGGAGGGATGTCGGTGATTTGAGCTTTCTCCCAGGTTACCTTCACCGCTACAATGCTCCGGAATCAGCAAAGGAAAAACAAGATGGACTTGGGTTTGAGGGGCAGAAACGCCGTCGTGCTCGGCGGTACGCGCGGCATCGGGCGGGCGATTGCGGACACGCTGGCGGGCGAAGGCGCAGGCGTCGCGGTCTGCGCCCGCAACGCGGATCAGGTCGCCGGCACCGTTACCGAGCTGAAGGCGATGGGCGTGAAGGCGACCGGCGCGCCCGTGGATATCACCGACGCCGCCGCATTGAAGTCGTGGATCGCTGATGTTGCGCGGGAGCTGGGCAGCGTCGACATGCTGTTCTCCAATGCCGGGGCCATGGCGCAAGGCGGCGATCCCGCTTCATGGGAGCAGAATTTTCGGCTCGACGTGCTCGGCGCCGTCAACGCGTTCGAGGCTGCGCGTCCCTTGCTCGAGGCCAGCGGCGAGAAGACCGGCGACGCGGCCTTCGTCATCATTTCATCGATCTCGGCGGCGCAGGCGGATAGCGCCAGCTCATATGGCCCGATCAAGGCGGCGCTGATCCACATGGCCAAGGGACTGGCGCGGCAATACGCGGGCAAGAAAATCCGCGTCAACGTGGTGTCGCCGGGCACCGTCTATTTCAGGGGCGGCATCTGGAACATGGTCGAGCAGAACATGCCGAAGCGCTACCAGGATGCGCTGGCGCGCAACCCGACTGGCCGCATGGCGACGCCGCAGGAGATCGCCAATGCGGCGGTGTTCCTGGCGAGCCCGGCCTCCTCCTTCACGACGGGCTCGAACCTCGTCGTCGACGGCGCGATCTCGAACCGGGTGAATTTCTGAGGCGTTGTGTCGCGTGGGCAAAGGCGCGTTGGCGCCGTGCCCACCATCTATCCACCTCAACACCCGCCGTCATTCCGGGGCGCGCGTAGCGCGAGCCCGGAATCCATTGAGCCGCATCTCAAGCAGTGAAATGGATTCCGGGCTCAGCCCTGCGGGCTGCCCCGGAATGACGGACGGAGCATGTGAGGCCGCGACTACTTCACCGTGTCGGCGCCGGCCTTGCAGGCGACGGCGTCCTGGTCGCCGGTGGCACCGCTGCAACCGACCGCACCGATGATTTTTCCCCCTCGACAAGCGGGATACCGCTGGGCGATGCGGCCGGCGGAGGCGACTCCAGCGTGGCGACATAGGCTCCGGCAAGAGTCTGCATCGCATTGTTGAAGATCTGCGTCGGGCGCCGATAGCGCGCCGCAGTGCGCGCCTTGTTCTGCGAGATTGTTACCGACGCCGGCTGCGTGCTGTCCATCTTGTAGAAATAGACGAGATCGCCATGCGTATCGACGACGGAAATGGCGAGCTTCCAGTTGCGGGGAGATTTCGTGGCCTCGGCAACGATCGCCTTCACGACATCGGCGGCGCGATCGGCGGTGATCGAATTTCCGTACGGGATATCGAACGGCATCTGGTCAGGCACCGCCGCCGGGGCGGCCGCCGGCTGCTCGGCCTGAGCCTGGCCGCCAATCGTCTCAGTTTGGGCGTGCGTATCGCGCGAGACGCCCGGCTTGCTGCGGCCGCGAGGACGATTACGGACGTCCCGAACGCGCCCGACGGCGCAGGCACTGTTGAGGGAGATCGACTTACAACTCGCGAAGTAAACCGGTAAATTTGAAACGATAAACTAAGGGAACTTTACGAAGTTATCTTCATTCTGACGGCCTGTTTCGAAGACCCAGACGACTGGGTCCAACGACGGATGGCCACGATGATTGTCGACGACCAAAGGACAAAGGTGCAGCGCGAACCGCGGCGCGAGCTGCGCAAACGGCCGACATGGATGACGATCGACAACGGGATGACGAAGATTGAATGCTTCGTCCTGGACGTCTCTCCGGGCGGCGCCAAGATCGTGACCGATGCGGCGCTGGACGTCAGAGACGGTTTTGAATTGGCGCTGGTGCCCGAACATACGACGCGCCAGTCGTGCGAAGTGGTTTGGCGCCGGGGCAAAACCTACGGCGTAAAATTCCTGTCCTGAGAATTCGACCGAAGAGCGGCCAATGAATCAGGCCCTCTGGCCCTTGCTCGTCATGGCCGGGCATAGGCGAGCGGCAGCGACGCCGTCCTTGCGACGGCTATGCCCGGCCATGACGAGAAGCGAGTCATTTTCAGAGACCGGTCCGCTGCCGACATCGACCTGCGGCCCGCGCCCCCCATCCCCCCGTCGGCATACTCTTGTCGTGATTGGCCTCGACGTGCATGACTGTATTATTACAGTCTGATGTCAGTTCGATTACGGCGGAGCGGCGAATGAGCTTGGAATGGCAGGCGCGGTCAGGTTCCCTGGCCTGGTCGAATCCCGTGTCCTGGTGGTGGGGCCTGCTGACCCTGGTGAGTGGCGTCAATATCGCCGTCTGGTTCGTGCTGTATCGCGAGCTTCTGCTCCAGCCGACTGGCGCTGCCGGCAGCGCGGCCAGCATCGGGACCATGCTGCTGTTCTGTGCGGCCTATGTTTTCGGCTGCGCCTTCAGATCATTTCTGCCACGCGCCGACGTTCAGCGGATCTGCCTGTTCGACACCTGGCTGTCGAGCGTCATGGTCGGACGGTCGGTGGCGACCGTGGCCGAGATCTGTTTTGTGGCGCAATGGGCGATTCTCCTGCACCAGCTCGGCGCGATGACCGGCGCGGAAACGACCGTGAACGCCGCCTGGGTGATCGTACCGCTGATTCTGATCGCGGAATGCCTCTCATGGTATGCGGTGCTGACCAGGAATTATCTCGGCAACGCCATCGAAAATTCGCTATGGGCGGTTGCCTTCTTCGCCGTCGGTGTGGGCCTTTGCCGCCTGCTTCCGGAATTCCATGGCGCGGTTCGCGTGGTCCTGGCCGTCGCCATCGCGGGCATTGCGGGCTTTCTAGCGTTTCTGATGACGATCGACGTCCCGATGTACCTGAACCGCTGGCGGACCGGAGATGCCGATGGCGACAAGCGCCTGACGCCCCGCGAGGGCCTGCGCGACGTGAGCACGCGCTGGGTGGTGACGCACGACCTGGCCGAGTGGAAGGACGAGATTGCCTGGATGTCGCTTTATTTCAGCCTGGCGGTCTGGTCCAGCCTCGCGCTGTGCGTCTTCTACGCGCTCGAACATCACCTGCCGCAGTACCGGACCGAAGCGGCGATCGTCAGCGTGTCGCCTGACACGGCGGCCGGTCATGGTGCGAACGGCGCCGTAGCGGCCGTGAACGTTTCAGCGGCAGATGCGTTGAGGAAGAACGCGGCGCCGTAGTTTCCATCGCCGGCGTGGGGCTGTGGTTTCACGAGGGCAGGCTTTGGACGGATTTCAGATCGGCACTCATTTTCTGGCGCTGGCCGCAGCCTTCGCCCTCGCAATACCAATCGGCTGGGACCGCGAAAAGCGGGCGCGCAGCGCCGGCCTGCGCACCTTCCCGCTGGTCGCGCTGGCAAGCTGCGGCTTCGTGCAGGCCAGCGAAAACCTGCTGGTGCATTCCCCTGATGGCATGGCGAAGGTGATCGAAGGCCTGATCACCGGCATCGGCTTCATCGGCGGCGGCGCGATCCTCAAGCAGGGAACGACCGTGCAGGGCACGGCGACGGCCGCCAGCCTGTGGGCCACCGGCGCGATCGGCGTTTCCGTCGGGCTCGGCAGCTACGACGTCGCGGTGACGGTCGCGGTGTTCACGTTCCTGACGCTGAGGCTGCTGACGCTGGTGAAGGAAGAAGACGATCTCAAGCAGGATTGAATCCAGAAGACTCTCGGGGGGCTCGCGGCGAATCCGTCACAGTGCCGCAGCGGGCCGCTTTGCCTACATGAACCGGCATCGTCGGCCAATCTGGTCCCGCTCGAAAGTGTACTGGCAAACGTCTTCAAAGCGGCGACCGAGCCCTTAGCCGTTGCTGCAGCGCAACCGCAGGGGTTCTGCGTCCAGATTCCGAGGGGCCGCTACCCTCTCTGATTGGCCACTACTCCCTCGGCGAAGCGCCCCGCGGGGGCGCGCCACCAAATCGTCACCTTAACGGCGAATTGCAGGCGGAATAATCAACGACGAGTTTCTCAACGCGGAACCGGGGCACTCTCTCGTGCGTATCTCTGCAATCGGCACGAGGCCTCACGGATGAGCAGATCAAGCCTTGCCCTCGTCAATCTTCGGGCGGTTGTGATCCTGATCGTGCTGGCGTTCCATTCGGTCCTCCCCTACCTCGCCTTCCTGCCGCCCACCCCACATCCGTTCGATAGCGCGCCTTATCAATGGCTGGCCTTTCCGATCATCGACAGCCAGCGATGGTTCGGCTTCGACCTGTTCTGCGCCTGGCAGGATGTAGGTCTGATGACCCTGATGTTTTTCCTCTCGGGCCTGTTCGTGCCGTCAAGCCTTGCCAGCAAGGGAAGCTGGAAGTTCTTGTCCGACCGCCTGCTGCGGATTGGCTTGCCGATGGCGCTGGCTGTCATTTTTCTTGCGCCGCTCGCCTATTTCGCGGCCTATCGCACGACCGCCGTCGATCCCGGCCTGGGTGCCTATCTGGAGCACTGGCTCGCGCTGCCGTTCTGGCCGTGCGGACCGCAGTGGTTTCTCGGCGAGCTGTTGGCATTCAACATTCTCGCGGCCGCGGCCTATCGATTCATACCGGGGTGGGATCGGCATCTTGTCCGGTTGGTGGCCCTTGCAGACAATAATCCGGTGCGGTTCGTTGTCGGTCTGGCGACTTTCTCCGCGGTGGTCTACGTTCCCCTGATGCTGGCCTATTCGCCGTTCGCATGGGTGAACATCGGTCCCATCTCGTTTCAGTCCAGCCGCCCGTTGCACTACCTCGTCTATTTCCTTGCCGGCGTGGCGGTCGGGACCTACGGCCTCGATCGCGGCTTGCTCGACTGCGATGGGGTCCTGGCGCGGCGCTGGCCGGCATGGCTCGCCGCAGCCTTTGCCGGCTTCCTGCTTTGGGCAGCTCCGACGTCGGTAACACTGGCGGATTGGGGCAACGCTCCCCTGATCGCGAAATTCGCGGCCGGCACAGGTTTTGCCGTCGCCAGCGCGACGAGCTGCCTCTGCTCGCTGGCGATCTGCCTGCGCTTTGCGCATTGGCGCGCATGGGCGTTCGACAGTCTTTCGACCAATGCCTACCGCATGTATCTTATCCACTATGTGTTTGCCGTCTGGCTGCAATACGCGCTGCTGGGCACCGACTTGTTTGCAATCGGCAAAGCCGTGATCGTGTTCGGTGGGACCCTGATCACGAGTTGGTCCATCGCCGCCGCGATGGGCGGCGCGCTGCCGGCCTTGCGACCGAACGAGACGATACAGGGAGTGCGCGGCGCGGCGCATGAAGACCGAATTGACATTGCACAGAAAGTAATCGAGCCCCAATAGCATGCCGTTGGTCTTCACCCTCGCATTCCGAAATCTGTTTCATGACCGGCTGCGTTTCATTGCAACTGTGATCGGGATCGTGTTTTCCATCGTTCTGGTAACCGTCCAGATGGGCCTCTATCTGGGCTTTGGGCGCATGGTGACGACGATGATCGACCATGCGTCTGCCGATCTCTGGGTCATGCCGCGCGGAACGAAGTGCTTCGAGGATCCGTCCCTGCTGAACACGCGTGAGCGCTATCGCGCGCTTGCCATCAACGGCGTGGCGGAGGCCATCCCCGTCGTGATCGGATTTGCGGATTGGCGAATGCCGGGCGGTGCGATGACTCCGGTTTTCGTGATCGGTTCGGATCTGCGGGCGGGCGGCCTGCAGCCATGGGACCTGGTGGAAGGCCGGATCGAGGCGCTGTCGAGCCCGAAAGCAATCGCGGTCGACAGGAGCTATTTCGATCGCCTTGGCGTCTCCGGGATAGGGGCGACCGCCGAAATCCGGCAGCAGCCCGTACGAGTGGCGGCCGTGACCAACGGCATCCGTTCATTCACCACGACGCCGTTCGTTTTCATGGACGTGGATCGGGCGCGGGCTCACACCGGAGTCCCGTCCGGCAAGGCCACCTATCTTATTATTCGTCTGAATTCCGATGCCAACCTCGATCATGTTCGCCGTCAGCTGATGTCTGATATCACCGACGTCGAGGTTCTTAGTCCGGCTGAGTTTCGCGAACGCAGCCGCACATTCTGGCTGTTCGGCACGGGCGCCGGCGCCGCTCTCTTCGCAGGCGCCCTGCTCGGCGTGATCGTCGGCACCGTCGTCGTCGCCCAGACTCTCTATGCCAGCACGAAAGAGCACCTGAACGAATTTGCCACCCTGCGCGCCATGGGCTCCTCCCGGCGGTATATCTACAACGTAATCGTCTGGCAGGCGTTACTCAGTGCCGTCATCGGCTTCTCCATCGCGGCGCTCGTCAGCGACGTCGTCGTGCGATTGACCGCGGCGACGGCGTTGCCGATCGTCATCACGCCCGGGCTGATCGGCGGCCTGTTTCTGCTGACCATCGTCATGTGCATTGGGTCATCCATTGCAGCGATCGTTCAGGTCACCCGCATCGACCCTGCCATGGTGTTCACGCGATGACCGAACCATTGATCGAGGCGGTGAATGTAACGAAGGACCTTGGCAGCGGCGCTGCCAAGGTGGCGGCGCTCAAGGGCGTAAGTCTGGCGCTTAACGGCGGCGAACTGACTCTGCTCATGGGACCTTCCGGGAGCGGCAAGACCACGCTTTTGTCCATCCTCGGCTGCATGTTGACGCCGACCGAGGGAACGGTTCGCATCTGCCAGCATTCAACCGCCGGTGCGGACCCCGAGGACCTGGCTCGTCTCAGGCGCGAGCATGTGGGTTTTGTTTTCCAGTCGTTTCATCTGTTTCCGACCTTGTCGGCCACCGACAATGTGAGGCTGGCGCTCGATGTGCGCGGTGAGCCATCCAGGGCGGCAAGGGTCAGGTCACGTGAGGCATTGGCCAAGGTCGGTCTGGCCCATAAGACAAAGGCATATCCGCGCGAACTCAGCGGCGGCGAACAGCAGCGCGTCGCGATCGCCCGAGCCATTGTCGGAAATCCGTCGATCATTCTTGCCGACGAACCTACCGCCGCACTCGATGGCGAGAATGGCCAGGCGATCATGAAGATACTTGCCGAAGTCGCCAGGGAACGGGGACACGCCGTGCTGATCGTGACACATGATCCGCGTCTGTTGCCTTTTGCGGATCGCGTCGTCCATATCGAGGACGGACGGATCATTGATCAGCAGCCCGGCAAACTGCAATGAATTTTCGAAAGGCTGGAGGACCATTATCGATGTCGAAGAGCCGGATAGCCTTGACTGCCGTCTTGGCTCTGATTGCAGTTGGCGGAGTACTGGTTGCGATTGCAGCAATGGGCCCCGTCAAGCCGGCGATGTGGGGCTCGTCGGCCGACGCGCCGCAGGAAAAGCGCTGGCAAGCGGTTGCGCCCGGGCGCGTTGAAGCTTGCTCCGGTCAGATCAAGGTTGCGGCGGCAATCATCGGGGTGGTCCACAAGGTGCTGGTGAAGGCCAATGACAAGGTGTTTGCCGGCGAACCGCTGATCCAGCTGGCTGACGATGAGCTCCGCGCGCGGTTGGCGGCGGCGGAGACTCAGGTCGCCATGCGCGAGCGTGCGCGGGATGAAAGGTCGGCGACAGGCAGTGCAAAAACGCGACGCAAGGCCCAGGATGCCGTGGCCGAGGCCGAGCGGACGCTATATGACGCGCGATCCGCAGTTGATCGGGCTGCGGCGAGGCTGCGGGCCAAAGGCGGGTCGGAGGCAGACCTGACCGCCGCCCGGCTGGCATTGACGCGCGCCCAAAATGAACTGTCAACCCGGCAAGGGGAGCTTCGTACAGCCGATGACGACGCCGCTTTGCCTACTTCGCTGGAGGGCCAGCTCAGTATCGCCCGATCGGAATACGCCGTGGCGCGAGCCGCTCTCGATAAAATGACGGTGCGCGCGCCGATTGACGGCACCGTGCTCCAGGTCAATGTGCGGGAGGGCGAGGCGGTTTCGCCCGGCTCGCCGCAGCCGCCGCTGCAGCTCGCCGATCTCTCGGTGATGTGCGTGCGCGCGGAACTGGACGAACGCGACATAGGGGCCGTCAAGGTTGGCCAGGCGGTCATCGTGCGGGCGACGGCCTTTCCCGGTCGCGAGTTCGAGGGAAGCGTCTCGTCGGTCGCGCCGCTGATCGAGCCCGGCCGCCTCGAGCCGCCCGGATCGCGCAATCAAACCGACGTGGATGTGGTTCGCGTCATGGTCGGATTAACGGGCTCGGGAGAGCTCACGATCGGAATGAAGGCCGATGTCTACTTCCGTTCGGACAAGGTCACCGGGCCGTGAAGATGTTTCGTCGCCCGCGGCCATGAAATATTCCGCGCTTGCGGCGAAGCCATTTTTTCGGCGGAGGAAAAAATCCCGAAACGATATCGTCGTAATGTGGCCCCGTGATCAGACAAGGGAGTCGATCATGTGGAACCTCATCGACATACTGTACCGGGAATATTGCCTGGCTCGGCTACGGGAGATGCGAAGGGTTACCCTTTCTCATTGAAGCGCGAGCAATCTGTCGCAGGCAGCATTTGCGATTTCGGTGATTTGCCGACTTGCGGTGAACCGAAATCAGGAATCATCTGGTCGGGACCGAGATCGAAGGAGAAGGTCATGCAGCCATCGACAGACGATCTGCTGATCCGCCAAATTAGTGCCCTGGTATCAGCGACCGCTGACGCAGCGTCCACCAGCAGGGAACACGTTCCATTCATGGAAGCCAGGCTCTACGAAACCTTGGCTGCCTATTGCGCCGAAAAGCAGAGGCTCACAGTAGCGTTTGCCAGAAGTGGAGCCGGAAAGACGCGTACGGGATTGGTCTACTGGTAGATCGGAACCGGCGGATCGGGGATCGTGGAAAGCCATACTCCACAGGATACCTTTTGATTGCTCTCACGCCGCGTCCGGGCGGATGCGGGTTGGACCGTTACCTCCAACCAGTCCCGATCGGGAGCGCGATCCTCTGAATTGGCCCCTGAATTGTCCTGGCGGAACGCCGAACTCGCGCTTGAACGCCCGATTGAACGCCGCTTCCGAGTCGTAGCCTACCTCGGAGGCCACCTGTATCACAGCCTCCCGCGTGGTTTGCAGCATCCTGGCAGCCAGTTGCAATCGCCAGCGCGCAAGATAGGTCAGTGGCGGCTCGCCAAGAAACCGGGAGAACCTCTCGGCGAGGACCGAGCGCGAAACGCCGGTCTCGGCGGCAAGTTCTTCCACGGTCCAATGATGACAGGGTTTTCGGTGCAGCAGCGCCAGCGCAGCGCCGACGGCCGGATCCCGCGCACCTGCCAGCCAGCCGGTCTGTTCAGGCGGCAACGCCTCCATGTAGCGGCGAATGGTTTCGATGAAGAGCGCCTCCGCCATCTTGGAGAGCAGGACCGACTGTCCCGGTCGCTCGGATCCGGCCTGGGAGACCAGATGGCGAACCGAGCTCTCCAGCCATTCGCCGGCGGGGTCGCCCCGCAGGTTGATTTTGATCATCAGCGGCAGGCCGGCAAGGAAGAGCCGATCGGCATGACGTTCGCAGCCGAAATAGCCGCAGACAAACCTTGTCACCTCGCCTCCGCCGCCCAATCGCATCGTGGTCAGACGGCCGACCAGGAACTCGCCGAGCGAAGCTCCGCTGTCGAGGTAGGTCGATGGCGAGCCGTTCGAAACGGTGTGGGCATCGCCGTGGGGGATGATCAGGATATCGCCCGCAGCGACGGCGATGTCGTCTTCGCCCGGGAAGCGCACGATCGCCTTGCCGTCCGTGACCAGATGATAGCTGACCAGGCGCTCGGTTCCGGGAGCAAGTACGTGGGCGACGTTTTGCAGGTGGGGCACCCGGAACCCCCAGGGGGCTGTGCACTCTGCGTGGTAGAAGATCGCGCCCGTCATGTGCACCGACGTCAGGGCTTCCGATAGGGCATCCATTTCCTTGGCTCCCGAACGTGGACCCTATGGGCTGCAAAGAACCACGGAGTTTCGGCAAAGTTGGGGCTTCGGTTTGCCGCTAAGTTCGGGCCACGAGTTCCGACCGCTGCGGCCAGTCAACTCCCTGGCGCCTCGAACTGGCACGGAACGGCTTTGCAAGGAGATTTCGATGGGCAAGGCATTCGACGCGATCGTCATGGGCGCGCGCTGCGCCGGTTCGCCGACCGCAATGCTGCTGGCGCGCAGGGGGTACCGGGTGCTGGCGGTCGACCGCGCTTCTTTCCCGAGCGACACCGTGTCAACGCATCTCGTGCATCCGCCTGCCGTGAATGCGCTATCGCGATGGGGACTGCTCGACCGGCTGGTGGCGACCGGATGCCCGCCGATCCATACCTACGCCTTCGACTTCGGCGCGTTCACCATTACCGGTGCCCCCGGCACGGACAAGGATGCCGTCGCCTACTGCCCGCGGCGAACGATCCTCGACAAGCTGCTGGTCGACGCCGCCGCCGAATCCGGCGCGGAAATCCGTCAGGGTTTTGTTGTCGAGGAAATAATGATCGAGGGAGAGCGTGTCGTCGGCATCAAGGGCCGATCGAAGCACGGCGGCGCTGTTACGGAATATGCCGATGTTGTCGTGGGCGCCGACGGCCGGCACTCCAAGCTGAGCGAGGCGGTTCACCCCGAGCAGTACCACGAGAAGCCGCCGCTGCTGGCGGGTTACTACAGCTATTGGCGCGGGCTGCCGACCGACGGTCGCTTTGAAACCTATGTCCGCGACAGGCGCGCATTTGCGGCAATGCCGACCCATGACGATCTGACACTCGTCATCGTCGGATGGCCTTACGCAGAGTTTGCGGAAAACAAGAAGGACATCGAGGGCAATTATTTGAAGACAATCGAACAGGCGCCGGACTTTGCCAAACGGCTGCGCAGCGCCACGCGCGAAGCGCCGTTCGCCGGCGCGGCGGTGCCGAACTATTTTCGCAAGCCTTACGGCCCTGGCTGGGCGCTCGCAGGCGACGCCGGCTACAACAGGGATTTCGTAACGGCACAGGGAATTCTCGATGCCTTCCGGGACGCCGAACTCTGCGCCACCGCACTCGACCAATCGCTGTCGGGCGCGCGGCCATTCGAGGAAGCCATGGGTGAGTACCAGCACACCCGCGACGCGCGAGCCGGCGCGATGTACGATTTCACCTGCGAGCTCGCAACGCTCGAACCGCCGCCGCCCGAGCTGCAGCGGATCCTTGAGGCGGTTCATGGCAACCAGGCCGCCATGGACGGCTTTGCGCGCCTGAATGCCGGGACGATATCGCCGACGGAGTTTTTTGCACCCGAAAACGTCGAGGCGATCTTTGCCGCGGCTGCTGCGAGAGCTCAACGGATGAGTGCATAGCGACCATCGCAGATAGGTCGGATCAATGAAAATCCCGTGACGGCGGCAGGATGCGGACGTCGCGCGGGTGGCGGATTTTCTGCGCCGGCGTATCGGGATGGTCGCGGCGATCGTCGTTGAGCGGCTCGATCAGCGCGGGGCCAGTCGGGACCGGATGCTTGCGGCTCGGCGCATCATTGGCGAGGCCGATCAGGTCGTGGGAGCGGTCGAACATCCGCTGCGCCACCAGATGCGTCACCTGTTCCGGGCTGCTCTGGATATAGCCCTCGACCAGGATGAGGCGGGCGCCCATCACTTCTTTCCGGTACTGCTCCATCACCTTGGGCCACACCACGATATTGGCGATGCCGGTTTCGTCCTCCAGCGTCATGAAGACGACGCCCTTGGCGCTGCCCGGACGCTGCCGCACCAGCACCACGCCGGCGCAGCGGACGCGGCGCTTGTCGTTTTTGTGGTTGACGTCCTTGCAGGCGACGACGCGCTCTCTCGTAAACATCTCGCGCAAAAATTCCATCGGATGGCCCTTCAGCGACAGGCGGACGGTCTGGTAATCGGCGACCACCTGCTCCGGCAGCGGCATCAGCGGCAACGGCTTTGCATTCTCGTCGGGCTGCTCGCGGGCGACGGCGGCTTCGAACAGCGGCACCGGCACGTCGTCGGGCAGCCGCCGCACCGCCCAGAGTGCCGCGCGGCGGTCGAGCCCGATGGAGCGGAAGGCATCGGCGTCCGCCAGCAGGATCAGCGCGCGCTTCGGCAGGCCGGTGTCGCGGGCGAAGTCTTCGAGCGAGGTGAAGGGACGGCGGTTTCGGGCGGCGACGATGCGGTCGGCCCAGTCCGGCACGTCATTCCGGGGCTCGCGAAGCGAGAACCCGGAATCCATTGAGCCGCATACGCGTGGAGAAATGGATTCCGGGTTCGCGCCAAGAGGCGCGCCCCGGAATGACAGTTGAACTCGTTTCAACCGCTCCTCATCCTCATCAACCCAGCTAAACCCGTCGATCTGGCGGAAGCCGAGACGGACGGCACAATATTTCCCACTCCCCTGCTCCAGCGTGTTCTGCGCAAAGCTGTAGGACACATCGATCTCGCGCACCTCGACGTCGTTGGTGCGGGCGTCGCCAACGATCTGTGCGGGTGCGTAGAAGCCCATCGGCTGAGAATTGAGCAAGCCGCAGCAGAAGGCGTCCGGGTGATAATGCTTCAGCCATGACGAGATATAGACGAGCTGGGCGAAGCTGGCGGCGTGGCTTTCCGGAAAACCGTAGGAGCCAAAGCCCTTGATCTGCTCAAAACAGTTTTGGGCAAATTCGGGATCGTAGCCGCGCGCGATCATGTTGCCGATCATCTTGTCCTCGAACTTGCCGATGGTGCCGACGTTGCGAAAGGTCGCCATCGAACGGCGCAGCCCGTTGGCCTCCTCGGACGTGAACTTTGCGGCCTCGATGGCGATCCGCATCGCCTGTTCCTGGAACAGCGGCACGCCGAGCGTCTTGTGCAGCACCTTGTACAATTCATCCGGCGGACCGTGCTCGGGCGACGGCGACGGGTAGCTTTGCTTCTCGACGCCGTTCCGCCGCCGCAAATAAGGGTGCACCATATCGCCCTGGATCGGGCCGGGACGCACGATCGCCACTTCAATGACGAGATCGTAGAAGGTGCGTGGCTTCAGACGCGGCAGCATGTTCATCTGCGCGCGACTTTCGACCTGGAACACGCCGAGCGATTCACCGCGGCACAGCATGTCGTAGACCGGCTTGTCGTCCTGCGGGACGGTCGCCAGCTCCCAGCGCTCGCCCTTGTGATCGGCGATGAGATCAAAACATTTGCGGATGCAGGTCAGCATGCCCAGCGCCAGTACGTCGACCTTCATCATATGAAGCGCATCGACGTCGTCCTTGTCCCATTCGATGAAGGTGCGGTCGTCCATCGCCGCATTGCCGATCGGCACATAGGTGTCGAGCCGGTCCTGGGTCAGCACATAGCCGCCGACATGCTGCGACAGATGGCGCGGAAATTCGATCAGCTCGGTGGCGAGTTCGACCGCGAGTTCGACCATCGCATTCTGTGGATCGAGCCCTGCCTGACGAACCTGCATCTCGTTGAGGCCCTTGCCCCAACTTCCCCACACCGTGTCGGCGAGCGCCGCGGTGACGTCTTCCGTCAGCCCCAGCGCCTTGCCGACATCGCGGATCGCACTGCGCGGACGATAATGGATGACGGTCGCGATGATGGCGGCGCGGTGGCGGCCGTAGCGACGATAGACATATTGCATCACCTCCTCGCGCCGCGAATGTTCGAAATCGACGTCGATGTCGGGCGGCTCCAGCCGCTCCTTGGAGATGAAGCGCTCGAACAGCAAATCGACCTTGGTCGGGTCGACCGAGGTGATGCCGAGCACATAGCAGACCGCCGAGTTCGCCGCCGACCCCCGCCCCTGGCAGAGAATATTCTGGCGGCGCGCGTAATGAACGATGTCGTGCACGGTGAGAAAATAATGCGCGTATTTGAGCTCGGCGATCAGCGCGAGTTCTTTCCGCAAGGTGGCGCGCAGCGTGTCAGAGATCTCACCGCCGAAATACTTCTCGACACCGGCCCACGTCAGGTCTTCGAGATGCTGCTGCGCGGTTTTGCCCGGCGGCACCGGCTCGTCCGGATATTGGTATTTGAGCTGGTCGAGCGAAAAGCTGATGCGACCGGCAAAGCGCATGGTTTCCGCGATGGCTTCCGGCAGGTCGCGAAACAGCCGCGCCATTTCGCGGGCCGGCTTCAGGTATCGCTCGGCATTGGCTTCCAACCGCCTGCCGATGGCGTCGATGGTGGTCTTTTCCCTGATACAGGTGAGCACGTCCTGCAGCGGGCGGCGCGCGGGATGGTGATACAGCACCTCGTTGGTCGCCAGCAGCGGCACTTTGGCGGCGAGCGCCAGACGATGCAGCCGCGCCAGCCGGCGTTTGTCGTCGCCACGATAGAGCAGGCTCGCAGCGAGCCAGACGCCATCGGCGCGGCTGTTCTTCAGACGCGCCAGAATTGTTTGCGCCTCCGCCGTGTCCAAACGATGCGGCAGCGCCAGCACCAGAAGCTGGCCTTCGGCAAATTCCAGCAGGTCCTCAAACCTCAGATGGCATTCGCCCTTTTCGATCCGCGTGATGTCGTCGCCGCGCTTGCCGCGGGTCAGCAATTGGCAGAGGCGGCCGTAAGCGGCGCGGTCGCGCGGATAGACCAGGATATCAGGGGTGCCGTCGATGAAGACGATGCGCGTGCCGATCAGGAGCTTTGGCTTGTGCTTGACCTCGGGATTATCGAGTTCCTTGTACGCGCGCACCACGCCGGCCAGCGTGTTGTGATCGGCGATGCCGATCGCGGGAATGCCGAGCCGGCTTGCCTGATGCACATAGGCGCGCGGATCGGAGCCGCCGCGCAGGAACGAGAAATTGGTGGTGATACCGATCTCGGCATAACCGGAAATGTTTACGGGGCTTTTCATGCGAACAGCCCGTGCACGAACCATCTGACCGAGGCGGGCTCGCCTTCTTCGTCGGCCAGTTCGCTTTCATAGAGCCCGTCGCGAAAGATCCAGAAGCGCAAGCCCGCCTCATCCTCGATGCGGAAATAATCCCGCGTCGGGTTGTCGCCGTTTTGCTTCCACCATTCCATGGCGATGCGTTCGGGCCCCTCCACCCGCACCACCGCATGCGTCACGCGCCGCCAAGTGAACTGATGCGGCGGGCCGTCGGGCACGGTGGCGAACGGCACCTTGATGGGCTCCGGTCTGTCGAACAGCCGCAGCGGACGTAACGGCGGCTCGCTTTCGATGCGTTCGGGCCAGGCGGCCTGCGCGGCGGCCGCCAGATGATGCTGCGCTGTTACTGCCAACACGGCGCTTTCAGGGATGTGGGTATCCTGCGGCAGATGCACGACGACGCGCTTTCCCCCGATGCGCGCGGCGATGCGGTCGATCAGTGCGCCCAGTTCGTCATTGTCATGCACGTTGGCATCGAGATCGCGCTGCTGCTGCACCACGATTTCGGTACGGCTGGCGGACAACCTGATCAGATCGAAGCCGAAGCCGGGATCGAGGGGATCGTTGAGCGCATCGAGCCGCTCGCGAAACAGGCGGTCGATCACCTCTGCTCTCGTCACCGGGCGTCCGGTATCGACCGAGATCGTGCGTACCGCGCCGTCGGTGCGGAAAAAACTTGCTTCCAGCCGCCGCGCGCCCTTGCCTTGCTTGCCCATCGCCGTGACCAGCATTTGAGCGAGCGCGGACAGGTTCATCGCGATCACGGTGTCAGTGACAACCGGTTCGGGAAAGCGTTTTTCGACGATGTAATCCGGCAGCGGCTTTCGGGGACTGATCGGCGCATCGCCCTGCCCCAGCGCCTGCTCCAACAGCGTCGTGAAGCCGGCGCCGAACCGCGCCGTGATTTCGTGGCGACCGCGCGAGGCGACGTCGCCGATGGTTTTCAGGCCGGCGCGGCGCAAGCCGCCGGTGATAGCATCGTTGGCGCCGAGCGCGGAGACCGGCAGCGGACCGACAGCCTCCGCCTCCTCGCCATCGGCAATGATTTTTCCGGAGGCCTGCCGCGTCAGCGTCCGGGCGCAGATCGCGGTCGAGGCAATCGCCGCGCTGACGGCAAAGCCGCGCCGTGTAAGCGCGCCGCATACGATCTGCAGCAGCGCGCGCTCGCCGCCGAACAGATGGGCGCAACCGGTGATGTCGAGATAGAGCCCATGCGGCGGATCGAGCGCCACCAAGGGGGTGAAGCGGTCGCACCAGTCGGCGATATCTTCGAGCGTCTTGCGGTCGGCGGCCTCGTCGGCATCGAACACCGTCAACTCCGGGCAGATCGCGCGGGCATTGGCGAGCGGCAGGCCGATCGAGAGGCCGGAATGCACGGCCAGATCGTCGAGGGCGTAAATCAGCAGCGCGTTGTTTTGCTTGGCGACGACGACGCTGGGAGTATCACCCAGCGCGACGCCGTCCTGTGTAAGCTTGCGCTGGATGCGGTCGATGGGCAGGCGTGGCAGCCACAGGCTGAGGATACGACGCCGGTTCGCTGAATAGGCACTCATCACATTTCCATTCCATGATCCAACGGCCGACCGGGCCATGACGGTTACGAACCAGTTGCGCGTCGAAGACGGGCGCGCCCCACGCGCTCCAAGGTACGGAAGGCGGCGAATGCGCCGCGCGCACGATCCATCGGGTCTCAGCGGTCGAGGGCCGCGGCTCCGCCGCCATCCGTAGCAGCAAGGCGGTGACGCCGGAGGCTGCCGCGGCCAGGGTGAGCTTGCGGCTGGCGACGAGATCGAGCTGGCGGGCCTGCCCCCAGACTTCCAGCACGACGGTGCCGAGCGCATCGCAGGCCAGCGCATCGGCGGCGGTCCGCAACGCGGCGTCGGTGTCCAGCGCGCGCACGGTCACGAGCAGCCGCGGATCGAGGCCCAACTCGCACAGCCCGCTCATCGACAGCGCGCCCGCTTCAATTTCCGAAAAATCCTGCCGCACCCAGACCAGCGGCCGGCGCGGCGATACCCTTCCCGCGAGTCCTGCGATGAAGCCGGTTGCCGCCGCGCTCTGATGGCCCTCGGCGAACACTTCATGCACCGCTGCGACCGCAAGGCCGCCGCACAGCACAGCATCCGCTGCCGCATGGCCGAGCGCGACCTTGTTGAGGTCATGCGCATCGCCATGCGTCTCGAGCCGCTCGATGCGCCCGCGCAAATTCGCAAGCGTGCTTGTGCGTGCGGTGCTCATGCGCCGCTCCTCTGGGAATTTTGGCCTTTACCGCTTTTTCCTAGTGAACCCGCGGCTGGCTCATTTGTTCATGATATGTTCTAATATAAAGCTAACCGCCCCGGCAGAGTCAATCGGGATCAACGCTTTGGCGATTCATGAATGGAATCAAAGGGATTCAACGATGGACGTGCAACGTAAGCTGGAAATCCTGGCGGATGCGGCGAAATACGATGCTTCCTGCGCGTCCTCGGGCACCGAAAAGCGGGATTCCAGCGACGGCAAGGGCCTCGGCTCGACCGCGCCGGGCATGGGCATCTGCCATTCCTACGCGCCGGACGGACGCTGCATCTCGCTGTTGAAGGTGCTGCTCACCAACGCCTGCAATTACGATTGCTTATATTGCGTCAACCGCACTTCTTCGAACGTGCCGCGGGCGCGCTTCACGGTCGACGAGGTGGTGAAGCTGACGATCGACTTCTATCGCCGCAATTACATCGAGGGATTGTTTCTCTCCTCGGGCATCATCCGCAGCGCCGACTACACCATGGAGCAAGTGGTTTCTGTCGCACGCAAACTGCGCGAGGAGCATCACTTCCGCGGCTACATTCATCTGAAAACCATTCCGGAGGCCGATGACGCGCTGATTGCGGAAGCCGGCAAATATGCCGATCGTCTTTCCATCAACATCGAGATGCCGCTGGAGAACAGTCTGGCGAAATTCGCGCCGGAAAAGGACATGCGCGCGATCCGCCGCACCATGGGCCGGCTGCGGTTGAAGCTCGATGAGGCGCAGGAGAACAACCAGACCGCCACGCAAACAAAGCCGCCGCGCTTTGCGCCCGCCGGCCAGAGCACGCAGATGATCATCGGCGCAGATGCGGCCAGCGACAAAACCATCCTCGACACCAGCGCCAATCTCTACGGCTCCTACCGGCTCAAGCGCGTCTATTATTCGGCCTTCAGCCCGATCCCGGACGCCAGCCGCGCGTTGCCGCTTGTTCCCCCGCCGCTCCTTCGCGAGCACCGGCTCTACCAGGCTGACTGGCTGATGCGGTTTTACGGTTTTGACGCTGGCGAGATCGTCGAGGAGGCCGCCGGCATGCTGCCGCTCGACATCGATCCGAAACTGGCCTGGGCGCTGCGCCACCGCGACCGCTTCCCGCTCGATGTCGCGACCGCCAGCCGCGAGGATCTGTTGCGGGTGCCGGGGTTCGGCACCAAGGCGGTCGACCGCATCATTGCCACGCGCCGCCTGACCTCGATCCGGCTGGCCGACCTGGCGCGGCTGCATATCCCGCAGAAGAAGGCGCTGCCGTTCATCGTGCTCAGCGATCACCGGCCATCATTGCATCTGCTCGATGGCGCAGGGCTGAAGGAGCGGTTCAAGCCGAAGGCGACACAATTGGGATTTGGTTTCTAAACGCACAGCGTCATTGCCTGCGACAAACGCGAAGCGTTTGCGCAAGGGAGCGAAGCGACGAAGCAATCCATGCCTCAACAAGTGGAGAAATGGATTGCTTCGCTTCGCTCGCAATGACGAGGAGGAGAGAAATGCACCACATCACCCTCGACAACGAAACCGATTTCGACGGCTGGCGCAAAGCCGCCCGCGCACTGGCTCTAAATGATGTAAAACCCTCCGACGTGAGCTGGCGCGTCGCTGATGATGCGCCCGAACTGTTCGAACCGACGGCGCCGCCGCTCGAGCCGCCACCCGGCACGTTCAACGTACCCGCCAAGTTCGTTGAACTGGCGGAGGCTGCGATCCTGCACCGCAACCCCGAGCGGTTCGCCCTGCTCTATCGCCTGCTGTGGCGGTTGCGGCAAAACCACGATCTGCTCGACATCGCGACCGATCCTGACGTGGCCGAGGTCGCCGCCATGGCGAAGGCCGTGCGCCGCGACGAGCACAAGATGCACGCCTTTGTCCGCTTCCGCGAAGTCGGCCGCGAACAGAACTCCCACTTCGTCGCCTGGTTCGAGCCGGAGCATCATATCGTCGAACTGGCCGCGCCGTTCTTTGCGCGCCGCTTCGCCGACATGCCCTGGTCGATCCTGACGCCGGACGTCTGCGCGCATTGGGACGGCCATGCCGTCTCGATCACGCCGGGGGTCAGCAAATCCGAAGCCCCGACCACCGACCGCCTGGAGGAAACCTGGCGGCGCTACTACGCCAGCATCTTCAATCCCGCCCGGCTGAAAGTGACGGCGATGCAGAACGAAATGCCGAAAAAGTATTGGCGGAACCTGCCGGAGGCCTCATTGATTAAACCGCTGATCGAAAGCGCCGAACGCACCGCGAGCGCGATGATCGCGAATGCGGCGATTGAACCGCACAAATCGCAAAAACGGCTGGAACCAGCCAAGGTCCAAGACATGGCCCGCAACCACGACGACGACGATCTCGAAACGCTGCGTGAGGAAGCCGCGGGTTGCCGCGCCTGCCCGTTATGGAAAGATGCCACCCAGACCGTGTTCGGCGAAGGGCCGCAAACCGCGCGGATCATACTGGTCGGCGAGCAGCCCGGCGACAAGGAAGACCTCGCCGGCAAACCGTTCGTCGGGCCCGCGGGGCAGATGCTCGATCGCGCGCTGGAAGAAGCCGGGATCGACCGCAGCACAGTCTACGTCACCAATGCGGTCAAGCATTTCAAGTTTGTGCCGCGCGGCAAGATTCGCCTGCACCAGAAGCCGAACACGCCGGAGATCAAGGCGTGCCGGCAATGGTACGAACGGGAACTGGCTGCGATCAAACCAGATCTGGTCGTGGCCATGGGCGCCACCGCGGCGCAAAGCGTGTTCGGGAAAATTACGCCGATCAACAAGAACCGCGGCCGCCTGATTGATCTCGACGACGGAACCAGGGCGCTGGTGACGGTGCACCCGTCCTATCTGTTGCGATTGCCGGACGCAGACGCCAAGGCGCGCGAATACCAGCGCTTCGTCCAGGACCTCAAAATAGCCGCCGACGTGCTGCGAAAATCAGCACATGCGGCCTGAATCCTGCCAATCCGGCAGTCGCAATTTCTGGTGAAATATAACGAGGAAAATTGACAATCCCATCCACAACTATTAATTGTCGAAGGACACAATCGCATTCTCAAGGGAATGTGGGACGTCTGGTCACGCCATGACGCTCCCATACGGTCGACGCGCTGCGCGGTCCCCCTTCAGCCCCGGCGCCGTGCAGCGCGCGACCCACTCTTCCTCTCGCCTTGCGGCGTTGCAGCGCGCCCGGCGTTCCGCTCTACCCCCTCGCCGCGGCCTCCAGTTCTGCAATATTGAACTTGACCATCTTCAGCATGGCCTCCGCGACGCGTCTGGCCTTGTCACGGTCGGGATCGTTCATCAATTCACCGAGCCGCCTGGGCGCGATCTGCCATGAGAGGCCCCAGCGATCAGCCAGCCAACCGCATTGCTCGATCCTGCCGCCCTCCTTCAAGGCATCCCACAAGCGGTCGATCTCGGCCTGCGTGTCGCATTCGACCATGATCGAAAAGCTGTGGTTGAACGGGTCGAGGGGGCCAGCCTCAATCGCCATGTAGCGCTGGTCGCCGAGGCTGAAGGCCGCGATCTTGACGCTGCCCGCGGGACCACTCGGGCTCTCGGCAGGCAGGGACGAAACCCAGTGGACCGATGAGCCGCGGACCAGCGAGGTGTAGAAACCGATCGCGGCCTCCATGTCCTTCGCGAACCATAGATGCTGCGTGACCTTCATCGGCGCTCCTTCCATCAATCGTCGGCCGCGCGCGCGGCCGCTCCTGTCCCAAGGACGGATGGAGGGAACCGCTCCCGACAGGGGCGACGAAATTTCTGGTGCACATGGGTGACGAATCCGCGGAACCGATAAAGCGGCTCATGCCCAAAGAGATCGCTTCAAGCGACCCATCTTCATGTCCGGGTTCAACGGCAAATAAAGAAGGCCCGTACTGCCTTCCCTCATGTGGCTTCAAACTTCAGATGCGATCCAGCTTGAAAAAACTTGCGACCCGCCCTTACGCCGCGGCCAGCTTGTTCTCGACCAGCTTGATCCAGTACGAGGTGCCGTACACGATCGCCTCGTCGTTGAAATCATAGGCGGGGTGATGGAGCCCTGCGCTGTCGCCGTTGCCGCAGAAGATGAAGGCGCCCGGCCGCGCTTCCAGCATATAGGAAAAATCTTCCGCGCCCATGAGCGGCGGCATGTCGTGAACGTTCTGGGCGCCGGCCACTTCCCTGGCCACCTGCGTGGCGAAGTCGGTTTGCTCGGCATGGTTTTGGGTCACGGGATAGCCGCGCTCGTAAACCAGATCGATTTTGGCGCCGGTCATTTTGGCCACGCCCTCGCACACCTCGCGGACCCGCTTCTCGACCGTTTCGCGCACTTCCGGGGTCAGCGTCCGCACGGTGCCCCTGAGTTCGGCAGTCTGCGGAATCACGTTGCGCGCGTTGCCGGCATGGAACTCGCAGATCGAGATCACGGCCGAGTCCAGGGGATCGAGGGTCCGCGAGACGATCGACTGCAGGGCAGTAATCACCTGCGAACCGACGAGCACGGAATCGATGCACTTGTTCGGGCGCGCGGCGTGGCCGCCGAGCCCTTCGATCTTGATGTCGATCGAGTCGGTCGCTGCCATCACCGGGCCAGACCGGATGGCAAAGGAGCCGACCGGAATCCCCGGGCCATTATGCATGCCGTAGACCTGCTCGATGCCGAACCGGTCCATCAGCCCGTCCTTGATCATGGCGGCGGCGCCCGCACCGCCCTCCTCGGCCGGCTGGAAGATCACGACCGCGTCGCCGGCGAAATTCCTGGTCTCGGCGAGATAGCGCGCTGCCCCCAAAAGCATCGCGGTGTGGCCGTCATGGCCGCAGGCATGCATCAGGCCCGGCGTCTTGGAGGCATGGGGCAGGTTGGTCGCTTCCTCGATCGGCAGCGCGTCCATGTCGGCGCGAAGCCCGATCACCTTGATCTCGCCCTTGCCGGGCTGTTTGCCCTTGATGACGCCGACGACGCCGGTGCGGCCGAGGCCGGTGGCGACCTCGTCGCAGCCGAATTCGCGCAAGCGGTCTGCCACGAATGCTGCAGTGCGGTGGACGTCGTAGAGCAATTCGGGATTTTCATGGATATCGCGGCGCCAGGCCTGAATATCGGGTTGCAGATCGGCGACGCGGTTGACGATGGGCATGGGAATTCTGGCCTCAAAGGTTGGAACGCTAGGGCTTCTGTAGCATGCAAGGGGCGGTCCACCCAACACTCTGCCGCAGAGCCCCATTCCACCCGGGGAGCGGCCGCCAAGACCCTCACATCGGGCGGTGTTTGAAATGTCGGTGAACGGCCTCACGCGGCCAGCGTGTTCTCGACCAGCTTGATCCAGTAAGAGGTGCCGAACACGATCGCCTCGTCGTTGAAATTGTAGGCGGGGTGATGAAGGCCTGCGCTGTCGCCATTGCCGCAGAAGATCAGCGCACCGGGGCGCTGCTCCAGCATGAAGGCGAAATCTTCTCCTGCCATCAGCGGCGGCATCACATGCACATTGGCATCGCCGGCAATTTCCCTGGCTGCCCGCGTCGCGACATCCGTCTGCTCGGCATGGTTGACCGTTACCGGATAGCCGCGATCATACGTCAGATCGATCCTGGCGCCGGTGATCTGCGCCACGCCGGCGACGACCTCGCGGACCCGCCTTTCCACCATTTTCCGCACCTCGCCGTTCAGGGTACGGACGGTGCCCGTCAGCACCGCGGTTTGCGGGATCACATTGCGGGCGTTGCCGGCGTGAAATTCGCACATCGAAATGACCGCCGATTCCAGCGGATCGACGCTGCGCGACACGATCGACTGCAGCGCCGTGATCAACTGCGCGCCTACCAGGACGGAATCGATGCATTTGTGCGGACGCGCGGCGTGGCCGCCGAGCCCCTCGATCTTGATGACGACGGCATCGCCTCCGGCCATGATCGGACCGGGCCGAAGCGCGAACGCGCCGACCGGAATGCCCGGACCGTTATGCATGCCGTAGACCTGCTCGATACCGAAACGGTCCATCAGCCCGTCCTTGATCATCGCAACCGCGCCCGCGCCGCCCTCCTCGGCCGGCTGAAAGATCACGACCGCATCGCCGGCGAAATTGCGGGTCTCGGCGAGATAGCGCGCCGCACCCAGCAGCATGGCGGTGTGGCCGTCATGGCCGCAGGCGTGCATTCGGCCCTTCGTCCTGGAAGCGTAAGGCAGATCGGTCGCCTCCTCGATCGGCAGCGCGTCCATATCCGCCCGCAGCCCGATGACCTTCACCTCCCCCTTGCCGGCGGGCCGGTTGCCCTTGATGACGCCGACGACGCCAGTGCGGCCGAGACCGGTAATAACCTCGTCGCAGCCGAATTCCCGTAACCGGTCCGCCACCAATGCCGCAGTGCGGTGCACGTCGTAGAGCAGTTCCGGGTGTTCATGAATATCCCGGCGCCAGGCCTGGATGTCGGGTTGCAACTCGGCGACGCGGTTGACGATGGGCATGGAGATGACAGGCTTTCGGGGTTGGACGCTTCTGCCCCTGTAGCATGCAAGGGGCGGTCCAACCAACGCACCCTGCCGCAGAGCCCCATTCGTGCAACGGCCTGGCAACGGCGGATGGCCGGGCTTGTCCCGGCCGGCCACGTCTGACTAATAAACGCTCAAGAAAGACGTGGATGCCCGGAACATCTGGCGCGAAGACGCGCTTCGCGCTTTTGTCTGGGCCTAACGATAATCGTGAACGGGCGGACGATGCCGAAGCGGCTTGAAGGTGATTTCGACTATATCGTGGTTGGCGCAGGCACGGCCGGCTGCATCATGGCCAACCGGCTGTCGGCCGACCCGAAAAACCGGGTGCTGATCCTGGAAGCCGGCGGCAACGACAACTGGATCTGGTTTCACATCCCGGTCGGCTATCTCTTTGCGATCGGCAATCCCCGTTCGGACTGGATGTTCAAGACCGAGCCGGAGCCCGGACTCAACGGCCGGGCGCTGGCCTATCCGCGCGGCAAGGTGATCGGCGGCTCTTCCGCCATCAACGCCATGATCTCGATGCGGGGCCAGGCCGCCGATTACGATCACTGGCGGCAGCTTGGGCTGACCGGCTGGGGCTATGACGACGTAAAGCCGCTGTTCAAACGGCTGGAAGATCATTTCCTTGGGGAAAGCGAACATCACGGCAGCGGCGGCGGTTGGCGGATCGAGGCGCCGCGGCTGTCGTGGGCCATTCTCGACGCGGTCGGTGACGCCGCCGAGGAAATGGGCATCAAGCGCATTGCCGATTTCAACACCGGCGACAATGAGGGCGTGAGCTATTTCCACGTCAACCAGAAGCGCGGCCGCCGCTGGTCTTCGGCGCGCGGCTTCCTCAAGCCGGTGCTGAACCGAAGTAATCTGCGGCTGGAAAAGAACGTGCTGGTCGACCGTCTGATCATCGAGAATGGCCGCGCGGTCGGCGTGCGCTTCATGCAAGGCAATGAAGTGGTCGAGGCTCGCACCAAGGGCGAAGTCGTTTTGTGCGCGGGATCGATCGGCTCGACACAGCTGTTGCATCGATCCGGCATCGGGCCATCAGACTGGCTGTCGCCGCTCGGCATCGATGTCGTGCTCGACAAACAAGGCGTGGGACGCAACCTGCAGGACCATTTGCAGCAGCGCGCGATCTACAAGGTTTTTGGCGTCCGCACGCTGAACGAGACTTACTACAATCTGCTCCGGCGCGGCCTGATGGGGCTCGACTATGCCTTCCGCCGCCGCGGGCCGCTGACCATGGCGCCGTCGCAGCTCGGCATCTTCACCCGCTCCGATTCCACCCGCGAGCGCGCCAATATCCAGTTTCACGTGCAGCCGCTGTCGCTCGACAAGTTCGGCGATCCCCTGCACCGCTTTCCCGCCATCACGGTCAGCGCCTGCAACCTGCAGCCGACCTCGCGCGGCACCGTGCGCATCCGCTCGGCGAAGCCGGACGAAGCGCCCGCGATCGCGCCGAATTATCTCTCGACCGACGACGACCGCCAGGTCGCGGCCGACGCTATCAGGACCACACGGCGGCTGATGAAGCAGAAGCGGCTCGAACAATATCGCCCGCAGGAATACCTGCCCGGCCCTGCGGTCGGCGACGACGACGCGTCGCTGGCGAAAGCCGCCGGCGATATCGGCACCACGATCTTTCATCCGGTGGGGACCGCGAAGATGGGGACAGCGAGCGACCCGATGGCGGTGGTCGACGAGCGGTTGCGCTTCTATGGGATTGCCGGGTTGCGCGTGGCGGATGCGTCGGTGATGCCGACGATCACGTCGGGCAACACCAATACGCCGACCGCGATGATTGCCGAAAAGGGTGCGGCGATGATTTTGGAGGATGGGCGCTGATCAGCCGCCTTGAGCGCCAGAAGTCGCCCACTATACACGCGCCATTGTCACGTCATCCGCTCTCCTTCGATCAAAGGTTGCAACGCTTGATCATCAAGATCATCAAGTGATAACGGATTCTTTAACTTTGATCCAACGTGAAATCATGCGTGCGACATGAAGAGGCTATTGACATCGCAAAATACGACTTCAATCTTAGGTTGCTAATTTCGTTGACTCAAACTTGCCCGGCACAGCCACCTTGATGGTGGTCGCCAAATGAAACGTAGGGTCCAGATGAGACGAGTGAACGAAGTCACAGCGCGTTATGCCAAACGATTCACAAACGCGCTCACCGCAATGATTCTCATTGCCAGCGCGTGCGCGTCAACGTCATGGGCAGAATCGATCTACCAAACAGGTCCGTTTCGCAGTCTGTGCAGCTCGGTTGAGATTTCGGCGGAGCCGGAGGTATTTCAACGCTTTGCGCGTGCAACGGTCAATGAAAACGTCGCCCGTACCATCGAAGCGCGCTTACGAACGCTCGGACTTACCTATCCGGTCCTCGCAGGACAGGAGTGCTTTAGGGAACGTGCGAGCGCGCCGCGGCAGTTGAGCCTCCAGTTCTATGCGCGTGCAGTTTCCGACCCCGAACAGCCCCGCCGGCTGGTCATCTCCTTGATCATGCACAGCTACTACAAGGATGTCTCGGCCGAAGGCCCTTACCCTCGCGATATCCCAAGGGCACACCACGAATTCCCAACGGAAGTTAGTTTCTGCTCCGCCGAAACCGATCCTTCACGCTGCCTGACTGATCGCGTGATCAACTACTTCGACGCGACCATGATGAAAATTATCGAGCGCGCTCAAGAACTCGAAAAAGGGGGAAGATGATGACGGCAGCCCAGAATATCACCCACCGGCTACAAATGGAGCAACGCTCGATCCATCAAGATCATCGAGCGGTAACGAATCTTTAACTTTCATCCAACGTGAGATCAAACGTGCGACCACAAGGGAGCTATGACATCAGAAAATATTGGATCAATCTAAGGTTGTTCTATTCGTTGACTCAAACTTGATCCCCGCGGTCACGTCGGGGTGGTTCCAAAATAGAATGTAGGGTCCGATGAGACGAGTGAACGAAGCAATGGCGCGTTATGCCAGACGGCTCAAGAACGTGCTGATCGCCATGATCCTCATTGCCAGCGCGGGCGCCTCAATATCACAGGCAACAACCCTTCCGTTTGAGTATGGGGCATTTCGGAGCGTCTGCACTTCGGTTGAGATTTCCGCGGATCCGCAGGTCGAACAGGGATTTGCCAGGGCGACCATCAACGAAAACATCGCCCGCACAATCCAGGAGCGACTTCGTGCGTTGGGTCTTACCTACCCGGTCATTTCCGGACCGGCTTGCTTGAGAGAGCGCGCAACGGCGCAGCAGCAGTTGGGACTCCTGTTCTATGCTCGCGTGGTTCCCGACCCTGAGCATCCGCGCCGACTGGTCGTCTCACTGATTATGCACAGCTTCTACAACGATCCAAAGTCGCCGGGTCCCTACCATACCGACATTCCAAAAGCACAACATGAATTCCCGACTGACGTGAGTTTCTGTTCTGCCGAAGTGGACCCTTCGCGCTGCCTAACAGATCGCGTTGTCGACTACTTCGATGCGACGATGCTCAAGATCATTGAACTTGCCCAAGAACTTCTAAAAGGAGGACGAAGGTGACGGCGGCACAGAACATTACGCAGCTCTTTACCGGCTACAAATGGCCAACCACCACAATCACCTACTCCTTCATAACCGAATACGCGCCTTACACGCCTCAAGGCTATCAAGAGCCAGGAGGCCCAACTTTTTGTCCGAAGCGCAACAAACAGCAACGAGGCAACTCTTTGCTGATATTCAAAGCTTTCTTGGCATCCAGTTTGTCGAAGTCACGCAGGACGATAGCCAAGACCAGATAGGCCAAATCGCGATCGGAATGCGTGGCAATATCGCATCACCAGAAGTTGCCTTGACGAATACCAATCTCAGCACACCCACGGCGCCGACGTCCTCATTGGAAACGCCAGCGGAAACACGCTGACCGGAAATGGTGGAGATGATTTCATCTTTGGCGATGAGGTCGCGGCCCGCGGATTCTTTCCGGCATCTGGGGCAGGACACGAGATACGCGGGATTTCCTGGGACGGCGACTTCCTCTATGTCGGCAACTACCAAACGGCAGGCACAGATTCGACGACCGACAATGACACCATCGACGCCGGAGCCGGAGCCGACTGGGTATTCGCGGGAAAGGGCGCCGACAAGGTGGACGGCGGAGCCGGCAATGATTTCCTGGATGGCGGCGACCAGATTGATGAGATGGCCTACGCTGGCATCAGCGGCAACGTCCAGATCCAGAAGCTTGCACCATCGGCCGTCCCCGATGATATCGCTGCGAATGGACAATCGGTATTCCAGATAACAGTTCAGAGGAACGGGACCTCCGAAATCGACAAGATACGCGGGTTTGAAACGGTTTCGTTTGGCACGGGCCGCAGAAATTCAAGGGCGACCTCTCGCTGGGCGACGATTCATTGTTGCTTGACGGTGGGACCGGAATTGACTCTTTCGACTTTTCGTCAGCGTCCACTTCAGTCACCATTTACACCGGACCGGTTAATGGAGAAGAGAATTCAGTCATCAGTGGGACGGGTGTTTCGCTCAAGAATTTTGAAGCCTTCGTTGGCTCGGCGCAGAATGATGTCTTTTGGTTCAATGATGGCGATCAGCTCCTTTATGGACGCGGCGGTGACGATTATCTTGTTGGCGGCGCCGGGAACGATGTCCTGGAGGGAGGCGAAGGAGATGACATACTTTACGGAGGAGATGGAGCCGACACGTTCATCATAGGCGATGGTTTCGACTCTATCATGGACGCCGATGCGAGCGACCGCCTATTCATCCGCCTTCCGGCAATTGCTGGAAACGGTTCGGGTGAAACCGTTGTGCCGATCCTCGGCGGGTTCTTTGAGAATACGCCCTGGGATCCCGGGCCACACGGCACCACCATCGGGGACAGTGCCGCCATTTTCAAACCGCGCGACGTGATTTTTGGTGAGGATGATGCCGCGCTCTATCAATCTCTGGGTACCGATTTCCAGATCGACTTTTCGCTTGGTGATACCGATCTTTTCATCTTTATCAGCACCCAAGCGGGCCAATATGCCAGCGTTGTCGTTATCGTTGGCTACGAACCTGGCGACCTCGGACTCGTATTTGAAGAGAAGTTGTCACCGTATCAAGTTGACGGAGTCCGTTCGTGGTTCGATCAAGCCGAGCCGGCTTGGGAGGAAGGGCATAAGGCCCTGCTCAACAACGGGGTCTTTGGCAGCATTCAACAGGCCTCGGATTTCATTATCTAGACATCGATTGATGTCGAAATGGACAAAGCTACCCCCGGCTGGCCAAAGCTGCCGCCGGCGACATCGGCACCACGATCTTCCACCCCGTGGGACGGCGAAGATGGGAACGGCGAACGACCCGATGGCGGTGGTCGACGAGCGCCTGCGTTTTCACGGCATCGCGGGCCTGCGCATCGCCGACGCTTGGGTGATGCCGACGATTACGTCGGGCAACACCAATACGCCGACGGCGATGATCGCGGAGAAAGGCGCGGCGATGATTTTGGAGGACGCGCGGTAGCGCCTTGCGTTAGCGGATTTACCCTTGTGGCTCTTTGCCCGCATTTTCGTGGCCTCCGGGCGCAACTGCACTCGTTGAGGTGAGTGACGTTGAGCCATTTTAGATAAGTGGCATGCATCACTGCTCCGCCGACTGCCGGTAAAACTGAAGGCATTAAACGCTCACGAAGACGTTATCGCTCGGCGGGCGCCCGCCGCAACATCCGGGAATAAACCCCGCCCCTGCCCGATCACGTCCCTGCAAGCCCAATCACGGGCTCAGGGAGACTTTTCATGAGCGATCACGACCACCACGATGACGGCGTCAGCCGACGCCGCGTACTGGAATGCATGACCTGGGCCGGCACCGGCGTGCTCTGGACCGTTGCGGGCGGCGTGCCCCGCTCGATGGGACTGGTTGGATCGGCGCAAGCCGCCGAGCCCGCCGGGATGACATTCCTGCAGATCAGCGACAGTCATGTCGGCTTCGATAAGCCGGCCAATCCCAACGCACTCGGCACGCTGGAGGAAGCCATCAACAAGATCAACGCGATGCCGAAGAAGCCGTCGTTCATGATCCACACCGGCGACATTACACATTTGTCGAAGGTCAAAGAATTCGACGACGCAGATCGCATCATCTCGCAGGCCAAGCTCGACGTGCATTACGTGCCGGGCGAGCACGACATCATCGACGAGGAGGTCAAGCTCTACAAGGAGCGCTACGGCCGCGGCACCAAGGGCGGTGGCTGGTATTCGTTCGACGCCGGCGGCGTTCATTTCGTCGGCCTCGTCAATGTCGCAAACCTCAAGGGCGGCGGCCTCGGCAGTCTCGGCGACGACCAGCTGGAATGGCTGGAGGACGATTTGAAGGGGAAATCGAAATCGACGCCGGTCGTGCTGTTCGCGCATATCCCGCTGTGGACGGTCTATCCGCAATGGGGCTGGGGCACCGAGGACGGCGCCCGTGCGCTGGAATACGTCAAAGGATTCGGCTCGGTCACGGTGCTGAACGGCCACATCCACCAGGTGATGCAGAAGGTGGAGGGTAACGTCACGTTCCACACCGCGCGCTCGACGGCCTTCCCGCAACCGGCGCCGGGCACGGCGCCCTCACCCGGGCCGATGAAGGTCGAGGACAGCAAGCTTCGCAGCCTGCTCGGCGTCGCCAGCATCAACTTCAAGCAGGGCGACCAGCGGCTTGCGATCATCGACACGCCGCTGCAGGGCTGAAGAGGATACCGACAATGAGTTCGATCAATCGCCGCGACTTCGGCATCTTCGTGGTCGCGACCGCGCTTCTGCCCGTCGGTGCTGCGCACGCCGAAGACTCAGCTGTTCCTTTGGCCGTGCACATCGACAATTTCGTGTTCGAGCCAGCGCAACTCGCTGTAAAGGTCGGCCAGACCGTCACCTGGACCAACCGCGACGACATCCCCCACACCGTGGTGTGCGCCGGAAAGTTCAGGTCGAAGACGATGGACACCGACGGCACCTTCTCGTTCACATTCGCGGCACCGGGCGACTACAAGTATTTTTGTTCGCTGCATCCGCATATGACGGGGGTGGTCAAGGTTGAGTAGCGCGCCAAACCAAGGCATCACAACCCTGCCCGGCCGGTGGATCGAACCCGGCCGGGCGGAATCGCTTTCTGCAGCAGCCGGACGAAAGACGATGCCGCTTAGAGCATCCGACGACGATCCCGAAAAGGCGCGGCGGTTTCGCGAGGCCGCGCTGCCCTATCTGGACGACGCCTATACGCTGGCGCGCTACCTGCTTCGCAACGCTGATGACGCCGAGGACGCGGTCCAGGAATGCTACCTGCGAGCGTTCAGGCATTTCGACAGCTATCGTGGGCCGGCGATGAAACCATGGCTGTTTGCGATCCTGCGCAACGTCTGCCGCGCCGAATATGCGCGCCGCGCCACCGCGCCGACCAGCGCGATCGAGGACGTGGCCGAGAGCGCCGAGCAGACGCCGCTGTGGCATGAGGCCGAGGAAACGCCGGAGGGGCAGCTACAACGCCGCTGGGACTCCGACACCATCCGCCGGCTGGTGGCGGCGCTGGCCGAACCGTTCCGCGAGACGTTTGTGCTCCGCGAAATTCAAAACCTGTCATACCGCGAGATTGCCGAAGTCGCCGAAGTGCCGGTCGGCACCGTGATGTCACGTCTGGCGCGCGCCCGCGCCATGCTGCGATCGGCGTGGCTGGCGGAAGAGGAGCAACGCAAATGACCTGCGACGAGGCTGAAGTCCTGCTTCACGCATTGATCGACGGCGAGCTCGACGCCGGGCACGCGCGCGAAGTGGAAAGCCATATCGCCGGCTGCCCACGCTGCGCGGCGGCGCTTCGAGATTATCGCGAGATGAACAAGGCAATTGCGGAAGCCGGCGCGGGCTACACCGCGCCCGCAGCGTTGCGCCGGCGTATCGAGGCCGCATTGCCGCAGCCGCGCCAGGTGCCGAATCGCCGCGCCGTGCTGCGCGGCTTTGCGATGGGCTCGGCGGTGTCGGCCTTGGCGGCGACCGGCCTGGTCGCGATCGTGCTGCGTCATGACGATTTCGAGCGCATTCAGTCGGAGGTTGTATCGGCGCATTTGCGTTCGCTGCAGGCCGGGCATCTCACCGATGTCGTTTCCACCGATCAGCACACCGTAAAACCGTGGTTCAACGGCAAGCTCGACGTCTCGCCGCCGGTGATCGACCTGACCGCGCAGGGCTTTACCCTGATCGGCGGCCGGCTCGATTACATCGATGCCCGCGCCATCGGCGCCGTGGTCTATCGCCGCCGCCAGCACGTCATCAATCTGTTCGTGTCGCAGACGTCGAGCACCGAGCGCCGCCCCGCGAAGGTCGAAACAATCCAGGGCTTCAACATCCGGCATTGGAGCGATCGCGGGCTGAACTACTGGGCGGTCAGCGACCTCGCCAAGGACGAGCTTGCGGATTTCGGCGAGAGGTTCGAGAGCGCGATACGCGCAGCGGGATAAGTTCGCGAAGCGCGGGCGCACGGTGGTGCACCCGCCCTCCCGCGCAACAGGCATCAAGCCAACCTCCTTATCGCGCCTTGCGATGATGTCGCGGCGCGATCTGCCGCCGATCACGCATCGGCACGGCCTCGTTGTAATAGGCATTGGACTGATCGAACGATCGGTATGCCGGCCGGCCGCCGAGCACGTCGGCATTGGGATGATAGAAGGAGTAGGTCCCGGGTTCCTGGATCGCGGCTTGCGCGAACACGGGCGTTGCGATCGCGGTCATCAGCAGCGCGGCGGCGAGTGTTGGGATCGACTTGGTCATCGGTGAGATCCTCTTTGTTATGAAATCACCCCACCCAATTGGGTATCGCATCGCAAAAGCGGATAGCTGTGCGACGGCGCTCACCGCGATTTGAAAAGCCGCGCCCGGAAATCCCGATGGCGTGCAGGCGCGGAAAATCTTCACCGGCAGAT
Organism: Bradyrhizobium sp. AUGA SZCCT0283; assembly: GCF_018130385.1. GTDB lineage: Bacteria > Pseudomonadota > Alphaproteobacteria > Rhizobiales > Xanthobacteraceae > Bradyrhizobium. Next base: position 120,937 of record NZ_JAFCLU010000004.1, on the reverse strand, counting down.
GCGCAGAATATTCGCCTACAAATGAAACGATCGGCGCAACAGTGTCGCTATTGCGCCCGACGGTAACAGCGGGCGCGGATCGAGGAGCGGGGCGATCAATCCATCTGATCATAGCAGCCCGGATGAGCGACGCGATATCCGGGGATGAGACCGCGACGCTTGATGCTCCCGGATATCGCTTCGCTCATCCGGGCTGCGGCACCTGAATTGGCTGCTATGTCTGCGGCGGATAGCGCTCGAAGGTCGGCAGTTCGTGGGCGCGCTCCATCCAGCGAATCCGCTCGGCCGTCTGGATATGCATCATGGCGGGAACAGCGTCGGGGTCGTCATATGTCGCGCTCTGGATATCGACGATGCCGGGCAACACATTCGCATTGGTGTAGAACAGGCCGGTGCCGCAGTCCGCGCAGAATTGCCGACGGCCATGTTCCGAAGACTGGTAGACCTTGGGCGTCCCCTTCGTCACCTTGAGCGCGTCCTCCGCGTACATCGCCCAGCCGACCATCGGCGCGCCGGCATGCCGCCGGCAATCCGCGCAGTGACACAGCGCATGAACGATCGGTTCGCCCTCGATCTGATAGCGGATCGCGCCGCAGTGACAACCGCCGGTGAGTTTGTTCATGCCCTGCTCCGATCGATGCGATCATGCCGTTGCGTCTTGCTGTCGCGCAACTGCGGCTTATTTCCGAACCGGTCAGTTGGCGCGCCGATTGACCACATTGCCCGGCACGATTTCGGCCTTGAAGCGAAAGAGCTGCGGATCGGCGGGATCGACCGAGACACGGACCCAATGGCTATCCGGCCATCCGAAGGTTTCCACGCGCGTAAAATTCTCGAACAGCCGATTGGTCTTCTTGCTGTAGAGCGGCTTGTCGACGCGAAAGATGTGGGTATCGCCATGCAGGAAGGCGACCGGTCTGTCGTAGCTTTCAAGTTCTTCGGACAGCGTCTGGATGTAGTCGTCGAATGCCAGCGGCCGGCTCGGCGCGGGCTGCCCACGCGGAATGAAGCGAAGCAGGTAGCGGGTCTTGGCGCTCGCCGGCCAGAAAGTCTCGAAGCCCGGATTGGCCTGGGTCAGGATCACCACGCCCCGGCTGCCGGCGGCTTTCGCTTCGGCAAAGGCCTGCTTCAGCCAGGCGACGTTTGCCGCCTTCCGCTCCAGATGTTCGGCATCCATCTCCGGGGTGCGGCCGAAATTGTCGTTCTCGCCGACGATGTGAACGGTGACGAAGGTGACGCCACCCATCGACCAGCGCAGGTTCTCGCGGAATTTTGAGAAGTTCGGATCGGCAGACTGGTTACGCACCGCGATCGGTTTCTGCCCGAGACTTCTGCCTTCCGGAAAGAACATCATACGGATCTTCGAAAGCAGTTCGAGTGGATCGACCTTCCTGGCTTCCAGCGGCCAGCAATCGGACCAGTCATTGTCGCCCGGCGTCAGGATGAACGGGTGACGGATGCTCTGGAATGAGTCGTGGATCGCCCTGTAGTTTTCATCAACGCAAGGCATCGAGGCGATGGCGGGATTGCGGTTGTACGGCGTCGCGTCGAACTGGAAGTCCCCGATGTGGGCGACGAATGCAAGCTCGGCAGCGTTGAGCGCCGCGAGCACGCGCTGATATTCGGCTTCCTGCACCTTGGTGTAGGGCATGTCGCCGACCAGCGCGAAATCGAACGCGCGCTCCTGCGCGGCTGATTCGCTCGCGATGGCCATCAGCATAACGGCAGCAGCGGCCGCTCGCGTCCAGCGCCATACCATGGTCCGTCCTCCCGGTCTCAATCGCCATGACGGGGATCAACAACAGGAACCGGTGAAGCCAACGGGGTGCGCGAACGAGGCCCCGTTGGCTTCGTCCGGCTACGCCGACTTCCGCACCGCGTTGTCGACCAGCGTCTTGCCGAGCGACCAGATCGCGCCAGGGACCTTGTGGCTGGCGGCGATGACGTCGTCGAACGACTTTTCGATCCAGCTGCAGTCTTCTTCCGTGATCACGAGCGGCGGCAGCAGCTTGATGGTGTGGCTGCCGTGGCCGGAGACCTGCGTCAGGATCTTGTGATCCTTGAACAGCGGCACGGTGATGAGCTGGCAGAACAGGCCCTTGTTGGCGGTCTCCAGCAGATTCCACGAAGCCTTCAGCCGCAGCGATTTCGGCGGACCGAACTCGATGCCGATCATCAATCCCTTGCCGCGCACTTCCTTCAGCAATTCATAACCGGGCACCATCCGCGTCAGCGCAAGGCGAAGCTCGGCGCCGCGCTTGGCGGCCTGCTCGACCAGCTTTTCGTTCTTGATCACGTCGAGGGTCGCGATGCCGGCGGCCATCGCCAGATCGTTCTTCGCAAAGGTCGAGCCGTGCACGACCGCGCGGTCCATCTGGTTGAAGATTTTGTCGAAGATACTCTTGCGCGTCAGCAGCGCGCCGACCGGCACGTGGCCGCCGGACAACGCCTTCGCCAGCAGCACCATGTCGGGCTCGACATTCCAGTGCTCGACCGCGAGGAATTTTCCGGTGCGGCCGATGCCGGTCTGGATTTCGTCGGCGATGAAGATGGAGCCGTATTTCTTGCATAGCGCGGCGGCGCCCGGCAGGAATTCGTCCGTGGGCATGTTGACGCCCTTGCCCTGGATCGGCTCGACGATGAAGGCCGCGACCTGGCGCGACGACAGCGCCTGCTCGAGGGCGGCGAGATCGTTGAACGGCACTTGCGTGCATCCCGGCAGCAGCGGCTCGAAGCCGGAGCGGAAGTTGGCATCGTCCATCAGCGACAGCGCGCCGTAGGACAGGCCGTGGAAGGAATGGGAACAGGAGACAATGCCCGGGCGGCCGGTCGCGCCACGCGCGAACTTGATCGCGGCCTCGACGGTCTCGGCGCCGGAATTGGCAAAAAACACCTTGTCCAGATATGGCACATGTTCAAGCAGGCGTTCCGCCAGCACGCCGGCGAGCGTGGACACATCAAGTTGAACCAGATTGGGAAAATCGCTATCGAGCACGCTTTTCAGCGCCTCGCGCAGCGCCGGATGATTGCGGCCAATCGCAAAAACGCCAAATCCGCTCAGTAGATCGAGATAGCGGACGCCGTCCCGATCGAACAGGTATTGACCTTGACCCTTCTGAAAGCCCACATCGTAGCCGATGGTCTTCAGCACACGGACGAGCTGCTCGTTCAGGTGGCGCGCATGCATGGAACTGCGCTGCGCCTGCCGCTCAACAAACAGCTTGGAAACATCTAGATATGAACTTGGCATTCGCTACATACGTCGGTTGATGGCCGTTTCGTCAACTGAAAACACTCAATGCGGCGTTTTGACCCCCGCTTTGGATCATCTACTTAAACATAGGTTTGAACCATGTTGCACTGCCCAAGAACCATCGCGCTTACAATAGTTTGTTCGGGAGTTTTTTTAGCCACAGGTCTTAACGCTGCGCTTGCCGCCGACCCCACCGGTGACTGGAAAGTAGCCGATGGCGTGGCCAACATTCGCGTCGCCCAATGTAGCGGCAACATGTGGGGCGTCGTTGCCTGGGAAAAGACGCCGGGCGGCAAGGACAACAACAATCCTGATGTCGCCAAGCAGAGCCGGCCGACCTTGGGCATGCCGATCCTGATCGACATGAAGAAGAAGCCCGGCGTCGATGCCTGGGAAGGCCAAGTCTACAACGCCAAGGACGGACAGCTCTACAGCTCGACGATCAAGCCGGTCGGGACCGACCAGCTCGAGATTCAAGGCTGCGTGCTCGGCTTCCTGTGCGGCGGTGAAACCTGGACCCGCGTCGGACCGCCGATTCCCTCAAGCCCGGCCAACAGCATGGCCAAGGGTGCGCCGAAGGGACCAGCCGGCGCGCCGCCCAAGACCGCAGCGCCGGCGGCGCCGAAGACCACGGGTGCGGTCAATCCGGCGCCTGCGCCGAAGGCCGCGCCCGCTCAGAAGCAGGCGGCTGGCCAACCTGGCCAACCGGCCGATATCGGCGATATCTGCCTACTCCCCGACATCGCGCGGTTTGCCCATTAGCGCCGGCTGGAACAGCAGCACCGCGGCCAGCGTGATGACGAACGACAGCGCCAGCAATTTGCCCATGCTGGCGGTGCCGGGATGACTGGATAGCCACAGGCTTCCGAACGCGGTCGCGGTCGTCAGCGCCGAGAAAAAGATCGCCCGCGTCAGGCTCGACTGCAGCAGATTCGTCCTGCCCTCGCGCCAGGCCGTCACGTAATAGATCTTGAAGGCAACGCCGACGCCGAGCAGCAGCGGCAATGCGACGATATTGGCGAAGTTGAGCGGCAGCTCGATCAGCACGCAAAGTTCCAGCGTGACGGCGCCGGCCACCAGCAGCGGCACCATCGTCATCAGCACGTCACTGATCCGCCGCAGCGTCAGCCAGAGCAGCAGGCTGATCACCAGCAGCGCCCAGATGCCGGCATGGATGAACGCCTTCACGATGGTGTCGCCGGATTTGAGGATCGACACCGGCCCACCGATCGCATTCGGCTCGGCCGCCAAAACCGCATCGGCAAATCGGCGGAGGTTATCGTTGTTGTTGGGGTCGCCCTTCGGCAACGCCTCGACGCGGATCAACCCATCCTTGGATTTCCAGCTGTTCAACAGTTCCGGCGGCAGCGTCTTCAACGTGACGGGGCCTGCCTGCATCGTGTTCTTGAGCTGATCGAACACGATCTTGAGCGGGGCGACGAAAATGTTCTGCGCCTTGTCGCGCGTCGCCTGGTCGCTGCCGGCAAGTTTCGACAGCGCGTCCGCCAGCCTTCGCGAGGCGACCGCGCCCGGACCCTTGCCGTCGCCGGCGGTTCTGCGCAGGCTGTCGACCGAACTCTTCAGCGCCTCCACATTCTCTTCATCCGAGGGCGCCGCGTCGACCTGATCGGGATTGAGCGCAGGCCCCACCACCCTCGCCGCCTTCGCGATCAGCTGCAGCTTCGCCGGCTGATCCTCAGGCACAAAACTGTCGATCGACATCACGCGCAGAACTTCCGGCAGCTTTTCCAGCCGCGCCTCGATCTTCTTTGCTTCTGCTTCTGAACTGGTCAGCACGTTGATGGCGTTGGCGCCGGTGTTGGGGTCCTTGCGCAAATCGAGGAAGGTCGCGATCGATTCGGCCTTTGGATTGCGCAGGTTGATCGGGTTGAAGTCGAATTGCATGAAATAGAGCAGCGGCAGCCCGGCCACAACGAGAAGCAGCGTGCCAACGACGATGATGACGCGATGCCTTTCGAGGAATTCGTCCACCGGCGCCAGAAACGCGTAACCGACAGGCTCGCTTTCGCCGGGCGGGTGAAGCAGCTTCAGCATGGCAGGCAGGGCCGTGATGCTGGTGATGAACGCGATCAGCATGCCGGCGCCGGCGATCTTGCCGAGTTCGGAAATGCCCTTGTAGTCGGTCGGCAGGAAACACAGGAAGCCGGCGGCGGTGGCCATCGCGGCGAGCGACAGCGGGACCGCCGAACGCCGGGCCGCGTTCTCCAGCGCGAGCGCAAGGTCTTCATTCTTGAAACGCTCGGAACGGTAGCGGACACTGAACTGGATGCCGAAATCGACGCCGAGACCGACGAACAGCACGGCAAAGGCGATCGACAGCAGGTTCAGCGATCCCACCATCATCAGGCCGACGGCGGTCGTGAGCGAAAGGCCGATGAACAGGTTCACGAACACCGCAAAGATGATCTTCGCGGAATGCAGCGCCATCCAGAGAATCACGAGGACAATGAGGACGGTAGCGACACCGTTGACGATCGCGCCGTCCTGCACGGTCGAATATTCCTCATTCGCGATCGGCACCGGGCCGGTCAGCCGCACCCGCGCGCTGTACTGGCCCGCAAAATTCAGATTGGTCGCGGCCTGCCGGATCGCATCGGTCGCATCCTTGCCCGGTTCGAGCGCGTTGTAGTCGAGCTTCGGCTTGAACTCGATGAAGGCGCGCCGGTCGGCATCGGTCAAAGGCTTGTCGCTGACGAGTTCGCGCCAGGAGAACGTCGCCGTCCCCTTGTTCAGGATGTCCTCGACCGTCTGGCTGATCAGGTTGAAGGGCCGTTCGGTATTGTCGAGCTTGACCTGCCCGCGCTTGACGCCGGCAAGCCCGGTCTCCAGCGCGCCGGTCAGGCCGCGGATCGAGGGATCGCCGGCCATGATCTCGATCAGGGGAGCGGCGGCTTCGAGCTGGCCGGCGACCTTGCCGACTTCCTCCACCGGCAGGAACAACAGCCCGTTCTTTTCGAAGAACTCGCCGGAACCCAGCGGCTGCACCGATTCGAAATGCTTGTCGCCGGCGAGTTTTGCAGCCAGCGCCTTGCTCGCGGCGCTGGCGAGCTCGGGCGTCGGCGCCTCGACCACGGCGAGAATCAGTTTTTCGCGGTCGAACGCGCGCTCGAACTGATTGTCGCGCTTGCGCCAGTCGAGGTCAGGCGAAATCAGCGTGTTGATGTCGGTGTTGATCGCGAAATGCCGGGCGGCATAGTAGCTCGCTCCGACCGCCAGAAGCAGGGAGACGATGACGACGAGAGTGGCAAACCGCGTACAGGTTCTGACAACGGAGACAACAATACTGGTCAGCACTTCGTTTCTTTCTAAATCTCAAGGAGAGCTGGGCGAAAACGCCCGCTGTCTAGCGGAGTTCCCCAAGCCGATCTAATGTTGTTTTGGTTACTTCCCAGAGGTTCAGGCGAAGCCGCCAAAACGGACCGGACCAGGCGTTCGGGGCCGGTATAGCCCGTCCGGATGGGCGATAAAGTGACGAACCGGTGAGGCGCAACGGTTCTCGCAGCGGGTTTTAGGTATTTAATTACCTACAGTTTGGTAACCATTGCGCGATGCACCTTTTCTAGCCGCACAATTTTTGACACATAGTCCTGCGCTTCCATCTACTTGGGTGGGGATTACCTACGGGTTCCGGTCATGGTGCGGATATTGCAGATCCGGATGTGACCGGCTGCACGGAGATCTTCGGGTGAATTTGCGAATTCAGTACCTGGTGCAACAAGCGTAATGGACGTCCCATGGAAGTGTATCTAGCGCAGCCCCGCGGATTTTGTGCGGGCGTCGTGCGCGCCATCGAAATCGTTGAACGCGCGCTCGAGAAATACGGTCCGCCGGTCTATGTCCGGCACGAGATCGTACATAACAAGTACGTGGTCGAAAGCCTCAAGGCCAAGGGCGCGATCTTCGTCGAGGACCTGTCGGAGGTTCCGCCATTGGCGGTAACCGTGTTCAGCGCCCATGGCGTGGCCCGCAGCGTCGAGGAAGAGGCCGCCGCCCGCGGCCTGCCCGTCCTCAATGCCACCTGCCCCCTGGTCACCAAGGTCCACAATCAGGGCAAGCGGTATATGTCCAAGGGCCGGACCCTGGTCCTGATCGGGCATGCCGGCCATCCCGAGGTCGAGGGCACCATGGGCCAGGTTCCCGGGCCGGTTCTGCTGGTCCAGAACGTCGACGACGTGGCGGCCCTGACCCTGCCCGCCGACGCCCCGGTGGCCTATATCACCCAGACCACCCTCAGCGTGGACGACACAAAGGACATAATTGCCGCCCTTCAGGCCAAATTTACAGATATTCAAGGCCCCGACATCCGGGATATCTGCTATGCGACACAGAACCGCCAATCTGCGGTAAGGGATCTAAGTAAGCTGGTGGACGTCATTTTGGTGGTGGGGGCCGCCAATAGTTCCAACTCAAACAGGCTTCGCGAAATCGGCACCGAGGTCGGCGTCGCGAGTTATCTGATTGCCGACGGGAGCGAGTTGAACCCCGATTGGCTCAAGGATGCAAAAGCGGTCGGCATTACGGCGGGCGCATCGGCGCCCGAAGTTTTGGTCGACGACGTAATCGAGGCTTTGAGACGTATCGGACCCGTCAAGGTGTCGGTGCTTTCTGGCCGGGAAGAAAATATCGAGTTCCGACTTCCGGCCGAACTGACTGCGGGCTGATCCACTTCACGATTCCAAGTCTGGGCTCCAAGCCCAAATCCAAGTCCAGAAAGAAAATCTCTCAAATGGCAATACCGTTCTTCAAGGAAATGCGTATCGGCGGCTATCTGATCAAGCAGAAGCTGCTTGGCCGGAAGCGCTATCCGCTCGTGCTGATGCTGGAGCCGTTGTTCCGCTGTAACCTCGCTTGCGTCGGCTGCGGCAAGATCGACTATCCCGACGCGATCCTCAACCGCCGCATGTCGGCGCAGGAATGCTGGGACGCGGCCGACGAATGCGGCGCACCGATGGTGGCGATCCCCGGCGGCGAACCCTTGATCCACAAGGAGATCGGCGAAATCGTGCGCGGCCTCGTGGCGCGCAAGAAATTCGTCTCGCTCTGCACCAACGCGCTGCTTTTGGAAAAGAAGCTCGATCTGTTCGAGCCCTCGCCCTACCTGTTCTTCTCGGTGCATCTCGACGGGTTGAAGGATCACCACGACAAGGCGGTGTCGCAGAAGGGCGTGTTCGACCGCGCCGTCTCCGCGATCAAGGCCGCGAAGGCGCGCGGCTTTACCGTCAACGTCAACGCCACGATCTTCGACGGCCATCCGGCGGAAGAGATCGCAAAATTCCTCGACTTCACCACCGAACTCGGTGTCGGCGTCTCGATGTCGCCGGGCTACGCCTATGAGCGCGCCCCGGACCAGGAGCACTTCCTCAACCGCACCAAGACCAAGAAGCTGTTCCGCGACGTGTTCGCGCTCGGCAAGGGCAAGAAGTGGAACTTCATGCATTCCGGCCTGTTCCTGGACTTCCTGGCCGGCAATCAGTCTTACGAATGCACGCCGTGGGGCATGCCGGCCCGCAACATCTTCGGCTGGCAAAAACCCTGCTATCTGCTCGGCGAAGGTTACACGAAGACCTTCAAGGAACTGATGGAGACGACGGACTGGGAGACCTACGGCACCGGCAAGTACGAGAAGTGCGCCGACTGCATGGCGCATTGCGGCTACGAGCCGACGGCTGCCAACGCCGCGCTGATGAACCCGCTGAAGGCAATGTGGGTCGCGCTGCGCGGCGTGCGTACCACGGGTCCGATGGCGCCCGAGATCAGTCTCGATAAACAGCGTCCGGCCCAGTACATCTTCTCGGCCGAGGTGCAGAAGCGCCTGTCCGAGATCCGCCGCGACGAGGCCGCCGCTGCCGCGGCCAAGCAGCAGGAAAAAGCTTCCACCGCCGCCTGAGTGGCGTGGAGCAAAAAGATCAAGGCCCCGGTTCAGCGAACCGGGGCCCTTTCTTTTTTGTTTGACGCCCTTCGAATATCCTGAAGCCGGGTGCCCTGTGCGGATCAGATCGCCGCGGTGGCGAGCCCCTCTTCGCCGTGCAGGAAGCCGCGGCAGCCGCGCAGGGAGCGCAGCGCGCGATTGAAATCGATTCCCGTGGAGACCAGCGCCCGCAGCGTGGTGGGATTGCGCGCCACCCCGCGCAGCACCTTGCCGAGATCGATGTCGCCGTTCGGCTTGATTGCGCTCTTGGCCAGCGCCGGAAGCGCCCGGCTGGCGGGATCGGAGATCACCCGCAGCGCCGCGAACGGCAAGCCGGCCTCGGCCGCATAGGCTGCGGCAATATGGCTTTCCATATCGACCGCCGCCGCGCCCGTCTCCGAATGCAGCGCGGCCTTGCAGGCGGTCGCCGCAATCACCTGCTCTACGCCAGCCAGGCCACCGCGGACCACGCGCCGGCGACGCAATGCCGCACGGGCGATCATTTCCTCGTTCAGCGCCAGACCTGCCAGAAAACGGGTATCGCCGGCCAGAACCTCGGTCGCCACCACCACGTCGCCCGATTTCAGCGACGGATCCAGCCCGCCGGCAACGCCGAACGAGATGACACCCCTGAAAGTGGTGGAATCCAGCGTTGCCAGCAGTGCGCGCAATTGCTGCGGGTCGCTGGAACTGCAGATCACGATCATGCCGGGCCCGGCCGCTATGCGGGCTTCCTGCACCAATCCTGTTACGATCAAAACCGGCCGCGGATCATTCGAATTGCGATCAACCGAACTGTCCACGATCGCGGCGGCCCCCGCCCCAAAAGTCACATCCCGACCCCTACCACCCTGCTGTTGGTGCTTCTCAAATTCCGATACCGCGCCAGCGCCCAGAGCGGAAAGAACTTCGAGTAGCCATGATAACGCAAATAAAACACCCTCGGAAAGCCCGTAGCCGTGTAACGCGCCTCGTCCCAGAGCCCTTTTTCGGTCTGTGTGGTTTTTAGGTACTCCACGCCCCGCACGACCGCCGGGCTCTCGACCTCCCCGGCCGCCATCAGTCCAAGCAAGGCCCATGCCGTTTGCGAGGAGGTCGACGGGGCGCCCTCGAATCCCTTGTAGTCCAGCCGATAGCTGACGGCATCCTCACCCCAGCCGCCATCCCCGTTCTGGATCGAAACCAGCCAGTCCACAGCCTTGCGCATCATCGGGTCCTGATGATCGACGCCAGCGGCGTTGAGCGCACACAGCACCGACCAGGTTCCGTAGATGTAATTGAGGCCCCAGCGGCCGTACCATGACCCTTCCGCGAGCTGGGTGCGGCGCAAATAGGCGATCCCGTCCGCAACCGCCTTGCTGGTCTGCGCGGCCTCGCCGAGCTGCGCCAGCATCGAGATGCAGCGCGCGGTGACATCCTCGGTCGGCGGGTCAAGCAGCGCGCCGTGGTCGGAGAACGGGATGTTGTTGAGGTAGTATTCGAGGTTGTTGACGTCGAAGGCGGCCCAGCCGCCATCGCGGCTCTGCAGGCCCTCGATCCACTCGCGGCCGCGCGAGATCGCCTGATCGTAGTCCTTGCTGCCGGACGCCCGGCGCGCGCGGTCCATCGCCATTACGACCACGGCGGTGTCATCGAGATCGGGATAGTAGTCGTTGTTGTACTGGAACGCCCAGCCGCCCGGGCGGACGTCAGGGGCCTTCGCCGCCCAGTCGCCCTTGAGGTCGAGCACCTGCCGCGGCTTCAGCCAGTCGAGGCCCTGCTTCATTTTTGCGAGCGTGTCTTCGCCGCCGGCCTCCGCCAGCGCGTGGCAGGTCAGTGCGGTGTCCCAGACCGGCGAGACGCAGGGTTGGCAATAGGCCTCGTGCTCGCCGATCACGAGCAACTTGTCGATGCCCTTGCGGGTGACCGCGCGCGGCGGAAAATCCGGTCCCTTGCCGAGCGCCTCATACATCATGACGATGTTGGCCATCGGCGGATAAATCGCGCCCATGCCGTCTTCGCCGTTGAGCCGCTCTTCGATGAAAGCGAGCGCGGCGTCGATCGCGCGCTGCCGCAGCTTTTTCGGAAACAACGGCTCGATAACCCGCAGGATCTTGTCGAGCGTGCTGAACAGCGTGAACCAGCCCCAGCTCTGGTGCGGCGCCTTCGGCGTCATTCCGACCGATTTGGGATCCTGCAGGAACAACTCGTCGACGCCGACGCCCTTGGGATTCTTCGCCAAAGGCTTCAACGCCGCCATCACCATCAGCGGCACGATCGTGGTCCGCGCCCAGTAGGAAATCTTGTTGAGATGGAACGGCGACCACATCGGCAGCAGCATGATCTCGACCGGCAGCACCGGGACCGCGCGCCAGCTCAGCACGCCGTAGAAGGCCAGCAGGAACCGCGTGAAGACGTTGACGCGGGCAGCGCCGCCGCGGCTGCGGATCGCCTCACGGGCGCGCACCATATGCGGCGCATCGACGGAATCGCCGATCATTTTCAGCGCAAAATAGGATTTGACACTAGCGCTCATGTCGAACGGACCGTCCTGCACCAGCGGCCAGCCGCCATGATTGCCTTGCGTGCGGCGCAGATAGTTCGCGATCTTGGCTTCCAACGCGCTGTCGACAGGCTCGGCGAGATAATGCCGCAGCAGGATGTACTCGGACGGGATCGTGCTGTCGGCTTCCAGCTCGAACACAAAGTGTCCATCGGATTGCCGATAGCCGAGCAGCGCTTCGGTCGCCGACGAGATGCTCTTCTCCAGCGCGACGGGATCGACCGTCGCGATAGGATCGCCTGCAATTGTTTTGTCTACGGAAAGCATATCGCTAGCATCCCTCTATTCGCGCGCGGGCTCTGTGAAGCCGGTCACGCAACTCCTGTCAGGCCTCAAGGCCTCGCCAGAACCAGATCGGCGGCGCGGTCGCCCGACCGCACCGATCCTTCGATGGTTGCCGGCAATCCCGTATCAGTCCAGTCGCCGGCGAGAAACAGGTTCTTGAATGATGTCACCGCCCCCGGGCGCAGCGCGTTCTGCTCCGGCGTGGCCTCGAACGTCGCGCGGCGCTCGCGCACGATCTGCCACGGCGGCAAGGGCAAGTCGCCGGGCAGGCTAGCTGCCTTGCAGACGTCCCGCCAGATCGCCAGCGCGAGCTCCTCGCGCGGCATGTCGACGAGCCGGTCGCCATTGCTGATGGTGACCGACAGCCGCTGCGGGAATGCGAACAGCCACTCCACGAGGCCACCGACCACGCCGAGGATGGGCACGGCGTCGCGGGGCGGATCGAAGCGGAAATGCGCATTGACGATGGCGCGGAATTTCGAGGGCGTTTTCAGGCCCGGCAACAGCGCCGCCGCCGGGCGCGGCGGCACCGCGAGCACCACGACGTCGTCGGTGCCGAGTGCAATCGTGTCGCTGCCGAATTTCAATTCGCCGACATTGCCGCCCGTCATCGCGAATTCGCGCAGCTCATGGCCGAACTGGATCGAGGCGCCCTTGTCCTGCAGCAGCTTGATGGCGGGTTCGACCAGAACCGCGCTGAGGCCGTCGCGCGCGATCAGCGGCCGGCAGGCCTGCCCGCCCGCCAGCAGCGTTTCCCGAACGATCGCGCCGGCGAGGCCCGCCGAACCCTCGGGCGGGTCGACATTGAGCGCGGCCAACAGCAGCGGCTGCACCAGCCGCTGGTACAGCGTGCCTTTGCAGGGGATCGTGTCGCCAACCAGTCTGGCGGTGCCTGCCCAGATCAAAGGCATCAATGCGAGATAATCGAGCAGCTTGGTATCGGGGACCCGGCGCGCCTCGTCGAACACCCATAGCGGCAATTTGCCGGCGCCGAGGTCGAGCTGCCAGCGCTGGCCGGTCATGATGTCGACGAAGGGAAACCGCGCCAGCTTCGGTCCGACCAGCCCCGCCTCGGTGCCGATCGATCTGGCGTAGGCCAGCGCATGGCGGTTGCCGGACAACAGCAAATGGTTGCCGTTGTCGATGGTGAGATTGGTGGCCGCGTCGAAATAGGACCGGCAGCGCCCGCCGGCCTGCTGCGTGGCCTCGTGGACATGCACGCGGTAATTGGCGTTGGCCAGCCGTACGGCGGCCGAGAGGCCGGAAATGCCGGCGCCGATGATATGAACGTTTTTCTGCATCAGATGATCGCGTAACGGAGAAGGATGGCAATCTTCGCCCATTTATGGACGCGGACCGGCTCGCGCGGGGCGACAAAGCCCCGTGCCAGGAGCAAGTCCAGGATCGCGCGGTAATATTTCGACATGATCCGCGGCGCGCGCACCACGCGGCGCGAATTGCGTTTCATGATCTCGTCGGCTTTCTCGAAATGCTTTTTCGCCCGCTCGGCCAGCGGCAGGCAAACTTTAGGAAGTGCGCGATCGGCAGTCACCTTCTGCGGATTGTCGCTGGTGATGCCGGCGAGCAGCAGGCTTTCGCGCGGCAGATAGAGGCGGCCGAGGCCGGCGTCTTCGTCGATGTCGCGCAGGATATTGGTCAATTGCAGCGCGCGGCCGAGATGGTGGGCGAGCTGGATGCCATCTTCCTCGGGCATGCCGAACACCCTGACCGACAGACGGCCGACGGCGCTGGCAACGCGATCGCAATAGAGATCGAGCGTGGCAAGATCCGGCGCACGAATGTCCTGTGGCACGTCCATCTCCATGCCGTCGACGACCGCGAGAAAATCCTCGCGCTTGAGGCCGAAGGTTTTCACCGAGGCGGCGTAATCCTGCAGACGTGGCGGCGGATCACCGTGATATAGCGCATCGATGTCGTCACGCCATTGTTGCAGCGCGGCCAGCCGCTCGGGCCGCGGCCCGTCGGAATCGGCGATGTCGTCGACCTGCCGGCAGAAGCTGTAGATCTGGAACATCGCCTCGCGCTGGCTGCGCGGCAGGATGCGCATCGCGGCATAGAACGAACTGCCGGACGCGGCGGTGCCGTAATCTGCGTTGGCCGCCGCCGTCTGCAACGTCATGCGCCCGCCGCCGGTTTTGTCAGGGGACGGCGTCCCGCGGCGCGCCTGATCATTTCGCTGACGATGCCGACGATGCTCTGCGCGAGCAATTCGGGCTTGCTCAGGTGCACGCGCTCGCTGAGCGGATCGCTCACCTTCAGCATGCCGACGATCTTGTCGGCAAAGGCCTGGATCACGGCAACCTCGAGCCCGAGCCGGAAATCCTTCACCTCGGCGCTGAGCGACTTGCTTTCATTGAGCAGGGTTTCGGTCCGCACCGCGAGCGCGTGGAGGCATTGCAGCAGCGCCGGCTGCGACTTCGCCTCGCCCAGCATCTCGACGGTGGCGCCGCTGGCGGCCAGCGCATCGCGCGGCAGGTAGACGCGGTTGAGGTTTTTGTAGTCCTTGCCGCAATCCTGCAGATGGTTGTTGATCTGCAGCCCCGCGCACAGCGCGTCCGACGCGGCCCAGGTCGAGGTGCTCTCGCCATGGACGTCAAGCATGAAACGGCCGACCGGCATGGCCGAATAGCGGCAATAATGAATGACGTCGTCCCAGTTCTCGTAGCGCAGCTTGGTAACGTCCATCCGGAACGCGACCAGCACGTCGAGCGCATGGCGCGGCGCCATCGCGCGCTCGGCAAAAGCGCGGCGCAGGCTGACCGCCTCCGATTGGGTGTCGCCCTTGCCCAGCAGTTCCGCCTCGAGCAGGTCGAGATAGCGCAGCTTCTCGTCCGCGCTGAGGGTCGCATGATCGGCGATGTCGTCGGCCGTCCTGACGAAATTATAGTAGCTCAGGATCAGCGCGCGGTGACGCGGATGAATGATCCACGACGCGACCGGAAAATTCTCGTCGCGGTGGGTCTTCCCGGATCGCAGGTCGCTCGCACTGGTCATCAAGAACTGGCTACATTCACTCGGAATTGGTGGCGCGCGCCGATCGGCGCACGCGAGAAGATCGCGTGCCCCATATAGGGGAATACGCCGCCAAAACCAATGCTATATGGGCTGCTTAGCCCCGCCCGTGACGCGCGTCATAGAGCCGAAAATGGCTTTTCCGCGAGGGTTAACGGACGTAAGCCGCGCCTTATTGGCCGTTGTTCTTGAGAACCTGGTTACAGGCCACACTGATCTTGGGACGATTTTCCTTGAGACACGCCAGGATGGTCAGGTCGCCCTGGTCGATCACCGGACGGCAGTACTTCTGCACGTCACGGTTACAGGCCTTCTGCTCCTCCGGCGTTCCGCTGCGCTGTTGCTGCGGCTGCTGGGCGAAGGCTCCGGACGAAGCCGTGAGCGACAACAGGGTGAGTGCGAGGAGAAATTTACGCATCGTATTCCTTCATTTCGGCAGCAGGAATCCTGTTCCCCGATTTGCGATGAGGCATCGCCGGAACGGATTTGTTGGGATGGCAGGCGCGCCGCGTAACGCGGCAACGAACAAACGACAAGCATGGTAAATGCGGACAAATTTACGGCGACCGCTACGGCGACCTAAGCACCTTTAATAACCGACTGATATCTAAAGTGTATTTCCGCCACACTTTCCCGGCAATTGGTTGTTGCAGACAATGCGGAGCAAAGCTAGATGCTGCGCCGACGGAGTCGGTGTGAATGCTTCAACTCTACTCGGTCGACTGAGCACTTTTTCGTGCCGAGAGCGCCGGAAACCGAACTCCGTCATTTGAACCTAAGACACTGCGGGAACACTAAATCTTCGATGCGGCGAGACGTATCTTTGCAAAGAACGTCTATTTTGATGGGAAAACTACAATGAAACTGTTTGGTTCCAGCTTGTTCGGTCAGGCTCTCGCAGCTGCTGGCGTCGGCGCCGCGCTCATGTTGTCGGTCACCGCAAGCCACGCCCAGGCGGGAGGCCCGTTTGCCGGCTTTGACGGAAACTGGAGCGGCTCGGGCACGGTCGCGCTCTCCAACGGCACCACCGAGAACATCCGATGCAAGGCAGACTACAAGGTCAACGCCAACGGGCTCGGCCTGAAGCAGAATCTGCACTGCGCCAGCGACAGCTACAAATTCGATCTCTCCAGCGACGTCACCAGCCAGGGTGACCGCATCTCCGGCAACTGGAGCGAGAAGAGCCGGAATATCTTCGGCAATCTGCAGGGCACCGCAGGCGGCGGCCAGATCGACGTGTTCGTCGAGGCTTCCGGATTTGCAGCGAACCTGAATTTGCGGACCACCGGCAACAAGCAGGTCGTGCAGATCGACTCCAAGGGCGAAATCCGCGGCGTCAAGATCACGATGACCAAGACCTGACGCTGCCCTTTGAAACAGTGTGAATGGCAGCGCCCCGGCGCTGCCTTTTCATTTTGATCAGCCGAATTTCCAGCGCCAACAGGGATCGCCGCGGTCGCGGCGTTCCGTCACTTCGACCCGCATGAAGCGATCATGCGCAAGGGCTGCCCCCACCCACAATTCGTTCCAGGCATCGAACACCGCGGGCGACAGCGCTTCACGTTCCGCCATCAGGCGCCACGACGTCTGGCGCACGGTGGCGGTCGAACCTTCCAGCTGCAATTCCGCGTCGTCGTCCTGCCCGCGGGCCAGCCGGGCGAAGGCCTTGGCGAAACCGGCCGCGCCCGCTTCCACGCCGCCCAATAGCCGAGCTACTTCGTCGAAGGTGTGCATCCCGACGAGCCGCGCCGCAGCGCCGGCGAGATGGCCGCCCTCTTCCGGGCCGAGCACGCTGATCGTCTCCGGCACGACCGAGGTGATGTACTCCATCGCATAATTGCGAAGCACCTTCTGCAGCCGCTCTTCCGGCCATGTGTTCCCGGGCAGGCGCGGCGCCAGATCAGCCTGGAACGGCGGACAGCGCTCGCCGGGCGAAAACTGCAATCGCTCCTCGGGAGCGAGATCATGATCCCACTCCTTGTAGTACCCCTCCAGCCCCGGCTGGCCGTCGACGGTCTGACCCGTGCAGACAAAGCCGAGCCTGGGATTGCCGAGCACGACGCCGTTGTTGGCGTGCCATCCGCGCAGCATCGCCCGCGATACTTCCGAGGGGATGCCGCAGATCGCGGTGCCGGACCAGATCCAACGCGGCGGCGGATAGCGCACCCAGGCCTTGGTGTCGCTCTCGTAGACGTACTCGACCTTCACACCGCCGACCTGGTTCGACAGATAGTGATACTGGGCGCACGCGACCGCATGCGGAAGCTGGTCGAGGCCGAGCTTCTTCAATCCGGGAAGAAAGCGTGCCAGTTGCTGCCGCCGGAAGGTCCGGAACACCACCTCCGCTGCCCGCGATGCACCCGCCCGCGAGGCCAGCATCAGGATCAGCCCGGTGAGATAGGAATGATAGATGTGTTCGACGGCGCGGTAGGCGGTGGCATCGGCCGCAGGGCGAACAGCTGATCCCGCAGGCGTCATTCCTCAGCCTCTCTTCGGCTGCCGTTGTCCGGCAACCCCTTGTTGTTTGGCAGCCGCTGTTATTCAGCGGGCTTGACGTGACTGACGCCGCGAATCTTTTCCGACAGGTTGATCAGGAACATCGAGGTCGGCCGCAGGATGAAGAGGTCCGCGACCAGGGCCGCGATCATCGAGAACGCGCTGAGCCAGCCGAACAGCCGCAGCGACGGCAGGTCGGAGAACACGGTGACGACGAGGCCGCAGGCCAGCACCACCGTGGTCAGGATCAGCGCCGGACCGACCAGCACGGTGGCGCGCTCGACCGCCAGCGCCGAGCCGACACCCGGCTTGCTCTCCAGCCGCAGCCGGTTGAGGAAGTGGATGGTGGCGCTCAATCCGAGGCCGAACGACACCGTCAGCGCGACCACGCTGGCAAATTGCAGCCCCTCGCCCATGATCCACAGCACCGTGCCCGATGCCACGACCGGAAAAATGCCGGGCAGGATGCAGGAGAACATCACCACGACCGAACGGAATGCCAGGCCAATGAAGATCGCAACCAGCAGGAATTCGATGGTCAGGCCGTGATTGAGTTTCGAGATCATGTTGGCGCTGTTGCGCGCGGCAATCGCCGACAGGCCGGTGACTGCGATTTCGAAGCCGGGATGCTCGGCTCTCACCTTGTCGAGCGCCTTGTCGAGCTTGTCGATCACAGGGAGGATTTCGCTGGAATCAAGGTCGGGAACGCGCCCCGAAACCACCACGGCATCCTGATCGGCCGAGATGAAACGGCGGACCAGATGCTCGGGGATGACGCTGACATATTCCTTCAGGGTCGCGACGTCGTTGCTGCCGGCCTTCTCGGCAAGCCAGCGGCGCAGGGTTTCCAGCGACCAGACGTTACCGACGCCCGCCGATTTCTCGACCATCGAGTGAACCTCGGCGATCGTCTTCAACGTGTCCGGCGCATAGAGCGAGGCGCCCTTGGGGAATTCGATCAGCACGTCGATTGGATTGGCGCCAGTGAGCTTGGCATCGAGGCGGCTCGACGCCGCCACCGCCTGCCGCTTGTCCGGCACCTGATCGGCGAGCCGATAGCGCGGCTCCAGCGTGGCATAGATGTAGCCGAGGCCGGCGACGAGCAGCAACGCGAGCAGGCTGAACAGTCCGGGGCGGCTGACCATGCGCACCGCGATCCAGTAACAGAAATTACGCAGCGCCTGCACGCCAGCATCCGCGCTCTGGAACTTGACGGCGAAGATCTTCTCGTTGCGGACGAACAGCACGCCGAACACCGGCACCAGCGAGAGCACCGCAATCAGCGCGATGATGGTAGCGGCAAGTCCGGCCTCGCCGAACTTTCGGATCAGTTCGGAATCGGAGAACTGCAGGGCGATGAACGAGATGCCGGCGGTGCC
Source organism: Bradyrhizobium sp. AUGA SZCCT0283 (assembly GCF_018130385.1). Lineage (GTDB taxonomy): Bacteria > Pseudomonadota > Alphaproteobacteria > Rhizobiales > Xanthobacteraceae > Bradyrhizobium. Next base: position 102,020 of record NZ_JAFCLU010000004.1, on the reverse strand, counting down.
GTGGGTCAGCACGCAAGCCGGGCCCACCACCAGCACGGCGTTGGTGAACGCGGTCAGTTTGTCCTGGCCCGCGATCAGGCGGTCGCGCGCCGCGAACGTCAGCTGCATCGAGTCCGAGAAGCTGATCACCATGATGAGCGGCGTCATCACGTTCAGGAACATGTTGAGATTGAAACCGGCCCAGCCGAGACCGCCGAGGGCGAGCAGGATCGCGATGATCGGCGGAAACGCCGCAACCACCATGAACGATATCTTGCGGAAGAAGATGATCGCGATGATGCAGCCGGCCAGAATGCCGAGGATGTTGTAGGTCAGCCCGTCGCGCTTGACCGCGTTGCGGATCTCGAGCTGCATCACGGGAACGCCGGAGAGCTGGGCATTGAGACCGCTGCCCGACAAATCGTCGGCCATGATCTTGCGCATTTCGCCGACCACCTTGCCGAGATCGTTTGAGGAAACGACCTTCGGTTCCAGCGACAGCACGATCAACGCCAGCGTGCCGTCCTCCGACAACAGCTTGCCGCGAATGATCTCGTTGGATTTGACAGTCTCGGCGAACTTGTCGTAGGCGGCGCCTTGCGGCAGTTCGGGCGGGAACAGCGCGGCCGGCAGCTTGCCGGGCTCCGGCGCCTGGCGCGCCGAAAACAGCGACACCAGACCGCGCACGCCCTCGACCAGTTGCAGGTCAGTGACCATGTCGCGGATCTTTTCGAGGTTCTCGCGGGCCAGCAGCGTCTTGCCCTCGACCACGACCAGCACGTCGAATTCGGTCGCCGGGAAGCGCTTGGTCACGGCCTCGTATTGCTTGTAGTCCTTGGAATCGGACCGGAACAGCTGGCTCAGCGAGTCGTCGATCTTGATCCGCTCGATGCCGAAGAGCGCGGCCACCATCAGCGCGGCGAGAATGATCATCGACAGGATCGGCGCCTTGACCGCGATCAGCCCCATGCGCTCGAGCCCGAAGGCGATGCTCTTGCCCGACGGCGGCGGCTCCTCGATGGCTTCGACGTGGACGTGACTTTCGGAGTTCTTGTCGAGCATACCCTGTCCAGTTCTCACGTCGGCCTGTTTGTGCAGCTTGGTTTTATGCAGTTTGGTGGCGCGAATGCGGCTTTGCCAGCCCTGTCCGATCGGCGCTAGCCATTGAAATCACGCGGTAAATTAACCGGCGCCGTTTTACAGGGCCGAACCCCATCCGGCAAGCGCGCGCGGCGGGGCAAATCGACACGAAGGTGACGAAAATGCGCGTTAAGTCTCTGATTTGCCACACTCGGCAAACACAGCTCAGGGACCCGGTTTTGCCTGAATCCGCGGCGGCGATCCGGCGCCGCTTTCATCCTTCAGGGCAACGCCCGTGACCTGCCGCTTCAATCCTTCCCGGACCAGCCACGCGATCTTGAAGGCGGCTTCATCGTAGCTCAGGCCCGCGCCGTGGATGTTGGAAACGCAATTGCGCTTCTCATCGGTGAGGCCGATGCGCGGCGCAAAGGTGAGATAGGCGCCGAGGCTGTCGGGCGCCGACAGGCCGGGCCGCTCGCCGATCAGCATCACCACCATCTGCGCGCCGAGTACGGCGCCGATCTCGTCGCCCAGCGCCACGCGCGCGCCCGATGCGACCACGACTTGGCCGAACCGGATCCTCGCCTCCGTCAGGCGCGGAACAAGATGGCGAACCAGTTCGATGGCGTGAACATTGACGGCCGCAGGCGACAGCCCGTCGCCGATCACGATCACAATCTCGCTCGCGCTGCCGCTTTGCTTTTCCAGCGCACGCCGCGAATCCACATCCAGCATGCGTCCGAGATCGGGACGGCGCAGATAGTCGCGCCGGTTGCGCGCCTGGCTGGAAACCTCGCCGACCTGCAGGCCGAGGCCGGCCAATCCGGCAACCAGATGCGGCGCATCGAGAGCTGTGTGAACGGCATCGCGCGCACGCGCGTGGTCGAGCGCGAAGGCAAGCAGCGCGTCGGTCGGCAGGCTCGCGCCGGAGCGGCCGAGCCCGACGCGCGCCGGCGTCAGCTCCCGCAAGGCTTCGAGCGGGCGGGACGGCGGCGCCGGCGTTTTCATGGGCTTTTACTCGGCAGGGACCGAGGCCTCGCGCAGCCGGATCGAATAATTCGACGCGTTCTGCTGACCGACCGATGCGGCACGCGCGAACATGATCAGATGATGTCCGATCATCGCCGGCCCGATCAAGCCCTCGATATCGCCGCGACGCAGCCGTCCGAGCGCGAACTTCCAGAACACTTTTCTGTAGTCGCCGAGCACACCGACTTTCCAGAAGATGTTCCGCAGCATGATCAGGCCGCGCTTGATATTGGCCCAGCTCTTCTGCTCGGGCGTAACCGGCACCTTGATCCGCTGCGCATAGGTGTAGTCACACTGGTACTGGTAGCGCGCAAACAGCTTTTCCGGCTGGTAGGCGACTTCCATGCATTTGCGCCAGGACTCCACCACCTGATCGTAGGGCAGCAGGAACTCGACATTGGAGTCGCGGCCGTCATCGTCATTGACCAGCCGGCCTTCCTTCTCGAGCCGATCCCACAGCGGCGTCTTCGGCAGCGCCTGCAACAGATTGATCGTCAGCAGCGGAATCTGCGACTCCTCGACGAACGCAAGCAGCGCGTCGCCGGTTTCCGGCTTGTCGGTGTCGAGCCCCATGATGATGCCGGAGACGACTTCCATGCCGTAGGAGTTGATGGTGCGAATGCCTTCCAGGATCGGGACCATCATGTTGTGGTCCTTGTGCATCGCCTTCAGTGCATCGGGATCGGGCGTCTCGATGCCGCAGAACACGGTGACGAAGAACGCTTCGCGCATCTTCTCCAGAATCTCTGGCCGCTTGGCGATGTTCAGCGTCGCCTCGCAGGCCAGCCGCATCACGTAGCCGGTCCGCTTCTGCCACTCGACCAGATGCGGCAGCAGATCCAGCGCGGCCTTGCGATTGCCGATGAAATTGTCGTCGACGAAATAGACCGACCCCGTGACGCCGCATTCCCGTAGCTTGTCGAGCTCGGCGATGATCTGCTGCGGCGTCTTCAGGCGCGGGTTACGGCCGTAGAGGCCGGGGATATCGCAGAATTCGCACTGATAGGGACAGCCGCTCGAGTACTGGATGCTGCCGAGGAAGTATTTCTTGACCTCCGCCAGCTCGTAGGCCGGGATCGGAAACTCGGTCATCGGCAGGCGATCGTTGGTCTTCAGTACCACCTGCTGCTCGGGGCGCGACGGGTCGCGCGCCAGCCGCGCGATCAGCTCGTTGGTGGCGTCGCCGAGTTCGCCGACATGGAGATAGTCGAACGAGGGATAGTAGTCCGGGCACGCGCTCACCGACGGCCCGCCGATTGCCACGGCGAGATCGAAGGCATGCGCGCGGCGGCAGATGTCGTTCATCTGCTGGCGCTGGATGTGCATGCCGCTGACGAACACCGCCTCCGCCCATTCGAAGTCTTCCTTGGTGGCAGGGCGAATGTTCTCGTCGATGAAGCGGACCGGCCAGTTCTCCGGCAGATAGGCCGCGATCAGCAACAGGCCCTGCGGCGGCATGAACGCCTGCACGCCGTCGGTGAGGGGATAGGCGTGCTCGAACGTACCGAAAGAAGACGTATAGCGCGGGAAGACGCACAGGATACGCCGTACCGTTCCGATGCCTTCAGCTCTCATCAAATTTCCTCAAGGCTCGCATGAATTTAAGCACGACATTGAAAGCTGGGCCAGAAATTCTTCAACATTGTGACAGTCAACTCTAACTCGTTGTGGGTTCAATTGGTTGCAGGAAAAAAACCACCGGCCGCGGGCCATGGCCGAAGTTCAGGCGATCAGCCGCGCGGCAAATTCGGGCAGCAGACCCGCGTTGCCCGCAAGCCGGAAATCGCCGTCCGCAAGGCCTGAGCGAACCAGCCAATCGTCGAATTCCGGCGCCCGCTTCAGTCCGAACAGGTCGCGGATATACAGCGCGTCGTGGAACGAGGTCGACTGGTAGTTCAGCATGACGTCGTCGGCGCCCGGCACGCCCATGATGAAGGTGACGCCGGCGGCGGCCAACAGCGTCAACAGATTGTCCATGTCGTCCTGGTCGGCTTCGGCATGGTTGGTGTAGCAGACGTCGACCCCGAGCGGCAGGCCGAGCAGCTTGCCGCAGAAATGATCCTCCAGGCCGGCGCGGATGATTTCCTTGCCGTCATAGAGATATTCCGGACCGATGAAGCCGACGACGCTGTTGACGAGCAGCGGATCGAAGGCGCGCGCCACCGCATAGGCCCGCGCTTCGCAGGTCTGCTGATCGACGTTGTGATGGGCGTTGGCCGAGAGCGCCGAGCCCTGCCCGGTCTCGAAATACATCACATTGTCGCCGACCGTGCCGCGGCGGAGCGACAGCCCGGCCTCCCGCGCCTCGCGCAACAGCGCAAGGTCGACGCCAAAGCTGCGGTTGGCAGCCTCCGTTCCCGCGATCGACTGGAATACCAGATCGACCGGAGCGCCCTGCCCGATCAGATCGAGCGTGGTGGTCACGTGGGTGAGCACGCAGCCCTGCGTCGGAATCTGCAGCCGCGAGATGATGTCGTCAAGCAGCCGCAGCAATTTGCCGATTACGGCCGGATCGTCGCTGGCCGGATTGATGCCAATGCAGGCATCGCCCGATCCCAGGAGGATGCCGTCGAGGATCGAAGCGGTAATGCCCTTGGCGTCGTCGAAGGGATGGTTGGGCTGCAGCCGCACGCTCATCCGCCCCTTCAGGCCGATGGTGTTGCGAAACGCCGACGTCACGGCGCACTTCTTGGCGACCAGGATCAGATCCTGGTTGCGCATCAGTTTGGAGACGCCCGCGGCCATTTCCGGCGTGATCCCGCGCGAAACCTTGTCGAGCGTTTCGCCGGTTGCGGCGTCCGACAGCAGCCAGTCGCGGAAGCCGCCGACGGTCAGCGAGGAAATGGGCGCAAAGGCCTGCGCCGCATGGGTATCGAGGATCAGCCTGGTGACCTCGTCGTCCTCGTAAGGGATCACGGCCTCGTTGAGGAATTGCTTGAGCGGCACGTCGGCGAGCGCCATCCGCGCCGCGGTCATTGCTTCCGCGCTTTCGGCCGCGACGCCGGCCAGGCGGTCACCGGACCGCGGCGGCGTCGCCTTGGCGAGCAGCTCGCGCAAATCGGAGAATACATAGGAGGTGGCACCGATGATCCGGCGGTAGACCATGCTGACTTTCCTGCGCCCCTACCCGCTCCGTTGCGACGCCACCCTATCATCACGCGCGCGAGCGTGCGGAAGAGGATTTTCGCGTGCTGCATCGCCGCTCCGGCCAACCGCCCCCGGGCTAGTCCAGCGTAGCGTAATAGCGACCGAAAAAGCTTATCTCATAAGCGAGCCCGGTGAACACGCCCGCCGCGCAGGCCGCACAATTCATCGGATGCGGGAAATAGCGCCCGGCTTGTCGCGCCGAGATCGCAACTACCTCCAATTGCGCTGGTATACCAGAGCCCGCTTCGGTCGCGCAGAAATGCCAAAAATTCCCGTCACCGAAATTCGTCGCCACCCGGCAATGAATTGAAATAACTACATAATTTTACTTCGATTACAGATTTTGCAGTCTCGCAGATTAAGAAATTGTCCATCAAAATTCAGCACAATTTGCCGATAGCCGACGGCACTCACCATCCCGCTGTGGAGCGCCGGTACGGCTCGCATTGTTGAATCCTTAAACTCATTTTGGTGGCGCCATGGCATCCCGGTTTTCGCTCGCAGCCAAATTGTATTCCATCTTCGCGCTGTTCGCGGTGCTGGTCGCGGCCATCACGGCCTTGTCCGACTACAACACCCGCCAGAACGCCGAACTCACAGAAGCGGTCGCAACCGCGAGCCGCGCGGCGCTCAATGTCGAGCGCGTCAACTCGCTGGTTTATGCGGTCGTGATGGAATCCCGCGGCGTCTACATGTCGACCGAGCCTGCCGTCGTGAAGAAATACGGCGACGGGCTGCTCAAGTTCAACGAACGCATTCTCGAGGTCGTCAAGAACTGGCAGGCGCTGGTACAGGCCGACGACGCCCAGCAATTCGCCACCTTCAAGAAGCGCATCGAACAGTTCATCGACTTCCGCAAGGAGCTGGTTCGCCGCGGTGTCGAGATCAACGCCGCCGCGGGGCGCGAATGGGGCGACAATGACGCCAACCGCGAGGTACGTACGGCGCTGAACAAGGACCTGGAGGCGCTTTCCAGGGTCTATGCCGAACGCAGCAAGCGGCTGGCGCAGCAGACCGACACCAACCACACGATGGCCTTTGTGCTGACCTGCCTCGGCGTCATGGCGCTGGCGGTGGTCGTTATCGGCGTGCTGATCATCGCCCGTTCGATCGCCCGCCCGCTTTCGGTCATCACCGCGACCATCAAGCAGGTCGCTGACGGCGCCGAAGGCGTCCAGGTTCCGCATACCGGCCGCGCCGACGAGATCGGCGCGCTGGCCCGCGCGATCAGGATCTTTCAGGAAGCGATGGAGCGCAACCGCAACCTCAATTCCCAGGTGCTGGAAGATTCCAAGGCGCGCGACGAGCGCACCCGCCACATCGAAGCCTCGGTCGACGCGTTCCGGGAAGCGATCGGCGGCGTCCTGCGCGCGGTCACCGACAACGCGACCTCGATGCGCGGCACCGCCCAGACCATTGCCAGCGTGTCATCGGATGCCAGCGGACGCGCGGTAGCCGCCTCCGGCGCGACCGAACAGGCTTCCAGCAACGTCTCCGCCGTCGCCAGCGCCGCCGAAGAGCTTTCCGCTTCCGTCGAGGAAATCGGCCGCCAGGTCCGTCAATCGGCCGGCGCCGTCGAGCAGGCAGGCCAGCGCACCGAGAAATCCGTCTCCGAGATCGAGGGCCTCGCGGCCGCGACCCAACGCATCGACGGCGTGCTCACCCTGATCCAGGCGATCGCCGAGCAAACCAACCTTCTGGCGTTGAACGCGACGATCGAGGCCGCGCGCGCCGGCGACGCCGGCCGCGGTTTTGCCGTCGTCGCCCATGAGGTCAAGGCACTCGCCGAGCAGACCGCCAAGGCGACCGCCGAGATCAGCCAGAACGTCAGCATGATCCAGACGTCGACCAGGAATTCGGTCGAAGCGGTCCGCGAAATCGGCAACGCCGTGCGCGAGATCAACGACGTGACGTCGATCATCGCCGGCGCCATCGAACAGCAGGATGCCGCGACCCGCGAAATATCGCAGAACGCGCAGCTCGCGGCGCAGGGCAACGGTACGCTCGTCGTCAATATCGGTTCGCTCAGCGACGCCATCGGCACCACCAACACGGCGGCGGCTTCCGTCCTCACCGCATCCAGCGAGCTCACGGCCACGGCCGAGACGCTGTCGCGCGAGGTCGAGAAGTTCTTCCGCAACCTGCGTGCCGATTCGTCCGAGCAGCCGCGCCGGACCGGCACGTAAGCCGACGCGCCCGATTTACACCCAAGCGTGAGGAGCCCGCCAATCGGGCTCCTGAAAGTTCGCCAAGGCTTCGGATTGACATCGTAGCAGCTTGAAGTGACCGTGAGCGGTTACGGTGCCCGACACCTTGATGAGGAGAGCCGACATGACAGCCAGGTGCTTCAGCGCGCTTGTTGCCAGTGTTGTTCTCATTTCATGTCCGGCCCATGCTCAAGGATTGCTCGGTGCAGCTACGCAGGCAAAGGACCTGACATTCCCCACGGTGCCGTCTACCGCCTCTGTAGATGGTTCACGCATGACCTTGCTGAAACCCGCCGGATCGGGGCCATTTCCCGCGATCGTCCTGCATCATCAATGCGCAGGCCTCCGCACGAAGGGAGGGCCGAATCGTTCGATGAGCGCCTGGGCAGAAACCGCGGTTCGGCAGCGATTCGTCGTACTCCTCGTCGACTCCCTCGGTCCGCGTGACGTCGATCTTGTATGTCTGGAGGCGAAGAAGGGGGTTAACTTCCCTCGTGGCGTGCGCGATGCCATGCAGGCTGCAGATCATCTGCGAACGCTCTCGTTTGTCGACAAACGGCGAATCGCACATGTCGGGTTTTCCTGGGGCGCGATGGTCGCGCTGCTCGGCAGCAACCGCGATTGGCGATCTGCCCTTCCTGGAAGCGAGGGCTTCACGGCGGCCGTCGCCGTATATCCCGGATGCTTCACGATCAAACCGAAATCTGGCACTCCGTATGAAATCGTTCAAAACCGCATTGACCGTCCTGTCCTGGTGTTGATGGGCGACAAGGATACCGAGACGCCGCCAGATGAATGTGTACCAAAGCTTCAAGCGGCAAAGGACTCGGGCGCGCCGGTTGAGTGGTACGTCTTTCGAAACGCCACCCATTGCTGGGACTGTGAACAGCTGAACGGATTTTCCAAGAGAGATTTCCGCGGCACCAAGGTGGTCTATCGTTTCGATTCCAGCGTAACCCAGGAAACGAGCCGGCGTATTTTTGAATTTCTGGAAAGAACCTGGACGACAGAGAAGCGAAAATAGGAATTATTTGTTTTCACCCTGGCTTGTCCGCTCCTGGCAGTTTTCGGATTTGGGGCGATGTCCGGCTTTCGCAAAACGCCGCAAAGCGAACGTGGACCAGGCGACGTTCAGCAATCTCGATTTTTGGCGAACGGCCTAAGCCGAGCGGACGGTGGCGAGGAACTTGCCGACCTCGGCCTTGAGGCGCTTGTTTTCGTTGGAGAGCAATTGCGCGGAGGCCAGGACCTGGGACGACGCCTTGCCGATTTCACCGGCGCCGCGATTGACGTCGGCGATGTTGGTCGCGACCTGGGTGGAGCCGAGGGCTGCCTGCTGCACGTTGCGGGCGATCTCCTGGGTCGCCGCGCCCTGCTCCTCGACGGCAGCCGCAATCGCCGCCGCAATTTCGGAAACCTGGCCGATGGTGCCGCTGATTTCCTTGATCGCGAGCACCGAATCCTGCGTCGCCGCCTGCATCTCGGCGATCTGGCTGGAAATTTCGCTGGTTGCCTTGGCGGTCTGGGTGGCGAGCGCCTTGACCTCCTGGGCAACCACCGCAAAGCCCCGACCGGCGTCGCCGGCTCGCGCCGCTTCAATGGTCGCATTGAGCGCCAGCAGATTGGTCTGTTCGGCGATCGTGGTGATCAATTTGGTGACGTCGCCGATGCGGTTCGCCGCATCGGACAATTCGGCGATTCGGGCGTCGGTCTTTTGCGCCTGAACAACCGCCTCGCTGGCGATCCTGTTGGAGTTCGCGACTTGCCTGCCGATTTCATTGACGGAGCTGGCCATTTCCTCCGTGGCTGACGCCACCGACTGCACGTTGGTGGAGGTTTCCTCCGAAGCCGCGGTGACGACGGTGGAGAGCTCCTGGGTGGCGGTGCTGCTGTTGGTCAGGATGGCTGCGGAATTTTCCAACTCGGACGATGCCGAGCTGACATTTTCGACGATATCGCCGACGGCGATCTCGAAGCTTTCGGCCAGATTGTGCAACTCGGTCCGGCGGGCGGATGCCAGTTCGCGGCTTTTTTCTTCGCGCTCCGCCGTCTCGCGTTCGGCCTTGGCAATGGCCTGCACCTTGAATTCCTGGATCGCGTGGGCCATCTGGCCCACTTCATCGCGGCGCTCGAGGCCGGGCAACTGGACCTCGAAGTTCCCGCCCGCCAGTTCGCGCATCGCCCTCGACATCGCCACGACGGGACGGGAAATGCTTCGACCGATCAGAAACGAAACGAGGATACCGGCAAGTGCAACGACCAGAAGGGCCGCCATCAGCGTCATCTGCTGTTGCTCGAGCTTGATCCCGGCACGGGCAATCTCCCGATCCTTGCTCTCGCTGCTATGCGTGATCAGGTCGTCGGCCAGTTTTTCGATGACGGCAAAGTTGCGTTCCGCGCCCTTGATGAACATCAGGGCCGATCCGGCGTCGCCGTCGGCCATCTCGATTGCGTTCTTCGATTGCTTGAGATAGCCCGCGACCGCAGCTTTCAGCTTGTCGAAAGTCTCCGGGCTGAACCCGCCCTTGATGCCTTCGACAGCCTTCAGCGCGTCGGAAATCTTGCCGGCGGCCGCAGAAGCTTCCTTGGCAACCGCGGCTACTTTCTTCTCGTCCTTTTCGTTGGCTGCGGTGGCAGCAAGACGATAGAGCTTGGCGTGCGCCGTCCACACCGTGGTGGTGAGATCGTTGGCCAGTTCCGATTGCCGTACCGGCCCGGACACCAGCGCATCGACGGCGGCCTGATTCGACCGCAACGTTTGCAACGCATAGGCGCCGAGCCCGATCAGGACGACGATCAGGAAAGCGGGCGCGAGCTGGACTTTCCACGAAAGGCCAATGTTCTTGATCCAGCCGAGCATATCACCCCTTCTGTGCGGCGATCGCCGCACAACAGCGCAGTGCTTGTTGCGGGATCAAAGCTTATAGACGCCCGCGCAGACAGCCGTATTGTCCAGCTTCTCGCAGTACATTTCTTTCGGCTCGACCTTCTTGCTCACCGGGTTGACGAACTTGTAGTCCTGCCAGAACGACGGCTGCTTGGCGGCGAGTTCGACGCGCTCCTTGACGTAGAGCTTGCCGTCGACGTCCTGGGCGTCGATCAGGTCCTTGCCGACGAACTTTTCGTTCGAGCCGTGCGCGAGCACTTTGCCATCGAGCTGATAGACCACGACGTAGAGGTCGCGATCATGGAACTTGCTGGCCTTGCTGGTGATCTCGGGATACGCCTTTTCGGCGCCCTGATCCTTGATGAAGGCAACGGCCTGCTTGACCATGGCGACGGCTTCATCCTTGCTCGCGCCACCGCTCGCGCTGGCGGCGCCTCCGAACACAAGCATGGCTGCCACGGCAGAAACGAAAGGCTTTGTTGACCAATTGTTCACGACTGTCTCCCGGCTGGATGGAACTCAATTGCAAGCGCATTTCCGCACACGTCATGATGGCAGCAAAAGAGCAAAGCTTCCGTTAAAATGCCTATCCGTAGGGCAGCGGGGATGGGCGTGACATTAGCGCGCATGGAGCGCTTTCCAGCCTCTGTCTGTAAGGGAAAGCCTGACAAGGCTGCGAACAGCCGGCCTCACTCCACCGGGAGCACGTCCACGGCCACGCCAAGCTTCTGCTTGCGCGACCCGACAATGATGCCGTCGACCGGCGAGACATCGGAGAAGTCTCTGCCCACCGCCAGGATGATGTGGTCGTTTTCGACCACCAGGTCGTTGGTCGGATCGAACCCGACCCAGCCGAGCTCAGCGCCGCACCACACCGAAACCCAGGCGTGGGTGGCGTCGGCGCCCTGCAGGCGCGGCCGCCCGGGCGGCGGAGTGGTGCGCAAGTAACCGCTGACATAGGCCGCGGGCAGACCCAGCCCGCGCAGGCCCGCAATCATCACATGGGCAAAATCCTGGCACACGCCGTGGCGCTTCTCGAACACCTCCCGGAGCGGCGTTGAGATCACCGTGGCCTTCGGGTCGTACCTGAAATCGTTGCTGATTCGGCGCATCAAATCGGCGGCGCCTGAAAGAATGCCACCGCCCGGCGGGAAACTCGCCGCGGCATAGGCGGTGACCGGTGCCTGCACCGGCACCAGCGCGCTCGCAAAGACATAGCCGACCGGTGAAGCGGGGCCGAGACTGCTGGCCTCGAACGCCACGTCGCGGATATCATCCCATAACGGGCTCGGCGCGGCGCGGTCGAGCGCCTTGCGCGACACCGAAACGCGCGAGCGGGAATCGATCCGCAAATTGCGATGCGCGGTCTCGATCAGGATGCTCTCGGTATGGGTGCCGAAAAAATCGCGCCGCACGGCGCGGTCCGCGGGCCGCGGCCGGATCTCGACCGAATGGGAAATCAATTGCTGCCCGTCGCCCGATTTCGGCTCCAGCCGCAGCGAGCACCGCGCGAAACTCACCGGGCTTTCGTAAGCATAGGTCGTGACGTGACGGATGTCGTAGATCACGCGAGACCCGTGAGCTTCTCCGGCCGGCTCGCATTGGGCCCGTGCGGGAAGTAATGCAGGCCGATGGCGTCGGCGAGGTTGAGCAGATCCTGCTCCAGCGCGAACAGGGTCTTGACGTCCAGCGTCGCGGCCTCGGCTGTCGTCAACGTCGCCTGCAACGCCACCGCCAACCGTTGCGGCCGCTCGATCAGGCCGTGCTCCTTCAGGCTCGGGAGTGCGGCGATGTGATCGTTCAGCGTCGCCACCTGAAACGCGACCGAGCGCGGATTATAGGGATCGAGCACCGCGAGATCGCGGACCGGCGCCAGCGCCGGGCCGACCAGATAGCGCGACCGATAGGTGATCTGGCAATCGACCAGCGTCAGCAGCACATCGAGGTCTTCCTCGCCGGCTTCGTCATAGGCGAATTGTCGCGCGAACCGCGCGGTGTTGATGGCGCGCTCGACACGGCGGCCCATGTCGAGGAAGCGCCAGCCCGCGGCGCGATTCATGTTTTCCTGCGCCAGGCCGGCGAGGCTTGCCAGTTCCTGCAACGTCAGTTCGGCGGCGCTGACGACGCTGTCATCGTCGTCGACCTGCAAGGCGAGACGCTCCACCATCTCGGTGATGATCTGCCAGGCGTCGGGCGAAAGCCGCTCGCGCAACGAGCTCGCGGTGCGCTGCGCCGATTTTGCCAATGACAAGGCCGAGCCGAATTTGTCCGGGCTCTGCAGCGCCTCGGCGACGACCCTTGCGGGGTTGGTCCGCGTCGCCTGCGAGGTCGCGCCCCATGTCACCAGAAGCCGCTGGATGCGCTCGACCGAGGGCAGCGTGGTCGACGATCCCTTGACGGGGTCGCGCATCGGCGCGCCGAGCGCGCGGATCAGCCGCAGCGTCGCCTCGGCGCGCTCGAGATAGCGGCCGAGCCAGAACAGATTGTCCGCGGCCCGGCTCGGGACCACGCCGGCGATGCGCCGGATGCGCACGGCCTCGGCGGCCGGCAGCAGCGTCGAAGCCGAGACTGCTTTGTCGGAGACAATCCAGACATCCGCCGACCGCGCGCCATCGCCCATCGAGACGGCACGGGCATCGGGCTGTTCGGCTATTCTGCAGAAGCCACCGGGCAGGATGGTCCAGCCATGGGGCGTTGCCGCGGCAAACACCCGCAGCACGAACGGACGCGGCGTGATCCGGCCCTGCTCCCACACCGGCGTCGTCGACAGCCGCACCAGCTCCTGGCCGACATAATCGATGCCGCGGTCGGCGATCGCCTGCCGGAGCCGGTCGCGCTCGGCGGGCGGCAATTCGCCGGCAAGCACGGGACCGTTGCCGGAAAAGCCGGGAACGGCCCGGCCGTAGGCGCCCTCGATCGCGAAATCCTCCAACCGCGACAGCACTTCCTCGCGCGCGGCTTTCTGGCCGCACCACCATGTCGCGATGTGCGGCATGATCAAATTCTCGCCGAGCAGCCGCCGGCACAGGCTCGGCAGGAACCCGAGCAGCGCCCTTGCCTCCAATACGCCCGAGCCCGGCATGTTGGCGACGACGACGCCGTTCTTGCGCAGCACGTCGATCAGGCCGGGCACGCCGAGATGCGACGACGCATCGAGTTCGAGCGGATCGAGGAAATTCGAATCGACCCGGCGCAGCAGCACGTCGAGCCGCTTCAGGCCGGCGACGGTGCGGATGTAGATGCGGTCGCCACTGACGGCGAGATCGTCGCCCTCGACCAGGAGGAAACCGAGATAGCGCGCAAGCGTCGCGTGTTCGAAATAGGTTTCGCTGAAGGCGCCCGGCGTCAGCAGTCCGATCCGCGGCTCGTCGCGGTCGGCGCTGGCGCGCAGTGAATCCCGGAATGCCTCGAAGAACGGCGCCACGCGCTCGACATTCATCGACTTGTAGAGGTTGGAAAATGCGCGCGACAGCACCAGGCGATTTTCCAGCGCGTAGCCCGCCCCCGACGGCGCCTGCGTGCGGTCGTTCAACACCCACCAGCGCCCATCGGGGCCGCGGCCGACATCGGCCGCATAGAGGTGAAGATGGCGGCCGCCGGGCGGTTTGACGCCGCAAACCGCGCGCAGATATTCGTTGCTGCCGGCAATCGCGGCCGCGGGCACCGCGCCATCGGTGACCAGCCGGCCCTCGCCATAGAGATCGCGCAGCACCATCTCGAACAATTGGGCCCGTTGGGCGATGCCCGTGGTCAGCTGCTGCCAATCGGCCTCGTCGATGATGAGCGGCAGATGGCTGAGCGGCCACAGCCGGTCGGCGGTCTCGCCGGGCGCGCGATAGGTGACGCCGGCTTCGCGTAAGTGCCGGTCGGCGGAGGCGAAGCGCCGCTCGATATCGGCCGGCGAAAGCGCCGCAAAGGCATCGAAGAAACGGCTCCACGCCGCGCGGGGCGCGCCGTCCTCGCCGATATATTCGTCGGGAATGCCGGGCAGCCGCGCATAGTCACGCATCCATTGCGCGATCCGGCGCTGGCCCGGACGGGCCTTGCTTTCCTGACTGTTGCCTTGGCCTGCCATTCCGATTCCCCGAGAGCGTCGCTCCCGATTAGATCAGGAGCGGCGTCCTCAAGTCGAGCGTCAAAGGGAATTCAATTGTGCGTTCCTCGGGCGGCGGGTCGATCCTGCCCGGGGTGTGGCCGTGGTCCTGAAACCGGGCCAGCCGCCGGGCTTCCGCCTCATAAGAATTGACCGGCTTGGTATCGTAGCTGCGCCCGCCGGGATGGGCGACATGGTAGACGCAGCCACCGAGCGACCGGCCGTTCCAGGTATCAATTAAGTCAAATGTCAGCGGTGCGTGAACCGGAATGGTCGGATGCAGCCCTGAGGCCGGCTGCCAGGCCTTGAAACGGACGGCCGCGACCGCCTCGCCGGAGCGGCCTGTCGCCGTCATCGGCATCCGCCTGCCATTGCAGGTCACGACATGGCGGCCTTCGACAAAACCGGTCGCCTTGACCTGCAAGCGCTCCACCGAAGAGTCGACATAGCGCACGGTGCCGCCCGCCGAACCCTCTTCGCCAAGCACGTGCCAAGGCTCGAGCGCCTGACGCAATTCCAGCGCAACGCCGCCATGATGGACGCGGCCGAACACCGGAAAACGAAACTCGAGCTGGGCCGAATACCATTCCGGCGAGAATTCGTAGCCGGACTGCCGGAGTTCATCGAGCACGCCGAGAAAATCCTCCCAGAGGAAATGCGGCAGCATGAAGCGATCGTGCAGCGCCGTGCCCCAGCGCACGAACTTGCCCTGCTGCGGTTCGCGCCAGAGCTTTGCGATCAGCGCGCGGATCAGGAGTTGCTGCGCCAGCGACATCCTTGGATCGGGCGGCATTTCGAGCGCGCGGAATTCGACCAGCCCGAGGCGGCCGGTCGGGCCATCGGGCGAATAGAGCTTGTCGATGCAGATTTCGGCCCGGTGGGTATTGCCGGTGATATCGACGAGGATATGCCGGAACAGGCGGTCGACCAGCCATAACGGGGCCTCGACATCAGGTGGCGGCACGTGGGCGAGCGCGACTTCCAGTTCATAGAGCCCGTCATGCCGGGCCTCGTCGATGCGCGGCGCCTGGCTGGTCGGGCCGATGAACATGCCGGAGAACAAATACGACAACGACGGATGGCGCTGCCAGTACAGCACGAGACTTTTGAGCAGATCAGGGCGGCGCAGGAACGGCGAATCCTGCGGCGTCGAGCCGCCGACCACGACATGATTGCCGCCGCCGGTGCCGGTATGGCGGCCATCGACCAGAAAGCGGTTGGCGCCGAGCCGAACTTTTGCGGCGTCTTCATACAGGCCGAAGGTGATATCCACCGCCTCGCGCCAGCTCTGCGCCGGCTGCACGTTGATCTCGATGACGCCGGGATCGGGCGTCACCTTGATGACCTCGACGCGGGGATCGTAGGGCGGCCCGTAGCCTTCGACATGAACCTGTATCTGCAGCTCCTCGGCGGTCGCTTCCACTGCCGCGATCAGCTCGAGATAATCTTCCACCTTCTCGACCGGCGGCATGAAGACGCACAACACGCCGTCACGAACCTCAACCGATGCCGCCGTACGAACCGGCTTCGGTTTTGGTTTGGGCTTCTGCGCCGGCTTCGCCGGTACGCCGTCCGCGACAGCGTCCTTGTCTTCGGCCGCCAGTTCGAGCCGCGGCTCCATCGGATCCTGCTCGACAATGTAAGGGTATTCTTCCGGCGGGACATGCGGCAGCGACGCCATCGGCAGCCGCAGCCCGAGCGGGGAATCGCCTGGGATCAGAAACAGATGGCCACGCCTGAGCTGCCAGCGCTCGCTCATCCAGCCCTTCATCGATCCTTGGGCATCGGCGTCCGCGTGCTGGATCGGCAGCACGAAGCCTTTAGGTTTGTTCAAGCCCTCATCGAATACCCGCGCCATGCGCGAGCGCTCTTCCGCGTCGGCGAGTTTGGAGTCGCTGGGATCGACATTGACCGGAAGCGCGGCTTCCTTCTGCAGCCAATGCACGGGGTCTTCATAAGCCGGCATCACGTATTCGGCGGCGAGACCAAGCCGCTTCGCGGTGCCTTCCATAAAGGCTTTGGCGTCTTCGATTATCGCCTTGCGCGGATTGTCGATCTTGGCGATCAGCTCGGCATTCTTCCAGATCGGCACGCCGTCCTTGCGCCAATAGAGGCCGAACGCCCAGCGCGGCAGGCTCTCGCCCGGATACCATTTGCCCTGCCCGTAATGCAAAAGCCCGCCCGGCGCAAAGCGGTCGTGCAGCTTGCGGATCAGCTCATCCGCCAGCGCCTGCTTGGTCGGGCCGATGGCGGCGATATTCCATTCCGGCGATTCCAGATCGTCGACGGAAACGAAGGTCGGCTCGCCACCCATGGTCAGCCGAACGTCACCAGCTTTGAGATCGGCGTCGACCTGCTCGCCGAGCGCATCGAGCCGCGACCAGGATTCATCCGAAAACGGCCGCGTGATCCGCGGCGCCTCACGAATGCGCTTGACGCTCATCTCGAAGCCGAAATCGACATTGGCGAAGCCGGCGCTGCCCGAGATCGGCGCCGCCGAGCGGTAATGCGGCGTGGCGGCGACGGGGATGTGCCCCTCGCCGGTCAGCATGCCCGAGGTGACGTCGAAGCCGATCCAGCCTGCGCCCGGCAGATAGACTTCCGCCCAGGCGTGCAGGTCGGTGAAATCACTCTCGACCTCGCGCGGGCCTTCGACCGGATCGATGTCGGGGCGCAATTGAATGAGGTAACCGGAGACGAAGCGCGCGGCGAGGCCGAGGTGCCGGAAGATCTGGATCAGCAGCCATGCCGAGTCGCGGCACGAGCCGGAGCCGGAGGCCAGCGTCTCTTCCGGCGTCTGAATGCCCGGCTCCATCCGGATGACGTAGCTGATCTTTTTCTGCAGTTGCGCGTTGAGCTCGACCAGGAAATTGACGGTGCTGTCGGCCTCGCGCGGAATCTCCTTCAAGTAAGCTGCGAACAGCGGCCCCTGCTCGCTGGTGGCAAGATAAGGCGCGAGTTCGGTCTTGAGATCGCTGGTGTACTGGAACGGAAAACTGCTGGCGTATCCCTCGACAAAGAAGTCGAAGGGATTGACGACCGTCATCTGCGCCGAGAAGTCGACTTCGATCTTGAGTTCGGTCGCCTTCTCCGGAAACACGAACCGCGCCAGCCAGTTGCCCTGCGGATCCTGCTGCCAGTTCACGAAGTGATTGGAGGGCGTGACCTTGAGCGAATAGCTCAGGATCGGCGTCCGCGTATGCGGCGCCGGGCGCAGGCGAACGGTTTGCGGGCCGAGATCGATCGGTCGGTCGTATTTGTAATGCGTGACGTGGTGTAGTGCGATGAAGATCGACACGGACCGGAGACTCCAGCGGCTTTTTTAAGCAGAACACTGGTTCCGGGTGGGATCAAGCACTAACAACGGGCACGGGGTGCCTGAAGTAAGGGCGAATGGCGAGTAGCGAATGGCGAATGGAAAGGCGAACTGCCCTACTCGCCATTCGCTACTCGCCATTCGCCTTCTCTCCCATCGTAGCCCCAAGCACCCAAGGCGCGCCCAGCGCCGCCGATCCTTGCTTTCGCCTTCGGCGCGGGTGCGCGTTCGGCCTATGCGGCTGGGGTCAATCGCTGCAGGAACTGGGTGACCTCGCGCCGTAGCGTCTCGACCTCACCATGAACACGCTCGGAGGCACTGTTCACCCGCGACGCCACGCGCCCGGTGTCAGCCGCGGCCTCGCTGATGCCGGAAACGTTGGTCGAGACCTGGGAAGTGCCGGCGGAGGCCTGCTGCACATTGTGAGCTATTTCGCGGGTTGCCGTCCCCTGCTGCTCGATCGCAGCCGAAATCGTTGCAGTGATTCCATTAATCTCTGCGATGGTTTGCGCAATTGCCTCCACGGCGGAGACCGAGGCCGCCGTCGAGTGCTGCATCTCGGCGACCTTGGTGCTGATTTCCTCAGTCGCCTTCGCGGTCTGGTTTGCGAGGCTCTTGACCTCGGATGCCACCACGGCGAAGCCGCGGCCAGCCTCCCCGGCCCGTGCCGCCTCGATGGTGGCGTTGAGCGCGAGCAGATTGGTCTGTCCGGCGATCTCGCTGATCAACCTGACGACATCGCCAATCCGCTCGGCCGCACCGGCAAGGCTGCGAATCTCGCTGCCGGCCCGGTTGGCTTCGCTGACGGCGCGGCCGGTACTCTCGGAAGACGAGGCCACCTGGCGGCTGATCTCGGCGATCGAGGACGCAAGCTGCTCTGCGGCGCTGGCGACCGTCGCAACATTGGTCGAGGCGTGGCTTGACGCAGAGATCACGCCCGCGGTCTCGCGGCTGGTCTTCTCCGCTGCTGCCGCCACCTGGCCAGCGTCGGCCTCCAACTCGGTCGCGGCGGCGCCGAGGCCGCCGGCGATCTCGTCAAGATGCGTGCCGAACTTTTTCGACAGATCAGCGATCTCGACCACCCTCCGGCCCAAGCTGTCAGTCCCCGAATTGATCGTCGTCGCCGAGCGGCGGAACGAGCCCGGCAATCCCCGCACAACGATCTTGCGGAAATGCTTGCCGTGGCTCGCATACTCCATCGACGCCGAGGCCTCGCGAACAAAGGCATCGGTGATATCAAGCATGTCATTGACCGACTTCTGGATCGTCCCGAGCCGGCCCGGCTGGCGATCCCCTAGAATGCGCGCTTCAAGATTGCCGCTGGCCGCCTTGCGACACACCTCGGCCGCCTCATCCACCACGCCCAATACGCGGCGCAGGGCCCAGATGGTGTAGCCGAGCAGCAGCACGATCGCGCCCAGCATGGCCGGCGTAGCGGGCAGTCGATCGCCGGTCAGGGACAGCGCCAGCACAACGGCGGCGAGAAGGCACGCCAAGCCAGCCGCCGCTTGCGCCTTAAAGAGAGAGCACAAATTCATCGTAGGCAATCCCCTGTTGCTTGAGCAGACCGACCATCACATCAAAACTGGCACACATGCCTTCCTTGGCGTTGACGTGCCGCGCCTCTTCCTCGCACAGCGCCTTGTAGATCGGCTTGATGCGCTCGATCGGCGCGCGATCGGGTTTGCGGCGATTGGAGTGATAGCCAACGATATGGCCTTGTTCGTCGAAGGTCGGCGTGACGTGGGCGAACACCCAATAGTGACTGCCGTCCTTCGCCATGTTGACCACATAGGCGAAGATCTCCCGCTTGGACTCGAGCGTGTCCCAAAGCAGCTTGAAGACGCAGCGCGGCATGTCGGGATGGCGGATCAGGCTGTGCGGCGCGCCCATCAGCTCGTTGTAGGAATACTTCGCCATGCGGACGAAGACGTCGTTGGCGTAGGTAATGCGGCCCTTGAGATCGGTCTTCGACACGATCAACTCCTCCTCGCCGAGGAGATTTTCCACGCCGGTGGGCCGTATGGTGTACGACATTTCTGGCTCGCTCCGTTGCGAGCGGCCTGCGCCCTGAAAGGAGACGAGCCCGCATCCTTTGTTCCTACGGCATCAATCTTAACCGGCCGTAAGCAAGGGGCGGTCAGTAGTTCTGCGGAAGCACCGCAACACTTGATCAAGATCAATGCGAATCGACAAAGAATGTTGTCGCAAAACCTCGCGGCTACATCGTCGCTCCTAACACCCATGGCGCGAACTCGGCGCCGCCGAAATCAAAACCCTCGCTCTTGGTCGGCCGGCCCGATGCCGTTTTCAGCATCAGGTCGAAAATGCGCTGGCCGCATTGCTGCACGGTTTCCTCGCCGTCGAGGATGGTGCCGCAATTGACATCCATGTCGTCTTCCATGCGCTTGTACATCGGCGTGTTGGTGGCGAGCTTGATCGAGGGCGCGGGCTTGCAGCCGAACACGCTGCCGCGTCCCGTGGTGAAGCAGACCATGTTGGCGCCACCGGCCACCTGCCCCGTGGCCGCAACCGGGTCGTAACCGGGCGTGTCCATGAAGACAAAACCCTTCTTGGTGACGGGTTCGGCGTAGTTGAGCACGTCTACCAGATTGGTGCTGCCGGCCTTGGCCATCGCGCCCAATGATTTTTCCAGAATCGTGGTGAGGCCGCCGGCCTTGTTGCCGGGGCTCGGATTGGCGTTCATCTCGGCGCCTTCGCGCCTGGTGTACTCTTCCCACCAGCGCATCAGGCCGACAAGCTTTTCGCCGACTTCGCGGCTGACCGCGCGGCGCGTCAACAGATGTTCGGCGCCGTAGGTCTCGGGCGTTTCCGAGAGAATGACCGTGCCGCCGTGGGCAACCAGGAGATCGCTCGCCGCGCCGAGCGCCGGGTTCGCGGACACGCCGGAGTAGCCGTCGGAGCCGCCGCATTGCAGCGCCACCGTCAATTCGCTGGCTGGCACCGGTTCGCGCTTGACTTTATTGGCATCCGTCAGCGCCTCCTTCACGAAGGCGATGCCGGCTTCGACCGTCTTGCGGGTGCCGCCGACTTCCTGGATGTCCATCGCGCGCAGCCGGCCGGCGAGTTTCTGTTCCTGCATCAGGCCGCCGATCTGGTTGACCTCGCAGCCGAGGCCCAGCACCACGACGGCGGAAAAGTTCGCATGCCGCGCGTAGCCGCCGAGCGTCCGCCGCAGCAGCGCCAGCGGCTCGTCCTGCGTCATGCCGCAACCGGTCTTGTGGGTCAGCGCCACGACGCCGTCGACATTCGGGAAATCGGCCAGCGGGTTGTCGCCGGTAAATGGATTCTTCTTGAACATGTCGGCGACGATCCCGGCGACATGGGCGCTGCAATTCACCGAGGTGAGGATGCCGATATAGTTGCGCGTCGCCACCCGGCCGTCGGCGCGGCGGATGCCCTCGAAGGTCGCGGGCAGATCGAAATTCGGCACCGGCTTGACGTCGACACCGTAAGCATAGTCCTTGGCGAAATCGCCCATGCCGCAGTTCTGGGTGTGGACATGCTGGCCCGGCGAAATCGGCGCGGTGGCAAAGCCGATGATCTGGCCGTAACGGCGCACCGGCTCGCCCATGGCGATCGGCTTGATGGCGACCTTGTGCCCTGCCGGAATCCGCTCGACGGTCGCGACCCCATCGGCCACGACCATGCCGGGCGGCAGGCTCGCGCGCGCAATCAGCACGCCGTCGTCGGGATGCAGGCGGATCACGGGTGCCGGGGTCATGGGGTGTCTCCTTTGAAGTGGGCGAATAGCGAATGGCGAGTAGCGAATGGTGCTACACCGTTGTCCATCCCCTATTCGCCATTCCCTACTCGCTATTCGCGTCTTACGCCTTGCCGCCCGAGTCCTTGCGGGTCTGGTTCACCTGCATCTTGGCATAGGTCATCATCAACCCGCTCTCGTTCGACAGCGTCACCAGCTTGAAGCCCATGTTGATGGCGCGCACCGCACCGTCGGCGCCGGAGCAGTGGATGCCAGGATTGAGGCCGCGCTTGCCGCATTCCTTGACGATCTTCTCGTAGATCTTGAGGATTTCCGGCTCGTCGCGGTCGAGCTTCGGCACCAGGCCATAGGAGAAGCCGAGGTCGGAGGGGCCGATATAGACGCCGTCGATGCCCTCGACGTCGAGGATCGATTCCATGTTCTCGACCGCGGTCTTGGTCTCCATCATCGGCAAAAGCACGATCTCGTCATTCGCCGTCTGCTGGTAGGAGCCGGCCGAGCCGTACATGCCGGAACGGATCGGGCCGTTGGAGCGCGTGCCCTTCGGCGGATATTTGGCGTACTGGACGAGGTTCCTGGCTTCCTGCGGGGTGTTGATCATCGGGCAGATCACGCCATAGGCGCCGCCGTCGAGCACCTTGCCGATGATGCCGGGCTCGTTCCAGGGCACGCGGACCATCGGCGTCACCGGGTGGCCGTTCATCGCCTGAAAGCATTGCACCATCGAGAGGTAATCCTGCACGCCGTGCTGCATGTCGACGGTGACGCTGTCGAAGCCGCATTGCGCGATCACTTCAGCGGAGAAGCCGGACGGAATCGCGAGCCACGCGTTCACCACGGCCTTGCCCGAGGCCCATACTTTCTTGACGTTGTTGGTTGCCATTGATCGCCTTCCCTTTGTGATCGTTACGATTGTTGGAGTTCACGGAGTTGATTAGCTGGTCGCGCGTTGAATGCTGGCTTCGCTGACGCCGACCTCACGGGCGGTGTTGACGATCGCAGCCCAGGTATCATCAGGTAGCGGTACACCGTTCCTGGTGCGCTCGGCGCGCGTCTTGCGTTCGGGATCGCCCGGGACCAGCACGGACTCGACGCCGGCAATCGGCTTGGTCTCCCGGATGAAGTCGGTATAGCGCGAGATTTCGTCGTCGAAGTAATTGCCGGTGTCGATCACCTTGGGGTCGACATAGAAGGCGAGCATGCCGTTGGCGAACTGCCGGCCGCCTGACGTCGCACCGGTGCCGGTGAGCGCGCCGCCGAGCAGCTCGCAGATGAAGGCAAGGCCCGATCCCTTGTGCTCGCCGAACGCGCGGATCGCGCCGGTGCCCTTGGTGTGGTCGCGTGGCCCGTCCGGGGTGTAGGGACCATAGAGGACGGACGGCTCCTCGCTCAGCGTACCGTCGGCATCGACCAACGCACCGGTCGGCAGCTTCTTGCCGCCGCGGCTTGCCACCAGCACCTTGCCTTCGGCGACGATCGAGGTGGCGAAATCGAGCACGATCGGATCCTGCCCCTGGCGCGGAATGCCGACGCAATAGGGCGCAGTCGAGAGCCGCTTCTGGACACCGCCATAGGGAGCAACCAGCAGCGAGCCCGCGCCGTTGACGAAGTGCACCGACACCAGCCCTTCGGCGGCGGCCATTTCGGCCCAGTCGCCGACGCGGCCGATATGCCCGGCGTTGCGCAGCGCGATCGCGGCAAGGCCTGACTTCTTGCACTTCTCAATGCCGGTCCGCACCGCGAACGGCGTCACGGTCTGGCCGTATCCGAACTTGCCATCGACCACGGCGAGTGACGGCGTATCGACGACAATCTCGGGGGTCTGGTTGGGAACCACGTTGCCCGTCTTCTTCCAGCGGATGTAGACCGGCACCCGGATCACGCCGTGGCTGTCGTGGCCTGTGAGATTGGCCGTCGTGAGGTAGGTCGCGATGCGCCTGGCTTCCTCAGGTGAGGACTCCGAATGCGAAAAAACCTCGGCGACAAAATCGATCAGCTTGTTGACTTGTATGGTGACCATTTTTCGGATTTCAGCCTTGTCCTAGCGCCGGGGCAGCCTGTGCATTGGCGGCGAACCCCACGACTCCCGCGCCGGTTTTGATGACCGGCTTGGCCGGCACTTTGAGCGAAAAATCGCGCGCGTGTCTACCATTAGACAAATGATTGCAATCATTTGCCCGGCCGCTATGCATCGGGCCGCTAGCATCATGCAAATTTGCGCTTACTCGTCGGCTTCGGCGTCTGGCTCACCGGCCACTTCCATTTCCGCAAGGCCGCGCTCGAGCTCGGCCAGCATGTCCTGCAACTCGGCAAGCTTGCGGGCGCCATAGCGGCTGGTGATTTCGGCGTAGATCGCCTCCGAGGTCGGCGCCACGGCTTCGATCAGCTTCAACCCCTTGGACGAGATCGACACCTCGCCGCGGCGCAGATCGGCCTTGGCCGTCCGCCTCTCGATCAGGTCGCGCGCTTCGAGATCGCGCAGGATTCGCGACAGGCTTGGACCCAGCAAAAAGGCGACGCGCGCCAGCTCTGTCACCTCGATAGTGTCCACTGCCGTCAGCGCGCGCAGGATGCGCCATTGCTGTTCTGTCAGGCCGTGGTTGCGCAAAGAGGGACGGAACTGCCGCATGACCGCTTCACGGGCGCGCAGCAACGACATCGGCAGCGAACGTGAGAATTCGCGCATCGGCGCGCGGCGGGCCTCCGTCGTTCCCTCCGGGTCCGAGCGCGATCCGTTCGGCGATTTCTTGCCTGCCATCTTCAGTGGTCCGCCATCAGGAATCGTCGATTCCGGAAAGGATAAAGTTTTGCGGCGCAACAAGCACCAAATCAGTTTGCAGCGGATAACTTAACATGTTAAACAAATTTCAGCACCCGCTTTTTGCTGAGCAGCCCCACGCCCATGGCCCTCTCCAGAGACGAAATCCGAAGCGCCGCCGAGCGGCTCGACCAGGCCGAAAAGACTCGCAGGCAGATCCGGCAGCTTTCGCTCGAATATCCCGGCATAACGATCGAAGATGCCTACGCTATTCAGAAAGCCTGGGTCGAGATGAAAGTAACGGGGGGCCGCGCTGTGAAGGGCCACAAGATCGGCCTGACCTCGAAGGCGATGCAGAGCGCGCTCAATATCGACGAGCCTGACTCCGGCATCCTGCTGGACGACATGTTCTTTGCCGATGGCGGGCTCGTCCCGTCCGATCGCTTCATCGCCACCCGCATCGAGGCCGAACTCGCCTTCGTGATGAAGTCGCGGCTGGCTGGACCGGACTGCACGATGTTCGACGTGCTCAACGCCACCGATTTTGTGGTGCCCGCGCTGGAGATCCTGGATACGCGGGTCGAACGGGTCGATCCGCAAACCAAATCCACCCGCAAGATTTTCGACACCATCGCCGACAATGCCGCGAATGCCGGTATCGTGCTCGGCGGTCGGCCGATCCGGCCGATGGACGTTGACCTGCGCTGGATCGGCGCGCTCTGCTTCCGCAACGGCCAGTTGGAAGAGACCGAGCTTGCGGCCGGCGTTCTCAACCATCCCGCGACATCCGTGGCTTGGCTTGCCAATAAGATCGCGCCGAACGGGCTGGCGCTGGAAGCCGGACAAGTGGTGCTGGCGGGATCGTTCATCCGCCCGATCGAGACCCGCAAGGGCGACACGATCCAGGCCGACTATGGCCCTTACGGGTCCGTGAGCTGCTACTTCGCATGATGCTTTAGGAAAGCGGGAGTCGTCGCATGCCGCATTTCACGATTGAATATTCAGCTAATCTCGATGGCCGCGTCGACATGGGTGCGGTCGTGGAGCTGGTTCGCAAGGCCGCGATCGAGACCGGCATCTTCCCGCTCGGAGGTATTCGTGTCCGCGCTATCAGGTGCGAGCACTATGCGATCGCCGACGGCGCTGCGAATTACAGCTTTCTCGATATGGTGCTCCGCCTCGGCGAGGGCCGCGACCTAGCCACCCGCAAGAAGGCGGGTGAACATATTTTCAAGGCCCTGTCGGCCTATCTCGATCCGGTGTTTGCGAACGAGAAGTTCGCGCTGTCGTTCGACATGCAGATCAACGACAAGGAAACCAGCTGGAAACGCAACAACATCCACGAAGCTCTGAAAGTGGAGGCTCTCAATGGATAAGGCGACACCGAAGGACGTGTTTCCGGCTAACCGCGACCGCGCCGCCCCCCTGCTCGCCAAATTAAAGAGCGAGGGCATCGGGCACATGATCGACGGCAAGTCCGTGCCGTCGATCTCAGGCCAGACGTTCGAGACCAAGTCCCCGGTCGACGGCGCAGTGCTGGCGTCGGTCGCCCGCGGCAATGCCGAAGACATCGACCGCGCCGCAACCGCGGCAAGCCTTGCCTTCAAGTCCTGGCGCGAGATGTCGGCTGCGATGCGGAAGAAATTGCTGCATCGCGTGGCGGATGCCATCGAGGACCACGCCGACGACATCGCGGTATTGGAATGCATCGACACGGGCCAGGCGCACCGCTTCATGGCCAAGGCCGCGATCCGGGCGGCGGAAAACTTCCGCTTCTTCGCCGACAAATGCGCCGAGGCGAGGGACGGCCTCAACATGCCCTCCGAGGAGCACTGGAACATCTCGACCCGGGTGCCGATCGGCCCGGTCGGCGTGATCACGCCATGGAACACGCCGTTCATGCTGTCGACCTGGAAAATCGCCCCTGCGCTGGCTGCCGGCTGCACCGTCGTGCACAAGCCCGCTGAATGGTCGCCGGTGACGGCGGACCTGCTGGCGAAGCTTGCGAAACAGGCCGGCTTGCCCGACGGCGTGCTTAACACCGTCCATGGCATGGGCGAAGAAGCCGGCAAGGCGCTGACCGAGCATCCCGCGATCAAGGCGATCGGCTTTGTCGGCGAGAGCGCGACGGGCTCGGCGATCATGGCACAGGGCGCCCCTACCCTGAAACGCGTCCATTTCGAGCTCGGTGGCAAGAACCCCGTCATCGTGTTCGACGACGCCGACCTCGACCGGGCGCTGGATGCGGTGGTCTTCATGATCTACTCGCTGAACGGCGAGCGCTGCACCTCGTCGAGCCGGCTGCTGGTTCAGGAGGGCATTGCCGAAAAGTTCATCGAAAAGCTGACAACCAGAGTGAAGGCCTTGAAGGTCGGCCACCCGCTCGATCCCGCGACCGAAATCGGGCCGCTGATCCATGAGCGGCACCTCGCAAAAGTCTGCAGCTATTTCGACGTGGCGCGGCAGGACGGCGCCACCATTGCCGTCGGCGGAAAGCCGCATGACGGCCCCGGCGGCGGGCATTACGTGCAGCCGACACTCGTCACGTCAGCGCATTCGAAGATGCGGGTGGCGCAGGAGGAAGTGTTCGGCCCGTTCCTGACTGTGATCCCCTTCAAGGACGAGAAGGACGCGATCGAGATCGCCAATGGCGTGCAGTACGGCCTGACCGGCTATGTCTGGACCGGCGACATGGGCCGCGCCCTGCGGGTGGCGGACGCGCTGGAGGCCGGCATGATCTGGCTCAATTCCGAAAACGTGCGCCACCTGCCGACGCCGTTCGGCGGCATGAAATCGTCCGGCATCGGCCGTGACGGCGGCGATTACTCGTTCGATTTCTACATGGAGACCAAGCACGTCTCGCTCGCCCGCGGGACGCACAAGATTCAGAAGCTCGGCCTGCCCTCATCCTGAGGAGCGGGCGCAAGCCCGCGTCTCGAAGGATGGGCCACGGGCCACATGGTTCGAGACGGCGCTGGCGCGCCTCCTCACCATGAGGATTAACAATTGAGGACTGGATAAAAGCACATGCCCGTTCCGACACACATCTTCGACCCACCCTTCAACATCATCCGATGCAGCCACGCCGTGCTTGATGTCGTCGACCTCGACAAGAGCCGCGCCTTCTACGAGAACACCGTCGGCCTCCATGTCGAGGACAGCGACGACCAGGCGGTGTACCTGCGCGGCAGCGAGGAGCATCAGCATCACTCGCTGGTGCTGCGAAAGGCCCCTGTCGCGGCCTGCAGCCGGCTCGGCTTCAAGGTCGGCAATGACGGCGATCTCGACAAGGCGGCGGCGTTCTTTTCCGAGAACGGCATTACTTACGCCTTCGCCGAGCAGCCGTTCCAGGGGCGTACGCTGCAGTTCACCGACCCCGCCGGCTTCCAGCTTGAACTCTATGCAACGATGGAAAAACGCCCGCATCTGCTCCGGCGCTACGACCTCTACAAGGGCTGCCATCCGCAACGGCTCGACCATTTCAACGTCTTCGCCCCCGAGGTCCAAAACACCGTCGATTTCTACGCCCGGCTCGGCTTCCGCCTGACCGAATATGGCGAGGAAGACGGACCTAACGGGCGGATCGCTGCGGCCTGGATGCACCGCAAGGGCAATGTGCATGACTTCGCCATCACCAACGGCCGCGGCCCCCGCCTGCACCACTTTGCCTATTGGACGCCGACCGCGATGAACATCCTGCATCTCTGCGACGTCATGGCCTCCAGCGGCTATCTGAAGAACATCGAGCGCGGCCCCGGTCGTCACGGCATCTCGAACGCATTCTTTCTCTATGTCCGGGATCCCGATGGCCACCGCCTCGAGCTCTACACCAGCGACTATTTCACCGGCGATCACGACCACGAGCCGCTGCGCTGGTCGCTGAAGGACCCGCGCCGGCAGACGCTGTGGGGCGCGCCCGCGCCGCGCTCCTGGTTCGAGGAAGGTACGCCCTTCACGGGGCAAGCGGTGCGCGAACCCGCCTTCGTCGCCGACGTCACGATTGCGGATTGATCGGATCGCAGATGGCTCATCCCCACCTCGCCACCTACACCGTTAACGGCACGCAGAAGTACGGCGCCGTGACCGATGCCGGAATCGTCGATCTCTCCGCGCGTTTCGCCAAGGAGTACCCGACGCTGCGCGAAGCCATCGCCGCCGGTGCGCTGATGAAACTCGCCGAAGATGCGGCGCGGCGTTCGCCGGACCATGCGCTCGATGCGATCGCTTGGCAGCCGCCGATTCCCTCGCCGGAAAAGATCATCTGCATCGGTGTGAACTACCCGGACCGCAACGCCGAATACAGGGACGGCCAGGACGCGCCGAAATATCCGAGCATGTTCATGCGCACGCCGCGCTCCTTCGTCGGCCACAACGCCCCGCTGGTTCGCCCACGCGCTTCCGCCCAGCTCGACTACGAGGGCGAACTGGTGCTGGTCATCGGCAAGGCCGGCCGGCATATTAAAGAGAGTGACGCGCTGGATCACATCGCCGCCGTCACGCTGTGCAACGAAGGCACCATTCGCGACTGGGTGCGGCACGCCAAGTTCAACGTCACCCAGGGCAAGAATTTCGATTCCACCGGCAGTCTGGGACCATGGCTCGTGCCCTACACCGACGAAAGCCAGATCGCGGACATCCGCCTGACCACGCGGGTCAACGGCGAGACGCGGCAGGACGACCGCACCGGGCGGTTGATCTTCGGCTTCCGCTACCTCATCAACTATCTCTCGACCTTCACTACGCTGGTGCCCGGCGACGTCATCGTGACGGGAACGCCGACCGGCGCCGGCGCGCGCTTCGACCCGCCGCGCTATCTCAAGCCTGGCGACGTCATCGAGGTTGAAGCCGAGGGCGTCGGCATGCTTAGGAACGGCGTGATCGACGAAGCCTGATAAATCCTGAGAAGCGAGTGGACAGAGCGATGAAATCAACCTCCGGCGGCGAAGCAATCGTCAATGGCCTCGTCGCGCATGGCGTCGACACCGTGTTCGGCCTGCCCGGCGCGCAAGTTTACGGCCTGTTTGATGCCTTCCATCAGGCGCAGTTGAAGGTCATCGGCGCGCGCCACGAACAGGCCTGCGGCTACATGGCCTTTGGCTACGCGCGCTCATCGGGCAGGCCTGGCGTGTTCAGCGTGGTGCCCGGCCCCGGCGTGCTCAATGCCGGCGCGGCGTTGCTCACCGCCTTCGGCTGCAACGAGCCGGTACTGTGCCTCACCGGCCAGGTGCCGACGGCGTTTCTCGGCAAGGGCCGCGGCCATCTGCACGAGATGCCCGACCAGCTCGCGACGCTGCGCACCTTCGTCAAATGGGCGGAGCGCATCGAATATCCGGACGCCGCGCCACCAGTGGTGTCGCGCGCGTTTCAGGAAATGCTGTCGGGACGCCGCGGACCGGTGTCGCTGGAAATGCCGTGGGATGTCTTCACGCAACGCGCCGAGGTCGGTCCTTCCAAAGTGTTCGACACCTTTCCCGCCCCGCAGCCCGACCCCGGCCGGATCAAGGCGGCCGCTGATCTCATCAAGGCCAGCAAGCGGCCGATGATCTTCGTCGGCAGCGGCGCGCTGCATGCGTGCGAGGAAATCCTCGAACTGGCCGAGATGATCGATGCGCCCGTGGTGGCGTTCCGCAGCGGCCGCGGCATCGTCTCCAACGCGCATGAGCTCGGGCTGACCATGGCGGCGGCCTACAGGCTATGGCCGATCACCGATCTGATGATCGGAATCGGCACGCGCATGGAGCTGCCGGCGTCCGGATTCCGCTGGCCGTACCAACCGCAGGGATTGAAATCCGTTCGCATCGATATCGATCCTGTCGAAATGCGCCGGGTTGCGTCCGACGCTGCGATCGTCGCGGACGCCAAGGCCGGTACCGCCGATCTGGTCGCGGCCGTGAAGAAGGCCGCCTACAGCAGGACCAGCGGCCGGCGCGGCGAGATCCGCGAGGCCACGGCGGCGGCGCAGCAGGAGATCCAGAAGGTTCAGCCACAAATGGCCTATCTGAACATCCTGCGCGAGGTGCTGCCGGCAAATGCGATCGTCACCGACGAATTGTCGCAGGTCGGCTTCGCTTCCTGGTACGGCTTTCCGGTCTACCAGCCGCGCACCTTCATCACCTCGGGCTATCAGGGCACGCTCGGCTCGGGATTCCCGACCGCGCTCGGGGCCAAGGTCGCCAATCCGGACCGGCCGGTGGTCGCGATCACAGGCGACGGCGGCTTCATGTTCGGCGTTCAGGAATTGTCGACCGCTGTACAGTTCAAGATCGGCGTGGTGACGCTGGTGTTCAACAACAATGCCTATGGCAATGTCCGCCGCGACCAGCGCCAGCATTTTGACGGACGCGTGGTAGCGTCTGACCTGGTCAATCCGGATTTCGTGAAACTTGCGGAATCCTTCGGCGTCGGCGCTGCGCGCGTGAGCTCACCGGATCATTTCCGCCCCGCGCTGGAAAAGGCGCTGGCCGATGGCGGGCCTTACGTGATTTCGGTGGAGGTGCCGACGGATTCGGAAGTCTCGCCGTGGGCGTTCATCCATCCGGCGAAGAATATCTAAACCTGCCTCGCCATACTTCGCTGCATTCGCGACGCCGCAATCACCAGCAGGCCCGCACCGGCGACCGACCAGCAGGCGACGGGGGCCCATTGCAGCAGCGGCGCATATTCCGGCAGCTTTTGCAGGCCGCCGGCGACCGCCGCCATCCGTGCAAAGGTGGCGAGCGCCAGCGCGGAGAAGACGAGCCCGACGACCTTGCCCTCGGCGCCGGTCTCCCCGATCGCCAGCGCCGCCGAGACCGCGGCCATCAGCATGCAGCCCCACGCGGCACCGGCGATGAACTGCGCCGCAATCAGCATGTTGAGATTGCCGGCCATTTCCGCTCCCAGCACCGCCAGCGCCCCGAGCAGGCCGGCGGCGCCCATCACGATCAGCCCGCCGCGATGCTTGACCACGACGCTCGCCGGAAACATCGCGATATTGAAGCCGATCCAGAACACCGGCATCAGCCATTGCAATTCTTCCGGCTTGGCGAAGCGCAGAAAGAACGGCGTGCTGTTGATGGAAAAATGCAGCTGATAGCCGAGCGACAGGATGACCATCGAAGCGATGAAGAACATCGGCACCTGACCGAGCGATTTGGCTGGCACTGGCGCTTTCGCGACGCGAGGCGCCTGCGCGAGATTGCGCTCGACCTTCGACAAGGCAAGCGTCGTGATCAGCAGCACCACGCCTGAGATCACGAAGGGCAGCCGCGGGTCGTGATTGCGCAGCACCACGCCGAGATAGGGCGATACCGCGCCTGCCAGACCATAGCCGAGCATTGCCAGCGCCGACAGAAACGGGATTGCCGGCCGCGCGCCGTATTTGCCCAGCAATGTCAGCGGCGGCGCGCGCAGCGCCGACGACGTCACGACCCAGATCAGGATCAGGGCGATGAACCAGACCTGTGCGGCGGGCCCGGTGCCGGCCACGAACGGCAGTGCGACAAAGGCCGCGCAGGAGATCGCGGTCAGGACGCCGACGAACACACCGAGCTTGCCGACAAACGGCGCGATCCGGTCAGCGGCAATTCCCATCGCGGTGTCGGTGATGGTGAAGATCGCCTGATCCAGCATCAGAATCAGGATCACGGCTGATGGCGCGATCCCGACTTCGGCGCAGAGCTTTGGCAGGTAGATGACGTAAGTGGTCCAGCCCAGCGTGAAGACCAGCTGCAGCACGGCAAGATAGACGCCGGTGCTGCTGGCGCTGGTGCTGGACGTTGCTTCTGTCGTGCTCATGTCGCCCCCCCCCGCTTACGGAGCATAGACCAGCGCGTGCGCCGATGGAACTTCCCTTCTCCCCTTGTGGGAGAAGGAATATCACCGCGCCTTGCGAAAGGTCAGATTGATACGCTGACGGCCCATCAGCGCATGTTCGCCATCGGCGAGCGGGGCAACGCCGTGAAAGAATAGCCGCGACGGCCCGCCCCAGACCACGACGTCGCCATGCTCCAGCCGGTAACGGTTCGGCTTGTCGGCGCGCTTTGCGCCGCCGAACAGGAATATCGCGGGCAGCCCCAGCGACACCGATACGATCGGTGCGGCAAAATCCCGCTCGTCCTTGTCCTGATGCAGCGACATCCGCGCGCCGGGTTGATAGCGGTTGATCAGGCAGGCATCCGGCGCAAAACCCTCAAAGCCGCCCGCGGCAGCCGCCTGCTCCGCCAACTGACGAAACGCCGCCGGCATCGCCGGCCAGGGCTGGCCGGAATTGGGATCGACGCCGTCGTAACGATACCCGCTGTGATCCGTGACCCAGCCGGCGTTGCCGCAATTGGTCATGGCCACCGACATCTGGTGGCCGCCGGGGGTGAACATGCGCCGGAACGGCGCTTGTGCGATGATCTCGCGCAACGCCGGAATCATTTCGCTCTCAAACGGCCGTGCAAATCCGCGCAGCAGCACTGCGCCCTCCGCCATCGCTTCACGCGACGGCCGCGCATCCGGAACGGCTTCGAACAAATCTGCAGTCAACTCAGTTCGCACTCAATTGGCATCGTGGAAGATCACGCCGACGGTGTGGCGATGGCCGGAGCGGATCCGGCTGACGCCATGGCGCAGATTAACCCGGTAAGGCCCGCGCGTCCCCTGCATCGGCCTGACATGCACAGCAAACGCCACCGCATCGCCCTGCCTGAGAGGGACCACCTCGGGCCGCGACTGCATCCGCGGCCGCTGTTCCGTCAGCACGAACTCGCCACCTTCAAAATCCCGCCCGGGCTCCGACAGCAGGATCGCAACCTGCAGCGGAAACACGTGCTCGCCATAGAGATCCTGATGCAGGCAATTGTAATCGCCCTCGCCATATTGCAATAGCAGCGGCGTCGGCCGGGTCTGCCCTGCATCGTGGCAGCGTTTCAGGAACGCCTCGTGCCGGTCGGGATAGCGGATATCGATCCCCATCGTCTCGTTCCAGCGATTGGCGATGCCGCACAGCCGCGTATAGAGCGCCGGCCGTAATTGCCCGATCAGGTCCGGCAGCGGATAGGCGAAATATTTGTATTCGCCGCGGCCAAAGCCGTGACGCTCCATCACGATCTTGCTGCGGAAATTCTTGTCGTCCGGATAGAGCGCCGCCAGCGCGGCGCATTCTTCCGGCGACAGCAATCCCTTCAGGACGGCGCAGCCCTGCGCGTCGAGATCGGCGGTCGCCTTCGCCCAGTCGATGGTGGCGACACGCGAAGCCACGGTGGGCGGACGGTCAATATTTCTTGCGGTTACTCTCATGGCGAACAGCCTCGGAGTCAGGCCACGACAAAACCACCCGATTTCCGATCTCGCGTCGTCCCCGCCTAGTGCGCAATTGCGCACGGGCGCGGGGACGACGTGTGGAGAAATCTCAGCCCAACACCGGCATCGTGATCACATCATACCCGTGACCGATCTTCCGCTTCAGCACGGGATCTTCCAGTTCGAACTCGAAGCGATCAGCCGGGCGGATGCCGCCCCTGGCCGCAAAGGTGCCGCCGAACATGGCGCAGCCGTCGGGCAGGCCTTTGCCGCCGAAGCCGCGGTCGATGAGATCCTTCACCGGCAGCATCGCATCGAGTGTGCCTTCCTGGTAGAGCACGCGCGCGCCATCGATGATGGCCCAGGAGCGCAGGATCAGTCGGTCCCAGTGGGCGATGACGTCCTCCAGTTCCCACAGCCCGGACGCAACCGGCTTGTCGCACATCTGCTTTGACACCGTGACGCTATAGGCTTCCACCTTGCGGTCGGTATGGTCGGAGCCACAGCCGACGAAGATGCGGCCCTGCCAGCCGATCAGCACGAACTCGACCTCGCCGCTGGAATTTTCGCCCGAGACCTCGATGCGGTCGGCCTGCGTAATCCGCCGCGCCGAGCAGCGGTAATAGATTGGCGTCGAAGCTGGCCGCGCGATGCCGATCGCTTCGAGTTCGGCGATGTGCTTGTCGCGCGCCACCGGATCACGGCCGGTCCAGCCGGCGATCACGGCATGGTCGATCGCAAGCGTCAGCGGCGTCGATGCGCCCTTATCTTCGACGGTAAAGGTCAGATCAAACACGGATGATATTCTCCATTCCGGCGGCCAATTCGAAGATGCGGCGGTCCGATCCGCCGGCCGCCGCCAGCATCAGCCCCACGGGCATCTCGCCTTCGCGGTGCGCCGGCAGCGAGATCGCGCAGCCGTCGAGCATGTTGATCAGCGTGCAGTTGCGCAAGGAACGCAGGTTTTGCGTGGCAAACGCCTTGTCATCGGCGAGATCGGCGATTCTGGGCGGCGCATTCGCCGTGGTCGGCAGCACCAGCGCGTCGTAGGGGGCGATGCGCTGTTCGGTGCGTGCAATGAACGAGCGGCGCGCGTTGAGGATATCGATATAGTCGGCCGCGCTGATGCCTTCGCCGCGCTGGATGCGGACGCGGACGCGGGGGTCATAGATGTCGCCATGGCTCGCGATCAGATAGCGATGCCAGGCGTAACTCTCCGCGGCGGCAAATCCGCCCTTGCTGTTCATGACGGCGACATCGTGGAATTCCGGCACCTCGATCCGCTCGATCGACGCACCCTGCCGCGACAGCGTCTCCAGCGCGCGCTCGAACGTCGTCGCGACCTCGTCGTCGAGGTCGTCGAGCGCGACCGTGGTCGGCACCGCGAGCCGCACGCCCTTGACCGGCCGCGGCTGCAGCGGCTGCACGGCCTCATCGGCGAGCACGGCGTCGAGCACCGCGCAGCAGCCGACGGTGCGCGCCAGCGGACCAAAACTGTCGAGCGAGAACGACAGCGGCACGCCGCCGTCGAGTGGCACGCGGCGTTGCGTCGGCTTGTAGCCGACGATGCCGTTATAGGCCGCCGGAATCCGGCAGGAGCCGCCGGTATCGGTGCCCAGCGCGCCGTAAGCCATGCCGTCGGCGATCGAGACAGCCGCGCCCGAGGACGAGCCGCCCGGCACATGGCCAACGCTGCGATTCCACACGCTTTTCGGCGTACCATAATGCGGATTGATGCCGATGCCCGAATAAGCGAACTCGGTCATATTGGTGCGGCCGATGACGATGAACCCCGCCCGGCGCAGCCGCGCCACGACAGGCGCATCGGCCTCCGCCGGCGCGGAATCCTCCAACGCGCGGGAGCCGGCGCGGGTCACCTGTCCCTTGATGTCGTAGAGATCCTTGATCGAAACGGGAATGCCGGCATAGGGCGACGGCGCGGCGTTGGCTTTGCGCAGATGATCCATCGCGTCGGCGGCGGCCATGGCCGCATCCTTGTCGACATGAATAAAGGTTCGCGCGCCCTCGCCGGCGGGATCGGCAATCCTTGCGAGACATTCATCGACCAGTTGACGCGCGGTGGTGCGGCCGGTGTCGAGGTCGGCGGCGAGGCTGGCGAGTGTCGGATGGTTCGGCATGGCGTTCTTGATGACTTCCTGTGCGATTTACCGTGGCGCGGACTATCTCCGATGACGGGCTGGCATACAAGCGGTCTCACGCGCAGGGAATGCGGCCATGCGACAGCACCGCTGCTGGGACCGTTGACGGAGATCGGTCAATGTCGCATCAAGACCGCAACAAGCGGGCCGACGCCCGCGTCCCAAGGAGAAGAGCCGATATGGCGGAGCCTGCGCGCGCAAAACCAAAACCAACGCCTGAAACGCAGCATTTCTGGGATGGAACGCAGGCCGGCGAATTGCGCCTGCAGCGCTGCGACGCCTGCGCCAATGTCTATTTCCCGCCGCGTCCGTTCTGCCCCTCCTGCGCCTCGCGCAAGGTCAGCGTGTTCAAGGCCAGCGGCAAGGGTACGCTTTACAGCTACGTCATCAACCACCGTCCGGCGGCGCCCGGCTTCACCCCGCCTTACGCGATCGCCGTCGTCGAACTCGACGAAGGCCCGCGCATGATGAGCAACATCATCGACTGCCCGCAGACGCCGGAGGCGCTCGAGCTCGACATGAAGCTCGAAGTCGCGTTCGAAAAGCTCGACGACAAGATCACCCTTCCCCTGTTCCGTCCGGCGAAGGGCTAAGCACCATGCGCAGAAATGCAGTCGCCGTCGTCGGCGCAGCCGAAACCACCGAACTCGGTGTCATCCCGAACATGTCGCAGATCCAGCTCCATGCGGACGCGGCGCTCAACGCCATCGCCGATGCCGGGCTGAAACTGTCCGACATCGACGGCATCGCCACCGCCGTGGAGACGCCGCAGCAGATCGCCCATTACCTCGGCATCACGCCGACCTGGGTCGACGGCACCTCCGTCGGCGGCTGCTCATTCATGCTGCACGTCCGCCATGCCGCGGCCGCGATCGAGGCCGGCCTCTGCAAGACTGTGCTGATTACGCATGCCGAGAGCGGCAAGTCGATGATCGGCAAGCTGCCGCGCTCGACGCCGGCGGACAGCCTCAACGGCCAGTTCGAATCGCCCTTCGGCGTCTACGGCCCGCCCAGCATGTTCCCGATCCCCGTGCTGCGCTACATGAAGACCTACGGCATCACCCATGAGCAGATCGCCATGGTCGCGGTCGTGCAGCGGGAATGGGCGGCGAAGAATCCGCGCGCGACCATGAAGGCGCCGATCACGGTAGCGGACGTCCTGAATTCAAAGATGATCGCCTATCCATTCCGTATCCTGCAATGCTGCCTCGTCACCGACGGCGGCGGCGCGCTGATCCTCACCTCGGCCGACCGTGCCAAGGACTTTCCGAACAAGCCGGTCTACATCCTTGGCACCGGCGAGAGCGTGGAAACGCCGATGGTCAGCCAGATGGAGACGTTCAACTCCTCGCGCGCCTTCAAGGTCGCGGGTCCCACCGCGTTCCGCGAAGCCGGCATCGCCCACAAGGACGTCGATCATCTGATGATCTACGACGCCTTTGCGCATCTGCCACTCTATGGCCTGGGTGATCTCGGCTTCATGCCGCATGAAGAGACCGGCAAGTTCATCGCCGACGGCAACACCCGCCCCGGCGGCAAGCTGCCGCTCAACACCAATGGCGGCGGATTGAGTTATATGCATTCCGGCATGTACGGCATGTACGCGCTGCAGGAAAGCGTGCGGCAAATGCGCGGCATCGCGCCGGCGCAGGTCAAGGACGCGAAGATTTCGGTCTGCCACGGCGTCGGCGGCATGTTCGCGGCAAGTGGCACGATTATCTTTACGAACGAGAAATAACCACCTTCGTCATTCCGGGATGCGCCGTCAGGCGCAGGCCCGGAATCCATCGTGCGGCGAAATGGATTCCGGGTTCGCGCGTTGCGCGCCTCGGAATGACGGCCGAAATCAGAACCGATAGCGGAGAGTCCCAATGGCAAAATCACTGCAAGACAAGGTCATCATCGTCACCGGCGCAGGCCGCGGCATCGGGCGTGAAATCGCACTGCTCTGCGCTGCCGAAGGCGCCAAGGTCGTGGTCAACGATCCCGGAGTTGCCGCGGATGGCGCCGGTTCGAGCGCAGCCCCCGCCGAGGAAGTGGTCGAGGAGATCAAAAAGCGCGGCGGCACCGCGGTCGCCAACTTCGAGTCGGTGGCGGAAGCGATCCCCGCCAGCAAGATCGTGAAGACGGCGACCGATCATTTCGGCCGGCTCGATGGCGTCGTCAACAATGCCGGCATCTTGCGCGACATGATCTTCCACAAAATGAGCGTGGAAGCGTTCGAAGCCGTCATCAAGGTGCACCTGATGGGCTCGTTCTACGTCTCTCACGCCGCGGCGCGGCTGTTCCGCGAACAGGAGAGCGGCTCCTTCGTGCACTTCACCTCGACCTCGGGCCTGATCGGCAATTTCGGCCAGGCCAACTACGCCGCCGCCAAGCTCGGCATCGTCGGCCTGTCGAAGTCGATTGCGCTCGACATGGGCCGCTTCAACGTTCGCTCGAACTGCGTCTCGCCGTTCGCCTGGACCCGCATGATCGGCACCATTCCGACTGAGACCGAGGCCGAGAAGGCGCGCGTGGCAAAGATCCAGCAGATGGGACCGGAGAAGATCGCGCCGATCTGCGCCTATCTGCTCAGCGACGCCGCCAAGGACGTGACCGGACAAATCTTCGGTGTGCGGATGAACGAGATCTTCCTGTTCAGCCAGAATCGTCCGCTGCGGTCGGTGCAGCGGAGCGAAGGCTGGACGCCGCAGACCATCGCCGAGCACGGCATGCCGGCGCTGAAGGGATCGTTCTACAAGCTCGATCGTTCCGCGGACATCTTCCCCTGGGATCCGATCTGACGGCTCTATGAAAATGGTCGTCCCGGCTGGTTGCTGGGACGACAATCTTCGGCTGCTCAGCGCGCCCCGCCCGCTTTATGCCGGATTGCGGGCCGATGTTTTCCTTCCAACAAAAAACTTGGGAGGAAATCATGACAACCCCACTGACCCTTTCCGATCCCCAGCAACAAGGCGGCGGCGGTTTTGACCGTCGCAAAATACTGACAGGCGCGGCGGCACTTGCCGCCTCGGCCGTGACGATGAAGACGGCTTCTGCCGCCTCTGTCGCGCCTCTCGGCCAAACCGGCGCGCCGACCACGGCAACGCAGCCCCTGCCGCTCGGCCCGCTTCCCGGCGCCCGCTATCCGGACTCTCGCCTGGAGTCGATGAAGAAGCCCAAGGTTTCGTTCGGGCCGACAGGCTTTCCGGCCTTCGCGGGCACCATGGCCGTCGAGCGCGTCGCCACCGGCTTCCGCTGGGCCGAAGGCCCGGTCTACTTCCCGGCTGGACGCTACGTGCTGTTCTCCGACATTCCCAACAACCGCATCATGCGTTTTTCAGAGGATGACGGTCACGTCAGCGTATACCGCCAGCCGTCCATGAACTCGAACGGCAATACCATTGATCGAGAAGGACGCCTGATCACCTGCGAGCATAGCGGCAGACGGGTGACTAGGACCGAACTCGACGGCTCGATCACGATCATCGCCGACAAGTACAATGGCAAGAAGCTGAACTCGCCGAACGACGCTGTCGTCGCGGCCGACGGTTCGATCTGGTTCTGCGACCCAGCCTACGGTATCGGCGGCTATTACGAGGGCATCAAGGCCGAGCCTGAGCAGGAAAAGAAAAACGTCTACCGGGTGGATCCGAAATCCGGCGACATCAAGATGGTGGTCGATGACTTCGTGGAGCCGAACGGCCTTTGCTTCTCGCCTGACGAGAAGAAGCTCTATATCTGCGATACCGGATTCACCGATGGGCCGGACAACCCGTCGCATATCCGCGTGTTCGACGTGGATCTTGGGGCCGGAAAGCTTTCGAACAGCAAGGTCTTCGCGGACATGCCCAAGCCCAGCATTACCGACGGGCTGCGCTGCGATACCGCCGGGCGTGTTTGGTGCTCCGTGGGTTGGGGCGATCCGAACGAGGACGGCGTGCGCTGCTACACGGCGGACGGCGATCTGCTCGGCAAGATCCACATCCCGGAAACTGTCGCCAATCTGTGCTTCGGCGGTCAGCAACGGAACAGACTTTATATCTGCGGTTCGTCGTCGCTCTATGCGGTCTACACGAGTGTGCAGGGCGCGATGAAGCCGTGAACGGATTCGAGGCGTGATCGATTCCCACGTCCGTCATTGCGAGGAGCGAAGCGACGAAGCAATCCATGCATCCGCGTATTCGGAGAGATGGATTGCTTCGCTGCGCTCGCAATGACGGTGGGGCGGGCCGTGGCGTCCCTCACCCGCTATTCCTTAGCCCCGCGGATATTCCGTTGATGGTCAGTTGAATCCCGCGCAGCACCTGCTCGTCCGGACTGTGCGCACGATGCTCCTTCAGCAATTCCACCTGCACGTGGTTGAGCGGATCGAGATAGGGAAAGCGATTGCGGATCGAGCGTTCCAGCAGCGGGTTGCCCTGCAAGAGACGCTCGTGCCCCATGATGTCGAGCAGCGTCTCGATCGACGAATGCCATTCGCGCCGGATGCGACCAAAAATGCTTTCACGCAATTTCACGTCGGGCACCAATTCGGCATAGCGTGAGGCAATCGCGATCGAGCTTTTCGCCAGCACCATGTCCATATTCGACAACAGCGTGCGGAAGAACGGCCATTCGCGGTAGAGCTCCTGCAGGAATGGCATGCCCTGCTCCGGATGCTCCGCTATCCAGGTTTCGACCGCGGAGCCGAAACCATACCAGCCCGGCAGCATCAGCCGGCATTGCGCCCAGCTGAACACCCAGGGAATGGCGCGGAGATCCTCGATCTCGCGGGTCTTCTTGCGCGACGCCGGACGGCTGCCGATGTTGAGCGTCGAGATCTCGGTAATGACGGTGGAGCCCCAGAAATAATCGGCGAAGCCCTCGGTTTCGTAGACCAGCCCGCGATACGCCCTGAAGGCCAGCGCGGACAATTGCTCCATCGCGGTCAGATACTCCTTGCGCGGCGCGCTCTGCCGCGGATGCAGCAGGCTTGCCTCCAGCGTCGCGGCGGCGAGGATTTCCAGATTGCTGCGGCCGACTTCCGGATTGGAATATTTGCTGGAGATGATCTCGCCCTGCTCGGTGATGCGGATCTGGCCGTTCACGGCCCCGCCCGGCTGCGCAATGATGGCGTCATAGCTGGGGCCGCCGCCGCGGCCAACCGAGCCGCCGCGGCCGTGAAACAACCGCAAGCGCACATGGTGGCGCTCGAACACCTCGACCAGCTCGATTTCGGCCTTGTAGAGCTCCCAGCCCGAGGTGACGAAGCCGCCATCCTTGTTGCTGTCGGAATAGCCGAGCATCACTTCCTGGACGCCGCCGCGGCTGTCCACCAGCCGGCGGTAGTCATGCAGCGACAGCATCCGGTCCATGATGCCGGATGAGGCCTGCAGATCCTCGATGGTCTCGAACAGCGGCACGATGTTGATGGCGCTGCGACCGGAGGGGTTGATGAGACCGACCTCCTTCAGCAGCACCGCCACCTCCAGCATGTCGGACATGCCCTTGCACATCGAGATGATGCATTGGTGGATCACGTCGGTGCCAAACCTGGCATGCGCCTCGGCGGCCGCGCGGAACACCGCGAGTTCGCCAAGCGTCTCCTCGCTGTACTTGACGAAGGCCGAGCTGAGCGGCCTTGCACTGCGCAGCTCGCTCAATAGCAGGTTGACGCGGGCTTCCTCGTTGAGGTCCAGGTAGGACATCCCGGGGATCGCTGCATCGAACAGTTCCGTCACCGTGCGTTCATGCACTGCTGAATTCTGCCTGATATCGAGCCGGGCGAGATGGAAGCCGAAACAATCGACGGCCCGGCGCAACGACCGCAGCCGCCCGCGCGCGATCACGCCGGAATTGTTCGCGATCAGCGAACGATCGAGCACGTCGAGATCTGCCTTGAATTCCTTCACGCTCGCATAGGGCGCGGCCTCGCCGACCGGACGCCTTGTCGTCTCGATATCGAGCTTCAACGCCGTCGCGGTTAGCCGCGCATAAATGCCTGACACCGCGAGGCGATATGGTTCGCCGCTTCGGTGCGGCGAGGAGTCGGGCGAGCGCCCGGCCAATGCGCGCAATTCTTCGGAAACGTCGGCAAGATGTGCCGCGAGCGACAGTTCGGCGCCCAGCGCGTGCAATTGCTCCAGATAGAAGTTCACGACACGGCTCGACTGCAGCCGCAAGGTTCCCCGCATCACGTCGGCCGTCACGAACGGGTTGCCGTCACGGTCGCCACCGATCCAGCTGCCCATGGTCAGGAACGACGCCAGTTCATCGGGCGCTCCGCCCTCCTCCTGGTTCAACCGATCCTCCAGCGCGCAATGCAGCCGCGGGACCTCATGCAGGAAGGTGTAGTCATAGAATGACAGGCCATTGGCGACCTCGTCCAGCACGGTCAGCTTGGTCCGGCGCAACAGATTGGTTTGCCACAGCGTTAGCACGGCGCGGCGCAATTGCTCATCACTGGCTTCGGCTTCCTCCGGCGTGAGTTGCATGCGTTCGCGCCGGTCGAGCAGCGCCGCGATCTCCATCTCGCGATCCATCGTGCTCTTGCGGCGGACTTCTGTGGGGTGCGCGGTCAGCACCGGACTGACCTGGGCATCCCTGAAGAAGCGGCGCAGGTCGGCCGCGCTGAAGCCGGCCGTCTTTGCGTGGGCCAGGGTCTGGGTCAGCGCGTTC
Organism: Bradyrhizobium sp. AUGA SZCCT0283; assembly: GCF_018130385.1. Taxonomy (GTDB): domain Bacteria; phylum Pseudomonadota; class Alphaproteobacteria; order Rhizobiales; family Xanthobacteraceae; genus Bradyrhizobium. Next base: position 59,711 of record NZ_JAFCLU010000004.1, on the reverse strand, counting down.
GGCCGCGGCCCGCCGGGGCCACGGCCGCGCATCTGGCGGATGTTGTTCTGGTCCTCGGCGATGTTGGCGAGATGCGAGAAATAGCTGAAGGCGCGGACGATGCGCACCGTGTCACTGGTCGACATGCTGTCGAGGATGGTTTCGAGTTCCCGCCGCGCCAACTTGTCCTCGTCGCGGTGGAACCGGATCGAAGTCTGCCGGATGCGCTCGACCAGGTCGAACACATCGGCGCCTTCCTGGTCGCGCACGGTATCGCCGAGAATGCGCCCGAGCAGGCGGATATCGGTCCGTAGCCGGGCATCTTCCTCCAACGCCAGCGCGTCGTCGCTGCGATTGGACCGCGCCTCGTTCTCGGAAGGCATGGTCTGGGAAGACACTATCTGGGAAGACATGGCTGGCTACCTCAGAAATTGCCCGGCAATTCCGAGTGTGCAAGTTTTTTGCCGCAGTGCAAGATAAAGATGCGGGGTGGTGCAGCCACGCAGGAGGTCCTCATCCTGAGGAGCGGCCTCTTGGCCGCGTCTCGAAGGATGAGTTTGGGGCCTCATGGTTCGAGACGCGCGTTCGCGCTCCTCACCATGAGGGTTTAGCTATGTGCCCCTCTAAATCCTCCGCCCCGCCCGCTCCCAATAGGGATCGCGCAGGCGGCGCTTGAAGATTTTGCCGGAATCTTCCCGCGGCAGGTTCGATTGGATTTCGATATGCTTTGGCACCTTGTAGTCCGCCAGCGATATTTTGAGCTGCGCGCGGACGGAGGCGATGTCGAGCGACACGCCCGGCTGCGGCTCCACCACCGCCATCAGCGCCTCGCCGAATTCCGCGTCGGGAATTCCGAACACCGCGCAATCATGCACGCCTGATATTGCATGCAGCGCCGCCTCGATCTCGGCCGGATAGATGTTGACGCCGCCCGAAATTACCATGTCGCGCTTGCGGTCGCAGATGAAGACATAGCCGTCGGCGTCGATATAGCCGACGTCGCCCGAGGTGATGAAGCCGTCGCGATCGATCTCGGTGCGCTTTTCCGGCTTGTTGTGATAGGTGAAATCAGGATTGCCCGCGATCCGCGAATAGATTTCGCCGATCTCGCCCTGCGGCAATTCCTTGCCGTCGTCGCCGATGAAGCGCAGTTCCGCCCCCGGAGCGATCTTGCCGACGGTGCCGGGCTTCCTGAGCGCGTCCTCGGAAGTGGCAAAGGTGACGGCGCCGGATTCGGTCGAGCCGTAGAATTCGTAAATGATCGGCCCCCACCATACGATCATCGCGCGTTTGACGTCGGCCGGACAGGGCGCAGCCGCATGGATGATGTGGCGCAGCGACGACATGTCGTACTTCCTGCGGACCTCCTCCGGCAGTTTCATCAGCCGGATGAACATGGTCGGCACCATGAACACAGTGTCGATTTTTTCGGTCTCGACCACGCGCAAAAATTCTTCCGCGTCGAAGCGCGGCATGATCACCAGCGCGCCGCCGAGGCGGCCGGCGCGCAGGCCGAACGAGTTCGGGGCGGAGTGGTAGAGCGGCCCGGGAAGCAGCGCGCGGGCGCCCGGCTTTAGGCCGTAGATCATTCCGCGCATGCGTTCGGCGTTGGCGATCTGCTCCGGCGTCGGCGCGAAACGACGAACACCCTTGGGATGGCCTGTCGTGCCCGAGGTGTAGATCATGTTCTGCGGCTGCGGCACCGCCGGCCCGTCATAGCGCGGGTGCTGCTTGAGCCAGGATTCGAAATCGATCGCGAAATCGGGCGTGGTGAGGTGATCGGGATTGATCTTGTAGTTGGCGATAATTTCCGGCGGCGTCGGCACGCTGAGCGCGGTGACGCCTGGCGGGATCGCCTCGCGCAACTGATGCAGCATGTCGGCATGCGCGATCAGCACCGAAGTGCCGGAATCCTTCAGCACGTAATTGATCTCTTCCGGCTTGAAATGCCAATTGACAGGCACGCCGTACGCGCCGAGCCGCATCGCGGCATAGGCCGCCTCGATGAAGGCGATGTCGTTGCGCATCAGCATGGCGACGCTGTCGCCCTGTTTGACGCCGAGTTTCTGCAAGCCGCTGGCGATGCGGTCGGTGCGATCGGCGATCTCGTCGTGATGGCGCCGGCGCGGGCCGCTGATGATGCCGAGGAAGGGGGAGGACGTAGACATTGTCGCTTTCCGATCTGTTGCCGGGTTTGGTGGAAGTCCTCATGGTGAGGAGCGCGTCTTCGCGCGTCTCGAACCATGAGGGGCCACGGGCCTCATCCTTCGAGACGCGCGTTCCGCGCTCCTCAGGATGAGGGTTTGATACTTACCCCACGTCCGCGAACCGCGGCGCGCGCTTTTCCATATTGGCGCGCACCGCCTCGGTCTGATTGGGGCTGCCGAGCAATTTCTGCTGCTCGACGGATTCGGCCAGCAGCGCCGGGCCGGGATCGACGGACAAATTGTTCAGCATGCGCTTGGCGGCGCGGATCGCATCCGGGCTCTTGCCGGCGATTTCGCGGGCGACCTCGAAGGCCGCAGCAAGCGGATCATCGCAGATCCGCGTCGCGAGGCCATAGCTCATGGCTTCCTGCGCGGAGAAGATGCGGCCGGTATAGGTGAGTTCGCGCAGGATGTCGTCACGGACGAGGCTTGCGAGAATGGGTGTGCCAGCCATGTCGGGCACCAGGCCCCATTTGATCTCCATGATCGACATCCGCGCATCGGGCGTGAGAAAGCGCATGTCGGCGCCGAGCGCGAGCTGAAACCCGCCGCCGAAGGCGACGCCCTGGATCGCGGCGATAACCGGCACCGGAAGCTGCCGCCAGCCCCAGACCGCAGCTTGCGGAAAGTTCGCCGCACCATGCGTGCGTGCAGTAAGGTCGCGTTTCTCGCCACCGGCGATCCCGTTACCGCCGCTTTCCTTCATCGCGGCGAAGCGTCCCATATCAAGGCCGGCGCAAAACGCTCGCCCCTCCCCGGATAATACTACCGCCCGGACGCCTTTTTCATGGGCGAGCCGCTCGGTTGCGGTCACCAGCGCCTCAAACATCGCGGCATCGAGTGCGTTCATCTTGTCGGCCCGCACCAGCCGGACATCGGCGATGCCGTCCGAAATCGAGATCGAAACGCGTTGCTCCATGAAAAATCTCCTCGCTGGTATCCTCAGTTGCTGCTTTACAGAACGGCGTTGTCCGGTTTTAGTCAATCGACCAATTAACAGACAATTCCCGTGGGTGGAAACGATGTTCAACGATCAGCTTCTCATCGGGCGGCGCATTCTCGTGACCGGAGGCGGCACCGGCCTCGGCAAGTCCATGGCAGCGCGGTTTCTCCAACTGGGAGCCGAGGTCCACATCTGCGGCCGCCGCAAAATTGTGTGCGACGAGACTGCGACCGAATTGATGGACCTTCACGGCGGGCGTGTGATCAGCCACGGCGTCGACATCCGCAATGCGATGGCCGTCGACGAAATGATCGAACAGATATGGACCTCCGGTCCCCTCACCGATCTCATCAACAACGCCGCCGGCAACTTCATCTCGCGCTCGGAAGAGCTCTCGCCGCGCGGCTTTGACGCCGTCGCCAACATCGTGATGCATGGCACCTTCTACGTGACGCACGCGGTGGGACGGCGCTGGATCGCCGCCAAGCTGCCCGGCAATGTGGTGTCGATCACCGTGACCTGGGTGCGCAACGGCTCGCCCTATGTGGTGCCGTCGGCGATGAGCAAATCGGCGATCCATGCCATGACGATGTCGCTTGCGGTCGAATGGGGCAAACATGGCATCCGCCTCAACACCATTGCGCCGGGCGAAATCCCGACCGAGGGCATGAGCAAGCGCATCAAGCCCGGCGATGAGGCCGGCGCGCGCACGCGGGCGCAGAACCCGATGGGCCGGGTTGGCACCATGGAGGAACTGCAGAACCTCGCCGTGTTCCTGATTTCCGGCGGCTGCGACTGGATCAACGGCGAAACCATCGCCATGGACGGCGCGCAGGCGCTCGCCATGGGCGGCAATTTCTATCAGTTGCGCGACTGGAGCGACGACGACTGGAACAAGGCGCGCGACTCGATCAAGGCGCAGAACGAAAAGGACCGCGCGGCAAGGGGATGATCTCTGCTGTCGTTCCTGCGAACGCAGGAACCCATAACCACCAGCGTCGATTGGTACGAAGGTAACTAGCCCCATCGCCTCACCGATAGGCCGCGGCGTATGGGTCCCTGCTTTCGCAGGGACGACAGTCCCGTATTGTCTTTGCTGCCGGATGACGCCAAACTCCGCGCAACGAAAACAAGACGCCACGGGAGAGACATGTCCGCTTCGCAGCAACTGACGAACCTTGCCGACATGGTGCGCGACCGCGCCAAGAGCCTCGGCAACGCGCTGGCCTATGAATTCGAAGGGCGCCAGACAACTTTCGCCGAATTCGACATCAACACCAACCGCGTTGCGAATGCACTGATTGCGCTCGGCGTCAAGCCGGGTGAGCGGATCGCCTATCTCGGCAAGAACAGCGACATCTATTTCGAGCTGTTGATGGGCGCCATGAAGGCCAAGGTGGTGATGGCGCCGGTCAACTGGCGCCTCGCCGGCCCCGAGGTCGCGTTTATCGTCAGCGATTGCAAGGCGCCGGTGCTGTTCGTAGGTCCCGAGTTCATCACCCAGGTCCGCAACATCAAGGCGCAACTGCCTGATGTCCGCACCGTCATCACCACCGAGGGCGGCGCGCCGGAATGGCAGGATTTTACGGCCTGGCGCGATGCGCAGAGCGGCGACGACCCAAACGTGCCGATCAGCCCGAAGGACATCGCGATCCAGCTCTATACGTCGGGCACCACGGGCAAGCCCAAGGGCGCGATGCTGTCGCACGCCAATTTCCTCAACCTGGTGCAATCCGGCAATGAGGCCGAGAAGCCGGAATGGAACAAGTGGACGGCGGATGACGTCTCGCTGGTGGCGATGCCGATCTTCCATATCGGCGGCTCCGGCTGGGGCGTCATGGGCCTCTACCACGGCGCCAAGGGCGTGATCGCGCGCGAGTTCGATCCAACCAAGATTTTGGATTTCTTTGAGCAGTCCGGGATTACAAAGCTGTTCATGGTGCCGGCCGCGATGCAGTTCGTGGTGCGGCAGCCCCGCGCGCGGCAGGTGGATTTTTCGCGCCTGAAATACATGCTCTACGGCGCCTCGCCGATTCCCGCTGCGCTCTTGAAGGAGTGCATCGAGGTGTTCAAGTGCGGCTTCGTGCAGTTGTACGGCATGACCGAGACGACAGGCACCATTGTCGCACTTCCGCCCGAGGACCATGTCGAGGGCCTGGAGCGCATGCGCTCCGCCGGCAAGGCGCTGCCGGGAATCGAACTCGCAATCCTTGACCCTGATGGCAAGCGGTTGCCGCCGCGCCAGGTCGGCGAAATCGCCACCCGCTCCGGCTCCAACATGGCCGGCTACTGGAACCTGCCCGAGGCGACCGCCAGAACGCTCGGCAGCGACGGCTGGCTGCGCACCGGCGACGCCGGCTACATGGACGAGGACGGCTACCTCTATATCCACGACCGCATCAAGGACATGATCATCTCCGGCGGCGAGAACATTTACCCGGCCGAAGTGGAAAGCGCGATCTGCGATCATCCTGATGTGGCCGAAGCCGCCGTGATCGGCATCCCCGACGACAAATGGGGCGAAGCGGTGAAGGCGATCGTGGTGATGAAGCCCGGCAAGCAGGCGACCGCCACCGACATCATCAATTTTACGCGCGAACGCATTGCCGGATTCAAGACGCCGAAGTCGGTGGACTTTTTGGAGGCGTTGCCGCGTAATCCGTCGGGGAAGATTCTGCGGCGGAATTTGCGCGAACCGTATTGGGCGGGGAAGGACCGTCAGGTGAATTGATTATCCTCCGTTGTCGTCACCCGCGAAGGCGGGTGACCCAGTATTCCAGAGGCCGCGGAGATTGAACGGACAAGCCGCGGCGTACTGGATACCCCGCCTTCGCGGGGTATGACAGCACAGGGCGGCGGCGAGGCGCTCCACACACTCAGTGCTTCCCCGCCCCCATGTAGCCGAAGAGGAATCCCGCGACCTTGCGCTTCTGGATTTCCTCGCTGCCCTCGGTGATGCGGTAGCGGCGGTGGTGGCGGTAGATGTGTTCGAACGGCTTGTGGCGCGAATAGCCCATGCCGCCATGCACCTGCATGGCGCGGTCGGCGGCTTCGCAGCAGAGGCGGTTGGCCCAAAAATTACACATCGACACCCGGTCGGAGAGCGTGTGCTCGACCTGCGCCTGCGTGAGCTGGTCCATCTCCCACGCGGTCTTGCGGATCAACAGCCTGAGCATCTCGGCCTGCGTCGCCAGCTCCACCAGCGGCCACTGGATCGCCTGGTTCTCGGCCAGCGCCTTGCCGAACGGCTTTCGCTCGCGGGCATATTTGACGCTTTCGTTGATGCAGTAGACGGCAGCCCCCAGCGAGCTCGCTGCCTGCCGGATGCGGTTCTCGTGCACGAAACATTGCGCCAGCGATAGTCCCCGGCCGACTTCGCCGAACAACGCATCGTCGGGCACGAACACGTCGGTAAAGCTGACGCGCGGATGGTCCGTCGGCATGTTGAAGGTCCACATATACTCCTCGACCTTCACGCCTGCGCTCTTGGCCGGCACCAGGAAGCAGGTGATGCCCCGCGCATCGCCGTCATTGCCCGACGTGCGGGCGAACAGCGCGCAATGGGTCGCGACATGCATGCCGGTCGTCCACATCTTCTGGCCGTTGATGACCCAGCCCTTGACGTTGTCGCGGGTCGCCTGAACGGCTTTGGTTTCCATATGCGTCGCGTCGGAACCATGTTCGGGCTCGGTGAGCCCGAACGTGATGCGGTACTTTCCCGTGATCGAGCCGTCGATCATCGCCTTCTGATCGTCGGTGCCGTAGCGGTCGAGCATGGTGACGATGGGCAGATTGCCGACGATCGAATGCTCGTTCTGCAAGTCGTTGTGCAGGCCAAGGCCTTTCGAGGCGAAGTGCTCGCGGATCACGGCCATCCAGAGATTGGAACCATCCTTGCCGCCATAGCGCTTCGGAATCGCGAAGCGCAGGTGCCCGGCAGCGTCTGCAAGGTTCTTCGCCTTGCGCAGCAGCACTTCCCATTCATGCCGCGGCAGGCCGCCGTTTTCGAAATCGGTGCGGGCCCACTCGCGGCGGTGATCGAAGAAGCGGATGTTGTCGTCGGCCTCCTCCAGCGGCTTGATCTCGCGCGCGATGAAGCGGTCGAGTTCATCGAGATAGCTAACGAGGTCGGCAGGCAGGTTGAAATCCAAGGTGGTCTCTCCCGGGAATATCGTTTGTTGTTGATTTGCGTTTAGGCGCTACGCGAGCGCTCCTGCTCCGATGGATTAAGGTTGGAAGACCACATGTAAGTCAAGCAACGGAATGAACCTTGGCACGCGCAGGCGCGTTGCGTAATTGGATGGTATCGGACGCCGGGCTGGCGCTATGATCGCGGCCAATATTCTTCGCCGCAGAAAATCGAAACGGGAGCAAACATGGACCTGAAATTCTCCAAGGTGACGCGCAAGGGGCCGGTTACGATCATCACGCTGTCGCGGCCCGAAGTGTATAATGCGTTGCATATCGACGCGCATTTCGAACTCAACAAGGTGTTCGACGATTTTTCCGCCGACCCCGAGCAATGGGTCGCAATCGTCACCGGCGCCGGCGACAAGGCGTTTTGCGCCGGCAACGATCTGAAGTGGCAGGCCGCCGGCGGCAAGCGTGGCTGGGACAAGGGCGGTTTCGCCGGCCTCACCTCGCGCTTCGACTGCGACAAGCCGATCATCGCTGCCGTCAACGGGGTGGCGATGGGCGGCGGTTTTGAGATCGCGCTGGCCTGCGACCTCATCATTGCGTCGGAGAATGCGACGTTTGCGCTGCCCGAGCCGCGCGTCGGCCTCGCAGCATTGGCCGGCGGTGTGCATCGCCTGCCGCGGCAGATCGGGCTGAAGCGCGCCATGGGCATGATCCTCACCGCGCGCCATGTCTCGGCCAAGGAGGGGCTCGAACTGGGCTTCGTCAACGAGGTGGTTCCGGCCGGCGAAGCGCTGGCGGCGGCCGAGCGATGGGCGGAGACGATCTGCAAGAATTCGCCGATGTCGATCCGCGCCTCCAAGCAGGCGATCCAGAGGGGACTCGAAGTCTCGCTGGAGCAGGCGATCGCCGAGCAGCGCGAGTATCCGGCGGTGAAGGCGATGGCGGCCTCGCAGGATTACATCGAGGGACCGAAGGCGTTTGCGGAGAAGCGCCCGCCGAAATGGCTGGGGCGGTGACGACGTAGTCGTCATTCCGGGGCGAGCGAAAGCGAGAGCCCGGAATCTCGAGATTCCGGGTCTGGTGCTAGCGCACCATCCCGGAATGACGAAGATAATCACTTATTCTCCAGCTCCCTCTTGTATGACCCATAGTTCGGCTGGTCGACGGCGAGCTTGTCCATCGTGGTCTGCCAGAGATGCTCGGCCAGCCCGGGCGTCTGCAGATCGACCTCGCCCTTTGAAATCTTTTCCGACAGCGCGCGATTGAGTTCCAGCAGCGAACCATCCATGCCGAGCAACTGCTTCAGCCGCACCGCCTCCGCGGCATCACTCCCCTGCTCCAGCGCCAGTTGCCGCGTCACGAGATCCAGCGCGTTGATGCCGACGCGGAGCTTGAAGGCGTTGTGGCCCTTGATGGTGGGCGTGATCTCGTTGCGGAGGAAATCGGCAACGGCCTTTATCAGTTCGGTGGGTGTCGGTTCGTCCTGCATCTTTACTCTCTCATTTTGGGCATGATCCGATCCGAAAACCGCTTCACACTTTTCGGGATCATGCCCCTCCTCTCGGAGCAAGCAATCTCAGCAAATCGATTTCCGTCTCCGACGAACGCCGCCCGATCATGGCGCGCTCCATCGAATGATCCGGCCCCATGCGAAAGCGCTGCATCATGCCGCAGCACATGATGCCCCAGCGCAGCGTGCCCATCACTTCCCAGAACATCACGCGCGCGGGATCGACCCTCCGTCCGGCCTCCTCATAGCCCGCGAACAATTCCTCGCGCGTTCCAAAACCGCCGACCGGCTTGTCAATCTCGCCGAAGCGCCAGGAGTTGACGCAGATCCACCCCAGGTCCTCCATCGGGTCGCCGAAATGCGCGAGCTCCCAATCCAGCACCGCGCGCACGCCATCGGGTCCGATGATGAGGTTGCCGTGGCGGAAATCGCCATGCACCAGCGTCACATCTTTCGATGGCCCGGGATCGCGCTCGCGCAGCCAGCGCAACGCCAGCTCGAACACCGGACGCGGCCAGTTGAAGCTGCGGTACTCCCGCTCGAGGTCGGCGATCTCTTTGGTCGCCGTCATCTCGCGAAGTTTTGGCATTTTTGACGCCGGCAAGCCGTGAATACCCGCAATCACCCTGCCGAGTTGCCGCGCCAGTATCGGACGCGCCTTGGCGAACTGCTCATCGCGAAGAATCTTGCGCCCAATGGTCTCACCCTCGATGCGTTGCATGATGAAGCCAGTGCCGAGTTCGTCCTCCGGCTTCAGCACATGCATCACCCGTGGCGATGGCAGGCCGGCGTCATGCGCGAGCTGCATCAGCGTCGCCTCGGCATCGAGCCCGGCGGCCCGTCCCGGCGACGCGCCGTAGCCCGGCGGCGCGCGGCGCAGGATGGCGCCGGTGCTTCCGCCCGCGTGAACGATATCGAACGTCCAGGTCTCCTGGCTGGCGCCGCCGGAAAGTTTTGCGGCCCCAGCAACGCCGGTCGCCCCCGGATACCAGGAGGCGACGCAGCGTCCGAGTTGGTCCTCGATCATTTGCCCCTGAACTTGGCCGGACGCTTTTCCAGGAACGCGCTGACGCCTTCCTTGAAATCCTCCGCCGCGCCCGCGATGCGTTGCGACTCGAATTCGAGATTGAGCTGTTCCTCGAAGGAATTTTCCGGGCTGTCCCAATAGAGTTTTCGGATCAGCGACAGCGCGATCGTCGGCCCGTTGGCGAGATCGTGCGCGAGCTTCATCGCTTCCTCCATCAGCACCGCATCGTCATAGACGCGGTTGACGAGGCCCCATTCCAGCGCCTTCTCCGCCGGCAGCCGTTCGCCCATCAGCGACAGTTCGACCGAGCGCGCCTTGCCGATCATCCGCGGCAGCAGCCAGGTCGAGCCGCAATCCGGTACCAGGCCGATGCGGCGGAATGCCTGCAGGAAATAGGACGAGCGCGCGCATACGATCATGTCGCCCATCAATGCAAAGCTCATTCCGGCGCCGGCGGCGGGGCCATTGACCGCTGACACGATCGGGCAATGCAGCCTGCGCAGCCGCCGCAGGAACGGATGAAAGCCGATTTCCAGCGATTGCCCGGCGTTGCTCTTGCCGGCCTTCTGGTTGTTGCGGCCCTGCAGATTGGCGCCGGTGCAGAACGCGCGTCCCGCGCCGGTCAGCACGAGGCAGCGCACCTCCTCCCGCTTGTCGTCGATCGCATCGAGCGCTTCGCCGAGACCGCCCAGCATGTCCATCGAGACCGCGTTCATGACCTCCTGATGGTCGAGCTTGAGAATGGCGACCGGGCCATCGAAATCGAGCGTGACGTGCTTGAACTGCATTGCTTCCTCATGACTTGTGTTTACGCGCTATTTCGCTGCGCGGAAGATCCTGATGTCTCGACCCATATTTGATTTTCTCGATGCCGTTGTCCATGGTTGCATCGGAACATCTGCCCGCCACCGGGCGCACTCCTTATCGCGCGCCCCAAAGCAAATGGAAACATCCAATGAGCATCTTTGACCTCACCGGCCGCACGGCGGTCATCACGGGCGGCAACGGCGGCATCGGGCTTGGCATCGCGCAGGCATTGAACGCGCAAGGCTGCAACGTCTCGATCTGGGGCCGCAACGCGGAGAAGAACAAGAGCGCGGCGGCGACCATGTCGGCCGGGCCCGGCAAGGTCGACACCCAAATCTGCGACGTCTCCGATCCCGCTTCCGTCAAGGCGGCGATGCAAGCGACCCTCGATACGTTCGGCCGGGTCGATGGCTGCTTCGCCAATGCCGGCATCGGCGGCGGCGGACGGCGCGCCTTCATCGACCGCACCGAGGAGGAATGGCGAAAAATGTTCGCGACCAACCTCGACGGCGTTTTCCATGTATTCCAGGCTGCCGCTCGCCACATGACCGAACGCGCCGAGGCCGGCGACAAGTTCGGCCGGCTGGTCGCCACCTCCAGCCTGGCGTCGCTGTTCGGCACCGCGCGCAATGAGCATTATGCCGGCACCAAAGCGGCGCTGAACGCGCTGTGCCGCGCGCTTGCCGTCGAGCTCGCGCGCCACGGCGTCACCGCGAATGCAATCCTGCCCGGCTGGATCAAGAGCGACATGACCGCCGGCATCATGGCGAACGACAAGTTCGTCGCCAATGTCATGCCGCGCATCCCAATGCGCCGCTTCGGCGAGCCGACGGATTTTGGCGGCATCGCCGTATACATCATGAGCAAGGCGTCGTCATATCATACGGCGGATTGTTTTGTGATCGATGGGGGGTATACGGCGTTTTGAGGTTCTCCATTCGTCATTCCCCGGTGCGCAATTGCGCACCTGAGGATGCGCCTCTTGGCGCAGGCCCGGAATCCATTTCGCTACCTGTTCCGCGGCGTGATGGATTCCGGGTTCGCGCTGCGCGCGCCCCGGAATGACGGCTGGATATGCCTTCGCGATCTCGAGGCGCATTGCGCCCGAGGTTTGCATTTTCGTTGTCGCCCTCTTGGACAGAGGGCGCAGGGAAGACCGGGTGCGCGCTGCACCCGCGGTCTCGTGTGCAATGTGCACAAAAGATGCGCACACGAGCATACAGGTCCAGCGGGAGCATTCCGGCCTTCCCTGCGCAATGGCTTTACGGCTTATAGCGCGCTCTCCCCGGTGAGCGGCTCTTTTGCCACCGTCATCCCTGAGAAGCTTGCTTCCCAGGAACTTGACGCCAGCACCGCGGCGTCAGGACCACACGACTTCGCCGTACGCATCCGCCACTCTCGTCAGTCATGGCATCCGCGTCCATCGCATCTCACTGCACGTTCGTGACGATGGCCGACGCCCCTCATCTGCCGTGAGACGCGCGGAGTTATGCGGCTGATTTGGCCTGCGCGTTAAGCAGAATATTTTTGCAAAAGGGGCTGGACAGACTTCTGGGTGATTTGCCTGTCGAGCAGGTACAATATCTTGCGGTCGTCATTCCGGCGCTTGCGAAGCGAGAGCCCGGAATGACAACTCAACCCCATGGCCCGCGCGAGGCCGACCGCCGGCCCCACGGACTGCGGCGCGGATAGTTGGCGCGGGCGCTGAGGGAAGGCATGCCGCCGCGCGCGCCCATTTCCGCCGCAAGCTGCTGCAGCGCGGCGATGCGGTTCTCCGTCGCCGGGTGCGTCGTGAACAGGTTGTCCATGCCGTGACCCGACAGCGGGTTGATGATGAACATGTGCGCGGTCGCCGGATTGCGCTCGGCTTCCGGGTTCGGGACCACATGCGCGGCATTGGCGATCTTGGACAGCGCGGACGCCAGCCACATCGGCTGGCCGCAGATGCGCGCACCGAGATCGTCGGCGGCGTATTCGCGGGTCCGGCTGATCGCCATCTGCACCAGCATGGCGCCGAGCGGGGCCAGGATCATCATGGCAATCGAGCCGATGATGCCGGGTCCTTGGTTGTTGTCGCGGTGGCCGCCGAAGAACATGCCGAACTGCGCAACCATCGAGATCGCGCCGGCAATCGTCGCGGTGATGGTCATCAGCAGCGTATCGTGGTTCTTGATGTGCGCGAGCTCGTGCGCGATCACACCGGCGAGCTCCTCGCGGCTGAGCTGTTGCATCAGGCCGGTGGTCACGGCGACCGCCGCATTCTGCGGATTGCGGCCGGTGGCGAACGCATTGGGCTGCGCCTCGTCCATCACGAACACGCGCGGCATCGGCAAGCCGGCGCGTCCGGCCAGCTCGGCCACGAGGTGGACGAGATCGGGCGCGCTGTTGCGGTCGACCTCATGGGCGCCGTACATCGACAGCACCATGCGGTCCGAATTCCAATAGGCGAACAGGTTCGTCGCAGCCGCGATCACGAGCGCGATCAGGGCACCGCTGGCGCCGCCGATCAGATAGCCGACGCCCATGAAGAGGCCGGTGAGACCGGCCAGAAGAATGGCAGTCTTCAAATAGCTCATTGTCGTCTCCTTGCCGTCCGCGGCCGGAGGCCGGGAGTTGGCACCCCAGAAGTAGTGATTTCCCCGGCCCGCCTTCAAGATGCCGGGGTGCGTCGAGGCGCCGCGCTGACCGGCGGAAACCACCCTCTCGGGCCGGATTACCGAACCGTAATCTGCCGGCAACGCGGGCGGCTTCCGGGCCTTCCGGTTGCCCATCGCCTGCTTGTGCAGCGCCAATGGTGCCGTCTACATTGCCGGCAACGGGTAGCGGGCGGGGTTGTTCCTTGCGTAAGCGCAGCAGCAATCGCGGCTGTTCGTCCGAAAAAACTGGGGAGGAATTGAAGAAATGTTTTCGCACGTGATGATCGGCACTAACGACCTGGAAAAGGCCAAGGCGTTCTATGATGCACTGCTCGGCACGCTCGGCGTCCGGCCGGCCAAGGTCGACGGCCACCGTATTTTCTACTTCACCAAGACCGGCGTGTTCTCGGTGACGAAGCCGATCAACGGCCAGGCGGCGACGCCGGCCAACGGCGGTACCATCGGATTTGCTGCCGAATCTCCCGAGCAGGCCAATGCCTGGCACGCGGCGGGCATCGCCAATGGCGGCACCACCTGCGAAAATCCGCCGGGCATTCGCGAAGGCTCTGCGGGCAAAATGTACCTCGCCTATTTGCGCGATCTCGACGGCAATAAAATCTGCGCGATGCACCGGATGGCAACGTAGGCAGTTCGTACGTCGTAGGGTGGGTTAGCGCAGCGTAACCCACCATCTTTCTTTGCGGGGGCGGTGGGTTACGGCTTCGCCTAACCCACCCTACGCACTGAGCGCGCGACGCAATCAAGGGGGCCACGCCATGAATCCATCTGTCAAATCCCTGGTGGCGTCCGCCGCACTGGTTGTGGCCAGCCTGCTGCCGGCCCACGCAGAGCTCGACGTTATCAATCTCAGGAAGGCGATCGAGACGTCGCTCGCGAGCGACTATCCGAAGCTCGACGCGCTCTACAAGGAACTCCACGCCCATCCCGAACTTGCCTTTCAGGAGGTGAAAACCGCCGCCAGGCTCGCCGCGGAGATGCGCGCGCTCGGCTTCGACGTCACCGAGAATGTCGGCAAGACCGGGCTGGTCGCCATCTACCGGAACGGCGACGGGCCCACCATCATGGTGCGCACCGAACTCGACGGCCTGCCGATGGAAGAGAAGACCGGCCTCGACTACGCGAGCCGCGACAAGACCAGCTGGAACGGGCGGGAGGTATTCGTCGCCCATAGCTGCGGCCACGACATCCACATGGCGCGCTGGGTTGGAACGGCGAAGACGCTGCTTGGCCTGAAAGAGCAGTGGAGCGGCACGCTGATGTTCATCGCCCAACCGGCGGAAGAAGTTGGTGCGGGCGCCATGGCGATGCTGAGGGAGGGCCTGTTCACACGATTTCCAAAACCCAATTTCGGCTTTGCTTTGCACGCAAATGGCGCCTTCGCCTACGGCACCGTGCTCTATACCGTCGGGGCCGGCTCCTCGAACTACGACAGCCTCTACATCAAATTCCGCGGCCGCGGGGGTCATGGCGCGGCGCCGCAGGCAACTATTGACCCCGTGATGATGGCCGCGCGCTTTGTCGTCGATGTTCAGAGTGTGATCAGCCGCGAAAAGGATCCGACCGAATTTGGCGTTGTCAGCATCGGTGCGATCCACGGCGGCACCGCGGAAAACATCATTCCCGACGAAGTGGTGCTGACGGGCACCATCCGCAGCTTCAAGCCGGAGGTGCGCGCCAAGATGCTCGCTGGTATCGAGCGGACAGCGAAGGCGGTCGCCGCCATGTCGAATGCGTCGGAGCCGGTGATCACGATCACCGAGGGCATCAAGGCCGTGATCAATGATCCCGGCGTGGTTGCCACGGCAGAAAAAGTGCTGAAAGCGGCGTTCGGCGACAAGCTCAGGCCAATACCGCCCGTCACGCCCAGCGAAGATTATTCGGAGTTCATCAACGCCGGCGTGCCCTCGATGTTCTTCAGAATCGGCGTCTACGAGCCGGAGCGGGTCGCTGCCGCCCGCGAGGGCGAAGGTCCGCAGTTGCCGGCCAACCACTCGCCCTTGTTCGCGCCGGTGCCGAAGCCGACCATCGAGACCGGGATTACCGCGATGACACTCGCTGTTCTCAGTGCCTTCGATCAGAAGGCCCGGCACAAATGAGCGAGGCGGGAACGTAATTCACCAATCACGGCGTGTCAGACCTCATCCTGAGGAGGCCGCATTGCGGCCGTCTCGAAGGATGAAGGCCCGACTGTGGTCTCATGGTTCTCCCGGCGATGCGATGCACCGTCCGGAGACGGCGCCAAGGCGCCTCCTCACCATGAGGGTTCGCGCAGTATGGCTTGCCATGAGGCGGAAAATCGCGTCCCCCTGGCGCGCTTGTACAAGCCCCTTCCCCGCGTCTACATTGCCGGCCAACGAGCCGAGCGCGCCCGCAAGGCGAACGTTCTTGCGCAAATGGGAGGAAATAATCCGTGAAACACGCCTACATCCCGCGAACGACGACCTACAATCTCAATCCGGGCGAAGAACTCAACGATCTGCGCATGTCGGACGAGGTCCGCCCGCTCTACGAGCACGTCAAGAAATTCATCCGCGAAACCGTCGACCCGATGTCGGTCGAGTTCATGCGGCTTGGCGAGAGCAAGGAAAACCGCTGGAGCTTTACGCCGGAGCAGCTCGCGGTGCTGCAGAAGGCCAAGGACAAGGCCAAGGAGGAAGGGCTGTGGAATTTCTTCCTGCCCGATGACGAGACCGGTCAGGGCCTGAAGAATCTCGATTACGCCTATATCGCGGTGGAGCTCGCGAAGAATCCGCTGGCCTCGGAAACCATGAACTGCTCGGCGCCGGATACCGGCAACATGGAAGTGCTGGAGCGCGTCGGCACCAAGGCGCAGAAGGAGAAGTGGCTGAAGCCGCTGCTATCAGGTGAGATCCGTTCGGCATATGCGATGACCGAACCGAACGTGGCCTCATCCGACGCCAAGAACATTTCGACGACGGCGAAACTCGTCGGCGATGAATGGGTGATCAACGGCGAAAAATATTACATCTCCGGCGCCGGCGATCCGCGCTGCAAGATCATGATCGTGATGGTGAAGACCAATCCCGATGCGCCGCCGAGCAAGCAGCAGTCGCAAATCCTGGTGCCGATCGACACCCCCGGCGTCGAAATCCTCGGGCCCATGCATGTGTTCGGTCACGACCACGCGCCGCGCGGGCACATGCACCTGCGCTTCAACAATTGCCGGGTGCCGAAGGAGAACATGCTGCTCGGCGAAGGCCGCGGTTTTGAAATCTCGCAGGTTCGCCTCGGACCGGGCCGCATCCATCACTGCATGCGCACCATCGGCAAGGCGGAAAAGGCGCTCGACCTGATGGTGTCGCGCGGGCTGACCCGCGAAGCCTTCGGCAAGAAGATCGCCCATCTCGGCGGCAATCTGCAGATCATCGCCCAGGCGCGCTGCGAGATCGAGGCGATGCGGCTGATGGTGCTGAAGGCGGCCAAGGCGATGGACGTACTCGGCAACAAGGAGGCGCGGATCTGGGTCAGCATGGTCAAGGCCATGGTGCCGGAGCGCACCTGCAAGATCATCGACCAGGCGATCCAGATGCACGGCGCCACCGGCATTTCGCAATGGAGCCCGCTCGGCGAAATGTACCAGGACGTCCGCCATCTGCGCTTCGCCGACGGCCCGGACGAGGTGCACTGGATGGTGGTCGGCCGGCACGAACTGAGCATGCCGTAGCGACGGGAGCACGTGATCGCGCAACAGAAATCCTGGCGTAGCGCCATCCCGGTCAGGATGGCGCTATGTCTGGCGATCAGCGCGATTGTGATCTGCACGACATTCGTGGCCATAGGCTTCGTCGAGAAAGCTTTCCATAACGGCCTGACGGAGGCCCTTGGCCGGGTGACGCGCGCCGCCACGCACGTCACCGTCAGGGAACTGGTCCGCATGACCATCCTCTCGAGCGCCCTCGGCTCGATTGCCTGCTTCCCCGTCTATTGCAATCCAGCGCAGGCGCGCATCCGTCCCGGTTTGATGATTCTGTGCGCTGCATTGGCGGCCCTGGCGTTAGCGGGCTATCTTTCGTTTGAGTCCTGGTACCGGTTTGGCGACCGTGCCGTTCCACCTGCGGGATTGATCCTGGCGCTTGCAGCGGCGGGACTGGCTTCAGCCTATGTGAGCCGGACCGTTCTGCGTTTATGGCTTCGGCTGTCGTAGGACAGGCAAAGGCGCGCAGGCGCCATGTCCCACCACGACTTGCACCCGCGCTGAATGGTGGGCACGCTGCGCTTTGCCCACCTTACGCGGAGCCCCTTGCATGCAATACGACCCCAGCGACTTAAAACCCCGCGAGCGCTACAAGGTGCTGACCTCGTTCGTGCTGCCGCGGCCGATCGCGTGGGTGACGACGATAGGACCTGTCGGCGTGGTCAACGCTGCGCCGTTCAGTTTCTTCAACGTGTTCTGCGAGGACCCGCCGCTCTGCATGTTCGCCGCCAATCTGCGCCCCGACGGCCGCGTCAAGGATACCGTGATCAACATCCGCGCGACCAATGAGTTCGTCGTCAACATGACCGACGAGCCGCTGGCGCAGGCGATGCATGAGAGCAGCGGTGACTTTCCGCCCGAGATCGGCGAGCCGGATTACCTCAAACTCAAACTGGCGCCCTCGACCAAGATCGCCGTGCCACGGCTGGCGGATGCGCCGTTTTCGATGGAGTGCAAGACCTGGAAGGAAATCGACGTCAACGGCGACCGGCTCCTGGTGATGGGCGAAGGCATCCATTTCCACATCCGCGACGAATTGTGGGACCACGCCGCGATGCGCGTGCATATGGAGCGCTATCACCCGATCGGCCGCATGTTCGCGGACCGCTACTGCCGGACGGATGATCGCGTGGTGTTTCCGCCCGCCGAGGGAGCCGTCGCGCGCTGAACGGAACGCCGGCATGAAGGGATGAGCAGATGGCCGAAGACTTCCGCGACAACGAGGCTCGCGAACGATTTGAACTCGACGTCGAAGGACACAACGCCTTCGTCACCTACCGGAAATCACCCGGCGCGATAACGCTGGTTCATACCGAGGTGCCGCCGGAACTCGGCGGCAAGGGCGTCGGCTCAAAACTCGCGCGGGCGACGCTGGAGGCGGTACGCACGCAAGGGCGCAGGCTGACGGTCGAATGCGACTTCATCCGCAACTTCATGTCCAAGCATACCGGGTACGACGATCTGCTCGCGCCCGGCCAGGCGGCGAGCACGAACACGGCAACCTACAAGGCGGGCTGCTTCTGTGGCGCGGTCGAAGTCGAGGTAACGGGCAAGCCGGTTTTTGCCGGCTACTGCCATTGCGCGGACTGCCAGGCCTGGTCGGCCGCGCCGATCAATGCTTTCAGCCTGTGGAAGTCGGGCGACGTGCGCGTCACCAAGGGCGCATCCGAAATCGGGACCTACCACAAGACCGAGAATTCCTATCGGAAATTCTGCAAGGTCTGCGGCGGCCACATCATGACGGAGCACCCGCGCATGCGGCTGACCGATGTCTACGCCAATCTGTTGCGGGGCTACACGCATGAGCCGACGCTGCATGCGAATTATGCGAGCAAGACGCTTTCGGTCAAAGACGGACTGCCCAAGTACAGCGATCTGCCCGCCGATCTCGGCGGCTCCGGAGAGACGCTGCCGGATTAGTAGACGTAGGATGGGTGGAGCGAAGCGATACCCATCGCCACACACACCGGCATTGATGGGTATCGCTTCGCTCCACCCATCCTACGGGCTATGGCACCGGCCGGTGCGCGCGCAGGAAAGACCGGATCTGGCGCACCGCGAGCGGTACCCGCTCTTTCGGCTCCTTCCACGGAAACAAACTCACTTCCGCGTTCGGCGCCAGCATCGCGCTCTCCATCGCGACCGCGTAAGGATGCGCCGGGATGTCGTCGGGCAGGATCAAGACCGGCGTCTGGCAGTTCCGCACGAAATCACGCGTGACCGTGAAGACGAAATCCGGATTGGTGCGATACATTTTCGTCAGGAATTTTTCGGCCATCTCCATCGTGATGTCGGACCGGCGTTTTGTCAGTTCCGGCGCCCAGCCTGTCATGTTGTTGTCGTAGAACCAGTCACGCATCTCGGGACGCGAACCTGACGGCATCGCCAGCACGCCCGCCACCACCCGCTCCGGCGCGCGCCTGAGCAGATTCCAGATCAGCGGACCGCCGATGCAAAAACCCAGCACCATGAACTTTTCGAAGCCGAGGTGGTCCATCAGCGCGAGCTGGTCGTCGGTGTGGGAATCCCAGGGGCGCTCGATCTCGAGCGGACCGGAGGATTGGCCGGGCGGCGCGTTGCGCAGGTCGAAGGCGATGCAGCGGTACTCGTCGCCGAACTCCTTGATGGCGTTGAAGGGCGGATAGTCGCCGGTAATCCTCGAGA
This sequence comes from Bradyrhizobium sp. AUGA SZCCT0283, assembly GCF_018130385.1. Lineage (GTDB taxonomy): Bacteria > Pseudomonadota > Alphaproteobacteria > Rhizobiales > Xanthobacteraceae > Bradyrhizobium. The sequence continues at coordinate 40,062 of NZ_JAFCLU010000004.1, read as the reverse complement.
TGTTCGAGTTCAGGCCGCCGCCGGCGATCAAGAGCAGCGGGAAGCCGGAGCCGGCTTCCTCATAATGGATGCGAACAGCGCCCTTTTCGAAAAAGCTCATCGCGGTTTTCCCCCTGCCGGCGCTTTACGTCTTCGCGGGCTCGCCGATCTTGTCCTGCGTCTTGGTGTCGAAATCGGACGCGTCATGCCGCTCGTGCAACTGGCTCGCCGGATCGCCCGAGATCCGGTTGACCATGCGTCCGCGCTTCACGGCGGGGCGTTTTGCAATCGCGTCGGTCCAGCGCTGCACGTTCTTGTATTCGTGCACCGACAGGAATTCGCCGGCGCCGTAGACCAGGCCCTTGGCCAGCGCGCCGTACCACGGCCAGGTCGCCATGTCGGCGATCGTGTATTCGCTGCCTGCGAGAAATTCGTTGTCGGCCAAACGCCGGTCGAGCACATCGAGCTGGCGCTTCACCTCCATGGCGTAGCGGTCGATGGCATATTCGATCTTGGTCGGCGCATAGGCGTAGAAATGGCCGAAACCGCCGCCGAGAAACGGCGCGCTGCCCATTTGCCAGAACAGCCATGACAGGCATTCCGCCCGCGCCTGGCCGCCGGCCGGCAGGAAGGCCCCGAACTTTTCGGCGAGATGCACCAGGATCGCGCCGGACTCGAACACCCGGATCGGTGTCGGCCCGCTGCGGTCCATCAGCGCCGGGATTTTCGAGTTCGGGTTAATCGCGACAAAGCCGCTGCCGAACTGGTTGCCGTCGATCTTGATCAGCCAGGCATCGTATTCCGCGCCGCTGTGACCGGCGGCCAACAGCTCCTCGAACATCACCGTGACCTTGACGCCGTTGGGAGTAGCCAGCGAGTAGAGCTGGAACGGATGCCGGCCGACCGGCAGTTCCGCCTCGTGCGTCGGGCCTGCGATCGGGCGATTGATGCTGGCGAAGCGGCCGCCGCTTGCCTTGTTCCAGGTCCAGACCTTTGGCGGTTCGTAAGCTGTGGGATCGGTGACGGGGGCGTCGGTCATTGGTCTGGCTCCAGGCTTCTTCGGCCATCTCGCGGTTTAAGTGATCTGTCGCGCGGCGGCCGGCGCAATCCATGTTACGGTTTCGTATCAGCACCGCAACAAAACACAAAGCGCGCAAAAATCAGGGGAGGAATGCGTCATGCTGCGCCTGCCATAATCGCACGGCGTGGCGGGTGTACTCGGAGCAATGCTCCTGTGGCTGGCGCAGTCGAGATCGGCCATAATGGATATATCGCTACCAAAGAGACCATCCAGATGCTCCCATCACAGCGTGCCTTGTTCGAGATACCGCGCCAGATCTGCTACCTGAATGCCGCATCCTACAGCCCGCTGCCGCTTCGGACGTTGGAGGCCGGTCGCGCCGCGGTTCTCCGCAAGGGCACGCCGTGGACGCTCGAGGCCTCCTTCGCCAACCAACAGCATGAACGCGCGCGCCTTGCTGCCGCCCGGCTGATCAATGCCGAGGCCTCCGATATCGCGCTGATTCCCTCGATCAGTTACGGCGTTGCGACCGCCGCGAAGATGCTGCCGATCGCCCACGGCACGCGCGTGATCGTGCTGGAGAACGATCATTCCTCGCCGGTGCTCGAATGGCAGACGCGGGCCGACGCGGAAGGGTTCACCGTCGAGACGGTTCGGCAACCTGACGATGGCGACTGGACGTCGGCGGTTCTCGAAAGCATCGAGCGATCCGGCGCACCGCCGGTCAGCCTGGCCTCGATCTCCTCGGTGCACTGGTCGGACGGTGGATTGATCGATGTCGACAAGGTCGGTGCGACACTGCGGCGACAGGGCGCGGTATTCCTCATCGACGCGACGCACAGCACCGGCGTCCTCGCGACCGACGTGAAGCGTCTCGACCCGGATTTTGTGATCTTCCCGACCTACAAATGGCTGCTCGGGCCTTACGGCCGCGCCTTTCTCTATGTTGCCAAACGCCATCAAGGCGGCATCCCGCTCGAGCAGACCGCCTCCGGCCGCCGCAACGTGCGCGCCGAGAACGCGGTCTATTTCACGGATCTCAGTTACGTTCCCGATGCGCGGCGCTTTGACATGGGCGAGCGCGATCATTTCATCTCGATGGAGATGGCCTCGATCGGCATGGAGATGATGGCTGACTGGGGAGCGCCGGCGATTGGGCAACGTCTCGCGATGCTGACGGAGCGGATCGCGCAAGCCGTGCGCGGCATCGGCGTCAGCGTGCCGGAGCCTCATCTGCGGGCGCCGCATGTATTGAGCCTCGCCTTCAAGGGCGGAATGCCCGCGGGCCTGGTCGAGGGACTGGCCGGCGAAGGCGTCTATGTCGCACCGCGCCTGGGACGCATGCGCATCTCGCCCCACGTCTATAATGACGAGGCCGATGTCGACCGCTTTGTTGAAGTGTTGACGCGGCGGCTGCGGGGATAATTGGTCAGCTCCGTCATGCGCCGCATGCATTTCCCGTCATTGCGAGCGAAGCGAAGCAATCCATGCCTCAGCGCGCGGATAGATGGATTGCTTCGTCGCTACGCTCCTTGCAATGACGATGGCTAGGATGACGCAGCACGTTTCTGAACGGGCTCTGCGCCCGCCATCACGAACCCTTCATAGCCCTTGGCCGCGACATCGTTGCAGATCTGACGGTAGGGGCCGACGCCGCCGATATAGGGCATGAATATCCGGGGCTTGCCGGGGACGTTGGCGCCCATGTACCAGGAATTCGCCTGCGGATAGAGCGTGGTGTAGGCGACCTCGTTGACATGGGCGACCCATTTGTCTTCGGCGTCGACCGCCGCCTCCATCGTGTCGAGGCCGCGATCGCGCATATAGGCCATGCAGTCGGTGATCCAGTCGACATGCTGCTCGATCGAGACGATCATGTTCGACAGCACCGACGGGCTGCCCGGACCGGTGATGACAAAGAGATTGGGGAAACCCGCGCTCATCAGGCCAAGATAGGTGCGCGGGCCCGCCGACCATTTCTGATTCAGCGTCTGCCCACCGCGACCCCTGATATCGATCTTCGCCACCGACCCCGTCATGGCGTCAAAACCGGTCGCCAGCACCAGCGCATCGACCTCGTAGTCTTTGCCAGCCACGCGCACGGCATTCTCAGTGATTTCCTCGATCGGGTTCAACCTGATGTCGACCAGCGTCACGTTGGGACGATTGAAGGTTGCGAAATAATCGGTGTCGATGCAGATCCGCTTGGAGCCGATCGGATGATTGTTCGGCTGCAACAACTTTGCCGTCTCCGGGTCCTTGACGATCTCGGCGATTTTTTCGCGGACGAAATTCGCGGCGGTGTCGTTGGCCGCCTTGTCGAGCGCAAGATTGTTGTAGACCGACATGAAAGTGAGCCCGCCGCGATTCCAGCGCGCCTCATACTTCGCACGGCGCTCGTTGTCGCCATCGTCGAGCGCGCCGCGATCGGGCATCTCGGTATAGATGCCGTTCTTGGCCACCTCGCGCGCAAAGCGCCTGATCTCGGGATAGTTGTCGCGGAATTTTTGCCGTTCCTGCTCGCTGAGCGACGCATTGCGGGCAGGAATGGAGAAGTTTGCGGTGCGCTGGAATACCGTCAGCCGGCTCGCCTGCTCGGCAATGACCGGCACCGACTGGATCGCCGACGATCCGGTGCCGATGACGGCGACCCGCTGGCCGATGAAATCGACTTCTTCATGCGGCCAGTGGCCGGTGTGATAGACCTTGCCCTTGAAGCGATCGAGCCCCTTGATGTCGGGCATCCGCGCGTTCGACAGGCAGCCGGTGGCGAGCACGACGTATTTTGCGGCGACCGTCTTGCCGTCTGATGTCGTGACCGACCACAGCGAGGTGGTCTCGTCGAACACAGCGCTATCGACACGGGTGTTGAACTGGATGTCGGGCCGCAGGTTGAAGCGGTCGGCGACGTGGTTGGCGTATTTCAGAATCTCCGGCTGCGGTGCGTAGCGCTCGCTCCAGTCCCATTCCTGCTGCAGCTCCTCGGAGAACGAATAGGAATACTGCATGCTCTCGACGTCGCAGCGCGCGCCGGGATAGCGGTTCCAGTACCAGGTGCCGCCGACACCCGAGCCCTGCTCAAAGACGCGCGCCGACATCCCCTGCCCGCGCAACTGATGCAGCATGTACATGCCGGCAAAGCCCGCACCGACCACGACGACGTCGTAGGCCTCGTTCGGTTTGGCGGTAACGGAAGGCATGGCGGACATGAAGGCGGGCTCCCTGATATTCTCTTTGATTTGGCAAGCAGCATTCCTCCCGTAGCGCCAAAGCGCAAGACGCAAATCGGCGGGCTGGCCTTGCATATTTTGCGAGGTGGAATGTCCGTTCCTCATGGTGAGGAGCGCATCTTGCGCGTCTCGAACCATGAGGCCACAGTCGGGGCCTTCATCCTTCGAGACGGCCGCGATGCGGCCTCCTCAGGATGAGGGTTGAGAGGGTGCTTGGCATGCATACCATCCGTGGGCTAGCGTCGGTTCAACACCGCCAATCAAAACCAACAATGAGCGGCTAGCCCGCGGCCGCCACAGGGAGCAACAACCATGAAATCGCCGATCTGCGACATGCTGGGAATTGAGTTTCCGCTACTCGCCTTCAGCCATTGCCGCGACGTGGTTGCGGCCGTCAGCCGCGCCGGCGGCTTTGGCGTGCTGGGCGCCACCGCGCATTCACCGGAAACGATCGAGCAGGAACTGAAGTGGATCGACGATCACGTCGACGGCAAGCCCTATGGGCTGGACGTGCTGATCCCGGAAAACATCTCGACCGCGGGTGAAAAGGACGTCACCTGGAAAAGCCTGGAAGCGCGGATCTCGCCGCAGCATCGCGACTTCACCCGCAACCTGCTGAAGAAATACGGCGTCGAGCTGACGACGACCAGCGTCGCCGACAACCAGCCGCAGCCGTTCGACGCGCAGCGCGCGCTCGACGTGCTCGACGTCTCCTTCCGCCATCCGATCAAGCTGATCGCCAATGCGCTCGGCGTGCCGCCAAAGCAGATGATCGAGATGGGCCGCAAGCACGGCGTGCCGGTCGCGGCCCTCGTCGGCTCCAAGGAGCATGCGTTGCGGCAAGTCGCGGCCGGTGTCGATATTCTTGTCGCGCAAGGCACCGAGGCCGGCGGCCATTGCGGCGAGGTTTCGACCATGGTGCTGGTGCCCGAGGTGATCAAGGCGATCAAGCCGATCCGCGACGTGCCGGTGCTGGCCGCCGGCGGCATCATGACCGGGCGGCAGATGGCGGCCTGCATGGCGATGGGCGCCGCCGGCGCGTGGACCGGCTCGGTGTGGCTGGCGACGGTGGAGTCTGAAACCACCGAAATCTTCCGCGAGAAGATGATCGCGGCCTCCTCGCGCGACGCGGTGCGCTCCAAGGGCCGCACCGGAAAGCCGGCGCGGCAATTGCGTTCGGTGTGGACCGATGCGTGGGACCGCGGGCCGGACAGTCCCGGTGCGCTGCCGATGCCGTTGCAGAGCATCATCAGCCGCGACGCCTTCAACTCGATCGACCGCGCCGCCGCCGCCGGCAATGCGCAGGCGCGCGACCTCGTGACGTACTTTGTCGGCCAGGGCGTCGGCCTGATCGACAGCGTGAAATCGGCCGGCGCCGTGGTGCAGGAATTCAAGGAAGATTTTGCCGACGCGGTGGAGCATATGAATGCGCTGATGGAGGAGTGATGGCGAAAATCTCGTAGGGTGGGCAAAGCGAAGCGTGCCCACCATTTTTTCGAGCAAGAAGCTAGTTGGTGGCCACGACGCTGGCGCGCCTTTGCCCCACCCTACGATTCTCTCCTCATGGTGAGGAGGCGCGAAGCGCCGTCTCGAACCATGAGGCCCGTGGCCCATCCTTCGAGACACCGCTTCGCGGCTCCTCAGGATGAGGTCTGTGCACGTTGAAGGCAAAGAAAGAAAAAATGTCGAACACCCCCCTCCCCGAAAACCGCATTCCCGTCATCGTCGGCGTCGGCGAAATCGCCGACCGGCCAAAGGACGTCGCCGCCGGCCTCGAGCCGCTGGCGCTGCTCGAGGAAGCCGTACGGCGCGCGGAAGCGGACAGCGGGGCAAAACTGCTCGGCGAGCTCGGCTCGCTCGATGTCGTCAATTTCCTGAGCTGGCGCTACCGCGATCCCGAGAAGCAGCTCGCCGCGCGGCTCGGCGCCAATCCGGCGCATTGCTATTACGGCCCGGTCGGCGGCGAGAGCCCGATCCGCTACATCCACGAAGCGGCCAAGCGCATCGCGCGCGGTGAATGCAGCGTGGCCGTGGTCTGCGGTGCGGAGGCGCAATCCACCGCAACCAAGGCCGAGCGCGGCGGCATCGCGCTGCCATGGACGCCGTTCGCCCATGACGTCGAGGAGCCGAAGCGCGGCGCGGCGTTCCAGAAGCCGATGGCGGTGAAGCTCGGCGTGTTCCGCCCCATTACGGTCTATCCGCTGTATGAGTCCGCGACATCGGCGCATTGGGGCCAGACCCCGCGCGAGGCACTGGCGGAATCCGGCGCGCTGTGGTCGACCTACGCGCGCGTTGCTTCCGAGAATGAAAATTCATGGCTGAAGAAGCGTTTTGCGCCGGATGAGATCACCACGCCCACACCGGAAAACCGTCTGATCGCCTGGCCCTATACAAAGCTGATGGTGGCCAATCCAACCGTGAACATGGGCGGCGCGGTGCTGCTGACGTCGCTGGCGAAGGCCCGTGCGGCCGGCGTCCCCGAGGATCGCCTGATCTATCCGATCGGCGGCGCCTCGGCGGAAGAGCCGCGTGATTACCTCGTCCGCGACCAGTTCTATGAAAGCCATCCGCAGAATGCCGTGCTGAAGGCGGTGATGGACCTGGTCGAAGGCGACGGCAAGAAATTCGACGCCATCGAGCTCTACAGCTGCTTTCCCTGCGTGCCCAAGATGGCGCGGCGGACGCTTGGCCTTGGGCCCGACGTGCAGCCGACGGTAACCGGCGGCCTCACCTTCTTCGGCGCGCCGCTCAACACCTATATGACGCACGCAGCCGTCGCGATGGTGCGAAGCTTGCGCAAGAGCGGCAAGCTCGGCCTGCTCTACGGCCAGGGCGGCTTCGTCACCAAGCATCACGGACTGGTGCTGTCGCGCGAAGCGCCGAAGCAGGCCCTCGAGCAGGACACCAGCGTCCAGGCCGAAGCCGACCGCCATCGCCGCAGGGTGCCGGACTTTGTCACCGAAGCTTCAGGCAAGGGCAAGGTCGAGAGCTTCACCGTCCTCTACAAGGGCAAGGGCGAAGTCGAGCACGGCGTGGCGATGCTGCGCACCGAGGCCGACGCGCGGGCGCTGGCCCGCGTCCCCGCCAATGACGAGAAGACGCTTGCGCGCCTCTTGAACATGGACCGCACGCCGGTGGGATCGCTCGGCGCAATCGTGACCGCTGAAGATGGCGTGCTGGAGTGGCGGGCGGGCTGACAGCCCTGCTCCGTCATGGCCGGGCTTGTCCCGGCATGACGAAAGAGTAATCCTACCCCTTCCCTTGTTTTGGAAGCGTCCGGCCCATCTCAGGCCGCCCGCACGGAATCCAGGAATTTGCCGACCTCGAGCTTGAGACGGTTGCTGTCGCTCGACAGCGACTGGGCCGCCGAAAGCACCTGCGCGGAGGCCGAGCCGGTCTCGCTGGCACCGCGCTGGACGTCGGTGATGTTGGAGGAGACCTGCTGGGTGCCCTGAGCGGCCTGCTGCACGTTGCGGGAGATTTCCTGCGTCGCCGCGCCCTGCTCTTCCACCGCCGCCGCAATTGTCGAGGCGATCTCCGACAGCCTTTCGATGGTGCCGCTGATTGCCTGGATCGCATTCACCGACTCCTGGGTCGCGCCCTGGATACTGGTAATCTGCTGGCCGATCTCGCCGGTGGCCTTTGCAGTTTGTTCGGCGAGCGCCTTCACTTCAGAGGCCACGACGGCAAAACCGCGGCCGGCTTCACCGGCACGCGCGGCCTCAATGGTGGCATTGAGCGCCAGCAGATTGGTCTGGCCGGCGATCGTGTTGATGAGTTCGACCACGTCGCCGATGCGGGCGGCCGCCTTCGACAATTCGCTGACGCGGCCATTGGTATGACGGGCCTGGTCGACAGCCTCATTGGCCATCCGCGCCGATTCCTGCACCTGGCGGCTGATCTCGTTGACGGAAGAAGACAGCTCTTCCGTCGCCGACGCCACCGACTGCACGTTGGTGGAAGCCTCTTCCGAAGCCGCGGCCACCATGGTCGTCACCTGCTGCGCGCGCTCGGCGGTCGCCGTCAGCGTGCTGGCCGAGGCTTCGAGTTCGGTCGAAGCGGATGACACGGTTTCGACGATCTCGCCCACGGCGGCCTCAAAGGAGTCGGCAAGCCTGACCATCTCGACCTTGCGCTGTTGGGCCGCGATCTGATCCTGCTTGATCTTGGCTTCCGCCTCCTCGCGCGCCTTCTGTTCCGAGACGACCTTGAACTTCTCGACGGCGGCGGCGACCGCGCCAAGTTCATCCTTGCGGCCAAGCCCCGGCAGCACCACCGCGAAATTGCCACCGGCGAGCTCTTCCATCGATACGCTCAGCGCGCGCATCGGACGCGCGATCGTGAAGAAGGAGAATATGCTGGTGCCGATCAGCAACAGAACCGTGCCGATACCCAAAGCCATGGATTCCCATTCAGCCATTGCCATTTCGCGGGCGGCCTGGGCGGCCTGCTCTTCCACGCCGTGCTTGGCAAAATCGGCGATCTGGTTCGCGAGCGGTTCAAGGTCGGCGGCGATCGGCAAAGTGATTTCGCGGGCGATGCGGACGGCTTCCTCGTTCAGCTTCGCAATCTTCGCGCCGGCTTCAGCACCGCCACCTGCCGCAGCGATCGCCTCACTGCGAACGGCGGCGATTTGCTGAGCGCCCTTCGAATAATCTTCCGCCCGCGCCTTGAGCTTCTCGATGCGAGCACGGTTCTCGGCTGAATTGGAGAGCTTGTACATTTCGTCGGCGAATTTGTTCACCGATTTGAGACGGGCAGCGAGATAGTCATTCGCCTTTTGCATATCTGCCGGATTGCTTACGAGGCGAAGGTCGCGCACGCCAATCTGCATGCCGCGGATCGACGCCTTGGCATCCACCGCATCTCGCGCGATCGTCTGTTGCGCCGCCATGCGAGCGTCGAGATCGCGCATCGCCGCGTTGGACCGGATCTGAACGATCACCATCGTGGCGACGAGCAGGACGCCGAGGCCCGAGGCGATGCCGAGCTTGGCGACGATGGATAGATTCAGAACGAAGCGGGTGATGCTCGACATGATGGGCGTCCTTGAAAGCAGCAGCGTCAGTGAATCGCAGCGATGCCGTTGTTTCCCGCGCAGCGGGATCACGGTTGAAAAGCGCCGGGCCGGACAATCGGACGAGCCGGTTCGTTGCGAACGAAGGGCTCCTGCAGCGGCTTCGCCACAGAGCGACACTCATACGCGCCAGCGTTCCATACGATGGTTAATCAGGGCCTAAGCCAGCCGGGATGCGCAATTCGTAGAAATACGCAATCCCGCGTCGCTTCGCCGGACTCACGACGGCTCGCCCGGCGGCTTCCGCGCCGCCGACAACGTCTGCTGCGGCGTTTCGCCAAACAACTCGCGATACAGCGAAGTGAATTCGCCCATGTGCCAGAAGCCGTTCACGAGCGCGACCGCCTTGATCGATTGCAGCGACGCCCCCCGCAGCAATTGCTGACGCACGCTCCACAGCCGCCGCAGCCGCATATAACGATGCATGCTCATGCCGCGAATCGCAACCACGGCGTTATGCAGCGTCCGGACCGAGACCCCAAGCTGTCGTGCCACGTCGGCGCTGTACAGCGTCTTGCCGGCGTTGACGGCGACGAACTCGTCGAACTTGCGGACCAGCGCCAGATAGTGGCTCAGGCTCAGGCGCTTGGCTTCGGACGCCGGCGATGCCGCAGCCATCACCAGATCGACCGCCTGCAGGATCGATTCTTCAATACTCTCGATCACATCAGGCTGAACGAGTGTATCGGGCGAATGCGACGCGAGCTTCAGGACATCGCGCAACGTCGTGCGAAGCGCCTCGAATTTGGCAGGTTCCGTCGCAATCACCTGAGCGCGGTCGGGCTCGCCCGGCCAGCCGCGATCATCGACGGAATCGAAATTCACCAAGGCGACCAGATTGGCCTGCTGCTCCACGATCTCACATTTCGCGGTGCCTTTGACCAGCAGGAATGCCGGCGCGCGGGCCTCCACACCGTTCAGGATCAGCGAAGCCGCATCGTCCATCATCAGGCCGACGATCGCCCCGGCCGTGGAATATTGTATCTGAAGGATTCGCGGAAATGTCCGCTGCAGATAGATCGTGCAGGCCTTCAGCCTCAGCGATGCGAACGAAGCGGCGAAACCCCGGCAATCGAGTGGAATGCTGCTTGCCTCGCCCAATCCTTCGATGCTCCGGAAATGATCGAAATCCGGAGACCGGCTGATCTTCACGAAGTCAGAGTCAACTAGTTCATCAAGCAACGACACGCGGCGGTCATCCGAGCCGTCGGTAGCGATCGTCGCAACAACGAAAAAAAACGCTAGCCGGAATTGAGAGGGAACATGCGCGCAACTTGACCATGGCGGGAGGGCGCCTCGATGCGCCCAGCCATTGGATGAAGCGTCTTGAGTCCTGGCCCATCTTCATTGACGCAGAACACATGGCATCAGATCTTCTGGCATCAGATCTTCACGATGCCTTTGCATCTTACCAATTTTTCCCGATTTCGGAAATTCATTGGCCACATTCGCCATCAGTTTCACTCAGGGCGATTGGTCGGCCCATGCCGCAATCGCAATTTTGCGATCTACGGATGTCTCGCACTCCTCATGCAGCCAAAACAATCTGCCCACGGCAGCTTGAGTTCCCGATTCGGATCATCAGCGAGCACGAAGCCGGCATGCGGAACCGGCTTCGGACCAAACAGTCAGCGCGATCAGGCCGCCCGCACCGAGTCGAGGAACCTGCCGACCTCGAGCTTGAGGCGGTTGGAGTCGCCCGATAGCGATTGCGCCGCCGCAAGCACCTGCGAGGACGCCGATCCGGTTTCCCTGGCGCCGCGCTGCACGTCGGTAATGTTGGAAGAGACCTGCTGGGTTCCCATCGAGGCCTGCTGCACGTTGCGGGAGATCTCCTGCGTCGCGGCGCCCTGTTCTTCCACGGCCGCCGCGATGGTCGACGAGATCTCCGACAGCTTCTCGATGGTGCCGCTGATCGCCTGGATCGCGTTCACGGATTCCTGGGTCGCCGCCTGGATGCCGCTGATCTGTTGGCCGATCTCGCCAGTGGCCTTTGCGGTCTGCTCGGCCAGCGCCTTCACCTCGGACGCCACGACCGCGAAGCCGCGGCCTGCTTCTCCGGCGCGCGCCGCCTCGATGGTGGCGTTGAGCGCCAGCAGATTGGTCTGGCCCGCGATGGTGTTGATCAGTTCGACGACGTCGCCGATGCGGGTTGCCGCCTTCGACAATTCGCTGACGCGGTCGTTGGTGACACGCGCCTGATCGACGGCGTCATTGGCCATCCGCGCCGATTCCTGCACCTGGCGGCTGATCTCGGTGACGGACGAAGCCATCTCCTCGGTGGCGGAGGCCACCGACTGTACGTTGGTAGAAGCTTCCTCGGAAGCTGCCGCGACTGCGGTGGTGAGTTCCTGCGCGCGTTCCGCGGTCGCGGTCAGCGTGCCCGCGGATATTTCGAGCTGGCTCGATGCCGACGATACTGCTTCGACGATCTGGCCGACGGCGGCCTCGAAATCGTTGGCCATCTTGTTCATGTCCGCCTTGCGGCCGCTCATCGCGCGGGTCTCGGCCTCGCGCTGCTCGGCCTCCAGCGCCTGACGGGCGATGGCATTGCTCTTGAAGATCTCGACTGCCTTGGCCATCTCGCCGACCTCGTCGCCGCGTCCGACGCCGGGCACCTCGACGGCAAGGTTGCCGCCGGCGAGGTCCTTCATCGCGACCGTCATCCGTTGCAGCGGGCCGGTGACACTGCGCGCCACGAAGATCGACACCACGAGCGTAAGCAGCAGGATCGCGCCGGCAACGATCAGGGACCGCTGGGTCGAAGCCCAGGTCTGCGCCTTCAGGTCGTCGATGTAGACGCCGGTGCCGACGACCCAGTTCCACGGCGCAAAGCCGACCACGTAGGACAATTTCGGCTGCGGCTTGTCGAAGCCCGGCTTGGGCCACTCGTAGGGAACGAAGCCTGAGCCGCCCTTTTTGACCGTATCGACGAAGTCGACGAACAGGAGCTTGCCGTTCGGATCCTTGTAGCTCGACAGATCGTTGCCGTTCATTTCCGGCTTGATCGGATGCATCACCATCTTCGGATGCATGTCGTTGATCCAGTAATAGTCGTTGTTGCCGTAGCGGAGCGCGCCGATCCGCGCCATCGCGCGCTTCTGGGCGTCGGCGTCCGAAACGCCGCCCTTCTGCGCCGCCGCGTGCTCTTCCTTGATGATGCCGAGCGCGAGGTCGCCGAGGTGCCTCAGCTCGATCTGTTTCTGCTGGTCGAGGCTCGATGCCAGTTCGCGCGATTCGAGAAAGGTCCCGCCCAGGAGCCCGATGAAGCTGAGGCAGATGAGGGCATAGATCTTTCGGCCAACCGTCATCCTGGCCAGGCGTATCGTTCCAAACATGCGTGATCTCCGCGCGACGACGGGGGTCGTCCGTCCCATTGCGCGGAATCGTATATGTCGGCCGCTTTCTTCCCGTTAATTTTGTACTCAGTAGATATACCGAGTTTCCGTTAACCGGAATCTGCGGCCGGCGCCAAGAAAGTTTGGCGGTGGTTCAGTGTGAGGATGCGGACTGACCACGTTGCAGCCGGCTTTGCCCCCCGACTCAGAACGGCAAAACCCGCCCCTTGTTCAGGAGCGGGTTATCTGGCTGGCGGTCAGTCGGCTACTTACGCCGCCCGCACCGAGTTCAGGAACTTGCCGACCTCGCGCTTGAGACGGCCACTGTCCGACGACAGCGACTGCGCCGAGGAGAGCACCTGCGAAGACGCCGTGCCGGTCTCGCCGGCGCCGCGCTGCACGTCGGTGATGTTGGCGGAGACCTGCTGGGTGCCCCGGGCGGCCTGCTGCACGTTGCGGGAGATTTCCTGGGTTGCTGCACCCTGCTCTTCCACGGCGGCCGCAATGGTCGAGGATATCTCCGACAGCTTCTCGATGGTGGTGCTGATCGCCTGGATCGCTCCGACGGACTCCTCGGTCGCCGCCTGGATGCCGGTGATCTGCTGGCCGATCTCGCCGGTCGCCTTCGAGGTCTGTTCCGCCAGCGCCTTTACCTCAGACGCCACGACGGCGAAACCGCGGCCGGCATCGCCGGCGCGGGCCGCCTCGATGGTGGCGTTGAGCGCCAGCAGATTGGTCTGTTCGGCGATAGTGTTGATGAGTTCGACCACCGCGCCGATGCGGGCCGCCGCCTTCGACAATTCGCTGACCCGGTCATTGGTGGTGCGGGCCTGATCGACGGCCTCATTGGCCATCCGCGCCGATTCCTGAACCTGACGGCCGATCTCGGTGATGGATGAGGCCATCTCCTCGGTGGAGGAAGCCACCGACTGCACATTGGTGGAGGCTTCCTCGGAAGCCGCGGCCACCATCGTGGTCAGTTCCTGGGCACGTTCGGCGGTCGCCGTCAGCGTGCCGGCGGCGGACTCGAGTTCGGTAGACGCCGACGACACGGTTTCCACGATCTTGCCGACCGCGCCTTCGAAATCGTCGGCGAGCTTGATCATTTCGGCCTTGCGCCGCCGCGCCGCGACCTGATCCTGCTCGACCTTGGCTTCGGCTTCCTCGCGCGCCTTGTGCTCGGCGTTCTCGCGAATGACGGTCACCGTCTTGGCGAGGTCGCCGATTTCGTCGCCGCGGCCGGCGCCGGGAATCTCGACGTCGAGATCGCCGCCGGCCATCCTGCCCAACGCACCGTTCAGGCGCGTCATCGGACGTGCGACGCCGAGGAAGGAAAACACCACCGAGGCGATCAGCGACATGACGACGACGATCGCCATGATCAGGTTGATGCGGTTGGCGCGCTCGGTATCGGCCATGACCTCGTCCTTGGAGATCCTCGCGTCCTTTTGCGCGCCAGCGACCGTCTCTTCCATCAGGTTGGCGACATCTGCCGCGGCCCTGACCGTGCGATTGGCGATGATGTCGTTCTTCGACTGCTCGGTCTTTACAGCTTCCTCATTGGCGGCGAGGAAGCGCTTGACGATCGAAGACAGGTTAGAGACCACGACCAACAACTCGCGGTCGTCGGCCTCACCGCGCAGCTTGTTGAACACGTCCTTCAGCGAGGCCTCGGTCTTGCCCATCGCCGTGACCAGGTTGGCGTCGCCGGTGGCGCCGAGTTTCCAGGCGGCTGCCCGCAGCGCGTTTACCTTTCCGTCGGCCTGAAACATCAAACGTTCGATCTCGAGGCGATTGTCCAGCTTCGCCATGGCCGGCGAACCCAGCTGGGCATCGACGGCCTTGGTCCATTCCTCCGAGATGACCGAGCGCTTTTCGATCTGCGCCAGCAGCGTGGTCTGCGCCTTGGCGAGATCCTCCACGGCGGCGGTAAAACCGTCCATCAAGGCCTTGATCTTCTGCAGCCGCTCCCGGGCGTCCGGCCGCTGGGCGGTTGCAAGCGCGGCGTCCAGTTCCATTGCTTCGCTCGCCTTGTGGCGCAGCAAATCGGCAATGGTCTTTTCGACCTCGGCGGGGGTTCTGGCCAGCCTGACGGCGCTGGCGGCAAGCTGAATCTTGCGCAGGTCGATATGCGCGGCGAGCGAGTTGTCGGCCACCTGCTGCGACCGGGCGGCGCGCTCGCTGCTTTCCTCGATTTTCGATTCGGTGACCATCTGGTTGGCCACCATGCCGGTCGCCAGCAAGACGCCGACTGCCCCGGCCAAGCCCAGTTTGTTTCCGATACGGTTGAGCTTGATCATGTCGACGACCCCAATTTCCCCTGACGCACGGTTTTCCGGTGTACGGAATTTTTTGAAGGTAAACTGGAAAGGGCAACCTTCGCGTGCGAATTCCAAACTGGCCGAGAGGTTAATCAGAACCGGTTAATTTCCGCTTGAACCCGCGAACACTTATTTGGTGTAGCGAGCGCAAGCTCGCGCCAGACGTGAAACGGCCCGGCTTGCTGGAAGCCGGGCCGTTGGTCCGTGGCCAATCGGTTGTCAGGCTGCCCGGACCGAGTCCAGGAACTTGCCAACCTCGAGCTTGAGGCGGTTGCTGTCCGAGGACAGCGATTGCGCGGCCGCCAGCACCTGCGAGGAGGCCGAACCCGTTTCGCTCGCGCCGCGCTGCACGTCGGTGATGTTCGAAGAGACCTGCTGGGTGCCCTGCGCCGCTTGCTGCACGTTGCGGGAGATTTCCTGGGTGGCGGCCCCCTGCTCTTCCACCGCAGCCGCGATGGTCGAGGAGATTTCCGAGAGCCTTTCGATGGTGCCGCTGATCTCCTTGATCGCGCTCACCGACTCCTGGGTGGCGGCCTGGATGCCGGATATCTGCTGGCCGATCTCCCCGGTCGCCCTTGCCGTCTGTTCGGCCAGCGCCTTCACCTCCGACGCCACGACCGCGAAGCCGCGGCCGGCTTCGCCCGCGCGCGCCGCCTCGATGGTGGCGTTGAGCGCCAGGAGGTTGGTCTGGCCGGCAATGGTGTTGATCAGCTCGACGACGTCGCCGATGCGGGCTGCCGCTTTCGACAATTCGCTCACACGATCGTTGGTAGTGCGGGCCTGGTCCACAGCGTCATTGGCCATCCGCGCCGACTCCTGGACCTGGCGGCTGATCTCGTTGACGGAAGAGGACAGCTCTTCAGTCGCAGACGCCACCGACTGCACATTGGTGGAAGCCTCTTCGGAGGCCGCAGCCACCATCGTCGTGAGTTCCTGAGCGCGTTCGGCGGTCGACGTCAACGTATCGGCCGAAGCTTCCAGCTCCGTCGACGCCGACGACACCGTCTCGATAATTTCACCAACCGCGCCTTCGAAGCCATCGGCCAGCCTGGTCATCTCGGCCTTGCGCTGAACGGCCGCTCGCTTCTCGGTACTCTTCAACTCTTCACGATCGAAGCGCACGATAGCTTGCACCGTCTGCATATTGCGTGTCGCCACCCCGATCTCGTCATCGCGCTCGACCAGGACGCGACTGTCAAGCTTGCCTTCAGTGACGCTCCGCATCACACCGTTGAGCCGTTGCAACGGGCGGACGATGGCCCGGACAGTTTGCCGGCCCAGCAAGCCGCCAACCAGAATCCCCAGGACAAGCATGGCGACCGCAATTCCGAGCAGGATGGCGTATTGGCGCTCGGCAGTATCGTACTCGATCTTGGCTTCCTTGACCTGAATGGCCACCAGTTTTTCCAGGTCGGCCCTTGCAAGGTTGTATAGCTCTCGCGCCGGGCCGGAGAGCAGAGCTCCCAATTCTTCGTACTTGCGGTCTGCGAGCAGCGCCAGGCCTGGCTTCAGCCCCTTCTCCACATAGTTCATTCGCTTGGGCGTAAAGGCGTCAGCAACGCCCTTCTCCTCAGGCGTGAGATAGGTGGCCATATAGTTGCCCCAGACCTTGCCCACGGCTTCAAGATTAGCCGACACCCGACCGGCGACGTCCCCGACCGATTTTCCGGCGCGTCCATTCGCAACTGCCTCGAAAAGCAGAACCGTATTGTCCTTCATGCGGTCGTTGATTTCGAACAACTGGGCGAGCGGCACCGCGCGGTCCTCGTAGATCGATTTCAACCGACTGTTGCTGTCTCGCGTTGCCAGAAGGCCGGTCAATCCGATGGCCAGCAGGAACAATCCGAGGACCGAAACCAGGGTGACCAGGCGTGCATTCAGCGTGCCCGTGAAAATCGCGAGGCGATCCGCGAACGAACGACGACGGATGATGCCCGCGTCGATCCTGTAGGCGTGCGCCTTCTTCTCGCGCAGCAGCGCATAGACGTGCTCGGCTTCCGCGCGCTGGTCTGCCGGCAGTTTTGTCCTGATGGAGGTGTACCCGGTGATCTGACCGTTTTCCCGAACCGGGGACGCCGTAGCCAGAACCCAATAGAAGTCGCCGTTCTTGCGTCGGTTCTTGACCGCGCCCACCCACGGCTTGCCGGCCTTCAATGTCTCCCACAGATTTTCGAATGCCTCGGACGGCATGTCCGGATGACGGATGATGTTGTGTGGTTGGCCCATCAGCTCCGCTTCGGAAAAACCTGCAGCGTCGAGAAACTGATCGTTGAAATAGGTCAGCCTTCCCTTGAGGTCCGTCCGCGACGCAATCAGCGTATCGTCACTGATGGGATACTCGACGGCGGTAACCGGAAGATTGGTGCGCATTTCGTGCTCCTCCATACGCCTGGATTGCTCTTGCGTGATCCGCGGCAAGCCCGATGCGGCGTGATTCATCCTCCTCTGTGGTAGGTTCCAAACTTTCCCGATTGCCTTAAATTGTGCACCGTAAGACTACGGCAACTACGTTGAACTACGGACATACCGATGCTGTTGCGCAAACTGAGATAGTTCTCGGCTGACCGCACTACTGTAATTGCAGAAGGATTGGATCGATCGCGGGAGTCGATCGATTCGACGACGCGATCACCGCATCAGCTTCAGCGCGTCGGAAAAGAACTCTGGCCCGCCGAAATTTCCCGATTTCAGCGCGAGCAACATTTCGCCGTCTCCCGCACCGACGGCGCGCAGAACCGGCACCCCTGCAGCGATTTCTGCGCCGACGAGGAATCCGGGAATGCGCAACCTGTCGACGACGGCGCCTGACGTTTCGCCTCCGGCGACCACCAGTCGCCGCACGCCTGACCGCACCAGGCCTTCGGCGATATCCGCCATCGTCTGCTCAATGGCATGCCCGGCTGCATCGCGGCCATGACGAGATTGCAGAGCTGCAACCTGATCCGGCGTCGAACTGCTCGCGATCAGGATCGAACCGTCGCCGATTCGATCGCTGGCCCAGGCCAGCGCGCGCCGCGCCTCTGCAGGACCTGCAATGATCTGCTCGGGATCGAGATGCAGCACAGCCATCGTCCTTTCGGCGTTGGCGATCTGCGCCAGTGTCGCCTGCGAACAACTGCCCGCGAGGCACGCCGCCGGCCCGCCGACCGGCGCACCGGAATCCGCTCCCGCCAAACTCGACTTGATCTTGCCGGAGGCTGTCAGCGCCCGCGCGAGACCGAGGCCGATGCCGGATGCGCCGACGGACAGGCGATGATCCAGCGCGACGGTGCCGATGGTTTCCAGATCGCGGTCGAACACGGCGTCGACGATAGCAGCGCCGATACCTTTCCCTGCAAGATCGGCGAGACGTCCGCGAACGGCATCCACGCCGCGCGAAAGCGTAGCGAGATCGACCAGCCCGACCTTGGTCCGGCTCTGGCGCGCCAGCACCCGCACCAGGTTGGAATCGTGCATCGGGTTGAGCGGATGATCCTTCAGCGGGCTCTCGTTCAGCGGCACGGAACCGACGAACAGGTTGCCCTGATAGACGGTGCGGCCGGTTTCCGGAAAGGCCGGCGTCACCAGCACGATCGTATCGCCGGAATCGGCGCGCAGCGCGTCCATCACCGGGCCGATATTGCCGGCGTCGGTGGAATCGAAGGTCGAGCAGATCTTGAACAGCACGTGGCCGGCGCCGCGGCCGCGCAGCCATTTTTCGGCGGCGCGCGATCGAGACACGGCAAGACCGGCTTCGATCGAACGGCTCTTGAGCGACACCACCACCGCGTCGACCTCCGGCAGCGCGAGGTCGTCCGACGGTACGCCGATGGTCTGCACCGTGCGCAGGCCCTGACGGGTCAGCGTGTTGGCGAGATCGGAGGCGCCGGTGTAGTCGTCGGCGATGCAGCCCAAAGACAATTTCACGGCTTTACTCCGGCATAGGGCTTGAACCAGCCGAGGCCGTCGGTGGTCTTGGCCCGCGGGTTATATTCGCAGCCGACGAAGCCGCCATAGCCGAGCCGATCGAGCTCAGTGAACAGGAACGGATAGTTCAGTTCCTCGCCATCGGGCTCGTTGCGCGAGGGAATGCTGGCGATCTGGACGTGGCCGGTGATCGGCATCATCTCGCGCAGCCGCATGGTGACGTCACCGTGGATGATCTGGCAGTGATAGATATCGAACTGCAGCTTCAGGTTCGGGATCTTCAGCTCGGTGATCAGGTCGCGCGCGAAACCAAAATCGTTGAGAAAGTAGCCCGGCACATTACGGGCATTGATCGGCTCGATCACGACGTCGAGGCCGTGAGGCGCGAAGAACTCCGCCGCCCACGCCACCGATTTATAAAACTGCTCGACGGCTTTTGCATCGCTGCGATTGGCAATGCCCGCCATCAGGTGCAGCCGCTTGACACCGGTCGCCTTCGCGTATGGAAGCGCCGTCTCAAGGCTTCGCTTCAAATCGTCAAAGCGTTCCGGCAGCGCGGCAAAGCCCTTTTCACCGGCGTCCCAGTTGCCCGGCGGCAGATTGAACAGCGCCTGCGTCAGGCCGTTCTTTTTCAGCCGTTCGCCGACGGCCTCCGCCGGATGATCGTAGGGAAACAGGAATTCGACGGCGGTAAACCCCGCTCTTGCCGCCGCCTCGAAGCGGTCGAGGAACGGCACGTCGGTGAACATCATGGAGAGATTGGCGGCAAAATGCGGCATCGAGCGTCCCCTTCTTGATCTTGTTGCTATTTCGGTTCGCCAGGCAGATGCGTGCCGGTGACGCGGGCGTACATCCGCGCTACCGAGGCGTCGTCATCGCGCCCCATGCCTGATGCGGCCGTCATCAGAAACATTTGCAGCGCGGCGGCGGCGACCGGCACCGGGAATTTTTGCGAGCGCGCCATGTCCTGGATGATGCCGAGATCCTTCACGAATATCTCCACCGCGCTGCGCGGCGAGTAATCGCCGTCGAGCACATGCGGCATGCGGTTCTCGAACATCCAGGAATTGCCGGCGGACGCCGTGATCACCTCATAGACCTTGCGGATGTCGAGACCCTGCTTGGCGGCGAAGGCGATCGCTTCCGAGGCGGCGGCGATGTGCACGCCGGCCAGCAACTGGTTGATCATCTTGAAGGCGGCGCCCTGGCCGGCGTCATCGCCGAGCTCGTAAAGTTTTGCGGCCATCGCATCGAGCGCCGGGCGCGCTTTGGCAAACGCCGCTGGAGTGCCTGAAGCCAGGATCGTGAGTTCACCCTGCGTCGCACGCTGCGCGCCGCCGGAGATCGGCGCGTCGAGGTAGTGCCGGCCGGTTGCTTCCAACTGTTTGGCGAGCCGGCGCGCGATGTCGGGGTCCATGGTGGCGGAGGAGATGAACACGGCGCCTTTTCCGAGGGTTTCCGCGACCCCGTTGGGGCCGAACAGGATGGCCTCGGTTTGCGCCGCGTTGACGACCACGCTGACGACGATGTCGGCCGCCTTGGCAGCTTCCGCCGGCGTCCCGGCGCCCTTGCCACCGTCCGCCACGAACCGCGCCACGGAGTCCGCCGAGACGTCGCAGCCGGTCACTTCGAGCCCGGCGCGGCGCAGCGATGTCGCCATGCCATAGCCCATCGAGCCCAGCCCGATGACGGCAACGCGCGGTTTTGCGGATTCTGGCATGCGGCGGTCCCTCAATTGGTTTCATTCTAGCCGCCATTCGCCGGCAGCCTTGCCTCTGGGTATCACGGCTTGGCCGCGCTGCCAAAGCATGAGACAAGGCTTCAAAACGAGGTCAGTTCATGAGCGAAACCAGCATCCGCGAGGAAATCTGCCGCCTCGGCCGCTCGCTGTTCGAGCGCGGGCTGACGCCGGGCTCTTCGGGCAATATCAGCGTGAAACTCGACGACGGCGGCTGGCTGGTGACCCCGACCAATGCCTCGCTCGGCTCGCTCGACCCGGCGCGGATGTCGCGGCTCGGGCCCGACGGCCGGCTGGTATCCGGCGACGCGCCGACCAAGGAAGTGCCGCTGCACACCGCGCTCTACCAGACCCGCAGCGCCGCTCGCGCGGTCGTGCATCTGCATTCAACCCATTCGGTGGCGCTATCGATGCTGCCCGAGATCGACCCCCGCGCCGCACTGCCGCCGATGACACCGTATTATCTGATGAAATGCGGCCACACCGCGCTGTTGCCGTATTACCGTCCGGGCGATCCGGCGGTCGCTGACGCGATCAAGGGACTGGCCGGGAAATACTCGTCCGTGCTGCTCGCCAACCACGGGCCGGTGGTATCAGGCGATACGCTGGAGGCTGCCGTCTACGCGATCGAGGAACTGGAGGAGACGGCGAAGCTGTACCTGCTGCTGCGCGGACTGAACCCGCGCTATCTGTCGCCGGCGCAGGTGGAGGATTTGACTGACGTGTTTGGGCTGGCGCTGCCGGAGCATGGGGAGCATTCGTAGCAATTGTATGCCAACTCTCTCCACGTCATTGCGAGCGAAGCGAAGCAATCCATACCGCGGCGTAGGGATAGGTGGATTGCTTCGTCGCTTTGCTCCCTTGCGCAAACGCTTCGCGTTTGTCGCAGGCAATGACGCGGCGAGGCCGTGCATTACATCCCCAGATACGCCTTGCGGACATCCGGATTGGCGCTGATCTCCGCTGCACTTCCCTGCATCAGCACGCGGCCGGTCTGCAGGATGTAGGCGCGGTCGGCAATCTCCAGGCACTCGGCCATGCGCTGTTCGACGATCAGCACGGTCATCCCTGCGTCGCGGATGCGCTTCACGGCCTGGAAAATCTCGTCGACCAGCTTTGGCATGATGCCCTGCGACGGCTCGTCGAGCATCAACAGCCGCGGCCGCGTCATCAGCGCGCGGCCGATCGCCAGCATCTGCTGCTCACCGCCGCTTAGCGTCTCGGCGCGCTGCTCCAGCCGTTCCTGCAGGCGCGGGAACAGCTTGAACACCAGATCGAGCGGCGCCTCGCGGTTCGCGTCACCGCGATAGAGATAGCTGCCGAGCCTGAGATTGTCGCGCACCGACAGGCGCGGAAACAGCCGGCGGTTTTCCGGCACATAGGCAATGCCGCGCGAGGTGATGACATGCTGCGCCATGCCGTCGATCCGGGTGCCGTCGAACGACACGGTGCCGGAGCGCGGGCGCTCCGCGCCGGCGATCGTTTTCAGCAGCGTCGACTTGCCGGCGCCGTTGGCGCCGGCGACACAGACGATTTCGCCCTTCGCCACTTCGATCGAGACCGCCGAGATCGCGACCAGGCCCTGATAGGCGGTGGTGACTTCATGCACCGACAGCATGACGATCCCCCAGATAGGCGCTGATGACTTTCGGATCGCGAACGACGTCGGCAGGCTTGCCCTCGACCAGCACCTTGCCGAGGTCGAGCACGATGGCGCGGTCGACCAGCGGCATCACGATTTCCATGACGTGCTCGACCATCAATACGGTGACGCCGGTATCGCGCACCTTCCGCACCAGCTCGACGCCGGTCTTGGCTTCGACCGGCGTTAGCCCGGTGAGCACCTCGTCCAGCAGCAGCAGTTTCGGCTCGGTCGCCAGCGCGCGGGCGACTTCGAGCCGGCGCTTTTCGGACGGGACCAGATCGCTGGCCAACACATTCGTACGCGGGCCGAGACCGCAAAACTCCAGCACCTCATGCGCCTTGCGGCGGGCATCGCGCATCACGGTGGTACGGACCAGCGCACCGACGATGACGTTGTCGATGACCGTCATGGTCTCAAAGCTCTTCACGACCTGAAAGGTGCGGCCGACGCCGCGCTGACAACGCTCCGCCGCCGGCAACGCCGTGACGTCCTCGCCGTCGAAGATGATCGAGCCTTGCGTGGGCGGCAGCACGCCCGCGATCAGGTTGAATAGCGTGGACTTGCCGGCGCCGTTCGGGCCGATCAGGCCGACGATCTCGCCGCGTCCGACCGAGATCGAGACGTCGCTGTTGGCGATCAGGCCGCCGAAGCGCTGCCAGACACCGCGGGTTTCGAGGAGTGGCGTCGTCGTCATCGGGCCGCCTCCTTGCGCCTGGGCGCGAACAATCCGACCAACCCTTGCGGTCGCGCCAGCGAGATTGCGATGATCAGCCCGCCATAGACGATCAGGTCGACGCCGCGGCCGGAGCCGCCGATAAAAGAGCGGGTCAGCTCGGTCAACGGGATCAAGATCACCGCGCCCAGCATCGGCCCCCACAATGTTCCGATGCCCCCGAGCACCGCGGGCAGCGCCATTAGCAGCGAGAACTGGAAGCCCATCACGCTTTCGGGATCGATGTAGGAAACGAACTGCGCATAGAAGCTGCCGCCGACCGCGACCAGGAAGGCGGAAACCGCCGCCGCGCCCATCTTGGAATTGAACACGACCACCCCGAGGCTTTCAGCCGCTTCCGGATTGTCCTTTACAGCGCGCCACCAATAGCCCCATTTGGAATCCTCCAGCCACCAGGTGACGAACCAGGCGACGCAGGCCAGCGCCAGCGCGAAGTAGAAGTACGGCAATTTGCTGCGCGTGAACTGGAACTTTAGCCAGCTGTCGCCGCGCACGGGAATATCGATGCCCATTGCCGCGCCCGCCCAATCCCAGTTGTGGAACAGCAGCAGCCCGATCTCGGCGATGACGATGGTGGCGATGACGAAGTAATGTCCGCGCAGGCGGAAGCAGGGATAACCGAGCGCCATCGCGATGATTGCGGAGATTACGCCGCCGCCGATCATGCCGAACCATGGCAACACGCCGAACTTGGTGAACAGCAATGCCGTGGTATAGGCGCCGATTCCGAAATAGAGCGCGTGACCAAGCGAAATCTGTCCGCAATAGCCGGAGAGAATGTTCCAGCTCTGCGACAGCGCGCCCCACATCAGCGTCAGCACCATGATGTTCTGGACGTAGACGTCCTTGACGAACAGCGGCACCAGGGCTGCGATCGCAGCAAGACAGAATGCGAGGATGAGGTCGCGGCGGCGGCTTTTGGCGAAATTGGTATCCATCACATCGATCCGAACAGGCCGCGCGGCCGGACGAAGACGACAAGGAGATAGACCGCGTAAATGCCGACCGCCTTGAGCGAGGGCGGCAGCAGCAACGCGGTGGTGGCCTCGACGAGGCCGACGATGATGCCGCCGGCAAAGGCGCCGAACACGCTGCCGAAGCCGCCGAGCGCCACCGTCACATAGGCGATCAGCGCGAATGAAGCGCCGACATCCGGATAGATGTAGAAGAACATCGCCATGACCGCGCCTGATAGCCCCACCAGCGCCGCGCCGAGGCCCCAGCCCAGCGCGAACACCCTGTTCTTGTCGATGCCGACCAGCGCCACGGCGCCTGCGTCCTCGCGGGTCGCTTCGAGCGCGCGGCCGAAGTCGGTGCGATTGATGAAGAGATAGAGCGCGCCGAATGCGGCGATTGCGACCAGGGCGCCCACCAGTTGCGGCACGGGCAGGAAAATGCCGGCCACCGAAACGGTCTTGCCGCCAAGCCATGAATGGGTGACGCTGCGGTAGTCCGGCGTGAAGAAGTACTGCGCCAGGCCGCGCATGACGATCGCCAGTCCAAAGGTCGAGAAGATCTGCACCATGCCGGCATTGGCCTTGGCGCGCACGGCAAAGCGCACAATTAGCAGATAGACCACGGCCCCGAACACGAACAAGGCCGCGGCAACCAGCGGCGCCGACAGCAAGGGGTCGATCGCGAAGAACGCGAACAGGAAGAACGTCGCGTACATCGCGATCATCAGGAATTCGCCATGGGCGAAGTTCACGACATCCATCAGGCCGAAGATCAGCGCCAGGCCGACGGCGATGAGGCCGTAGAGCAGCCCCATGAGGAGGCCGCTCGCCAGGCTCTGGATGATGGTTTCAGCGGTCACGAGCGTGGCTCCAAGTACAGATCCTCATCCTGAGGAGCTTGCGAAGCAAGCGTCTCGAAGGATGGCGGCAAAAACGCACTGGTGGCCATCCTTCGAGACGCGCGCAAGGGCGCGCTCCCACGGGTGAACGCAATTGCGTTCATCCCGGGGATGAGGACCGGTGCCGCGGGATAACGGGAGCGCGGCATTCTATTTCATCGGCCAGACGGCTTCGGCGATGGCGGCCTGCGGCGGGAAGATGGTGACGAACTTGCCGCCGATATATTGCAGCAGCACCGGGTCGGCGTCGTTGTTCTGGCCCAGTTCGTCGAACTTGACGCGCTTCCAAGGCATGATGGTCTGTTCGCCCGGAATGTCGGTCGCCACCAGCGCCTCGCGGATCTTTTCGCCATCGGTCGACTTGGCGCGGTTGATGGCCTCCGCCATCACCAGGAGGCCCATGAACTGCCGCGACGTCAGATCGTTGAAGTCCTTGCCCGACTTCTCCTTGAACATGGCGTTGATCTTGCCGACCATCGGCCGCTTGGCCGCGAGATCGAGCGAGAAGCTGCCGCGCGAGATCACGCCTTCGAGCTTGTCGCCGACCGCATCATAGAGCGCCTTTTCGGAGAAGCCGGCGTCCTGCGCCACGATCGCGTTCGGCTTGTAGCCGAGCTCGGCCATGGTCTTGACCAGCAGGATGCCGTCGGTGGTGTAGCTCGAGGGCATCAGCACGTCGGCGTTCGCAGTCTTGAGCTGCTGCACTTCCGCCGACAGGGACGGTGAATTGGAGCGATACTTGATGTCGGTGGCGATCTTGTAGCCGCGATCGGCCGCCAGCTTGAGCTGGGTGTTGGCGGAGTCGGTGCCGAAGATAGTGTCCTCATGGAACAGCGACAGCGTGTCGATCTTGGCGCCCTTCTTCTTCATCGCGTCGAAGAAGTTGAACATGGCGGCCGAGAACATCTCGTCATGGGGAGCTGCGCGGAAATAGAATTTGAGGCCGCGGCGATGCAGGCTCGGCGAGGAATTGTCCGCCGAAATGAACGGGATCTGGTAGCGCTCGCAGATCTGGCTGACGGTGACGGCGACCGCGCTCTGGTAGGTGCCGACGACGGCGCAGACTTTTTCCTGGGTGATCAGGCGTTCGGTCTCGGCGCGGCCCTTCTGCGGATCGGCCTGGTGGTCGGCGAAGACGAGGCGGACCTTGGCGCCGCCGAGGCCGGGCAAGCCTTCGCCCTTCGCCAGCGGCAGATCGAAATCGTGGTTCTTGTTGATGATGTCGAGCGCGGTCTCGAACGACTTCTGCGCATCGACGCCCATCTGGGCGCTGGCGCCGGAGAACGGATAGATCACACCGATTACCACTTCGGAAGTTTGGGCGCGGGCGGCTACGGGTCCGAGCGCTGCGGCGGCGGTAGCTCCAAGCAAGACATTCCGGCGCGTGATGTTCATGGCGAGATCCTCTGTTGGTCGGTAACTATCGATGAAACGGTTGATGGTTACGGTAAAGCCTCAATGCGTGGCATTGATTGCATCAAAGCACGGCAAGCTGTTTGTTCATGAGATCGGTCACCAGCATCAATCCGGGCGCGTGCGTGATGGCAAACGGCACCTTGGCGGCTGCGATCACCGATTGCGGCGTGACACCACACGCCCAGAACACCGGAATTTCGTCGGCCCCGACCGGCACCGCATCGCCGTAATCGGGCTTGTTGATGTCGGCGATGCCGATCGAATGCGGATGGCCGAGATGAACCGGCGCGCCGTGCACGGAGGGAAAGCGCGACGTGATCTGCACCGCGCGGATTGCGTCCGCCGGCTTGAACGGCCGCATCGACACCACCATCGGCCCCGCGAACGGCCCTGCGGAACCGCAGGCGATATTGGTGCGGTACATCGGCACGCGCAGCTTGCGTTCGATATGACGGATCGGCAGGCCGTCCGCCAGCAATGCCTCCTCGAAGGAATAAGAGCAGCCGATCACAAAGGCGACCAGATCGTCGCGCCAGTGCGCCATGATGTCGGTCGGCTCTTCCACCACCTCGCCATCGCGCCACACGCGATAGCGCGGCAGGTCGGTGCGGATGTCGAGATCGATGCCGAGCGCGGGAATGCGGGGATCGCCGACATCGGACATGCCGATGATCGGGCACGGTTTGGGATTGAGCTGGCAGAACCGGTGAAACGAGGCGGCGAGCTTTTCCGGCAGGATCACCAGGTTGCCCTGGACGAAGCCGTTGGCGACGCCGGCCGTGGTGCTCGCCATGCCGGCGCGGCAGGCATGCCGGGCCGCGACGCTCGGCGATAAATCCGCCGTATCGTGGCCGGGTCGTTCTGTCCTCGCCAAGCCGGTCATCGTTGATCCCCGCTTCCAATCTTGTTGGCATCTACTCCCGCATATGGCTATGATAATGTCTAATCGTCTTTTCTAATCAAATTAGATAAATTTGATTTATCAATCTGCGGGCAGAGGGTGCATGACTGATTTCAAGGCAATTGAGACCTTCATGTGGGTGGTAACGCTCGGCAGCTTCCGCGGCGCGGCGCAGAAGCTCAACACCACCCAGCCCGCGATCTCGCAACGGATCGCCCAGCTCGAACGCGAAGTGGGCGTGAAACTCCTGCAGCGCGACCGCCGCATGGTGCTGCCGACGCCAAGCGGACGGCAGTTGATGGTCTATGCCGAGAAGCTGATCGGGCTGCGCTCGGAAATGCTGGCGGTGGTCGGCGACCGCTCGGCGATGCGCGGCGTGCTGCGGCTCGGCGTCGCCGAGACCATCGTGCACACCTGGCTGTCGCAGCTGATCAAGAGCGTCAATCACGCCTATCCAAATCTCTCGCTCGAAATCGAGGTCGACATCACCTCGAATTTGCGGACCCGGCTGCTCGCGCAGGAAATCGAGCTCGCGTTCCTGCTCGGCCCCCTGACCGCGCCAAGCGTCAGCAACCGCGTGCTGTGCGACTATCCGGTCGGCTTTCTCGCCAGCCCGTCGCTCGGGTTGGGCAACCGTCCATTGACGGTGCACGACCTGGCGAAATTTCCCATCATCACCTTCCCGCGCAAGACCCCGCCCTACGAGATCGTGCGCTCGCTGTTCAACCGCCCGGACCTGCCGCCGATGCGCCTGCACGCCAGTGCGTCGATCGCCACCGTCATCCACATGGCGATCGAAGGCCTCGGCATTGCCGTCATTCCAACCGCTATCGTCGAAAGCGAAATGGCCGACGGGCGGCTGCAATTGCTGTCGACCAACCTGCAACTGCCGCTACTGACGTTTTCGGCGAGCTGGCTGTCCTCCCCGGATACGGTCGCGGTGGAGCGCGTGGCCGAACTCGCCGCAAATCTTGCACAGGGCGGCGTCATTGTTGACGCGCCGCCGCTGGCGCGTCATTGAAAATGCGCGTCTCGCGTATCGTCTGAACTTCGGAACGGCCAATGACAAAAATCGCCTCCAACCTGCAAATCGACTCCGCCCGGCTGTGGGGCACCATTCACGAAACCGCCAAATTCGGCGCCACGCCGAAAGGCGGCGTGCGGCGGCTGACGCTGGGGCCTGAGGACAAGCAGGTGCGCGACTGGTTCCGGAACGCCTGCGAGGCCGCAGGACTGGAAGTCCATGTCGATGCGCTGGGTTCGATGTTCGCCCTGCGCAAGGGCCGCGACATGTCGAAGCCGCCGGTAGGCCTCGGCTCCCACCTCGACACGCAACCGACCGGCGGCAAATATGACGGCGTGCTCGGCACGCTGGCGGCGCTGGAGGTGGTCCGTACGCTCAACGATGCCGGGATCGAAACCGAGACGCCGATTTGCATCTGCAACTGGACCAACGAGGAAGGCTCGCGTTTCGCGCCGGCGATGATGGCCTCGGCCGCTTATGTCGGCGATTTCACCACCGACGACATTTTGTCGCGCCGGGATGCCGAGGGCGTCACCGTGGCGCAGGCGCTCGACAGCATCGGTTACCGCGGCGATCGCCCCGTGGGGACGCAGAAATTCTCAGGGTTCGTCGAACTGCACATCGAACAGGGCCCGATCCTCGAGGCTGAGAACAAGACCATCGGCGTGGTCGATTCCGGCCAGGGCGTGCTGTGGTATGACGGCAAGATCACCGGCTTCGAGAGCCATGCCGGCTCGACGCCGATGCCTTTGCGGCGCGACGCGCTGGCGACGCTGTCGGAAATCGTGCTGGCGATGGAGGCAATCGCGAAGAAGCACGGGCCGAAGGCCGTCGGCACCGTCGGCGAGGCGGTGATTGCCAACCCTTCGCGCAACGTCATTCCCGGCGAGATCGCCTTCACGGTCGATTGCCGCAGCGCGGATGCCGCCATCATGGATGCGCTGGATCAGGATTTGCGCGCCGCGATTGCCGAGATCGCGGCGCGGCGCAAGGTCGACGTCCAGTTCGATCTGATCTGGCGCAAGCCGCCGACGCATTTCGATCCCAAACTGGTGGACGCGGTGGAAAATGCCGCGAAGATGCTTGGGCTTTCGCACCGGCGCATCACTTCCGGCGCCGGCCACGATGCCTGCAACCTCAACACCGTGATCCCTGCGGCAATGGTGTTCGTGCCCTGCAAGGACGGCATCAGCCACAACGAACTGGAAGACGCCACGCAGGCCGATTGCGCGGCAGGCGCCAATGTGCTGATGCATACCGTGCTGGCGCTGGCCGGCGTCGCATCCTGATAATCAAGAACGAAGGGGGAAAGCCGTGCGCGGAGTGTTTGTCGACGCCAATGAATCGCTGGCCGTGATCTTCGAGCGGCTGCAGAAGCCAGGAGATCCCGAGGTGCGGATCCACCGAAATCCCGACATCACCTCGGATCAGTATCCCCGGATACTCGATGGCGCCGAGATCGCGATCGTCGATCACACGGCGCTGCCGACCGACATCGCAAGGAAGTGCGCCGGCCTCAAGCACGTCGTGTTTCTCGGCACCGGCGCGCGCAGCTACATGAACCCGGAAGAGCTCGCCGAGCTCGGGATCGAAGTACATCTGATCAAGGGCTATGGCGATACGGCGGTGGCCGAATGCGCGATCGCGCTGATGTGGGAGGGCGCGCGGGGGCTCGCCAAGATGGACCGCGGCATCCGCGCCGGCAACTGGCTGCGCGACGACGGCATGCAGCTCACGGGCAAGACGCTGGGCCTGATCGGCTTCGGCGGCATCGCGGCCGAGGTCGCACGCATCGCGATCGGCTCGGGCATGCGCGTCATCGCCTGGAACCGGTCGCCGAAGAAATATCCCAAGGTCGAGTTCCTCGATTACGACGAAGTGCTGACCGAGAGCGACGTGGTCTCGATCCATCTGCTCCTGAACGACGAGACGCGCGGCATAATCTCGCGTGCCTGCATCGAGGGGATGAAGCCCGGCGTCATCCTCGTCAACACCGCGCGTGGCGCCATCGTCGACGAGGAAGCCATGATCGACGCGTTGAAGTCGGGTCAGATCCGCCATGCCGGGCTCGACGTCTTCAACATCGAGCCGCTGCCGGCGGATCATCCGCTGACCAAGCTGGAGAACGTGACGCTGTCGGCGCATTCCGCCTTCCGCACGCCGGAAGCGAGCGAGAATTTGATGCGCGCGGCGTGGGAGCACTGCCGAAGGATTGCCAAAAAGTAGGGTGGGCAAAGGCGCGCAAGCGCCGTGCCCACCATCAACACTCCGCTAGAGGTGGTCGGCCTCGCTTTGTCCACCCTACGAAACTCGTCGAATCGATGCTCGACGAGCCCTACGGCAACGTCAGCGGCCGTCGCAAATCCGCCGAGCTGCTGAAGCGCATGAGGCAGCTCGACATCTCGCCGTGGCACCCCGACCCGATGGCCGCAATCGCCGGGGCCGAAAAGCGAGGGACCGCAATCTAGTCGCTTGTAGCGCTGGCGTCTCGGCGCAACCTTTGCGATAAAGCCTGCGGAGGACTTATAACTGATTGCCTGAACCGGGGGGCCATTTTGAAAACCATCATCATCACAAATGCAGAACTCGTGGAAATCGCAGAGCGCGATGAGTCACATTTCTTCGACACAAAAGAATTCGACGTAAGCGGTAAGTCCGTTCAAAAGATCGCAGTTGCGTTTTCAAACGCCGATGGTGGCGAGCTTATCATTGGAGTTCGAGATAAGAAACGGGGCGGTCAACCTACTGAGCGATGGGAAGGTATTGGCGAAATCGAAAAGCTAAATGCACACCTTCAGGCGCTATTCGACGTCATGCCCGCGCTCGACCTAAAATATGAATTTTTGAAACTCGACGGTGCGGCAGGATATGCCTTGCGTGTTCTAATCGAAAAGGGTTCACAAGTCTGCGCGACGGCTGACGGAACAATTTATCAGAGACAGGGTGCTCAATCGCTTCCGGTGAAAGATCCGGATCGAATACAACAATTGAGCTTCGCCAAGGGCGCTAGTTCATTTGAAGATGCTATTTTGCCCGACCTACCTGCAGAGCAAATTGTGGAGTCGGCCGAGATCGTATCATTTCTAGCCGACTACTCGCCGAAGACTGATCCACTCGATTTCGCGATCAACCAAAATCTGCTCGACTTTAAGACGTGGCAACCACGCAATGTGGGTGCATTGTTCATCCCGCACCAAGTGCTGTGATCCCGCGCAAGTGCGCAATCAAAATTACCCGATACGAAACGAAAGAGGATGATCCGGAACGAGAACACCTAGCCGAACAATTCTCCGTGTAGGGAGCGACCTATCGACTGATCCACGAGGCTGTCGCGAAGGTCAGCCAAATCATGTCGGGCATCGAGGTTTGGACCACCGCGGGTCTCAAAAAACTTGAGTATCCGCCCGAAGCGATCTGGGAGACCATAGTAAACGCGGTAGTCCATCGCGACTATTCCATCTCCGACGACATTCAAATTTTGATCTTCGACAATCGGATCGAAATCCTCAGCCCGGGAAAGCTGCCCGGATATGTCAACGTGGAAAACATCCTGAGTGCGCGGTTTTCTCGAAATCCAAAAATGGTTCGCACTCTGAATCGGTACAAGAACCCGCCCAACAAAGACTTAGGCGAAGGCCTGAACACCACATTTCAAAAAATGAAGGAGTTTGGTCTAAGAGACCCGGTGATTTCGGAAGATGGAAATTACGTCAAAGTGATCCTGCCTCACCTACCGCTCGCCGCGCCGACCGTGGCCATCATGGACTTCCTGAGAACCCACAAAGAAATCACAAATCGACACGCTCGCGACATTACTGGCATCAAATCTGAAAACCTTGTCAAAATCGAATTCTACAAGCTGCGAGATGAGGGGCATATCGAGCGCGTCCCCGGGAAGGCTGGACCGAAATCAGCGTGGCGACTGACGCCTAAAGGCAAGCGATACCTTGCCAATCACCCAAAAAACGATGGTCAGGCTGCTTAGGCCATGGGCGATATTGCGAAGGGGTTGTTTTACGTGACACGTGCCGATTGGCTGTCGTTATTGGCGTTGGGGATTTCAATAGCGCTTCCAATAATAACATTGGCGGGCAGGAAGTGGTTCATCGCGCAGATCGAGCGAGGTGTGCAGCATAAATTCGATCAAAAGATTGAAAAACTACGAAGCGAACTACGAATGAGCGAAACGGAAATTTCCACTTTGCGCGCGCAGGTGTTCAGCGGAGCTGGTAAGCGGGGCGAACTTCTTGACAAGCGGCGATTTCTAGCGGTCGACAACACTTGGGCAGCAATGGGCACTCTCGCGCCTTACCGGCTCGTTTCCGAGATGTTCATGCGCATCGATTTGAAAGTGGTGGAAGCAGACGCCTCGCATCCAAATCTACAGAGATTTTTCGGCGCGATAGCAGGGATTGCACCTAAAGAGGTGTCTCCGAATCTCTCCGCTCGGGCAGAGCAGCTTTATCTTTCACCTCTCGCTTGGGCCTATTTCCACGCCTACCAGACTACAGTGTTGATGCATTTCACAATGATCAAGGGTCTTGAGCATGGGCTGTCAAATGTCAGCAAATTAGTAAAGCTGGATCGCCTCAGAGAGATATTAAAAGCTGCATTGCCAAAGGATGCAAAGTTCATTGACGAATGCGAGGTTACGGATTTTGCGCTCTTTCTTGAGGATTTGGAAAAAGCGCTCGCGGTCGAATTACAGAAAATCCTAGACGGAAGGGAGGCGGATCAATCAGACCTTGCGCGCGCAAGGGCAATCGAAGCGGCTCTCAAGACTCTGCCGGACACGTCGCAGCCTCGGGAGTAATGAACGACACACCCGCAGAACAATGCGGGGTTTGCTCGGACATCGAGAAATGCAATCGACACGATGTCCCGGCAGCAAGCCGCCGACAAATCAACAACATTTCTCTTTTTTACACCGGCTACATCAGCGCGGTTACGATTTGATATCGTTGCGCTTTTTCGGCTCAGCACTCTGCCACAAGGGGAGAAGGGAAGTAGAGCGCTCGCTGCCACACATTCCGCCCTCACCTGAGGAGACCACGCAGCGGTCGTCTCGAAGGATGGCCGCGGGTGAGATCGGACCCTCATGGTTCGAGACACGCGTTCCGCGCTCCTCACCATGAGGGTCTGCCAGCTCAATCCACCATCTCAGCGACAGCCTTGCCGCACGCGACCGTATCAGCATTGCCGCCGAGGTCCCGCGTGCGCAGCGTGCGTTCGCCGAGCGTGCGCTCGATGGCGCCGACGATCGATTGAGCCGCGTCCTTCTCGCCGAGATGCTCCAGCATCATCGCGCCCGACCAGATCATGCCGATCGGGTTGGCGATACCCTGCCCCGCGATATCGGGCGCCGAGCCGTGCACCGGCTCGAACACCGACGGGAAATTGCCTTCCGGATTGATGTTGCCCGACGGCGCGATGCCGATGGTGCCGGTGCAGGCGGGGCCCAGATCGGAGAGGATATCGCCGAACAGGTTGGAGCCGACCACGACGTCGAACCAGTCCGGATGCAGCACGAAGTTCGCGGTGAGGATGTCGATGTGGTACTTGTCCCACTTCACTTTCGGATAGCTCTTCGCCATCGCTTCCACGCGCTCGTCCCAATAGGGCATCGTGATCGAGATGCCGTTGGACTTTGTCGCCGAGGTCAGGTGCTTCTTCGGCCGCGACTGCGCCAGATCGAATGCGAATTTCAGGATGCGGTCGACGCCGATGCGCGTCATCACGGTCTGTTGCGTCACGAATTCGCGGTCGGTATCCGGGAACATGCGACCGCCGACGGAGGAATATTCGCCCTCGGTATTTTCGCGCACCACCCAGAAATCGATATCGCCGGGCTTGCGGTTGGCGAGCGGCGACGGCACGCCGGGCATCAGCCGCACCGGGCGCAAATTGACGTACTGATCGAACTCGCGCCGAAACTTGATCAGCGAGCCCCATAGGGAAATGTGATCGGGGATTTTCGCGGGCCAGCCGACCGCGCCGAAATAGATCGCATCGTGCTTGCCGATTTTCGCCTTCCAGTCCTCCGGCATCATCTCGCCGTGCTTTTCATAATAGTCCCAGGACGCGAAGTCGAAATGATCGAAATGAACCGACACGCCGTGCTTTTTCGCCGCCGCCTCCAGCACGCGCAGGCCCTCCGGAACCACTTCCTTGCCGATGCCGTCGCCGGGAATGACCGCGATCCGATACTGCTTTTTGGCGCTGCTCATCGAGAGTTTCCTTGGCTGTTTGTCAGGCGGCTAATGCCGGTTATTTGATTGCCTTGCAATGGACCAAACCTGCCCCTTGCGCAACGCTGCACTGCAATGTTGACCGCCATGACGCCGCAAGCCTAACAATTTGCGGCCCCCTCTTTCTACCTCCCCTCACCCAAGCGAGAAATTCCATGGATCTGCATCTGCGCGGCAAGCGTGTCCTGATCACCGGCGCCTCCAAGGGCATTGGCGCGGCTGCGGCCGAAGCCTTTGCCGAAGAAGGCTGCGACGTCATGCTGGCCGCCCGCAACGGCGAGCAGTTGAAGGCGCTCGCCGAGCGGCTGCGTTCGGCGCACCAGATTGGCGCGACCGCCCATGTCGTCGACCTGCGCAAGGGCGAGGACATCGCAAGGCTCGCCAAGGAGGCCGCCGATATCGACATCCTCGTCAACAATGCCGGCGACATCCCGGGCGGCTCGATCGACAAGATCGACGAGGCGACCTGGCGTCACGCCTGGGAGCTCAAGGTGTTCGGCTACATCAATCTCACCCGCACGATCTATGCGCAGATGAAGGCGCGTGGGCATGGCGTCATCATCAACGACATCGGCGCGGC
Organism: Bradyrhizobium sp. AUGA SZCCT0283; assembly: GCF_018130385.1. Classification (GTDB taxonomy): domain Bacteria; phylum Pseudomonadota; class Alphaproteobacteria; order Rhizobiales; family Xanthobacteraceae; genus Bradyrhizobium. The sequence goes on along the minus strand of NZ_JAFCLU010000004.1, from coordinate 5,050 downwards.
CGGCGAAAAGTTCGACGCCAACTACATCTGCGGCAGCGCCGGCAACGCCGCGCTGATGGCGCTCACCCGCGCACTCGGTGGCAAGAGCCTCGCCGACAATATCCGCGTGGTCGGCATCAATCCCGGCCCCGTCGGCACCGACCGCCACGTTACGCTGTTGAAGATGCGGGCCAAGAACCAGTTCGGCGACGAGAACCGCTACAAGGAATTCCAGAAAAACATGCCGCTCGGCCGGCCTGCGCATGCGCGCGAGATCGGTGACCTCATGGCGTTCCTGGCGTCGGACCGGTCGGGATATACGTCGGGGGTTATCTTTACGGTGGATGGCGGGCATACGGCGGGGTGGGGTTAGGCTGCTTGCAGCACCCACAGACCTCATCCTGAGGAGCATCGCGAAGCGATGCGTCTCGAAGGATGGGCCACGGGCTCTCATGGTTCGAGACGGCGCTATCGCGCCTCCTCACCATGAGGGTCTGGCAGGCGTCGGCGCGACACTTAACCCGTCGTCCGCTCGAACAACTGCCGGATCAGCGTCGTGATCCTCCCCTTCGGCGACATCATCTCGTACATGACGGTGAAGTGGTTCGCATCGGGAATTTCCTCGTACGTTACCGGCAATCCATATCGCGCGCGGTGGCCGGCGAAGTCGGCGGTCTGCTTGCGCAGCAGCGGCAGTTCGGCGCTGCCGACCACCAGCGACAGCGGTTTTAACGGACCGCCCTCCTGCAGCATCGGCGAGTTGCGGCGACAGGTTGCTTCATCCGCCCGCAGCTTCTCGTTGAGATAGGAATGGCGGATCGGTTCGAGATCGTAGATGCCCGAGATCGCCATCCCCGCTCTCACCCTCGGATGCGACAGCGCCATCGAGGTCAGGTGCCCGCCGGCGGACCAGCCCGATACCACGATGCCGCCGGCAGCGGCGCCAAGCACCGGCAATTGTCCGGTGAGGTAATCGATCCCGGCGTGGATCTCAGCGACGATTTCGTCCAGCGTGGCCTCCGGCGCCAGCGTGTAGCCGATCAGCGCGACGTTGATGCCATGCGTCATCGGCCCTTCGGCCATTACGGTAAAAACCTCCTTCGCCCGCGCCTGCCAGTAGCCGCCGTGGATAAACAGCAGCGTCGGCGCGCCGTCGGCCGCTTTCAGGAAATCGATCCGGTTGCGCTCGCGCGGCCCATACCGCAGGTCGAGATGCCCGGGGAAACGCTTGCGCATGTCGGCGGAGCGCTGCTCCCAGCCGGCGACCATCTCGGCACTGCCGGGCACGGCGACGCCGTTGTTGAGTCCGAGGTCCCGCGCCTCCTGGCTCATCGCGCGCCAGTCCAGCGCAGAAAACAATGTCGTCATGCAATATCTCCGGTCGGCCACAACTCTGGTGCGTTTCCACTTTGCCGCAAAATGTTCTACAGCACCATCTGCGACCAGGAAACGGAAACGAATGGAGATAGCGAAGTGGCGGATCAGGGGCTGGTGCGTGAGACGGCGTGTGCCATCGTCGGCAAGCTGAAATCGGGCGAAGTCACCCCGCTCGACCTGCTCGACGTGCTGGAAAAACGCATCGCCGAGGTCGACGGCAAGGTCAACGCGCTGCCGACGCTGTGCTTCGATCGCGCCCGCCAGCACGCCACCGCGCTGATGAAGAAGCCGGCCGGCGAGCGCGGGCTGCTCGCGGGGCTGCCGATCCCGATCAAGGACCTCACCAATGTCGCTGATGTTCTGACCACGCAAGGCTCACCGATCTACAAGGATAATATCCCGGCGAAGTCGGATATCCTGGTCGAGCATCTCGAAAGCAGTGGCGGGGTGATCTACGCCAAGTCGAACACGCCGGAATTCGGCGCCGGCGCCAACACCTTCAACGAAGTGTTCGGCCCGACGCGTAATCCCTGGGACACGTCCCGCTCCGCCGCCGGCTCGTCGGGCGGCGCGGCGGTGGCGCTCGCCACCGGCACCGCGTGGCTCGCGCACGGCTCCGACATGGGCGGTAGCTTACGCAACCCCGCGAGCTTCTGCGGCATCGTCGGCATGCGCCCCAGCATCGGCCGCGTCGCGCATACGGTCGTCGCGGCGGTCGATCGCAATCTCGGTGTCCAGGGCCCGATGGCGCGCAATGTGGAAGACGTGGCGTTGCTGCTCGATGCCATGAGCGGCGAGCATCCCGCCGATCCGCTTTCGCTGCCGGTGCTGCCGACATCGTTTCTGTCCGCCGCCCGTTCCGGCAGCAAGCCGAAGCGCGTCGCCTATTCGCCCGATCTCGGCATCACGCCGGTCGATCCTGAAGTCGCGGCCATCACCCGCAAGGCCGCGCAGCGCTTTGCGGAAGCCGGCGCCATCGTCGAGGAAGCCCATCCCGACCTGCGCGAAGCCCATGAATGCTTCCACGTGCTGCGCGCGTTCGACTTCGCGCTGTCCAAGGCGGCGCTGCTGCGCTCGAAGCGCGACCTGCTCAAGCCCGAGGTGATCTGGAACATCGAGGAAGGCCTGAAGCTGACGGTCGAGCAGCTCGAACGCGCCGAAGCACAGCGCGTCGCCATGACCGCGCGCACGCTGGAATTTTTCGACAAATACGATCTGTTGCTGACGCCCGCCACGATCGTGCCGCCGTTCCCGGTCGAGAACCGCTACGTCGCTGAATGCGCCGGCAAGAAGTTCGACAATTACGTCGAATGGCTCGGCATCGTCTACGCGATCACGCTGGTGTGCTGCCCCGCGCTGTCCTTGCCGTGCGGCTTTACCGCCTCGGGCCTTCCGGTCGGGCTCCAGGTGGTGGCGCCGCCGCGCGGCGAGGCGCAGTTGCTGGCGGGGGCCAAGGCGCTCGAGGACATTCTGGGCCTGCGCGGCACGACCCCGATCGATCCGCGGGCGCCGAAATAGAGAGCGCCGAAATGGAGGGAATATGGCCGACGAGAACGAGCCGCCGCGGGAAAGCAAGCTGACGCGCAGCAAGGCGCGCTGGGCGCGTGAGGGGAAGTTTCTCACCGGAAAAGTTTCGCGACCTGAAGAAGCGCGGCTGCCGCCGGGCCAGCATCTGACCAGGGATTGGCCGACGCTTGATCTCGGGCTGACGCCGAACATTTCGCGCGAGCGCTGGCGGCTCGATATTTATGGCGCGGTCGAAAATCCGATCTTCTGGGACTTTACGCAGTTTTCCGCGCAGCCGCAGAGCAAGTTCGTATCCGACATTCACTGTGTCACTACCTGGTCGCGCTACGACAATCAGTGGGAGGGGTTGGCAACGCGCGATCTGCTCGATGCCTGCCAGCCGCACGAGGAAGCGCGGTTCGTAGTGCTGCATTCCCATGACGGCTACACCACCAACCTGGCGCTGGAGGATTTCGCCGCCGAGGACGCAATCCTCGTCCATAGCTGGTCGGGTGCGCCGCTGGAACAGGAGCATGGCGGCCCGGTGCGGCTGGTGGTGCCGCATCTCTATTTCTGGAAAAGCGCGAAGTGGCTGCAGAGCATCGAATTTCTTGCAGAGGATGCGCCGGGCTACTGGGAAGTCCGCGGCTACCATAACCGCGGCGATCCGTGGCAGGAACAGAGATATTCAGCCGACTAAAGCCGCAACATTGACTGGGGAGAACGCCCGTGCCGACTGAACGCTTCCAATTCACCGGCGAAGGCGGCCATCAGCTTGCCGCCGCGCTGGATACACCGGACGGGCCAGCGCAGGCCTACGGGCTGTTCGCGCATTGCTTCACCTGCGGCAAGGACGTGCTGGCGGCGAAACGCATCGCGACCGCGCTGGCCGCGAAAGGGATTGCAATATTGCGTTTCGACTTTACCGGCCTCGGCTCCAGCGAAGGCGATTTTGCAAACTCGACCTTTTCCTCGAACGTTGCCGATCTCGTCCGCGCTGCCGATCATTTGCGTGAAACCCGTGGGGCGCCCGCGATCCTGATCGGGCACAGTCTCGGCGGCGCGGCGATCCTCGCTGCCGCCGGACGGATTCCGGATGCGAAGGCGGTCGTGACCATCGCGGCGCCCTCCGATCCCGTCCATGTCACCCATCTGTTCAGGGATCGCATCGAGGACATCCGCAAGCACGGCAAGGTGGAGGTACAACTGGCCGGCCGGCCGTTTCACATCAAACGCGAGTTTCTCGACGATATCGCCGAACACAGCCTGATGTCGCACGTCGCAAAGCTGCACAAGGCGCTGCTGATCATGCATTCGCCGACCGACGACACGGTCGGGATCGACAATGCCACGAACATTTTCGTCGCGGCCAAGCATCCCAAGAGCTTTGTGTCGCTGGCGGGCTCGGATCATCTGCTATCCGGCAAGCGCGACGCGGCCTATGTCGCCGGCGTCATTGCCGCCTGGGCCGAACGCTATATCGAGGCGGTCGCAGCGCAGCCCGCCGCTGCCGCGAGCGAGGCGCCTCGCAACGTCGTGGTGCGCGAAACCCGCAACAGCAAGTTCCAGCAGATCGTCACCTCAGGTCCGCATGAAATGGTGGCGGACGAGCCCGTTGCCGTCGGCGGCCAGGATAGCGGACCCGGGCCGTATGATTTCGTTCTCGCCGGCCTTGGCGCCTGCACGTCGATGACGATGCGGATGTATGCCGACCGCAAATCGCTGCCCGTCGAGCGCATCACGGTGACGCTCAAGCACAGCAAGATTCACGCGGAAGATTGCGCCGAATGCGAAACCCGCGAGGGCATGCTGGATCAGATCGATCGTGTCATCTCGATCGAGGGCGCGCTGGATGCCGATCAGCGCAAGCGCTTGATGGAGATTGCCGACAAGTGCCCGGTGCACCGGACGCTGACCTCGGAAATCCGGATCGTGACGAAGGCGGCAGATTAGCGGACGGGCCACGGGCCTTCATGGTTCGAGACGCGCCGCTTCGCCGCGCTCCTCACCATGAGGGTCTCAAACCTCGCCTGGTTCTCAGACCTCATCCTGAGGAGCATCGCGAAGCGATGCATCTCGAAGGATGAAAGCCCCACTGTCGAAACGCCTTCTAAAGCGTGATGGCATTAGCTTCGATAACCTGAGTTTTTAAGGTAGTTGGCGCATTCTTCGGGTGTGAAGGCGTCGA
>NZ_JAFCLU010000039.1 GCF_018130385.1 Bradyrhizobium sp. AUGA SZCCT0283 | reverse complement strand
CATCGGAACGAAACAGCCACTGCGAGCGCAGCGCGCTCCACGACAACAACCAGGAGCAACACATGCCCTGATCAATCTTTCCCCTTGACAACCACAACCCCATACAAGCCCGGATGAGCGCAGCGACATCCGGGAACACTCCAACACCGCCCCGGATATCGCTTCGCTCATCCGGGCTACAAGTGTCGCTCGCAATGACAATTCAATCCGGCGCCCGCCTACGCCGCCCGCTTGTGCGTCCTCAGCGCCTCGCCGAACGCTTCGAACAGCTTTCGGTTGATCGGGTTGCGCTGCGGGTCGTACTCGGCGTGCCACTGGACACCGAGGGCAAAGCTCGCGGCGTCCGCGATCCGGATCGCCTCGATGGTACCGTCTTCGGCAATGCCTTCGATGACGACGCGCTCGCCGGGCTCAAGGATACCCTGCCCGTGCAGCGAATTCACCCGGATGGTCTCGCAGCCGAGCAGGCTCGCAAACGCGCCGCCGGGCGTGAGGTGGACGTCATGGCGGTCGGCGAACACGACCGTCGGGTCGGGATGGATTTCGCCATTCTCCAGCCGCGGCATGCGGTGGTTCATGCGGCCCGGGATCTCGCGGATTTCCGGATGCAGCGAGCCGCCGAAGGCGACGTTCATTTCCTGCAGGCCGCGGCAGATGCCGAAGATCGGCACGCCGCGGGCGACGCAGGCCTCCGTCAGCGCCAGCGCGACGTCGTCGCGATGGATGTCGTAGGGCTCGTGCTTCTCATGCGGCTCAGTCTTGAAGCGCGTCGGATGGACATTGGCCCGTGCCCCGGTCAGCACCACCCCGTCGACGACGTCGAGCAGCGCGCCGATGTCGGTAATCTCGGGCGAGCCCGCAAACATCAGCGGCAGCGCCCCCGCCACGTCGGTGACCGCGCGCAAATTGCGCTCGCCGACCATCTGCGTCTGGAAACGATTTTCGACGCGATAGGCGTTCCCGATCACGCCGACCACGGGCCGTCTCATCGCGAAAATTCCGCTGTCATCGTCCTGTGCAAGGATCTTCTGGGTTGAGCCATGATTGCGGGAGATAATGCCTGCGAGGGGGCGGCGGATCAACATCCGCAGGGCTTTAGCGGAGCTGCCCTGCTATTTTCGCGTGAAGGCCTCCCGGGCGTCGATCGCGTCGACCCCGGGCAAGCCCGCCGCCCGGAGCGCGCTAGCCGCCGAATCGCCGGCACCACTCAGCCACGGCAATTTCGCCTGGATTCCGCGCGTAACCGGCTCGCCCAGCACACCGCCGAAATCGAGCGGCCAGTATCCGTTCGGCGCCACTTCAGCCGATATCCCCTGGAGGCGATAACCCTTGCCGAGCACCGCTTCGGCACCGTCGGGCGCTACCACCCGCGCGGTGCCGGGCGTGGCCGGATCAGCGAAGGCTATGAGCACCGGGATCAGCGCGCCCTTCACGGGCACGGTACCGGTCAACCGGCTCATCTCGCTGAACGGCACGCGCTTGCCGGTGGCCGCCGCATAGGCCCGCAAGGCCACATAGTTGATGTCATCAAGGACGAGGTTGTTGTCGACATGCGCCAGCAGCGCGACGAGGTTCTTGCCCTGCCCGAGATCGACGAAAATGGCGTCACCCAAAGTACGGGTCTGGCCGCGGCGGGTGTAGCTGCGATCGGGATGGACGGCCATCACGCCAGAGGCCGATTTGCGCCCCTCCGGCGTCTCGACCTCGAGCGTCAGGCGATATTTGTGGGCAGGCCGATTGATTCTGATCTGGTCGCCGATCACGATCGCCGCCAGCAGCGCAAGCGGGCCGAACCATTTGAAATTCATCTCATCCTCACCGGCCCGCCCTATCGGTGCAACGCTTGGCACACCGGATGCAGCAGCGTCAAACCGGCGCGCGCTCCCGCTTGATCCCGGCGGCGTTTTGGCCAAAGACTGGCCGGGCAATATGTCTCGCGAAAAGGAATCAACGTGACAGGTCCGGCTGACAATCGCCTTCAGGCCCGCAACGATCTGGCGTGGTCGATATCGGTCGGCGGCATCGGCGTCGTGCTGTTCGCCGCCCTGCTCGCGTTCACCTGGCACTTCGCCGCGACGCTGTTTCTGATATTTTCCGGCATCCTGCTCGGCGTCGCCCTCAACGCCATGAGCGACCTGCTTGGGCGCGTGGTGCGGCTGCCGCATGCGCTGCGGCTGACGGTGGTCTGCCTGGTGGTCGCGGGCATGCTGTCGGGCATTGTTTTTCTCGGCGGCACCACGATCGCCCAGCAGACGACGGCGTTGAGCAACACGCTCAAGTCGCAGCTTGTCAGTGTCAAAGGCTTCCTGGAAAGGAACGGCATCGACACCAGCTTCTTCGACTTCGGCACCCTGTCGCAGCCGTCGGATGATGCCGCGCCAGCGGCCTCAAGCGCTGCGCCGACGCCCCACACGCTTCCCAGCGCCGGCACGATTGCGGCCAGCGGCGGCGCCATCTTCAGCCAGAGCCTGAAACTGATTCTCGGCACCGCAAGCGCGGTCGGAAACTTCTTCATCGTGCTGTTTCTGGGAATAGCCTTTGCGACCCAGCCCGGCGTCTACCGCGACGGACTGCTGTTCATGGCGCCGGCCAGACACCGCACGCGCGCGATTCTGATCGTCGACCGGATCGGCGAGACGCTGGAGCGCTGGCTGATCGCGCAGATCATCACCATGGTCGCGGTGTTTCTGGTGACCTGGATCGGGCTTTCGATCATCGGCATCCAGAGCTCGTTCATCCTGGGCATCCAGGCAGGACTGCTCGCCTTCATCCCCACCGTCGGCGCGATCCTCGGCGGGCTGATCGTGGTGCTGGCGAGCCTCGCCTCCGGATGGGTCGCGGCGCTCTCCGCCTTCGTCCTGTTTCTTGGCGTGCACGCGCTGGAAAGCTACGTGCTGACCCCGATCATCCAGCGCCAGGCGCTGGATATTCCGCCGGCGACGCTGTTTGCGTTCCAGATCCTGCTCGGCGTCGTGTTCGGGATCTGGGGGCTGGCGCTCGCGCTGCCGCTGATGGCGATCGCCAAGGTGATGATCGACCATTTCAAGGCGGAAGCCGCGCCGGCCGCCATCACGACAGCCTGAACGATGTCAGCCGGCGGTCGTCAGCACCGTCTCGGTGTGTTCGACCTCCGGAGGTGCTGCAAAATACTGCCCAACGAGGGCGCGCCACGCCGTAAAATCTTCCGAGCCGCGAAAATCCACGGTGTGGTTCTCGAGCGTCTCCCATTGTGCCATCAGCCGGTAGCGCTGCGGCTTTTCGATCGACTTGTGCAGCTCAAAGCCCCTGCCGCCCTTGGCGCGGAGGAACAGCGGACGCGCCTTGGCGACGGCAGCCTCAAAATCCTTCTCGGTGCCCGGCTTGACGTCGATCTGTGCGATTTCGGTGATCATCTGAGTTACGCCTTCTCGTGAGAATGAGCGTGTCTAACCCAGACAAATCAAAAGAAAAAGGCGCCCTGCGGCGCCCTTGCATCGGCAAATGGCCCGGCAACTCAGCCGAACAGCAGCACCGTACCGGCGACCATCAGCGCACAGCCGACGAATAGGATGGCAGGCCAGCGCATTCTGCGCTGATCATAACGCCCCTGCGCACGACGCTCCGTGATGAGCGCCATCTCGAATTCTTCCGAGGTCGAGAACATGCAGCCAAAACCGCCGCGGGCCGAGGCTGCTGCCGCTTCGAGCGACATCAGAGCGGCTTGCGAATTTCGTCTGCGAGGTGAATCCATGCCGCAGATGATATGGACGGAATGGTAAACGCAAGGTTACCGCGCGTCATTTCCGGAGAGAGCGGCCCAAAGTGTTGGATCAATCTCCGGAGGTATCGCCTTGTTCGGGCGAAGCGTTTAGGACGCCGCCGGCACCTGGCGTTGCGAAGCGGTGCGGCCGGCGGTCTTGCGCCGCCATTTCTCCAGCGACAGCGGCAGCTCTTCGGCGGCCTCGACCCGGTTACGGCCGGAGCGCTTGGCCTGATAGAGCGCGGTATCGGCCGCCGCCAGCAACACGTCGAGCTCCGTGCCCGCCGGTCCGCCGGCGACGCCGATGCTGACGGTGGTGTCGACCGGGCCTTCCTCGCAGGCGATGTTGGACGCTTCGAATGCCTCGCGCACGCGCTCGGCCACGATCACGCCCTCTTCCAGCGGACAGGCCAACAGCGCCGCGAACTCCTCGCCGCCGATCCGGCCCGACAGATCGCTGATGCGCAAGTTGCTGACCACGACGGTGGAGAACAATTTGAGGATCTCGTCGCCCGCGGGATGGCCGAAGCGGTCGTTGATGCTCTTGAAATGGTCGATGTCGAAAATCATCACCGTCACCGGCCGCCCCGCGGCGGCCTCGCGTTCGATCACCTGGTTGCTGGCTTCCGAAAAACCGCGGCGGTTCAGCATTCCGCTCAAGGGATCGACCGAAGCGGCGGTCTTGTGCACCGTCACCGCGCGGTCCGACACCAGCATGAAGATGACGAACACCGTGCCGATCGCATACAGCACCAGTTCGATCGAGAACGCCGTCACCCAGATGCTGCTGGTGAAGGTTTCGTCATGCGGGCGCAGCAGACTGCCGAGCAGGATCGGCAGCGCCAGTACGCAACCATGCATCACGGGCACGACAATCGTCGGCCAGCGCTTGTGCATCGTCCGCCGCCGTTCGTTCCACAATTCGGAAGCCGTCAGCCCCGCATAGATCGCGACGATCGCCGCGCCGACGATCAACCGCATGGCGGGATTCAATGATGGCACAGCCAGCACCATGCCGACCCAGACGACCGCGCCAAACAACAGCCCCGGCAGATTGGGCTTGCGGCCGTGGAAGACGCGCGAGGCGTTCCAGACCATGCCGCAGGCCACGAAGCCGAGCGCATGCAGCGCCAGCAACAGCGGCTCGCCGAGTTTGGTGCCGCCGATGGTCCAGATCGCCACCGACGATGCGCCAAGCAGATAGGCCGTCCCCCACCACTTCAAGGCTGGAATGTTTTCCTGCTTGCCGAACAGCAACAGCATGGCCCCGAGCATGCCTGCGACCATCGTGGCAAACAGATATAACGTGGACGTATCGAACGACATGGGCTCACCCGAACGCGTGTGATGCAACTGTTCGGCGCACACTGAAAATGCAATTTCGCGCCAGCGCATTGGGGACACTAGGAGCGCCGTGTTCCAATTTCGTTTGTGCGGGTAAGCAAGTTTTCACGAAAATCCGTGGTAACCCATCACTAAATAGTAAGCACAAAGGGCGCCGATCGGCGCCCTTTTTCGTCTGGTGAATGCAGCAATCCGCTGCAAATTTTAGCGAAGCAATTAGCGCTTCGAGAACTGGAACGACTTGCGCGCCTTCGCCCGGCCGTACTTCTTGCGCTCCACGGTGCGGGAGTCGCGGGTCAGGAAGCCGCCCTTCTTCAGCACGCCGCGCAGATCCGGCTCGAAGTTCGTCAAAGCCTTCGAGATGCCGTGACGCACGGCACCCGCCTGGCCCGACAGGCCGCCGCCGGCGACCGTGCAGATGACGTCGTACTGGCCGGCGCGTGCGGCGGCGACCAGCGGCTGCTGGATCAGCATGCGCAGAACGGGGCGGGCGAAATAGACTTCGACTTCGCGGGTGTTGACCACGATCTTGCCGGCGCCGGGCTTGATCCAGACGCGGGCGACCGCGTCCTTGCGCTTGCCGGTGGCATAGGCGCGGCCGTATTTGTCGACCTTCTTGACGTATTTCGGCGCTTCCGGAGCCGCCGTCTTCAGCGACGCCAACTGATCGAGAGACTGCATGGTATCCGACATCTTATGCGGCCCTCATGTTCTTGCGGTTCATCGAAGCGATATCAACCTTCTCGGGCTGCTGGGCTTCATGCGGATGTTCGGCGCCGGGGTAAACGCGCAGATTACCCATCTGCACGCGGCCGAGCGGGCCGCGCGGGACCATGCGCTCGATGGCCTTCTCGAGCACGCGCTCGGGGAAGCGACCCTCGAGGATCGACTTCGCAGTGCGCTCCTTGATACCACCGATGAAGCCGGTGTGCTTGTAGTAGACCTTGTTGTCGCGCTTGCGACCGGTCAGCACGACGTGCGCCGCGTTGATGATGACGACGTTGTCGCCGCAGTCGACGTGGGGCGTATAGGTCGGGAGGTGTTTGCCGCGCAGGCGCATGGCGACCAAAGTGGCAAGCCGGCCGACCACCAAACCCTTGGCGTCGATCAAGACCCACTTCTTCGTCACATCGGCGGGCTTTGCCGAATAGGTTTTCATGTGAGGAAATCCGTGAAAAAGGAAATCGGCGCCAGATGCGCCGAACTGGCGGGTTTCTAGAGAACGGCGCGTCGTCCGTCAACGCCGACGCGCATAAATTATCTACGCAATAACAGCAACTTAGAAATATGGTGTAATAATACCGCTAAAAACTCTACGTATTTGGAATGGAATAGGTCGCCGTCACATGGGCGATCGGATCGGGCGACGAACCCGACAGCAGGTTCACCTCGCCGACCGCAAGCCGTTTGCCGAGCTTCAGCAGCTTCGCCGCGGCCAGCACGTCCTGCCCCGGCAGGCCCTTGCGCAGGAAATTGATGTTGAGATTGGTCGTCACCGCGAGGCCCACCGGGCCGATTGCCGAGAGCAGCACCACATACATCGCGAAATCGGCCATCGCCATCAGCGTCGGCCCCGACACGGTGCCGCCCGGACGCAGCATGCGCTCGTCATAGCGCCGCCGCAGCAGGCAGGTTTCGCCGTCGGCGCTCTCGATGGTGATGTCGCCATCGCTGAAGGCTTGGGGAAATTCCTCGCGAAGGAACTTCTCCAGCTCAGCCACGCTCATTTTCGCTGCCGCCATGCTACCCCTGCCCTCGATTAAGGGTGCCTGTTACATTAGGTTGTCATCAAAACCCAACTGAAAATCTCGGAGTGGAAACCTCGGAAATGCCCGCCCAGACTGCTCGCGCGCCCACGCCGCAACCTCCGATCCTGCTGCAGGAAAATGTCGGCAGCATCCGCCTGCTCACCCTCAACCGGCCGGCGGCGCGCAACAGCCTGTCGGAGGGCCTGATCGCCGAACTGCACGGCGCACTGAAAGAAATCCACAACGACAACAGCGTCCGCGCCGTCGTCATCGCGGCCAACGGTCCGGCCTTCTCCGCGGGCCATGACATGAAGGAACTGACCGCGCGCCGCAGCGATGCCGATCGCGGCCGCGCCTATTTTGGGCAGATCATGAACGCCTGCAGCGCGATGATGCAGGCGGTCGTGCATCTGCCGAAGCCCGTGGTCGCCGCCGTGCAGGGCATCGCGACGGCCGCCGGCTGCCAGCTCGTGGCAAGCTGCGATCTCGCGGTCGCCTCCGAGACCGCAGGCTTCGCCACCCCCGGCGTCGATATCGGCCTGTTCTGTTCGACGCCCATGGTGGCGCTGTCGCGCAACATCCCGCGCAAGCAGGCGATGGAGATGCTGCTCACGGGCGAGCCGATCTCGGCGGCGACGGCGAAGAATATCGGCCTCGTCAACCGCGTCGTCGCCGCCGGCACCGAGCGCGATGCGGCGATCGCGCTGGCGCAGAAGGTCGCGCTCAAATCCGCCTATACCATCAAGCTCGGCAAGGAGGCGTTCTATCGCCAGGCCGAAATGAGCCTTGCCGACGCCTACCGTTATACGGCGGAAGTGATGACCGAGAACATGATGGCGCGCGACGCCGAGGAAGGCATCGGCGCCTTTATCGAGAAGCGTGAGCCGAAATGGCAGGATAAGTGACCGTCATTGCGAGCGCAGCGAAGCGATCCATAGCGCGGCATAACGGATGGATGGATTGCTTCGCTGCGCTCGCAATGACGTATGGATAAAAAATGAACCACGACAGCTACGACGACAACTACATCCGCGGCATCCTCAACGGCGTGAAGTCGATCGCGATGGTCGGCGCCTCGCCGGTCAATGTGCGGCCGAGCTACTTCGCCTTCAAATACCTGGCGCAGCGCGGCTACGACATGATTCCGGTCAATCCCGGCCATGTCGGAAAGAGCCTGCTCGGAAAACCCTTCGTCGCCTCGCTGTCGGATATCGGCCGTCCCGTCGACATGATCGACATCTTCCGCAACTCCAGCCATATCATGCCTGTTGTCGACGAAGCGCTGACATTGTCGCCGCTGCCGAAAGTGATCTGGATGCAGCTCGGCGCGCGCGACGACGCGGCCGCCGAGAGGGCCGAAGCGGCCGGCCTCAAGGTGGTGATGAACCGCTGCCCGAAGATCGAATATGGACGGCTATCGTCGGAAATTTCATGGATGGGAGTCAATTCGCGCACGCTGAGCTCGAAGCGCGCGCCGATCCCCACCCAAGGCATGCGGCTGTCGCTGAACAGGACGAGCGTCGGCGGCGGCGCGACCACCGCATCGGATCGCGCCGCAAAGAACAGAAGCGAGCCAACGTGACGCAATGCGAAACAATTATTTCGACGACGCGGCCTAACGAAGCAGACCCGTTTCCAATCCGCCAGATGTGAACCCCTCGCCTTGACGGCGGACGCGCCTGCGATCAGCATCGCCCGCGCATTTCGAGCAAGCTAACGAACAGGACGCAAAGAATGACCGACCGTCTCCCGGGATTTTCGACCCTTGCCGTGCATGCCGGTGCGCAGCCCGATCCCACCACCGGCGCACGGGTGACGCCGATCTATCAAACCACGTCCTTCGTGTTCAACGATGCCGACCATGCCGCCTCGCTGTTCGGGCTGCAGGCGTTCGGCAACATTTATACCCGCATCGGCAACCCGACCACCGCCGTGCTGGAAGAGCGCGTTGCGGCGCTGGAAGGCGGCACCGCGGCGCTTGCGGTCGCCTCGGGACACGCGGCGCAGGTCGTGGTGCTGCAGCAATTGCTGATGCCGGGCGACGAGTTCATCGCCGCGCGAAAACTCTACGGCGGCTCGATCAACCAGTTCACCCACGCGTTCAAGAGCTTTGGCTGGAACGTGGCGTGGGCCGATCCCGACGATATCGGCAGCTTCGAGCGCGCGGTAACGCCGCGCACCAAGGCGATCTTCATCGAATCGATCGCCAACCCCGCGGGCAGCATCACCGACATCGAGGCGATCGCGGAAGTGGCCCGCAACGCCGGCGTGCCGCTGATCGTCGACAACACGCTGGCCACGCCCTACCTGATCCGCCCGATCGATCATGGCGCCGACATCGTCGTGCACTCACTGACCAAATTTCTCGGCGGTCACGGTAATTCGCTCGGCGGCATCATCGTCGACGGCGGCACCTTCGACTGGTCGAAGGGCAACAAATATCCGATGCTCAACGAGCCCCGGCCGGAATATCACGGCATCAGGATCCAGGAGACTTTTGGCAACTTCGCCTTCGCGATTGCCTGCCGCGTGCTGGGCTTGCGCGACCTCGGCCCGGCGATCTCGCCGTTCAACGCCTTCATGATCCTGACCGGCATCGAGACGCTGCCGCTGCGCATGCAGAAGCATTGCGAGAATGCCAAGGCGGTCGCGGAATTCCTTGCCGGACATTCTGCGGTCGCGTCGGTGAACTATGCCGGCCTCGCCAGCGACAGGTACAACAAGCTCGCGCGCAAATACGCGCCGAAGGGCGCCGGGGCGGTATTCACCTTCAGCCTGAGGGGCGGCTACGACGCCGGCGTCAATCTGGTGTCGAACCTGAAACTGTTCTCGCATCTGGCCAATGTCGGCGACACCCGTTCGCTGGTGATTCACCCGGCTTCGACCACCCATAGCCAACTCGACGACGCCGCCAAGGTGAAGTCCGGCGCCGCGCCCGATGTCGTCCGCCTGTCGATCGGCATCGAGGACAAGGAAGATCTGATCGCGGATCTGGAGCAGGCGCTGACGGCCTGATCGTATTACCGTCATGGCCGGGCATAGGCGAGCGGAAGCGACGCCGTCCTTAGACGGCTATGCCCGGCCATGCATGACGGCTCCCGAAATCACAAGCCTCTCGTTAACGCTCATTCCGGCATAAAGTGGCGCTGAGCCGCCCTTGATGATTCGGAGCAAACGATGCTGCGCTGGATGACGCCATTCCTGGTCGCGATTTTCGCGATCGGAACCGCCGCCGCCGACGACACTCCCGCTCCCACGAGCGCGGACAGCCCCGCCACCACGAGCGCTGGCGGCACCCCCGCCCCCAAGAGCGCCGTCGGCAACCCCGCCCCCAAGCGCGCCGCCCGCAAAAACGCCGCGGTTCGCGCCGCCAGCCAATTGCCGCCCGGCCTGCCCCGCGCCCACTATAATTACCGAACCACGGTCGCGCCCGCTCCCGCGCCGCTCTATGTGCGCCGTGGCCACACGTTGGTGGTCGAGGAAGAGGATCCCGATGTGCTGTTCACGCCGGTGGGCGTGGTGCCCTATGCGCCGCGCGTCTTCGGCACGCCGCTGCTGCCGGGCTCATCGACACTGCCTGGCTATTACGGCACCAACCATTCCTACAGCTATGACGGCCCCTATTACGGCGGCCCATCCTATGGTCCGTACTGGAACCGTCTGCCGTACGCTTGCGGCGTGTACGGATATTGCTAAACGCGCATTAGCAAACAACGGAGACGGACGACCGACGTGGCAGGGGCACGGAAAGCCAGCAAGACGGGCGCAGCCAATGCGACCACGGCGGACCTGGTCGCCGTGCTCGTCGCCGTCACCGACGGCGAGCCCAAGATCATGACCATCGCCAACGCCAGCGCGCTGCCGAGTGGCCCGTTCGAATTTGCGCACCGCTCGTTGCAGACGGGATTGCGGGCATGGGTCGAGGCGCAGACCGGCCACCCGCTCGGCTATGTCGAGCAGCTCTACACTTTCGCCGATCGCGGGCGGGCGGGCGATGCCAAGTCGCCGCATTCGATCTCGATCAGCTATCTGGGCCTGACCCGCGAAGACAAGGTCGGCCAGGGTTTTGAGGCGCATTGGTCCGGCTGGTACGAATATTTCCCCTGGGAGGACCATCGTGCCGGCCTCCCCGCAGCGCTGGCGAAGACATTGGCATCCCGGCTGCGGGCGTGGTCGAAATCTGCAGACACCGCCAGCCTGCAGCGCGAACGCTGGCAGCGCGTCGCCATCACGTTTGGCCTCGACGAGCGCGAATGGAACGAGGAACTGGTCCTGCAGCGCTATGAACTGCTCTACGAGGCCGGCTTGCTTCCGGAAGCCGTGCGCGACGGGGCAAGCGCCGCTGTGGTCATTCCCGGCCGGCCGATGAGCGGAGATCACCGCCGCATTCTCGCCACCGGGATCGCGCGACTGCGCGCCAAGATCAAATATCGGCCCGTGGTGTTCGAACTGATGCCGGCGGAATTTACCCTGCTGCAACTGCAACGCACCGTTGAGGCGCTTGCAGGCCGGCTGGTGCACAAGCAGAATTTCCGCCGCTTGATCGAGCAGCAGCAACTCGTTGAGGAAACTGGCGCAATCGCCGCCGATACCGTCGGCCGCCCCGCCAAGCTGTTCCGGTTCCGCCATGGCGTGCTGGCGGAACGGGCGGTTGTCGGAACCAAGCTGCCGCTTTCGCGCACTTGACATCGGTTATGCTCAGGATAAGTATAAGCCAAGATATACTCAAGGAGAGTATAAATGGCTGACCTGAGTTCCGCCGTGTTCGCCCGCGTTTCGCCGCTTTACGACCGCGTTAAACGGGTCATCCCGCCGCCTGAATGGGCGACCTTCGCCGAGGACGTCGACGCCATCCTCGAACTCAAGCGAAGCCGCAATGCCGTCGTGCTCGCGCATAATTATCAGACGCCTGAAATCTTCCACGGCGTCGCCGACATCGTCGGCGACAGCCTCTTGCTGGCGCGCGAAGCCACCAAGGTCGATGCCGACATTATCGTGCTTGCCGGCGTGCACTTCATGGCCGAGACGGCCAAGCTGTTGAACCCTGAAAAGACCGTGCTGATCCCCGACCTCGCGGCGGGTTGTTCGCTGGCCGACTCCATCACCCCGCAGGACGTGCGGCTGATGCGGCAGCGCTATCCCGGCGTCCCCGTCGTCACCTATGTCAACACCTCGTCGGCGGTGAAGGCGGAATCCGATATCTGCTGCACCTCGGGCAACGCGCTGAAGGTCGTGGAATCGCTCGGTGTCGAGCGCGTGATCATGCTGCCAGACGAATATCTCGCGCAGAACATCGCCGCGCAGACGAACGTGAAGATCATCGCTTGGAAGGGCCATTGCGAGGTGCACGAGCTGTTTACGGCGTCGGACGTCCGGCAACTGCGCGAAAACCACCCTGATGTGACCATCCTGGCGCATCCGGAGTGTCCGCCCGAAGTGGTGGCGGAAGCCGATTTCTCCGGCTCTACGGCGGCGATGTCCGATTTTGTCGGCAAGCAGCGGCCGCCCCGCGTCGTGCTGCTGACGGAATGCGCGATGAGCGATAACGTTTCGGTGCTCCACCCCGACGTGGAGTTCATCCGACCCTGCAATCTGTGCCCGCACATGAAACGGATCACGCTGAAGAACATCCGCCACGCGCTGGAAACCGGCCGGCACGAGGTGACGATCGATCCCGCCATCGCCGCATCAGCCCGGCGCGCCGTCGAAAGGATGCTGGCGCTATGAGCCCGGAGATTTCAGCGCTCAACAACCGTCCCGTCGTCATCGGCGGCGGTGCGGCCGGATTGATGACGGCGCTGCAGATGGCGCCGGAGCCGGTGTTGCTGCTGTCGAAGGCGCCGCTGGGTGCGGAAGCTTCCAGCCTGTGGGCACAAGGCGGGCTTGCTGCGGCGATGGGGGATGACGACGACCCCACCCTGCATTTGGCCGACACGCTCGCAGCGGGCGCAGGCCTGTGCGATGAAGCCGTCGCGCATCGGATCGTTCACGCAGCCCCTGCGGCCGTCGAGCATCTCGCGAGGCTTGGCGTCGCCTTCGACCGGCGGCCCGATGGCGGCTGGCGGCTCGGCCTGGAAGCCGCGCACAGCCGCAACCGGATCGTGCACGCCACCGGCGACGGCACCGGCCGCGAGATCATGCGCGCCTTGATCGCAGCGGTGCGCCGCTGCCCGACGATCACGCTGCTGGAGGGCGTCGAGGCGCGCAGCCTGATCGTCGAGGACAATGCCATCAAGGGCGTCCTCGCGGTGAACGCGCACGGTCCGCTGGTGATCGACACCGGTCGCGTCGTGATCGCGACGGGTGGAATCGGCGGGCTGTTTTTGGACAGTACCAACCCGGCCGGTTGCTTCGGTCAGGGGCTTGCACTCGCGGCACGCGCGGGCGCAAAACTCTCCGATCTCGAATTCGTCCAGTTTCACCCCACCGCCTTCGACGGACCGTCGCGCCCGATGCCGCTGGTGACCGAGGCCGTGCGCGGCGACGGCGCGGTGCTGATCGACGACACCGGACAGCGCTTCATGGCGGATCAGCCTGGTGCCGAACTTGCGGCCCGCGATATCGTTGCGCGCACGGTGTGGCGCCGCCGCGCCGAAGGACATCGCGTCTTCCTCGATGCACGGAAACATCCGGGACAGGACTTTGCCAAGCGCTATCCCGTCATCTCAGCGTTCTGCAAAATGGCCGGGATCGATCCTGCAACTGATCCGATTCCCGTGAGGCCGGCGGTGCACTATCACATGGGCGGGATATCCGTGGATATCGAAGGCCGCAGCACCGTGAACGGCCTGTGGGCCAGCGGCGAAGCCAGCCGTACCGGACTGCATGGCGCCAACCGGCTCGCCAGCAATTCGCTGATGGAAGCCATCGTCTGCGCGCAATGGGTCGCGGAGAGCGTCCAGGGCGCGAGCCGCGGCCCGCTGAAAGCGCGCGCGGCCAATGCGCGTTCATCTGCGTCCGACCCTTCCGCCGTGCGGCCGATCCTGTCGCAAGGCCTCGGCGTGCTCCGTGACCGGCATGGAATCGAACGCGCGATCCGCGGCCTCTATCGGCTCGCCAACGGCCACAGCGCGGCTTCCGATCCCGCACTGGTGGGACTGATGATCGCGGTCGCCGCCTGGCGGCGCGAGGAAAGCCGCGGTGGACATTATCGGACTGACTTCCCCGACGCTCTGCCGGCGGCCGTGCCGTCATCCCTCTCGCTTGCGGACGCACTCGACGTCGCCCGCGAGGTTGTTGAAACCGAATTTCTGTCTGTTGGGAGTGCCAAGCCGTGACACTTACGCCGCTTCTGCCTTTCATGTACGAGCCGCTGGTTCGAACCGCCCTGCTCGAAGACCTCGGACGCGCCGGCGACATCACGGCGGATGCGATCGTGCCGGCCGACAGGCAAGCCTCACTGGTGCTGCGCGCGCGCCAGCCCGGCGTCGTGGCCGGGCTCGACATTGCGCGCTGTGCATTTCAGCTCGTCAATCCTGCCGTCCAGCTCACCGCCGAGCGGCCTGACGGAAGCGCCGTTGTGCCGGGAGATGTGATCGCCGTCATCGAGGGGCCGGCGCGCGGGCTCTTGACCGGTGAACGGACGGCGCTGAACTTCCTCAGCCATCTCAGCGGCGTGGCCACCGCGACGGCCTCGCTGGTATCAGCAGCGCAAGGCACCAAGGCGAGCATCGTCTGCACCCGCAAGACCACGCCCGGATTGCGGACGCTGGAAAAATATGCGGTCCGCGCCGGCGGCGGCAGCAATCACCGTTTTGGCCTCGACGATGCCATGCTGATCAAGGACAACCACATTGCGCTGGCTGGCGACGTCAGAACCGCGATCGAGCGCGCGAGAGCGCATGCCGGCCACCTCGTCAAGATCGAGGTCGAGGTCGATACGCTGTCGCAGCTCGAACAGGCCCTTGCGATCGGCGTGGATGCCGTTCTGCTCGACAACATGACGGTCGAGCAACTGCGGCAGGCGGTGGCGATGACCGGCGGCCAGGCGATCACGGAAGCCTCCGGCCGCATCACCGCCGAGACCGCCAGGGCGATCGCCGCCACCGGCGTCGACCTGATTTCGGCCGGCTGGCTGACCCACAGCTCCGCCGCGCTCGATATCGGGCTCGACTATCTCGGACTCAATCGGCAGGCAGCGTAGTTGCGGCGGATTACTCGGCCGCGCGCATGGCGGCCTTGTCCTCGCGCATCAGGCGGTTGTTGCGCTGGACCACCGAATAGGTCGCCAGCGCAAACAGGATCACCAGGCCCTGGATCGACAGTGCTTCCATCGATGGATTGAGGCCGATCGCGCTCAGGAAGGCCGAGCCCTTGACCTCGGTGACTGTGATGATCGCCTGCTCCTGGAACTCCTGCACGGCCTCGCCGATGAACTTGATCGCCATCACGAACAGGAATGCCGAGGTGATGATGAACAACGGCCGCAGCGGCAGCTTCCGGGCAATCAGGTTGATGAAATAGAACAGCACGCCAAGGCCCGCGGTCGCGGCCGCCAAGCCGGCGAACAGGCCGGCGCTCCAGCCGCCCTCGGTGGTCGCGAGCGCGTTGATGAACAGCACGGTTTCGGCGCCCTCGCGGAACACCGCGAGGAAGGCCAGCGCGCCGACCGCCAATACCGTGTCCTGCGACAGCGCATCGTCCGCCTTCTGCGCGAGATATTCCTGCCAGCCGCGCGGATCCTGCTTCACCATCAACCAGCCGCTGACATAGAGCATCAGGGCGGCGGCGACGAGAATGATGATGCCTTCGAGGACGTCGCTGTGCTCGCCCGAATTGAGCACTGCAAACAGCCAGGCCGCAATGATGCTGGCGCCGACGGCTGCGAGCGCGCCGCCATATAGCGCCCGAATGCGATGACCGGCACCGGCCTTGGTCAGATAGCCCGCCAGCGCTGCGATCACGAGCATCGCTTCGAGCCCCTCGCGGAGCAGGATGACGGCGGCCTGGACAAATGCTGACGACATGAAACGAACCTGTTTTGTTTCGTTGTATCGCCCAAACCATCCAAGTAAAGCGGTGCGGCCCCACCCAAACGCGTCAAGCGCGTCGTGCGGCAAGAAACCCCTGCAAATCGGGCACTTCCTGAAATCCCGGCAGATTAGAATTGCTCAATTTCAGCCGGCTTGACCGAGCGGCAGAACCAGTCTCGGCCGGTCGTGCCCGACGCGGCGGGCAACCAGGCGTTCGGTCTGCAGGACCGCAAGCGTCAGCACCACGATCGCGACGGCCTGATGCGCCAGCGCCAGGTCGATCGGCACCTGATGCAGCAGCGTGAGGATGCCTAGCGCAGCCTGTAGAATGATCGCTGCCACCAGCGACCACGCGCCGCCGGTTACGGCCGCGCCGGCCCGTGACCGCACGGCGTCGATGGCGTGAAGCACCGCCAGGATCAGCAGCGCATAGGCGGTCATGCGGTGCTCGAACTGCACGGTGAGCGTGTTGTCGAACAGATTGCGCCACCATGGCTCTTCGAACCACAGCCGCGCCGCCGACGGAATGAGGGCGCCGTCGATCTCGGGCCAGGTGTTGTACGCCCTGCCCGCCCGCAACCCCGCGACCAGCGCGCCGAAATAAAGCTGGACGAAAGTCAGGGCGAGCAAAGCCACCCCGGAAACCTTCAGCCGCCCGGGGACAACCGGCTGCGGGCGCGCGCTCATCCGCCGCAGCGTCCAGACGATCGAGGCAAAAATGATCAGCGCCAACATCAGATGCGTCGCCAGCCGATACTGCGACACCTCGGTCCGCTGTGCGAGGCCCGAGGCGACCATCCACCAGCCGACCGCGCCCTGCAGCGCGCCGAGCGCGAAGATCAGCCATAGCCGCCGCTTCAGCTCAGCGCCCAACGCGCCACGCCACAGGAAGTACAGGAACGGCAAAAGATAGACCGCGCCGATCACACGCCCGAGCAGGCGGTGGCTCCATTCCCACCAGAAGATGGTCTTGAACTCCGAAAGGCTCATGCCGGCGTTGAGTTCGCGGTACTGCGGGATGGCCTTGTAGCCTTCGAACGCCTGCGCCCATTGCGCCTCGTTGAGCGGCGGCAGCGTGCCGGTCACCGGCTTCCACTCCACGATCGACAATCCGGATTCCGTCAGCCGCGTGGCGCCGCCGACCAGCACCATGACCGCGATCAGCACGGCGACCACGATCAGCCACCATCTGACGGCGCCGAGAGACGGGGCCTGCTGTGCGGAACTACCGGTCATAAAATCCGTCTTGAAATCCGTCCTGGCTCGCCTCGAAGGCGCGCTTGATTGAACTGGCGCGCCCCTTATAGTCCGCCCCTTCCCGCGCGCAACCCGCCACGAGCCTCACATAACCGCCATGACGATACGCACCCGCAAATTCTTCGGAACCATCGCACTTCTGGTGCTGGTCGTGGTGTGGTCGCTCTTGGGGATGACCATCGCCCAGACGCCATGGCTGGCCAATTCCGGCCTGCTGCAGGCGATCTTCTATGTCGTGGCGGGGCTCGGATGGGTGCTGCCGGCAATGCCGATCGTCAGCTGGATGTCACGGCCGGACCGCGCCGCTTAGAAGATTCTTGTCTTGACGCGTTTTCTTCACGCGAACCGGTATCCACCCCGGATCAAGTCCGGGGCAGGCTTTCGCTTGAAAACGCTCTAAACCCAATTGTCCCGGGTCGGTCTGACCCGCGGAAACATCATCCCCGACAGCATCACCCGCATCATGCGCAGCGACCGCTGCCGTCCGTCCCAGGCGATCCGCGGCAGCGCGTGCAGATTGGTATAGCCTTTGGCCTCGACGACGCCCGGGATCGTCGATACCGCGCTGGCGAAGCCTGCCTCCTGCCCCATGACGACATGCTCGCGGCGCCAGGATTGCCGATCGCCGAATGGATAGGCGAAATGCCTGACGGCGCGATGCAGGGCCGTCTCCACGACCGCCTTGCCCATGGTCATTTCGCGTTGTGCGTCGGCCTCCTTCAGGTTCGACAGCGCGGGATAGTTCACCGTGGCGCTGCCGATCGTCGCCAGCGGATCGGCCGCGAGCTTCGCCAGATCCTCCCAATCCATCGACGAGCTGCGCGACAGCGCCGCTAGATCGACGGAGTAGCGCTTGCAGAGATCGTGGATCGCGAACGAAAGATCCGGCGGCGGCAATGTCCGCATCCAGCTCGTCAGAAATTCGAAAGTGCCATATTTCTCCGGCATGCTGCCGGTCGCGAAACGGCGCTCCTTGCGGTCGATCATCAGGCTGATGCGGTCCTCGCGCGCGATCATGTCTTCCAGCGCGAGCCACCAGGCTTCGCCGATCCCGTCCGGAAACGCGGTCGGCAGGTAGACGGTGAAGGGCACGCCGTGTTTCGACAGCACGGGATAGGCCTGCGTGATGACATCCTTGCAGCCGCCGTCGAAGGTCAGGCAGGCAAACCGATTGGCCTTTGGCAGCGTGACCGCCCGCCGGCACACCTCGTCCATCGTCACCAGATCGAAGTTCCAGCGCTTCAGCGCACGAATCGTCCGGTCGAGAAATTGCGGCGTGATTTCACGCCACCGGTTGGGTTGAAACGGGCGGGAATCGCGCGGACGCACGCGCTCGAACCGCAGAATGACGCCTGCGCCCCCGGTCTCCCGCTGCTTCAGCCTGAAATAGCCGCTGAAATAGCCGAGCTCCATCCAGGCCCGCCGCAAAATTCCGAGATCCGACGTCAACGTTCCGCCCCTAACCTACGGTCGCGCTGCCCCCGCCGCGGCCGGATTGTATTACCCTTTGTTGACATTTCCCTGCGAAGGTCGGCCAAAGCTGAAAATTGTGAACAATTTCATATAGCACGGGCTCTGCGATGACCATGGCTGCCGCGATTGAAGACCGGACGGCGGATTCAAATGCGTGGTCGAAGGCAAGCCGCATCGCCGGCATCGACATCGTTCACGACCTCACCGCCGCGGAAGGCATCTGGCGCGACCTGGAAGGCGCGCAAACCTTCTTCACGCCGTATCAGCGATTCGATTTCCTCAGCCCCTGGCAGCGCCAGGTCGGCGAGCGCGAAGGCCTCGTTCCCTTTGTCGTGATCGCCTATGACGCCGAACGCCGTCCGCTGGTGCTGCTCCCGTTCGCGCTCAGGCACGCCTACGGCGCCCGTTGCGCCAGTTTCATGGGCGGCAAACATTCCACCTTCAACATGGCGCTGTTCGACCGCGATTTCGCCGCAAGCGCAACGCAGGCCGATCTCGAAGGCCTGATATCGGCGATAGCGCAGCGATCCGAAGCCGACGTGCTCGCACTGCATCAGCAACCGCTTCGCTGGCGCGATCTCCCCAATCCGCTTGCCTTGCTGCCGCATCAGCCCTCCGCCAATGATTGCCCGGTACTGGTGATGGAGCCCGGCGCCGCGCCCGCGGCGCTGGTCAGCAATTCGTTCCGGCGCCGCCTCAAGGGCAAGGAACGCAAGCTGCAGTCGCTGCCCGGCTATCGCAGCCACGTGGCGTCGTCACAGGCCGACATCGCGCGGCTACTCGACTGGTTTTTCCGCATCAAGCCGCTGCGTATGGCCGAGCAGAAGCTGCCCAACGTATTCGCCGATCCCGGCATCGAGGAATTCATCCGCGGCGCCTGCACCGCCCCGCTCGCCGCGGGCAAGCACGCCATCGACATTCATGCGCTCGAATGCGACGAGGAAGTGATCGCGATCTTCGCCGGCGTCGCCGACGGCCATCGCTTCTCGATGATGTTCAATACCTACACGATGTCGGCGAACTCGAAATACAGCCCCGGCCTGATCCTGATGCGCGACATCATCGATCATTATGCTGCGCAGGGTTATCGCGCCCTCGACCTCGGGATCGGATCGGACGATTACAAGCGGCTGTTCTGCAAAGACGACGAGCCGATCTTCGACAGCTTCATTCCGCTCAGCCAGCGCGGCAAGCTCGCCGCCAGCGTGATGTCGGGCCTCAACCGCACCAAGCGGCTGGTGAAGCACAATCCGGCGCTGTTCGAGATGGCGCAAAAGCTGCGCAGCGCGTTCAGCTAAGGCATGCAATCGATTTCCAGGTGACAGGGTCGTCCAATTGCGGCCGACAGCAGTTCACGACTTGTGAGCGCGCGGCTTGCCCGCCATGGACCTCGAGACTTCACGAACACATTCGATGAATATCTCGGCAGCCGGGCTCAGCGTGCGGTTCTTCAACGTTACGATAGCCACCGACACAACCGACGTTCGTGGGAGTTTGACCGGAAGCATCTTCAGTCCTAAATCGCGACCACTGAACTGCACAATCGAGCTTGGAAGGAAGGTTACAAAGTTTCCGGTCGCAGCCAGCCTGCAGCAGAGGTGAATCGATAGCGTCGTGAGAGACGCGCGAGGTATGCTCAATCCGCTTTCGCGAAACAGATCAGCGGTTGCGGAACCTACAAAAGTATCCGGAGGAGGCAAGATCCAGGCCTCATCGGCAAGATCGGCCAGGGTTAGCTTCGACGACCGTGCCCATTTGCTTTGCCGTCCCACAACCACGACCCGCGGATCACTTAACATAGGCTCCACCACCAGATCTTCCTCGCCGAACGGTGTCGGAATCCATCCCAGCAACAGATCAATGCTCCGTTCGCGAAGTTCGCTGTAATGCGTGGTGCTGAGCACAGTTTGCACAACGCTCAATCGAATGCCCGGATGCCGTCGTGCGAATCGATCGATCACAGCCGGCAGCAGGCCAGCCGCAACGCTCTCGGAACTGCCGATGCGCAGCTGTCCCGTAGTCGGATCGGCAAGAAATTCGAGTTCTTGCAGGCCCTGCGTCAACTCGTCGAAAATTGCCGTGCCGCGCCTGACGAGCGCGCGGCCGTAGGGCGTTGGCTCTATGCCATTGCGGCTGCGATCGAGAAGTCGAAGCCCGAGCTCATGTTCCAAGTCAGCTATCGCTCTGGACACCGCCGGCTGAGAGATCGCCAGCTCAGTCGCGGCCTTCGCCATGCTGCCCCGCTGTGCGACGACAAGCAGGATATGCAGATCGCGCAGTTTGATACGGCGTCGGGCCCGGTTGATGTATGGCATGTCCGATCCTTATCAAAACAGTTATGGAACCCTCACATAGTAGCATTGGACGGACATCTCTGCCTCCAGCATTCTCCTGCGGAACGACCACGGAGACATTTCATGATGACACGTCGTGATTTGTTGACTGCGTCAGCGGCCAGTGTCGCGTTCTCTGCTACTGGTGTCGTGCCGCGAGGCATCGCACAATCGCGCTTGAAAGCCGCGCACGTCCTGACGGGCTTCACGCCCGGCCTGCCTGACGCCGTGGCAAGGCTCATTGCCGGTCAGATGAAAGACTACGCGGATTCTATCGTCGTCGAGACCCGACCGGGTGCGAGCGGCCGTGTCGCGGCGGAGGCCGTGAAAGGATCTGCCGCCGACGGATCGGTCATTCTGTTCGCACCCCTTGGCTTCATGATGCTCTTTCCGCACGTCTACAAAACGCTCAGGTACGAGCCGCAGGATTTTACTCCGGTGTCGACGGCGGCCTCATTTCCGACCTTGCTGACGGTGGGTCGGAAGGTGCCTGGCCAGATAACAACCCTCGCCGACTTCATCACGTGGTGCCGCGCCAACCCAAAGGATGCTACCTACGGCACGGCGGGTGTTGGAAGCACGTTGCATTTCATCGGCGCGATGCTGGGCCGCGCGGCGCGCTTCGAATTTCTTCACGTGCCCTATCAAGGCGCAGCCGCAATTCAGGACGTCCTCAAAGGCGAGATTGCATCGGCAATTATGCCGCTCGGCAGTTCCTTGGGCCTCGTCAGATCCGGGGAGCTTCGTGCGCTGGCGACCACCGGTCCCCGCCGTAGCTCATTTCTTCCCGATGTGCCGACGATCGCGGAAACGGGTTATCCCACGCTCGAGGATCTCTCATGGTTTGGGTATTTCGTTCCGGCGAAGACACCGGCGGACATCGTCAAAAGGCTCAATAGTGCTATCCAGGAGGCCCTGCGCACCGACGAGGTAAAATCCGGCATGGCAAAATTATCAGTCGAGATCGACGCGATCTCCATGGACAGCTTTGCGCAGCTGATCGCATCCGAATCCGAACGGTGGAAAGCGATCGTGCGAGCAACAGGTTTCACCCCGACTGACTAAGGTCTCTTGGCTCCCCACGAAGCAAGCACTTCGGCCCTTTTTTCGAACCTGGTGCGTTCGGACCTACATGCTTGGAGTCGCGCCGCAGACAGATGTCCGCGCGTTCACGCCGCCACCACACGCGGGCCCGGTTCAACGGCATCCGAAGCCTCGCACGGCTTGCTCAGCATCGTCACCTCAAAGAAGCCGGCCGCCCTGAGCTGGTCGCACATCAGCGCGCGCGCGTCCTGCGCCATCGACGCTTCGGGCACCACGACGGCCCGCGCCTGTGAGGTCAGCAATTCGGCCGGCAGATCGGAGGCCGAGCCGGCATCCAGCAGCACATGGTCGTAGACCCGCAGCAGCGCGTCGATCGCAAGCGTCAGCCGCGGCGACTGAAGCTGCGCGCGATCGAAGCCGGGGCGTCCGGCGCCGACGAGATGAACGCGCGACAGCCGGTCCCTGGTGATGATTTGCGCGAACGACGCCTCGCCCTGCATGAGTTCGGCAAGCCCGGGCGCCGCCGGATCGACCGACACTGCGGGAATCGTCTGTGAGGATGCCACGAGATCGACGACCACGACTTTTGCCTGCTGCGCCATCAGCCGCGCCAGCGTCAGCGCGGTCAGCGTGATGCTCTCGCTCGATGCTGTACCGAGTACGGTCACCTTGCGCGCCGCGGTGCCAGCGCCAACCAGCGTATCCGCCACCTGCTCGATTTCACCGGATTCCACCACGGAATCCATCCGGGGGGCATCTATCGTGGGCTCAATCAGCACCGGCTCGGGGAAGTCGTCTGCTTCGACGGTTGGGGCAGCGGGAAGCTCGGGCGCGATCGCCGGCGCACGCACCGGCTCCGGCGGAGCAGCCAGGACGATTTCGGGCGCAATTTCGCGCACAACTTCCGGCGAAGCCGCACCGGGTCTCCGCGGCGCGGTCACGCGCAAGAGTTCGCCGGTCGCGATGGCACCTGAAGTGAGCAGCAAGGTCGCCAGCGTCGCGATCAGCACGATTGGCAGCTTCTTCGGATAGGCCGGGGTATTGGAAACGGAGGCGCGCGAGATGATTCGGCCGTCAGCCGGCGCCGCCTCGATGTTTTCGCGGGTGTTCGCCTCGCGGTATTTGGCGAGATAGGATTCCAGCAGATCACGCTGGGCCTTGGCTTCGCGCTCGAGTGCGCGGAGCTGCACGTCCTGGCCGTTGTTGGAGGAAGCCTGCTTCTTCAACTGGTCGAGGCTCGCCACCAGGCCATCGACCCGGCCGACCGCGAGGCGCGCGTCATTCTCGAGCGAGCGGGAGATCTTGCTCGCCTCCTCGCGCAACTGCCGATCGATATCGGCAAGCTGCGCCTTGAGTTCCTTGATGCGGGGATGACCACCGAGCAGCGTCGAGGACTGCTCGGCGAGCTGGGCGCGTAACGTCACCCGCTGCTCGGACATGCGTCGGATCGTTTCGGAATTGAGCACCTCGGAAGCTTCGATCGGCTTGCCGCTCTGCAGCATTTCCTTGATCAGCCGCGCCTTGGATTCGGCATCCGACTTCAGTGCGCGGGCGTTGTTCAACTGCGTGTTGATTTCGCCCATCTGCTGGTTCGACAGCGTGGTGTTGTTGGTACCGACGAACAGGCTCGACTTGGATCGGAATTCCTCGACGCGGGATTCGGCCTCGGCCACTTTCTTGCGCAGGTGCTCGATTTCACCGGACAGCCACTGGCTCGCAGACCTTGCCTGTTGCTGGCGCGCATCCTGCTGCAGCACCAGATAACCTTCCGCGATCGAGTTCGCGACGCGCGCGGCAAGTTCGGGATCGCGCGACTGGAATTCGACGACGATGACGCGGGATTTGTCGACCGCATAGGCGGTGAAGCGCTCGTAATAGGCTTCCAGCACGCGCTCTTCCGGCGTCAGCGAGAACGGGTCGCGTCCGATGCCGACCAGGGCCAGCAATGATTTCAGCGGCGAAGATCCCTGCAGCACCGGATCGAATTCGGGGCGCTCGGCGAGCTTGTTCTTCTTGATGATTTCGCGAGCGAGATCACGCGATTGCAACAGTTGCACCTGGCTCGTGACGGCTTCGGCGTCGAGCGGATTGCGCTCCTCGTTGCGCTCGCCGCTCGGCCGCAGGAACACGCTCTCGCGCCCATCGATCAGGATGCGCGCTTCAGACTTGTAGCGGGGCGTGATCATGTTGACCGCGGCCAGCGACGCTACCAGCGCCAGCACCGTCGGGACGATGATCCAGCTCCGCTTGCGCATCAGCGCATGACCGAGCGCCTGCAGATCGAGATCGCCGGATTCGGATGCGGCGACGGGCTTCGGGGCCGAAGGCGCAGGCCTAACCATCGCCCGTTGCACCACCGGCTTATCCTTGCCTGCACGCCAGAACGCCAAACGCATCGCACACTCCCGCGGACGCAACTGCTGGTCCACCCGAACCCGGCCGAGTACACTCCATTATGGTTGCCGCTGGGTTAATTTGACCGGTTTGCGCCCCGAGACGGCGTCCTGCATGTACTCGGTCATTTTTTGTTAACCATGAAAGCCCTTAATCGCGGGATACTTTTCCAGGATTCCCGTGATGCGAGGCGTGCTCGCCCCGATTCCATGTCTGGTTGCTGCGCTGGCGCTTGCGGGCTGCATGGGCCGGACTGCGCCGGTCGCGGTTACATCCGAAGGCAGTGCCGATTCCGTGGCGTACGGCACGCCCTCCCCCGCCGGCCCGGCCCCGATGGCGGCCGCCTATGCCGAGCCGGCGCCGGTCCGTCACGACGCGGCCTATCATCTCGATGCCGGCGACCGGCTGCGCGTCGTGGTCTACGGCCAGGAAGGCCTCACCAACACCTATGCGATCGACGCCGGCGGCGCGATCACGATGCCGCTGATCGGCGCGGTTCCGGCGCGCGACCGCACCACGGCGGGGCTTGCGACCGAGATATCGGCCAGGCTGCGCCGCGGTTTCATCCGCGAACCCTCCGTGGCCGTGGAAATCGAATCCTACCGGCCGTTCTTCATCCTCGGCGAAGTAGCCGCACCGGGCCAATATCCCTATGTACCCAACATGACCGTTGAAAGTGCCGTAGCCATTGCAGGCGGCTTCTCGCCACGCGCACGGCGCGACCGCGTCACGCTGACCCACACCGACGCATCAGGACCGGCGCGTTTCGTCGTGCCACCAGGCACCCCCCTCAGCCCCGGCGACACCGTGCTCGTCGGCGAGCGCTGGTTCTGATCATGCCTCTCGTTGACGGCCAGCCGCTTCGCATCCTGCACGCCACGCGCGCGCCTGTCGGCGGCATTTTCCGCCACATCCTCGATCTCGCCAACGGCCAGGCCGACCGCGGCCATCACGTCGGCATCATCGCCGACAGCCTCACCGGCGGCGAACGCGCCGAGCAGGCGCTGGCGGAAATCGCTCCCAAGCTCAAGCTCGGCGTCCACCGCACGGCCATTCGCCGTGAGCCGCTGCCGAGCGATTTTTTGGTGTGGGCCCGATTCCAGCGCATGATCCGTCAACTGAAGCCGGACGTGCTGCATGGGCACGGCGCCAAGGCCGGCGCCTACATGCGTCTCAAGACCGCCTCCCGCGACAGGATCCGGGTCTACACGCCGCATGGCGGCTCGCTGCACTATCCGCTGTCGACGCTGAAGGGCAACATCTATGCCCGCGTCGAACGCGCGCTGATGAACGATACCGACCTGTTCCTGTTCGAAAGCGCGTTTGCGCGCAACACCTATCAGCGCACCATCGGCACGCCGAAGGGACTGGTGCGATGCGTATTCAACGGCGTTACCGCCACTGAATTCGACGCGGTCGTGAAGGCCGAAGACGCCACCGACCTGACCTATGTCGGCGAGTTCCGGCACATCAAGGGCGCCGACCTCCTGATCGACGCGGTGGCGAAGCTGCGCGCCGGCGGCCGTCCGGTGACGCTCACGCTCGCCGGCGACGGCGAGGAAAGCGCAAGCCTCAAAGCCCAGGCGGAACAGCTCGGCCTTGGCGAGGCCGTGCGGTTCATCGGCCATGTCAAGGCGCGCTACGGCTTCTCCAAGGGCTCGCTTCTGGTGGTTCCCTCCCGCGGGGATTCAATGCCCTATGTCGTGATCGAGGCAGCCGCCGCAGGCATTCCGATGGTTGCCGCCAATATCGGCGGTATCCCCGAGATTTTCGGCCCGCACGGCGACGCCTTGTTCGCTCCCAGCAACGTAGCCGCCATGGCCGATGCGATCGAAGCTGCGCTCAAGGATCCGGCCGCAGCGCGCGAGCGGGCCAAATCGCTGCGCGAACGAATCTTCCAGCATTTTTCGCAGAAGGCGATGGTCGAGGGCGTCTTTGCCGGCTACCGCGATGCGTTTGCCAATCGTTAACCGTTCTTTACCAACGTAACCGTTTCTTCCGATTTGTCCCGTAAGCCGTTTGTGTGGGGAATTCCGCACCGGCAGGCACGTTCTTATGTGCATGCTCCAGAACGGACGTGGACCAGTGGAACCGATTAACGCACGCTCGATGTTCGACTCCGCGGCAACGGCCGCGAAGACTGCCACCGTCGATCGCCCGGTCGAACGGCGCCGCAGACTTACCCCGGCCGCCCTCGCCGTCAGCAACCAGAAAGTCGGCCGCGCCTACTCGCCGATCGTGATCGCGGGCGTGGTTCGCGTCATCGACTTCGCGATGCTGGGCGCGATCGGCATCGCGCTCTATTTCGCATATGTCGTCCCCCTCAGGGGCTTTTCCTGGGAATTTCTTGCGGCGATCTTCGGCGTGGCCGCAACGGCCGTGATCTGCTTCCAGGCCGCCGATATCTACCAGGTGCAGCTATTCCGCGGCCACCTCCGCCAGATGACCCGGATGATTTCATCCTGGGCGTTCGTGTTCCTGCTGTTCATCGGCGCATCCTTCATCGTCAAGCTCGGCAGCGAAATTTCGCGGCTCTGGCTCACGGCATTTTTCCTCAGCGGCATTGCGGCGCTGGTGACCGGGCGGGTGTTCCTGCGCTCACTGGTACGCAGCTGGGCCCGTCAGGGCCGGCTCGATCGCCGCACCATCATCGTGGGCGCGGACGAGAACGGCGAGCAGCTGGTCCAGGCGCTCAAGACCCAGGATGATTCCGACATCAAGGTGCTCGGCGTGTTCGACGACCGCAACGACGACCGCGCGATGGATACCTGCGCCGGCAGCCCCAAGCTCGGCAAGGTCGACGACATCGTCGAACTGGCGCGCCGCACCCGCATCGACCTCGTGCTGTTCGCGCTGCCGATCTCGGCCGAGACGCGCATTCTCGAGATGCTGAAGAAACTGTGGGTGTTGCCGGTCGATATCCGCCTGTCGGCCCATACCAACAAGCTGCGCTTCCGTCCCCGCTCCTATTCCTATCTCGGCGAGGTGCCGACGCTGGACGTGTTCGAGGCGCCGATCACCGACTGGGACCTGGTGATGAAGTGGCTGTTCGATCACGTCGTCGGCTTCGTGATCCTGGTGCTGGCGCTGCCGGTGATGGGACTGGTCGCGCTTGCGGTCAAGCTCGACAGCCCCGGGCCGGCGCTGTTCCGCCAGAAGCGGTTCGGCTTCAACAACGAGCGCATCGACGTCTTCAAGTTCCGCTCGATGTACCATCATCAGGCCGATCCGACCGCCTCCAAGGTCGTGACCAAAAACGATCCGCGCGTCACCCGCGTCGGACGCTTCATCCGCAAGACCAGCCTCGACGAACTGCCGCAGCTCTTCAACGTCGTGTTCAAGAGCAACCTCTCGCTGGTCGGTCCCCGTCCCCACGCCGTGCAAGGCAAGCTGCAGAGCCGGCTGTTCGACGAGGCCGTCGACGGCTATTTCGCACGCCACCGCGTCAAGCCTGGCATCACCGGCTGGGCGCAGATCAACGGCTGGCGCGGCGAGGTCGACACCGACGAGAAAATCCAGAAGCGCGTCGAGTTCGATCTCTATTACATCGAGAACTGGTCGGTGCTGTTCGACCTCTACATTCTGCTCAAGACACCGCTGGCGCTGATGACCAAGAACGAGAACGCGTATTGAGGTGGAGGAATATCGAACGTCATTGCGAGGAGCGATAGCGACGAAGCAATCCATCTATCCCCAAGTGGCACCATGGATTGCTTTGCGGAGCCTGTCATCGGGCGGCGCTTTGCGCCGACCCGTTGACTCGCAATGACGATCCAATTGTTCTGTTGAGTTGCGTGAGTGTGTAATGGCGTATGCGGCGACAGCCGGGGGCTCCCTACCATCGATGACGGCCGCGCCCGGCGTGCTTGCCCTGCAACGCGCGCTGGTCTGGCTGGTCGGTGCATCCGGCGCCATCGTCTTCATCGAACCCTCGCCCTATGAGCTGGCGACGCTGGCCGCCTCGCTGATCTTCTTCGCAACGGGGTTGCGGATGCGGTTGGTGTTCATGCCGCTGCTGCTGCTGCTGTTCCTGCTTAACCTCGGCTACAGCATCGCCGCGGTCGCGGTGATGGACCGCCCCAATGTTCCGAACTGGATCGCGACGTCCTGGTACATGGCGGTCACGGTCATCTTCTTCGCGATGGTGATCTCCGAGGACACCGCGGCGCGGCTCGACATGCTCCGCCGCGGCCTCATTGTCGGCGCCGTGATTGCGGCGCTCGCCGGCATCGCTGGCTATTTCAATCTCGTCCCCGGCGGGCGTGACCTGCTGACGCTGTACGACCGCGCCCGCGGCACCTTCAAGGACCCCAATGTGTACGGCGCGTTCCTGATCCTGCCGGCGCTGCTCGCCCTGCAAAGCGTCGTTTCGGACAGGTTCGGCAAGGCGTTCCGCAGCGCGATCGCCTTCGGCATCATATCGCTGGCAATCCTGCTGGCATTTTCACGCGCCGCGTGGGGCGTGCTGGTATTGACCTCCGCGTTGATGCTGGTGCTGATGGTGCTGACGAGCCGATCGCAGTCGCAGCGTTCGCGCATCATCGTGATGGCACTCGTTACCGTCGTGCTGGCGGCGGCGCTGATCGCGGTGCTGCTGTCGTTCGATTCGATCGCGCAGCTGTTCAAGCAGCGCGCCAGCTTCGACCAGAGCTATGACTCAGGCCGCTTCGGCCGTTTCGGCCGGCATATTCTCGGCGCCGAAATGGCGCTTGGGCTGCCGTTCGGCATCGGGCCGCTGCAGTTCAACCGCTACTTTCCCGAAGACACCCACAATTCCTACCTGAACGCGTTCATGTCGGGTGGCTGGCTCTCCGGTGTCTGCTATCCCGCGCTGGTCTTCATCACCGTGCTGATGAGCTTCCGCTATGTGTTCGTCCGCGTGCCCTGGCAGCCTGCCTTTCTGGCGGTCTTCGCCGCTTTCCTCGGCACTGTCGGCGAGAGCTTCATCATCGATACCGACCATTGGCGGCACTTCTGGATGATGCTGGGCGTGATGTGGGGCATGTTCGTTGCCGCCGAACGCTGGAAGGCGGACGCCAATCCCGCCCTTACGGTGCCTGCGAAAGCTTCGTAGCATCCACCCACGATCGTCATCTGAACGGTCGGCGCGCGGAGCCTGTCATCGGGCGCGCGTTCGCGCGACCCGTCGGCTTTGCCCATCCTACGATTCTGCGACTACTTCTCCACCGTGAACGTCAATCCGGCGTGATCGACCAGGCGCTTGATCAGCTTGTGCTGCATCGCCGCCCCCGGCGTCCAGATTCCCGCCGGCACATCAGGCGTATCGCGCAGCAGGCAGATGGCGCATTCCGAGATCATCTTTGACGTCGACCCGTAGCCGGGATCGCGGTCGCCCTTCACGGATGCGCGGACCTGACGGCCATCGGGTGCGATGGCGACGTAGAGCAGATCATAGAGGCCGTTCTCGCGCTCTTGCTTCGACGGCCCTTCGCCCGGCTTGGGTGCACCGGGGCCAGTCTTTTCGGTGTTAGCGGCCATCACGAGCTTGGCGTTGGCCTCGCCCTTCTCGCCAGCACCCGTCAGCACCATTTCGTCGTAGACGAACTCCTTCCCGTACGGAAAGCCCATCAGCATGTTCGAGCGATGGATGTTGCGCGTGTTGATGAGCGCCATCATGAACGGCGCCGCCCAGGACTGCAGGTCTTCCTCGTAGGCCGGCTTGCTGCCCGGCGGCTGTTTCGGCCCCTTGAACCCGGGCGTCAGCGCGAACGGATCCTTGAGGGTCGCGACGAGGCTGAGATCCTTGGCAACTGCGTCGAAGGTCGCCTTGGCGCTCGCGGCGGTGCCGCCGGACAGGGTGCCGCGCATGTCGCGCACGCGGCCCTTGACGCGCAAAGCCGGCGCGCCGAACACCCGCTTGGCTTCCTCCTGCACAAAGAAGGCGCCGAGTTCGAACGGCACCGAGTCGAACCCGCATGAAAACACGATGCGCGCGCCGCTCGCCTTCGCCGCTGTTTCATGCTTGTCGATCATCTCCCGCATCCACAGCGGCTCGCCGCAAAGATCGAAATAATCGGTACCCGAAGCCACGCAGGCGGCAAGCAGTTCGTTGCCGTAAAACTGATACGGGCCGACGGTCGAGATGACCGACTTGGCCTGCTCAACCATCGCCTTCAGCGACGCCGGATCAGCCGCGTCGGCCACGATCAGCGGCGTATCGGCGGGCGCACCAATTGCATCCCGGACCGCGGCAAGCTTGTCCTTGCTGCGACCGGCCATCGCCCATTTCAGACTGGCGTCGCCCTTGTAGTGCGCGGCGAGATATTCGGCGACGAGCTGCCCGGTGAAGCCGGTGGCGCCGTAGACGACGATGTCGAATTTCGACGAAGACATGTTGCGGAGTTCCTTAAGATGAATTCTCGGGCGTTCTTGTCATTGCGAGCCAAGCGAAGCAATCCATAAAATGGCCCCGCTGCAGCAGTACGGATTGCTTCGTCGCTATCGCTCCTCGCAATGACGTGGCTATTTCTTCGCGTATGACACGCCCATGCCGGCGCGCACGTCGGCCTGGATGCCATAGGGCGCAATCGGATAGCGCAGGCCGTTCTTCGCCAATTGCTTCATGCCGACGATGGCCTTGGCAAGATGCTCAGGCTTGAGCGCCATCAGCATCTCTTCGTCGGGCACGCCGCCATAGCGCCGCTCGGCAAAGCACGGCAACGAGAGCGACGGCTCTCCGGTCTTGAGCGCCCTGCCCCAGGAATCCGCGCACGCGGTCTCGCCGACCACGCCCCATTCGAATTTCTTGTAGCCGGTATATTGCAGGCCGTTGATGAGAATGATCATCTGGCCGGGCGTGGCGTAGACCAGACAAATATCCGGCGGATTGAGCCGGCCGCTGGTGAGCGGGCTCACCGCCATCGCCTGATACTGGCCGTAGGGCACGACGTCGAGCGCTTCCTGGCGCTTGCGCGCGTCCTCGGCCGTGCCATGCCAGACGCCAACATAGTTTTCGCCGGCGAGAAACTTTTCGTCCTGCGGCGCCAGTCCAATCACTGCGCGGCACTGCGCGCCGACGAGATCGTCGCCCGTGATGCCCACGGTCCAGCCGAGCCGCGAGGCCATACTGACGATCTGGTCGGTGGTATGCACCGCCGAGGGACGCCGGATCTTCGGGATCGCGGTCATCTCCTCGACGCGGGCAAACATCTTGATGCCGATCACGGTCGTCTTCAGCCGAAGCAGGCTGTTCAGGTCGGCGACCATGCCGGCCAAATCGAGCGCTTCCGGCGGCGTTTGCTGTTGCATGGCAAAACTCCCAATCGGCGCGCTGAACAAGCGCCTTGCGTGATTGTAGCCCGGCTGGATGGGGGGTGCGACCTCTTACTTCGGCGCCGGCCCCGGCAACAATTCATCGATCTTGCCGGTGAGCCGGTATGCAATGAGGCCCATCCATTCGCGCACCGCGAGGTCGGTCCGCGCCAGCCCTTCGATGGCGACGTTTGAAAGCGTCATCAGGTCGTCGCCTCCGCCGACCCGCCAATCGACGGGATAGGGCTCGACCGCAAACCCCGCTTTTCGAAACAAGCCGACCGATCGCGGCATATGAAAGGCCGAGGTCACCAGCAACCATCGTTCGCCGTCCTTCGGCTTAACCAGCGCCTTGGAGAATTCGGCGTTCTCCTGCGTGTTGCGCGATCGCCGTTCCATGATCAGCCGCGATTTGTCGACGCCGAGGCTTTCGAAGATAGTGCCCGCGAAATCGGCTTCCCTGGCATCGTTCGAGACGAGGTTCGCGCTGCCGCCGGAAAAAACTACGCGCGCGTTCGGATATCGCCTCGCCAGCGCGGCGGCCGCGATGATCCGGTCCGGCGCGCCTCGAACCACCGGCGTCCCATGCGCCAGGGAGAGATCGGCTTCGATCGACGCCCCCAGCACGATGATGCCATCAGGCGCGCCGTGAGCGGCGTCCCATGACGGAAAGCGCTGCTCCAGGGGATAGAGCAAAGCTTTTCCGAGTGGCGACAGCCCGCAGATCACGAGAAGCAGCACGGCCGCCATCACGAGCTTGCGGCCGAGCGATGCAAAGCGCGTCACCATCAGAATGGCGCCGACGAAACCGATAGCGATCAGGAAATTCGTCGGCAACAGCAGGTAGCCGAGCGTTTTGGACAGGACAAAAAACAAGGGAAGCCTCTGACAATGTCTGGTACAGCGTCATACGATGCCATTGCAGCAACCAAAAGCCCTCCTCATGCCCCATCATCACCTGCATTCCAGCCCCGAAACCTGCCACTGGGGCTTCTTCGAAGCCAAATTGAAGCCCGTCTTGACCATCGCCAGCGGCGACGAAGTCACCATCGACACCGTGACCGGCGGCCCGGACGTGGTGCCGGACCGCAGCAAGTTTCACGTCCCTCCCGAGCTTGCCGACATTCACGCCCGCAGCGAGCGCATGGTGCCGGGCCACATTCTCACCGGCCCGGTTGCGGTTGCCGGCGCCGAGCCCGGCGACGTGCTCGAGGTCGCCATCCTCGACGTCCAGCTCCGGCAGGACTGGGGTTACAATCTGATCCGTCCGCTGGCGGGCACCCTGCCCGACGATTTCCACGAGACGCGGATCCTGAACATTCCGCTCGATCGTGAACGCATGGTGGGCCGGATGCCGTGGGGGCTCGACCTGCCGCTTAAGCCGTTCTTCGGCGTGATGGGCGTGGCGCCTCCACCCGCCTGGGGCCGCATCACCTCGCTGATCCCGCGCGCGATGGGCGGCAACCTCGACAACAAGGAACTGGGCGCCGGCGCTAAATTGTATCTGCCGGTATTCGTGCCGGGGGCGCTGTTCTCCTGCGGCGACGGCCACGGCGTGCAGGGCGATGGCGAAGTCTGCGTCACCGCGATCGAGACCGCGCTGCAGGGCCGCTTTCGGCTGACGCTGCGCAAGGATCTGCGGCTTGATTATCCCCGCGCGGAAACGGCTGATCATTACATGACGATGGCGATGGATCCCGATCTCGATCAATGCGTGGTGCGCGCGCTGCGCGACATGATCGTGCTGCTCGGCGAGAAGCGCAATCTCTCGCGCGAGGACGCCTACACGCTGTGCAGCCTCGCCGCCGATTTGCGCGTCACGCAGACCGTCAACGGCTCCAAGGGCATTCACTGCATGATCGCGAAGACGGTCGTGCACGGCTGACGCCGCGTTCAGAACTCCGAACGCAACTGCAGCCTGGCGTGAAACACCACGCTGGTCTTTCCGACCAGCGCCGTTCCATTCACTTCCGCCGCGTCGGCGGAATAGGCGCCGGTAAAGCCGCAGGCGACTTCGCGCCCGCCGAACAGCGGCCGGCTGCCGACCGACTTCGTGTGCTCGTTGGTGATCAATTCGCCGCGCCATTTGCCGCGATCGGCGCGATAGGAGCCCGTGTAATAGAAATATGAGTCGCCGCCGGCGATCTTGCCGTCGTGCAGCACGATCACGCCGTTGGCGCGGCCGTGTCCGCCGTCCGTCATCTCGATCTGAATGGTGTAGAGACCGTTCGTTACCGTCATTGCGCCCTTGCCGCCGTCCCCGGACATCATCGGCATTCCCTGCAGCGCGAGGCAATCAAGAAATTGACGCACGGCTGGATCGTTTCGCCGCGGCAGTGAATGCGGCCGAGCACCGCCGGGAGCTCCGCGCACGACGT
The DNA here is from genome assembly GCF_018130385.1 of Bradyrhizobium sp. AUGA SZCCT0283. Taxonomy (GTDB): domain Bacteria; phylum Pseudomonadota; class Alphaproteobacteria; order Rhizobiales; family Xanthobacteraceae; genus Bradyrhizobium. The sequence goes on along the minus strand of NZ_JAFCLU010000039.1, from coordinate 24,125 downwards.
GCGCAGCCAATCCACAGACCCACCCTTGGATTTTTAACCGCTTTTTCAAATGGATAGGAAGCTATCCACAAGTCGTTTGACTCATGTGTGCAAAACTAAATAGAGTCTAAATAGTAACTTTTCAGTACATCGTTTAAAAGTTAGCGTTCTCCATGGCTACAGAAAAAGCCGAAACCGACCGCGTTCCCGTTACGTTGGCGCTCTCGACCATCAACTATCTCGAAAGACTGGTGAGACAGGGCACCCACGGCACCAGCGTTCCCGGCGTCGCAAGGACTTTGATCGAGGAAGGCATTCGGCTCGCCATCAAGGACGGGCTGCTTGCGATCCGCGACAACGGAAAGGCGTCCTGACGGGAATTTTCGGAACGCGGCGGTTCACACAGAATGTGGAACCGAGAAACATGCTTACGAATGTACCGACCTGGACTACCGATCGCATCGAATTGCTGAAGAGTCATTTTGAAGCCGGCCTCACCTGCCGCGAGATCGCAGCCAGCATCGGCGTCAGTCGCAACGCAGTGATCGGCAAACTTGCCCGCCTCCAGTTGACGCGCGGCCCGGCCCGTGCCGAACCGCGTCCGACCAAGGCCGCCCGAGAGCGCACCAGGAAATCCGTTCCCCGGCTGCAGTATCAAATCCTGCAGGCCGTCTACGAAAACGCACAGCCACTCCAGGAGGAGCCGATCGCAAGCGAACGCCGCTGCTCGCTATTCGAACTCAGCAACAAACGGTGCCGTTGGCCGATCAGCACGCCCGGCGCCGAGGATTTTTGCTTTTGCGGCAACACGCCGGTGGAAGGCATGCCCTATTGCCCAGGCCACCACCGCCTCGCCTATCGTCCGGGCTCGCGCCAGCGCGTTGTGCGCGGATAAGGCAATCGCGCTTTCGGCAAGGCCTCGCGAGAAAACGCGTCAACAAAGAGGAGCCGCGGTTCTGATTCAAAAATCAGAACCGCGAGACTCTATCCGAGCCGCCAGCCGACCTCTTCCGTAAAGCTCTTGTAGAACTCCGGCGTGTAGGCCTTTTCCGGGGTCTGCCGCACCCGCTCGTCGAGCTTGTGGGCGTCGTCGCCGACGAGAATGCGCCAGCGCTCGGCCTTGACGCCGTCGAGGATGATCTTTGCTGCGGCCGCCGCCGTGGTCGGCGCCTCGTCGCGGAAGGTGCGCGCGCGGTCGAGTGCGATCTTCTGGATGTCATCGTCCGACATCGGCGCGGTATCGATGCCCATGCCCTTCAGGCGCTGCCGCGTGGCCAGGATTTCATTCGGGCTCAGTTCTTCGGATTCCGATCCGCTTTGGATCTTGCGCGAATTGGAAACGATCGAGGTGCCGATATGCCCGGGCATCACGACAGAGCATTTGATGTGCGGCGCGTTGAGCCGCAGGTCCGTCATCAGCGCTTCGGTAAACCCTTTCACCGCGAACTTGGCGGCGCTGTAGGCGGTGTGCGACGCACCCAATCCCACGGACGCCCAGAAGCCATTGACGCTCGATGTGTTGACGATGTGGGCCTCGTCCGCCTTCATCATCAACGGCAGGAAGGTGCGGACGCCGAGATAAACGCCGCCCCAGCAGATGTTGAAGGTGCGCTCCCACTGCTCGCGCGTGTTGGTGAACAGGCTGCCGCCGCCGCCAATGCCGGCATTGTTGAACAACAGATGGATATTGTCGGTCGCCTGCTGTTCGATCAGCTCATCGCGAAAACGCTGGAGATGGTTCTCGATCGAGACGTCGGCGACATGCGTGGTGACGCGCAGCCCCTGCGGCAACTTTTCCGCCTCGCACAGCCGCTTGGTCTCGGCCATCGCCTCCGGGGAAACGTCGCACATCGCGACATTGCAGCCTTCGGCCACGAGCTGGCGCGCGAGTTCGCGGCCCATGCCCGTGCCGCCTCCGGTGATCACGGCAAACTTTCCGGCAAAATCCTTCATTGAGATCGCTACCTCGGCTTTTTTGAGTTGGAGCCCTCATGGAAACGGAGCCCGTGCCAACAGGCACAGTAACAGCTCGCGACTGCCGGTAAAGCCGCCCGTGCGAAAGGCGGGTTCGAAGTCTCGCGGACGTTTTCGTGCGGCGGAATTTACGGCCGCCTCGCGAGAGCTACCCAGCGCGCCCAATCCTTCCAGCGCTTTTCCGGATGGCGGCCTGCTGCACGGGCGAAGCTTCCGGCATCGGTGCGCGAGAGAATATCGTTGGCTGCCCTGCAGCGACTGCGCGTCGCGCGTGCACGCCGGCATAGCTGGCGAACAGTTTCAGATCGCCCGCGCTCTGCTTGACGCCGACGACCCGCGGCACCTCGTTCATGATGCGGGTCAGCAGCGCCGTATCGGAAACGCCGCGTGAACCGGTTGTCGATCAAAACGGGCCCGGCGCTCGCAGCTCGCAATATTTCATCGCCCGGACGTCAACGCTTGCAGATATCGCGGGTCTCTTTCTCCTCACGCATGATCCGCATGATCTCGGGCGCGGTGAAGCTGCCGAAATCAGCAGCAACAAGCGTGCCATAGCGCCGGTGGTTCTTGAGTGCGTTCAACAATTTATCGCTGAAATTTTCGATGACGCTTGCGTCGCCACCTGCGATCGGCGACTTGGACGCTTCCGCCTGCTTTGCGAAAGCAAAGAACTTCGTGGTGGCCTCGACCATCGCCGCACGGTTATCGGGGTCGCAGAGTTCGCGATCGTCCTGCGCATAAATGCAGCTCGCCAACTCTCCCCATTTGATAGCCGAAAGAACCGTCCGGAATCCGGATCTCGGATCATCTGGCTTGCCAGCCAGGGCGGCAACGCTCGCCTGCATGCTGCCGGCCTTCAGGATGAAATATGCAGCACTTGGCTCCATCTTCGTCGCGTCCGGACCGACGTCCACTACGCGGAAAATGCAGCTCCGCACGACCGGCGCGACCTCCGGCCGGCCGAGGCGATTGGCGTCGGCGAACAACGAAACACTGGGCCCGACCGAGACGAAACTTGACATCGCGCTCGATATTTGCGGCGCCCAGATCCACGCGCCGACCATGAGGAAGCCGCCGACGAAAGCCAGGATAAGGGTGAGAAGCTGACGGATCAATTTTCAAGCTCCCGCTGCTAGGCCCTGGGACAGTTGTCGGTCGTGCCCTTGTACCGGTCGAGCAACGGCTTCATTGCCGCTGGGACGGTCCAGCCGAAATCAGCCTTGATCAGGCGGCCATTGCCGGTGACCTGCATCAAGGCCGCGTTGATCGCCCGGTTGCGAGGGCTGTCCCAGAGATTCCTGACCGTGGACATCTCGGATTCGCCATATCGCTTGGCGGTATTCATCATTTCATCGAACGTCGCGAAATAGCGGTTGATGTAATCGATGATGTAGGCGCGATTGTTCCGCTCGCAGATTGCGTTCGGATGGGTGACGAGATAGCAGTTCAGCGCCGCCGTCATCTCTTTCGCCCGGTTGAGGTCTCGCCAGTCGACACGATGTTCGTTGCTCGTGAGCTTTGGCAGCAACTCATCGCGCTCGGGGCTTTCAAGCGCGGGATAACAGGCTTCGCGTATCTTGGCCTCTTTCCATTCGCCCATACGTTGTCCGCCCGGCAGGTAGTCCCCGGTGTGGCCGAGGACGAAGTAGTTGATCAGGTTTACGCCCAGAAAAATGCCACCCAAAACAAAGGCCGCACGCATCAAGAGATTCATGGCTCAACGCCCAATAACGGTTGTATCGGGATATCTATAACACCCAGAGTATGCCGGGAACGTTAATCGCGGATCGATGCGTGGGTGGGGTTAAGGCGAACTTACCGGGCCGGCGGCGCGGCGCGGCCGTTCTCGGGACTGTCCTTGCCGTTTGGTTTCTCGGGATCTAGCGGCGCTCAAAGCCGCCATCAAAATCATTCAACGAATGGTCGGCGCGAAGCAGAATTCTGGACCGCGCAGCGATTCAATGACCGGCCTTGTTGGATCGCAGCACGATCCCGCCCCACAGCCGGTCATTGAAGATACTTAAAAATCCCCTAAAAATGCGAGAGCGTTGATCCGACTGCCGTGAAGTTGCATGGCGAGATCAATACTCCTTTCACAGTCGCGCACTATTTGTGGGTTCTCAATGAATCGGGGACTCGCATGGTTGAGGATGCTGCCAACTTTGTGGCTTCGTCGTACGGCGTTCGCAACGTTGCGCGCAAGTTTGGCGCTACGGCTCGAAAAGCCTGCGTAAACTCACCAAATCGGGTCGCGATGTCCCGGGATCGCGCGGTTTCGGCCGCGCTCCATCGATGACTTTCCCACCGGTCGCGCCGACGGACGCCTCACCGAATATGTCCTCGTTCGATCCGCGGCTGGAGAGCTTGCGGGGCCTCGCGGCGCTGCTGGTGTGCCTGCACCACGGAATGAGCGTGTTCGCTGACAATGCGCGCCTTATTGTCATGGACGCGCTGCTGTTTGCGTTCAATTCGGCGGCGGCGGTAATCTTCTTTTTCGTGCTGAGCGGCTACGTGCTCGGTCGCGGGTTGGAGCGCGACGGCGCATTCGTGGCCTACCTGGTACGGCGGCTGTTCCGATTGCTCCCACCCTTCGTGGTCGTGGTGCTGTTCACCTTCGCCTGCGAGCGGCTCTTCCGTATCGATCCCGCACCGTCCGGCTTGATGCCGGGCTTCCAGCGCATGTTCTGGCCGCAGCCGACCTGGGATGCGCTGTGGGATAACCTGCTCCTCAGCTCCTTCAAGGTGAACGGTCCGACATGGACGCTCTTTACGGAACTGCTGGGCGCCCTGATGCTGCCATTTGTCGTCGCTGCGCACGTCAGAATCGTGCCGCAGTGGCGCTGGGCGCTGTTCGTCGCGATCGCGACGCTGCTCGCAATCAGCCTTTATCACACGCTGTTGTGGTTCTATTGCGGCTACTTTCTCGCCAAGGAGATTGGCACGTTGCTGGCGGGACGGCGGCGGCTTGCCGCAATCACGTTCGTCGTCGGCCTGATCGGCCTCGCGATGGCCGCCACCAACAGCGAATTCTATGCGGTCGGCATCGTGATCCCGTCAGCGATCGCAGCGGCGCTGATGATAGGCTCGGTGGCGGCATCGCGCGAGCTGCTGCAGTGGACGACGGTCGCGCCGTTGCGGTTCCTCGGACGAATCTCCTACAGCCTCTACCTGGTGCACTGGCCGATCTTCTACGTCTGCGCCTTGCTCGCCATTATGTGTCGCCCGATCTTGCCGACCCATATCTGGGGGAATCTGGTCGTGACGGTGACGTCCGTGATCGTCGCGGTTGGCCTCGCCGCGCTGTCATATCGATTTGTCGAAGCGCCGTCGATCAGAGCGGGCAAGTCGATGGCGCGTGCCCTGACGCAGACATGGACGAGGATTTGGCGACCGCAAGCCGAGGCGGGTTAGAGCGACGCCTGGGCTCCAGCTCGGGCCGGGAATCGGCCACAGGGCGCGACTCCCGCGCGCGTTGAACCTTTGACCTCCGCCCAACGACCTACTGACCAGAGGCAGTATCGATCCAAAGGAGACCGCCGTGAGCCAGTGGCGCGATAGCATGGTCGATCGACCGGAAACCGATGGTGCGGCTTACCTGACCGGCTGGACCATCAGCGGCGTAGCTGTGCTTGCGGCCATCGTGGCCGTCTGGGCGCTCGGCATCTAGCGGACGTCCGCCAACGCCCATCTATTTTATGAGTTCACGCCCTAAACACTGATCGGCCGGTGTTAGGCAGAGGTTGGCGACTATCTGTCAAAAGCGAGCGGAGGCGCTGCCATTATACAACCACTGCCGGGTCTCTTCGTCGGTCCATCCGGGAACCGCTAATCGCGGCGAGGGAGCGGTGACACGTTGGATCGGGCGTAAGTGACCCTCGCGCGGTTTGGAGCGATGCGCCGCCGCCGCGGTGTTGGCAGAAGCGCACAAGGTGATCAGTAGGCTGAAGGCAATAATCGCTCGCATCGTATTTGCTCCGCTATCATTGACATCACGCTGACATATGCACACGCGCGGCCGCCTCCGAAAGCTGAAACGGCTTCACGATCAGTCAAATACGTTTGATGCCGCTGGCTCGTATGCCTGTCAAAACGCACGGAATAAAAATCAATTTAAATGGTGTCGGCGGATTGCGAACTTGCATCCATCTTCAGGAACATCGGGCAACGAATTTCGCAGAACGGCTACATCGCGCACTTCCGAGACTTCCTAGCGCGCGGCGTCAAGGCCCGCGAGCTGCGTCGCCAGGCACGATCGTCAAGGGCGAGCATGGCCTGCCGGTCCGCGCGCGCAGCTACGGCAACTGGTTTCGCGACATCGCGCGTGCGGCCGGCATTCCGGATGCGGTCTGGAATATGGACGCCCGCGCCGGCGGTGCTACCGAAGGCGGCGCCGCGCTGGTGGCAATTCAGGGCGCGCTGACCCACACCGACAAGGTGACGACGCTGCGGTACCCTTCGCGGCCGGCGCACCAAGAAGCTTTCGGAAATCGCCGAAGCGCGCAATAGCATGTGCTTGGGGCCATCGTTGCCGTCTGGGCGCTCGGCATCTAGCGACGGAGACCACGGCTGAAATAGCCGATGCTATCGAACAGGCAGGTTACGCGTAGAGCCACCGGCGCGCGAACCACAGCGCGCCCAAATAGAGCGTGCCGACGGCCGCGGCGAAAATCAGCGTGAGCGGCCACAGGTTCGAGCCGTCGTGCAGGGAGAACAGGCTGAAAACAAGCGCGGGCACGGTGAGCAGCAGAGGCGCCAGCGCAGCAATGCGCCAGCCGCCGGGCCATCGCCACAGCGTTGCTGGCTGGACGACAAAATAGGCCGGAACGCCGGCCATGACCACGAGGCCGAGGAGCGTCTCCATAACGCCTCCTTGCGGTGGATCGGAATTGGTCCGGAGCAAGCCTAGCCTGCTGGAATTGTGCTTCCGTTAATCGCCTCCGCACCACGCGTTGCTGGGTGGGCCGGCGTGCTGGGCGCCGGCGGCCGCGGCGCGCCCTGTGGAGATCGTGCTTGCACGTTGCTGACAACGCCCGGACGCCCAAATTGGACATCCGCAAAAAGGGCAATAAGCAATTGACTTCAAATCTTATTTTGGTCGGAGCGAGAGGATTTGAACCTCCGACCCCTAGTCTCCCAGACTAGTGCGCTAACCGGGCTGCGCCACGCTCCGATGCCGTTCCATTAGCTGCGATCAGCGCCCGGCGCAAGGCGCGCGAGCGGCCTCTTTGAAGCCGGCAGCCGGCCAGTTCCACCCACCCGCTCAGCCGTCCTTCAGCGCGTTGTCCAGCAATTGCCGGCAGGCAACCAGATCCTGCAGCACCCGTTCGAGGCGTTCGCGATCGGCGTCCGAGGGCCCGGGCTTGGCCTTGGCGAACGGCAGCAAGATGCCGTCGTCGTCGGTATCGACAAAGCGGTAGTCGATTTCTTTTTCTTCGGTCTCGTAATCCTCGTCGTCGGCATTGACGGTCGGTGTCTCGCCCTCCTCGGGCTCCTGCAGGCTGAGGCCGATCGCCTCCTCGACGGCGCCGAAGGTGACGGCGGAAGTCTGGTCGGCAAGGCCCTGCACCGATTTGATGCCGTGCTCTTTGAGGATCCGCTGCACGCCGCGGATGGTGTAGCCCTCGCCGTAGAGCAGCCGGCGGATACCCTTGAGCAGGTCGACGTCGTCGGGGCGGTAGTAACGCCGCCCTCCGCTCCGCTTCATCGGCTTGATCTGGGCGAACCGCGTCTCCCAGAACCGCAGCACGTGCTGGGGAATATCGAGTTCTTCAGCGACTTCGCTGATGGTGCGGAACGCGTCCGGCGCCTTGTCCAAAGGCCAACTCCTCTCAACTCACATGGAGTGTGAAGACGATGTACGCTACACGGTACGCGGTCGTGCTACGCGTGTTGTCTAGTCAGCCTTGCTTTCGCCGTTGCCGGGCGCGTGGCCGTTGATCCGCTGCTTCAGAATAGCCGACGGCTTGAACACCATCACACGACGCGGCGAGATCGGCACTTCTGTACCGGTCTTCGGGTTACGTCCGATACGCTGACCCTTCTTGCGCACCATGAAGGAGCCGAATGACGACAGCTTCACCGTCTCCCCCTTCTCCAGGCAATCAGTGATCTCTTTCAAAACGAGCTCGACAAACGCCGACGATTCCGTTCGCGACAGGCCCACCTTCTGGTAGACGGCCTCGCACAAATCGACGCGTGTGACTGTTTTTCCGGTCCCGGTCATCGCCTGCCCCGCACTCTCGGCGAACAATTTATTCTCTGAAATTATGAGGTTAGCACGCAATGGTCAACAGTGACCATCATGCAGAAGCATGAAACAAGGCTATAATTTTAATCGATCGTTCGACGCCGCGCCTACCAGCGCACGAGCGCGGAACCCCAGGTGAAGCCGCCGCCCATGGCTTCAAACAGCAGCAGATCGCCCTTCTTGACGCGTCCGTCCTTGACCGCGACCGCCAGCGCCAGCGGAATCGATGCGGCCGATGTATTGCCATGCAGGTCGACGGTCAACACCACCTTCTGCGGTGCAATATGAAGCTTGTTGGCCGAAGCATCGATGATTCGTTTGTTGGCCTGGTGCGGAATGAACCAGTCGATGTCGTCGGCCGTCAGACCGGTGGCGTTGAAGGCATCCACGATCACGTCGGTGATCATGCCGACCGCGTGCTTGAACACCTCGCGGCCTTCCATCCGCAAAAGGCCAACGGTCTGGGTTGATGACGGACCGCCGTCGACATAGAGCTTCGACTTGTGGCGGCCGTCGGAACGCAAATGCGTCGTCAGCACGCCGCGGTCGCTCGATTTGCCCGGCTCCGTCTGCGCCTCCAGCACGACCGCGCCAGCGCCATCGCCGAACAGCACGCAGGTGCCGCGGTCGTTCCAGTCCAGAATCCGCGAAAACGTCTCGGCGCCGATCACCAGCGCGCGCTTGTAAGTGCCCGTGCGCAGGAAATTGTCCGCGGTCGCCAGCGCAAAGACGAAGCCGGAGCAGACCGCCTGCAGGTCGAAGGCAGCGCCGTGGTTGATGCCAAGGCCGTCCTGCACCGCGACCGCGGTGGCCGGAAAGGTGTTGTCCGGCGTCGAAGTCGCCAGCACGATCAGGTCGATCGCTTGGGCATCGAGCCTCGCATGATGCAGCGCCGCGCGCGCAGCCTTGATCGCCAGATGCGAGGTGAACTCGCCCTCGGCGGCAACGTGGCGCTCGCGGATGCCGGTGCGCTGCACGATCCACTCGTCGGACGTATCAATGCGGGTCGCCAATTCGGCATTGGTCAGAATCCGCTCCGGCAAATATGAGCCGCAGCCGAGCACGACCGAACGTATTGCAGTCACGACACAACCTCCTGCGCGATCTGCGCCTGTACCAGCGCACTGATCTTGGTGAGGAGATCGCAGCGGACCATCTCATAGCCAACATCGACTGCGTAGGCAAAGCCTTCGGCATTGGTTCCGCCATGGCTTTTGACAACCACACCTTTCAATCCGAGCAAAACACCACCATTGGATTTGTTCGGGTCGAGCTTGTCACGGAGCGTCTTGAAGGCGCTGCGGGCGAACAGATAGCCGATCTTGGATTGCCAGCTGCTCGCCATCGCATTGCGCAGAAAATCCGCCATCTGGCGCGCGGTGCCTTCGGCGGCCTTCAACGCAATGTTGCCGCTGAAACCTTCCGATACGATGACGTCAGCCGCGCCGGCGCCGATCCCGTCGCCCTCCACGAAGCCGATATAGTCGAGTTCGGGCAGGTTCATCGCACGGAGTTGTTCCGACGCCTTGCGAATCTCCTCGCCGCCCTTGACCTCTTCGACCCCGATATTGAGCAATCCCACGGTCGGACGCTTCAGGCCGAACAGCACGCTCGCCATCGCACTGCCCATGATCGCGAGCGACACCAGATGATGCGCGTCGCCGCCGATGCTGGCGCCGAGATCGAGGACGACGGAATCGCCGCGCGCCGTCGGCCATACGCCGGCAATGGCCGGCCGGTCGATGCCGGGCATGGTGTGCAGATGGAAACGCGCCATCGCCATCAGCGCGCCGGTATTGCCGGCGGAAACCACCGCGTCGGCCTCGCCCTTCTTTACCGCGTCGATCGCAAGCCACATCGACGAGTTCTTGCGGCCGCGGCGCAGCGCCTGGCTCGGCTTGTCGTGCATGCTGACGGTGACGTCGGTATGGACCACGTGCGAGGCCTTTTTCAGCGCCGGATATTTGGCAAGCTGCTCGTCGATCAGCTTGCTGTCGCCATAGAGCAGAAATTCGCTGTCGGGATGCCGTTTCAAAGAGATGGCGGCGCCGGGAATGACGACCGATGCGCCGACATCGCCACCCATGGCGTCAAGCGCGATTCGAACCTTTTGCGGCATGAACGTCCCGGAAACCTGATCTCTTGCGGCCCTCGTAGAGCCCGGCCGCGCACTGGAATGGCACCGCCAAAGCGATGCTCGGCAAAGCGCAATACCACGCCCCCGCCGGGCCGCGACAATAGCGTGTCCCCGTCCCGACACAACCTCTTGACCACGCTCTTTTGGCGAAAGGCAAGCGCTGTGGCCCGAAATCAAGAATACAGGATATCCTGATATAATTCAATATCTTACGGTACATTCTCGGCGATACGTCACAACTGCCTCCAACCGATGGCAGCTTCGCCGGCCACTTTAACTGCCGGCTACTTGCCCTTGGGCTTCCTGCTGCCCGATTTTTTCGATTCTGCCTTCAACGCCTTGAGCGCCGCGAACGGGTGATCCTCGGGATCGGCGGCTTCAACCACCGGTTCAAATACGGCGCCGGGTTTGCGCGGATATGGATCGACCGCGAGATACAATGCGTCGGTGGCGACCCGGCCAAGATCGATCGTTCCGTGCTCGATCGGCTCGGGCGGATCGGGCGTCTCCTCGTCGCCTTCCTCGGCCTCATCGACCAGCGCGGCCATCTGCGAGATTTGCTCGGGCGGCGCAAAGGTCAGGTCGATCGGCTCGTCTATATCGTTCTCGATCTCCTCCAGCGTCACCACGCAGGTCTGTCCGATCCGCGCGCGCACGTGGCCGGCTACGTGAAAGCGGCCGCCGCGCTCTGGCGTGACGTCGAACGAGGCCTGCACCGAAAGCACCTCACGCAAGCCCCCGACATCGGCCACCGCTTTGCGGATGGCCTGGTCGGCTTCGATGTCGCGATGCAGGCCCGTCTCCGGAATCTGCGCCACCGCGACGGGGACGCGCCACGGGTCGGGCTTGTCTGTCATGCCAGTCTTGCTCATTGCTGCGCGCCTGCCTTCTCCGGCAAAGGAAACCTGGCCGAACCGCTCACCAGCGCCGCCTCGTCGAGGCGGTCGAGAGCGGCTATCGCCGCCTCGGCATAGGCTGCAAGCAGGTGGGCCTTTTCGATGTTCTCGCCGTTCAGGATATTCTTGCACATCGCCTGCGCCAGTGCCTCGCGGCCCTCCGTCAGCGCAAAGTCATAGGCCGCCGTCCGGCCATAGAAGGCTTCCCCGAAGGCCTGCATGCGCTTCGGCACCGTGAGGTCGCCGACCCCCATCTCGCGCAGATTATCGTCCATATCGTTGCAAAAATGGTCGAACAGCCCCTGCGACAGGGCCGCACCGCCCTCCGCCGACTTCAGTCGCCGCAACAACAGCCACAAATGCAGCAGAAGCAGGTCAAAACGGCCGTTAACCGTGTCCGGAACCCCAAAGTCCCGATAAAACAACGGTTCTCGCGCCTGCGTCACGATCATGCCATAGATGGCCTCGATGGTGCCGCGCGACGGCGTCCGGGGTTTCCTGAAGTGATTGAATGGCCAAAGCATTGTGGGTTCCGCAAGCGAGCCCTCCCGGGCCACGCGTGTTGCAATCCAGCGTGCTGCCCGGTACGTCAACGCACCGCGCGATGCAAGAGGACGGGCTAATTCCTGAGATGACCGAGATGAGCCACCTGAGCACCTGCGTGCCCTTGCCGCGCCGCCTGACTGCGCGCCAGCGCGGCTTCCGCGCGGCCGCGGCCGTGGCATTGGTCTGTGCGGCGCTTGCCGGGTGCACCGGCGAACAGTTCCAGAAGGGCTATATCCTGCCGCCCAACGCGCTGGAGCAGATCCCGATCGGCGCCAGCCAGGATCAGGTGCTGATCGTGATGGGAACGCCGTCGACGGTAGCGACCCTGAACGGCGAGGTATTTTATTACATCTCGCAGCGCTCCGAGCGCAAAGTCGCGTTCATGAATCAGCAGGTCGTCGACCAGCGCGTGATCGCGATCTATTTCGACAAGAACCGCCAAGTGCAGCGGCTCGCCAATTACGGATTGCAGGACGGCAAGATCTTCGACTTCATCAGCCGCACCACGCCGACTTCCGGCCAGGAACTCAGCTACCTGACGCCGCTGTTCAAGCTGCTCAGCTTCAACTAGCGCCCGGTCAAGTTCTGGTTCACTCCGTTCCGCGACGCGGAAATCCTGCGCCAAGTCGCCCGCTTGCCCTGCGGGCGCGAGCTGCCTACGGTCCCTGCAAGCAACCACCAAGCAGGGAGTGAACTTGTGACCTTTAGAATTCTTTCTCGCCGCCGCGTGTTGACCGGCGCCGCAGCCGTTTCGGCAGCAGCCATATTGCCGCGCGCGAGTCTCGGCGCCGACTGGCGGCCGACGGAGACCGTCCGCCTGATCGTGCCGGCGGCACCAGGAGGCACCACCGATGTGATGGGACGGTTGCTGGCCGCACATCTGCAGAAGGCATGGGGCCAGTCCGCGGTCGTGGAGAACCGCTCCGGCGGTGGTGGCACCATCGGCACCGCCGAAGCCGTGCGCAGCAAGGGTGACGGACACACCATCCTGGTCGGCAATCCCGGCCCCAACGCGATCGCCTACAGCATTTTCCGCAACATGCCCTACAAGGCGGATCAGCTGCAGCCGGTTTCCAACCTGATCCGGATTCCAAACATCGTATCGGCGCATCCGTCGGTGCCGATCAAGTCGATCGCGGACCTGATCGCCTATATCAAGGCCAATCCGGACAAGCTCACCTATGGCTCGTCCGGCATCGGGCAGAGCCCCCACCTTACCGGCGCCTGGTTCCTGCAATTGACCGGGCTCAAGATGGTGCATGTGCCGTTCCGCGGCGCCGGGCCGGCGCTGCAGGCTGCGCTTGCCGGCGATATCCAGGTCCTGTTCGACAATCTCTATCCGACGCTGCCGCAGGTTCTGGACGGCAAACTCAATGCCCTGGCGGTGACCACGCCGGAGCGCGCCGCGCTGGCGCCCAACGTTCCGACCATGCGCGAGAGCGCGCCGGAACTCGCGAAGTTCGATGTGTCGTCCTGGTTCGGCATCTTCCTGCCGAAGAGCGCGCCCGCTCCTGTGGTCGACACGCTCAACAAGGAAATCAAGGTGTTCCTGGAGCGCGAGGACATCAAGGAAAGCATGAACAAGATCGGCGCGCGCACCGATCACGGCACGCCGCAGCAGTATTCCGACTTCATCCAGGCGGAGACCGCGAAGTTCGGCGATATCATCAAGCGCGAAGGCCTGCAGATGGACGCAGGCTGATCGCCTGATCGCAATGCCAAGCAAAAACCCCGCGGCTCGCACCGCGGGGTTTTCATTTTGATCGACGTTACGCCGCTCAGTGCGCCAGGATCGCCAGCAGCAACAGCGCCACGATGTTGGTGATCTTGATCATCGGGTTGACGGCGGGACCCGCCGTATCCTTGTAGGGATCGCCGACGGTGTCGCCGGTCACGGCCGCCTTGTGCGCGTCGGAGCCCTTGCCGCCGTAGTGACCATCCTCAATGTACTTCTTGGCGTTGTCCCAGGCGCCGCCGCCCGAGGTCATCGAGATCGCGACGAACAGGCCGGTCACGATCACGCCGAGCAGCATGGCGCCGACGGCCGAGAACGCCGCGGACTTGCCGGCCGCGCCGCCGCCCGCGATGGCGTAGATCACGAAGTAGACGAAGATCGGCGACAGCACCGGCAGCAGCGACGGGATGATCATTTCCTTGATCGCCGCCTTGGTCAGCAGGTCGACGGCCTTGCCGTAGTCCGGCTTGTCGGTGCCCTGCATGATGCCGGGCTTCTCGCGGAACTGGCGCCGCACTTCCTCGACGATGGCGCCGGCCGCACGGCCGACCGCCGTCATGCCCATCGCGCCGAACAGATACGGCAGCAGGCCGCCGAACAGCAGGCCGACCACCACGTAGGGGTTGTTGAGCGAGAAGTCGGGCAGCACGCCCTGGAAGTACGGATGCTTGGCGGAGTTGGCGATGAAGAACTTGAGGTCTTCATTGTAGGCCGCGAACAGCACCAGCGCGCCGAGACCGGCGGAGCCGATCGCGTAGCCCTTGGTGACCGCCTTGGTGGTGTTGCCGACCGCGTCGAGCGCGTCGGTCGACTTGCGGACTTCCTTCGGCAGGCCGGCCATTTCGGCAATGCCGCCGGCATTGTCGGTAACCGGACCGAAGGCGTCGAGGGCCACGATCATGCCGGCCAGCGCCAGCATCGTCGTGGTTGCAATCGCGATGCCGAACAGGCCGGCAAGGCTGTAGGTGATGAGGATGCCGGCGATGATGACGAGCGCGGGCATCGCGGTCGATTCCATCGAGATCGCCAGCCCTTGGATCACGTTGGTGCCGTGGCCGGTAACCGACGAAGCGGCGATCGACTTCACTGGCCGATACTCGGTGCCCGTATAGTATTCGGTGATCCAGATGATCAGGCCGGTGACAGCGAGGCCGACGACGCCGCATTCGAACAGCGCCATGCCAGTGTATTTCACCCCCGCGAGCGAACCGAAACCGATCAGCCAGTTGATGACGGCGGCAACGCCGAGCAGCGACAGGACGCCGGTTGCGATCAGGCCCTTGTACAGCGCGCCCATGATGGACTGGCTGGCGCCGAGCTTGACGAAGAAGGTTCCGATGATCGAGGTGATGATGCAGACGCCGCCAATGGCGAGCGGCAAGGTCATCATCGGCACCAACAGTGGCGAGGTCGCGAAGAAGATCGCGGCGAGCACCATGGTGGCGACCGCGGTCACCGCGTAGGTCTCGAACAGGTCGGCCGCCATGCCGGCGCAGTCGCCGACGTTGTCGCCGACGTTATCGGCGATGGTCGCCGGATTGCGCGGATCGTCCTCGGGAATGCCGGCTTCGACCTTGCCGACGAGGTCGCCGCCGACGTCAGCGCCCTTGGTGAAGATGCCGCCGCCGAGACGGGCGAAGATCGAGATCAGCGAGGCACCGAAGCCGAGCGCCACCAGCGCGTCAACCACGACACGGTCGTTGGCCTTCAGGCCCATGAACTGCGTGAGATAGGCGAAATAGATGGTAACGCCGAGCAGTGCGAGACCAGCAACGAGAAGACCGGTGATCGCACCCGCCTTGAAGGCAAGCTCGAGGCCGCCCGCCAGCGAGGTGGTCGCGGCCTGGGCGGTTCGCACGTTGGCGCGAACCGAGACGTTCATGCCGATGAAGCCGGCCGCACCCGACAGCACCGCACCGATCAGGAAACCGATCGCAACCAGCATGCCGAGGAAGTAGGCCAGAAGGGCGAAAATCACGATGCCGACCATGCCGATCGTCATGTACTGGCGCTTGAGATAAGCCTGCGCGCCTTCGGCGACCGCAGCCGCGATCTCCTGCATGCGCGGGTTGCCGGCATCCGATTTCAGAACGGAAGACGTCGCCCAGATGGCGTAAACGATCGAAAGCGCTCCGCAGAGCACAATCACCCATAATGCTGTCATAGAAGTTGCCTCAGATGCTGGTTTTCCGCCCCACGCCATCCCGCGAGCGCGGCCGGCGCAAATTATGGAAGCCTTCCCTGCCCAAAAGGGTGGCCTCAAATCGGCGGGACCATGCCAAAATCGTCTCCCCGGCGCAACGCCGCGGAGGCCAGAATCCGTCGATTTTTGAAAGGATTCACCGGTAACCGGGCCAGCCAGATTCTCGCCCGCGCGGCGGCGGGTGCTGACCCTGGGCCCAAAA
This sequence comes from Bradyrhizobium sp. AUGA SZCCT0283, assembly GCF_018130385.1. Lineage (GTDB taxonomy): Bacteria > Pseudomonadota > Alphaproteobacteria > Rhizobiales > Xanthobacteraceae > Bradyrhizobium. The sequence continues at coordinate 8,206 of NZ_JAFCLU010000039.1, read as the reverse complement.
TACAAGAACCCGCCCAATCCTGTCCGGATCGAGCGGGCTCACTAGCCATTCCAGTACATCCGTGAAACGACCGTTTCGAGGCCTTAGACGAGCGACAGGTTTTCCGCGCTCACCTTGCCCCGCATTTTGTCGGTCTTGAGTTCGAACTGAACCTTCTGACCTTCGGCCAAACCGCCGAGGCCCGCACGCTCGACGGCCGAGATGTGCACGAACACATCCTTGCTGCCATCGCTCGGCTCAATGAAACCGAAACCCTTTTGACCGTTGAACCACTTCACTGTTCCCGTAGCCATTTTCTATTCTCCAAAGCACATAGGCTTTCATTCCGCACGGCGATCGCGCGGATTCAAATCCGTTCTCGACGATGTCTCTGGAAGAAGCCCCTTAAGGAGCGCGTTCGAAAAGGCACGACGGTAATCGAATGGCAATACACCTATAGGTTTTCCGCGAAATTGCAATGGCTGGCGGGAAATAAAGGCCGCGGGGTTAACGAGGCCACCTTCAGAAATGGCTGTAAGACAGCCGTTCCAGCGCGATTTCCCTGCCCTGCCCGTCGATGAACTTCGGATCCGCGCTTCCCGCGACCACCGTTCCGATGGAACTCACGGCGACGCCGGCATCCCGCGCAGCTTGCGCAAACGCCTCGACACAATCCTCCGGCAGCGTGCACAGGATCTCGTAATCATCGCCGCCGGCGATCAACGTCTCCAGTCCGACGATGCCACGCGACACCAGATCCTGCGCCGCATCGGACAGCGGGATCGACACCAGATCGATCACCGCGGATACGCCGGACACCCCGCAGAGCTTGGCGAGGTCGCCGGCAAGGCCATCCGACACGTCCATCGCCGCGCTGGCATGGCCGCGAACGATCTCCGCCATGGCCACGCGCGGCTGCGGCACGCGATAGCGTCCGATCAGCGCCTCACGCGTGGCCTTGTCGGATGCGGCGGCATGCACCTTCCCGCCGCGCAAGATGGCAAGCCCCAGCGCGGCGTCGCCGATCGTGCCCGTCACCATCACGCGCTCGCCGGCCTTTGCCCCGCTGCGATGAATCATCTTGCCCGGCGGCACCCGGCCGAACGCAGTGACCGAGACCATCAGCGGTCCGGGCGTCGACACCGTATCACCGCCCAGCAGCGGACAGGCGAACTGCGCGGCATCCTCGCCCAGCGCCGTCGCGAACGGTTTCAGCCAGGCCTCGTCGGCGTTGCGCAACGCCAGCGTCAGCACGAAGCCGGCGGGCATTGCCCCTTTCGCTGCGAGATCGCTGAGGTTCACCCGCAGCGCCTTGCGCGCGACGGTGTCGGGCGGGTCATCGGACAGGAAATGCACGCCTTCGATGATGGCGTCCGTCGTCACCACGATGTCGTTGCCATCAGGCCTCAACACCGCGGCGTCGTCGTCGAGATGAAACGCGCCCGGGTCGGTCGCGATCGGCCGGAAATAGCGCGCGATCAGCGCGTCCTCGCCGGAGACGGCCATTGCTAGTATCCTGAAGCCGAAGTGCGCATGCCTAATCGTACCATCTTGGCGAACTTGGGGCTGAACAAATAACACCGGAAATTTTGATTTGATCGTAAACTCATGGCCACTCGACTATGCTTGCGGACAATTCCAAATTCATGTCCTCCTTGCCCGCCCGGTAACTTGACGCCCATGAGCACTAGCAACTCGTTCATCAGGAACACGTTCGGCTGGGGTTTCCTGCTTTGGCTGATCGGCTACCTGCTTGGGTTCGTTTTTTACGCACTGGTGCCCCCAACGCATATCGGATGGTATGTGATGCCTCTCGGCATCATGATCACTTGCTTTGTTCTGTGGAAGTGGGTTCGCGTCGATGAGTTGCGTGAGGCCGTTCTGCTTGGCCTCGGGTGGAGCGCCATTGCCATCGTTTGCGACTATGTCTTCATCGTGAAGCTGCTCAATCCTCCCGACGGCTACTACAAGCTCGACATCTATCTGTACTATCTGCTGACGTTCCTGCTCCCCATTGCCGCCGCCTGGTTACGACGTGGGGCGCCCCAGTCAGCCCGCTAGCCACGCGCGAACTCTTCGGCGCGGAACTGGCGCGCGATCTGGTCGAGCACGGCATTCACCATGCCGGTCTCTTCCTTTTCGACGAAGGCATGCGCGACGTCGACATATTCGGACACGACCACACGGCCCGGCACGTCCTTGCGGTGCTCCAGTTCGTAGGAGCCGGCCCGCAGCACCGCGCGCAAAATCGCGTCGATCCGCTTCAGCGGCCAGCCCTTCTGGAGCGCATCGTCGATCAAGGGATCGAGCCTGGCCTGGTCGCGCACCACGCCGGCCACCACATCCTTGAAGAACGCAGCCTCCGCCGGCAGATATTTGTCGCCTTCGACCTCGTTGCCGAGCCAGTGGCTTTCGAACTCGGCAAAAATATCGTTGATTCCCGCACCCGCGATGTCCATCTGGTAGAGCGCCTGCACGGCGGCAAGCCGCGCCGCACCACGGCGGTTGGCTTTCTTGTCGGGACTTTTCGCTGGCTTCTTGCTGTCTGCCATCGTCAGGCCTTTGTCAGCCGGCGCTTGATCCGCAGCATCGCGAGTGCCGCACGCGCGGCGTCGCCGCCCTTGTTCAACTCGCTGGCGCGCGCCCTCGCCCAGGCCTGCGCGTCGGTATTGACGGTGATGATGCCGTTACCGAGCGGAACTTTTCGCGCAACCGCCAGGTCCATCAGCGCGCGCGAGGATTCGATCGAAACGATTTCGAAATGGATGGTATCGCCACGCACCACGCAGCCAAGCGCGATTGCCGCATCATAAGGCTTGCCGTTCTTTTCGGCAGCATCGAGCGCGATCGCGATCGCCGCCGGAACTTCCAGCGCGCCGGGCACCGTGATGATGTCGTGCGTCACGCCGGCCGCCTTGAGCTCGGCAACGGCGCCTTCCAGCAGCGCGTCCTGGATGTCGTCATAGAATCGCGCCTCGACGATCAGGGCGCGCGCGCCTGTGATGTCGGTCTGATCCTTCAGCGGTGCGCGCCGTGCGTCTGCCATTATTCAATCCATCTCCACGCGCTGACAATTTGTATTAGCGCCAATTGTCAACATTCGCGCGTTTTAAGCGCCGTATGTCTGCCTGTCACTTCATTTCCGACAGCCGCGCCGCATAGCGGGCCATCAGATCGACCTCGACATTGACCTCGCTGCCTGCGCGCCAGCCGCTGAGCGTGGTGACGTTGAGCGTGTGCGGGATGATCAGCACCGAAAATACGACACCCTCGACCGTGTTCACCGTCAACGACACGCCGTCCAGCGTCACCGAGCCCTTGGCGGCGATGAAACGCGCCAACTCCCGCGCGGTGCGCAGTTCGAACCGCGCCATGTCAGGCAGATCGTCGCGCTTGACGATGGTCGCAATGCCATCGGCATGCCCCGCGACAATATGGCCGCCGAGTTCGTCGCCGATCTTCAGCGCACGCTCGAGGTTGAGTTTGGTGCCTTTGACCCAATGTTTGGCGGTGGTCATGCCGAGCGTCTCGGCGGCGGCATCGACATCGAACCAGGTGTTGCCGCCCTCGACGCCGGAAGCGACCACGGTCAGGCAGACGCCATTGCAGGCGATCGAGGCACCGTCGGCGATGGTGGTCTGGTCGTAACGGCAGGCAATGCGCATGCGGTGCAACTGGCCCTGCGCCGTTGGCGTCAGGGCTGCGATCTCGCCGATGTCGGTGACAATTCCGGTAAACATTAGGCACGCTCGTAGATGGTAAGGGTGTCTTTGCCGAGGCTTTCGCTAGCACGTGTCTTGAAGGCAGGCGACCCGGTGAGAGCCGACAGCGGCAATGCGTCCAGCGCGGGAATGCCGTCGGTCCCGATGGTTTCAGGCCCGCGCAATAGCCAGACTTCATCGACCAGGCCGCTGGCGACAAAGGACGAGGCGACCCGCGAGCCGCCTTCCACCATCAGCCGCGTGATGCCCTTGTCGGACAGCGCGTGCAGCACCGCCAGCAGATCGAGCCCCGGCGGCTGCGCGGTAGCCGCAACGCGCATCACCTGCGCGCCGGCCGCGCCGAGTTTCATGGCCGCGGGGGCTTCGGCGAAGTCCGACGTCATGACCCAGAGCGGCGTCTGGCGCGCGGAATGGACCAGCTTGCTGGTGCCGGGCAGCCGCAGCGCGCGATCGAGCACCACCCGCACCGGCGACCGCGCTTCCATCCCCGGCAGGCGGCAGGTCAGAACCGGATCGTCCGCCAGCACGGTGCCGATGCCGATCAGGATGGCGTCGCATTGCGCGCGCAGCAGATGCACGCGTGTCTTCGCCGCCTCGCCCGTGATCGCGACCGGCTTGTGGCCGGCGGCGCCGATCTTGTCGTCGGCGGAGACCGCGAGCTTCAGGATCACATGGGGCCGCTTGTCGCGGATGCGGCGGAAATGCCCGGCGTGATCGTGGGCGGCTTCCCGACCGCCGACGCCAACATCGACCGCAATCCCCGCGGCACGGAGTTTGGCGTGCCCCTGCCCGGCCACTTCAGGGTTGGGGTCTTCGATCGCGGACACCACGCGCGCAATGCCGGAGGCGATCACCGCATCGACGCACGGCGGCGATTTGCCGAAATGCGAACAGGGCTCCAGCGTCACATAGAGCGTGGCGCCGCGCGCGGCTTCCCCGGCACGCCTCAGCGCCTCGGGCTCGGCATGCGGCCGTCCACCGGCTTGCGTCCAGCCACGGCCGATGATGATGCCGTCTTTCACCACGACTGCACCGACGGCCGGGTTCGGCCAGGTGCGCCCCAGCCCACGCCGGCCGAGCGACAGCGCAAGCTGCATGAAGCGCTGGTCCGCCGCTTTGGCCTCTTTAGATTTCTGCGCGTACTGGTCTTCCAGAATACGGAAGATCATTTGCGTAACGTGGCGACCCGTGCGTCGTCTTCGGCGGAGAGCTCGCCGAGCACGGCCTCGAAGTCCTTGGCCTCGCGGAAATTGCGATAGACGGAGGCGAACCGCACATAGGCGACGTCGTCGAGCTGGCGCAGATGCTCCATCACGATCTCGCCGATCGCCTCCGAGGATACTTCCGCCTCGCCGCCGCTTTCGAGCTCGCGCACGATCGCGGAAACCATCTTCTCGACCCGCTCAGGATCGACCGGCCGCTTGCGCAAGGAAATCTGCAGCGAGCGGACCAGCTTGTCGCGGTCGAACGGCACCCGGCGGCCGTTGCGCTTGATCACGGTCAGTTCGCGCAACTGCACCCGCTCGAAGGTCGTGAAGCGGAAGTTGCAGGCGATGCACACCCGCCGCCGCCGGATCACGGCCGAATCCTCGGTCGGACGCGAGTCCTTCACCTGCGTATCGAGACTGTTGCAGCTGGGACAGCGCATCCAATGAAGCCTTTACTGATAGATCGGGAAGCGGTCGGTGAGCGCCTTGACGCGTTCCTTGATCGCGGCTTCCACCAGCGGCGCCTTGCCGTCTTCCGACTGCGCCAGCGCGTTCAGCACCTCGGCGATCATGCCGCCGACCTGCTTGAATTCGGCGACGCCGAAACCGCGCGTAGTGGCTGCCGGCGTGCCGAGACGCAGGCCGGAGGTGACGAATGGCTTTTCGGGATCGAACGGGATGCCGTTCTTGTTGCAGGTGATCGCGGCACGCACCAGCGCCTTCTCGGAGACGTTGCCCTTCAGGCCCTTCGGCCGCAGGTCGACCAGCATCAGATGGTTGTCGGTGCCGCCGGAGACGATGTCGAGGCCGTGGCCGCGCAGCGTTTCCGCCAGCGCCTTGGCATTTTCGACCACGTTCTTCGCATAGACCTTGAAATCCGGGCGCAGCGCCTCGCCGAATGCGACGGCCTTGGCTGCGATGACATGCATCAGCGGACCGCCCTGCAGGCCCGGGAAGATCGCCGAATTCAGCTTCTTGGCGATCGCCTCGTCGTTGCAGAGGATCAGGCCGCCGCGTGGGCCGCGCAGCGATTTATGCGTGGTGGTGGTGGTGACGTGGGCGTGCGGCACCGGCGAGGCGTGGACGCCGCCCGCGACGAGGCCGGCGAAATGGGCCATGTCGACCAACAGATAAGCGCCGACAGAGTCGGCGATTTCGCGGAAGCGCTTGAAGTCCCAGGCACGCGAATAGGCCGATCCACCGGCGATGATCAGCTTCGGCTTCACCTGCTCGGCCAGCTTTGCGACCTCGTCCATGTCGATGATCTGGTCCTCGCGCCGCACCGTGTAGTGCGCAGCCTTGAACCACTTGCCGGACATGTTGACGGGCGAGCCATGGGTGAGATGACCGCCGGCGGCGAGGTCGAGGCCCATGAAGGTATCGCCGGGCTGCAGCAGCGCCAGGAACGTGGCCTGGTTCATCTGGCTGCCGGAGTTCGGCTGCACGTTGGCGAATTGCGCGCCGAACAGCTTCTTGGCGCGCTCGATCGCCAGCGTCTCGGCGACGTCGACCCATTCGCAGCCGCCATAGTAACGCGCGCCCGGATAGCCTTCCGCGTACTTGTTCGTCATCACCGAACCCTGCGCTTCCAGCACGGCCCGGCTGACGATGTTTTCCGACGCGATCAGCTCGATCTCATGCCGCTGGCGGCCGAGTTCGCCCTTGATCGCGGCAGCGATTTCCGGGTCGGCCTCGGCGAGCGTCGCCGTGAAGAACGAGTCGGGCGCGGAGGCGGTCTTGGAGCTCGAGGACGAGGAGGTCATTGGGCGAAATATCTCCACCGCCGCAAGCCCTTAGGGGCAAGACGGTCGGCTATGTGTGGCGGTCGAAAGAAGTGCCTGCGAGATACCACATCGCCCGGAATTGGCCAAGCACTTGCGGTACAGGGCTGATATTTATGCCAGATATGGTGGGGATGAAGGGGGCTGCCCAGTCCCCCCTCCCCAACCGTCGCCCCGGCTCCCCCTCTTCGTCATGCCCGGACTTGTCCCGGGTATCCACTTCCTTGCCTGCCGCGCCTAGGATGGCCGGGTCAAGTGTCCCGGCCATGACGGAAAGAGCGATGGAGGCGTTCCCATCCCCTCACGCAAACCTGTAGGCCCCGCCCTTTTCCATGCTCCGCTGGAACGCCGGACGGGCGTGCATGCGCGTCAGCCAGGCCGCCAGGTTCGGGTAGGGCTCCAGCTTCCCGAACACTTTTGCCATCTCGCCCACAAAACTCATCTGGATATCGGCCCCGGTCAGCGACGCCCCGACAAAGAACTCCCGCCCCCTCAGCGCGCCGTCGACATAGCCGAGATGGTTGGCGAGTTCGCTGTCGATACGCGGATGCAGCGGCGCGCCCGCTTCCTTCAGCCGGGACACGTAGAGGTTCAGCATCAGCGGCAGCATCGCCGAGCCTTCCGAGTAATGCAGCCACTCATTGTAGGCTTCGTAATCGGCGCTTCCCGGCGCCGGCATCATCGCACCCTTGCCGTAATGGCGGATGATGTAATCGACGATGGCGCCGGATTCGGCGATCGTCGTGTCGCCGTCGGTGATGACGGGCGACTTGCCGAGCGGATGGATCTGCTTCAACTCCGGCGGCGCGAGCCGGGTCTCGGCGTTGCGCTGATAGCGCTTCATCTCATAGGGCGTGCCCAGCTCCTCGAGCAGCCACAGAACTCGCTGCGAGCGGGAGTCATTGAGGTGATGAAGCGTGAGCATGGGATTTCCTCTGGTTGTTGTCGGGTGGGCGCGGTTGGCTAAAGAGTGTCATTGCGCGCGAAGCGAGGCAATCCAGCTCGTCGCTTGTAGCCCGGATGAGCGGAGCGATATCCGGGGCGGTGTCAGAGTGGTCCCGGATGCCGCTTCGCTCATCCGGGCTACGAACTGAATATGACTTCGCGTTCTCGCGGCGCTGGTCGCCCGAGGTTTGCATCTTCGTTTGCCCTCTTCGAAATCAGAGGGCGCAGGGAAGACCGGGTGCTTGCTGCACCCGCGGTCTCGCGTGCGATTTGCGCAAACAAAAGTGCACACGAGCATACAGGGCAGCGGGAGCATTCCGGCCTTCCCTGCGCAATGGCTTTACGGCTTACTTCGAGCTCTCCCCGGTGAACGGCTTTCTTGCCACCGTCGTCCTCAAGAAGCTTGCTTCTCAAGAACTTGACGCCAGCACCGCGGCGTCAGGACCACACGACTTCGCCGTACGCTCGAGCCACACACGTCAGTCGCAGCTCTCGCGTCCATCGCATCTCACCGCACGTTCGTGACCATGGCCAACGCCCCTCATCTGCCGTGAGACGCGCGGAGTTATGC
>NZ_JAFCLU010000038.1 GCF_018130385.1 Bradyrhizobium sp. AUGA SZCCT0283 | reverse complement strand
TCAGGATTACCGGCATAGCCTTCGGATGGATCGGCTCAACGACCGCGTTCGGCGCGGTGGTCAGGAAACCGTAGACCGAATGCGGTCCGGGGATTGGCTTGGACTTGGTGCCACGGTCGCCCTTGAACTCAGTCCAAATGCCAGCGAAGGCTGTAAGCGGCCGACCATCGTTGAGCGCGAACCAGACTACGTCCCTTTTCTTGGTTTCAGCGTTCGGCTCGGGCGCGTATTCGGCGAAGCTATTGAACGGCACGAGGCATCGGTTCTCCGGCTTTAGCCAGCCGCGCCAGTGCGGCGACGACGTGTTGCGAATGTTCGTCACGGGCGGGCCGCCGGTCCGCAGCGGCGGCGGCATACCCCAGCGCATCAGTATCAACTCCCGCTCGGTGCCAGCATTGCGAATTACGGGCGCGGGATAGTCGGGGAACACTCCGGACATGGGTGGCAGATTGCCGACGTAGCGATTGACGACGCGGAACAGCGCGCGGATCGCTTCTTGGTTCGTGGTGATCGAATAGAGATTGCACATGCCTCAGTCTCGCTCCCCTGGCCACCATGTTGACGCCGGATCGTTGGCGGAAATCTTCGTCGGCCGAAGCGCCACCAGATGGCTCCGCTTGTACGGCCGCCCCTGAAGCCGCGAGCAATCCTTGCACCGCATGTAGCGTTCCAGTTCGTGGATCGGCGTTGCCTTCGGCCGCCTGACGGTGTTAAGCGCGACGGTCTGATGCGTATTGCAACCAAGGCATTTCACCTCGAGATAGAGGTAACCGGCATTGAGGGCATCGCCCAACGCAGGTGAAGGCTGCGCCGGTCCCTGAAAGCCGAGCATCCGCTTGTTCCAAGCCTCGCAGGCCAAACGGTCGGCGGTCTTGCGCGCCTGCGCTGCTTGTTCTGAGGCAGCGCGGATCGATGCGCCGTAAATGGTTTCCCGTGACTTGGTACCCATGCGGGAGAGGATCGCCGGGCCGCGCGGGGGAGGCAAGCCGCTACAGATTGGGGCGGTCGGCGTACCGGGCACAACCGTCGGACATCCACCTCAACTAACCTCTCTCACAAAGCTTCCCCTAGCGCCCGTAACGGAACATTATGCAACCATATATTGCGGGGCAGTGGTAAATGGCTGGGGCGATGTTGCAGGTTTTAGTGGGCGGTGCTGCGCTTACTGTGGTCTTTGCGCTGCTGGCGTCAGTTGGGGTCAAATACTTCGCGCGGCATATACCATACTCCACGGCGTTCCTGATTTCGTTGGTAGGGTTCGCGGTCGGTACAGTTTTGTACGTGCTCTACTTCATCACTAACACAGCGATGGCTTTGCCAAACTCAGTTGATGGCCTGTTCACGCTAGTCGTCATTTCGGTAGCTGGGACAATCATCACCAAGATGGCCCGGAACTACGGCGTCGAAAAGACCGGATGGTTGGGCATCGGGGCCAAGTCCATCTTCGTGCTAGTCTGCCTCTCATGGGTAATTGTCGCGATAGTGTATCTGGGCATGCAACTGCAATGATCCTCGACAGAAAGGACCTCGGGGAAGCGTTGCTCGGCGCTCTTGTCGGAGCTGCGTTGATCGCTGCCGCATTTTGGTTTCGCAGCGAGATCGAAATCCACATTGGCCAAACAGCTACAAAGTGGTTGTTGAACATTTTGCTGGTTCTCTACGCCATCGCAGCAATAAGCACCGTTGGGGAAGTGGTGGATTTATTTTCTTGGAAGTTCGCGGCGCGAAAACAGAAACTGGAAGACGAGCGGGAACGGACGAAACTGGAGGCTGAAGAACGGCGCGAGCAGGCGGAATACGATGCATTCCTGACGTGGGCAGCGCAAAATCCAAAGACCGTTGATCGCCTCCTTGCCATTGTCGAACACGAACAGATCGACGACCCCGAACATCTGACCTATCTGAGAGAAAGGCGAGAGCGAGAGGGGTCTCCCAACCGTTTGACCGATCTGCCGCGCCTGTTCGATTGGCTCAAAGCTCGTCGCGAACTCCAGAAGTTCGGCATAGAGCCGCCGCTGCCTCCGCTTTAAACAGCCTCGGCTGGGGCGCACGCCACCGCGCCACCATCGCCAGCCATCACTCACGACGAGCCGCCAGTCACTCATGACGAACACAGCAGGCACCGCGCACCGGGAGCGGTGGCGCACCGCCATCGCGCTCGCGTCGATCCTTCCAAATTTTGCACCGATCCGCAACGCAACCCGGAAAACCGGCGGGGCAAATATCATGGAACAGTGCCGTCGCGCGGTCCCCCCATAATCTCATTCCTACCGAAGGACGCCAAACTCGATGGGATGGGTCAACCGAGATGCGTCGCCATGGCGTGCCCATCGTCTGCGCTCGCTCGGACCCAAAATATCGGTGCATCTAGCGCGGGAGGGCCTACGGTCACACAATTTAGTGTGCTACCCCAAGGGCATCAGGCTTGGCCCGGGAGGGAGAACCAATTCAGATGGCGAAGGCGCTTTACGTCGCCTACTTCACGGGCGTCGCGGGTCAAAGCATTGGCCTTTTCTATATCGGCGACGGAATGCTCGTCGGTGTCGATGTCGCAACGATGCAATATGACGGCTCCTATCAGACCAAACGCGACGGCAGTCTAGAAGGCGTAGTCGAATATGTGCTCCCTGCCGGAGCCCCACTTATCACTGGAGCGCCCGCTGGCATTGCTCCGACTAGGGTCTCGGTGAAGCTCACGCTTCCAGCCAATTTTGCCGATGGCCGCGTCATAACAATCGAGACGCCACTGGGTCCTGTGAATGCGAAATTTGAAAAGGTCAAGGATATACCGTTATGAATTGCCCCGAGGGCTTCTGGTGCATGCAATTCAAGGATTGGCTCAACGTCGCAATCCTTATCGTCACAGCCGTTGCTATTGTCGTTGGCCCGATCGTAGCCGTCCAGATTACGCTTCGCTTTGAAGAAAAGCGAGAGAAGCGCCGCAGGAAATACGATACGTTTCACGCACTCATGAGGACACGGCGGGTGACGCTTTCGCCCGATCATGTCACGGCGCTCAATGTGATCCAGACCGAATTTCACGACGATGATAGGGTAATCACCGCTTACAAGAAATACATCGACAACCTAGGGGGCCCGGCCTTGCCGCCGGGATCATCAAACGAGGCTATTCGCCATTTCGTTGATGGGCGCGACGACGCTTTCAACGAGATGATGTTTGAGATTGGAAAGCATTTGGGCTTCGCGCTCGATAAGCGTGAGCTTGCAAAGTACTCTTACGCTCCGCAGGGCTGGGTCAATATCGAGGCCGAACAGAACGCTATACGACAATTCGCGTTGGAGCTACTGCAGGGTAAGCGACCACTACCGATCACCCCATTCCAGCCCAGCCCCTCCGCAAATAAATTCCCGCCGCCGCCATCGACGCCCCGCTGAAACGGCAACCCAAAGGGGTGAAGCAGCATGTCCGCTACGAGAATGGCTGCGGTCCTGATCGCAGGCCTTGCATTGTGCGGGTGCGACGATGACAAAAACCGCGCTTTCCAAGCCTGCATTAAGAAAGCCCAGGCTGATCCGGTGCAGACCGAAATATGCATGGATGAGCAAAGCTACGTTTTTTCAACTTCGCACCTTTGCGGTGTTTTGTACCCGAACGTCGGCGCAGAATGTTACTCGACAACTTGGCGGGCATGGGATGGGGGCGGTCTTCGGTGTCTCAACCCCGACAACAGCAAGTGCGGACCGATGTCCAAGCCTTATTTTGGAAATTGCGAAATGACACACTGGGGAACTGAAATGACGCAGGTTGAAGTCGATCAACTCAACGAACGGGTGGCTTGGCTGGAACGGAAGATGGTTCGGGTGCTGTGGTTGTTAGTCTCGATCGTTTCAGCGTTCGCTGGGTTCGTGGTCGCCTACACTATCGACAATTCCCTTGGACCGGGGTCGATCATCATAGGGGTTGGAATTTGGCTCACGGTTGGCTTCATTTTGCAGCGGCAGGAGTTTAAGGGCGCTCCGCAGCACATCCAGTTCATTGATCCGTAAATCCTCATGACACACCCATTGACGACGGAAGCAACCTACCTGCGGCTCGGCAGCCTGATCGCCGACACGCCCGATCTGAAGGCCGACCCGACACCCGAAACGCACCGTTGGGTCGCCCAGGTCTTGGCGCTGATCGAAGCGGGTAAGTTGGTCGACACGGTGGGCATCGTTTCGTTCAAAGTCGCGTCACTGCATTTGCAAGGCGGACTGCGTGACGGGAATTGGAGTACGATCTTGGCCGTCGCACATCAGGCACTTGCGAAGGCAGAGCTTCACGCGCCCGCCGAGTTGCAGGGAGCGTTCATCGCTGCCGGCCATGCCTTCGATGCGTTTGCTGCGGTTGGCAAGGCGCTGGGCACGGCGACAGCCGACGTGTTCATCGTCGATCCTTATGCCGATGCGAAGGTGCTCACTGACTATGCCGTGCTGGCGCCCGACAATGCGTCGGTGCGGGTCTTGACCGAAGCAACGCATAGCAAGGCGCTGAAGCCAGCGGCTCGGCACTGGGCGCAGCAGATGAAGCAGTCGCTTGAGGTTCGGCTCGGCTTACCGCGCAGTCTGCATGATCGACTGATCCTGATCGACGGCAAGACAGCCTTTGTGCTCGGGCAATCGTTCAAGGACTTGGCAAAGCGCTCGCACACCAGTCTCGTCCGAATGCCACCGGACGCGGGGAAGCTCAAGATTGATGCCTACGAACTAATGTGGTCATCAGCGACACCGCTCTAACGAGGTTCGCACCGGGAACCGCCCGAGGTACGGTCCCTTGCGAAGCCGGAAGTGTTGGTGGAGATAGAAACCGTCGCCTATTTGGGTAGAAGCTAAAGTTCCGCTTCTGGTCAAACACGGGCGCAACCGGCAAGTCTGATCGCCTCCTCAAAGCGGACATTAGGTTCTCGCACCACTAAGATCAGAAAGATGTCAGCGCGTGTCACGCCGCAAAACGCACTCCTTTCGCGCTCGGAAGCGCATCCGCGTTTCTGTAAACCATCCCCCTTGGTAATGTCTGATTGACCTTTCAGCTTAAGCATTTCATCGAGCACGGGTGCGATGGTGTGCTCATGATCGGGATCAACCCGACAGGGAAGCGTCAGGGTCAGGCTGCATCGCAGCCTGACCCGTCCAAGGATCGCCATGGCAGCTAAAATGCGCAAGGCCAAATCATTGCGGCCGGAGGATCGTCCACTGACGGCAATTTCAACCGCAGTCGGCAGCTTAATAAATATGACCCTGACCGCGGTCACGTCGGGCTCAGTCCTCCTATGCTTATTTGTAGCCAAGCGAATGCTTTGACGCGAGGCGCACCATGACAGTGAGTTATTTCCCACTAATCTCTGGGATTGTGGTCGCGCCAGTGGTCCTCGCGTTCGCCGCCGAGGCCAATAGTTAATAAATCAGTTCGAGCTAGACTGTCGACAAGACCACCCCCCCAAGCTCCTTGCAGCGCACAACTGGAGCAAGGTACGAAGGTACAACGCCCTCCCCGTAGATCGACCGACGTTGTTACGGAGCGATGGGCCATTCGTCAGAGAGCTTTTCAAGCTCGTCTATGAACGCGGGCATGGCATCGGTGATCTTGTTGTATCCATCTTCGAATGTGAGAAGGCCGCCAACAAGTGCATTCGCCAGTTGATGGCCGGCGGGTTCGGTGCGAAGGCCACGACCGTAGTGCACAGTGAAATTCTCGCGGTCGATTTTCGAGTACAAACCGGAAACGCCTAACCAGTTCGGATGCGCGTACTCGCTCAGCGAATTATAGGCTGCCTGAAAGCCCGGTAGTTTCCTATTCAATCGCTCGACGAAAGTTAGCACACTGATGGCTTCCGGCCCGTCGGCCCAGCCGTTCTTCGAGCCCGCGAACATTCTCATCAGCTTGTCGTTAAGTTCGGCCGGCGTGTAGCCCTTCCGGTTCTCTAAAATTTCGAGCAGATACCAAGTCATCGCCGCGCTCTCGGCGATGCTGCGGATCAGCAACGCCGCGACGGTGAAGTCTTCCTTTTCGACGGCATCGCACGCATTGCGCGCCAACTCTTCGGTGCGCCAGATCAGCGCTTCGCAGACGGAGATAAGCTGGAACGGAGCCTTCGAACGAACGCCGATTGCAGCGATTTCTATCTTGTCGGGCAGGCTGGCGCTCAAGCCAGCGGCAAGCCGCCGTGCCTCGGCTAAATTTTCGGCCCACGGTCTGGGCACGACACTATCCGGCATCGGCCGGCTGCCAGCCGCGCGCCGCAGCCAGCGCCTCTTCTCGCTGGGCATCGGTGATGATGACGCGATCAGGGGCCGCGCCGACATAGGTGCGCACGAAATCTAGCTGGTCATCATCGACGCCCCAGACGAATTGCCGGGCCTGCGAGACGACATCCTTATTCATCTGTCGCGCAATGAGGGTTGGATTGCGAGCGGCCAAAGCCATCAAGAATTGGTCATCTCTCGCCGCGACGAACAGATCGTGAGGACCAATCGGCAGAGCCATGTAGGCCTTGGGGTTTTCCAGCGGGATGAACACCAGCGGCCTGTCCGATGTCATCAACGGCCTCTCGGACGCGCGCAAATCGATGCGTATCCAAGGCATACTGGCAATATCCGGGACGGCGCGGCTGTTGGCGATGATGTCCGCCATCATGTTCGTGGCGCTGATCGCGGCAGCAGCCGGCTCCCGGGATGCGGTCACCTCGGCGAAGGTCCGCTGGTCATGCGGATCACGGTTCGCGGCCCATTCCGCCTCCAAGGCACCGGTGCCTTCGTCCCACATGTTTGCCATGTGGGTCTTGATGGTTTCGACGCACTCACGATTTCGATAGATCAGCGACAGCATGAACCGCGCCCAAGCGATGCGGTCGTCGGCATCTAGCAGCCGGCCCGAAGTGAGCTTTTGCAACGCGGTCGCCGCGCCGTTGTCGATTGGCGACATGAAATTCGTCTCAAGGTCTTGCGACCGTTCCTCGGCGACCCCTGCGGTGCGGTATAGGTCCTTGATGTAGCCGGTACCGGCCGGGGAACGACGGCTTGACACGAGCTTTCCATGGATCAGTTTCATCTCGCAAAGCTGCCGGTCCTTTCCCGCCCATCGGCCGAGGAAGAACTGTGGCTTGTAGTGGTGCTTGCGCGGCAGTTGCATGGTGCGGATATACCGCACCGAGGGTCAATTCCGCAAGGCGAAATCAAGGAACACGGCCGGCGGTAGAGTTCCGGACGCCCGCTCACCCAACATCTCGGGCGATTGCACGAACCGGTGCGGCGCGCTCAAATGTGTGATGGCCCCGAAGCATCACCCAGCGCCGCTATCCGGCGGCGACCGGAAGGCGCTGACAAAAGAACTCGCCAAGAGCCGGGCGATGACGCACATCTTCGCCGAGCGTTCGGCGGAAAAGCGTCGCGAGGGCGAGGCGCTGATCCGGGAAGCGGATAATCTGGCCTGTTAGTCCTTCAACGAACGCATGTGGTCAGATGGCGGCCCCATCGACCCGAGCCCGACCATCGATCAGGCCATCAACGGCGGCTATCCATGGCTGGAGGTCAGATGCAGCCGGTGCAAGACGGCGCGCGATGTCGATCTCGCCGCGCTGCGCCGACCGCCGACAACGTGCGTGCACGATCTCGCCGGGCGACTGGTTTGCCAGAAGTGCAAGGGCGCGGGGAAGCGCCTGGCCGCGACGCTGTTGCAGCTTGCGCCACGCAAGCGACACGACACGTAGAAGGCCGCTTGCCCGCCCAGGCAGGCCCGTTTAGGTTGCGCGGCATGATCGATTGGACCGCCTTTCCGGTACGCGACGGCCTGACCGCACTGGCGCTGGTTGTCGCCGGCCTGAGCCTGTACATCTCTTGGAGCACTGCTCGACAGGCGAAAGCAGAAAAAGCCGTCAATGCGTGGATCACGCTTACGCGTCCTAGCACCGAGTGGTGGCTCGCGACATTGAACGTCAAAAACGGCTCTCATCTCGGTATCGAGATCGAGAAGCTTGGCGTTGATCTCCCGGATTATCGGCTCGGCAGTATATGGCAGACAAAGCCGATCACGGCACCCAATGGCAGCCCAAGCGGACTAGACATGGCAGCCGTTGACCATTGCTTGGCGATGCCGTTCAAATGCACCGTCGCTGCGGGCGAAACAATGCAGCAAAATTTTCTGCTGCATCAGCCTGCACACAGTCAGCGCAAAAGCGCAAAGGTCAGCGTGATGTATTGGACGCTAGAACCCAAGAGGCGATGGCGCATCCTGCCGGTGGTGGCGCAAACCCGAAGCGATATGTGAAGATGTGAAGACAGGCCATGACCTCTCTCCTTTCGGCCGACGAAGTCAGATTTCTCGCGCGGCACGGGTACTCCGAAGAAGACGTTTATGACGGTCGTTATCAATCAAAAGAGGGGCGCGCAGCCGCCGCCAAGGAGGCGGGGAAACATCTGGTACTCGCCGGAGTGATCGGTCGGGCGAATTGTCGAAGGATGGGCCATCGCCTGCGAACGCGGGCAGGCCATTGCATTCAGTGCAAGCCAACGAACATCGCATTTCAAAGGCGGGAGGACACGCCGGGCTATGTGTACATCGCTGGCTCGTTGTCAGGGCGCATCATCAAGATCGGAACAACCGGGGACCTTAATCTGCGCGAAAACCAAATGCGCGCGGAAGGCTACGGTGGGTCAAAGGATTGGATTGTTCTATTCTCCGTTTACGTCAGTAAGGGAGGCGAGTTTGAGCGAGCGGCTTCATCTCGCGTGAAGGGCAATCGCGTGTATCGGACATATTTTAAGGACGGAATTGAGCAAGGTGCGGTTGAACTTCATCTATGCTCATTCGGTGAGGCGCTGAGGGCGATGACCGAACATTTGAGCGATGAAGAGCGGAAACGCCTGACCGTTTTTCGCTCTAAACATACTGGTCGATACGAATTTGAGTACGAATAGCGCGGTGCCCGTGGATGCAATAGCTTGATTACACTAGCTGATGCCGCGCGCCCCGCCCTTCGTGTCGAGATCGCGCACGTCGCGGTCTGAGGACGCCACCGGCCATCCAAAGCCCACCGGCAGACGGGCGCAACCTTAACAACTCCTTAATGGCACTTTTTGACCCCTGGATATTTTCCGGTGAGGTCTCGCGAAGCGAGACAGGGGCGCCCTGTCCATGCTCCCCGGGGGGAATTTGTAAGACTGCCCAACGCGGCTATGGCATGCGGCCGATCGTGGTCGCGCCATAACGGCGAGGCGGGCTATGAAACGTGATCTCTATGCGGAGGTATCCGCGCGCATTATTGCGCAGCTAGAAGCCGGTGCCGCCCCTTGGGTTAAGCCCTGGTCGGCGACCCCCGGTGCGAACATCCCATGCAACGCGGTGAGCAACCGGCCTTACTCCGGCTGCAACGTCGTTCTGTTGTGGATGGCACAGGCGGCTGGCTATCGCTCGCCGCGCTTTCTGACATTCAAGCAGGCCTTGGAGTTGGGCGGCAACGTGCGCAAGGGCGAGCATGGCACCAGGGTCTATTTCGTCAAGCAACTCCAGGTTCACGACAACGGCGCGGACGATAGCTCTTCAACGCGCCTAGTCCCGATGATGCGGGAATATACGGTTTTCAACGTCGACCAGTGCGAGAACATTCCCGCTAGCGCCATCAGCGGAAAGCCGTTGCGCGTTCGCAATCCCGACACGCGGGACGAACTTGCGGACGCATTCTTGTGCTCGACCGGTGCGGACATCCGCGAGGGTCACGGCGAAGCCTGTTACATCCCGAGCCACGATTTTATCTCGATGCCGGCATTCTCTTGTTTCAAGAGCGCGGATCACTTCTACAACGTGGCATTCCACGAGCTAAGCCATTGGACCGCGAACAAGGCCCGCCTGGATCGCGATCTGAAGAACCGCTTCGGCTCGCGCAATTACGCAGCCGAGGAATTGATTGCGGAGTTGGGCGCCGCCTTTCTGTGCGCGGAGTTTGGCTTTGACGGTGACGTAAGGAACGCGGGCTACATCGCCAACTGGATTGAGCTTTTGAAATCGGACAAGCGTGCATTCTTTACGGCATGCAGCCGGGCATCAAAGGCCGCGGACTATCTGCGCGGCTTGGCCCTTGCCGAGCCCGCCGAGATCGCGGCTTGAGAGTGCCGCCGATGTACCACCCCCGCGAGGCGCTCTACGACATCAACCCCCAGACCGGCGTCAGCATCGAGGTGTTCTACGCCGACCGCAGGCTGGAAACATTCGGCAGAAGCGGCGCTGGCTGGTTCTGGTGGCCTCGCCGGCGTGGCTTTTCGCCATCCAGCCCGGCCGCTGGACCCTTCCCTACGAGCTACGCAGCATATCGGCACGCAATGAACCCGGTGGCAGGATGGTTCAGCGTTGACGCGCGGCAGCGCAGCGGGGAGCTACAAGGTTAATACGGACATAGTGCGGACACGACGATTTCTCGAAAGGGCCGTGGCGCAGCTAACTCATTGATTTTGATGGTGCCCAGGGGCGGGATCGAACCACCGACACTGCGATTTTCAGTCGCATGCTCTACCAACTGAGCTACCTGGGCATGTCCCGGCGCGGAGCAGGGAGCGCCGGTTTATAGTCAGGCCGGCGGGCCATGTCCACCCGGCTTCGCCGGACGCGGCCTCGCTTCGCATCTCCAGCCAAATTACTGGGAAATCACGTTAATTCGCCTCGGGCGTCGCGCTCGAAGCATCCATGCCGGCAACACCATGCTACTTTGCATGGGGTTGTTTTCGACATTTTGCTATTCGGCATCCTCCGGGTCCGTCTCGCGGCCGGGGATGACGTATTTGCCTGACAGCCAGCGGTTCAGGTCGACGTCGCGGCAGCGGGGGGAGCAGAACGGCGCGGTGGCGGGGCTGGCGGGCTTGCCGCATTCCGGGCACGGTTTCGATGGCGGCTTCGATGGCCCGCTGGCGCCGGCGGCTTGGGGGGGCTTAGCTGGCATTGAGCCAGCCGAATCGGATCGGAAAGCCCTCGCCGCCCATCAGCGTGACCGTCTCATAGAGCGGCAGGCCGACGACGTTGGTGTAGGAGCCGACCATCTTGACCACGAAGGATCCGGCGATGCCCTGCACGGCGTAGCCGCCGGCTTTGCCGCGCCACTCGCCGGAGCCGATATAGGCCTGGATGTCGTCCTCGCTCAAGCGCTTGAAGCGGACGCGGGTTTCGATCAGGCGCTGGCGGAACGCCTCCTTCGGCGTCACCAGGCAGATCGCGGTGTAGACGCGGTGATTGCGTCCCGAGAGCAGCCGCAGGCACTGCGCGGCTTCATCGACCAGATTGGCCTTGGGGAGAATACGGCGGCCGACCGCGACCACCGTATCGGCTGCGAGGATGAAGGCGCCGCGCAGTTCGTCGTCAAGCTGGACGGATTTCAGCGCCGCGTCGGCCTTGGCGCGGGCGAGGCGATTGGCGCAGGCGCGCGGCAGCTCGCCCCGCTTCGGCGTTTCGTCGACATCAGCCGGACGCAGCGCGTCGGGCTCGATGCCGGCCTGGTTGAGCAGGCTGAGCCGTCGCGGCGAGCCGGAAGCGAGAACGAGTTTGGGACGGCCAAGCATGCAGGGTTTGTCGCGGAAAAAGGATTCGGAGGGGATCGCGCGCGGAACCTATCGGAAGGCACTCCATTCCACAACCGGGGAACAAGTGATTGTTGTCATTACGAATCTTTCGTCGTCCCTGCGAACGCAGGGACCCATAACCACAGGCGGTTGTCGGGGAAATGACAAGTCGAACTGGCACTGCCTCCAATCGCTCGGCCGCGGCGTATGGGTTCCTGCGTTCGCAGGAACGACGGGAAGCTATCCGCTCGGCAACATTCAGCGCACCGGGTCGATCGGGGTCGCGAGGCCAAGGCGGGCCTCGATGGCCTCGGCCGCGTCCAGGCACAAATCGTCGCGCAACCGCCGCCCGGTGATCAGCACCCCGATCGGCAATCCCGTCGCCTCGTCACGCCCGGCCGGCACGCAGGCCGACGGCAGGCCGAGCAGATTGGCCGGGACCACCGGGCGCATCAGCTCCTTGGTCGCAGCCGATCCGGCCGGGGTCGCCGAATCGAAGCCATGCTCGAACGGCAATTGCGTCCAGGTCGGCGACAGCAGCAGCGGCCGGTCCGCCATGAAGGTCGACCATGCGCGCGCGATGCCGTCACGTTCGGCCATCAGTTGCGAGAATGCCGCCGCGTCGGCCAAAGGCGGTATGCCCTCATTGAAGTTGTTCAGGAAGGCCATGGCGTCCGCGCCCATCATCGGGGACAGCAAGGCCAGCACCGAGCCGAAATCACCCATGATCAGGCGCGCCCAGCAGCCGATCGCGTCGTCGTAACGCGGCGGGCAGGCTTCTTCCACGACATAACCGGCATCGGCCAGCGCCTGCGCGGCACGCCGCACCGTAGCCGCCACCTTTGGATCGGTGCCGCCACCGGGCGGCTCGGGCAGCACAGCCACGCGAATCGGCCGCGCCAACGCCGGCCCCTCGAACGGAGCATCGATCGACCAGGGATCGCGCGGATGCGCGCCCATCAAGACACGCAGGCCAAGGCGCACATCCGCCACGCGGCGGGCCATCGGCCCCTGCACGTTCATCAATTGCACCGCCAGCAACCGGTCTTCGGCCGGCACATAACCCGCATCGGGCACGCGGCCGGCGGATGGACGGATCGAGGCGATGCCGCAGGCGTTCGCCGGATTACGCAGCGAGCCGCCGATGTCGTTGCCAAGGCCGATCGGGCTCATGCCGCTGGCCAGCGCTGCGGCCTCGCCGCCGCTCGAGCCGCCCGCGGTGCGGCCGGGATGCCAGGGATTTCGCGTCAGGCCGTGCAGCGAACTGTCGGTGTGCACGCGCAGCGCCATGTCAGGCAGATTGGTGCGGGCGATCGGGATGGCGCCGGCGGCGCGCATGCGTTCGACGACCGGCGCATCCACCGGGACCACCGCCTTGGCCAGCGCGGGCACGCCCCAGGTCGTCGGTAGCCCGGCCATGTCGATGTTTTCCTTCACCGTGAAAGGCACGCCGTGCAGCGGGCCAATGGTTTCGCCGGCGGCCTGCCGCTGGTCGGCGTTGACGGCAGCCGCGCGGGCCTCGTCGGCCAGCACGCGCACCACGGCATTCAGCACAGGATTCACCGCATCGATGCGCGCCAGATGGGCATCCACCACTTCCGCCGAACTCAGTTGCCGGCGTGCAATGCGCTGCGCCAGCTCAGTGGCCGGGAGTTGCCAGATCTCGCTCATCGCCTACTCCAACATGACATGCGCAACGAAGTCGCGCTGGCGCCCCCACCCGTCGGTCAGAGTAGTACCGCACCTGTCGGATGTCGACGGCTCGGGCGTCACCCGCTCGCCGCGCCTGCCTTGGCAAACCGGCGGCGGATGCGCAGCAACAGTCCGTCACAAACCTCGCGATAGGCTTGCAGCTTCTGTTCGCGGTTGCCCTCCATCCCGGTCGGATCCGGCGTCGGCCAGTATTCGACATCGGCGGCCATGGTGCGTGTCAGCTCCAGCGCCTTGTGATGGGCTTCCGGCGACAGCGTGATGATGAGATCGAAATTGAGCCCTTCCCAGTCCTCGAGCTCCTCGAACGTGGTGGGCTTGTGGCCGGAAATATCCTGGCCGAGCTCGGCCATCACGGCGACCGCGAACGGATCGAGTTCGCCCTTCTTGACGCCGGCGGATTTTACGTAGAGCGCCTGCGGGAACATCTGCCGCAGCAGGCTCTCCGCCATCGGCGAACGCACGCTGTTCAGGCCGCATGCGAACAGCACGGCCTGCGGAGTGCGCGCGCGGGGCGGCGCATCCATGCGGTCAGGCTTCTCTGGTTTGGGACGAAACCCTCTTCGGCGTCATGCCATCTCTTTTGCGCATGACGTCAGGACAAACGAAGGCGTTTGTCCGAGAAAACCGCTTCGCACTTTTCGGCGTCATCCGTCCTGCCCCTTCCAGTGCAGGACACAGATCAGCGTGAACAGCCGGCGCGAGGTTTCGAAATCGACTCTTACCTTGCCCTTCAGCCGTTCCTGCAGGGTGCGCGAGCCTTCGTCATGGATGCCGCGGCGGCCCATGTCGATCGCCTCGATCTTGTCGGGCGTGGCGGTGCGGATCGCCTGGTAGTAGCTGTCACAGATCATGAAATAGTCCTTCACGATCCGCCGGAACGGCGTCAGCGACAGCAAATGCGCGACCACCGGCGTGCCGTCCTCGCGGCGGATGTCGAACATCAGCCGGTTGCCGGTGATCGCGAGGTGCAGCGTGAACGGGCCCTCGCCCGCCCCTTCCGGCGCGAACAGATTCTGCTCGATCAGATCGTAGATCGCAATCGCCCGCTCATGCTCGATATCGGGCCCGGAACGCCCGATCGATTCCTCGTCGAGCGTCACCGCGACGATGCGGTTGTGCTGGTCATCGTCTGGTGGCGGCTTGTTCATGGCAAATTGAGGCGCAATCCGACCGAGCGTGAATGGGCGTCCAAACCCTCGGCCTTGCCCAAGGTCATCGCGGCAGGCCCCAGCGCGCGCAACTGGTCCGGCCCGCATTTGAGAATCGAGGTGCGCTTCATGAAGTCTAGCACGCCGAGCCCCGACGAAAACCGCGCCGAACGCGCCGTCGGCAGCACGTGGTTGGAGCCGCCGACGTAATCGCCGATCGCTTCCGGCGTATGGGGCCCGAGGAAGATCGCGCCGGCGTTGCGGACCTTGGCGGACAGCGCCTCCGGATCCGCGGTCATGATTTCCAGATGTTCGGCGGCGATGGCGTTGGCGAGCTCCACCGCCTCGTCGAGCTTCCTGACCATAATGAGGGCGCCGAAATCGTTCCACGACGCGCGCGCGATATCCGCGCGGGGCAATGTCGCCAGTTGCGACTCGACCGCACGCGCGACGTCGGCGGCCAGGCCTGCGCTGTCCGTGATCAGGATCGACTGCGCGCTCGCATCATGTTCGGCCTGCGCCAACAGATCGGCGGCGATCCAGCCGGCATTTCCCGTGTCGTCAGCAATCACCAGCACTTCCGAGGGACCGGCGATCATGTCGATGCCGACCTTGCCGAACACCTGCCGCTTGGCAGCGGCGACATAGGCATTTCCCGGACCGACGATCTTGGCGACCGGCGCGATCGTGGCCGTGCCGTAGGCCAGCGCCGCCACTGCCTGCGCGCCGCCGACGCGATAGATCTCGGACACACCGCCAAGGTGGGCGGCGGCCAGCACCAGCGGATTGAGCTTGCCGTCCGGCGACGGTACCACCATGACGACCCGCGGCACGCCGGCCACCCTGGCCGGTACCGCATTCATCAGCACCGAGGACGGATAGGCCGCCGTGCCGCCGGGCACGTAGAGGCCGACCGCATCGACCGCGCTCCAGCGCCAGCCGAGTTCGACGCCCAGCGCATCGGTGAAGCGCTCGTCCTTCGGCAATTGCCGCTGGTGGAACAATTCGATCCGGTCACGGGCGAATTTCAGGGCATCGACCGTTGCGCTGTCGCAAGCCCCGACCGCGGCATCGATCTCGGCAGCGGTCACGCGCAGGCCGGAGGCGGTGAGCTCGAGCCGGTCGAATTTCCTGGTCGCCTCGATCAGGGCGGCGTCGCCGCGCGCGGCCACGTCGTCGACAATGGCGCGGGTGGCGCGCTCGACATCGGCCGAAACCTCGCGTTTGGCGGCGAGGAATTGCTTGAAGCGTGGACCAAAATCGGCGCTGCTGGTATCCAGGCGAACGGGCATGGTGGCTTTCTGAGAGACAGCGAAAGGCCCCTGCTCAATGGCGCGGCGGCCAAGGGCCGTCAACCCTTGCCATACCCCAAAATCTCGTCGTCCCGGCCAAGCGAAGCGCGAGCCGGGACCCATAGCCACCAATGTTCGCGTTTAGCCGAGCTTTGGCAACAATCCCCTTCACAACTCGCATTTGTGGCTATGGGTCCCCGCTTTCGCGGGGACGACGATAGAGAGGGGTACATCCTCACCCCTCCGGCCCCAGGGGCGCGATGGCGAGGTCGCTGGTGCCGAGATCGTCGGTGCCGAGGTCGGTCAGCTCGCATTCCAGGCATTCGACGTCCAGCCGCAGCGCCTCGCCATGGCTGAACAGCAGCAGCGCGCTGCCGCCGGGGGCTTCGCCGGGATGGAATTCGATCCCGACCAGTTCCAGCACCGCCTCGGGCTGCGCCAGATCGATGTTGCGCGACTTGCAGGCCAGAACGCGGTCGAAGCGCAGCGCCGCGATCGACCGGCGCGGTTCGGTTCCACCGGACAGCGTCTGCTCCCAGTCCAGCCGGTCGATGCCGACCACCAGCCGCTTTTCGTCCTGCCGCCAGACAATGTCAGACGCCTGCACGCGGGCGTCCTGCACATGGGCCGATATGACGGCGAGATCATCGACATCGAGCGCAATCAGTTTGAGCGGGTCAGGCGCCGGCATTCCCAGAAATCCTTACCTTTAATTTGCGCGTATCCTAATCGCAAAACCGGTAGCCCATCCCCGGATCAGGTCCGAGGACATGCTTTTGCGGGATACGCGCGTCAGTCTCTGATGCGCTGGATCGACGCGCCGCAGCCTGAGAGTTTTTCCTCAAGCCGTTCGAAACCGCGGTCCAGGTGATAGATACGGTTGACCATGGTTTCGCCCTCGGCGGCAAGCCCTGCGATGACCAGCGACACCGAGGCGCGCAGATCCGTCGCCATCACGGGCGCGCCGCGCAGCCTGGCGGTGCCGTCGATGGTCGCGGTCTCACCGTCCAGCGATATACGCGCACCGAACCGCGCCAGTTCCTGGACATGCATGAAACGGTTCTCGAAAATCGTCTCGGTGATCTGCGAGGAACCGCCGGCGCAGGCCATCAGCGCCATCAATTGCGCCTGAAGGTCGGTCGGGAAGCCCGGGAACGGCGCGGTCGATACCGTCACCGGCCGGATCCCGGCGCCGTTCCTGATAACCCTGATGCCGTCATTGTTGACGGTGATGTCGGCGCCGGCCTGCGCCAGCACGTCGAGCGCCGACTGCAGCAATTCCGGACGCGCGCCGGAAAGCTGCACGTCGCCGCCGGTCATGGCGACCGCCATCGCATAGGTGCCGGTCTCGATCCGGTCGGGCAGCACGGTATGCCGCGCGCCGTGCAGCTTCGCGACGCCCTCGACCACGATCCGCGGCGTGCCGGCGCCGGTGATGCGCGCGCCCATCTTGTTCAGGCAATCGGCGACATCGGTGATTTCAGGTTCGCAGGCGGCGTTGGTGATGATGGTCGTGCCCTTCGCCAGTGTCGCCGCCATCAGCGCGACACGGGTGCCGCTCACCGTCACCTTTGGGAAATCGATTTCGCCACCGCGCAGGCCGCCGGGCGCTTTCGCCACCACATAGCCGCCGTCGATCGTGAGCTCGGCGCCGAGTTTTCCCAGTGCCATGATCAAAAGATCGACCGGCC
This sequence comes from Bradyrhizobium sp. AUGA SZCCT0283, assembly GCF_018130385.1. GTDB lineage: Bacteria > Pseudomonadota > Alphaproteobacteria > Rhizobiales > Xanthobacteraceae > Bradyrhizobium. The sequence goes on along the minus strand of NZ_JAFCLU010000038.1, from coordinate 41,547 downwards.
GCGTGCCGATGGCGCAGCCGCCCGGCAGCGAGACTTTTGCCTCGTGCATCCGCGCCAAGAGCGGCGCGATTACCCAGAAGCTGGCGCGCATCCGCGACACCAGGTCGTAAGGCGCTGTCGTGTCGATGATGTCGGCTGCCAAGATATGCAGGGTCTGGCCCTGATATTGGCGGTCGCCCGGCCGCTTGCCCGCGGACATGATGTCGACGCCATGGTTGCCGAGGATACGCTGCAACTGCGCGACGTCGGCGAGCCGCGGCACGTTGTCGAGGATGAGCGTTTCCTCGGTCAGGAGCGCTGCGATCATCAAGGGAAGCGCAGCATTCTTCGCGCCCGAAATCGCGATGGTGCCGTTGAGCTTGCTGCCGCCGACGATACGAATGCGGTCCATGCCACCCCCCTTGCCACGCACAAATTATGAGCGCGCGCGTTCACAGCAGAAGCGGTGATATTTGCGGCGATTTGATGGGGTTCGCTGTCATTCCGGGGCGCGCGAAGCGCGAGCTATGATGTGCAATTGCACATCTGAGAATCCATCAGGCCTCACATTCTGCCGTGAAATGGATTCCAGGCTCAGCCCTGCGGGCTGCCCCGGAATGACGGGAGAGAAATGACGGACCCCTAGATCGCGTTGATGTCCGCGCTCTCCAGGATCGGCTTCGGATAGCCGTCTCGCGCCACCTTGATCATGGCGCGGCCGAGCTGTTCGCTTGTCGTCATGTGGTTCGGCGTGGCTCGCACCATCCAGGACAGCAGCGGCGCGGTGACAGCATAGACCGCGTTTATCCAGGGGGTCTTCGACCTGACACCGTGCAGCGGCTGGATGCCGGAGGGCCGGAACATGTACGCCGCCTTGAACGGCAGCTTCAAGAGATCGTTCTCGGTCTTGCCCTTGACCCGCGCCCATCGCAACTGGCCCTGCTCGGTCGAATCAGTGCCTTTGCCGGTGACGTAGGTGAACACCATGCCGGGGTTGAGCCGCGCCAGCGTCGTCGCGGCGGCCATGGTGACGTCGTAGGTCAGATGCCGGTAACGCTCCGCGTCCATGCCGATCGAGGAGACGCCGAGGCAGAAGAAGCAGGCGTCGTATCCGGCAAGCTGCGATTCGATCGCCGAAAAATCCGTGAAATTGTCGTGCAGGATTTCATGCAGCTTGGCGTGCTGCACCCCGGCCGGGCTGCGCCCGACCGCGAGCACGCGTTCGATGCCGGCATCGACAAGGCATTCGCGCAGGACACCCTGCCCGACCATGCCGGTGGCGCCGAACAGGATCACCTTCATGTCAGGGTGAGCTCCGCTCATCCCTTGATGAACGCGAGCAGGTCGGCGTTGATGGTGGCCGCTTCCGTGGTGGGCATGCCGTGCGGAAAGCCCTTGTAGGTCTTCAGCGTGCCGTTCTTCAGAAGCTTAGCCGACAGCGGCGCGGAGTCTTCGTACGGCACGATCTGGTCGTTGTCGCCATGCATCACCAGCACCGGCACGGTGATCTTCTTGAGGTCGTCGGTAAAGTCGGTCTGCGAGAAGGCGACGATGCCGTCGTAATGCGCTTTCGCGCCGCCCATCATGCCCTGACGCCACCAGTTCTGGATGATCGCTTCCGAGGGCTTGGCGCCCGGCCGGTTGTAGCCATAGAACGGACCCGACGGCAGCGCGCGATAGAATTCCGAGCGGTTGGCGGCGAGCTGCGCCTGCAGGTCGTCGAACACCGATTTGGGCAAGCCGCCGGGATTGGCCGGGGTCTGCACCATCAACGGCGGTACGGCGGAGAGGATCGCCGCCTTCGCGACCCGGCTCTCGCCGTGGCGGGCGATATAATGCACCACCTCGCCGCCGCCGGTGGAATGGCCGACGTGAACGGCGTTCTTCAGGTCGAGATGCGCCGTCAGCGCCGCGAGGTCGTCGGCGTAATGATCCATGTCGTGGCCGTCAGCCACCTGGCTGGACCGGCCATGGCCGCGGCGGTCGTGCGCAATGACGCGGAAGCCGTTGTTGACGAAGAAGATCATCTGCGTGTCCCAGTCGTCTGACGACAGCGGCCAGCCGTGGCTGAACACGATGGGCTGACCAGCGCCCCAGTCCTTGTAGAATATCTCGACGCCGTCTTTGGTGGTGATGGTGGGCATGGGAATTCTCCTCTTGCTTGGGCAGTCAACGCCACACCGCTCGGCGACCTGGTGTCCATCGAACGGCAGGCGACGTTCGGTGGAGCGGTCACGCGGGGCGGAAGCGCCGCCATACGCCGATGATCATGACGGCGAAAAACACCAGCACGACGCCCTGGGCCACCGCGAATACCGACCCGGAGGGCGGGTTGCCCGGCGCCAGCGCCGTCAGCGCCGGCACCTTCAGGAAGCTCTGGATCACAAGCACGAACACGTTGAAGTAAAGCGACAGCAGCGCCGTCAGCCCATAGATCCAGCGCCACGGCCCGGACAGCTTCATGACATAGAGCGCGATGCAGGCGATCGCCAGCAGCACCAGCGACAGAATGCCGATCATGTGAGATGGCAGCGTCTTTTCGAACAGCAGCGGCGGAATCAGAAAACCGGTGGCGCTGGTCAGGATCGTGAACAGCAGGAAGATCGCGGTGAGCCCCGGCTGAGACCTCGAGCCGAGCATTCCGAACATCACGATCAGGCCCGCGACGATTGCAATCAGGCTGATGACCACATGGACCATCGTGAACGTCGCCAAACTCATACCCAAAATCATGATGCGCCCCCTCCGTTGGAAACTTTCCAAAGGTTAGGACGCGTTGTGGAAAATTTCCACACGCATCGCGTGCGGGGCCGGCAATGCAGGCATGTGCGTGACTGAAGACACATCAACGAAAGTTGTATGATGCACGAAATATTTGCACTGATGTCACAAACGACAGCGGAGGCGACGCTAAAGAATTGAATCTAATCATAGCGCGGGATCGGACCGTTATGCGGCGTCTTGCGGTTCGACAGATCGAACAGCACTTCGTCGACATAGCACCAGCCCCAGCCCTCCGGCGGATCGTAGCCTTCGATCACGGGATGGCCGGTGGCATGGAAGTGCGCGGTCGCATGCTTGTTCGGCGAATCGTCGCAGCAGCCGACGTGGCCGCAGGTGCGGCAGATCCGCAAATGCAGCCACTGGCTGCCGCTTTTCAGGCACTCCTCGCAACCGAGCGCGCTCGGCGTGACCGTTTGAATACCGGCGATGTGGCTGCAGCCGTTTTTCGTCACCGCTTCACACCTCGTGCGTCTTTGCCTATTGCCGCCTGCCACTAAGCCGCATCATAGCGACGGCTTCATGGCATCGGCGAGATAGCCGTGCAGCGCCGCCACCACCTGCGCACCCTCGCCGATCGCGCCGCCGACGCGCTTGACCGAGCCGGAGCGCACGTCGCCGACCGCGAACACGCCGGGCACCGAGGTTTCCAGCGGCGGCACCGGGCGGCCGTGATTCTGCTCGGACTGCGCCCCCGTCACCACAAAGCCCGCCCGGTCGAGCGTCACGCCGCAGCCGTCCAGCCAATGGGTCGCCGGATCGGCGCCGACGAACAGAAACAGGTTACGAACATCGAAATGGTGCTGTTCGGGCGCCAGCCGGCTCTTCCAGCGCACGCGTTCGAGCGATCCATCGCCGCCGCCTTCGACCGCAATCACCTCGGCGTTGAAGATCAGTTCGATATTGGGCGCCGCTTCGATGCGCTCGATCAGATAGCGCGACATGCTGGCCCCCAGCCCGCCGCCGCGGATAATCATGTGGACCTTGCGCGCATGGCCGGACAGAAACACCGCCGCCTGCCCTGCGGAATTGCCGCCGCCGACCAGGACGACGTCCTGGCCCACGCACAGCTTGGCCTCGATCGGCGAGGCCCAGTACCAGACGCCGCGGCCCTCGAACGCGTCGAGATTTTCGATCTCGGGCCGCCGGTAACGCGCCCCGCTCGCCACCACGATGGATTTGGCGCGCAACGACTGCCCGCATTCGGTGGCCAGCGCAAACGCGCCGTCGCGCTGCGAGCAATCCAGCGACCGGACCGAAACCGGAATCAGCATTTCAGCGCCGAATTTCTGCGCCTGATTGTAGGCGCGGCCCGCGAGCGCCTGCCCCGAGATGCCGGTCGGAAAGCCCAGATAGTTTTCGATCCGCGCGCTGGCGCCGGCCTGGCCGCCGAACGCCCGCGCGTCGAACACCGCCACCGACAACCCCTCGGATGCGGCATAGACCGCGGTGGCGAGACCGGCGGGACCGCTGCCGACCACCGCGACGTCATAGAGCTTCTCATGCGCATGGTTGGTGATCATGCCCACCGCCAGTGCCAGCTCCGTCTCCGACGGATTGCGCAGCACGGTACCGTCAGGGCAAACCACCAGCGGCAGATCGGCGCGCGAGGCCGAATAGCGCGCGACGAGATCGGCGGCGTCCTTGTCGGTTGCGGGATCGAGCATGTGGTGTGGCTGGCCGTTGCGCGCCAGGAAGTTCTGCAGCCGCGCCATGTCGCCGAGCGAGGGCGGACCGATCAGCACCGGGCCGCCGACGCCGCCCTGGATCAGGTTGACCCGACGCAGGATCAGCGCGCGCATGATGCGCTCGCCGAGTTCGGCTTCCGCGACCAAAAGCGCGCGCAATTGATCCGGCGGAATCAGCAGCGTTTCGACCTCGCCCTCGGCATGGCCGTCCACCAGCGCGACGCGACCGGAAAGCTGGCCGATCTCGGCCAGAAATTGTCCCGGGCCCTGGTCGATGACCGGAGTGACATGGCCAAGGCCGTCACGCTGGGTGATGGCGACATGGCCCGACAGCACCACGAACATGCCGGGACCGGGCTTGCCGGTCTCAAACAGCGCTTCGCCATCCTTGTAGCTTCGCAGTTCCCCGAACCGGCGCATACGCTCGATTTCGTGATTGGTCAGCGTCGGGAACGTCTGCTCGTGACGTGGAAACGTGGTGAAAGTCGCGCCGGTCGCCGAACCGGCCGTGATGTCTGCGCTCATTGTCGCCGCCTAAAAAAGAAACAGAACCGTGCAGAGAGCGAGCCATGCCGCCCGGCGAGCGATCGGGATTTTCCTCGAACGCTACTGGCTAAGGCTCTTCTCCGCTGGCGTCATCTAGGGAGGCATCGGCGCTTTCGGAAGATGCGCTCGCCTCGCTGCGCCCGCGGGCCTGCGACTTCCGCCGCTTGAGATTTTCGCGCAGCGCCAGCTTCAGCCGGTCCCGTCGTGAATCCTTCACATCCGCGCCGGTCTTTCCCGCAGCCCTTTCTTGCTTGTCCTTCATCGTCAATCCGTCGAACACGCCTTGATCGAAACGACGTCAGGGGACGACGCCGCCGGAAGATGGTGGGTTTCGATCATCCATACTGCAATCCTGCGCCCGGCACATCACACTCCGCCCAACCCGCATGCCAGGCGGCGCAAGCCACGATTCGGCGGCTCAGGGCGAGATCTGGAACCGGAGTCGGCCCAAACTCGCCAAAATTCTCCCACCTCGCGATCGTCAGCGCCGGTTTTGACAATTTTGGGCCCTTTCCGGCCCGCCCGCATGCTTGCGCCAGAGGGGCCCTTGTGGCAAGAACCGGCCGCCTAGTGGGCGGCCATTTGGGCCGATTCCCCGATACCGGGCATGCTGCCGTAGCTCAGTGGTAGAGCACTCCATTGGTAATGGAGAGGTCGACAGTTCAATCCTGTCTGGCAGCACCATTCTTTCCAGCTGATGTCAGCAACATATCCGGCCACAGCGGTCGATGGACGGTTATCGCCCAAACACGCGCCGCATATCCCGCTCGAACTCTTCCCTTCTCTCTCTATCCTCGGCTTCGAGCCTCTTGCTTTCCTCCTTCCGCCGCCTGGCCGACTCCTCCCAATATTTCCGTTCCTCGTGCGCCTTGGCGCGTGCTTCGCGCTCCTGCGTCTTCCCTGACAGTTGCCAAAGCCCGGCGAGGTTGGCGAGCACGATGACGATGCCGATCAGCAGGACAATGACCTTCGTGGCCTCCCACCGCGACATCGCCTTCGGACTGTCGCCCATCGCCACGACGTCTGCCTTCGGCGCGGCGCGAGCCGCAGCGCTCTTCGAAACGTTCGAATGGCTCGCTGCCACCACACTTGGCACGCTCGTTCGCGCCGGCTCGCCGGCGGGCCTGTCGCGAAATGCAAGCCAGCGCGCCTCGACCGCTTCGCGGAGCGCCCGTGGCTCGACCGATACGATTCGTGGTGCAAGGCCATCTGGACCAGCGAACCCTTGGGAATGAAGTTGGCCTTCCAGCCGGGCCCTCGCAGCAAAAATGAATCGACGAAGATCCGCTGATCGTAGAACGGCTTCGGCAGCAGGATCACGGTGACATTGCAGGCGACCGCCGGTTCGTATGTCAGGGTCGGGTTCTGCCTGAGCCAGGAGATCGACCAATACCCCGCTTCAATATCGATCGTGTCGACACCTTGAATCTGGTGCCAGGGGATCAGGACCTCCTTGACCAGGGGAATCCGGTAATGGACGCCGTCCGGCGAAAGTTTGAATAATGGCTTGCCGGGATGCGAGCGTCGCCAGAGCGTAAACCCGACCAAGGCCCCGCCGAGCACCAAGCAGACAACGACCCCGATATACGTCCAGACCGATTCACGATCGGGATCGACAACAAGTGCTGATATCAAGAGGCCGAGAAAAACCAGCAGAAGCCCGGTTGGAAGCAGCCTGACGATGGCCGCGGCTGACCTGTATTCCAGCGTTTGATTGATATCCCGGCCGGCGACATTCATGGATTCGGCTCTCGATCGCGGGAATGATAACGAGCATCACCAACCCGTTCCACAGGGGCTGAAATCCTGTGGTTGCGGATACGCAATGCCCACGCGGTGATTTCCGCCGATCAATCGATCGGCGGACGGCACGACGGCAGCTTTGCCCAGGAAATCAGTGCGCCCGGCTAGCCCACAGGTTCATCACGACGCAAGCGCCACCTTGCGGAACGCCTTGACCAGCGCCCCCTCCAGCTTTCCCTCCATGCCGCAGAGGATCTGGTAGGCGTCCTGCCGGGGCATTGGCGGCCTGTAGGGCCTCGACTCGACCAGCGCGGCGAAGATGTCCGAGATCGTCAGCAACCTAACCAGATCGGAAATCTGCGAGGCCGCCAGTCCATCCGGATAGCCGGAGCCGTCAAGATATTCGTGATGATGCCTCACGCCATCCAGAATTTCCGGACTGATGCCCGATACGCCCTTCAACAGATCATATCCGATCGCCGGATGACGCCGGATGATCTCTTCCTCCTCGGGGTCGAGGCGTCCCGGCTTGTCCAGGATCGACAGCGGGATGCGCGCCTTCCCGATGTCGTGGAGGGTCGCCGCGATGCCGAGCCGCGAGACGTCCCCGCCGGAGAATCCAACATCCAGCCCGAAGGCCACCGCAACACCGGTCACAAGCAGGCAGTGCTGAAACGTGCCCTCATGATAGCGGCGCACCTCGTCGAGCCACGTCGAAAGTCCGTCCTGCCCGACGCGGGTGATGATCTTCGACGTCGCACGCTTCGCATCGACAAGCTTCAGCGGCCTGCCACGGCGCACATCCGAAAACATCGAGGCGAAGGCTACCACCCCCTCGTCCATTTCCGGTGTCGGCTCTGCCGCGTCCTCTTCCGCGGCCACCTCCGCCTCTTCGATCTGCGCGACCTTGAGAACCGCTTCCTTGGGACGTGAAATGATCGAAGTCGCGCCGAGCGCATGGGCTTGCGCAACCATCGAACGGGAGAGATTGTGAACGACGAACAGCTTCTCGGGAATGCCGGCAAGGTCCTGCAGAATGAACTTGAGCTGATCGACGCGGGTCATCTGCCGCAGGTCGATGTCGACCATCAGCACGCCATGCGACCGGATCCCGGTGCCGTCGCCGCCCAACACCCAGGGCAGCACGGCGTGTTGCGGCTCGAGCATCGCACGAATCGCCGGCAACTTCGTCGGTTCGTCCGTAACAAAATAGACGAGCATTTAAGGAACTTCCGTACGCCGTAATAGTGAGGTAGCTGCCCTTTAAAATTGAAGCACTGAAAAGAAAATGAACCCATTTGCCGAAAATTCCGACACCTCGCGCCCCGCACCTGGCGCCATCGGCATCTCAAGCATTTTAATCAACATCAGACTTGGCTACCTTGCCGTTAAGTTTTCACCTCGTATAACTACGGACCTCAAACAGGTGAGCATGTCGGTCGGTCTCCGACGGATCGTCAGATCGAGGGCATCGTCGATGAACGATCTCCCGTCGTTTCGGAGCGAACCGGGGACCGAGAGATTGACGTTGTGCGCCTTAATCTCGATCGGCTGTCTGTTGTTCGCCGCCGTCCCGGCGCTTGCACAGGCCGATCTCGCCGGCGCGACGACCAAACTCACGCTGCAGGTCGCGACCGCCATGCTCGGCGAGCGCTGCCGCCGCGTCGAGGCGCCGGACCGCGCATCGTTCGCATCGGTATCGCTGCACCGAACCTTCCACGATGATTTCGACGCACATCCGCTGCTCAATGCAAGATGGGTGTCGCATTACGCCGGCGGCGCCGCCTGGCCGGAAGCGCGCTATTGGGGCGGCGACGGCTCCGACTTCAGGCGCAAGACCAGCTATAATGGCGAGCAGCAGATCTATGTCGATCCGCACTATGGCGGGCGGGAAACAACGCCGCTCGGCCTCGATCCGTTCAAGGTCAGCGACGGCATTCTCTCGATCGTTGCCAGCCGCACCCCGCCGGCGCTGAAGGCCGTGCTGTTCAACAATGAATATGTCTCGGGCATCCTGACAACGCAAAGCCGGTTTTCCCAGAAGTACGGATACTTCGAAATCCGCGCCAAGATCCCGGTCGGCATCGGCGTGTGGCCGGCGTTCTGGATGCTCGCCGATGATGGCGGCTGGCCGCCGGAAGTCGACATCATGGAGGGCCGCGGGCAACGGCCCGGCGACATCGTGATGACGACGCATTGGCGGATACCGGACACGCAGCGCGTGGAACGCTGCGGGTTTGACTTCCAGGTGCCGGACGCATCGGGCGTGTTCCACGACTATGGCGTGCTGTGGCAGCCGGATCGCATCACCTATTTCATCGACCGCCAGCCAGTCTCCGAGATCAAGGTTCCGGTCGGCTTTAACGATCCCATGTACATGATCGTCAACCTCGCCATGGGCTCGAAGACTTTCGAGGGCGTCGGATTCGTCGATGGCGAGTCGCCCGCGACCGTCGCATTCGAGATCGACAGGATATCCGCCTACCAAATCGACGAACGCTGACCGGAGATGACGATGTTCGGAAAATTCTCGCGCCGGCATTTTGCAAAGCTTGCAGGCTTGTCCGGGCTCGGCATCGCCGCTGCGCCGGCCGACGCCGCCACGCAAGCAGCAGCCGAGCGGCCGGGGCCTGCGAGTTTTCCGAAAGACTTCGTGTGGGGCACCGCCACCTCGGCCTACCAGATCGAGGGCGCGGTGAACGAGGACGGCCGCGGCCGCTCGATCTGGGATACTTTTTCGCATACGCCGGGCAAGATCGAGGATCACACTACCGGCGATAACGCCAACGATCACTACCACCGCTACAAGGAAGACATCGGCCTCATCGGGGAATTGGGCGCCAAGGCCTACCGGTTTTCGATCGCGTGGCCGCGGGTGTTTCCGGAAGGAACGGGCGCGCCGAACTCCAAGGGCCTCGACTTCTACGACCGCCTTATCGACGAGTTGCTGAAGCACGGCATTGAACCATATGCGACGCTCTATCACTGGGATCTGCCGCAGGCGCTCGAGGACAAGGTCGGCGGCTGGCGATCCAGCGAAACGTCGAAAGCATTCGGGGATTATGCCGGCCACGTGGCGGCGCGTATCAGTGATCGGGTCAGGTCGATCTTCACAATCAACGAAGCCGGAAGGTTCGTGAATTTCGGCTATGGATGGGGCATCGATGCCCCCGGCCTCAAACTGCCGGACGCAGACGTCAACCAGGTCCGCCACCATGTGGCGCTGGCGCATGGCCTCGCCGTGCAGGCGATCCGCGCGCATGGGCGCGCGGGCACCAGGGTGGGTCCGGCCGAAAACATCGCGGCCTGCGTGCCCGCATTCGACACGCCGGAAAACGTTCGCGCCGCCGAGATGGCGACGCGCGAGCTCAACTCCGGCTTCCTCGGCGTCATACTGGAAGGCAAATACACCGACGGGTTTCTGCAGTTCGCAGGCAAGGCCGCGCCGAAATTCACAGATGAGGAGTTGAAGATCATTTCGCAGCCCAATGATTTCGTCGGCCTCAACATCTACGCGCCGCAATTCTACATCGCCGCGTCCGACAAGGCGCCGGGCTGGAGCGTGTTGCCTTTTCCGGCCTCATTCCCGCACATGAATTCGGACTGGCTCAGGGTCGGCCCCGAGACGATCTACTGGGCGCCGCGGCTGGCGGCAAAGATCTGGAACATCGAGACGATCTACATCAGCGAGAACGGCACCTCGTCGGAAGACAAGCTTCACGCTGACGGCCAGGTCTATGACCTCGATCGCATCATGTACCTGCGCAACTATCTCAGGCAATTGCAGCGCGCGACGTCAGAGGGGGTGCCGGTCCGCGGCTATTTCCTCTGGAGCCTGATGGACAATTTCGAATGGATCTACGGCTATGGAAAGCGCTTCGGGCTCTATCACGTCGACTTCGGGACGCAGCGCCGGACGCCAAAGCTCAGCGCAGCCTTCTATCGCGACGTGGTGGCGCGGAATGCAATCGGCGTCTGAACGCCATTAATACCGTGCGGCCTGCCGCAGCGGCGCAGAGACCTCGGAGATAGAGCGCTGCTTGCCGCCCGCTGCCACAGTCGTGACCGGTTCCTGCGCCAGCTTGCGCGATGATTCGTGACCGATGAACACACCTGCCGCGGTGAGCATCAGCACGACATAAAGAGCGAACATGCCGCCGACCCATTTCCAGTAGAGCTGGCGGGCGTCGGGAGTAAGGCTTTCGAGTAATCGGCGCATAATGGCCTCCTCGGGTAACCGATGCGCTGCGTATACGCCCCAAGCCGCGCCCGGTGTGTGACGTACTTCACAGATGTCGATTTGAGACGGAGAACCCGTGACCGGAGCCGAACTGAAGAAACTTCGCGAGCATCTCGGTGAGGCCATCGGCCAGCCGTTGTCGGTGGCCGACATGGCCAAACTCTGCGGGCTGCCGACCTCCGATGGCGCCGACACCATCCGCAAATGGGAGGTCACCGGCCCGACCGGGCCGGTGGCGGAGCTGCTGCGCATCCTGGCGATGGCCAGCGACCACTATCCGATCCTCGAAATGTTCAACGTCTTCGACCGCCACGACGTCCCGGTGAAGGACCGCCCCGCCCGCCGGCAGGCCTTCCGCGAACAGATGCGCAGCGACGTGCGGCGCCGCATTGGTTAAGCAAAGCTTGCCGGGAGGCCCGGGTAGAGCCGAAAATTAAGCCTTTCCTAACCTTTGATTAGGCCTTCATTAAGTACAAAAAACGTTTGTCCGCCAATGGGTTGGGTTAGCACCCGCTGTCACCTCCAGGTGACAGCATTTTAGATAAATGCAGTCTAATTGCGTGGGCATGGAAGGCGCCCCGCAACGAGGGTGTCGCCGAACGGTTTTCGGAGACCAACACAATGAAGAAGATCCTCGCAGCCCTGGTGGCCTTCGCAGCCCTCACCGCCGCCGCGCCCGCGCTTGGCGCCGATCTCGGCGCGCGGCCCTACTACAACAAGGCGCCGGTCTATGCGGCGCCGCTCTACAACTGGACCGGCTTCTATCTCGGCGGCCATCTCGGCGGCGCCTTCAGCGGCAGCAACGACTTCAACGGCGCGGTGCTGAGCGAGTCCAGCGCCCGGCTGCTGGGTGGCGTTCAGGCCGGCCTCGATTGGCAATTCGCGCCGAACTGGGTGCTCGGCACCGAGGGCCAGTATTCCTGGCTCGGCAAGAGCAACCTCACCGCCACCTTCCCCGGCGGCTACGTCTATACCAACGATCAGCGCGGCCTCGGCTCGATCACGGCCCGCATCGGCTACACCTGGGGTCCGGGCCTGGTCTATGTCAAAGGCGGTTACGCCTATTCCGACAACAGCGAGAGAGTGACCCTGGGCGGCGCACCGATCGCCTTCCTGCTCGATGGCAACCACAGCAACGGCTGGACCGTCGGCACCGGCGTCGAGTACATGGTCGCCCCGAACTGGTCGGTCAAAGGCGAGTACATGTATTACGACTTCGGCAGCACCCGCTTCGTGAGCCCTGCCGCGCTGGCGCCGTTCGGAAGCTTCCACACTGACGACCACACGCTGAAGCTCGGCGTCAATTATCGCTTCAACTTCACAAGCCCCGTGGTCGCACGCTACTGAGCGCTTACAACTGCGAATTGCGGAAGGCCGGCTTTCATGCCGGCCTTTTTGCTTTTTGTCCGCGTTTTCCGGTTCACGGAAAAATCCACCAAAAGCAAGCAATACGTTTGCCAAAAATACGGCGAAAAGCCTTCCGGTTCCAAACTTGTTAACCGGGTACAGGGATACTGCCGCGCGAGGAAACATCTCAAGGTAGCGTAGACGGGACAGCGGGCAAATGGCGGCACAATCCAATTCACGGCTCAAGGGTTTTCGCTTCGGCGTCAGGGGCAGTCTGTTTGCCGCCTTCGCCGTCATCGCCGGCATGGCGATCGTCATCTCCGCCGGCGCCGGCCTGATGCTCGGGCGGCTCGGCGGGACCATGGTCGATCTGAGCGGACGGGATATTCCCCGTCTCGCCGCCAGCCTGCAGCTATCCGCACAGAGCGCCAGCCTCGCCAGCCAGGGGCCGGCGCTGCTGGCTGCGCGCAGCGAAGAGGCGCTCAACGATCGAACCAAGAAAATGAAGGAAACCCAGGCGGTCGCGCTGCAGAAGCTCGGCGAGATCGTCGAACTCGGCGCCGACAAGGCGGTCGTCGCGGCGCTCACCGAGAACATGAAGAACATCGATGAGGTGATCAGGAGCCTCGGCTCGGCCGCGCGCGAGCGGCTCGAACTGGGCGCCCAGCACGAAAAGCTCTACGACGCGGTGCGCAAGGCCCAGCGGCGTTTCGTGGCCGCCGCCGGCCCAGCGGCCATCGACGCGCAGACCGAGCTCTACAGCATCTACGCTGCCCCCAACTTCTCGCAAGCCGAAGCCATCCGGGCACACAAAACGGCCGACCAACTCGCCGACATCGCCGCCAGCGGCAATCTCATGGCGTTCGACATGATCGCCGCGCTTTCGACCAACAGCAGCGACGTACTCGAAGCGACTGCCAGGGACTTCCGCACCGCGCAGGCGCGCGTGAAGTCGAATCTCGAAGCGCTGCCCAAGACCACGGCGATGCGGTCCGTTCAAAACACAACCTTGAGCCTGCTGGCGCTGGCCGACGGCAAGACCGGCGTCTTCAAGGTCCGCCAGCAGGAACTGGATGCGGACGATTACGGCCAGACCATTCTGGAGGAAACCCGCAAGCTCAATGTCGGCCTCGGCATCAGCGTGCAGCAGCTGGTCGACGGCGTGCAGAAGGAAACCGACGCCGCGGCCTGGCAGGCGCGTCAGGAGATTTCGTTCGCGACCATGGTCATGCTCGCCCTCGGCGTATCGACGCTGGTCGGCTCGATCCTGTTCGTCTGGCTCTATGTCGGCCGCAACATCCTGCGGCGGATCGGCAATCTGCAGCACTCGATGCAAGTGTTGTCCAGCGGCGACCTCGAATCGGAGGTCTATCAAAGCCACGCGCAGGACGAGATCGGCGCCATGGCGGATTCGCTGCAGGTGTTCCGCGAGAGCATGATCCAGAGCCGCGCGCTCTCCGCCGAGCAGGACAAGGACCGCATCGCCAAGGCCGAACGCGCCAGCCGCATGGAAGCGCGCATCGTCGAGTTCGAAAGCACCGTTCGCACCGCGCTGGACAGCCTGCAGTCCGCGGCAGGCTCGATGCAGTCGACTGCGCAAAGCATGTCGGCGACAGCCGATCAATCGAACGCACTGGTGACCGCGGTGGCGACCGCCGCTGAGCAGACTTCGGCCAACGTGCAGACCGTGTCGTCGGGCACCGAGGAATTGTCCTCCTCGATCGAGGAAATCGGCCGTCAGGTCATCACCTCGGCGGAGATCGCCCGCAAGGCGGTCGACGACGCCGGCGCGACCGATGCCACCATGCAGGGGCTTGCGGACAACGCCGCGCGGATCAGCGTGGTGGTCGATCTGATCCAGACCATCGCCTCGCAGACCAACCTGCTGGCGCTGAACGCCACCATCGAGGCGGCACGCGCCGGCGACGCCGGCCGCGGCTTCGCCGTGGTCGCCTCCGAGGTGAAGAGCCTCGCCAACCAGACCGCGAAGGCCACCGACGAGATCCGCCAGCAGATCGTCAGCATGCAGACGGTAACGACGACGGCGGTGTCGGCGATCAGGAACATCAGCAACACGATCAGCGAGATCAACGAGGTGACCACCGCGATTGCGGCCGCGGTCGAGGAGCAGGGTGCGGCAACGCGCGAGATCGCGCGCAACATCCAGCACGCCGCCGGCGGCACCAGCGAGGTTTCCACCAACATCGTCGGTGTCTCCAGCGCCTCCTCGCAGGCCGGAACCGCCGCCGGCGAGGTGCTGACCGCCTCCGGCGCGCTGCGCCGCGAGGCCGACGTGCTGCGTGAAGAGATCGACGCGTTCCTGTCGAACATCCGGGCGGCGTAGCCGCCCCACACCCGTCATTCCGGGATGGTCCGAAGGACCAGACCTCAGGTGCGCAATTGCGCACCGGGGAATCACGGTGTCAGCACTACCCATGCCTTTATCCAGACCGACACCTGCTTTTTTCGGCTAGCGCGGCGCCGCCTCTACCGCTAAGCCGGTACCATGCATTCGAAAAGCGACATGGTGCAGTCCTCGGCCGAGGCACTGCGATACCCCTGGGAAAATCACCCCGGCCACGATCAGGTCGTCGAGGTGATGCCCGGCGTGCTTTGGGTCCGCCTCAAGCTGCCGTTCCGGCTCAATCATGTGAACATCTATCTGCTGGCTGACGGCGACGGCTGGGCGATGGTCGATTCCGGCTTCGGCAATGAGGAATCCATCGCGGCCTGGACCACCCTGTTCGAGGGCCCGCTCCGGCATGTGAAGATCACGCGGCTGATCGTCACCCATTCGCATCCCGATCACGTCGGCCTTGCCGGGTGGATCGTCGAGCGCTTCGACTGCCCGCTGCAGATGTCGCAGGTCGAATATCTGCAATCGGTCTATCACCAGAACCGCGGTACCGAGGAGCGGCGCAACGCGCAGCGGCTGTTCTTCCGCCGCCACGGCATGGACGAAAGCCTGACTGACAGATTGCTCGGCCGCGGCCAGGATTATTTGAAGCGGGTCTCGGTGCTGCCGCCGTCCTATCGCCGCATCTCGCATGGCGACGAGGTCGTGATCGGCGCCCGCCGCTTCAAGGTGATCACCGGCGGCGGCCATGCGCTCGACCAGGTGATGCTGTATTGCGCCGCCGACAAGCTGTTCCTCTCCGCCGACCAGGTGCTGAGCAAGATTTCGCCGAATGTCAGCGTCTGGGCGGTCGAACCCGACCAGAACTCGCTCGGGGAATATCTGGCCTCGCTCGCGAGCCTCACCACCACGCTGCCCTACGACGTCATGGTGCTGCCTGGCCACGGCGTGCCGTTCTACGGGCTGAAGACCCGCATCAAGCAGCTCGCCGACCATCACGAGGATCGCTGCCGCCTGATCGCCGAAGCCTGCCGGGAAGTGCCGCAGACCTCCAAGGAGCTGGTGCCGGTCGTGTTCCACAAGCACGTGCTGGACGAGCACCAGATGGGCTTTGCCGCCGGCGAGCTGGTCGCGCATGTCAACTACATGCTGGTCGAGGGCCGCCTGACATGCGAGGTGGCCGACGGCGTGCTGCGGTTCCGGACCACCTGACTGGGGGCACATGCCCGGCCGCCGCGGCTTTACCCGCCAATTCAGCTTGATTTGAACGGAAACCGACGCAAAGCAGCCGGCCGTCAGGCGGCGGCAAGCGAAGCGCCATGGCGATTAGTGTTTCCCGGCTACACGTCGTGCTCCTGTCGGGCCTCGTTCCGTATTCTTAGGGTTGTGCCCTACTGGTGACAGCCAAACGGCGGAAATTTGATAGAATTTGGCGCGTTTTGAGTTGCACATACTTCTGGAGCTTTCCGTGAAAAAACTAGCCGTTGCCGCCGCCATCTTCGCGCTGAGCGCCACTGTCGCTTCCGCTGCCGACCTTGCAGCCCGGCCCTACACCAAGGCACCTGTTGTCGCTCCGATTTACAACTGGACCGGCTTTTATGTCGGTTTGAACGCGGGCGGTGCCTGGAACGAATCCAATGCAACCACCACGACAGTCTTCTCTCCCGTGGGCTATTTTGCCACGACCAGCGTTCCGGCCATAGCAACCGCGGGTAACCAGAACATCAACCGGTCCGGCTTCACCGGGGGCCTGACGGCCGGTTACAACTGGCAGGCCAACAACTGGCTGGTCGGTATCGAATCGGACTTCAACTATTTCGGCGTGAAAGGCTCGACGAGCGCTTCCGCCCTTTATCCATGCTGCGCGCCGACCGGTTTCACGGTTAACTCGTCGGTATCTTCCGACTGGTTGATCACCCTTCGCGGACGCGTCGGCGTGCTGGTCAGCCCGTCCCTGCTCCTCTACGGCACGGGCGGTCTTGCAGTGGCCAATGTGAAGAGCAGCTACCGGTTCACCGATACGTTTGCGACGGCCAGCGAATCGGCTTCGATCGACGAGACCCGCTATGGCTGGACCGCCGGTGTCGGCGGCGAATATGCGCTGATGAACGGCTGGTCGGTTAAGGCCGAATATCTCTATGTTGACCTGGGCCGGGCCAGCACGACGAGCACCAACCTCACCGCATTCGTCCCCGCGATCGCTTTCCCGACCAACGTCTTCACCCATACGGTCGATCTGCGTTCGAACATCGGGCGCGTTGGCGTGAACTACAAGTTCTGAACGACAAGTTCGGCGGTCCGGTCGTCGCCCAATATTGATGCGGCGACGGGATTTTCAGCAAGCAAAGCCCCGGCATGGTCCGGGGCTTTTTTTGATCGCGAGGCTTCAATGGATTTCCCGCCGTTACCGGACGTTCGGCGGCCAAGCAGCTGGACAGAAAATTCCGCCTAGCGCCTTGATCCCGATCAATATTTGCTCCGCCTAGGTAGCATCCCGGAGGCGCGCCGAAATGTGGGATTTCGCGTAGACACCAAAGCTGGAAAGGCTCTAAAAAGGCGGGAAGCCAATCCGGCCGGTTCCGTTCCAGGTCTTGCGATGGATTACAGCAAATTTTTCAGTGCCGCCCTCAACCGCCTGCATGACGAGCGGCGCTACCGCGTTTTCGCCGACCTCGAACGGATCGCCGGCCGCTTCCCGCACGCGGTCTGGCACTCGCCGAAGGGCCCGCGCAATGTCGTGATCTGGTGTTCCAATGACTATCTCGGCATGGGCCAGCACCCGAAAGTGGTCGGCGCCATGGTCGAGACCGCCACAAGAGTCGGCACCGGCGCCGGCGGCACCCGCAATATCGCCGGCACCCATCATCCGCTGGTCCAGCTCGAGCAGGAACTGGTCGACCTGCACGGCAAGCAGGCCTCGCTGCTGTTCACCTCGGGCTACGTCTCGAACCAGACCGGCATCTCGACGATCGCCAAGCTGATTCCGAACTGCCTCATTCTGTCTGACGCGCTGAACCACAATTCGATGATCGAAGGCGTCCGCCAGGCCGGCTGCGAGCGCCAGATTTTCCGCCACAACGACATGGCGCATCTGGAAGAGCTCCTGATCGCGGCGGGCCCCGACCGGCCGAAGCTGATCGCCTGCGAGAGCCTCTATTCGATGGACGGCGACGTCGCGCCGCTTTCGAAGATCTGCGATCTCGCCGAGAAATACGGCGCCATGACCTATGTCGATGAAGTCCATGCGGTCGGCATGTACGGCCCGCGCGGCGGCGGTATCGCCGAGCGCGACGGCGTCATGCATCGCATCGACGTGCTGGAAGGCACCCTCGCCAAGGCCTTCGGCTGCCTTGGCGGCTATATCGCGGGCAATGCCGAGATCATCGACGCCGTCCGCTCCTACGCGCCGGGCTTCATCTTTACGACCGCGCTGCCGCCGGCGATCTGCTCGGCCGCCACGGCCGCGATCCGGCATCTGAAGACCTCGAACTGGGAGCGCGAGCGCCACCAGGACCGCGCCGCCCGGGTCAAGGCAATCCTCAATGCCGCAGGCCTCCCCGTGATATCGAGCGACACCCATATCGTGCCGCTGTTCGTCGGCGATCCGGAGAAGTGCAAACAGGCCTCCGACATGCTGCTGGAGGAGCACGGCATCTACATCCAGCCGATCAACTATCCGACGGTGGCCAAGGGAACCGAGCGCTTAAGGATCACACCCTCGCCCTACCACGACGACGGCCTGATCGATCAGCTCGCGGAAGCGCTGCTGCAGGTCTGGGACCGTCTCGGCCTGCCGCTGAAGCAGAAATCACTGGCGGCCGAGTAACCCTACCCTCCTAACCTCGCAAATTGGGCCGGTAGCGCGGTGCGCTGCCGGCCCAAAGCGTTTATATTCATCTCTTCCGGCCAAGTGTTCCGGCTTGGGCGCCTGCGCGCGTCCGGCCGGCGTGAAGAAAGCACGTCCGCATCAAGCGCCGGGAGAGGGAGACCCGCAGCGATGCTGCACGACTGGGGCGTGATCGCCGCCGCGTTCGCCTATATCGGCCTGTTGTTCGGCGTCGCCAGCTACGGCGACCGGCTGTCGCCGGGCCAGCGCGGCCGTGCCGGCATGCTGATCTATCCGCTGTCGCTGGCGATCTACTGCACTTCCTGGACCTTCTTCGGCTCGGTCGGTTTCGCCACCCGCACCAGCATCGACTTCCTCGCGATCTATCTAGGCCCGATCCTGATGATCGGGCTATGCACGCCGCTGCTGCGCCGCGTGATCCAGCTCGCCAAATCGCAGAACATCACCTCGATCGCCGACTTCATCGCGGCGCGCTACGGCAAGAGCCAGGCGGTCGCCGCCACGGTGGCTGTGATCGCGATCGTAGGCTCGGTGCCTTACATCGCGCTCCAGCTCAAGGCGGTGGCGTCCTCGCTGGAGACGATCCTGAGCGAGGACAAGCTGTTCTCCTCGATCCCGATCATCGGCGACATCGCGCTGGTCGTGACACTGGCGATGGCGGCATTCGCGGTTTTGTTCGGCACCCGCCAGACCGACGCCACCGAGCACCAGCACGGCCTGATGCTGGCGATCGCCACTGAATCCATCGTCAAGCTGGTGGCCTTTCTCGCCGCCGGCGCCTTCGTCACCTTCTGGATGTTCACGCCCATCGAACTGATCGAGCGCGCAATGAGGACCCCGGAGGCGGTGCGCGCGATCGACTACGTGCCGTCGATCGGCAATTTCCTCACCATGACGCTGCTGTCGTTCTGCGCGATCATGCTGCTGCCGCGGCAGTTTCACGTCAGCGTGGTCGAGAACTCCAGCCCCGAGGAGGTCAGCCGCGCGCGCTGGCTGTTTCCTCTCTATCTGGTCGCCATCAACCTGTTCGTGATTCCGATCGCGCTCGCCGGCCTCGTCACCTTTCCGTTCGGCGCCGTGGACAGCGACATGTACGTATTGGCGCTGCCGATCGAGGCGGATTCCCCGCTGCTCAGCATTGCCGTGTTCGTCGGCGGCATGTCGGCCGCGACCGCGATGGTGATCGTGGAATGCGTCGCGCTCTCCATCATGGTTTCCAACGACATCGTCCTGCCGCTGGTGCTGCAGCGCAGCCCCGCGACGCGCGCCGGCAGCCAGGATTTCGGCGACTTCCTGCTCAGGATCCGGCGCTTTGCCATCTTCGCCATCATGGTGATGGCATATTTCTACTATCGTGCGCTCGGCAATGCGCAACTGGCGGCGATCGGCCTGCTGTCGTTCGCAGCGCTTGCCCAGCTGGCGCCGGCCTTCTTCGGCGGCCTGTTCTGGCGCCAGGGAACCGCCCGCGGCGCCATGACCGGCATGCTGGTCGGCTTTGCGGTGTGGGCCTATACGCTGTTCCTGCCCAGCTTCCTGGAGGGCAATCCCACCGGCCTGCTGCTGCTGCAGCACGGACCGTTCGGCATCGAGGCGCTGCGTCCGCGGGCATTGTTCGGCGCCGATCTGCCGCCGCTGATGCATGGCGTGCTGTGGTCGCTCTCGCTCAACGTCCTGACCTACATCGTGATGTCGATCGCGCAACGGCCGTCGTCGATCGAACGGCTGCAGGCGGATCTGTTCGTCCCCAACACGCTGACGCCGATCGCGCCGACGTTCCGGCGCTGGCGGACGACCGTTACCGTGCAGGACATCCAGAGCACGGTGGCGCAATATCTCGGCCCCGAGCGCGCCGCCCAAGCCTTCGAGGCCTTTGCCGCCGGCCATCCCGGCAATCTCGATCCGGCCGCGCCCGCCGATTTCGAATTGCTGCAACACGCCGAACGCCTGATCGCCTCCTCGATCGGGGCGGCCTCCTCGCGCCTCGTGATGTCGCTGTTGCTGCGCAAGCGGACCGTCTCCGCCAAGGCCGCGCTGAAGCTGCTCGACGATTCCCACGCCGCGCTGCATTTCAACCGCGAGATCTTGCAGACCGCGCTGAACCATGTGCGCCAGGGCATCGCGGTGTTCGATGCGGATTTGCAGCTGATCTGCTCGAATGCCCAGTTCGGCGAAATTCTCGCGCTGCCGCCGCATCTCGTGCAGCTCGGCATCCCCTTGCAGGAAATCCTCGAATTCATGGGCGCCGTCAGCCCGGCCGACTTCGGCGACCCCGATGGGCTGCTGCAGCGGCGGCTGGAGGCCTACACCACCGAGGGCGAGCCCTATCTGGAGCGCCTGCCGGACCGCCACATGGTGATCGAGGTCCGCTCCAACCGGATGCCGGGCGGCGGCTTCGTCATCACCTTCTCCGACGTCACGCCGAGCTTCGAGGCAGCCGAAGCGCTGGAACGCGCCAATGCGACGCTGGAAAAGCGCGTCCGCGACCGCACCGAGGAGCTCACCCGCCTGAATTCCGAGCTGGCGCAGGCCAAAAGCACCGCCGAGGACGCCAACATTTCGAAGACCCGCTTCCTCGCGGCCGCCAGCCACGACATCCTGCAGCCGCTCAACGCGGCGCGGCTCTACGTGACGAGTCTCGTCGAGCGGCAGAACGGCGGCGAGGACTCGCGTCTGGTGGAGAACATCGACGACTCGCTGGAGGCGATCGAGGAGATCCTCGGCGCGCTGCTGGACATCTCGCGGCTCGATGCGGGAGCGATGACGACCTCGATCTCAAGCTTCAAGATGGCCGACCTGATGCGCTCGCTCGAGATCGAATTCGCGCCGATCGCCCGCGCCAAGGGGCTGGAGCTGACCTTCGTGCCCTGCTCCCTGCCGGTGCAGTCCGACCGCTCGCTGCTGCGCCGGCTGCTGCAGAATTTCATTTCGAACGCCATCAAATACACCCCGCGCGGGCGCGTGCTGGTCGGATGCCGCCGCCACGGACAATCGCTGCAGATCGGAGTCTACGACACCGGCGTCGGTATCCCCGTGACGAAACGCGGCGAGATCTTCAAGGAGTTTCACCGCCTGGAACAGGGCGCGCGGATCGCCCGCGGCCTCGGCCTTGGCCTGTCGATCGTCGAGCGGCTGGCGCGCGTGCTCAACCACGGCATCGCGATCGACGCCAATGCCAGCGGCGGTTCGGTGTTTTCCGTGACCGTGCCGATCGCCAAGGCGATCAACCATACCGCCGCGGTCACCAGCGCCACGCCGCTTTCCAGGACGCCGATGAGCGGCGCCCTGATCGTTTGCATCGAGAACGATCCGGCGATCCTCGACGGCATGAAGACGCTGCTGACGGCCTGGGACGCCGAGGTGATCGCGGTGGCCGATCCCGACGCCGCGATCGCGGCGATCGAATCCTCCGGCAACAGCGTGACGGGCCTTCTGGTCGACTACCATCTCGACCGCGGCAACGGCGTCGCCGCGATCCGCGAGATCCGCCGCCGCTTCGGCGAAAACATTCCGGCCATCCTGATCACGGCCGACCGCAGCCCGAATGTGCGGGCCGCCGCGCGCGAGGAAAACATCGCGATCCTCAACAAGCCGGTCAAACCGGCCTCGCTCCGCGCCCTGCTCGGTCAGTGGCGCGCGCAACAGTTAGTGGCGGCGGAGTAGGCTACACCATTGCAAGACCGTAGGATGGGTGGAGCGTAGCGATACCCATCACTTCGCCGCGCATTCAACGCCTCTCACCAAACTCCCCGTCGAGGCCGGACCGTGTGGAGATGGTCAGGCAACACGACGATCGCATCGATTGTGAATGGATGATGCCGTTGCGTCTCGCGGAAGGCTGTTCGCAATGCATCGATACTTTCGGTCAGTAACTGAAGCCGCCGATCCGCCAGATTGACCATGAAAAAAAAGCTGCCTCCGGCAATGAAATTGCGGCGGTAGCCGGTCATGTGCACATGCTCGTGTGGTGAGGCGATGGGTATCGCTGCGCTTCACCCATCCTACGGCCTGACATCAGCCCGACGGCGTTCCCTGGCGCCAGTTGCCGCCGGCGATTTTCGCGGCGGCGATCACGGCCTGGGTGCGGCTCTCGACGCCGAGCTTCTGCAGGATCGCCGAAACATGCGCCTTGATGGTCGCTTCCGATACGCCGAGCTCATAGGCGATCTGCTTGTTGAGAAGGCCCTCCGACAGCATCATCAGCACCCTCACCTGCTGCGGCGTCAGCGTCACCAGCCGGTCGCGCAACCGCGTCATGTCGGGATCGTTGGCCGAGGAGAGATCGGTATCCGGCGGAACCCAGACGTCGCCCTCCATCACCTTCATGATGGCATCGCGCAGCGTTTCGACGCCGAAGCGCTTGGGGATGAAGCCGGAGGCGCCGAAATCCAGCGATCTGCGGATCGTGCCGGCGTCATCGCTCGCGGACACGATAACCACCGGAACCGCGGGATACTGCGCGCGCAAATAGATCAAGCCGGAGAATCCCGAGATCCCCGGCATGGTGAGATCGAGCAGGATCAGATCGACGTCGGAATCCTGCTCCAGCAGCGCGGTGAGATCGTCGAACGATCCCGCCTCGCTGATGACGGCCGAACTCACGACGCTTGCCACCGCCTGACGCAGCGCGTCGCGGAACAACGGATGGTCGTCGGCGATCACGAGGTGGGTATTGGCGGCGGCGGTCATATACTTCTTGCGCGAGGTTGCAACGACGCGAGAGACGGGAACAGGCCCGCTGCGTGCGTTTAATTGTCCCCCGCCCGGCGGCCGCATGCAAGGCGCAAATATCGCTCTAAGCAGAAGCGGTTAACCCGGCCCTTGTGCATTGCACAATGATGCTGATCGGCACGGCAAGCCCGCATTAATCCTTGAACAGCACGTCGCGGACCAATTCGTCGACGGATGCCACCGCTTCAAGCGCCGACCGCAACCGATCACGGTCGTGGGCTGTCAGACGCTTCACCGAGACGGCATTAGAGGGCGGTGTGCCGTGGGCGATATCCTCGACCTGCTGCGACACGATCAGATCGAGAAAGACGCCCTGCGCCTCGCCAAGCGCGTCGAGATCGCTCTCGCTGACCCGGACAAGCGCCTTCACGGCGGCCAGTCGCGCCGGTGTCGATCGTTCCAACACGTGGTATCGGATCGCGAGGGCACGCGCCGCGGCGACCAGGCCGAACAGCCCGGCCGCCTTGAGGTTGATACGGCCGGCCACGGTGCGGATGCCACCAAGGAACGTCAGGCTCGACGGCGTACGGACATCCTCCACCAACAGTTTGGCGAAAGCGACCTGACCTTCCGCCGCCGCGAAGGCGGCCTGCCGCACGGCGACGGCAAGGCTGCCGTCGCCGTGAACGGCCCGCAGGTCGAAGAAGATATCGACCGACAGCAGATCCTCAGGCTTGGAGCGCGTGATCCATTTGTCGATCCGGTCCCGCCACGTTGCTACCGAACCCCGCCAGGGCGCATTCTTTGCCATGACGCCGCCCTTGCAATAGGGCACGCCAACCTCGTGCAGGATATCGGCGACATGCGTCCCGAGCTCTGCAAACCAGCGATCCTCTTCGCCATGAGGCTCGCCGCGTTCGAAGATCACGGCGTTGTCCTGATCCATCGCCAGCAGGCTTTCGCCGCGCCCGGCCGATCCAAGAACGATCATTGCGTAGCGGCATGGCGGGCCGCCCCGGCCACGCTCCCCCATGATTCGCTCGGCGATCACGGCGGCCTGTCCGGTGAGCGCACCGAGTTCGCGGGAGATCACTTCCGCAATATCCCGGCCGGAGAGGCCCTCGGCAAGCAGCGCTTCCGCGACCCGCGGCAGCTTGGCCCAGGCAACCGCCAGGCCGTGTGCGTCCACCGCATCATCGATCTCCTCGCCGAGCGAAATGGCCTCCCCGGCGCGCAGGCGGAGCAGGTCACGCGCGGACAACGCGCCGACCACGTGGCCGGCCTCATCGACGACACCGAGGTGGCGGGTCTTGAGACGGTTCATGCGACCGATTGCGCGATAGACGAACGCGTCGTCGCGAACCGCCGCGAGCGGCCGGCTCATGATCTGCCCGACCGGCAAATCGAGCGCGGCGGCGCCGAACCGGGCGATCGCGCGCAGCAGGTCGCGTTCCGTGACGATGCCCGCTTCCGCCGCCTTGACGACGCCGGGAACAGCATGCGGCGCGACGTAGACAGCCGATATTTTCTCGCTCGCCAGCCGCGCGAGCGCGTCGTGGACCGAAATGTCGGCCTCCACGAAGACCGGAGGCATCCGCATGATGTCGCGATTGCGATGCCGATAGGCGTAGCTGTCGAAGCGCTTCAGGGTGCGCTCCGCATCGGCGCGTTCCGGAGCTTCGACGGCCTGGATCCAGCCGATCCGCACCTCATCGTCGAGTACGGAGGTAAGGGCGAGGCACGCTCGTTCGGCCTCGGCAATGGTACGGATGCCGTGGTCGCGCAGCTTCGGCACCAGCGCCAGAAACACCCGCGCCGACGTTATGGCGTCGCCGAGCGCGGAATGCCGGTCGACGACGTCGACACCCGTCCAGGCGGCGAGGTCGTCCAGCGAATAGCCAGCCAGATCGGGGGCGGCGATCTGCCCGAGCTGCCGCGTGTCAAGCGTGCGCGGCCGTCTCCACGGCAGGCCGGCGAGATCGCATTCGCGCTTCAGCACCGCAAGGTCGAACCCGACCGCGTGCCCGATCACCAGTGCCTGACCGAGAAACGTGTTGAAACGTGGCCAGACATCGGCGAACAGCGGCGAGCCGGCGACCATCGCGTCATCGATGCCGTGAATCCGCGTGGTCACGGCGGGAATCGATTCGTCGGCCGGCCGCAGCAATTGACGGAACGAGTCGCCGGCAATCAGTTTTCCAGCCGAGAGCCGCACGCCGGCAAGCTCGATCACCCGCGCCTTGCGTGGATCGAGCCCGGTGGTTTCGGTATCGATGACAACGGCGTCGAGCGACAAAAGCGGAGCCCCGCTGTTTGCCCTGTCCATCGCCCCTCCCTCTCGCTCGCCAGCCGCGCGACCGGCCTGGCACCCGGGGGGTGCCGAGCGCGGCCCTACTTCAGCAGCGCAGCCGTCAACACGGGTGCATCGATCCGGTCGACCAGTTCATCATGGATGTTGCACAGGCTGACACGAAGGTAGTTGCGCGTGGTCTGGAAATCCCGCCCGCGCAGCTTTTCGTGAATCGGCATCATGGCAAAGTAGCTCTCCGCCAGCGGTTCGGGAATATCCATCACCCGCTTGGGCGCATGCCCCCCCACCAGGTCGAGCCGGTGCTCCAGCTCGCGCCGGGCCTCCTGCCAGCCGGCCTCGCCGATCGACGGCGGCACCGGATAACGGTCGAAAACCGAAAGGACGGCCGCGATGATCTGGTCGAGAACGGCCCGGCGGTCCGCACCGGCATGCGGGCGCAGCACCACGTCCACCATCTCGCCCACCATCGAAAGACCGAGCGGAAACGCCTGCCAGCGCGAATGTTCAACCGATTTGGCAAACCCCTCCTCGGCAAACAGCACCTTGGCGTAATGTCCTGCACGGGCGCGGGAGTATTCGTAGATGCCCTTCTGCACGATGAAGGCCGATTGCGCGTCGATGAAGTCCGCGAGCGCCTCGCGGTCGCGAATCGGCGGGCGGGCTCGAAACAATTTTTCCAACAGCTTCATCGCGGTCCCATCCTGCCGATCGACGCGGGTGACTTCATCAGCTTACCTTATCCGATCCCGCCAGGTTGAATGTTCTCAACGCCGCGTCGTTAGCAGCTGCGGCAATTTCCATTGCTCAACGCTTCATTTCCGTTCGCAATTGCAACAATTAATACCCCCGAAAGTATAATGAAGACCTGACCGTTCGTGATGTTACCCTTCGTTGTCTCTAAAATCGGCATACGACCGATAGAGCAGCGGCAAGGGGGGCGCCGCACTGAAGGGATTTGTATTCCCCTCGATCATTTCATTCCGGCAGTTTGCTGACCGGTGCTTTGAGGGAGGAATGCGATCCATGGCTGACTCTACAAGCATGAAACAAAAAGAAGAAGCGCACTGGGCAAAGACCTCGCGCCTGATGTTCACGCATCTCGGCATCTGGTTCTTTTTCGGCTTCATCATCCACATGTTCGTGGTTCCTCTCAACAAGTTCACCATTCCGATTCTCGGTTTTCCGCTCGGCTTCTACATGGCCGCGCAGGGGTCGCTGATCGTGTTCGTGGTCATGCTGTTCTTGTTCGCGAAGCAGCAGGACAAGATTGACCGCGAATTCGGCTTTGCCGAGGAAGATTGAGGGAGGAAGAGACCATGGCTACAGAGACTTCTGCCAGCAGCTCGGACTTCATCAAGAATCTGGGCAAGATGTATGGCACCTATACCGGCGGGTTCATCGCCTTCATTCTCGTGCTCGCCGCACTCGAACAGTTCGGCGTCCCGAACAAGATCCTCGGCTACCTGTTCGTGTTCTTTACGCTGGCGGTCTACGCGATCATCGGCGTCATGACCCGAACCGCACAGGTCTCGGAGTATTACGTCGCCGGCCGGCGCGTCCCGGCCTTCTACAACGGCATGGCAACCGGCGCTGACTGGATGTCTGCGGCATCTTTCGTGGGCATGGCCGGCACTTTGTTCCTGCTCGGCTATGACGGCCTGGCGTGGGTGCTCGGATGGACCGGCGGCTTCGTGCTGGTATCGATCCTGATCGGTCCCTATCTGCGCAAGTTTGGTGCCTACACTGTGCCCGACTTCCTGTCGTTCAGGTACGGCGGCAATTTCGCCCGTTCGCTGGGTGTGATCGTGCTGGTCGCCTGCTCTTTCACCTATGTGACGGCGCAGATTTACGGCACCGGCCTGATTGCCTCGCGGTTCCTCGGGATGCAGTTCGAAGTGGCGGTGTTCGCAGGCCTCGTCGGCATTCTGCTGTGCGCGATGCTCGGCGGCATGCGGGCGGTGACCTGGACGCAGATCGCACAATACGTCGTGCTGATCATCGCTTATCTGACGCCGATCGTGATCCTGTCCACCAAGAAGTACGGAATTCCGATTCCGGAGCTCACTTACGGGCAGGCGATCGCGGATATTACGGCGCGCGAGCAGCAGATGCTGGCGACCGGTCTTGCGACGGTGGCAAACCTGAAGCCGCACATCGCGCCGTTCATCAACTACAGCCCGCTGAACTTCTTCGCGATCATCATGTGCATGATGGTCGGCACGGCATCGTTGCCGCATATCCTGATGCGTTACTTCACCACCCCGTCGGTGCGTGAGGCGCGTCAGTCGGTCGCCTGGTCGCTGCTGTTCATCTTCCTGTTGTACTTCTCGGCGCCGGCCTATGCGGCGTTCTCGAAACTGGAAGTCTACACCAACATCATCGGGCGGGATCTATCGGCGATCCGCCCGTGGTTGTTCAACTGGGGTGAACTCGGGCTGATCCAGATTTGCGGCAAGAATGCAAGCAGCATCGATGCCGTTATCGCAGCCTGCAAGGCGATTGCTGACCACCCCGGTGTCGTCAGGCTGCAGGACTTTATCATCAACACCGACGTGATCGTGCTCTCCACGCCGGAGATCGCGGGACTTCCGTATGTGATCTCGGGCCTGGTCGCCGCCGGCGGTCTTGCCGCAGCGTTGTCCACCGCCGACGGCCTGCTGCTCGCCATCGCCAACGCGCTATCCCACGACGTTTACTACAAGATGATCGACCCCAACGCGCCGACCATGCGTCGGCTCACGGTGGCTCGCGCTCTCCTCGTAGTCGTCGCCGTGATCGCAGCCGCGACGGCAGCAACCAAGCCGGCAGACATCCTGGCCATGGTCGGCTGGGCGTTCTCGCTGGCAATGGCCGGCAACTTCCCGGCTCTGGTGATGGGCGTCTGGTGGAAGCGGACGACGGCAACGGGTGCTATCTGCGGCATCATTGCCGGCTTCGGACTCTGCCTGTTCTATCTCGTCACAACCCGGTATTTCCCGGGCGCAGGCGTGAAGTATTTCGGCATGACGTCGCTGACCAACCCGCTGACGGGGGCGCCGCTGGTCGATATCGCCAAAGCCATGGCGTTGCCCAACGCAATGGAAAGCTTCCCGACCCTCGCCCACCCGATGGCCAACAAGGTCGGGTGGTTCGACCTTACCAACATCGCCTGTGGTCTGTTGGGAACGCCGCTCGGTTTCGTTGTCATCTACGTCGTCAGCCTGCTCGGCAAGGAGCCGTCAGCAGAAATGCAAGCCTATGTCGATGACATCCGCAAGCCGCGGGGCAGGACGGTGCTCGAAGAGAAGACCACTTGAGAAGCGCACGACTGATATCGGCAAACGGGGCCCTCGGGGCCCCGTTTTGTTTTCGATGAAGCCATGACATCGCTTGCCGGGAAAGTCGCCGCTTGCCATTGTTGGGCACGATCGCGGCGTCGTCAGACATCCCGGCTCGTCGATTGCTGAAGCACTGCAGGAGCACCGGACTTTGGATACTGCAACTTCCTTCGCCAGCTATTGGTATTTTCATCTGCCAAACTTCGTCCTGGCGGCGCTGATGTACACGATGCTCGGCCGCTTCCTGCTTGGCCTGATGGTCGACGCGGATTCGCCGAACTATATCTGGCGATTCTTTTGCCGAATCACTGATCCCGTGATCGGCGTCATCTCGATCGTAACTCCGAAGATCACCCCTCCTGCCCTGCTATGGTTGTTCGGCTTCGTCTGGATGTTCTGGCTGCGCGTGGTGTTTCACTACACGTTGCTGGTGTTGAGCCTCGCCCCCCGGTTTGGCGGAGCGGCATCATGAATCGCAACTTCTATTACATCGGAATTGCGTTCTTCGGGATGATCAACGGCATCTTCAACCAGCTCGCGCTGATCTTCACGCTGCTGTACGTCCAGTTGCTCGCCGGCCCGCTGCTGTTTGGCAGCCTGTCTCTGACGTTGATGTTCGCATCGCTGATGGTCTCGACCGCGACCGTCATTCTTGGCGGGATTCCTGCGGCGCTCTACGAGCGGGCCACCGGCGCCTCCGAATCGAATGACGCGTCGCTCTGGATATGGCTTGCCGGAACCGCGATTCTTGCGCTTCCCGCCGCCGGTAATTTTCTCAAGATCGGGCTGTAACGGCTGGGGTGCGATGTTGAGGACACGCCGCGCTGCCGCTACCCTGCGGAGGACCTTTATCCGACGAATTCCCTTCCAATGACGGAGTGGCGGATCGTGGAAGAGATGCGCCGTATTGCCTACGAGACCGTGCTTCGCGCCTGCGGATTCGCGTCGCTCGCCATTTTCTGCGTCATGATCGGCCTGTCCTTCCTGCCCCGCTCGGCTTTCCAGGCGGGAGGTTTCCTCAGCATGTTGATGACGCTCGTTCTGGTGCTGAAAGCCTATGAAGCCCGGACCAAGGACCACCGCCGCACCGAGATGTGGCTCTACCTCCCCAAGGAAAGCCGTCCGCCCCAAGCTTTCGCGCAGAAGATGATCTCAACCGTCATGCGCGAGACCTATCTGCAATTCGCGCGCTGGACCGCCCTCATCTCCATCGTGATGTGGAGCATTGCGCTTTTTTTCTCCGTCATTGGACTTTAGTCGGGGCCGCGCCAACCGGCGAGACTTCGGGCGCGGTCAATTCACGGCTTTCAGCTTGCGGGAATGGCCGAATGCCGGCCAGCCAAAACATCGAGAACAGCCTGAATGCCAAGGCGTTTCGTGTTTCGGAAATCGGAACTGCCTCCTGATTGCGCAGATCCATCACGAAAGGGCGGCAGCAGGGTCCGCGCCGGATCGCGCACATGGAGATTCACCGCCAGCCGAAAGTACTATTGGGCCAAGCTTCGCGAACATGTAGGAAACCCTGAAATAATCAAGCGTCGATCTGACGCAACGCACATCTTTGCGAGCATAAAAAAGGGGAGCGATTCGGAAATGTCTACAATGACTGCCACATCCGGCAAGGCCGCCGGGATGACGAAGGACGAACGTTTCGTCATTCTCGCTTCGTCGCTTGGTACCGTCTTCGAATGGTATGATTTCTACCTTTACGGATCGCTCGCCAGCATCATCGGCGCGCAGTTCTTTTCGGCCTATCCGCCGGCCACGCGCGACATCTTCGCGCTGCTGGCCTTCGCCGCCGGCTTCCTGGTACGTCCGTTCGGCGCCATCGTGTTCGGCCGCATCGGCGACATTGTCGGCCGCAAATACACCTTCCTCGTCACCATTCTGATCATGGGCCTGTCGACCTTCATCGTCGGCCTGCTGCCCAATGCCGCGACCATCGGCATCGCGGCGCCGATCATCCTGATCGCATTGCGCCTGCTGCAGGGCCTCGCGCTCGGCGGCGAGTATGGCGGTGCGGCGACCTACGTGGCCGAACATTCCCCGATGGGCAAACGCGGCTACTACACCTCGTTCATCCAGACCACGGCCACGCTCGGCCTGTTCCTGTCGCTGCTGGTGATCCTGTTCACGCGCACGGCGCTGGGCGAGCCTGATTTCGCGGCTTGGGGCTGGCGTATTCCGTTCCTGGTCTCGGTGCTGCTGCTCGGCGTTTCCGTCTGGATCCGGTTGCGGCTGAATGAATCGCCGGTGTTCCAGAAGATGAAGGACGAGGGCAAGGGCTCGAAGGCTCCGCTGACCGAAGCCTTCGCCAACTGGAGCAACGCCAAGCTCGTCATCCTGGCGCTCGTCGGCGGCGTGATGGGTCAGGGCGTGGTCTGGTACACGGGCCAGTTCTACGCGCTGTTCTTCCTGCAATCGATCCTCAAGGTCGACGGTTACACCGCCAACCTCTTGATCGCCTGGTCGCTATTGTTCGGCACCGGCTTCTTCATCGTGTTCGGCGCTCTCTCCGACAAGATCGGCCGCAAGCCGATCATCCTGGCGGGCTGCCTGATCGCGGCGCTGACCTTCTTCCCGATCTTCCGCATGATCACCACCAACGCCAACCCGGCGCTGGAGAAGGCGATCGAAGCCACCAAGGTCGAGGTGGTGGCAGATCCCAAGGGCTGCGGCGATCTGTTCAACCCGGTCGGCACCCGCGTCTTCACCGCACCCTGCGACACCATCCGCGCCTTCCTCGCCCAGTCGTCGGTCAAGTATTCGACCAGCTACGGCGCGGCAGGTTCCGGCGTGAAGGTGATGGTCAACGGCAAGGAGGTGCCTTACACCGACGCCAAGACCTCCAACCCGGCGGTGCTGGCAGCGATCCAGGGCGCCGGCTATCCCAAGGCGGGTGACGCAGGCATCGTGAAGATGTCAAACCCATTTGACATCTTCCGTCCTCAGGTTGCGGCGATCATCGGCCTGCTGTTCATCCTGGTGGTCTACGTCACCATGGTGTACGGGCCAATCGCGGCGATGCTGGTCGAACTGTTCCCGACCCGGATCCGCTACACCTCGATGTCGCTGCCCTATCACATCGGCAACGGCTGGTTCGGCGGATTGCTGCCGGCGACCTCGTTCGCGATCGTGGCCTCGACCGGCGATATCTACGCTGGTCTCTGGTATCCGATCATCTTCGCGTCGATCACCGCAGTCGTTGGCTTCTTCTTCCTGCCGGAAACCAAGGACGTCGACATCACGAAGTAACCGGTTTCGTTCGGCGGAACGAAATCACGAACCGGCCGCGGAGCAATCCGCGGCCGGTTTGTTTTTGCGGATGCCTCAATCGACGCTGCCCGCGAACTGCAGCACGATCTCGCGCCGGTGCGGCCGCGCGCGGTGCTCGACCAGATAGATCGCCTGCCACGTGCCCAGCGCAAGCGCGCCCTGCAGCACCGGGATGTGCAGCGAGGTTGCGGTCAGCATGGTCTTGATATGCGCCGGCATGTCGTCCGGCCCCTCGGTGTTGTGGCGCCAGCCGGCGTTCTCGGGCGCGAGCCGGTTCAGCGCCGTCGTCAAATCGACGAGCACGGTCGGGTCGGCATTTTCCTGGATCGTGAGCGACGCCGAGGTGTGACGAATGAACAGCGTCACCGCACCTTCGCGCGCCCGCGCGTCCGCCACGAATTTCGCGACCTCGGCGGTGAGATCGGTAAAGCCCGCGCCGGAAGTCTGCACGGTCAGCAGCGAGGATACGATGGTGTTGGCGGCGACGGCGGAGGGCGTGGTGCGGGAGAGGGATTTGGGTGCAGGCATCAACGTCAAACTTCGTTGGGTGGGCAAAGGCGCTCTTCGCGCCGTGCCCACCGGTTCTTGCATGGTTAAAGTTGGTGGCCACGCTTCGCTTTGCCCACCCGAATTCAACGTCTCCGTCAAATCTTGCCGTTGACGTCCCGCTGCACCCGGTTGGCCATTTCGATCAAGCGCCGCCAGGCGCGCTCCAGGAACGACATCATGCGATCCATGTCGCGGTCGCTCGGCAGCGGGATTTCGATCTTGCGCTCGCCCTCCGCCACCTTCGGCTCGCTCTTCTTCAGCGAATCCGATTTCGGCAGCGGCTCTTCGATCTTGCCGGGCACCGTCGGCTCGCGCTCGGCGAGTTGGGCCTTGAGCCTTTCATTGTCGGCCTGCAGCCGGCCAATGTCTGCTTGCAGCCGGCCGATTTCCGTGTCCATCGCCGCGCGCTCGTCCGGGACGGCGTAGCAGGCCCAGCCCGCGCCCGAATTGTTGCAGGTCGAAATCGCTCCGGTTCTTGTATCGAGCCGGAGCACGCCATCCCCCGTCGGTGACAGCGCATAGCGGCCATTCTCGGTTTCCGGCAGCGCTCCCGCGAGCGCTTGCCCGGTGCCTGCGAGGCAAAAGGCCAGCACGACGAGCCCAAGGAATTTTGAGGACGATTTTGCTGTGCTCATGGGCTTGCTCCCGCCGCAGGACAGTACCGGTTTCCTCGACCGCCGGGACGCTTTCAAGGCGCGTCCCTAGACCTTTGAGCTATAGGGCGCTCGGCCGGATTTCAACGCATCTTCCAGCAATTCGAGGCGGTCCTGTCCCCAGAACACTTCGCCCTCCAGCACATAGACCGGCGAGCCGAACACGTCGGCCGCCAGCGCGTCCTGCCGGTTCTGCTCGTACGCTGCGCTGATTTCCTCCGAGCCGGAGCGCTCCACCAATTGCTTGCCGGGTAGCCCCGATTCGTCGGCGAGTTTCGCGATCGTTGCGGGATCGGCGAGATTGAGCTGATCTTCCCAGACGGCGGCAAAGGCCCGGCGCAAATAGCGGTCGGGATCGTGGCCGGCCTCGAGCGCCGCAATCACGACGCCATCGGCCAGGCGTGCATTGAATGGCCAGTGCGCCGGCTGCAGATGAAACTTCAGTCCGCGCTTGTCGCGCCAGCGCTGCAGTTCGACCATCCGGTAGCGCTGCCGGACCGGGTGGCGCTTCATCAAGGGCAGGCCGCCGGTCTCCGAGAACAGATCGACCAGCACCACCGGCTTGTGATTTACCTTTAGATCATAGGTACTTACCAGACGCCGAAAGGACTGGTGCCCGATATAGGCCCAGGGCGATTGCAGCGAAAAATAGTAATCAACCTGACGCGGCATGCGGGCTCCGGCACGAGGATGTTCGCTTCACTCGAAGCATCCCAACAGACCGCCCAAACGGGCGCAAGATCGATCGATGCGGGAATAGCTGCTGCACTGCGATGACGGGTCCACAGTGTCGCAGGCGACGCTTGAATAAGTCCAATTAAATCAACGAACTAACTGGTTACGGCCTAATCTTGACTTGAATAGACGCGGTAAGTATGGTCCGCGCGGCTTTCAAGGGTGACGGGCGTAATTTCCATCAACCGCTGGCATCGTTTAATGTCTTGGGCATGGCCGAAGACAAAAACGACAACGCAGGTGGAAATCGCGATCAGCCGTCTTCCGACGAAGCTGCGCTTTCCGCAAGGCTCGGAAGTCTGGATCACCGGTTGTCCGAAATTCGTGACAGCCGCAAAATCAGGACTGATCAACCCGGAACTGAAAGCGGAGACAGAGCTGCCAGAACTTCTGCCATGGCGCTTGGTTTCCGGCTTTCCTCGGAATTGGTCGCGGGCGTTGTCGTCGGAGCGGCGATTGGCTGGGGGTTCGACCGTTTATTGTCGACATCGCCGTTCGGTTTCATCGTGTTTCTGCTGCTCGGCTTCGTCGCCGGCGTGGTCAACGTGGTGAGAACTGCCGGCGCAGGTCCAGGCAGGCGCTGAGCGTCGACGGGAAGTCACGACATTGGAAATTCGATTGCCGGCCAGGCCGGTGGATAAAGAGCCGCGCGGATGAAAATCGACCCGATCCACCAGTTCAATATCGAACCCCTTTTCACGATCGGCCATATCGGCAAGCACACGATCGCCTTCACCAACTCGTCGCTCTACATGTTCATCACGGTGGCGGTGATCTCGCTGCTGATGATCGGCGGCATGGCGAGAGGGCAACTGATTCCGGGGCGACTGCAATCGATCGCCGAAATCTCCTACGAGTTCGTCGCCAGCACGATCCGCTCTACCGCCGGCTCGGAAGGCATGAAGTTCTTCCCGCTGATCTTCTCGCTGTTCATGTTCATCTGCGTCTCGAACCTGATCGGCATCATTCCCTACACGTTTACGGTTTCGAGCCACATCATCGTCACCGTGGCGCTTGCGCTCCTGGTCTTCTTCACGGTCCTGGTCTACGGCATCTACAAGAACGGCCTCAAGTTCTTCAAGATTTTCGTGCCGACCGGCGTTCCGATGTACATCCTGCCGCTGGTCATGTTCATCGAAATCCTGTCGTTCTTCCTGCGGCCGGTCTCGCACAGCGTGCGTCTGTTCGCCAACATGCTGGCCGGTCACATCGCGCTGAAGGTGTTCGCGGGCTTCGTCGCCATGCTCGGCGTCGCGCTCGGCGCGCTCGGCTGGGCCGGCGGCATGCTGCCGCTGGCGCTCACCGTCGCGCTCACCGCGCTCGAGCTCCTGGTCGCATTCCTGCAGGCCTACGTGTTCGCGATCCTCACCTGCATCTACCTCAACGACGCCATTCATCCGGGACACTAATCGTCCGGGGAATTTCCACCCTCACTCTGTCTTATCTCTCAAGGAGCTCTAGAAAATGGAACCGGCAGCAGCAAAACTTATCGGCGCGGGCATCGCATGCATCGGCATGGGCGGCGCGGGCGTCGGCGTGGGCATCATCTTCGGCAACTACCTCGCCGCAGCGGTGCGCAATCCTTCGGCAGCGCAGGGCCAGTTCGGCAACCTGATCTTCGGCTTCGCCGTGACCGAAGCGCTCGGCATCTTCTCGCTGCTGATCGCGCTGCTGCTGCTGTTCGTCCCGCTCTGAGCTGCACCCACTCGCACCGCCCGGTCCGGGCGGCGCGCTGACAGCAAGAGGAGAACTCCGTGGCTGAAAAAAGTCATGGTACCGGCGCCCACACAGAAGCCGATGGCGGACACGGCGGAGGATTTCCTCCGTTCGAGTCCAGCACGTTTGCTTCGCAGCTGGTATCGCTCGCTATCGCATTCGTCGCGCTCTATGTAATCGTGTCCCGCTTTGCGCTGCCGCGCGTCGAAAGCGTGATCGACGCACGTCAGAATGCGATCGAGGGCGATCTGGCCGCGGCGCAGAAGCTGAAGGACGAGTCCGACGCTGCGCTGAAGGCGTATGAGACGGAACTCGCTTCGGCGCGTTCCCGCGCGCAGGCCATCGGCAACGAGACCCGCGAGAAACTGAACGCGGCCTCGGAAGCCGAGCGCAAGAAGCTGGAAGACCAGTTGGCCATCAGGCTTGCCGCTGCCGAGAAGCAGATCGCGGCGACCCGCGAGACCGCGATGAAAAATGTCCGCGGCATCGCCGCGGATGCAGCCGGCGCGATCGTGCAGCGCCTCACGGGCGTGCTGCCCGACGGCAAGACGGTGAGCAAGGCCGTCGATGCTACGTTGAAGGGATAGACGGATGTTCACCCAACCGGAAACCTGGGTCGCGATCGCCTTCGTCATCCTCTTTGTGCTGTTTGCCTATCTCGGCATCCACAAGACGGTGCTGACGGCGCTCGATCATCGCAGCGAACGCATCAAGGCCGAACTTGACGACGCCCGCCGTCTCAAGGAGGAGGCCGCCAAGCTGCTCGGCGAGTACCAGACCCGCCGCGCCAGCGCCGAGCGCGAGGCTCAGGAGATCATCGCCAACGCCAAGGCCGAAGCCGAGCGCATCGCGATCGAGGCCAAGGCCAAGATGGAAGACTTCGTCGCCCGCCGCACCAAGACCGCCGAGAGCAAGATTGCGCTGGCCGAAGCCCAGGCGCTGGCCGACGTCCGCGCCGCCGCCGCCAACGCTGCAGTCGAAGCCGCCTCGACCATCCTGTCGCAGTCGGTCAAGGGCTCGGTCGCCGACGACCTGCTCGCCAAGGGCATTGCCGAGGTTCGCGCCAAGCTGAACTGAGCGCTTTCGACCCACCAAATCAAAGCCGGCGCGATCATCTCGCGCCGGCTTTTTTTATTGCTTCTTCTTTTTCGGCGCCGGGCGTTCGGGCTTCAGGGCCTGCGGGTCGAAGCCGATATAAAAGATGTAGCTGTCGCCGACGGCGCCGGAAGGCGCGGGATAGGCGAGATCTTCGGCCACCAGCGTAAACGGCTCGCTGCCGCCTTCCGTCATCGTGACGGTGGTCTGGTAGGCCTTGGTGGCGATGGTCTTCTCAGACACGCCGCCCTGCACCACCGCGACGCGAATCGGAACCTGGACCGACGACGGGGCGCCGGCGGGGCCGGCAATGACGCGGCCCTGAATGCCGATCCGCGCCGTGATCACGCCGCCATTGAGGCTGCATTCGCGGGCCATTTTGGAGATCGTGGCCTGAAAGCGCAGGTCGTTGCCGACCGGCTGCTTGCCGGGCGCCGCCACGGCGTAGGTGGCCGCGCCGGCCCTGACCGTGACCGGCGGGCAGGTCAGGTCGCCCGTGTCCTCGGGCACCGCCGGCGCATTCGCGGCCGGCTCCGCGTCCGACTTGCCGCCGAACAGGCTCTTGAAACGATCCGTCAGCGATTGCGCCGATGCCGGCGCCGCCATCAGGCAGGCCAGCCCGCCCGCGACCGCCGCAGCCGCCATCACCTTGGCCAAACGATTGTCACCCATGCGACCCCTGATCCCATCGTCTCGCGTCATTGTTCCCGGCGGCGTTATAGCAGCCCAATGGCGGCGAACCCAAGGCACCCAAAAGGCTTACAAATCAACGGTTCAGCCGCGGAAATCCTCATGCAGCAGGCCGAACAGCAGATGGTCCTGCCAGACGCCGTTGATGCAGAGATAGCGCCGCGCCAGCCCCTCGCGGGTGAAGCCGCATTTCTCCAGCACCCGGATCGACGGTGAATTGGAGGGAATGCAGGCGGCCTCGATGCGGTGCAGATTGAGCTCGCCGAACAGCGTCGGCAGCAGCACCCGGAGCGCCGCGGTCATGTAGCCGCGATGGGCATGGGGCGCGCCGACCCAATAGCCGATGGTGCCGGCCTGCACGATGCCGCGGCGGACATTGGCGAGCGTGATGCCGCCGATCATGGTGCCGTCAGACTCGCGGAAGATGATGAACGGATAGGAGCGGTCGGCGGCGATATCCTCGGCGTAGCGGCGCAACCGGCGGCGAAAGCCGGCGCGGGTCAGATCGTCCGACGGCCAGATCGGCTCCCACGGCGTGAGGTAGGCCCGGCTTTGCTCGCGCAATTGCGCCCATTGCAGGAAATCCGACATTTGCGGGGCGCGCAGCAGCAGCCCGTGGCCGCGCGGTACGAGTGCGGCCGGTCCGCTGGTTGGCAAACGAAACAGGGCCATGCCCTCTACCTCAATGTAGAAGCGTCTTCGCCTTCGACCTCGTCAATCCTTCCGCAAAAGACACCGCCGTGTCCAGCCCCCTGCCGCTGCCAAGTGCGACGACCGCCGGCCGGCTGCGGGTGAGCAGCGCGTGCGCAGCGTTGCGGGTCGATTCGACGCTGACCGCATCGATTCGCGCGACCAGCTCTTCCACCGTCTGCGGCCGGCCATAGGCCAGGATGTGCCGCGCCAGCTGTTCGGCCCGGGAGGAGCAGCTCTCCAGCGCCATCAACAGCCCCGCCTTCATCTGCGCCTTGGCGCGGGCGATCTCGGCTTCGGTCAGGGTTTCGACCGCATCGTTGATGACGTCGACGATCACTTCCATCATCTCCGGCGCGTCGCCGGGATCGGTGCCGGTATAGAGGCCGAAAAAGCCGGTGTCGGAATAGGGCGCGTGGAAGGTGTAGATCGAGTAGCACAGGCCGCGCTTCTCGCGCACTTCCTGGAACAGCCGCGACGACATTCCGCCGCCCAGCGTGTTGGTGAAGACCTGCAGCGAGAACAGCGATAGATCCGTTTGCGGGACGCCCTCGAGCGCCAGCGTCAGATGCGCCTGTTCGAGGTCGCGGTGCACCACGCGCGAGCCGCCCTTGCCGAACATCGCGGGCACCGGCTTCGGCGCGGCCGTGGCGTCGAAGCTGGCAAATCTTTGCGCCACTTCCTCGACCACGCGCTTGTGGTCGACCGCGCCCGCGGCGGCCACCACCATGTCGGGCCCGCGGTAGTGCGTCGAGAGATAGCCGCGCAGCATGTCGCGATCAAACTTCTTCAGCGTCTTGGCGGTGCCGAGCAGCGAACGGCCCATCGGCTGGTCCGGAAAGCAGAGTTCGTTGAGGTGCTCGAACACGACGTCATCAGGGGTATCCTGCGCCGCGCCGATTTCCTGCACGATCACGCTCTTCTCGCGCTCGAGTTCATCCGGCACGAAGGACGGATTGGCGAGAATGTCGGAGAGCACGTCGAGCGCCAGCGGCACGTCGGCCTTCATTACCCGCGCATAATAGGCGGTGGTTTCGGTCGAGGTTCCGGCATTGAGATCGCCGCCGACCGCCTCGATTTCCTCGACGATCTCGCGCGAGGAGCGCCGGGTCGTGCCCTTGAAGGCCATGTGTTCCAGAAGATGCGAGATGCCGTGCTCGTTCGGCTTTTCGTCACGGCCGCCGACGCCGGCCCAGACGCCGAGCGCCGCGGTTTCCAGATGCGGCATGGTGTCGGTAACGACGGTCAGGCCGGATGGCAGCTTGGTTACGTCAACGCTCATCCGGCAACTCCCTGCTTCGCGGCACGGCTCACCGAGCGCACGAATCGCTCCACTTCGGCTGAATCGTTTTTCATCACCGTGATGTGTTCGGATTTGGTCATGAGGCCGTCGAGCCAGGCCGGCAGTTGCGGCCGCACGCCGCAGGCGGCTTCCACCGCATCGGGAAATTTGGCGGGATGCGCGGTCGACAGCACGATGTTGGGGATCTTCGAATCCGAGGTGTCGCGATCGGCCACCGCCAGCGCCACCGCGGTATGGGGATCGACGAGGTCGCCGGCCTCGCGCCAGGCGGCCCGGATCGCAGCCGACGTCTCGGTCTCATCGGCGCGGCCTGCGTCGAACTCCTCGCGGATCGCGGCCAGGATGGCATCCGGCAGCACGAAACGTCCGGACTGTTTCAGCGAGGCCATCAGCCGGCGGACGCTCTCGGCATCGCGACCGCTCGCCTCGAACAAGAGCCGCTCGAAATTCGAGGAGATCTGGATGTCCATCGAGGGCGAAGCGGAGGCGTGAACCTCGCGGAC
The DNA here is from genome assembly GCF_018130385.1 of Bradyrhizobium sp. AUGA SZCCT0283. Taxonomy (GTDB): domain Bacteria; phylum Pseudomonadota; class Alphaproteobacteria; order Rhizobiales; family Xanthobacteraceae; genus Bradyrhizobium. Next base: position 1,514 of record NZ_JAFCLU010000038.1, on the reverse strand, counting down.
CTCGTAGATTCCGGTCTTGAGTGTGCGCGGCAGGATATCGTTGACGTTGGAGGCGATGCGCAGCCAGCGAACCGGCAGGCCCATCTTCTTGGCGACATAGCCTGCAAAGATGTCGCCGAAATTCCCCGTCGGCACGGTGAAATCCACCATGCGCGCGGGCGCGCCGAGCGCCGTGGCGGAGGTGAAATAATACACGACCTGCGCGACGATCCGCGCCCAGTTGATCGAATTGACGCCCGACAGCGAAACCGCGTCGCGAAAGCCGTGATGGTTAAACATCGCCTTCACGAGCGCCTGGCAATCGTCGAAGGTGCCTTCGATCGCGAGCGCATGCACATTGGACGCGCCCGTCGTCGTCATCATCCGCCGCTGCACGTCAGAGATGCGCCCGTTCGGGAACAGCACGACCAGATCGACATTGTCGAGACCCGCAAAGGCATCGACCGCGGCGCCGCCGGTATCGCCCGAGGTCGCAACCACGATGGTGGTGCGCTGGCTGCGCCGGGCCAGCACGTGATCCATCAGCCGCGAGATCAACTGCATCGCGACGTCCTTGAACGCCAGCGTCGGGCCGTGGAACAGCTCCAGCACGAATTGATTGGGCCCGATCTGATCGAGCGGCACCACCGCCGGATGGCGGAAGGTGGCGTAGGCTTCATTCGCCATCCGGCCGAGATCGGCGTCGGAAATCTCGCCCGCCGTAAACGGCCGGATCACGTCGACCGCGACTTCCCAGTAGGGCCGGCCGAAAAATCCCGCGATGGTCTCGTGCGAAAGCTGCGGCCAGACCTCGGGCACATAGAGGCCGCCGTCGCGGGCGAGCCCGGTCAGCATCACATCGCAGAAACCCAGGGCGGGGGCCTCCCCCCGCGTCGAAATATAGCGCGTCAAACCACCCTCCAAAGGCGCAAGCCCTATGCCAAGCCTTTGATATTGATCATGTATTAGATTTCGCCAAGCGCGAAGCGAGCGGCACCATAAAGCGTTTTGGGGTGAAGGGGAAATGCCATGAGGGCGAAAAATCGGGATGGCGGAGCGGCTGCCCCGCCGGTCGGAGCCCGGCTGTTTCCCTGCCATTGCGAGAAGCCCGCAGGATGGGTGGAACGAAGCGATACCCATCAATGCCGGTGCGTGTGGCGATGGGTATCGCTTCGTTCCACCCATCCTACGATAGAAATACATTCGCGATCTCGCGACATGAACTGCCCGAGGTTTGCTGGAGAACTTCCCGCCCTCTTTGTCAGAGGGCGCAGGGAAGACCGGGTGCACGCTGCACCCGCGGTCTCGTGTGCAATTGCGCACAAGGAACGCGCACACGAGCATACAGGTACAGGCGGAACACTCCGGCCTTCCCTGCGCAATGGCTTTACGGCTTACTTCGAGCTCTCCCCGGTGAACGGCTTTCTTGCCACCGTCGCCGCGCAGGAAATCAACCCCGCGCAACTTGACGCCAGCACCGCGGCGTCAGGACCACACGACTTCGCCGTACGCGATAGGCCACACACGTCAGTCGC
>NZ_JAFCLU010000037.1 GCF_018130385.1 Bradyrhizobium sp. AUGA SZCCT0283 | reverse complement strand
GGAGAACAAAATGGCTGCACTACGACAAATCGCGTTTTACGGCAAAGGCGGCATCGGCAAGTCGACGACCTCGCAGAACACGCTGGCGGCGCTGGCCGAGATGGGTCACAAGATCCTGATCGTCGGCTGCGATCCGAAGGCGGACTCGACCCGGCTGATCCTGCACGCCAAGGCGCAGGACACCATCCTCAGCCTGGCGGCTGCCGCCGGCAGCGTCGAGGACCTCGAGATCGAAGAGGTCATGAAGGTCGGCTACCGCGACATCCGCTGCGTCGAGTCCGGCGGTCCGGAGCCCGGCGTCGGCTGCGCCGGCCGCGGCGTCATCACCTCGATCAACTTCCTCGAGGAAAACGGCGCCTATGAAGACATCGACTACGTCTCCTACGACGTGCTCGGCGACGTCGTGTGCGGCGGCTTTGCGATGCCGATCCGCGAGAACAAGGCGCAGGAAATCTACATCGTGATGTCGGGTGAGATGATGGCGATGTACGCCGCCAACAACATCTCCAAGGGCATTCTGAAATACGCCAATTCGGGCGGCGTACGCCTGGGCGGCCTGGTCTGCAACGAGCGCCAGACCGACAAGGAGCTCGAGCTTGCGGAAGCGATGGCCAAGAAGCTCGGCACCCAGCTGATCTACTTCGTGCCGCGCGACAACATCGTGCAGCACGCCGAGCTGCGCCGCATGACGGTGCTGGAATATGCGCCCGACTCGGTGCAGGCCGGCCACTACCGCAGCCTCGCCGAAAAGATCCACAACAATGGCGGCAAAGGCATCATCCCGACCCCGATCACCATGGACGAACTCGAGGACATGCTGATGGAGCACGGCATCATGAAGCCGGTCGACGAGGCCATCGTCGGCAAGACCGCCGCCGAGCTCGCCGCCGAAGCGGCGATCGCCGCGGCCTGAGTTCACCAATCGCTCATTTCCGGCCCCTCTGGGGAAGGGCCGGACCAAGCATCGCAAACGGATAAAGCGAGGAAAACCGAAATGAGTTTAGCCCAGACGCAGAGCGTTGCAGAGATCAAGGCTCGCAACAAGGAACTGATCGAAGAAGTATTGAAGGTCTATCCGGAAAAGACCGCCAAGCGCCGCGCCAAGCATTTGAACGTACACGAAGCCGGCAAATCCGACTGCGGCGTGAAGTCGAACATCAAGTCGGTTCCAGGCGTGATGACGATCCGCGGCTGTGCCTATGCCGGCTCCAAAGGCGTGGTGTGGGGTCCGATCAAGGACATGATCCATATCAGCCACGGCCCGGTGGGTTGCGGCCAATACTCCTGGGCGGCACGACGCAATTATTACATCGGCACCACCGGCATCGACACCTTCGTGACGATGCAGTTCACCTCGGATTTCCAGGAGAAGGACATCGTCTTCGGCGGCGACAAGAAGCTCGCCAAGATCATGGACGAAATCCAGGAGCTGTTTCCACTCAACAACGGCATCACGGTGCAGTCGGAATGCCCGATCGGCCTGATCGGTGACGATATCGAGGCGGTTTCCAAGCAGAAATCGAAGGAGTACGAAGGCAAGACCATCGTTCCGGTCCGCTGTGAAGGTTTCCGTGGCGTGTCGCAGTCGCTCGGTCACCATATCGCCAACGACTCCATCCGCGACTGGGTGTTCGACAAGATCGCGCCGGATTCGCCGCCGAAGTTCGAGCCCACGCCTTACGACGTCGCCATCATTGGCGACTACAATATCGGTGGCGACGCCTGGTCGTCCCGCATCCTGCTCGAAGAAATGGGCCTGCGAGTGATCGCTCAGTGGTCCGGCGACGGCAGCCTGGCCGAACTCGAAGCCACCCCGAAGGCCAAGCTCAACGTGCTGCACTGCTACCGTTCGATGAACTACATCTCCCGCCACATGGAAGAGAAGTACGGTATTCCGTGGTGCGAGTACAACTTCTTCGGGCCGAGCAAGATCGCGGAGTCGCTGCGCAAGATCGCGGGCTTCTTCGACGACAAGATCAAGGAAGGCGCCGAGCGCGTCATTGCCAAGTACCAGCCGCTGATGGACGCGGTGATCGCAAGATACCGGCCGCGCCTCGAAGGCAAGACCGTGATGCTGTTCGTCGGCGGACTTCGGCCGCGCCACGTGATCGGCGCCTATGAAGACCTCGGCATGGAAGTGGTCGGAACCGGCTACGAGTTCGGCCACAACGACGACTATCAGCGCACCGCCCAGCACTACGTCAAGGACGGCACGCTGATCTATGACGACGTGACCGGATACGAGTTTGAGAAGTTCGTCGAGAAGGTCCAGCCGGACCTGGTCGGCTCGGGCATCAAGGAGAAGTACGTGTTCCAGAAGATGGGTGTGCCGTTCCGGCAGATGCACTCCTGGGACTACTCCGGTCCCTACCACGGCTATGACGGGTTCGCGATCTTCGCGCGCGACATGGACATGGCCATCAACTCGCCGATCTGGAAGAAGGCCACGCCGCCCTGGAAGGCGGCGCCGAAGCCCGCGCTGATGGCGGCGGAGTAATCGGTTCATGCTGGCTCTCCCCTATCGGGGAGAGCCAGCGAGCCAAGGATCGACACACGAATTTTGAAAAGGGTGCCACCATGACGCAGAATGCAGACCACGTGCTCGATCACTTCGAGCTGTTCCGCGGTCCGGAATACCAGCAGATGCTGGCGAACAAGAAGAAGATGTTCGAGAACCCGCGCGATCCCGCGGAAGTGGAGCGCATTCGCGAATGGGCCAAGACGCCGGAATATCGCGAGAAGAATTTTGCGCGCGAGGCGCTCACCGTCAACCCCGCCAAGGCCTGCCAGCCGCTCGGCGCCGTGTTCGCAGCGGTGGGCTTCGAAGGGACCATTCCCTTCGTCCACGGTTCGCAGGGCTGCGTCGCCTATTATCGCAGTCATTTGTCGCGGCATTTCAAGGAACCGAGTTCCTGCGTTTCTTCGTCGATGACGGAAGATGCTGCGGTATTCGGCGGCCTCAACAACATGATCGACGGCTTGGCCAACACCTACAGCATGTACAAGCCGAAGATGATCGCCGTTTCCACCACCTGCATGGCCGAGGTGATCGGCGACGACCTCAACGCCTTCATCAAGACGGCGAAGGAGAAGGGCTCAGTGCCCAACGAATACGATGTCCCGTTCGCGCATACGCCGGCCTTCGTCGGCAGCCATGTCACCGGGTATGACAACGCACTGAAGGGCATCATCGAGCATTTCTGGGACGGCAAGGCCGGTACGGCGCCCAAGCTGGAACGGCAGCCAAACGAGAAGATCAACTTCATCGGCGGCTTCGACGGCTACACCGTCGGCAACACCCGCGAGGTCAAGCGCATCTTCGAGACGATGGGGATCGAGTACACCATCCTCGCCGACAACAGCGACGTGTTCGACACGCCGACCGATGGCGAGTTCCGCATGTATGACGGCGGCACCACGCTGGAGGATGCGGCCAACGCGATCCATGCCAAGGCGACGATCTCGATGCAGCACTATTCCACGGAAAAGACGCTGCCGCTGATCGCCGCACACGGCCAGGAAGTGGTGTCGTTCAATCATCCGATCGGGGTAACGGCGACCGACGAGTTCATCATGGCGCTGTCGCGGATTTCCGGCAAGGAGATCCCGGAGGAACTGGCGCGCGAACGCGGACGGCTGGTCGACGCGATGGCGGATTCGAGCGCGCATATCCACGGCAAGAAGTTCGCGATCTATGGCGATCCAGACCTCTGCATTGGGCTCGCGGCATTCCTGCTCGAACTCGGCGCCGAACCAACGCATGTGCTGGCAACCAATGGCACCAAGCAATGGGCTGAGAAGGTGCAGGCGGTGTTCGATAGTTCGCCGTTCGGCCAGAATTGCCACGTCTATCCGGGCAAGGATCTCTGGCACATGCGCTCGCTGCTGTTCACCGAGCCGGTCGATTTCGTGATTGGAAATACCTACGGCAAGTATCTGGAACGCGACACCGGCACGCCGCTGATCCGGATCGGCTTCCCGATCTTCGATCGCCATCACCATCACCGCTATCCGGTCTGGGGTTACCAAGGCGGGATGAACGTCCTGGTGTGGATCCTCGACAAGATCTTCGATGAGATCGACAGGAACACCAACGTTCCCGCGAAGACCGACTACAGCTTCGACATCATCCGCTAGGGATGGTCGCGACAACTGCCTTGCCGCCGTTCCTGTGTACCGGGACCGGCGGCAAGGCGGATCTACCGAAGGCAAAATTAGTCGTCGGCCTTTCGGCAAGCCGTTCTGTGGATAGGAGAGACGAATGAGTTCGCTGTCGGCCACAATCCAGGATGTGTTCAACGAGCCGGGCTGCGGCAAGAACGCGAACAAATCGGAGGCCGAGCGAAAAAAGGGCTGCACCAAGCAGCTGCAGCCCGGCGGTGCCGCCGGCGGCTGCGCCTTTGACGGCGCCAAGATCGCGCTTCAGCCCCTGACTGATGTGGCCCATCTCGTCCATGGTCCGATCGCCTGCGAGGGAAACTCCTGGGACAACCGCGGCGCCAGATCCTCGGGTTCAAATATCTGGCGCACCGGCTTCACCACCGACATCAACGAGACCGACGTCGTGTTTGGCGGCGAAAAGCGCCTCTACAAGGCGGTCAAGGAAATCATCGAGAAGTATAATCCGCCGGCAGTCTTCGTCTATCAGACCTGCGTTCCCGCCATGATCGGCGACGACATCAATGCGGTCTGCAAGGCGGCCAGCCAGAAATTCGGCAAGCCGGTCATTCCCGTCAACTCGCCGGGTTTTGTCGGGCCCAAGAACCTCGGCAACAAGCTCGCGGGCGAAGCGCTGCTGGAGCATGTGATCGGAACGGAAGAGCCGGATTTCACCACGCCTTACGACCTCAACATCATCGGGGAGTACAATCTCTCCGGCGAATTGTGGCAGGTGAAGCCGCTGCTCGACGAACTCGGCATCCGCATTCTCTCCTGCATCTCGGGCGACGGCAAATATCGCGAAGTCGCCTATTCGCACCGCGCCCGCGCGGCGATGATGGTCTGCTCCAAGGCGATGATCAACGTCGCCCGCAAGATGGAGGAGCGTTACGGCATTCCGTTCTTCGAGGGCTCGTTCTACGGCATCGAGGACAGCAGCGATTCATTGCGGGAAATCGCCCGGCTCCTGATCGAACGCGACGCGCCCGATGAATTGATGACGAGAACGGAAGCGGTGATCGCTCGTGAAGAGGCAAAGGCCTGGGCCGCCATCGAACCGTACAAGCCGCGCTTCAAGGGCAAAAAGGTTCTGCTGATCACGGGTGGCGTCAAGTCATGGTCGGTGGTCGCCGCCCTGCAGGAGGCCGGTCTCGAACTGGTCGGCACCAGCGTCAAGAAATCCACCAGAGAGGACAAGGAGCGGATCAAGGAGTTGATGGGCCAGGACGCCCATATGATCGACGATATGACGCCGCGTGAAATGTACAAGATGATGAAGGACGCGAAGGCCGACATCATGCTCTCGGGCGGCAAGTCGCAATTCGTCGCCTTGAAGGCGGGGATGCCGTGGCTCGATATTAACCAGGAACGCAGCCATGCCTATATGGGGTATGTCGGCATGGTGAAGCTGGTTGAGGAGATCGACAAGGCGCTTTTCAATCCGATGTGGGAGCAGCTCCGCCGGCCCGCGCCGTGGGAGGATAGTGCGAAAAACTGGCAGGCCAGGGCGATCGCGCAAATGGACGCCGAAGCTGCAGCACTGGCTGCCGATCCCGTGGCCGCGGAACAGGCCCGACGCGCCAAGAAGATCTGCAACTGCAAGACGGTCGATCTCGGCACCATCGAGGATGCAATCCAGACGCATGGTCTGACGACGACAGAGGAAGTCAAGCAGCACACCAATGCATCCGGCGGATGCGGCTTTTGCTCGGTCCGGATCGACGACATCCTGGCGGCGCGGCAGGCGTCGGCGGCTCCGGTCATGCAGGCAGCGGAGTAGGGTCGCGCCATGGCGATTGTCACCGTTGGGAAGAAGGCTTGCGCGGTCAATCCGCTGAAAATGAGCCAGCCGATCGGCGGTGCGTTTGCTTTCCTGGGGCTGCGGGGATCGATGCCGCTGCTGCACGGCTCGCAAGGCTGCACGTCCTTTGGACTGACCCTGTTCGTGCGGCATTTCAAGGAAGCCGTGCCGCTGCAGACGACGGCGATGAGCGAAGTCGCGACCGTGCTGGGTGGCTATGAGAATGTCGAACAGGCCATTCTCAACATCCACAAGCGGACCAAGCCGGAGATTATCGGTATCTGCTCGACCGGGGTCACCGAAACCAAGGGGGACGACGTCGAGGGTTACATCAGGTTGATCCGGCAAAAACATCCGGAGCTCGCGGCATTCCCGATGGTCTATGTCGCGACACCTGACTTCAAGGATGCATTCCAGGACGGCTGGGAGAAAACCGTCGCGCGCATGGTCGAGGTGCTGGTCGAAGTGCCGAAGGCCGCGGCCCGCCGCGACCCGAGCCGAGTCAATGTCCTCCCCGGCTGTCATCTCACGCCGGGCGACCTCGACGAGATCAGGACGATCATGGAAGATTTCGGACTCGAACCGTCCTTTCTTCCCGATCTCGCCGGCTCGCTCGATGGCCATATTCCCGACGAGTTCGTGCCGACGACGATCGGCGGCATCGGCGTTGAGGAAGTCGCGGTCATGGGACAGGCTTCCTGGACGATTGCGATCGGCGCACAGATGCGCCGCGCCGCCGAAGCGATGGAAAAGAGGACCGGAACGCCTTTCCGGCTGTTCGAGCGGCTGTGCGGACTCTCGCCAAATGACGAATTCCTGGTGTTCTTGAGCGAGATCAGCGGGCGGCCGGTGCCGTTGAAATACCGGCGTCAGCGCGGCCAATTGGCCGACGCCATGCTGGACGCGCATTTCCATATCGGCGGCAGGAAGCTGGCGATCGGCGCCGAGCCGGATCTGTTGTTCGACCTTTCGAGCATGCTGCACGAGATGGGAGCCAAGGTGACGGTCGCGGTGACGACGACCCAGTCGCCCGTGCTGGAGCGGATCAAGACCGAGGAAGTGTTGATCGGCGATCTCGAGGATCTCGAGAACCTCGCAAAAGACCGCGGCTGCGATCTGCTCATCACCCATTCGCACGGCCGTCAAGCCGCGGAACGGCTGAAGATTCCGTTCTATCGCGCCGGCTTTCCGATGTTCGACCGGCTCGGTGCGGGTCACCAGCTCTCGGTCGGCTACCGCGGCACCCGCGATCTGATCTTTGACATCGCCAATCTCGTCATCGCCGACCACGAGGATAATCGCCAGCCGACCCCCGATACGTGGCGGACCGAGGGGGTCGGCGCCGCTGTCGACGTACCGGCTGCTTCGCTGCACTGACGGAAATACGAGAGGAAGGACGACGCCATGAAAATCGCATTCGCTACCCAGGACTTGAAGCGCGTCGACGCCCATTTCGGCTGGGCGAAGAACATCGCGATCTACGAGATCGGCCCGCAGGGACACCGCTTCCTCGAAGCCGTTCAGTTCGAGGGCGATCTGAAGGAAGACGGCAACGAAGACAAGCTCGCCCCGAAAATCGACGCGATCAAGGACTGCGCCATTCTCTACGTCGCCGCCATCGGCGGCTCCGGCGCGGCGCGGGTGGTGGCGAACAACATTCATCCGATGAAGGTCAATCAACCCGAAGAGATCACCGATCTCCTGGTCAAGCTCGAGGATGTCCTGAAAGGCACGCCGCCGCCCTGGCTGCGCAAGGCGCTGTTGAAGGACCAGGAACGAACTCTCGATTTTGAGGAATAGGGATGGCCATGTCTGACGTTGCAGTAGCGCTCGCTCCCGATCCCGCGGCGGAAGCGCCATTCGTGAGGGAGCTCATCAAGATATGGCGAGCCCAGGATACCCATGGCGCCTGGGAGGGCAAGAGCGATCTCACCCTGCTCGAACCCTATATTCTGGACAAGGAAGCCCGCCGGGCGCTGCCGATTATCGGCGATCCCGATCCGGAGACCATTTGGCGGATGGAGCTGTTTTTCAACGCGGTGGCCTTGTCGATCGAGCGCGCGACCGGCGTGATGATCTCGCCGATGCTGAAGATGAGCCATGAAGGCTTTGGCCGCATGGTCCTGATCGGGGGCCGGCTCATCGTCGTCAACAAGCAGTTGCGCGACGTTCACCGCTTCGGCTTCGACAATCTCGGCAAGCTCGCCGAGGAAGGCGACAAGTACGTCAAGGCCGGCGTCGAGATGATCGAAAAGTTCCGACCCGTCGCGGATTATTGAGGTGGCCCATGAGTGAACTGGAAACCCTGAAAGCCGAGATCAAGAAACTGTCCGCGAAAGCGACGCAGGCAAAGATGGATCTCCACGACCTTTCGGAGGAGCTGCCTCTGCAATGGCAGGACATTCTGACCGTTGCGCAACGGGCCCACGATGCGTTCGCCGAGCTTGAGCAAAAGCGTGCGGCGCTGAAGAGCCTCGAATCGGCCTAGCTCAAGGGCAGTTAGAACCATGACCAATGCAACCCGCGACGGCCGCGACTGGAACCCAGCCTATCTGCTCGCAATCGACGAGAAGAAATGCATTGGCTGCGGCCGCTGCTTCAAGGTCTGCGGCCGCGATGTGATGACGCTGAAGGGCTTGAGTGAGGATGGCCAACTCGTTGCGCTCGACGATGACGAGGACGACGAGATCGAGAAGAAGATCATGGTGATGAACGACGATGGGGCCTGCATCGGCTGCGGCGCCTGCGCCCGGGTCTGTCCGACCAATTGCCAGACCCATGGCCTGGCGCCGGGTTCGGTGGGCTGACGGAGCAGCAATGGCGATGGAAGAGAACGCCGAGCGCAGCACCGGACGATCATGAGCAAAACGGCTATCGCCAAATTCGGTATCGGCCAGGTCATCCGCCACCGGATGTATCAGTTCCGCGGCGTCGTGTTCGATGTCGATCCGGAGTTTGCCGACTGCAATGGAACGTATGAGACGATCCTGGTCGAGGCGCGCTCGCGCAAGGACCAGCCGTTCTATTACTTGTTCGCCGAAAGCGGCCAAAACCCCTGCATCGCCTACGTCTCCGAGCAGAACCTGATGCCGGATGCGTCCGACGACCCGGTCAGTCATCCGCAACTGGATAGCCTGTTCGAGCGTGACGAGAAGGGTTGCTATCGTCGGCGTAACGTGATGATGAACTGACCTCGTTCGACAGCGTCCGAGCTGCGATCAGCCGGCGCATGGGATCTGGCCTATTCGATACCTTGTTCGCGCGCCTTCCACATCGCTGCAATCCGGAAGCGTTCGTTGATGGCCACGGGGCTGGCGAGAATGTCGGCTTCGGCCTGTCTGAAGGCGGCGGTTACGATCTCCGCCTCCTCGCGCGTCAGCGCCACCCTGCCTGCCATATGCGTGGCTTCGGGCATGACCGTCCAGATCGCACGCTTGTTGGGATGCATCTTGACTTCGACCAGTTCAAACGCCTCGAGCTCGCCATTGAGGCAGATCGCCAATCCGATCACCTCGAGCTTTCGGCCGTCTTGCGTGGTCTTTACCAGCGTCGTTGCCATGATCAATTCGCCTCCTGCGATGCGAGCCAACTGTAACCGCCCTGATCCCAGAGCTGGGCGAGCGTCTGGTCCGGCTTCCAGTCCGGAAATTGCAGCCTGATAGACTCATAATCGGTCCGAAAGCGCGCCGCGTCTTCGCCCTGCAAATGCGCAGTGGAGAAATCGACCTTCGAGCGCAGGATGAACGAGGCGCCATCCTCGCCGGCCAGAAGTTCGTATTCCTCGCCTTCCGCAATCGAGGTGACCGATGCTGGATCTCCGCTCATGAACGTATCTCCCCATCGGGTGGAGTTCTCATGCGGCGACGGCTGGCGTATCTTCGACCAAGCCCCATTCCGCCCAGGACCCGTCATAGACGGCGACGTTCTTGCATCCGAGCAGATAGAATCCGAGTGCTGCCACACAGGAGATGATGCCGGAGGCACAGGTCGTCACGATCGGCCGGTCAAGATCGATCCCGGCTGCGGCGAAGCGCGCGGCGAGTGCGTTTGCAGTGATGAACTCGCCGGTTTCGGGGTCAATCAGATCGGCCCATGGAATATTTTTGGCGTTCGGGATGTGGCCGAGTTTCTTGAACGGGAACACGTCTTCCTGGGTGCCATCGAATTTGGCGGGCCCGCGCGCGTCGACGACCTGTGCCGCAGCGGTCACCAGGTTTTCCCTCATTTCAGCCAAGGTGCGCACCAGTGCGGGATTGTAGGTCGCCGAAAACGATTTCTGTTCCGGCCGTACCGCCGACATATCGGTTGGCTTCTTTTCCTTGGTCCATTTGCCGTAGCCGCCGTTGAGCATGGCGACCTTGTCGTAACCAAAGACCCGAAACATCCACCATGCCCGTGCAGCGGCTGCCCCGCCATACAGGCGGTCGTAAACCACCACCCGATCGCCGTCGCCGATCCCCAGCAGTCCGACCTTCTTTGCAAAGTCTGCCGCGCTGGGCAGCATGTGCGGAAGCGGGTTGGACTTGTCGGCCAGGTGATCGATATCAAAATGCACGGAACCCGGAAGATGGCGGCCACGGTATTGGGTGCGTCCATCGAGATTGGTACTAGCGTGATGCCAAGTACAATCGAGGATCCTGACGTCGGAGTCCGTCAGATGTTCGGCGAGCCAATCGGTGCTTACCAGCGCTTCAGGATTTGCATAGCTCATCTCGAAATGATCTCCATGTCAGAAACGCGACAATCGTCGCCCAAGAGACATCTGGCCGGCTATTCGGCGTTATGCTGTCGGCATCGGATAGCCCGTGCGTGGGCGGGTATCGTAATACTCAGGTTGCTCCGGCCAGCCGCCCTCGGCGATGAACTTGAACGCAGTCAGTTTCACCGGTGCGCCTTGCGAAAATGAGACCTCGCTGAATTTGATCTCGCGATCGCCGGGCCCTGCGGAAAAGTCGGCAATTACAGTGCCATCCGCCTTGCGGGCGCGGGCGAATCCCGGTGTGCCTACGCTGCTCGCCGCGACGGGATTTGCGGCGAATAGGGGGCTTTCGAGGCCGTCTGAAGCAGCACCGAAGGCCGGTGAGGCAAAGGTGAATGTTGCCAACGTTCCGCTGCGCTCGACGGGCTTATCTGCCGTGATCGGGCGGGCGACCGAGTAGATCGTGAGCGTGCCGCCATCGAGCAGCGCTTTCAGCTCATCCAGGGTGCAGCTGACGAAATCCAATGTGACATTCATGCCAATCTCCATACGCAAGGGCGCCGCGTATGGAATTATCAAGTTTTGTGCCAGTTGCTTGGGAAGTCGAGCAAATCTCTGAGTTCTTCATCCCTGACCGGATCTTGCGCGAATCTTGCAGAGCCCGGGGTTGGGTAGCGAGATCTGCAGGCTGGTCGATGTTGGACGCGGCGATCATTGGCGGTGGGGTGTGTGGCGTCGTGCTGGCGAGAAGCCTGCACCGGCAAGGCCGGGCCGCCGCCTTGTTCGAGGCGCGGGGACGGCTGGGCGGCCGCATCCTGTCGGTTGCGAGCGCCGGATCGGAGCTGACGGCGGACCTCGGTCCAACCTGGTTCTGGCCGGACACGCAGCCTCTGATGAAGAGCTTGGTCGCGGAACTGGGACTGCCTGACATTCCCCAGCACGATGACGGCTCTGTGCTGCACCTGAACGATCCCGAAAAGATTCCGGAGCGCATTGAGGGGAAAGCAATTCACGAAGGCGCCCGTCGTCTCCAGGGTGGCATGGCCCAGCTTGTCGACTTGCTCGCCGCTGATTTGCCGCCGAACCTGTCGCATCTCAACCACGTGCTGACCAGCATCGGCGACCGCGGAGACCATGTCGTCCTGACATTCGCCGCCGGCGACACCATGGTCGAGTTCCGGGCGCGTCACGTCGTGCTCGCGATTCCCCCGCGGCTGCTGGAACAGCATGTTCGCTTCGAACCCGGTCTCGATGAGGCGACGCGCGAAGCCATGCGTAGTGCCCAAACGTGGATGGCAGCACAGGCCAAGGTGGTCGTCGCTTATGATCGCGCTTACTGGCGCGAGGCCGGACATTCCGGAAATGCTTTCGTGACACACGGACAGGCCGTGGTTGGCGAAATCTTCGACGCGTGCGATTGCGACCCGGAAAGGGCTGCTCTCGGCGGGTTCCTTGCCTTGTCACCTGGACTGCGCGCAAGTTTCAGCGCCGGTCTTCCGCTACTGATCGACAATCAAATAGTACAGCTCTTCGGGTCCGCGCTCGAACATGGTGAGCAGCATTATCAGGACTGGGCAACGGAGCCATATACCTGCAGTGCGCTCGACCGAACCTCCGCGCAGACCGAACAACATGCCGATATCGCAAATCCGATGCTGCGGCGGGTGCATTGGAACGGAAAGCTCTATCTGGGTGGGTCGGAAACCGCATCCCGCGGCGCCGGCTATCTGGAAGGTGCGCTGGAGGCGGCGCGGCGGATCGACCTCTTGCTCAAACGCAAATCGGCTCAAGAGAAGGGCGCAGCATATTCCAGCGCCGGAGACGGCAATGCCGGCTCAGTCAACGCTGCGAGCCTCACCCGCTTCGGAGCCTGGGTTGCCGCACAGGGAGATGCGGCCTTCGACGGCTATCGCCATCGCCTCCATCGCAGCCTTGCGGCCCAGCAGCATGAGCAACTCACGCAACGCGCCATTCTCGAAGCGATCGAAGAGGTCTTCGACAACGCGCTTGCGGTGCTCGATGGTCTCGATTTCGACATCGACGTTATAACGGTCGAGCGTGGCCGCTCCTCGCTGACGCCGGCGATACAGCAACCGTTCGGCGACCTGATGCAGTCCGTGCTCGACGACGTCGTCGCGTTCAACCGGACGTCCTGTGCGCTGTCGAATTTTCCGGACGAGCATCATTTGTCCAGGGAGTATACGCAGGTAATCATGCGCGACATCGCCGCAGCGTGGCTGGAATTTTCACTGGCCGCGAACCGCCTGCTTCTGGCCAAGGCGGACGTGCGCGATCGCCGCTTGCAGGCAACGAAAATGACAGGCGTTTCGTCATGAACGAGGGCAAGATGGAAGCTGATGTGGCCTATGCTATCTGCAGAATGAGCGATATTCCAAGCCAGCAGGCGAGGGGCTTTCAGCTCATGATTGTCGGCGACGACGGCGCCACGCGGCCCTGGTCCATCCTGGTGGTTCGCTGGGGCCGTCAGGTGTTCGGCTATGTCAACAAATGCCCGCATGACGGTGTCAATCTGGATTGGGAGCGCAACCAGTTTCTGGATCCGAACGGCATCCGTCTGATGTGCGGCAAGCACGGCGCATTGTTCGAACTCGGCACCGGCATCTGCGTGGATGGCCCCTGCAAGGGCCGTAGCCTCGCGCCGGTGGCGGTGACCGTCCTGGACGACGACATCTGCGTGACGGGCGTAACGCTTGTCGAGGATGAGGAAGCTGTTCCCGGCGAGGAGTCGTGATCCCGGCCCGGCAGTTCAGACCGGGCGGTTTTCGTTCCGGTTCTTCACCGGCTCCATCCGGGCCAGGCCGTCCTCGAAGGAGATGACATCATACTTTCCGTCGAAGCCGGCCGCGGCGTCGAGAAGGTAGTCGAGCTTGCCTGCGGTATCGAGCTTCTTGACGTCGTTCTTGTCGATGCTCATCAGGTCCATCATTTCCTTCCAGACGGTCGATTCGTCGCAGGGCAGAACATGGAAGGTGATGCCGCGAAGGGTGACGCGGTATTTCGCCAGCAGATCGATGTTGTTGCAGAACATGAAGTAAGTCCCGCTCGGACTGAGCAGGCCATCCAGGACTTCCGATGCCACGTCCAGATAGGCAAAGGAATGCAGGTAGCCGGCGAGGACGGGGATGGTGCTTTCGCCGTCCTGGGCGATCGTCAGAACCTGCTCGATCGAGAACTCCGGCGGACGCTTTTCGTCGGCGACCTGGGCCTGGAATTTGAGAGCGATATCGCCCCGGAAACCAAACCGGCCGGGCTTCTTCGTCGCACTCTTGAGCACGGCGTTGAGCAGGCGTCCTTCCCGATCGGGCCGGCCAAGGGCAGTCTTCTCGATGGTCGGCGCGGTCATCTCGATCGTGGTCATGGGAAGCCTCTCCGATTTCATACAATGCCGGCGATCTGGCGCCGCACGGCCCTGCAATGCAAATTGTCTGCCGGTTTGAATTTGTCGCAAAGCCGACAATTTATCCTCGCCGATCTCGCACCGGCGTCCGGGTCGTCTCCACAAGCTTGACCCTGCATTTTGGCGATCCTAAAGATCGCCGCGCCTCAGTGCTTGAGCTGATGGACCATTGCGTCACCAACCAAACAAACTGGATCGGAGGAGCCAACATGGTACGGGAATTCGAATACAAGGGTGAAACCTTCAGGGTGACGGCGCATGGGATAGCCGGACATGAGGAAATCTTTATCGTCCACATCGAAGCGGACGGTATGGAAGGCGGGGAAATCTCGATCGATCGCATGACCGAGGAAAACGACACCAACGCGCCGTTGCAGGATATTGTCGTGATGCTCTGCGACCGGCTGATCCCGGAGCGCGGCATCGAGGTGAGCAACCCGAATGGTCCGTTCTCCTGGCGTCAGGGTAACGTGCAGTTCGCCGTTCACGACGGTGTCCAGGAACGCCACTAGGTCCTCCGTGAGGAATGCACCGCTTTTCGGCTTCGGCAGGATTTTTGCTTCACCCGAGTGTAAGCCCCCTCCGTTGCGTTCGAGGCCGGACCCTGTGTCATCTGCGGCGAGATATGCATCGAAAGTCTCCGGTTCGGGCCCTTGATCCCTACACCGGTAAATGGCGATGAAGCTTCAGATTGAGCGGCCTTACTTCGAAGCGATGGTCACAAGCTTTCCGGGGCTGGCCTCGCTCAAGGAACAACTGCGCTTCGGCGACAGAGTGGAGGTCGCATTCCGACAGCTTTCCGATGCCGAACTCGGCTTTTTGAAGGATCTCTATAACCAGGCCGGACCCGATATGCAGGTCCGCTCGGCCCAGATCGTGACCCTTCAGAGGGCCTTCAGCGAACAGAGCGTCAGGTTCACGGCAGCGGATCTGGAATCCTTGCTGCCGGCGATCGCGCGCCATTTGGTTGCCGATGCGATCCGGGGCTGGATGTTCACGGCAAGCGCTGCCAGCAGGCCTCTGCCCTACGTCGTCACAAGGCTTGACTATACGCCGCCTTCGAATGACGAGACCGGCCGGGTGTTTATCGAGTTGAAGGCCAACGCCAAGGGCACGATCACCTCGACGACGCTCAGGATTTCAGCTGGTGACATCGTCGGCAAGACGGTGCCCGAAATCTTTGCGGCAAAGGGGTTCCTGAAGGAAACGCCTGAATTGATCGCTGCCTATGACGATACCGAAAGCCGCTATTTCGCTTGGCGAGCCCGCTATGGTCACCAGTTCTCCGGCTCCGGCACCGGCTTCTTTGCCGAAGATCCGAACTCATCGCACCGGGATACGGACTGGTCACGTAAGGACGTGGTCGTGTTGTCGTCGGGCGGCGGTTTGGGGCGCCTCGTCAATGATGAAGGCATCCTGAGCACGCGGGCACTGACGCTCGAGGTGACCGGCGATATCCTTGGCCAATATCTGAGAAAGGCTGCCAAGAGCAATCTCTATGATGCCGAAGCCGAGGTGGAGCAATCCAGGACTTCGATTCCGAAGGGCTTGTTCTGCAGGATACCGGTGCATCCCTACATGCTGATGTTTCATCTCGAATTACACCATCATGTTTGGGTCCATGTCGGTGACATGACGCCTTACGCCTATCAGCCCGACCTGAAACAAAAGCTGATCCTGCCGGAGGAGCAGACTGATCTCATCGACATCCTCACCGCCGAAATGGATGTCCTGATGGACGACATCGTCGCCGGAAAATCCGGAGGCACGACGGTTTTGTGCGCAGGGCCGCCCGGGGTCGGCAAGACGCTGACGGCCGAGGTCTATGCCGAGATCATCCAGCGGCCGCTTTATCGCGTCCATTCCGGCCAGCTCGGATTGAACGTTGCCGCCATGGAAAGCGCGCTGAAGGATGCGTTGATGCGGGCGCAGCGCTGGGGCGCGGTCATGCTGATCGACGAAGCCGACGTCTATATCAAGCGTCGCGACGACGACATCACAATGAACGCCGTGGTCGGCGTCTTCCTGCGCGTGCTGGAATATTTCAATGGCTTGCTGTTTCTGACCACGAACCGCATCGATGATATCGATGAAGCGATCGTCTCGCGCTGCATCGCATTGATCAAGTTCATGCCTCCGGACGACGAGGCGCGGAGGAAGATATGGAGCGTCATGACCGGGCAATTCGGGCTTGCGGTCGACGCTCCGTTGCTCGACGCCCTGGTCGGGACGTTCCCGGGGACATCGGGCCGCGACATCAAGGGATTGGCAAAGCTCGTCGCCAAATATTGCCAACACAGGAAGGTGCCTCCGACCCTGGAGGTGTTTGAGCGCTGCGCGATATTCCGTGGCATCGATCTGGGGCTCCCCTCGGCGCCTGAGCGCACCCGGCGGCGCAAAGTCGCCATGTCGGAAACCTGACACGCGTTGCAAAGGCGACAGCCGAGAAGGCCATAAAATGTAGCCTTATCAATGAATTGCCGTATGGCATAAGTCTTGCCAATTCATTGCTCAACGGTCCCAGCAACGAGGGCGAGCAATGATCAATCTGACCGATAGTGCGCTGAATGCGGTACGCAACGCGATCTCCACGGCAAACAAGCCGGTCGATGGCTTGCGCATCATGGTCGAGGCGGGCGGCTGCGCCGGCTACAAATACATGCTGGGCCTCGTCGACGAGGTCGATCCCGACGACACCGTGATCGAGCGCGACGGCGTACGCGTCTTCGTCGACAACAAGAGCCACGAATACCTCGCGGGCACCACGATCGATTTCGTGATTGCCCTTGAGGGATCGGGCTTCACCTTCGAAAACCCGAACGCGAAGAATAGCTGCTCCTGCGGAAAATCGTTCGGTTGAACGAACCGACGGTGGTGAGCCTGACCCAAGGAAAGAAATCAAGATCATGCTGGTTGAAACCGAACATTCAAAGCAGTTACCGAACGCGGAGACGGATCGCGCCGAAATCATCAAGGCGGTGATTGAAGAGATCCGCCCGAACCTGCAGCGGGACGGCGGCGATTGTCAGTTGATCGAGATCGACGGCAGCAAGATCATGGTCAAGCTCACCGGCGCCTGCGTCTTCTGCAAACTGAGCAGCGCCACGCTCGAGGGCATCCAGGCGCGTCTGGTGGAAAAGCTCGGCGA
The DNA here is from genome assembly GCF_018130385.1 of Bradyrhizobium sp. AUGA SZCCT0283. Lineage (GTDB taxonomy): Bacteria > Pseudomonadota > Alphaproteobacteria > Rhizobiales > Xanthobacteraceae > Bradyrhizobium. The sequence continues at coordinate 42,636 of NZ_JAFCLU010000037.1, read as the reverse complement.
GTTCGTGCGCCTTATCCCGGTTGCCGGAGCAGCGAAGGCGCGGCATTGAAAGAGGCGTTCCGTGCGGCCGATCTATTTAGACAACAACGCGACGACGCGCACGGACCCTGCCGTCGTTGCAGCGATGCTGCCGTATTTTTCGGAGCAGTTCGGGAATGCCTCGTCGGCTCACGCCTTCGGCAGTGAAGTCGCAGGCGCGGTGAAGCAGGCGCGCAAGGGCCTGCAGGCGCTGCTCGGGTCGGCCTTCGACCACGAAATCGTGTTCACCTCGGGCGGCACCGAATCGAACAACGCGGCCATCCTGTCGGCGCTCGAGACGCAGGACGGACGCGACGAGATCGTTACAACGGCCGTCGAGCACCCCGCTGTTCTTTCGCTGGTGGAACACCTCGCAGCGTCACGCGGTATCAAGACGCATTTCATCGGGGTCGATGCGCAAGGCAGGCTCGATCTCGGAGCCTTTCGGAGCGCGCTCGGGCCGCGTACCGCCATCGCGTCGGTGATGTGGGCGAACAATGAGACCGGAACGCTGTTTCCGGTCACTCAACTGGCGGCGATGGCGCATGAGGCTGGCGCGCTGTTCCATACCGATGCGGTGCAGGCGGTCGGCAAGATCCCGCTCGATCTGAAGGCAACCGGGATCGACATGCTGTCGCTGTCGGGACACAAGCTGCACGGGCCGAAGGGTATCGGGGCGCTCTACCTGCGCAAGGGCACAAAGTTCAGTCCGCTGGTTCGCGGCGGGCCTCAGGAGCGCCGGCGTCGCGGCGGCACCGAGAATGTGCCCGGGATCGTCGGATTGGGAAAAGCCGCGGAGCTGGCGTTGGCGCAGTTGCAGGACGAAGAGGGTCGTGTTCGCGCCCTGCGCGACCGTCTCGAGCGGGGCATCCTCCAGATCGGCGATTGCATCGTGTTGGGTGATGCAGAGAACAGGCTGCCGAACACCTCCAATATCGCCTTCGAGCATCTCGAAGGCGAAGCCATCATTCATCATTTGAACCGGGCCGGCATCGCCGCTTCCCTGGGCTCGGCCTGCGCATCCGGTTCGATGGAGCCGTCGCACGTGCTGCGCGCGATGAATGTACCGTTGGCGGCGCTGCGCGGCGCTGTCAGGTTTTCGCTATCACGCGACAACACGATCGATGATGTTGTCTGCGTGCTGAATCTGCTGCCGGAGATCGTTGCCAAATTGAGGGCGTCGTCACCCTTGTGGCAGGAGCGCGGGCATATCACGGCGAACCCATCCCGATCCACGGAGCTGACCCTATGAAAGTGATGATTCGCCGTTCTCCGGAAACGGGGCTTTCGATCTACGTGCCGAAGAAGGATCTCGAGGAGCCGATCGTGGAATCCGAGCACGAGTCGTTGTGGGGCGGCTGGATCCGTATTGCCAATGGCTGGGTGCTCGATCTGCCGGAAATGGCGGTGGGGACCACGCTTCCCATCACGGTCAATGCCCGCAAACGCGGCCAGGAAAGTGAAGAGTGATGAACGCTCCGGTTCCCCAGGTAGATTTCATGACGCATGCCGACGCCGAGGCGTCGCTGAAGCAGGTTGCCGCGGGACTGCGCGCGGGAATGATCATTCCGTATCTCGGTCCGGGGACCGCCGAGCTCTCGAAGGCGGCCGTCCCGATGAATCCGGAAGCGCTCGCGGCGTTCTTCGGGATCAAGGTCGCATTGCCTCGGCGCGCCAAGGGTAATGCCTGGGCGGCCGCGCAGCATATCGAGAGCATGAAGCACCGGTCTACCGTCACCGCGTTGATGTCGGAGGCATTTGCATCGCCGGTGGAGCCGACAGCCCTGCATCGCTATCTGGCCTCGCTGCGCCTGCCGATGATCGTCGATACCTGGTATGACGGCGCCATGCGCGCGGCGCTCGGCGAGCGCAGAGACTGGGGCGAGGTGCAGGGCATCACCCGCGCCGGCATCGGCGAAGACCGCTGGTACCGGTTTTACGACTCCGCCGGTATGGAGGCGGATCGCGCGGCGGCACACGGTTGGGCCACCTTGCTGTACAAGCCGCACGGCAGCGTCGCGCCGGCGAAGAATTTCCTGATCTCCGACGCCGATTATGTCGAGGTGCTGACGGAAATCGACATCCAGACGCCGATTCCGGACGTCGTGAAGGACCGCCGCACGGAGCGGAGTTTTGTCTTCATCGGCTGTCGTTTCAACGACCAGCTTCTCCGAACCTATGCGCGCCAGGTCACCAAGCGGTCGGCGGCGACGCATTATGCGATTGTCGAACCCAAGACGCTGAGCAAGAACGAACTCCGGTTCCTGATCAGCCAGGGTTTGACGCCGATCGCCGTTCCGCTGGCAGAGGCCGTGGAAATTCTGACTGCGGCCCGCTGAACGCATCACTTGGCGATGGCTTCCAGCTTCGGGCGGCGCGACGTCGCCGGAGCTGCCTGCGATTTTCAATCGGCAACCAGAGCAGTCCGTTTGCCGTATCCCGCCGGCAAATACCCGGTCTGTAACGTTTCTAACATATTTCGAAACTCTCCGTCGTCGCCTGTTGGCAACACGACAGCCGCCGCCATTTCCTTAACTCATTGAAATACTGCGAAGTTATCGCTGACTCGGCGATGGCACGCGAGTTGCTAATTGTCTCGCGGCTAATTCGTTTCGGAATCTTTGGATTTGGCAAGCAGCGAGGATCGCACATGCAAGCTTCGATACACGAGGGTACCGCCGTCCCAAGCGCCGCGAAAGTCGGAGAAGTGATGCAGGCGATTGCGGAACACAAGGGTTGCGGCACCAGTGGCGGCAGCGGCAAGGCGAGCTGCGGATCGGCGGCGGGGCAGGGGGATTTGCCGACCGAGATCTGGGAGAAGGTGAAGAACCATCCCTGCTACAGCGAGGAAGCCCATCACCATTACGCGCGCATGCATGTGGCCGTAGCGCCGGCCTGCAACATCCAGTGCAATTACTGTAATCGAAAGTACGATTGCGCCAATGAATCGCGGCCCGGCGTGGTCAGCGAGAAGCTGACCCCGGAGCAGGCGGCGAAGAAGGTGCTGGCGGTTGCATCAACCATTCCGCAGATGACCGTGCTCGGGATCGCAGGTCCGGGCGACCCGCTCGCCAATCCCGAAAAAACCTTCAAGACCTTCGAGTTGATCGCCAAGACCGCGCCCGACATCAAGCTCTGCCTGTCGACCAACGGTCTTGCGCTGCCCGACCATGTCGACACCATTGCCGGTTTCAACGTCGATCACGTCACGATCACCATCAACATGGTCGATCCCGAAATCGGCGCGAAGATTTATCCCTGGGTGTTCTGGAAACACAAGCGTTACACGGGTGTCGAAGCCGCGAAGCTCCTGACCGATCGCCAGCTCCAGGGACTCGAAATGCTCACCGAGCGCGGCATTCTCTGCAAGGTCAATTCGGTGATGATCCCCGGTGTCAATGACAAGCACCTCGTCGAAGTCAACAAGGCGGTGAAATCGCGCGGCGCGTTCCTGCACAACATCATGCCGCTGATTTCCGCTCCCGAGCATGGCACCGTATTCGGCCTGACCGGTCAGCGCGGTCCGACGGCGCAGGAATTGAAAGCGCTGCAGGATAGCTGCGAAGGCGAAATGAACATGATGCGGCACTGCCGGCAGTGCCGGGCCGACGCCGTGGGCCTGCTCGGCGAGGACCGCAGCGCAGAGTTCACGACCGACAAGATCATGGCGATGGAGGTCAACTACGATCTCGACACCCGCAAGGCCTATCAGGCCAAGGTGGAAGAGGAGCGCGTCGCCAAAGTTGCGGCGAAGCAGGAGGAACTGTCGACGCTCGCCGGCGAAATGAGCGACATCAAGCTGTTGGTTGCGGTCGCCACCAAGGGCTCCGGATTGATCAACGAGCACTTCGGCCACGCCAAGGAGTTTCAGGTCTACGAGCTCTCGACCGCAGGCGCGAAATTCGTCGGTCACCGCCGCGTCGATCTCTACTGCCAGGGTGGCTTCGGCGACGAAGAAAGCCTTGAAACGGTGATCCGCGCCATCAACGATTGCCACGCGGTGTTCGTTGCCAAGATCGGCGGCTGCCCGAAAGCCGATTTGCTGACGGCAGGCATCGAGCCGGTCGATCAGTTTGCCCATGAGTTCATCGAGAAATCGGCGATCGCCTGGTTCAAATCCTATCTCGACAAGGTCAACAGCGGCGAGATCGAGCACGTCGAGCGCGGCGATGCCGAGATCCGCCAGGGCGCGCTGATTAGCGCGGCCTGAGAAAACGAAACTCGATGAGCCCTCAGGAGTAAGCGATGGCGCTGAAGATCATATCCTCACAATGCACGAGTTGCTCGGCGTGTGAGCCGGAATGCCCCAACGTAGCAATCACGGAGAAGAACGGAACCTTCGTGATCGATCCGAAGAAATGCACCGAATGCCTCGGACATTTCGATTCCCCGCAATGCGCGGCGGTCTGCCCGGTCGACGACACCTGCGTCATCGACAATTCCTTTCCGCGCTACCAGGTACCGGCCTGAAGGAGCGAGCGATGAACTTCACCCTTACGCCGGCGGCGACGAAATTCATTCGCATGATGATCCGTGCCGACGGCGACGCATCCAGTGGTTTCCGGCTTGCCGTCAGCCCGGGCGGTTGCTCGGGATTGGCGGCCGATATCAGCGTCCGCCGGGAGCCTGCGGCCGGCGAGGCCGTGGTCGAACGCGATGGCGTCAAGCTCTTCCTGCCCGCGGAGAGCCGTATTCTGCTCGACGGGGTCACCATCGATTTCGCCGACACGCCGGCGCAGACCGGACTGGTGTTCAAGGATCCGAAGCACGTTTCCTGCTCGAGCCACTAGACGGGAGGCAGCGATGATGGGACCCGCGGAACGAGGCGAGCCGCAATCCGTCACGGACGCGGCAGTCCTTGCCAACGCGCTGCTCGGCGGTGGACTGCCGGCAGAGGCGGAATTCCATCTGTGGGAAGCTGGTCTTTCGTACCATCTGGACGACGTCGCCGAGCACCATCTGCGGGAAGCCCAGGCGTTGGCCCCGGGACATGCAGCGGTGCTGATTGGCCTCTACCGGTTCTATTTCTACAAGGGCCGTCTGGCTGACGCGCTCACGGTCGCCCTACAGTGCCTGGAGAAGGCGGCCCGAGAGAACAAGCTTGCCTCGGACTGGCAGCAGGTTGCTGCCGGCGATGCCGAGTTCGGCCATTACGAGAACATGCTGCCGCGCTTCTACCTCTTCACCCTGAAGGGCTACGCCTATTTGCAGATGCGGCTCGGCAATCTCGATGAGGGCCGTTTAGCCATTGCAAAACTCCTGGAGCTCGACTCCAGCGACAAGGTGGGCGCGCGCGTATTGCTCGAAGTTATCGAACGGGTGGGACAGGACGATGATGGATGACATCGACGAAGCCCGGGATTGGCTGGGGAATGAGATCGACTGCGCCGGCTGCACCCACCAGGCGTTGGCGGACGCGGGAGGCTGTCGCCTCAAGCACGCCTGCGTGCACGACCGTTATGCGCGGCGGATCGACCGGTTCTTCAACTGGAATCCGGAACTCGCCAATTCCTATGTTGCGCATCCGCATTTCGAGGTTCGCGCGATTGCGGCCAAGCACGCCAGCATTTTCCTGCTGCCACCGCTGCTCGACGACCCCGAGGAAACCGTGCGCTGGAACGCGGCGCGGCGGCTGCCGAAGCGGCTCGTGCTCCGCCTGCGAAATGATGTCCACCGAGAGGTCAGGATCCGCATTGCTTCCCTGCTCGACGATTCCGAACTGATGCCGATGATGGCGGACCCCGACTATTACGTTCGGCTCGTGGTCGCGCGGCGCGTTACACCGTCGCTGCTCGCGCGCATGATCGACGACGAGGAAGCCGAAGTTCGTCGCGTGGTGGCGCGACGCATTCCGCACGACGGGCTGCTTCGAATGGCAGGCGATCGTGACGACGGCGTGAGACTGGAGATCGCCCAGCGTCTCACACCGGACCAGCTTTCCCGCCTCCGCTACGATCCCGATTGGCGCGTACGTTACGAAGTGGCGAGCCGGATCACGGTCGGGGAAATCGCTGAGCTCGCATTCGACAGCGACGGCTTCGTCCAGGACATGGCGCGGTCACGCGCGACCGGCAGACAGGAGCGGCTAGGGGAGTTTCCGGCATGAGCAATATCGTTCGTGACAGCGACGTGGTCGAGCTCTCCGCTCCGCCCTATTTCAGTTTCGGCGAGAAGGTGAAAGCCAAGCGCACCATCCGCAACGACGGCACCTACGCCGGCAAGGAGATCGGGGAAATTCTCGCGAAAAAGGGCGAGGAAGGGTACGTGGTCAGCATCGGAACATTCCTGCAGCAGTTCTACATCTATGGCGTCGAATTCATGGAGAGCGGAAACCGCGTCGGGATGAAGCGCAAGGAGCTGGATCCGGCAATTGCGCGCGATGAGATGTCGGATCTGCCTTTGCCGGGAGGAACGGCGGCATGATGATTGAACCCAGAATTCCAAAATATCAATGGGGCCAGCGCGTGAAGGCCCTGATCGACCTGTTCAATGACGGATCGTTCCCCAACGCACCTGTCGACGCCAGGCTGGTCGGCGTCGGCGATACCGGTGAAATCGTCCAGGTGGGCACGCAGACCGAAGCGAACCTGCCGATCTATCTCGTCGAATTCGGCGAGCGGCTGGTTGTCGGATGTCTCGAAGAAGAGATCAGTCCCCTCTAGAGGAGCAGGTGCGATGCTATCGGCTACGCTGAGCCAGGTCGCGGTCAGGCCGTTCGCCCATCCGAACGACCTCGATCGCAAGCGGATCGAGCGCGCGTTGAAGTCGCGCAAGCGATATCGCTACGTCACCCCCAGCGTGACGACCACGATCGGCGGCTATCGGATCGAGAGCCCGTGCTGCTCGAGGAATATCGATCGAGATGGCGGCATCGTCGATGTCGCGTTGCTGCTGCACGACGCCGATGCCGTGCGATGGCAGTTGTTTCGCAAGGACCACAAGAAGGGCTTGTGGCAGCTCGACAGCACTCACGACCGTTTGCCGACAGCTTTGGAGCGATTGAACGCCGATCCCGAGCGAATGTTCTGGCAATGAACTTGCATGAGCAGAAATATCTAAGGCAAAAATTGCGAACCCTCTAACACAGAGTAACGGCAATGGCGTTGGACGCGGATGAATTGAACGAGATCGATCGGGTGCTGTCCGATCCCGGTGTCGACGCGGGCGTCTTTACCGAGTTGCGGCGCCGGTTTCCACATCTGTCATGGACGAAGTGTGATGCCAGCGATGTCAACGAAATGCCGTTCCGGAGCTATCTGCGATATGAAATTCACCTCGTCGATCGCACCGATCATTGCCTGCAGATTACGGCGGATCCGATGCGCGCGAGCGGCATCGTCCTGGCGGACAGGAATGTGACGCCATGACCGGGCTTGCCATCATCCAGGATGCCGATCGCGAAGACGACGATGTCGTCGTTGCAGGCGTCGACGACAGCTTCATCCCGCTGTCCGATCCCGATATCACACTGGCCGAAATCGGAGCCGTCGATTCGGCCATGCGGTCGCCGAAACTCTCCGCTGGACCGACGGTCGAGGCCTTCGAGGCGGCGTTCGCCGCCTATGTCGGGCGCAGATACGCGATAGCGGTTCCGAGCGGAACGCTTGGATTGCTGTTTGCCCTGAGAGCCTACGGAATTGGTCCGGGGCAGGAGGTCATCACGTCGTCCTATTCGTTCCGGGAGACGGCGCATGCCATCAGCATCACAGGTGCCAGGCCGGTGTTCGCCGATATCGATTATTGGGCGGGAACGCTGGTCCCGGAGAAGGTGGAAGCACGCATCACCGTCAACACCCGCGCCATTGTCGCCTGCAACAACAACGGCCACCCCGCGGCGTGGTCGGGACTGCGTGCGGTCGCCAGGAAGCATGGCCTCGTGCTGATCGAGGATTCCACCGAGGCTATCGGCTCGAAGTACCAGGGTGCCCTGGTCGGTACCTTCGGCGACGCTGCGGTGTTCGACTTCTCGCAGCCCTCCGCATTGACCTGCGGCGAGGGCGGCATGGTGGTCACCGATGACATCGATGTCGCGGTGGCGTTGCGGCGCCATCGCGCGCACCGGCTGGAAGAGCGCGCATCGGTCGTCGTCAGCGCCACCCCGCCCTACCAGGCCGCCATGAGCAGCGTCGCGGCCGCACTTGGTCTGGCGCAGTTGCAGCGGCTGGACGAGATACTGGAACGGCGCCGGCTGACGGAACACCTCTACAACAAGCATGTGCAGTCCTTCGAGGGGATCAAGCCGCCCTATATCGGACCCGACGTGACCGAGGTGAACTGGTTTCTCTATGTCGTCCACCTCGGAACGCGGTTCACGCGCTCCAGCCGCGACGCCATCGTCGAAGACCTGAGGGTAGAGCAGGTGGAGGCCGCCGCCTACAGCAATCCGCTGCATCTGCAGCGGCACTATTTCGATCTCGGCTATCGGCGCGGCGACTTGTTCGTCACCGAAAAGGTGGCGGATCGCGCGGTCGCGCTGCCGTTTCACACCCATCTGACCGAAGATCAGATCGAATTCATCGTGGGTACGATGAAGGACGCCTCGATCAATGTCGGGGCAGGTGCCGCAATTTACTAGAATGTGCAACAAAAGAGGAATGGATCCATGGCGCAACTTACCATCATGCCGGCAGGCAAGACCATCGAGGTTGGCGAGGGAACGACCCTGCTGGCCGCGCTTCTCGGCGCCGAGATAGGCATTCTCCACAAGTGCGAAGGGCAGGCCAAATGTGGAAGCTGTCATATCTTCGTGCAGGAAGGCCGCAAGGGCCTGTCGAAGGTGGCCCGCGAGGAAAACGAAAGGCTCGGTGCCATCCCAGGCGTCGGCTCGAAATCGCGGCTCGCCTGCCAGGCCAAGGTGCTGGGTACCGAGAACATCACGATCGAATTGCTGGGCTTCAGCTCGGGCATCTAGGAGAGAACGATGGAATCGCAGGGTGTCCTCATTCACGTACGCTTCGCGCCGAATGGCGCCGTTGTCGAAATCAGCGAACGGCCGCCGGCCCTCAGCCCTCAGGATTGGTTCAACGCCCTGTGCGACAAGGCGAGCAACGCCTACCAGCCTCTCGCTGGCGGCCGCGGCGTGTTTCGATTGACGAGGACCGTGGTCGATGTGTTCAAGGCTGAGAGCACACCAAACGCTGCGTGAGCGATAGGAATGGGCGCGAAGGAGATGCCTGGTGCAGCTTCCTCGCGGTCGCAAGGGTGTTCACTTGAGAAACTGCACCGCGAACAAGGCCATCTTTTCCGCCGTATCGAGGCCTTTCCGCACCGGCCATTTGTTCTGGAAGAAGAAGGTGTTGACGTCGCGGGTCACATCCTTGCCCCTGACGTACCAGCGCTCGACCCCGTCAGGGGAAATCACCGCCGGCCCGTCGTTCCGGTGAACCAGGTCGTCCTCGAGCCAAAGCCTTGTGTCGGTATAGAGATAGCAGCCGGCCTTGCGTGACATGTCGTCCTGATTGCGCTCTTCTACCACGATCATTTCCGTCATAGGGCTTCCTTCACTCTCGTTCAGAGGTCCCGTGGTTCTGCAGGAATCGTGCGCGGGACCGAAACCGATCAGCCGTCTACCCGGTCTTCGGAACACGAAGAGTTGCTGAGTGAAGATTTGCCCAGTGATGCCGTGTTGTAACCTTCCTCGCGCAACACGCGCCGGACCGCGGGGCGCGTCAGCATCCGCAGATAATGCGCGGCAAGGTTTTCCGGCAGTGCAATGTTGGTCTTGTCGGCCCAGAATTCGACGTAGAAGAGAATGGGATCGGCCACCGAATAGTCGCCTGCCAGATAGTTTTGGCTCCCGATCGCCTTGTTCAGGATGGCAAAGCCTTTGGTGACGATGTCGCGGCCGAGTTCCCGCACAGAGTCGTGATCGGCGGGATTTCTGGCAAACGTGTTGGTGGCGAAAATACGGGCGAAGCCCTGGCCGTGGATGGTCCCCGCGATGTAGGCCATGGCCTCAATCAGGCGGGACTCATTCTCCGCGCCGTCGGGCCAGAGTCCGGCGCGCGGGTGACTGCGTGCGAGCCAATAGGCGATGGCCGGGACTTCGGTGAGCGACGTGCCATCGCGACGTACCAATGTCGGAATTGTCGATTTCGGATTGATCGCGACATAGTCAGGCTTGAAATGATCGCCGGCAGGCAGGTTCACGACATAGGCCTCGAACGCCTCTTCCAGTTCTTCCAGAATGATGTGGATGGCGGTCGAGCACGAGCCCGGGGTCATGTAGAGCTTCATCGCGGCCATCTGTCAGTCCTCTCGGTATCTCAGGGAATGCAAGGGCCCGAACGCTGGCACCTGCGCGGCACACTTCATGCAAATATCGGGTCAACGAAGCGTTGCGGGCGCGTCAATGGGACTAGTCCGACAGCAATGTCGTCTTTCGGACAAGGTGAGGTATGGCGATCGATCTCAAGAGCGACTCGACCGCGGCAGACGTCAGCGCATTTCTTGCGTCAGTCGAGGACGACCGGAGCTGGCGGCTCGAAGTCTCGGCTGACGGGATTGCGAGGTTGCATGATCTCAGCACCGTGCCAGATGCCGCCTATGAGGAGTCGCTGCATTGCTTCTTCGAGATCTGGGACCAGGGGACGGACTTCGCCGGTCCGGGCGCCGCATGCGACAAGAGCCTGTGCCGGAAAATAGAGAAAATCCTCCGGGAGAATTATCCCGCGCTCAAGGGGGTGCGGACGCTTTCAGCTCTTTGAGCGAGGTGAAAGGTCAGGCAAGGCGTGAAGGGCGTGCTGCTCACGGAAACGGGGTCAGGAGATGTCGTCAGGGAAAGTTGAGGTCTTCGCCGTTTGCGCCGCCGATAGCATCGAGCCGGGCGATGCCAGGGCCTTCAGCCTGTCACGCATCAATGAGGCCGGTGAGAGCCGGCCGTTCCCGATCGTCATCGCCCGGACCCACGCCAACGGCTATTTCGGCTATGTCAATTCCTGTCCGCATGAAGGCATCTGGCTGAATTTCGGGGAAGGAAACTTCTTCACGCCGGATAGAACATTTCTGAAATGCGGCAGGCACGGTTCGATTTTCGAGATCGAGACCGGGCTGTGTATCGATGGACCGTGCAAGGACCAGAGCCTGGAGCCTATCGCACTGGCCGTGGTTGATGGCGACGTCTGCCTCTGCGGCGTTGCGCTGGTCGAGGAAGACGGAATGCCAAATCCGTTCGATGAACTCGACGACACCATGGAAATCATGATCCATCCGGATTGATGAAGGTGGACAGTGGCCAATCGACGGCCGCAACGGAGGCTCGAAGAATGACGGAGACTGTCGATCGGGAGTGCCGGTTCTTCGTCTCGTACAGCGGGATCAAACTGCCGTTTAATCTTGTAAACCCGATTCCGGCCGAGGGGCTCTCACACCGAAATACCTTCATCCGCGCCTATTTTGACAACGCGGGGACGTTGAGCGGCTTCGACAAGGTCGTCTATGGGGAAGTTGAACTGTCGCACCGCTACGAATATCACGATAACGGCGCCCTGAAGCGCGCCGAAATTGTGATGCTGGACGAAGAGCCGGCCGAATTGATCTTCGACAATGCGGCGGGGCCGGTTTCGCGCGCATGATATTGGTAGGAATTACAGAACAGGAAGGCTCATGACGGTCGCGGGGTTGCTGGAAGCGCTGCTGAAGATGCCGAAGGACGCGGTCGTCCTAATGGAAAGCGGCGGTGGATTGTCGCTTGTCGCCGGGCTCGATTTCATCGAGGAGCAGGGGGCGGGCGCACCGGCTGAAGTGATCCTGCTGCCGAGCATGGATGAATGATCGTTTCGTCAATCGTCACCGCCTGTGCGGTGTCCACGGAGTGAATAATGTCTGAGGTGGTAACAGAAATATCGATGTTCGACCGTGTCGGCGGAGCCGTCACGATCGATCGGCTGGTGGAGGCCTTCTACAGCAGGATGGATGCACTGCCCGAAGCCAGAGTCATCCGGGCCATGCACGCGCCGGAGCTTGGGCCGGTCAAGAATGTCCTGAAACGATATCTGAGCGAATGGACGGGCGGCCCGAAGCTCTACTCTCCCGAAAAAGGCCACCCGCGGCTCCGGCAGCGGCACATGGGATTTGCGATCGGCAATGCCGAGCGCGATGCCTGGCTGCTCTGCATGCGCGGGGCGCTCGAGGAGACGGTGGCAGACAGCGGGGCCCGGCAAGAGCTCGACGTCGCGCTGACCAAGCTCGCCGACTGGATGCGCAACCAGGCCGGCAACCCTCACGACGCAGGAACCGCGCGCCCCTGAACGGCGTGGTGAGTTATCCCTTCGATCAGAGCGGCGTTCCGAAAAACTCTTCTTCGGCGCCGCCCCAGGCCTTGTGCAACGCCAGCGCATTGCGCCATCTTGCGGCTTCGGAATCGTCGGCATTGCGATGCGTGATCTTGCCATCAGGGTTGTCGGCAAGCAGGTAGGCCTTGCCATTGCGGATGAAGCGATTGAGGTCCTTGGTGTCGGTCGGGCGCACGACACACCGCGGCGCCTCGTCGATGACAATGGTGGTCGGAAGCATCTGCTCTCTCCTTTCCGTCGTATCGCGGTCGCTAGAATCCGTCTTGCTTCAAGCCCCATGGATGCGCACCGGGAACCAGCGAAGCCTTGATGCCTGCCTTCTCAATGTCAGCGACGCTCTTGTAGAACGTACCTTCGTGAACGAGCGTGCCGCCCCTGGTGGTGACCGCCACATAGCGGGCGATCGGATCGGTCTCGCAAAGATAGCCGCCGCCGGGATCCAGCGTTGAGCGCGCGTTGCCATCCCAATCGATAAAGAAGCCTGCAGCAGTCGACATCGAAATGCTTCCCCTTGAGTGGTGCTTGCCGTTGACCAGTGATGGGCTCGATCGGCATCGGGCCAGCCGCCCTACGCGGATGTCGGATCTTCAGCATCCGAGACCAGCCGAGCCAATCCATTCTCGATGATTGCGAGGCAAGCCAGAAAGCGATCGTATTCCGCCTTGCTCACGCTGATCGTTTCGGACGAGACGGGCGATGCCGATGTCGCCGCTTCAACTGCCTCAAACAGGATCTCTTCGAGCTGAAAGATTCGCTCGCTCGCCCGCTCCAGATATGGCAGGGGATTGTTGCGAATGTTGGCCTCGTGCAGCGCCCCGAGCTCCAGAGCCGTCCGTAAACGTCGAACCGCCTTGCGGTCCTCGCTGCCGAAGTCATGCTTGATAACGCTCATCGCTTTCTCTGCACACAGCCCGGCGGGTGATCGACGATCCCAGAGCGATCGCAGGTGGCTTCGCAGCGAAGTCCTGGCGGGTCACTCCGCATCGCGGCCGCGTCAATCCATCGGGGGTCCGAGGTCGTTGGCGGCCTCCGTCTTTTTCTTCTTCTTCTCGACCTTGGCCTGGGCATAGGCGCCGGCGTTCTTCAGGGCGATCGGGGGTTGCCCCTCGACATACTGAGAGATCCACAACAGCGTTCGCTCTAGCGCTGATTTGGCCGCCTCGTCATGATAGCTCTCGCGGTCGTCGCAGTTGAACGCGTGCGCCGCGCCCGGATACGAGAACGCGCTCACGTCCGGCCGGTGGGACCGAAACTGGCCGACGTCCTCGAAGGGGATCCGCGGATCGTTCTCGCCGAAGTGCAGCAGGGTCGGGACCTTGCGTTTTTCGCGGTAGTCGTTGACGATTCCATCGCCGCAATACCCAACGGTACAGGCGACGCCATTGACGCGGTTGGCGGCGACATAGGCGAGGTATCCGCCCCAGCCATATCCGATGACCGTTACCTTGCCCGCGCTCTTGACGGCATCGACCGCCCCCTGAATGTCGCCGATCGCGCGCTCGGTGCCGACCTGCTGCGTCAGCTCCACCCCCTCGGCCAGGCTGCCTTCATCATAGCCCAGTGCGACATCCGGTTTCACGGAGTCGAAGAGCGGAGGTGCAATGGCGAGATAGCCTTTTGCGGCGAACTCGTCGGTGATCTTTCGGATGTGGGTATTGAGGCCGAAGAAATCCTGCACGACGACGACCGCTCCTTTGGGAGCTCCTTCGGGATCGGCACGATAGGCGGAAAACTTGTGTCCATCGCCGGCAGTCAGCTCGATCATAACGTCCTCGTCTCTCGGTTCTGTTGCGATAAAGGCGGATTTCAGATCAGGCCCAGCTCCAATTGCACGTCTTCCGACATCCGCGACTTGTCCCAGGGCGGATCGAACACAAGGTGGACGTCCACGGTACTGATGCCCTCGACGCCGCTGACAGCCGTCTCGACCCATTTCAGCATTTCGCCAGCGACGGGACAGCCGGGCGCCGTGAGCGTCATGTCGATTTCTACGAGGCCCCGTTGTTTCGGCTCGATGCGGTAAATCAGTCCAAGATCGTAGATATTTACGGGTATCTCGGGATCATGCACGGTGCGCAGCGCCGCGATGATGCTTTCAGTCAGGCTGTCCGCGCCCGGTGCGGGAGGGCCCTGTGTATCCCCGGCCGCAAGTGTTGGTGAGGCGACATCAATGCCGCGATCTTCCATCAGGCTCATTCGCTTGCCTCCGTCCTGCAACCATCACCCCATCCCATCCTTTGCGAGTGATTCTCTGCAAGGTCGATGCCAGCCCGGCTCTTAGCCAACGCCCTCGGCCAGCGCCGCAACGACCGGCCATCCGACGGCGCCGGCAGGATCCAACTGTCGCAACGCTGCGAGCATCTGGTTGGCCAAATTCCGGTCGTCCCGGCGGAGATGGATGAAAGCGAGCGCCTTCAGCGTGTAGAGTGCAAATCGGCCGGGTCCGTCGGGAACAACGGCCTCGGGCTGCCATTGCCGCCAGTCGGCGTCCCATCCTGCCTGTCTCGCGGCTTCGCGCAGGCCGCTCTCCGCGGCTGTCTGTGCTTCGTCAAGATGACCCTGATAAGTGTGAATCTTGTAGAGGCAGAAGTAGGTCGGAAGCTCTGCCGGCGCCGCCGCGAGCGCTCGCCGGAACAGCCGATCCGCCTCGGCGTGATCGTGACGATAGACCGCAACTCCCTGCTGCAGCAGCGCGTCGATCTCTTCAGGGAGCTCCCCGAAATTGATCGTATCGCGTTCTGCAAACAGGTCGGCCATGTGATGCCCGGATTGTCGTTCGAAAAGCGCATCGTTACGGCTTGATGAGATGAAGCGCGCGGCCAGCACTTTCGGGAGGCGTGGTTTCTTGAAGCGAAATGGCTTTCGCCACGGCGTTCGCAATGAGCCGGCCGCGACTGTCGAGGCCGGTCCAGTGCGCCTTGCGTCCGCGGGAATCGATTTCCAGAAGCTTCACGCCGGCGGGCACCTCGGTGCCGTCGCGAACGATGCCGCGCAGGATTCCGTCAAACGGAGCGCGCACCGGGGTATTTCCGAGATGACCGACGATGAAATCCTTGAAGACACGCGTACCGATCTCGATCGCCGTCTTCCAGCGGCCGGAGAATTCCGAACGAACGAAGCGCTCGCCCCAAAGGCTTCCGAGCCGGCGCGAAACGCCGTCCGGTGGCTCGGACGGCCCATGCTGGATGATCTGTCCCGTCTTGTCCGGCCGCGTCTCGATGGCAACGTCGCAATTGGCGCCGCTGCAAAACCCGGGGCCGAGACCGATCGTCAACCGGGCGAGCCGGCGCAAATCGGGCGTGGCAAGGTATTTCTGCATCCTGGCATCGATCAGAATGTCGAGGCTGCGAAGAACAATGAGGTCGAGCAGCCCAAGTTCGGTGACGATGACGCCGGGAGCCCGGCCGAGGTTCGTGCGAATTTCAAAGCCGGTGTCGGCACGCTGCGCGACAACGCCGGCGACGCTGACGGCATCGTCGAACAGCGCATCATGAAAAGCCATTTTTCGCCGGATCACGGGCGGCAACGGATCGTGCGACAGCACCACGCCACAGCCTCCGCGCCGAAGCAGTACTGCGACCGCGGAAGCAATCTCGTTGGTACCGAGGATCACGGCTAGTCGATCAGGTGTATTAAGCCGCATGCGATTGGGTTCTCATGGCTGAGCTCGAGTTCCCCTGGCAAAGCAAGAGCCGGGCCGAGCCACGGGAAGCAAGAATAGAAGAGATAAAAAGCGCTGCGATCGGGCTGCATTTCCCGCCCGAATATCGCGAGTCCGTCTTGTCGGGATGCAACCACGCGCGTCATGTCAGGTACAGCGCAGGCATGCCGTGTCGCAAACCCGACATTGCGCGACGTATTCTTCGCTTCATAACGCAATACCGGGGAGCTCCTTTCCGACACTGCAGCCGTTGGAACGGGAGCGCCGGCGCCCCTCAAGCGATGTTGGCAAGTTGGTTTGGACTTTGCATGGGAGTGGTCGTTGCAGCAGGAGTGAACGCGATGGCAATGGCAGGACCGGACATCGAGCGCCTTATCAAGCAGGCATTCCCCGATGCGCAGGTCGTTGTCGTCGATCTCGCCGGAGACGGCGATCATTACGGCGCGCGGGTTACCTCCGCGGCTTTCGTGGGCAAGAGCCGGATCCAGCAGCACCAGATGGTCTACACCGCGCTGCAAGGACACATGGGCGGCGCCCTTCATGCACTCGCCCTCGAAACCGCCACGCCGAAATGACCGTCGTCATCGGCATCCGGCGGAGGGGGCATCATCAACCGTCGAGGAGAAACAAATGATGAGTTCAACGGCCGAGCGTATCAAGGATGTGATCGCAAGCAGCGATGTCGTGCTGTTCATGAAAGGCGTTCCGGCCTCGCCGCAATGCGGATTTTCCAAAGCCGTGGTGCAGATTCTCTCCAGTCTCGCGGTGCCGTTCAAAAGCGTCGATGTGCTCTCCGATCCACAAATTCGGGAAGGTATCAAGACGTTCTCGAGCTGGCCGACAATCCCGCAACTCTACGTCAAGGGAGAATTCCTGGGGGGAGCGGACATCGTGCGGGAAATGTTTCAGGCCGGAGAGCTCACGGCGTTGTTGAGCGACAAGGGTATTGCGACGGCCAAGCCATGACAGACACGGCTGATATCGCGGAAGCATCCAGTCTCGAGCTTCCTCAGGTCTACAAGCATCATATCTTTGCCTGCCATACGCAGCGTCCACCCGGCCATCCGCGCGGAAGCTGCGGGGCGGTGGGCGCCCAACCGCTATGGGACCGACTCGGCAAGGCGATCGAGACGGAAGGACTGGCCGAGATCGGCTTCACGGCCTCAGGCTGCCTCGGATTCTGCAAGGCGGGTCCGCTGATGGTCGTCTATCCCGAAGGCGTCTGGTATCGGCCGACCAATCCGGAGGATATCGACGAAATCGTGGAACAGCACTTCAAGCAAGGCAAACGAGTTGATCGCCTGGTCATGGTTCTGACGCGGCGCTGAGCCGCCGCCTGGGGCGAAGAAGCTTGAGGCATTCGGCGGTTTGCGCAAGGTCAAGCGCCGAGAAACCGTCCGGCGTTTCCAGGGTGGCGTCGGCCCCTTTTGCAAGCAAACGCTCGACCATTGCGGCCTTGCCCGACGAGGCGGCGTACATCAGCGGCGTCGCGCCATCGTGATTTCGATTGTCGATGTCGATCCCGGCTTCGACCAGCATGTCAATCATGTCCAGATGGCCGCCGACGCAGGCGGCCCACAACGCGTTGTTGCCGTCGGCGTTTCGTGCATTCGCTCGCGCGACCGCCCCGATCAGCAGGCGAGCGATCTTGCCGTCCCCATTATGGGAGGCCTTCATCAGCGGTGTCGTGGCGTTGACGTCGGCTGAAGCGAATTGCTGTGCGACCCGCCATTGCTGCAATTCGGCGCCGGGTCCAGTGCTGTCACCAGCCGGAGGCCTGGTGCACCAGGCTTGATATCCACCGTCGAGACTGTAGACCTCGGAGAATCCGAAGTCGGAGAATATCTGCGCATATTCGCGGCTGGCGTTGCCGTGATAGCAGTAGATCAGGATCGGCCGAGTTCTGGCTGTTGCGCCGAGAAGGGCGGACAGGTTGTGAGACGAAACGTGCTGCGCGCCGGTGACGTTAGACTTTTCGAAGGAGCTGAAGTCGCGGGCATCGAGCACGAGAAGATCGCCGCGCGAGAGAAGGTTCTCGGCGTGCTGGACGTCGATGCGCTGGAACGGGGTGCGCGGTCTCATGCCGATGTTTCCCTGGGCGGTTGCATTCGCCTGCCCGGATAGGCTGGCAATGTCAAAATTCGGTCATCCGTCAGGGCGCGTCCAACGGTGAAATGATAGAGCGCCTGAAACTGCGTGCCGCTGATTCCAAGGATCTCGTGCAGGGCGTCGTCGAAGTAGCAACCGATGCCGGTGCCGCGGAGTCCCTCGGCTTCGGCCTCCAGATAGAGAGCGTGCCCCAGAAGTCCGGCCTCCCAATGCAGTTGGCGGTAGCGCCAGGCGTTGGCGCGGACGATGGGTTCGAATTCGCAGAGCATGCTGAGCGCAAAGCAACTGTCGCTCGCAATTGCCTGATGGCAGTTCATGGTCCGCGCGATGATGCGGCAATCGGTTCGCAATAGCCGGACGAGGGGAAGATGTGCCGGCGTGCCGGCAGGCGTCTCCCACTCGAAATCCCTGCGGAGTTGCGCGTGGAGAGCGTGCGCTGCCGCCGGGTGGCGCGGCAACGCATAGACGCCGGGCTCAAGCCCTTCAACCCGATGGACGAAGAAGATGGGATGGACGCGTGGCGAAAAATTCCAGACATCCCACGGGGCATTCGGCCGATCGAGCAGGCCGTCCAGCATGCGATAGAAGATATCCGCGCTCATCGTGAATTTGCTGTCGAAGCGTTGCGCGCTGCGTCGGCCGAGGATGACATCGACGGCGCAGGACTCGGACGTCCGATGCAGGGACGGATAGTTCGGGAAGTCGGATGACGTGCCGGTGCCGCGACCCTGTGTCGCGTCGCTCACTTGGCCGATAACCGGCCAGCGATAGAGCGGGCGGGGGTCGAGGAGGTTCGCACGTCCCGTCCATGGATTTCCATCGCTTTCCCCGGCGCCGGGAATGTTGCGCTCTGCCGCGGCGACCGTCGATGGGGCGGCCTCGATCGCAATCAGGAGTTCGGCGTCTTCGCGTTCCACGCCCGAAAAAGCATCGGTGCGGTCGAGGCCCATCAATGCAGCGAGCTCGGCGCTGGTCACATCCTCAACCAGGGTAGCGCGCCATCCAAGCGCCCCGGCGGCATAGCGGAAAGCGCCGAGGGCATGGCCGACATCGAGCTGACAATAGCGGAAGGCGCGTTCGCCGTACTTCCAGGCTTCGCGCCATTGCACCGACGAAAGACCGATCCAAAGCCGGGCAGGTGCGTCGGGGCTGCTGCTGCTCCGGCACCGCAGTTCCAGGACATGGTCGCGGCTCTGGTAATGGTGCAGCCCGTCGACGATGCCCGGCACGTTGCGCGAGAGAACATAGGCTTCAGTGGGATGAAGATTGCCGCTCGATGGATTGCAGCGCAACGCCCAGCGGTCCGGCCCGTATTCCTTCCATGCGGAGAGGCCCATGGAAAGCTCCAGCAGCTTTCCGACCGCTTCGATGGTAAGGGCAAACGGACCAACGCTGCCCGGCGTGCAAGCCTCGGCAAAGCTTGTCGTCAGCCGTTCGGCGCCAAGTTCGAGTTCGGTTCGCGCGCAGCCTGCGAATTCGCGGAACGGATTGGGCTGCGTATCCCAATCGAGCGTTTCCGGACCGGCCGCGTAGCGCGTGAGGCTGTGCTTTGTCCGCGCATGATAGGCAAGGACAATTTCGGCAGCGCTCGAGGCCTGTGTTGCCGCGACGTTCATGGCGACGGGTTCGTCGTACATCCGGGCTTCCGGCAAGACTGGATCGTCGCCATTGCAGCCGAGCCTATGCAAGGAGGCTGAGCTGCACCAGCGGCGCCGCGCCGTCCCGGCCCAGGATGGTATCGACCTTCTTGCGGACCGCCTCCAGTGTGAGCGGCTTGACCAGGGCGCCGTGCGCGCCGGCCTTCAAACCCTCCACGGCGGTTGCTTCATCGGACTTGTCGCAGACAATGAGGATACGTACGCCCTGGAATTTTGCCGACAATTCGCCGATCAATGCGGTGCCTCTCTGCTTCAGGAAGGAGACGCCAAGCAGCACGACATCCGGCTTGAGCCAGCCGACGCCCTTTTCATAAGCCTCTTCCGGACTCACCAGTTCATGGGTCTCGATTTCGTCGTGCAGCATGAACTGCAACGCAGCGCGGGTGATCTCGTCCTCGTCGATGACGAATACGCGCCGCTGGTCGACTGCTTTCGATGTTTCGACGCCGATCTGCATTCTAGCCTCCTGTGGTTTGCAAGCCTTGTCTCGCCGTGTGGCCCGACAGGACTGCTAGCAATTTCCATTCCGCAGGATCTGGGTGCGGATAACACCGGCATGGTCGAGCGAAGGCGAAGCTTTCGAGCGTGCTGGCAGCTTTCATTCTTGTCCGATTTCGAACAGGCGCCATACAGCCGGGTCGACGCTGTCAGGTTCAAAACATCGTGCTGTTTTCCGCAAGTTGGGTGTTTCAGAAGCTGAATCATCGACTTAGCCGAGTGGCACGGCGGTTGCTATTGAGTGGGCGGAACAAGGAGTGAGGGCTGAGTGCACGCAGACGCCTGACGAGCGATGCGCTCCTTCCCGTAACCCATGTGCCCGGTTCTGTAACAGAAGCGAGTCCGGCGTTGACGCGCGGACTCATTGGCAATCGGTTCATGGAGAACAAAATGGCTGCACTACGACAAATCGCGTTTTACGGCAAAGGCGGCATCGGCAAGTCGACGACCTCGCAGAACACGCTGGCGGCGCTGGCCGAGATGGGTCACAAGATCCTGATCGTCGGCTGCGATCCGAAGGCGGACTCGACCCGGCTGATCCTGCACGCCAAGGCGCAGGACACCATCCTCAGCCTGGCGGCTGCCGCCGGCAGCGTCGAGGACCTCGAGATCGAAGAGGTCATGAAGGTCGGCTACCGCGACATCCGCTGCGTCGAGTCCGGCGGTCCGGAGCCCGGCGTCGGCTGCGCCGGCCGCGGCGTCATCACCTCGATCAACTTCCTCGAGGAAAACGGCGCCTATGAAGACATCGACTACGTCTCCTACGACGTGCTCGGCGACGTCGTGTGCGGCGGCTTTGCGATGCCGATCCGCGAGAACAAGGCGCAGGAAATCTACATCGTGATGTCGGGTGAGATGATGGCGATGTACGCCGCCAACAACATCTCCAAGGGCATTCTGAAATACGCCAATTCGGGCGGCGTACGCCTGGGCGGCCTGGTCTGCAACGAGCGCCAGACCGACAAGGAGCTCGAGCTTGCGGAAGCGATGGCCAAGAAGCTCGGCACCCAGCTGATCTACTTCGTGCCGCGCGACAACATCGTGCAGCACGCCGAGCTGCGCCGCATGACGGTGCTGGAATATGCGCCCGACTCGGTTCAGGCCGGCCACTACCGCAGCCTGGCCGAGAAGATCCACAACAATGGCGGCAAGGGCATCATCCCGACCCCGATCACCATGGACGAACTCGAGGACATGCTGATGGAGCACGGCATCATGAAGCCGGTCGACGAGGCCATCGTCGGCAAGACCGCTGCGGAGCTTGCCGCCGAAGCGGCGATTGCCGCGGCCTGAGGTCGTTCGTTCGACGCGACCCGGCCCCTCGATGGAGGGGCCGGGTCTACCAAACGCATCCGTTCAGCGAGATGCGATCAGGATTCCGGCACGGATGGAGACGCGCAAGAAAGCAAGGGCAGGACAATCGGCTTTGGAGCGGCCAGTGTTAGCAGCGGCACCGTTTGAACCGTCGATCGACGCACCATCAGCGTTTCCTGGGCTGGAGCAGTCGAACGCGCCGCGTGACCGCCAGCATGATATCGGCGTTGCGGCCTATCGCATGCTGACGGGCTGTCACCCGGCGGACGCCGTCATTGACGATGATTTCAGTTTTGACAGGCACGTGCTGGCCTCGATCCTGGCGGTTGCTTCGATGGAGAACGGGACGGTCGCCGAGCGCGCGGGGCTCGCGGCGGCGGATCTTGCGAGCCTCATGGCTCACTGGTTTCCGGGTGCTTGCGGCCTTGGGCTGGCGGGCACGGTTGCCGGCGTGGCGGACGATGACGAGACAGCGATGGTGTGCGATCTGTTGCTGGCCAATCGCTCGAGCGAGGGCGAAGTCGGCCGCTGGCTCGCCGCAATGATCGCGCGCCGCGCAATGGAGCCGAACCATCTGTGGGAAGACCTCGGCTTGCGCGAGCGCTCCGAACTGACGCGGCTGCTGTCGCGGCATTTCGGCCCTATTGCCCGCCGCAACACGCAAAACATGCGGTGGAAGCGTTTCTTTTATCGGGCGCTCTGCGAATCCGACGGCTTCGTGATGTGCACGACGCCGGTTTGTACCGAATGCCGAGATTTCGATCTTTGCTTTGGCGACGAAAGCGGCGAGAGCCGGATGGCAGACCGGCGTCGAGAGGCGGCGCTGTCTATCTCGACGGCCGCCACGTTGCTCGCCTCGCCACCGGAGTAACGTGGATGGATGTGACAGCAACGACTTCCTGGGTCGAGAACGCTTCGGAAACGTTCGCCGACGAGGCCATGAAAGTTCCGCATGAGCTCACGATCGGGGCGAATGAAAACGCCCTTTTCCACCAAGACTGCGTCGATTTGCTCCGGCGAGCCGGCCTGCGGCCGACGCGCCAGCGGCTGATGCTCGGCGCGTTTCTGTTTTTGAACGGTGGGCGCCACGTCACCGCGGAAATGCTCCACGCCGAGGCGGTCGACGCCAACATGCAGATTTCGATGGCAACGGTCTACAATACGCTGAACCAGTTCACCGAAGCTGGCTTGTTGCGTCAGATTGGCGTCGATGGATCGAAATCGTTCTTCGACACAAACCCGTCAACCCACCATCATTTCTACGTCGATCACGAAGACAGGTTGCTCGATGTGCCCGAACCGGGTGTCGAGATCGACCAATTGCCGCAGCCGCTGCCGGGCTACGAGATCTCGCGGGTCGACGTCATTGTCCATTTACGCCGCAAGCAGGCCTGACGATCCTGGTCGCGCGTCGCATTTGCGACGCTGTCGGGATCGCGACAATCGACGAAGCTTTCATAAACGGTAGATATCGCAATGGGTTACGTCAATGAAATACGCTGGCACGGCGGTTGCTCTTACCCGAATGCGAGGGGATCCATCCGCAATGATCGTCTCCTCCGATGATGCCGCTATCGTGGTGAGGATCCAATGATCGATCAGCCGACGCCGCTCGCGCCAATAGTTCTCAACGACACGACGCTCCGTGACGGGGAACAGGCGCCCGGTGTGGCCTTCACCACCGGGGAGAAGTTTGCGATCGCACGCGCGCTGGCCCGCGCCGGTGTCCCGGAGCTGGAGGCCGGCACGCCTGCGATGGGGCGAGACGAGATCACCGCGATCCGGGCCATTGTCGAAGCGGAACTGCCGCTGACGACGATCGCCTGGTGCCGGATGCGGACCGAGGATGTCGACGCCGCCATCGAAGCGGGGGTCTCGATGGTCAATGTCTCGGTTCCGGTTTCCGACGTGCAGATTGCGGCCAAGCTTGGCGGCAAGCGCTCCAACGCGATCGACATGCTCAAGCGCGTCGTCGGCTACGCCCGCAGCAAGGGCCTGGCCGTTGCCGTCGGCGGAGAAGACTCGTCGCGTGCGGATGTCGATTTTCTGATCGAGATCATCGCCACCGCAAAAGCGGTCGGCGCGCGGCGGTTTCGCATCGCCGATACGCTGAGCGTGCTCGATCCGGAGTCCAGCCACCAGTTGATCGCGGCGTTGCGCGCGACCACCGATCTCGAGCTTGAGTTTCACGGCCATGACGATCTCGGGCTCGCCACCGCCAATACCCTGGCCGCCGTCAAGGCTGGCGCCACGCATGCTTCCGTCACCGTGATCGGGCTTGGCGAGCGCGCCGGCAACGCGCCGCTCGAGGAAGTCGCAGTCGCCCTCAGGCAATTATACGGTCGGGACACCGGGGTAGTCCTGTCCGAACTGGGCAATGTCGCGAGCATCGTCGCGGCGGCCGCGGCGCGGACCATTCCGCTCAACAAGGCCATTGTCGGAGAGCATGTCTTTACCCATGAGTCCGGCATCCATGTCGATGGATTGCTCAAGGACCAGCGCACCTACCAATCGCTCGATCCGCTGCTGTTCGGCCGATCCAACCGCATCGTGATCGGCAAGCACTCCGGTCTGTCGGCGATCAGCTCGCTGCTTTCGGATCTGCGCTTGCCTGCAAGTTCCGACGAGTTGCGTGGCATTCTGGCGCGCGTGCGCGAGCACGCGGTCCGCAACAAGGGTCCCGTCGCGCGCGAGACGGTCAAGCGGATCTGGCGTGAGGTTTGCGATGGGGGACTTCCCAATTGTGCATGAGGCCGCCGATGTCCGATGCCATTGACACACACGCTGGCGATCGTCTGGCGATCACGGAGCCTCGTCCTTCTTCGCTACTGCAACTGATTAAGGAAGATATCGGCTGCGTTCGCTTGCGCGATCCGGCCGCCCGCAGCGAACTGGAAACCCTGCTGACCTATCCCGGCGTCCATGCCCTGATCTGGCATCGGATCGCTCACCGTCTATGGGGAGTCGGCTGGAGATTTCCGGCGCGGCTGTTGTCCTGGCTTGGCCGCTTCCTCTCCAATGTCGACATTCATCCGGCCGCCAAAATAGGTCACCGGTTCTTCATCGATCATGGGGCCTGTGTCGTCATTGGTGAGACGGCCGAGGTCGGCAATGACGTCACGCTGTATCACGGCGTGACGCTCGGGGGCACGTCATGGTCGCCGGGCAAACGCCACCCCAGCCTGGAGGACCGCGTCGTCGTCGGCGCCGGCGCCAAGATCCTTGGACCGATTACCGTTGGGCGGGGAACGCGGGTAGGGGCCAATTCGGTCGTGATCGAGAGCACGCCGCCGGAAGTGACCGTGGTCGGTATTCCGGCCAGGGTGGTACGGCCGGAACTCAGCCATCGCCGCGCAGTCGGCCGCATCGATCTTGACCACCATTTGATGCCGGATCCGGTCGGGGAGGCGATCTCCATATTGCTGGATCGCGTTGAATTTCTCGAGGCACGGCTCGCCTACGTCCAGAAGCGCTTGCGCGATGGCAACGCACCCATGCGGGGCACAGACGCACCTAACCCCGGCCCTCGTGCCGTAGAGCAGGCTTGAAGGAGACTGAGATGAGCGGAGCAGCCGTCGGCGTGCTTGAGCAGTTGAACAGGGCCTCTTCCGCCGAGGACTTCTTCGCGCTGCTCGGCGTCGAGTATGACCCCAAGCACGTCAACGTGGTGCGGCTGCACATTCTGAGGCGCATGGGGCAATATTTGGTGAGTGAGGATTTCACCGGGCAGCCAGACGCGGTCGTGGCGGAACGCTGCAAGGCGGTGCTGGAGCAGGCTTACGCCGATTTTCTCGCGTCATCGCCGCTCGACCAGCGTGTGTTCAAGGTCTTGAAGGATGCGGTGGCGCCGCCGAAGCCTCCCGTTCTCATACCTCTCACCACGCTGAAATAATCTCGCCGCACGTTCGCGGTTGATCCCCGGTCTTGTTGCGCAGACCGGACGGCGCTGAGTTGCTTTGATGTCCTTTAACTCTGTTTGGTCGCATGGCGCTGTCGTGTTTGCGACGTGTCGGAATTGTCGTTGTCAGCGACCGACGTACAGCTTCGGCCGGCAGTCCGTCCGCGTCCTCAAGTCATTGTCTTGACATCCATATTTCGGGGCTGCCGCGGTTGGTACGGCACTTGCTCTTCTCTTCTCGGAGCCATCAGGCAGGCTCGGAGCAACCGCAATGCACATCGTCGTCTGCATCAAGCAGGTTCCGGATTCAGCGCAGATCCGGGTTCATCCGGTGACCAACACGATCATGCGCCAGGGGGTGCCGACCATCATCAACCCCTATGACCTGTTCGCGCTCGAAGCTGCGCTCGAACTGCGCGACAAGTTCGGCGGCGAGGTCACGGTACTTACCATGGGGCCGCCCTCGGCTGAAGACAGTTTGCGCAAGGCGCTGACCTTCGGGGCCGATCGCGCCGTCCTGCTGACGGATCGCTTTTTTGCCGGCGCCGATACGCTGGCCACGACCTATGCGCTCGCCACCGCGATCCGCAAGATAGGCGACACGTACGGTGCGCCGGACATCATCTTCACGGGCAAGCAGACGATCGATGGCGACACCGCCCAGGTCGGCCCCGGTATCGCCAAGCGCCTCGATCTCCTGCAACTCACCTACGTGGCCAGGATCGGCGCGCTCGATCTTGACGCGCGCACCATCGAGGCCGAGCGGCGCTCGGAGGGTGGTGTTCAGATCCTGCGCACGAGGTTACCCTGTCTGATCACCATGCTGGAGGCGACCAACGAGATCCGGCGCGGGGCGATGAAGGATGCACTGCGGGCCGCGCGCGCTACCATCGTCAAATGGAGCGCGCAGGATGCGGGCGTCGAAGACATCGCGAAATGCGGGCTGCGGGGCTCGCCGACGATCGTCAAGAAGGTCTTCGCCCCGCCGCCGCGCGCGGAGAAGGCGGCGCTGATCGACTTCGGCAGCCGGTCGCCCGCGGAAGCGCTGATCGAAGATATTTTCAAGCGGCAGCCCAAGCTCGAAGCCGAGCTCGTTACGCTGGCACGCGGATTCTAACGGATTGATACGGGAGCCGAGCCGATGAGCGAACCCGCGAAAACACCCACCCCGGCAGGTCGTGCGGCGACCAAGAAGGAGCTGCCGGATCACTTTAAGGGCTACAAGCACGTCTGGGTGTTCATCGAGCAGGAACGCGGCCAGGTCCATCCCGTGTCGTGGGAATTGCTGGGTGCCGGGCGCCAGCTTGCCAACAAACTGAAGGTTGATCTCGCTGCGGTGGTGATCGGGCCCGAGGGCGAGGCGACGCGGCAGGCTGCCGCCGAGGCGTTCTGCTACGGTGCCGATCTCGCTTATGTCGTCGCCGACAACCTGCTCACCGACTATCGCAACGAATCCTATACCAAGGCTCTGACCGACGTCGTCAACACCTACAAGCCGGAAATCCTGCTGCTGGGCGCCACCACGCTCGGCCGCGACCTCGCAGGCTCGGTGGCAACAACGCTGCTGACCGGGTTGACCGCCGACTGCACGGCGCTCGATGTCGATGCCGACGGCTCGCTCGCCGCGACCCGCCCGACTTTCGGCGGTTCGCTGATGTGCACGATCTACACGCTCAACTATCGGCCGCAGATGGCGACGGTGCGCCCACGCGTAATGCCGATGCCGGAGCGCGTCGCGCGCGAGCCCGGTCGTATCATCAGCCATCCGCTTGGCCTGGTCGAGGACGATATTGTCACCAAGGTGCTGTCATTTCTGCCCGACCGCGAATCCGCGAAGTCGAATCTCGCTTATGCCGACGTCGTGGTCGCCGGCGGGCTGGGGCTGGGATCGCCGGAGAATTTCCAGCTCGTGCGTCAGCTCGCCTCCGTGCTCGGCGCGGAATACGGCTGTTCGCGTCCGCTGGTGCAGAAGGGTTGGGTCACATCCGACCGGCAGATCGGCCAGACCGGCAAGACCATCCGGCCCAAATTGTACATCGCCGCAGGAATCTCCGGCGCCATCCAGCATCGGGTCGGGGTCGAAGGCGCCGATCTTATCGTTGCGATCAACACCGACAAGAACGCGCCGATCTTCGATTTCGCCCATGTCGGGATCATTACCGATGCGATCCGGCTGTTGCCGGCATTGACCGAAGCCTTCCGCGCGCGCCTGTCGCCGCATGCGCGCGACCGGATCGCCAGCTAGAGGAGCGTGCCATGATCGAGGAAAGATTCGATGCGATCGTCGTCGGCGCCGGGATGGCCGGCAATGCCGCCGCGCTGACGCTGGCCCAACGCGGGCTGAAGGTGCTGCAGCTCGAGCGCGGCGAATATTCGGGCTCGAAGAACGTTCAGGGCGCAATCCTCTACGCCGATATGCTGGAAAAGCTGATCCCGGATTTTCGCGAAGATGCGCCGCTCGAACGTCATCTGGTCGAGCAGCGGTTCTGGATGATGGATGACCGCGCCCATGTCGGGCTGCATTATCGCTCTGATGATTTCAACGAGGAGCGTCCCAACCGTTACACCATCATTCGGGCGCAGTTCGACAAGTGGTTCTCCAGCAAGGTGCGGGAGGCCGGCGCGACGGTCCTGTGCGAAACCACCGTGACGGAGCTGGCGCAGGACGCCTATGGCCGGGTGATCGGCGTGCGCACCGACCGGCACGACGGCGAGGTCCATGCCGACGTGGTTGTGTTGGCCGAAGGCGTCAACGGATTGCTCGGCACGCGCGCCGATCTGCGCGAGAGGCCGAAGCCTGACAATGTTGCGCTGGCGGTCAAGGAAATGCATTTTCTGCCGCGCGAGACCATCGAAGCCCGCTTCAATCTCAAAGGCGATGAAGGCACCGTAATCGAGGCGGCCGGCACCATCTCGCGCGGCATGACCGGCATGGGATTCATCTATGCGAACAAGGAGTGCGTATCGCTTGGCATCGGATGCCTGGTCGCCGACTTCCAGAAAACCGGAGAGACGCCCTACGGGTTGCTCGAGCGTTTCAAGTCCCATCCCTCGGTGGCGCCGCTGATCGAGGGCTCGGAGGTGAAGGAATACTCTG
Organism: Bradyrhizobium sp. AUGA SZCCT0283; assembly: GCF_018130385.1. GTDB lineage: Bacteria > Pseudomonadota > Alphaproteobacteria > Rhizobiales > Xanthobacteraceae > Bradyrhizobium. The sequence continues at coordinate 14,090 of NZ_JAFCLU010000037.1, read as the reverse complement.
CGCATCTCATTCCCGAGGGTGGATACAACGCTATCCCGCAGCTCTATGGCGAGGGCTGGGTGGTGGTCGGCGACGCCGCGCAACTCAACAACGCCATTCATCGCGAGGGATCCAATCTGGCCATGACCTCGGGCCGCATCGCCGCGGAGGCGATCTTCCAGGTCAAGTCGCGCAAGGATCCGATGACGAAAGAGAACCTGTCGCTCTACAAGAAGATGCTAGACGATTCCTTCGTCATCAAGGATCTGAAGAAGTACAAGGATATGCCGCAACTCTTGCATATCCAGTCGCAGAACTTCTTCCTTACTTATCCGCAACTCGTCTCCAAGGCGATGCAGAGTTTCGTGCGCGTCGACGGCACGCCGAAGACCGAGAAGGAGAAGACCACGCTGCGATCATTCGTCAAGGCGCGATCGTGGACGGGTCTGTTCGGCGATGCGTACCGCTTCGCCCGGGCCTGGCGGTAACCGGCATTGCTGATTCTGGACGCGATCCTAACGATGGAGATCGAACATGACGACTGAGCTCGCTGTGCGTGTCGAGGACAAGCTCTTCTATAACCGCTATCTGGTCGATGCTGGCCGGGCCCACATCAAGGTGCGCCCGCACACGGTGCCGTCGCCGGCGCTGCTGACCTTGCTCAAGGCCTGTCCGGCGCGATGCTACGAACTCAACGACAAGGGGCAGGTAGAGGTCACGGTTGACGGTTGCGTGGAATGCGGCACCTGCCGGGTGATTGGCGAGCCCAGCGGCGACATCGAATGGAGCTATCCGCGCGGCGGTTACGGCGTTCTGTTCAAGTTCGGTTGATCGCGATGTGGGGCGGATAGCCGTGAATGCGGGCGATGAATGAATAGCTGTCCGCCCGCACGATGGCCAGGGCATCCCGGTCGGATCAGTTCCGCACCGGGGCACTATGGCGTGGCGACGGCTTGATCCGGCTCGGCCGCTGCATGAGTAACGCCGAGCGGCCATCTCGAGTCACAATCCCCGTCGCAGCTTTCATGGGTGATATCCATGATTTTGCGGATCGTCGCGACGCAGCGACCGCATTCGACCCTGCATCCCAGACAGCCGTAGACCTGATGGGTGGTGCGCGGCAGCTCATCCGCGCCGCTCATGGCCGAGCGGACGTCGTGGTCGGTCAGGACATTGCAGGAGCAAACGATCATGGCGAGCACAAATCCCGATTTCAGCAGATGGTCTCGTGCCAACGGGCGTCACGAGGCGTTTGAACTACTCGGCCGCCTCCGCCAGCGTCATGGCGCCTGCCTCGATCGCCACCGCGACCGACTGGATGATAGCGGCAAAGCGGACGGCGGTCTGGATCGTCGCCGCGGCAACGCCAGCTTCATTCAGGATCTTCTCGTGGGCGTCGATGCAAGCCCCGCAGCCGTTGATCGCCGAGACCGCCAGCGACCATAATTCGAAGTCGGCCTTGTCGACGCCGGGATTGGCGATGACGTTCATGCGCAGCCGCGCCGGCATCGTCGCATATTCCTTGTTCGAAGCGAGATGCACGAAACGGTAATAGATATTGTTCATCGCCATGACAGAGGCGGCCGACTTGGCCGCCGCGATAGCGGCGGGGCTGAGTTTGTCGGCCGCTGACGCTTCCATCGCCGAGATGACGGCGGGATTGCGGGTGGTGATCGCGCAGGCCAGGAAGAGCCCATATTTGGTCTGTGCATCCAGCGTTTCATCCGACGCCATCGACGTCAGGTTCAGCCTGACGTCCTTGGCGAAATCCGGAATGCTGTCTTTCAATTCCTCGATCGACATGCTGCCTCACGCGACCTTAAGGGTCGCGCCACCGACCTCGCGGTTGCAGGGGCACAGTTCGTCGGTCTGCAATGCGTCGAGCACGCGCAGCGTGTCCTTTGGACTTCGCCCGACGTTGAGGTTGGTCGCATAGACGTGCTGGATCACGTTATCGGGATCGGCAATGAACGTATAGCGATAGGCGACGCCATCCGGTGACCTGACGCCGAGGCCGTCGACCAGCGAGCCCTTGCTGTCGGCGAACTGCCAGATCGGCAAGTGATGCAGGTCCTTATGCTCGCGGCGCCAGGCCAGCTTGCAGAACTCGTTGTCGGTGGAGCCGCCGAGCACGACGGCGTCGCGGTCGGCAAAATCCTTCGACAACCGTGCGAACTCGGCGATCTCGGTTGGGCATACGAAGGTGAAATCCTTCGGATAGAAGAAGATGATTTTCCATTTTCCGGGAAAGCTGTCATCCGTCAGCGGCTCGAAGGCGCTCTGTCCCTTTTCCTCCTGCAGGTGAAAGCCGGGCTTTACGCCGACGACGGTGAATGAGGGAAGCTTGTCTCCAATTCCGAGCATCTTCGAACTCCAGGGGATTTGATTTGTCGAGCATGTGATTTTGGGAGGGCCATGGCTTTTGACGAAGCAAACGATATGCCATCGAGGAATTTGTCGAGCGCGGCGATCGCGTCTGGTCCCGCAGCCTCGCTGGCCGCTCCGTCTGGTCCGGGTACCAGCGAAACGCCTTTCACCTGAGCGAAGACATTCATTGCCTCGACAAGTCCGAGTTGATCCCACGACCGCAGCGTGATCCGCGCCAGCAGTTGCGCGCCGCGGCCGTCGGCTCCCAAGGCAAGAACGACGATGACTTCGCCGGGCCCGAGCGGGGACTTCGAAACGATACGTGCCGGCAATACGTTGAGGATCGAACTGGCGTCCGGAGCCGCGCGGGCAATGGAGACATCGCTTGCGGCGATCCGCAGCCGTTGCCGTTTGCCGGCGGCGACCCGCGGCGCCGGCACCAGCAAGCGCCCGCCGGAGACGCGCAACGTCACCAATCCGTAGGCAGGGTCGTAGTGTTCAGCCGTCGCGTCCAGGCTGATCGCGGCTTCGCGCGCAGCGGCGAGCGGCAGCGACGGGTCGCCTTGCAGGACTTGCAGCGGTCCCGCGCCGACGACATGGCCGTGCTGCATTAGAACCAGGTGATCGGCGAGCCGTTCGATCTCCGACATGTCGTGACTGATGTAGAACACCGGAAGCGAGAGCCGTGCGTGCAGCCGCTCCAGGAACGGCAAAATCTCGTTCTTGGTCGGACGGTCGAGCGCCGACAGCGGCTCGTCCATCAGCAGCAGTCTTGGCTGCGACAGCAACGCGCGGCCGATCGCGACGCGTTGCCGTTCGCCGCCGGACAGTTTGTGCGGCGACCGGTCGAGCAATTGTACCAAGCCCAGCAGCTCGATCACCTCATCGTAGCCGATGCTATCCTGGCTCGACGCCTGTACGTCTTTGGGGGCGCCGTAAAGCAAATTGCGTTTGACCGTCAAATGCGAGAACAGGCTCGCTTCCTGAAACACGTAGCCGATCGGCCGCTGGTGCGTTTTTCGAAAGGCCGCTTCGTCTTGCCAGATTTCGCCATCGATCGCGCAAAAACTTCCGGGCAGGTAGTGCAGGCCGGCGAGACAGCGCGCCACGGTGGTCTTGCCGCTGCCGGAAGCACCGAATATCGCTGTCACACCTCGGGCCGGAACGACGAAGCTGGCGTCGAGCGAAAAGTGTCCGAGGCTGCCGCGAAATGCGGCCTGAATTGTGCCGGGTTCGATCGCGGGTCTTTTCATGGTCACGGGCGAACCACCGCACTGCGCTTCTCGATCAACGTCATCGTCAGGATCACCGCGAAGGCGAAGATCACCATGCCACCCGCCAGGATGTTGGCCTCATGCCAGCGGGAAGCTTCGACATAGTCGAAGATAGCCACCGACAGCACCTTGGTTTGGCCCGGGATGTTGCCGCCGATCATCAGCACCAGGCCGAATTCTCCGACGGTGTGGGCAAAGCCGAGCACCGCGCCCGTCAGGAAGCCCGGCCGCGCCTGTGGCACCGCCACCGTCCAGAATGCCCGCCGGGGCGAGGCGCGCAACGTTGCCGCAACCTCCAGCGGCCGGTCGCCGATCGCCGCGAACGCGTTACGGATCGGCTGCACCACGAACGGCATCGAGTAGAGCACCGATCCGATGACCAGGCCTTCGAAGGTGAAGGCGAGGGTGCGTCCGCCCCACAGGCTCGCGATTGATCCACCCGGTCCGTTGGGGCCGAGTGTCACCAGCAGGTAAAAGCCGAGAACGGTCGGCGGCAGCACCAGCGGCAGCGCGATCACGGTTGCGATCGCTTCCGCCCAACAGGCTTTCGATCGCGCCAGCCACCAGGCAAGCGGTGTGGCGACCACAAGCAGGATGACGGTCGTGATCGCCGCCAGCTCAACGGTGAGCCAGACCGATTGCCAGAGTTCGGGTGGCAGGCCGCTCATGCCGTTCAGCTCTGGCCGTCGAGGACGTAGCCGTATTTTTCGATGATGACGCGTGCTTCCGGGCTTCTGAGGAAGGCGATGAAACTGGTCGCGGCTTCATTCGGAGCTCCGGTTTTCAGCAGCACCGCATCCTGGCGGATCGGTGAATAGAGCTCCTGCGGGACCAGCCAGCGCGATCCCGTCTCGGGTCCCGTGAGCTGCGACAATGCGATGAAACCGAGTTCGGCATTGCCGGTTTCGACGAACTGGAAGGCCTGTACGACCGTGGCGCCTTCCACGATCTTCGGCTTGAGTGCATCGTAGATCTTGAGGAATTTCATCGTCTCAACCGCCGCCGCGCCGTAGGGCGCCGCGACCGGATTGATGATCGCTAGTTTGGCGAATGAAGCAGCCTTGAGGGTTTCTTCTCCCTTCACGAGGCCGGGCGTTTTGCTCCACAGCACGAGCTTGCCGATGGCATAGGTGAAGTTGCTGCCGGGCACGGCCAGCCCGTCATCGACCAGCTTCTTCGGGCGGGCATCGTCGGCGGACAGAAAGACCTGAAACGGCGCACCTTGCGTGATCTGGGTGTAGAACTGACCGCTGGAGCCGAAACTCAGCACGGCCTCGTGACTGGTCTTTGCCTTGAAGGCGGCGGCGATCTCCTTGGCGACCTCGGTGAAATTGGCAGCGACGGCCACGTTGGTTTGCGCCGCGGGCAGGTTGGTGGACGTGAGAACCCAGGTCGCGATAGCGGCGGCAAGTCGAACTGATTTGGAAAATCTCATCGTGATCTCCTGATTCTTCTTCAGCGGGTCCGTGGCTTCCGCTCCGACTTCGTCATCTCAGCAAGCGGCATGCCGCGATGCGTTTGGTCCGGGGATTGCTTATTAGCCATGCGATCGGGTGTTTTCGTTGTGAACCCGGCTGATCCCGCCTGTCGTTGTCGCGGTTGCGACAATGATGTCTCCAATCGGACATGACACATGAGCAGCCCCGCGAAGTTACGCCCAGTCCCGCCGCCAGCAGCATTCGTCCCGTCAACGCCGCTCTGGCCCAAGCCAACGGTCGCATCGCGTGCCGAGCTTGAAGCGCTCCTCGCCGACGACGTTCCCTATGGCGACCTTACGACGGATGCGCTCGGCATCGGCGCCGTCTCCGGCGCAATGCAATTCATCGCCCGCGACGCGATGGTGCTGGCGCTTGCAGAGGATGCGGCTGCGATCATCGAGCTTGCCGGCTGCCGGGTGGAGCTGTTCGCGTCCTCCGGCTCCGCGCTCGAGGCGGGATCGCCGATCCTGACCGCGCACGGCCCGGCGTCGGCGTTGCTGCGGAGCTGGAAGGTGGCGCAGACATTGATCGAAATCTGGTCCGGCGTTGCGACGGAGGCCCATGCGATCGTCGCTGCGGCAACGGCTGTCGCGCCCAACATCGCGGTTGCCTGTACGCGCAAGAACGTTCCCGGCACCAAGCGCTTTGCGGTCGCTGCGGTGAGGGCAGGTGGTGCGGTGATGCATCGGCTCGGGTTGTCGGAGACGGTGCTGGTGTTTCCGGAGCACCAGGCATTTCTCGGCAGGGAGCCTTTCGTGGGATTGGTCGAGCGGCTGAGGCGTGCCGCGCCGGAAAAGCGTCTGGTAATCGAAGTGAACACGCTGGAGGCGGCGATCGTCGCAGCTTCAGTCGGTTTCGATGTCATTCAGGCGGAGAAGTTCACACCGGCTCAAGTTGCCCTGCTCGTGGCGCGAATGGCTGCAATCGGGCGATCACGGCCCGTTGTCGCGGTTGCCGGCGGGATTCATGCAGGAAATGTTGCAGCCTACGCGCAAGCGGGGGCCGATGTCGTGGTGACATCATCGCCGTATCTGGCGCGGCCGTGTGACGTTCAGGTGCGGATCGGCCCGTCATCGGCGGATCAGTAGAGCTGCATTCGAGGTCACCCGATGTTTATTGCGATGAATCGTTTCCGTGTTGCAAAGGGGTCCGAAGCGGACTTCGAGCAGGTCTGGCTCTCTCGCGACAGTCATCTCGACGAGGTGCCGGGCTTCGTCGAGTTTCACCTTCTCCGAGGTCCGGAAGCCGAGGATCACACACTCTTTGTCTCTTACACGGTGTGGCAGAGTCGTGCCGCCTTTGAAGCGTGGACCAAATCTGAGGCGTTCCGGGCCGCGCATCAACGGGCCGGTGACACCAAGCCGCTGTATCTGGGTCCCCCTCAATTCGAGGGTTTCGAAGTGCGTCAAACTGTCGGTCTGGGAACGGCCAATCAGGCGAGGTGACATGGCCGTGGATGAGATTGGATCTGATTGTCTGCGATCCGGACCGTGCGTGGTCACCTACTCAACGCGGCAACCAGTCTGGCCAATGGATATTGATCGGCACGTCCTGCACGCGGATGGAATCTTCTCTTGCGTCGGCCAGACGATCGAGGCGAAGCAAGGCAAGGCCACGCCTGCCGGAGGCGGCGATCAGCGGTCCAAGCTGGGTTCCATCGGCCGTCACGGTTGTGCCGGCTGTTGGCAAGAGTGCCGAGCTGCTGACCGGCAATATCCGCTTGCGCAACTCGCCCTTGAGCTTCATGCGCGCCGTCAGTTCCTGGCCGAGATAGCAGCCTTTCTTGAAATCGACCCCGTGAAGCATTTCGAAATTGGCTTCGAGCGGATAGCAGACCTCGCCTCCGATCTCGGCCGTATCGGCAATACCAAGCGCCAGCCTGTGCTCGGCATAGTGCGCCGCCGTGGCGCTGGCGAAGCCAAGCCGGGCCAGCTCAGCCTCGATGGGGACGTCCGCCGGATAGATGAGCCGCGCACCCAAGGCTGCGATCCGCGGGTCGACGAAAGCAAGATGGGCCTTGGCAAGCGCGCTGTTGCCGACTATGCCCTCCGCTGAGTCGAGTTCCAGTCGCGCGGTGGCCCCCGGTCCCCACACCGCCGCAACGGCGAGGGCGGGCGCCGCCTCGCCGATCTCCACCGCCGCGCGCAGCTTGAAGGCAGACAGGCGTTTGACAAAATCCTCGACAAGGCCGGTGGCGATGTCGATGAGGATTCGGTCGCCATCCTGCATTACGAAGGCGTCGCAGAGCAGCTTGCCCTGACCTGTCAGGAACCCCGCATATAGCGCCTTGTCCGGGGCTAGCCGGCGAATATCGTTGGTTGTCAGACCTTGCAGAAACTTGACGCGGTCGGTCCCGCTGATGGCCACGATTTTGCGGTCGCGCAAGACGACAGCCTTCAAAGAGTAGGTCATGATCGCCTCGTCATGGTCGGGCGCAACATGCGGGACGCTAGCTCCGCCGTGCCAGCGATCGCAGAAATCCCTGATACTCCTCGGTCAATTCCATATCCACCGCCGGGGCCAGATTCAGCAGCGCATTCGCGATGAAGGGCTCGTCGTTGCGGGGGTCGTCCAGAACGGTGCGCAAGACAGGCACGTTATCTTCGATGTGATGGAGGAACGCGACGCCCCGCTCCAGGGTTTCGGTCCAGCATGACCGGGTCCAGTTTGCCAGGGGATACATGATCTCGTGGACGAAATTGGATGTGCGCGCCTTTTCGAAGAAGCGCAACCCGCTGTTCCAGTTCTCCTTGGCGCGCAGCGGCGGCGGGCGAATGTCGCGCAGCAGCATTTTCTTGCCGGCCTGACCTACGAAGTCGTCGAGTGTGACCGGCGCGTCGATCTGGGCGCGAAAATGCCACAGGCCTGACGATCCGGGAAATTCCCTCCCCATGCTCTCCACCAGGGCGGACTCCACCCTGTCCACCGCCGCTTTGTCCGCCTTCATCGCTGCCGTCATGCAGAAGGCAAAGATCGCGTCATTGCCAATCTCATGCACCCCGCTTTTTCGCAGTTGCTGCGGTGACAGCTTTGGGGTCTCTCCGCTGGAAGGGACTTTGGCTTCGCCGGCTCGCTGCGCCGTAATGAAGGCGGTGATTTCCAACCAGCCCATCAAATTGGAGATGAATGCTTCCGCGTCGGCATGCACGATCGCCAAATTGAGCGGCTGCTTTCTCCTTTTCAGTTCCGCCATGTCCGTCATGACTTGCTCTGCTGATGGCTTTCCTGTTGGCTTTCGCGCAATTCGTGACGCAACTCCGACACGGCGAAGTCCAGAAGCGGGTTCGCCGGGGCTCAGAAAAATAAACAGCAAATCGAATGCCAAGTGCGCTGAGGCGGCGTCGCCAAGCCGCGGAGGCGGAAAAAGTACGTCGGGCGCGGTTCAAATTTCTCAAGCAACGCGGCGTCAGATTTCCTCGCCGAGAAGGACGCAGGCATATTTTCTACTTTCCGCATACGTCATTCACTGAATTGCTCGATGGTCCCTTATGTCAAACCCGGCGTCTGTCCGGCTGGCCAAAGGTCGAACGCGTGCTGCAGTTGATCGATGCCGTCGAGGTCCTCGGCATCGATCCTGCCGACGTCGCGCCCGACCATTGACATCACGTTCACAACCGCCTGTCCGTTCAACGAAACCCGGCGCGCCTACACAAAGTCACGCCATCAGGCCTGCGCTCCATCGGCGGAAGGTCGCACCGTGACGACCCGAAACCGAACACTCGCCATGACGATCGGTGCAGTTGCCATTCTCGCCGGGACGATCGTCGCAAAGCCGTCCCCAATCTACATCTGGAACGGTTCTGAGAGTGTTCCTCTAGGCTCCATCGCGTGCGGCCTGCGGGCAACCGCTACGTCGCCGAGATTCGAAGGTGTGACCTACACCTTCGGAGGGGCGCCCTGTCCAGCTGAGCTGTGGGTGCACCTCTGCTGCTTACGCAATGCCTACGCGGATTTTTTACGGCATGAAGGAATGACGACGGATCTCGCAAGTGCTTGAATTTCTAACCTCTTGCAACCGCGATGCGACACCGCATAGAAGCGAACTCTCCAGCTCCATTGGTCGTTGTCGCATTACGATGTTGCCGACACGGATGTCGTCGTAATGGATCAGCCAAGTCTCTTGATTGGCGTCGGGGAGCGATTTTTGGCGACCACCGTGCCGAAGCGAAGAGCCCCCTTGTGCTCCAAGTCTTTGGGGCACACCCTGGGGATTTGATCCATTACGTCCTTGAATCTATAGGGCAATGGTGGACGCACAAGGGATCGAACCTTGGACCTCTCCCGTGTGAAGGGAACGCTCTCCCGCTGAGCTATGCGTCCGGGAAACGTGGGCCAACAATGGGCCCTGTCAGAGCCCGCGATTTACGAAGTACGGGCCCCTAGTGTCAAGGATCAGTCGGGCCGTAACGTGGCGATTTTCGCGCAAATGCCGGGAGAATTACGCCCCCTGCTGGCGGGCCCGCGAGGCGTGCGACTGGAGCGCGCGGATGCGTTCGGCCAGCGTGCCGCCGCCTTCGGAGACGGGGGCGGTGCCGGCAATGTCATTGGCGGGCTTGGCCGGGGTTTTCGGCACTGAAGGTTCCGCGGCCAGCATGGCCTCGATCGCCGAATTCGGCCCCTCGAGCTGCATGGCGAGCTTGGCGACCTCGGCGGCGATGTCGTTGATGCGCTCGCGCAGCAGCGCGTTTTCCATCCGCTCGGTCTGCCACGAGCTTTCGGCCTGCTGCTGGATTGCGTTGATGTCACGCTGCAGTTTGGCGCGCTCGTCGCGGGCGACACGAAGCTGCTCCTCGACGGCTGCTTTCTCGCTGCGCAATTTCTCGACGATCGGCGATTTGCCGCCGTTCATCCCCGCGATCTCCGCGCGCAGTTCGCGTGCGGCACGCTCGGCGTTTTCGTTCGCCTGCCTGAGCTGATTGTTTTCGTATTCGCGTTCGGCGAGGATCTTGCCTTGCGTCGCCAGCCGCGCTTCGAGGTCGTTGACGCGGTTGCCGAGCATCTCGGCTTCCTTGACCTGGACGATCAATTGCCGGTCGAGATCGGTGACGCGCTGGCTCAAATTTTCGACGCGGCTGCGCGCTTCGCTCAGTTCGTGCGTTGCGCGCTCGGAGTCGGCGCGCTCCTGGGCGAGGCGGGCCTGCGTCGTCGAAAATTCCTTTTCGGCGTCACCGACGCGGCCCTTCAGTTCCTCGATCTGCGTGCGCACCGCGACCAGCTCGACCTGGCGGCTGTCCGCCGTCATCGCACGATCATTCAATTCGTGATTGATCCTGGCGAGCTCGGCCTGCTTGTCGGTCAGCGCCTGTTCGGCGTTGCGCAACAGTTCGGTCTTGGCCGCGAATTCCTCTTCGGTGGCGCGCAACTGCTCCTTCACCGCCTTCTCGCGCGCTTCGAGCGAAAAGATCGTGGCGTTCTTTTCGCCGAGTTCGATCTTCATGCGGTTGATCGCGTCGCTTTTCTTGCCGAGTTCGGCGAGTTGGCTGGTGGTCTTGTTCTTGAGCTGCTCGACGCTCATTTCGAGCCGTCGCGCCGACATCGCGAATTCCGCGCGCAACTGGTCCTTGTCGGCCTGGATCTCGGCCATCGACAGCGGGGTTGCCGCCTCGAGCCGCCGCGTCGTCAGCCGCACCGCACGGTTATGCACCAGCGGCACGATCATCAGACCGAACAGCATGGAGACCAGAAAACCGATCGCCAGGTACATGATCGGTTCGATCATGGATGGTCACTCCGCACAGACAAGGATTCGTTAATCACATTGCCACGCCGGGCCGGCCCTGCGCCAGCCCAATGCCGCGTTAACCTGAATCCGCCTGGGGAGACGCGCGTCTATGCCTGAAGGTGGGCTCAGAATGGGTTCCAGGTCGCGCGCGGGGTATATTTGAGATAGCCGACATTGGCGCCGAGCCGCAGTCCGATGCCGGAGCGGATCGGCACCAGCACGATGTTGTTGGCGGTCAGCGCAGTCATACCGAAGCCGCCGACGATATAGGCGGAGCCGTCGATGCCGACGAAGCGCTGATAGATCGCGTTGGTCGCGGGCAGGTTGTAGACCAGCGTCATGGTGCGCGCGCCGTCGCCGCCCCAGTCGAAGCCGACCGACGGCCCCTGCCAATAGACCCGCAGGTCGCCGGCGTTCTTGGTGTAGAGCGTGCCTTCGCCATACCGCAGGCCTGCCACAAAAGCGCCCGAGCCTTCCTCGCCGAGCACATAGCCGTTGGGAAGGCCCCATTGGCTGACGGCGCGTTCGATGACCGACGCCAGGCCGCGCGAGACGTTGCCGAAGAACTTGTGCCCGGCCGAAACCAGTTCGTCGGGTCCAAAGGTCTCGGGCCCTGGCTGGCGTTGTGGCGGTGGCGCCGGCTGCACCTGCTGTGCGGAAGCCGGCACGGTCCAGCACATCAGCGCGGCGAACGTCACCGCGGCAAGGCGGGAAGCAAACGTCATGAAAGAACCCCTGGCATCGAAATTCTGGCCGCCGCCTTAACCTGACGCCAACAAGCATGGCTCTAGGTTGCGCCCAGTGTCCCCTCGACTCGCATGTTATCGGCACCAACTATGACGGCACAACGGCAGGAAAGATACGGTTCGCGCCTCGGAATAGCCCTTTTTGCCTTATTGGCGGGCTTTTTTGCTGCGCTCAGCCTTGATTTTGCCGCCCATGCCGCGACCACCGAGCGGGTGGTGGTGAACCGCTATTCCGGCCTCGCCATCGAGGGCTTCGATCCTGTCGCGTATTTCACGGAGTCCATGGCAGCCTTGGGGTTGCCCGACTTCGAGGCCCGCGAAGCCGGCGCCGTCTGGCGTTTCCGCAACCAGGGCAATCGCGCCTCTTTCGTCGCGCATCCGGAGATCTACGGGCCTCAGTTCGGCGGCTATGATCCGGTCGATCTGGGACGAGGGGTAACCTATGCGGGCAACCCGCGCTTTTGGGTGGTCGCGGGCCAGCGGCTCTATCTGTTCGGCCGCGAGGAAAACCGCGATGCGTTCGCCGCCGAGCCGGCGCGTTTCCTGAAAGACGCCGCCGCACGCTGGCCGGCGCTGGAGCAAGGGCTGGCGCAGTAGTCAGGGCGCCGCGTTGGGATCGCCCCAGGCGATGAATTCCGGAACGATGAAGTCGCTTCGCCCGGAGCCGAAAACCAGCGCCGCGCCGTTTGAATCCGTGATCCGGCCGCCGGCGGCCGCAACGACCGCATGGCCCGCCGCCACGTCCCATTCCGAGGTCGGCGACAGCCGGGGGTAGATATCGACCCCGCCTTCGGCGACCCGGCCGAATTTGACCGCCGAGCCGAGTTCGCACCGCACCGCGCCCGGCCTTGCCGCAATGAAGGCTTCGGTCCTGGCATCGCCATGCGACCGGCTGACCGCGACCGTCCATGGCTGGCCGCGCGGCGGGCAAAGGCGGGTGCGGACCGGCTCGATCAGCGGTTTGCCCTTGCCAAGCGTCAGCCGTTCCGCGCCGCGGCCGACAATGCCGCGCCAGATCAGCGCGAGCGCGGGCGCGCTGACGATGCCGAGCAGTGGCGTCCCGTGGGTCACCAGCGCCAGATTGACGGTGAATTCGTTGCGGCCGGCGACGAATTCCTTAGTGCCGTCGAGCGGGTCGATCAAGAAAAAGCTTTCCCTATAGGGCAGCTTGGCCTCAAGGGCGCGCTCTTCCGACAGCGACGGTATGTCGGGCGCCACCTGGGCAAGGCCCTCGGCGATGATTCGGTCGGCCGCCAGATCGGCCTCGGTGACCGGCGATCCGTCGGTCTTGCCGTCGACCTTCATGGCGGAACGGTTGACGGCGAGGATGGCCGCACCCGCCCGAATCACGATGTCGGTCAGCGGCTCGATCAGCGCCGCGGCGGCATCGCGGTCGAGTGCGGGCGGACGTGCCTCATTCATGAGCTGGGCCTATTTGCTGTTCGTCCTGCCTTACCATTGCCGCCCCGTGCTGGCAGCACAGGGCTGCGCAGTGTATCAAACCGATAAGCACGCGTGATTCGTAACTGCCCGCCAGCAATTTGCGATTCGGCGGCTTTCCAGGAACCCATGATGTCTGGCATTTCGTCTCCCGGTCCTGCTCCCGATGCCCTCGAACTTGCGGCGCTGTTGTGTTCGCGAGTCTGTCACGATCTCATCAGCCCGGTTGGCGCGATCGTCAATGGGCTTGAGGTGCTTGATGACAATCCGAAGCCCGAAGACCGCGAGTTCGCGCTCGATCTGATCCGCAAAAGCGCCAAGACCGCTTCGGCACGGTTGCAGTTCTGCCGCCTGGCGTTTGGAGCTGCGGGATCGGCGGGCGCGCAGATCGATCTCGGCGATGCCCAGACCATGGCGCGGGGCCACATCGAGGACGGCAAGATCACCATCACCTGGAATCTGCCGCGGCTGTTGCTGCCGAAGAACCGCGTCAAGCTGCTGCTGAACATGCTGATCATTGCGCAGCAGACGATCCCGCGCGGCGGTACGTTGACGATCGATCCGATCGGCGACGGCGAGACGATGAGTTTTCGCGTCACTTCTTCCGGCCTGAACGCCCGCCTGCCGCAGAACATCGCCGATCTCCTGAGCGCGAATTCGACGGCTTCCGTCGATGCGCACGCGGTGCAGCCTTACTATACGCGGCTGTTGGCGCAGGCCTGCGGGCTGAGCGTGACGCTGGCGCCCGACGGGGAAAAGGTGATCGTTACCGCGGCCTAGAAGCGCGCCAATGCGCAAACATGGTTAACCAACAGTTGAAAACAGGCGGCAGAATTCATTTCTGCCGTCTTATCTCTTTGTTGATCCCGTTCTTTTCCGTTTGAGCAACCAATATTAAACGCTTTGCATAGAAGCTGGCCAAGTTCCGTAAGGCACGTCGATGTCGCGTGCCGGTGCGTACGAAGGCCAGTTTCATGGATGATTTGTTGCGGGAGTTTTTGACCGAGACCAGCGAGAGTCTGGATACGGTCGACAATCAGTTGGTGCGGTTCGAGCAGGACCCGGGCGACGCGAAGATCCTGGA
>NZ_JAFCLU010000036.1 GCF_018130385.1 Bradyrhizobium sp. AUGA SZCCT0283 | reverse complement strand
CCAGGCTGTGTGAATACGTTTTTCCACCCCCAAAAACTGCACGCAACCAGGGACGATCCGCGTCGACACGACGGTCTGAGCGTATTTTTGCTGTATCGAGTCTGGAGTCAACCCGGGCGCAACCTCGGGCTACGCTGAGCGACCTGAACGGTCACACGATGCGTATAACAGCAAGAGCTCTTCACGCCCGGATTGCTACCAGGAGCGGCTTGATGCCGACGATGTTCATTACGCGCGTGAGGTTGTAGGCGAGTACGTTCAGCGCCATTTCGGTCGCGACATTGGGCAACCGCTTCATTAGAAAGTGTGTTGCGCCCATCCGCATCTTCAGTGTGGCGAACGGATGCTCGGCGGTTTCGCGGCGCACACGCATGGCTTGCGGGTTCTGATCGAGCCGCATCTGCGCGGCATCAACGACGTGTTCGTGTTCCCAGCGTTTGATGCGGCGCTCGTTCGACGTTGTGCACTGATGCTTGAACGGGCATGTGCGGCACGCCTTCGTCAAGTAAATCCGCATTTTCTGGCCATCTTCATCAGCGGTGAAGTGGTGCGCCAGCTTCTCGCCGGCCGGGCAGCGATAGACGTCGTCCTTGGCCAAATAGACAAAATCAGGTTTCCCAAAGCGGCCTGCCGACTTGGCTCCCGAAGTTTGCGGCTTGGGTAGCGTCACCGCGACCCCGGCCTGTTCGCATGCCAGGATTTCCTCACCTTTAAAGTAGCCCCGATCCGCAACGACGTCCAAGTTATCGCTGCGCAGCGCGGCTTTCGCCGCCTGCGCCATCGTCGCCAGTTGCGATCTATCGGTGCCGACGTTGGTGACCTCGTGCGCGACAATCAGATGGTTCGTGGTGTCGACCGCACTTTGTACGTTGTAGGCGACCATGCCGGAGCCGCGCCCGCTCGTTGCCATCGAGCGGCAATCGGGATCGGTCAGCGATATCTGCTTGTCGGGCGAGGCGAGCAATGCCTTTTCAATCGCGGCCAGTCGTTTCACTTCTTCCTCGAGCTTCGCCAGCTTTTCCTTAAGCCGCGTCTTGGTCAGCTGCACCGTTTCCGACGGCTCTTCTCCTGCGGCAGTCTGGCGGTCGGTGGTGTCCAGTTGGCTCATGTAGCGCGCCACGCTCTCTTCGATCTGCTTCTGGCGGCGCTGGATCTTGCCTTGCGTGAAGTTGTTGTCGCGACTGTTCACGGCCTTGAACTTGCTGCCGTCGATGGCAACGCTGGCCTTCGTCAGTAGGCCCATCTTGCGGCACAACTCGACGAATTGCGCGCAAACCTTCTTGATCGCCGGGCCATTGTCCTTGCGGAAGTCGGCGATGGTTTTGTGATCCGGCACGAGCCGTCCGGTCAGCCACATCACCTCGAGATTGCGGCCAGCCTCGCGCTCCAGCCGCCGGCTCGATTGGATCCGGTTGAGATAGCCGTAAATGTAGAGCTTGAGCATCGGCGAAGGATGGTACGCCGGCCGGCCGGTCGCCGCAGGATCAACGCCATCGAACCCGAGGTCGCGCAGTTCCAACGCATCCACGAACATATCGACCGCGCGAATAGAATTGCTCTCGTCGACCCAATCATCGAGGCATTCCGGCAACAGCGTCGTCTGCTGGCGATCTGCCCCTTGAACGAAACCCCGCATCACTTCCCCCGCCGATTCAGCAAGAGAATCATAGCATCGACGGGGTTTTCACACAGCCTGGACCCAAAGCGAACTTTTGCGACGGCCCTTCCAAGTTATCTCAATCCTTCGATGCACAATGATGGTGGGACGGAACTGCCAAAAGGTCGCTCGCCAGAACCGTAGGTCACCAAAACCAGAGCTAGCGGTTTCGAATCATTCTCAAGCCTGATAGGCGCGGTCGCGGCGTTACTTGCTATTAAGAGATTCTGTAGAGCGATTAGATGCGAGACGAATTGAGCGTCGTCGACGTGACGCACGCTAACATCCTGAATAACTACTTGGATGCCATAGGCTCTAACCTGAATGGCTTTCACCCCGTCAGACGTTCCTGGTGCCATTTCATAACGCAGACGATCGACTGCGGCATGGGCCGCTTGGCATCCGAGAGATATGGGCCGCTGTTGCGCGAACCTTGCTTCCGCCTCGGCTGCGGCTCTTGCTTGCATTTCTTGTTGCGCCTTGGCAGCATCAATGCGCTCGGCTTCCGCCTTGCGCTTTGCTTCCGCATCTTGTGCCGCTCTCGCTTGACGATCCTGCTCCGCCTTAAGAACTGCTAGCCGCTGCTCCTCGGCTTCGTCCGCTTTGCGCTTTGCCTCTGCCTCGGCCGCAGCTTTGGCCGTACGCTCCTCCTCTGCCTTTCGAGTGGCGAGTTGCTGCACTTCTGCTTGCGCTTTGCGTTTTTCTTCCTCGACCACCGCTCTCGCCCGCCGGTCCTGCTCGGCCTTAAGCTCGGCCTCCCGCTGTTGCTGCACGGTTCGCTCTACCGTCGTCACGATTTTCTGAATGAATGCATAGCCGCCCCACCCGATAAGGAGCAGCGCCGCCACTGCCGCGACGCCGGCTATCGCACCTACGCGCCAACGACCCGGTTTGGCCGCCTTCTCCCCGAGCGCCTCTCGCCCTCTTGGGACCAGTGCCTCGCGCATTCTTGCCACCAACGTCTCGGCATCCCGGCGGAATTGTGTGTTGCGCAGCTCGACGGCGTTGCGTCGCACAAGTGGCCTTATAGCCTCAGGTAGCTTGTCTGCTCTCGGCATCCGAGCGTTATCGACCAAGACCGGGATGACACGGATGTCGCGGGCAAGCGCCGCCGCGATTTCGATCGTCACAAAATCGTCCGGATTGTCGAGCCGGCGCACACCGCTCTCGTCTTTCGCATCCAGCCAGTTGGGACCGATGACGGCGAGAAAGACACGGCACGCAGCCACTTGGCTGTTCAGATCCGCCGCGAAGTCGACCCCGGCCGGAATGTTGTCGACATCCATGAAGAGGTTTTCTTCCCCGAACGCCTCCGCCAGCCGATCGCGCAGCCGACCGGCGGTGCCGATCGAGTCTTCACGGCGGTAATTGATGAAAATCTTGTCAGACATCGCCTGTGGGGTCTCCCCCGAAAGACACTCAATCTTAGCGCAGGACCGGTCAGAGTACTATAATCCCGCTCACATTGGGTAGGTTGAATGTCCGCTCTTGGCACGAACCGGACATGCCGGGGCGGTCCGACGACGTCTGCTGTTGAGGGTAGAACGGACATGCCGTTCAAGCGAGCCAACTTCCGACTTTGACCCAAGCCTGACATCGGTGTCATACGAGGGCCCACCTATTTCGTTCGATTTGCCGCGGGATTACCAACCTCACCATCACGCGAGAAGTCCTGCTTTGCGGAGACCTTTGGCGAACATGGCGAGGTCCTCCGCTCGGCGAAATGGTGCTAAATCTCCGAGATTGGAGGCGTGCAAGTCGGGATCACATTCGAGCGCCCGTGCCATACCTCTATGTGCTGGCTCAAGCCGCCCGGCGAGGGCGCTGCTGGCTGCGAAAATGCAAATTGCCAGCAAGAAAGTTGGCTCGCCCATTGCCTTTTCCGCCCATGACGCCGCCACGTCATAGCGGCTAGCAAGAAAATGAGCGTAAGCCGCGGCTCCTTGCATGCCGGACAGGGAAGGATCGAGCGGGCTTAGACGCATAGCATGCGCAACGTGATCAAGTGCGAGGTCCGGCTCACCTCTAAAAACTCTCAACCAAGCACTGAGCATCCAAGCTTGAGCCAAGTTGGGATTGATCGCCAGCCCCCGATCCATGAAATTCGCGGCGTCATCGAACTCATGGGCTACATGGGCGAGAGCATATCCACCCATACACAGCGCTACCGGGTCGTCTGCTCCTAGATGCACTGCCTTCCGGGCCAGCCGCATCGCTTCCGCGCTCTCTTTCGCGCGCTCGATCATCCAGCCATTCGCCATGCGCCGCATGTAGCACCACGCGGCCATGCCATAGGCTGAGGCTAGATCGGGGTCGAGCTCGATCGCCTTGCAAAAGAGCTGGAGCGCTTCGCTGTTCGCGTCCTTGGTCCACTGATGAAAGGTCGCCAGCCCACGCAGGTAATAGTCATATGCATCCAGGTTCTCGGTCGGTTTGCGCCTAGCCCGCTTGATCTCTTCGTGCTGCAGCATCGGGGCGATTGCACCAACGACGCTGGCGGTTACACGGTCCTGCAGATCGAACATATCTTCGAGCGCACCCTCAAAACGGTCTGCCCAGAGATGTGCCCTGGTTTCGGCATCGATAAGCTGACCCGCGATCCTCATGCGATTTCCGGCCTTGCGCACGCTGCCTTCGAGTACGTAGCGCACACCAAGCTCGCAGCCGATCTGCTTCACGTCCACGGCCCGGCCTTTGTAAGTGAAACTCGAATTGCGTGCGATCACAAACAGCCAACGAAAGCGCGACAAGGCCATCGTGATGTCCTCCACGACGCCATCAGCGAAATATTCCTGTTCCGGATCTGCACTGAGATTCTGGAAGGGAAGCACGGCAATCGACGGTTTATCGGGGAGGGTTAATGCGGGTCTTTGTCTTGCTGCCGTAACGCGATCCGTAACGTTGAAAGCGCGGACTGGCCGCGCAATATTCTTAAGGCGCTGCTCGCCCAAATCGACGAACTCGGCCGCGATCTTACCCTGGACCTGATCGTAGGCTGAAGCAGAGATGCAGATACCGCCCGGTTCTGCAATGCCCTCAAGCCGTGCCGCAATATTGACGCCGTCACCAAAAATGTCGTGCGGCTCAACAATCACGTCGCCGATATTAATGCCGATACGGAAACGAAGGCGCCTGTCTTCAGCGTCTCCGATTGTAAGTTCACAAATACGGGTCTGGAACTGCATAGAAGCTCGAACCGCTTCGACCGCGCTCGGAAACTCTGCCAAGAACCCGTCGCCGGTGTTCTTGACGATGCGGCCGCCGTGTTCCGCGATTGCCGGCTCGACGCCGCCCGCGAGGAGCGCTGTCAGCTTGGCATGCGTGGCCTCTTCGTCATTGTGCATCAGACGCGAGTACCCAGCCACGTCTGCGGCCAATATAGCCGACAGCCTGCGCTCGACCCGGACTGGCCGCTCTTGCACCATGGCCAACAATCCAACCTAGACACCATTGTACAATGGATCACATGTGATGCCCATCCAGGCTGACGTCGGTTATTGGGCCCAAAGCTGACCTGAAGTGTATCCATCCGAGCTAAGCCGCGGACAGTGGACCACCGATTTCACCGCTTGAGGGGTTCGGGGTTTTCCTTGTGTATTCTGATTAGCTCGATCAGGTTTTCGATGCCGAAGTCGGTGAACGCCATGACGCCGTCGTCACCCATGCCATAAACCCAGATGACGCCGTCCTCTGTGTCCATTCCGTTGGCCACGCCCCAGAGCCAGTCCTCGTCTTCGCCGAGGTCGTTTGCGACGCGTCCGATTGTGAAGACGGCATGAACTTTGTTGACGTGCATGGCTATGCCGCCTGAGCGGAGGACGTCGATGTGGTAGGCGTCCAGTTCCACGGCAAAAAATCGTGCAGCCGGCTTTGCGGCACGTCGGCAATGCGAGCGAGGAGGTCGGCCGACCTCAATCATTAAAGCCCAGCCGCCGGCTCCCCGTCTGTTCCGTTGTGACACAAATCGAAGCGGCTCGCGGTTTCTGCGCGACAATAGGCGGGATCAAGGATCGGCCGTCGCTCGCGTGCTTCTTTGGTTGATGGGAACGTCCCACCCAGTCCGCGATTATCTTAGCGGCGACGGAATCTTCGCGAGGAGCGGGACAGTCCCGGCAAAGGCCATGCGGTGTAACGCCCGCATGGCCTTTGTCTTGTGGGCCATTCTTCCTGAGGAACTAGCGGCCTTCATGTGGACTTGAATCCGCCGGCCAGTCTCCAAGCTGGCCTGGCACGGTCCTGCCGATAAGTCCCCAAGCCCCCTGAAAGGCGGGACCGTGCTCCAACCTGGAGCAATCATAATGCCCGAACCGAGCAAACAAGAGATCGAGGCGCGAGCGTATAAACTCTGGGAGCAAGCAGGCCGACCCGAAAATCGGGAAGCTGAATTCTGGCAGTTGGCTGAACAGGAGTTGCGCAATGAGGACAAATCCTCGCCAACGCGCACTCCTGACACGCTGTGACGCTGTCTAGCTGGTGCCTAGAGCCGTCCAGGGACACGTTGAGGCCCTCAGCTCTGAGGCTCTCGTGTGATTGCCGCACCCATCAAAACGCATGTGCGAGCCGTTCTAAGTCACGGTAGGCCTATCCAAAGTCCAACGCTATCAGGCCGCCTCGGAGATTTGCTGAGTGGTAGTGTAGAGGCGTTTCTCAAGGTCGGCGACCGTGACGATCAGGTTGTCGCGCCGGGACGTCAGCGTCCTTGCCAGGACCGAATAGAGCGGGTCAGCCTTATCGAAAATCCGCACGCGATCCTCCTTGGTGCAAATGTCGATACGTAGGACCTGGATCGTTTGCTTGAGATCCTCGACCATGGACCTGATCACGGCGGCTTGTCTTGAAGTGGTAATCCCTGAATGACGCAGCTTGTTCACTGGCGTTCTCCAAAAATGGCTTGTTTCGACACAACGGATCGGCTCCAAATGCCCTTAGGTTATTGATCGCAAGAAGCTTGCCAAGCTGCGGATTAATCGTCTGAGGTCACCCTGATCGTGACCTTAAGGCCGTCGCTAGGGAATTCAGCGTCGGCTTTTTCGTAGGAGAGCCCCGATGAACTATCAGGCCTTCACGAATGACAGCCTCACGATGATGTACGCTGCCGTCCGTGGTGCTTTGGCTGCCGATGACGCGGCCGAACGCCAGGGCGGCGAACCCATGTTCAAGGTCCGCGATACGCCAGAATGGAAGAAACACGCAGCGGACTTGGAATCCGAAATGCTTAGACGGGGCATGGTGTTCGAGATCATCGATTGGGCTGAGGGACAAGGATCTCTGCCGCTTTAGAGTTTCCGGGGCGCGGGCTTCGGTCCCGCGTCCTAAAGTGGAGCTTTCAGCTTTGGCACGACTGGCTTCTTGCGCTCGGTCACGTACTGCCATAGCTGCTGGCCTGTTGACTGAGCGCTCTGGGCCACGCGCTGGACAATGCCGTCCCTGGTGGGCTCTAACCACAGGGCGGCAGCGAGGATGATAACCGCTCCGACTACAAGGACCGCAATGTCGAGCCTGAGCCACTTCGGTATGCGCTTCGCAGGTTCGGTCATGACTTAAGCCCTCCCGCGCCCCTGCATTTTCCGACGGGCCCAGGCAAGGTGCTGTGATCTAGTTCACGAATTCGGGAAAAAATGGCAATTGGCCCGCCGGCCTACGCTGGCGTCGATTGACCGGCACCACGCGCCCCGCGAACCGAACCCGCATCGGCGGCCCTTTGCCATGCTCTAGGAGTCATTGGTCTCTCTTCAGCTTGTGCTTGCCCCAACGATGACTTTTGCGTTCGGGATTAAAGACCCGTTCGACGTGACGATTCAACGATCCAAGCTGCTGCCGGCGGGTCAAACGAACCCGCCTGGCGCCAATCGCAGGCTTCACAGCTGCGTCATCGTCGAGACGTGAAGCTGTGGCCTCCCGCCGCGCCGCGAGCCGGTTCGAGGTTGCTCGCTTGCAGTGCCGCGCGCCTCTCAACCGTGGCGTGATTGAACAGTTCGAGCACCAGACCAAAGGCCGCCAGTTCCTCTTCCTCGATGGCGCCGTCATCGTAGCATTCGAGCGTTTCACCGATGATGGCGTCGACCTCGCGCTGCATCGCCAGCAGCTCCTGGTTGGATTCCGCGGTGCGTGCGGTGGAAACCATGGCCAGGATTCTCTTGCGATGGCTGGTGTTTTCGCCCCTTTCATCCCGATTCAAATAGTGACGCAGCCAGGCGCCGGCCGAACCGACCCCGGAGAGAAGCAGGAGCGCAAACCAGAAGTAATCGCCGTACCTGTCAAGGAAGGTGCGTTCGGTGCCGTCGATGACGGCTGCGGCTCCGCGATGTACCGGCAGCTCGGCGTTTTTCTCGGTGTCCGGCTTGGTGATGTGCGCAGCGCGAGGCACTTGCCGGGCAATCGCCTGACGGATGGCGAATAGTTGCCGGAAGAATGCTGCGACCGTCGTTTCAGACAAAGCCTTTCGCGCCACGATCAGGTGGCTGACGCTGACCGTCTCGACCTTGTCATCCGGCCAGGCCGGATTCGCATTGAAGACGCTGGGTGGAATTTCCTCGGATTCATAACGCGGGTGCTTCAGGGCGATGGCTTCCGATGCCTCGATCGCGAGAAACTTCGGCTCGCCTCGCGCGCGGGCCGTCGCGGCGATGGCATCGGAGGTGATTTTGCTGTCGAGCGGACCGACCGCCATGAATGCATCGAGGGTCGGGTCGCGCGCCAGATCCTCGATTTGGTCCGTGCCAAATTGCGTAACCGCGACCTTGTCCGCCTCCACGCCGGAGGCGTTCAGGATGACCCGCAGCAACGCGGCGTTCGCCGGCGTCCGGCCGATCACGCCGACCCTGTGCCCTGCGAGATCGGCGATCTCCTTGATTTTCGGCGCGGGCTTTCTTTTGGAGCTCTTGCCCGCAAGTCCGGAAGGCGACCACAGCACAACGAAGTTGTTGCGCACGATGGCGACGGTCTGCGCGTCGGCCGGCATCTCCAGATCGCCACGACCGACTGCAACGTCGGCCTTGCCAGCACCAAGCAGGGCGAGGGCTTCGACCGCGCCGTCGGTCCTGATCGGAGACAGCCTGATCGTCCTACTTTCGCTGGCGAAGGCCTCGGACATCGCCTGAATCACTTTCTGATCGTCGCTTCCCGGCGGTCCGACGGCAATCCGGAGAGTGACCGGCTGCAACGCATAATACAGTGCGCCCGCTGCGCCGCCAAAAATAAGAAATCCAACCGCCAAGACCAGCAGTAAGGTATTGCTCCTTCTCCGCTGTCGGCGGGCTGCGTCACTGGTCTCATTTGTACCATCGGACGAGGACATTGCCGCTGCCAGTCGGAGATCAAAAAGCGCTTACTGTTTTGCAGGAATACCACGTTTCCAACGATAACGTCGGAGCAGGCCCCTAGTTTCAAGGAGGAAAACCACCTGGCGGGCGTCGTGTTTGACGGCGGGACATCGACCCGGAGCGATACCGGGCTTCCACGATGTCTCCTAAGTCCCCAGGCTGTGTGAAAACTCAGACGCTGAAATTGCGCGTAGAATTTCCATCGCGATTATGGCGGTTCTGGGCTGGACGGAATTCGCGATCGCGCTGGCCCCCAACGAGCCCGACGGATACCGTGCACTCGGCTGTATTCTTCTTTCGCGCACCGAGTACGATCAAGCGAAGGACGCGGTGAAGCGGGCGATTGAAATCAACCCGAGCGACGCCAGTAACCTAGCGGTATGGGGGTCGGTGCAGTCCTTCTCGGGCGAGGTCGGCGGAGCGACCGAATCGCTCGAGCTGGCCCTCAAGCTCGATCCCATGCTCGAACCGAAATTCGTGTCGCCTATTATCTCGCGCATCGCCACGAGGCCGCGCTCCTAGGCACGATCATAAAGAGATGGCATCACAAACAGATGGCGCACGTTTTATGGCAGCAGCGCTGTCTTGAAGTCGCTTCGCGACTGCACCATGTTGGGGTCGTCGATGAGACGCGTAGGACTTATCGACATCACGGTAGGCAACGCGACGCGCCTCGGCGCATCGCAACGTTCCGCCACGCGACGCTGCGCGTCGCAACACATCGCTACGCAACGCTTGAGCCGCTGGGGAAGCCCGGCGGCTCGCGCGCGTTTGGCGCGAACGGTCCCCCTCAATCG
This sequence comes from Bradyrhizobium sp. AUGA SZCCT0283, assembly GCF_018130385.1. Taxonomy (GTDB): domain Bacteria; phylum Pseudomonadota; class Alphaproteobacteria; order Rhizobiales; family Xanthobacteraceae; genus Bradyrhizobium. The sequence goes on along the minus strand of NZ_JAFCLU010000036.1, from coordinate 51,028 downwards.
CCTGTGGCTCCGAGACGCCTACTGCAGCCAGCCGGAGGCTGAAACCGAGGAGATCTGACCACGAGGGCGCGAGCTAGACTAGTCCCGCGCCGCCCGACCCGCCTTACTTCGATGGGTGCAAATCGCCTTGAACCCAGCGTCCAAGGCCCTTGGACTTCGTGGGGTCTTCAAACGCGGCAAAGTTCGTAAGTACCTGATTGCAGACAGCGCATTCAAACGTTTGCAAGTCGACGCTCCGGGTGCGTGCTGGCTCGATGCTAACGAGCATCATCTGGGCCTTGCACTTCGGACAGGCAGGGCGCTCAATTGCAGCGAATGGAATGACGGACGAGAGGCGTTGAGATTGGGGCATGATGCTCCCCTCGAAAGGCGGGAGCGCAACACTCTCTGTCACCGGTAATGCCTAGTAGGCTGAGCGGTGATTGCGCCTGAGGGATCTCTAACGCGAGTTAATCCGCAGATATTTAGAAGGAAGGTAAGCGCCCCGCGGAAATTGCGAAACCGGAAGCTCCCGCCCGATGCGGTGGGCGTCCGCCGCCAGGTGCCAGTCTGGGTCCTGTGGCAACGGCGCGGGGAAATGAAACGGGAGAGTTCTGTCCATGATCGAGGGGATCAGCGCGGTCACACTCGGCACCCACGAAATGCCACGAGCCGTCCGATTCTACCGGACGCTGGGGTTTGAGGTCCTGCATGGCGGCGAAGATCGGTCATTCACCAGCTTTCGAGCGGGAACAAGCTATCTCAACCTCATCACCCAGCCTACCGAGCGGCGCTGGTCCTGGTGGGGGCGGGTAATCTTCTACGTTGCCGATGTTGACGCACTTTACGACCGTGCCCTCGCAGCGGGATACGAGCCAGCTACCGTGCCCCACGATGCCGAATGGGATGAGCGCTTCTTCCACTTAGTTGACCCCGACGGCCACGAACTCAGTTTCGCTCAGCCTTTGCTTCCGGTTTCCGTCCAATAGCGGATCGAAGCGGCAAAGCGCTCGACCTTGATCAGGAAGTCGGCGAACTTGCCGAGACGCACGGCCATCACCCTGACATCAGCTTCGGCTCGGGCTATGCTGCTGTCTCTCGAGCAAAGATCAAGGATGGCAACGAACGGTCGCATCGTTACCGTGTTCGGCGGAGCCGGTTTTCTCGGCCGCCGCATCGTGCGGCATCTGCGCGATCGCGAATTTCCAGTCCGGATCGCGTCAAGGCATCCCGATCGGGGGCACAGTCAGCTTGGACGTGATGATCCGCAACTTCGATCCGTCTACGCCGATATTCACGACGAACGGTCTGTCGCGGATGCGCTTGCCGGCGCTTACGCCGTTGTAAACACGGTCAGCCTTTACGTCGAACACGGGCAGGAGACGTTTCATTCCGTACATGTCGAGTCCGCCGAACGTGTAGCGGCCCAAGCGCACCGGGCCGGAGTCAAACGGCTCGTTCACATTTCAGGAATCGGCGCCGACCCCGCGTCTCAATCACGGTACATCCGAACGCGCGGTGAAGGTGAACTCGTGGTCGCGGCTGCTTTCGCCGACGCACATATCATCCGACCGGCCGTCATGTTCGGACCGGACGATGCGTTTCTCATCACCATTCTCAACCTTCTCCGCCGGCTCCCAATCTATCCGATGTTCGGCCGCGGCTTGATGAGACTGCAGCCAGTGTATGTGGAAGATGTGGCGGAGGCGATTGCTCGGATCATCGAGCGAGCCGAGGCGCAACCGGGGATCTTCGAGTGTGGTGGCCCTCGCGCCTACTCTTACGAGGAATTTGTCGGAGTCGTCGCGCGCCAAGCCGGCCTTGCGCCCATCCTCATTCCAATCCCGTTTGTCGTTTGGCGCGCACTGGCATGGGCTTCCGAAATACTCCCGGACCCACTTCTCACGCGTAATCAGGTGGAGCTGATGGAGATCGATACCGTGTCGTCGCCGGAGATGCCTGGCTTCGTTGAACTTGGGATTTCGCCGCATTCGGTTGAGGCAATGCTCCAGGAGATGCTGTCAAAGTACGGATGAATAGGGCCCATCGGTTAACACCCTTCAGATGGCGGGTTCGCGCGCCACACTCGCGCTACATGATGTCCACTTCTGGCGGCGCAAAGCGGACCTTCGCTAAGCGGCTGACGTCGGTTAAGTTCCCAGGAAGAGACATGGCGCGCGCGGCTTGACTGTGAGTAGGTCGCGACGGTCGAAGTGCTACGCGACGTGGCTGACGAGCGCAGACCGTGACAGACGCAAGCTCTTGAAGATCGCCGGCGGCTGGAGGATAATTCCTACTGGACGGCGCGTCGCTCCGCAGTCCGCGCGAGGATGCCGGAGGCATCCAGTACAGGCCTTAATTGCCGTCACGATCCGCTCGGCCAAGCCCCACGTTCCGACCTCATGCGGCTGCTGCGCCTCAGCCCCGTCCGGATGCAAGGACTGTTGCAGCTTGGTACGCCGGCCGCAGCGTCGGCGGCCTCCGCTTGGTGACCGTCGCGGCCACCGACCACCAGACGGTCCCCGACGCTTTAGGGCGGGCGGTGGATTTGAGAAGTCAACCCATTGGTCGAGGGAGGATGTGCTATGAGAGCCTCGCCAGACTATTCGCGTCGTCGCTTCCTTCATGCCGGCGCGGCCGGCGCAGCAGCAACCGTTGTCGCCGCGGCGACAACGCCCGTTCGTGCGGCCGCCGAGGCGGGCATGCAACCGCCACCCTCGACGGCGACGGCGCCGCGGATTCTGCGCAAGCCACCGCTACCTGAATTGGAGCGCATCGCCAAGTCCTACAACTTGGCTCTCAGCCGCGACGATCTGACGTCGTTCCGCAACCTCATGGACGGTGTGCTCGCGTCGTACCGTCGCCTAGACCAGTTCGCGGAGCCGACATTGGCGGTGAAGTACCCGCGGAACGCGGGGTTCCGTCCAGGTGCCTCGGACAATCGGCTCAACGCTTGGTACTGGAGGTGCTCGATCAAAGGCGCAACGTCGGGGCCTCTCGCGGGCAAGAAAATCGCCATCAAAGACAATGTGTGCGTCGCCGGCATCCCGATGATGAACGGTTCCAACGTGCTGGAGGGCTACGTCCCCGACGTGGACGCGACCATTGTGACCCGCATCCTCGATGCCGGTGGAGAGATCATTGGCAAGTCCGTCTGTGAGCATCTTTGCTTCTCAGGCGGCAGCCATACCTCCGACACCGGGCCCGTGCTCAATCCGCACGATCCGAAGCGATCTGCCGGAGGCTCCTCCAGTGGCAGTGCCGCGCTCGTCGTCGCCGGCGAGTGCGACATGGCCATCGGCGGCGACCAGGGAGGGTCGATCCGAATTCCCGCCGGTTGGTGCGGAGCGGTTGGCCACAAGCCCACCCAGGGGCTTGTGCCATACACGGGTGTCTTCCCGATCGAATTAACGCTTGATCACACCGGGCCCATCGCCCGTACCGCCGGCGATGCCGCCCGGCTTCTCGAGGTGCTTGCCGGGGCCGATGGACTCGATCCGCGCCAACCGGCAGGACTGCGTACGGAAGAGTACACCAAGCAGCTCACCGGACACGCCCGCGGCCTGCGGGTCGGGATCGTCACGGAAGGATTTGGCTGGCCCAATTCCGAGCCCGATGTCGACGCCATGGTACGCGAGGCGGCGCAGCGCTTGGCGCGAGCGGGGGCAACCGTGAGCGAGGTATCGATCCCCCTGCACCGCGATGGCATCCATATCTGGAACGCGATCGCCGTCGAGGGCGCCACGATGCTGATGGTCGCCGGCAACAGCATGGGAACCAACTGGAAGGGGCACTACACAACATCGCTCCTGGATTTCTACGGCCGGAGCCGGCGGGTGCGCGCCAACGACCTTTCGGAGACCGTCAAGCTCGTCATCCTGCTCGGCCAGTACATGCAGGACAACTACCAGGGCCGCTACTATGCCAAGGCCCAAAACCTCGCGCGCGTGTTGCGCGCCGCCTACGACGAGGCGCTCAACGGCGTCGATCTCCTGCTCATGCCGACGTTACCTTTGAAGGCCACGCTACTCCCGGCCCCGGACGCGAGCCGCGAGGACTACGTTGCGCGGGCACTCGAGATGATTTCCAACACTTGCCCGTTCGACGTCACTGGCCATCCTGCGGCCTCGGTTCCGGCAGGCATGTCGGCAGGGCTCCCTGTTGGGATGATGCTGATCGGACGCCATTGGGAGGACGGCACCGTGTTGCGTGCGGCTGACGCGTTCCAGATCGTCGGGTAGGCGGCAGCAGCGAATTGCCGGCTAACGGCACCGCTGGGGTCCAAGGTTCGGAAACAGGAGGCCCGCGAGCCGGCGAGCGACGCGGGCTGCCCTGACATCGATGCCAGGCTCGTCTGCCGACGCGGAGTCGGGGCCTCGTGCCGGGATCATGAGGAGGTCAGGCCATGGAGATCGAACGTACTACATTCGGCACCATCACGATTGACAGGAAGACTTATGAACACGACGTGATCATTCGTTTGTCCGGCGAAGTGGCAAGGCGGAAGAAGAAACTGTCGAAGAAGTACTACGGCACCTCGCATGTCCTCTCGAAGGACGAAGCGAAGTTCGTCTTTGAGGACGGATGCGAGCAGCTAGTTCGATGTCCAGTTCGAAGCGTCCGGAAACGAACGGGCCGTTCGCTCGGGGCTCGAGGTGCTCAAGCCGCGCGGCATTCTGATCCAGCTCGGCCTCAGCGGCGATGTCTCGATTCCGCAGAACCTGGTCGTGGCCAAGGAAATCGAAATGCGCGGGACCTTTCGCTTCCATGAAGAGTTCGGCATGGTGTCGACCTCATCAACCAGAAGAGAGTGGATCTAACGCCGCTGCTGACCGCCATCTTTGAACTGGAGGAGGCGATACACGCTTTCGAAGTCGCAGGAGATCGCAGCCGATCCATGAAGGTTCAGCTAAGTTTCTGAAGACGGAAGACATTCGTAAGCGAATCCTGATCAGCCGCTTGCCGGTATTCTCGCCGCGATAAAGACCGGCGATCGCTCCCGGCGCGTGTTCGATGCCTTCCAGTATGTCTCAGGCGGGAATCCCTCGGGGAGCGTTGTGCTGGGCTTCGCGGCCACGGTCAGCGCGTTCTTTCGGGAAGGCTGCTGCTGTCGGAGTATGGGATCTATATCCAGCCCATCAATTATCCGACGGTACCGCGAGGCCTTGAGCGCTCCGGATCACGCCGTCGCCGTACCACGACGACGTCCTGATCGGTCGTCTCGCCGAAGCCCTCGTTGCTGTCTGGGACCGGCTCGGACCTGTGCAGGCCGATCAGGTTGTCGCCGTCGAATAATCCGAAGCCGAGAATCGGCGTTGCGCGCTGGGCTTAGAGCGCGCTGCAGGCGGGCTGGTGGTTCTCAGGAATGGCCGATCGCCGCGATTTGTGCGGTGGCATTCCCTATTGCAGTGCAAAATGGCGGGTCTGCAGACTTTCCGCGCGCTCAGCAATGCCTGCAGGCGGAATCGCCGCGAAGTTTGTGCTTCCACAAAGACGGGGCGGGCAGGTCGTGGACTAAATTTAAAATGGAGAACGCTCATGCCAGTTGGCTCCGACGATCTGGTGAACGACGTCATGAATGACTGGCCGGCGACAATCCGTGTCTTTCTCGATTTCAAGATGGGGTGTGTTGGCTGTCCGATTGCTTGCTTCCACACCGTGGACGACGCGTGCAGGGAGCATCACGTCGATCGTGATGCTTTCCTGAAGGCGCTGATCGAAGTTGTTGAATCACCTTAAGAGGCTGTTCCACGAAATCGTGCCTTTCGCTCTAGCAAATTGATCTACGTCAAATCTTTTCCTGCACAGGCGGTAGTCTTTAAGGTGCAGGCAATGAAGCAGGCGGAGGTACACTACTCAGGGATTGAAACCATGAAAGCTCCGACGCTGGATGATCTGAAAGCCGCTTCACAGACGACCGTGCTCTGCGGTCTCAACCCGCGGACGGTCCAGACCCTTCTTGCGCCGGCAACTGTCGTCGAACTCGAACCCGGCGATGCCCTGTTCCGGCAAGGCGAGCCGGCAGCGGCGTTCTTCATCGTCATCGATGGCTGGGTCAAGCTGTACCGAATCACGCCCGCCGGCGACGAAGCGGTTCTTCACGTTCTGACCAAGGGCGAGAGCTTTGCCGAGGCGGTCGCCTTCGCAGGCGGCCGCTATCCTGCCACGGCTTCCGCCGCCACCAATTCGCGGGTTGTGCTGATACCCGCGCACCATGTGGTGAATTGCATTCGCGAGATGCCGGACATCGCCATCGCAATGATTGCTTCGACGTCGCAGCATCTTCACCGGCTGGTTCAGCGCGTCGAGCAGCTTTCGGCGCAAAGCGGTTTGCAGCGCGTCGCCGAGTTCCTCGCCGCTTTGTGCCCGAACATGAACGGGTCCTGCAGGATTTCGCTGCCTTACGACAAGTCCCTGATCGCCGGGCGGCTTGGGCTCAAGCCGGAGTCGCTGTCGCGCGTGTTCGCGAAACTTCGATTGGTCGGCGTGGACGTGCGTGCATCCGACGTCGTCGTCAGCGAGGTCGCGCAGCTTCGCAGTCTGATCGCCAGCGATCGAATTAAGGCCCGCGGCGGGCTGAATGGAAAGCATCGGCTTGCCGAGGACCGTTCTCAGCATCCCTTGTCGTGAACCGCGAAGCGATCAGCGCAGCAATGATTTGATCATTGGCAAGACGCTGGCGCGCCACTCGGCTGCACCAAAGCGCTGTTCCACGATCTTGTGGTCGGCGACGACCAGCCACAGCGGCACGCCGTCGCTGCGCCGCAGGCTGTCGCGATAGATGCGGAGTTCATCCGGCCAGTTTTCGTCTTTCAGGACGTCGTGAAGGTGCGGTGACTTGACCTCCCGATAGGTAATTCGCGGGAATTCCGCAGATGCAAGGAACGCGGCGCCTTCGCCATTTTGCCAGGCGCGACAGGGCGCGCAATCCTCGGCGCCGACGTACAGCACCGTGACGCCTGCGTCGCGCGCGGGCTTGGCGGCATGATCTGCCCACATCATCGCCATGATCGCTGCGATCGCAACGACGATGCCCGCAGCGAAGATCGCTCGACGAAAGCTCGCAGGACGGCGTGCCGGTCCAGCGACGAGCCGAATTTCAGACATGTCGAATTATTTCTGTTGGCGGTCCGCTCGTCCTTGACCGCGGTCAAGGATGCGACGGGTGCGCGCCAGATAAATTTGAATCCTTTACTGGAAGGTCCGAGGGGTACCGCCATGCCGCCTACCGAACAGCTTCCGAGTTCCGAGCGCATGCCGATGATGCAGCGGATTCTCGACAATCCATTCCTGCTTCTGTTCCTCGGCGTAACGCTTCCGACGGTTCTCTATCTGATCTGGGGCGTAATGGAAATCGCCTCGGTCCCCTTGGCGAAATGAAGACTGCAAGTTGCACCCACCCGCGCTGAGGCGTGAATCCTTTTGAGAAGGGGAGATCGACATGGCCGTCACACCGCCCGAACAACGAATTTGGTGGAACGAGCCTATCGAGAGGGTCGAGCTGGTCTGGGTCATAATTGCCTTTCTGTGGGGCCTGTTCATGTTCGGATTCATGATCGCGTGGCACTTCATCGGTCAGCAAAATCTCAGCAAGGAAGCCTACCGCATCGCGCCGTCGGCCTATGAAGCGAAGGTCGACGAGTTCGCCAAGAAATTCCAGGTGCGCGAGGAGCAGGGCATACCGGTGGTCAAGCCCCAGGCGGGAACCGATGTCTATCTGCTCGGCCGGCTGTGGCAATGGTGGCCGATTCTCGAGCTGGAGAAGGGTGTCAGCTACCGGATCCATCTTTCATCGATCGACTGGCTGCACGGCTTCTCGCTGCAACCCGTCAATATCAACATTCAGGTTCATCCGGGTTACGAGCACGTGATTTCGCTGACCCCGACCCAGAGCGGCGAGTTCGGTATCATCTGCAACGAATTTTGCGGGATCGGACATCACACCATGACCGGAAAGATTTACGTCACGGAACAGAAACGGGCGGAGGCCGAAGCGCGCCTCCCCGGCGGGAGGTAGGCTCATGACCGCAGAAACCGTCATTGGTGCCGTGCCTGCGCAGGCGGAGTTTCGTGCCTGCCAGTATACCGGCCTGAAAGTCGATACCGCGGCGCAGGCGCTGATCAAGGCAAATGCGGTGGCTGCGGTGGTGTTTCTCGCCATCGGCGGCCTGATGGGCCTGTTGGTCGCGCTGACACGCTGGCCGGCGGTGCATCTGCTTCCGGCCGACTGGTTTTATCTGATCCTGACCGGGCACGGCGCCAACGTGCTGTTGTTCTGGATCATCTTCTTCGAAATCGCCGTGCTCTATTTCGCTTCCGCGATCCTGCTCAATTCGCGGATTGCGGCGCCAAAGCTCGCCTGGGTCGGCTTCGTGATGATGGTCGTCGGCGCGATCGCGACCAATGTCGCCGTGCTCCAGGGCGATTCCAGCGTGATGTTCACCTCGTATCCGCCGATGAAGGCCCAGCCGCACTTCTATCTCGGTCTCATTCTGTTCGCGGTCGGCGCCCTGATCGGCTGCGCGATCTTCTTCGCGACGCTCGCGATCGCGAAAGAAGAAAGGACCTACGATGGATCGATTCCACTGGTGACCTTCGGCGCGCTGACCGCCGCGATCATCGCGGTGTTCACGATCGCCTCGGGCGCCATCATCCTGATCCCGACCTGGCTGTGGTCGCTCGGCCTGATCTCCGACATAGATCCCTTGATGTACAGGGTGGTGTGGTGGGCGATGGGCCATTCCTCGCAGCAGATCAACGTTTCGGCGCATGTATCGCTCTGGTATCTGACTGCAGCACTTCTGGTCGGCGCCAAGCCCTTGAGCGAAAAGGTGAGCCGCACAGCTTTCTTCATGTACATTCTCTTTTTGCAGCTCGCTTCCGCGCACCATTTGCTTGCCGACCCGGCACTGGATGCGAGCTGGAAGATCGTCAATACCAGCTACATGATGTATCTGGCGGTACTCGGCTCGATGGTTCATGGATTGACCGTGCCGGGCGCGATCGAAGCGGCGCAGCGGAGGAACGGCTTCAATCGCGGCGTGTTTGAATGGCTGCGCAAGGCGCCGTGGGGTCATCCGGCTTTCGCCGGCATGTTCCTCTCGCTTGTTTTCTTCGGCTTCATCGGCGGCATTTCCGGCGTCGTGCTGGGCACCGAACAGCTCAACGTGCTGATGCACAATACGATCTACGTGCCGGGACACTTTCACGGCACCGTGGTGGCCGGGACGACGCTCGCCTTCATGGGCGCGACCTACCTCGTATTGCCCCTGGTGTTCGAACGCGAAATCCTCTGGCCGAAACTTGCCAAGATGCAGCCCTATCTGTTCGGGATCGGCGCCGCCGGCATCTCGCTGTTCATGATGGGGGCGGGCACGCTCGGTGTCCCCCGCCGGCACTGGGATATCACCTTCAGCGACGCCAGTCTGGGATTCGCCCATTCTGCGGGCGCGTTCTTGATGATGGGCCTCAACGGCATCTTCGCGATCATCGCGGCGATCGGCGGCATCATCTTCATACTGGTTGTCGTGGGAACGGTATTCTTTGGCGAGAAGATCACAGCCGGTCACAAATTGACATTCCCGCTGCACGCCGGTGGCGGCGCAGTGGCTTCGCACTATGGCAGCGAGAAGGCGCCAAAGCTTCCGGGCACAGTGATTCTGGTCGCGATCTTCTTTGTCTGCTTCGTCCTCTATTACTTCATCAACTGGAAATATTTGTCGGAACTCTGGCTGTTTCGTTGACTGCCGTCGATCCACAGGGAGGAAACCACATGCGCGCCGCGGTCGGGATGACCATCTCGCTCCTGAAGCTCAGGATCGGCGTCGCGATTGCGGCGAGTGCGCTCGCCGGCATCGCGGTCGCGAGCGGGCCGGGGTTGGCGTGGTGGCAGATCGTGGGCCTCGCGCTGGCGATCCTGGGCGCGTCGGGCGCGGCAGGCGCCTTCAACCACTATTATGAGCGTGACGTCGACCGGCTGATGCGGCGCACCCGCGCGCGCCCGTTCGCGAGCGGAACGTTCAAGCCAAGCCCGTGGTGGCTGGTCGGATTCCTCGGACTGCTCGCGGCATCGCTCGGGCTTGCCTCGGTCACCGCAGGCAACGTTGCGGCGGCCTATGTCTTCCTCGGCGCCTTCACCTACGGCATCGTCTATACGGTCTGGCTGAAGCGCCGCAGCACCTGGAACATCGTGGTCGGCGGCCTTGCCGGAAGTTTCGCGGTGCTGGCCGGAGCGGCGGCTGTCGATCCGTCGCCGCAGGTAATCCCGACCGTGCTGGCGGTTGCACTGTTCCTGTGGACGCCGCCGCATTTCTGGAGCCTCGCGGCGGCCAAGGGACAGGACTACGCCAAGGCCGGCATCCCGATGTTGCCGGTGGTGGTCCCGGCCTATGCATGGACATTGGCGATCCTCGTCCACGCGGTGGCGCTTGCCGTGGTCTCGCTGGTGCCGCTGTGGTTCGGCGAAGGGCTGCTCTACGGGCTCGGTGCCGGAATCGGCGGCGGCTATTTCGTCTGGAAGAGCGTGAAGCTGTATCGCGCCCCTTCCAAGCAGAACGCGATGGCGAATTTTCTCGCTTCGCTGGTGCAACTAGCGCTCTTGATCGCCGGCGCGCTGCTCGCCAGCGTCGTCAGGCATTGGTTATGACCACGGGGCGCGTTGCGGCATGCGCGGTGACCGCGCTCGCTTGTTTGTTCGCTGCGCCGGTTTTCGCCGCGCCGGCGTCGCCGCAGCTCGATCCCGCGGCAACGATCGCCAAGGGAACGCAGGCGCTTGGACACGCCATCGGCGGCCATACGTTGGTCGACATGAATGGAGCGTCATTGGCGTTGCGCGACTACCGCGGCAAGCCGCTGGTGATCAGCTTGGTCTACACCGCCTGCAGTTCGGTTTGCCCGCCGACCACCCAGCATGTCATCGACGCCGTGAACGAGGCGGGACGGATGATCGGACTGGACCGCTTCAACGTGCTCACGGTTGGCTTCGACGCGCGCAACGATACGCCAGCGCGGCTGACCCAGTTCGCATCGACCCAGGGCATCAGATCGCCGAACTGGCGGGTGGCCAGCGCTGATGCAGCGACCATCGAAGCGCTGCTGGGCGACCTCGGCTTCAGTTATCGCGCCGTGGCCGGCGGCTTCGATCATTTGACGCAGACCACGATCGTTGACCGCGAGGGCAAGGTATACCGCCACGTCTATGGCGAGGATTTTCCACTTCAGATGTTCATGGAGCCGCTGAAGGACGTCGTATACGGCACCACGACCTCGTTTTCGTTCCGCGGAATTGTGGACCGCATCAAGTTCATCTGCACCGCCTACGATCCCGGCGCCGGCCGCTACCGTATCGATTTCGGGCTGGTATTCGGCGGCGTGATCGCGGCTTTCTCTCTCCTCGTCATGGGCGGCCTCATTCTGCGGGAATGGTTTCGCTCGGCGCACGCATGAGCGGCCGGGGCCGAATGAAACGGAGAGCAATGTGATCGGCGCCATCCGCAGCGGGCTTCGGGCAGGATTTTCGCTGATCGAGCGGCCGTTCGAGCGCCTGTTCACGCCGCAGCTAAATCCGCTGGCGCAGCTCGGCGCGCTCGGGTTCTTCTTCTTCTGGATCGTTGCGGTGAGCGGGACCTACCTGTTCATCTTCTTCGACACCGGCATCGAGCGGGCCTATCAATCGGTCGAACATCTGACCCGGGATTACTGGTTCCATGCCGGGGTCATGCGCAGCTTTCACCGCTATGCGTCGGACCTGATGGTGGTGATGGTGGTGGTCCACCTGCTGCGCGAATTCTCCCTCGATCATTATCGCGGCGTTCGCTGGTTCTCCTGGATTACCGGCCTGCCGATTATCTGGCTGCTCTACGCCTCGGGGATTACCGGCTACTGGCTGGTCTGGGACAAGCTTGCCCAGTATGTCGCGATCGTCTCGTCGGAGCTTCTGGATTGGCTGCCGATTTTCGGGGAGCCGATTGCGCGCAATTTCATTTCCACCGGCACGCTCACCAGCCGCTTCTTCTCGCTGATGGTGTTCATGCATGTGGCGGTGCCGTTGTTCCTGCTCTTCATCATGTGGATACATATCCTCCGCATCTCGCGGCCGAAGATGAATCCGCCGCGGACGCTCGCGCTGTTGTCGCTGGCGGCATTGCTCGCGGTATCGATCTGGAAACCGGCGCTGTCGCAGGGCCACGCCGATCTGGCGAAGGTGCCGGCCGAAGTCGGTCTCGACTGGTTCTATCTGCCGCTCTATCCGCTGACCAACATCTGGGGCAACGGCGCGGTCTGGGCCTTTCTCGGCGCGTTCTCGCTGATGATCGCACTGATGCCATGGCTGCCGCCATTGCGGCGGGCGAAGGCGGCGCGGATCGATCTGGCGCACTGCAATGGCTGCGCGCGATGTGCCGAGGATTGCCCTTACGAGGCCATTCGCATGGTGCGTCGCACCGACGACCTCCCGTTTCCGACCCAGGCGGAGGTCAATCCGTCGCTCTGCGTGTCCTGCGGCATCTGTGTCGGCGCTTGCCCTTCTTCGACGCCGTTCCGCCGCTCGGAGGATCTCAAGACCGGTATAGATCTGCCTGACTACTCGCTGAAGGAATTGCGCGAGCGGGTCATCGCCGCCGCCGGAACGCTGACGAAGCCGGGCCGCGTGCTAGTGCTCGCCTGCGAACACGGCGCCGCCGGCGGGCGTCTCGATGGAACGGTCGTCATGCCCTGTGTCGCGATGATGCCGCCGTCGCTGATCGACTTCGTCCTCAGCCGCGACCTCGCCGACGGCGTGGCGGTGGCGGGCTGCGCGGAAAGCGCCTGTTACAACCGCCTCGGCATTCAATGGACGGAGCAGCGTTTTGCCGGGCAGCGCGATCCCTATTTGCGCAAGCGGGTTCCGCGCGACCGGATTGCCACGATCTGGGCTTCCGCGCTCGAGGTGACCAAAGCCCAATCCGCGATTGCATCATTCGCGGCCACCATCGCCGGCCTGCCGCCGCTGCGGCTGCGTTCGCCGCTGCCGGTGAGTTCCCTCTCCAGGCCCGGCAAGGATCGTGAGCCCGCCGAAGTGAAGGGGGATTCATGACGAGGGGGCTGCGGTTGGCAGGTCAGTTCGTGGTCATTGCAGCGCTGTTCGCCGGTGTGGCGTGGCTGTCCGATCGGCCGGTCTACCGGCAAATCCCCGAGGGGGCCGGCATGATGATGCTGACTTTCGTGCATGGCGCAGACCGCAAGGGGGAATGCCGCAGGCTGTCCCCCGAGGAAATCGCCAAGCTGGCGCCGAACATGCGCCGGGTGCAGGATTGCCCGCGGGTACGCCGGTCCCTCTATGTCGAACTCGATATCGATGGCCGCAAGATCTATGCTGCGGACCTTGCGCCGACCGGGATTGCGGGCGATGGCCCGTCGCGGGTCTATCAGCGTTTCGTGATGCCGGCCGGGAAATACGATGTCGCGGTGCGCATGCGCGACACCGCGCGGGCCGATGGCTTCGATCACGAGCGCCGTGGCACGATCGACTTCGCGCCTAGCCAGATGTTCGTCATCGATTACCGGCCGGAGAGCGGCGAGTTCATCTTTCGCTGAGGGTAACATCATGGGCCTGCTGCATTGGGAGAGCCGCTACAGCGTCGGGATCGCCGCCGTCGATCACGAGCACCGGGAACTCATCGAACTCATCAATCGTCTTTACGACAAGGCAACGTCGGAAGGATCGAAGGACGCCGTTGTCGATTTCTTCGGCGATCTGTTTAAGGCGATCTCGGCGCATTTTGCGCTCGAGGAGCGTTTCATGCGCGAACGCAGCTACGACCAGTTGGTTCAGCACAAGAACGATCATGAGCGTCTGCTGGACGAGATACGTGACATCATGGAGGATTTTGAAGCCAGTGCCGGGTTCGATGAACGTTTGCTTGCGCAACGGCTCGATGCGTGGTTCTCCCGGCATTTCGAGACCCATGACGCGAGGCTGCACAGCGCGCTCGGGACGCATCCCGAGTGAGAAACGGGTTTTCCGGACTCCGGTTAATCAAAACCGGATAGGTGACATCCAGCAAAAGGAGACGGTAATGTTGAAGAAGCTTATGATTGCGATGGCGGTCTTGGTCGTATCGGCGGGCGTTGCTGGCGCACAGGACGTGACCGCCGGTGCAACCGCGTTCAAGAAGTGCGTCTCCTGTCATGATGTCGGACCCACGGCGAAGAACAAGGTCGGCCCGGTATTGAACGGTATCGATGCTCGCAAATCCGGAACGGTGGCCGGGTACAACTATTCCGATGCCAACAAGGGCTCCGGCATCACCTGGAACGAGGAAGCCTTCCTCGATTACATCAAGGATCCCAAGGCCAAGATCCCGAACACTAAGATGGTGTTCGCCGGCATCAAGAACGAGGCCGAGGCAAAGAATCTCTGGGCCTACCTCAAGCAGTACGACGGCGACGGCAAGACCAAGTAACCGGCGTGTCACTGCGGTGGATAGATTTCAGCCGACGGTCCCCCCGACCGGCGGCGAAATCCATCGCCGTTCGCATTGGTCGTGGTCGGTAGCCCATATCACCGTTCCTGCAAATCGAGGCAGCAGAGCTTCGATTTCCTCCGATGAAGCGACATAGAAGGCTGTCGACAGCGCATCGGCGACCGCTGCCGAACGATGATGCACCGTGATTTGTTTCCAGTGTGTGGCGCTGCGGCCGTTGCGCGGGTCGAACAGATGATGCGCCGCGCCGGATGCGCCGAGTACGCAGCCTGAGCCTTCCGATGTTGCAAGCGCGCCGTCGGTCAGTGCGAACGGCGCGGCATTGGTGCGGGCGACCAGCCATGGCGCGCCGTCCTGGCGTGCACCGATCGCGCGCTGCTCGCCGAGATCGACGAAAACATGCCGCAAGCCGCGTGAATACAGCAGGTCCGCGATCCGGTCGGTGACATACCCCTGGCCGAGGCCGTTGAGCGTGAGGCGCTGATCTGCTCCGGTACGGATCGTGTCTGGCTCGAGCAGAATTCGGCGCCAGTTGACTGCCGCACGCGCCCTGTCAATGACCCCCTCGGGGGGAAGACCGGCATCGGGTGCCACGGCAAACCAATCCACATGAGCTTCCCACAACGCCTGCACGCTGGGGTCGAACAGGCCGCCGCTGCGGTCGGCGATATCAAGCGCGAGCGCCAGCGCGCGGCGCAGGTCGCCGCTCGGTGAATGCAGCACCTTGTCCCGGTTCAGGCGCCGCAATTCTGAACTGTCGCGGAACAGACTCAAGGCATCTTCGAGACGATCGATTTCCGCGGCAGCGGCGGCAATGCGGCTTCGGGCGGTCTGTGGATCAATCCCGTTGAGCAGGATGGTGGCGTCTGCCCCCATCGCTGTGCCGTTCCAGGCGTAGTCGGCCTCAAGGGGTCGAGCAGGGCCGGTCACGGCGCTGGCTGCAGCCGCTGCGAAAATCGTGATGACGCGGCGTCGCGTCGGAGCGTCAGGTCGCATCGCCGGCTCCTGTCGATCGCACATTGGCGCTGTTCGGAACTGGCGCAGTCACCAGCGGTTGGCGCCGCGCCGTGCGCCGCTTCAGATGCATGCAGACGTCATGATCGAAGTAGTTTGCTTGGCATTTCAGGCAGTAGATGCACTCGTTGGGGTTGATCTGCCCGAGCGGATGAATCGCCTGAACGGTGCAGGTTCGCGCACAGACATGACATTCGGCGCCGCATTCGCGGTAACGCTTGAGCCACTCGAACATGCGCATGCGCGCCGGGATCGCCAGCGCTGCGCCGAGCGGACAAAGATAGCGACAGTAGAACCGTTCGATGAACAGTCCGGCCAATAGCAGGATCCCCGCATAGAGTACGAACGGCCATTCACGGAGGAATTTCATCGTGATCGCAGTCTTGAACGGCTCCACTTCGGCGAACTGGAACGCCGTGATGATCGAGCGCAGCGAAATCGCCAGGATACCGACGAAAGCCACGTATTTGATCATCCAGAGCCGCTCGTGCAGTCCGAAGGGAATTTCGATCTGCCTGATGCCGAGCCGCCGCGCGAGCTGGTTGGTTAGTTCCTGCAAAGTCCCGAACGGGCAAAGCCAGCCGCAAAATACGCCGCGTCCCCAGAACAGTATGCTGATCGCGACGAAGCTCCAGAGCAGGAACACCATCGGGTCGAGCAGGAATAGCTCCCAGCGGAATCCCGACAACAAGGCATGAATGAAGGTTAGGACATGGACGACCGACAGCTGCGCGTTGGCGATCAGGCCAAGGAAGACGAAGGTCAGCAGCAGATAGCCCGTGCGCAAGCGGTAATAGAGGCGGCCGTGCGCGATCACCGTATCCTGGAAGATCAGGATGCCGCCGAGCAAGGCAAGCATCGCGCCAAGTACGCCGATTTCGTAACGTCGGGCCCACCAGATATCCTGCCATAGCGGCACCTGGTCAGGCGTGGACTGCGCGGCCTTGTCCGGTAGTACCGTCGCCGGCGCTACCACCGGTGCGATCAGATAGCGATCGGGTATGCGGTAATCCAGCGACACCACCGCCGGGCCAGCCGCGGCCGCGGGAGTGCCGAGATCGAGATCGAGCCGGAACGGCCTGGTCGAATCGAAGCCGCTCGTTCGCGCGATACGAAACAGCGCGATCTCGCGCAGTTCGGGCGCGCCCGCCGCCCGCAGCGCTTCGACCGGCGTATGATCGGCCGGCTTCAGACGGATCGTCCGGCCGCCCTGAATGATTTCGATGCGATTGAACGAATCGGATCGGCGCCATTCGGCACCCTTGAAAGAATAGAGGCCGGTCGCGCCGATCAGGACGAGATCGTCGTCGGGGCCGATCTTGGCCAGTTCACTCTCGTAGATGCGCTGCCCCAACAGGCTTTCGCCGATCGGCGGCGGCGTGGCGAGCGCCAGCCAGAGATCGATGAACGGCTTGTCCGGTTCATCGTCTTTGGTGCCGAGCAGTTTCGCCGCGTCACTTCGGGAGACCAGCATCCGTTGCACCGCGCCCTCGGCGAGCAGGGACGGCCAGGAAGACCGGCGCAGGGTTTCGCGGTCGAGCCGCGCCACATTTTTCGCTGCACTGCTTCGGCTGCGCCAGATCATCCGGGCCGAGCGGACGATGGCATCGCGAATGACGGTGCTTGTAATGGTCGCGCCCGCCACGGCGTGCGGGCCGCGCGCAAGGTCATTGGTCTGCTTGAGCCCGGCGCTGGCGCGGATATCGAATCCCTTGAAGCCCGCCACATAGGCGGCGAGCGCGTCGCGCGGAATGCCGATCACAAGGATCGGCTCCTCGTGGGCCACAATCTGGGCGCCGGCAATGATGCCCTCGGGCGTGATCGCGGCGACGATATCGAGCGGGCGGCCGGCATAACCTACCGAACCGGAAACCTCGTAGGTCGAGAACGCATGGCCGAGGATGCGGCCGTCGGCGCCGCGGACGATGGCGGCGCGCGGAGTTCCCTGCGGCTGCTCAATCGTCGCGGAACTGTCCGACGAAAAAAATTGTCGGGCAATTCCAAGGTCGGCGGCTCGGGCGCCCCCGCTCGCCATCAGCACCAGCGATACGAAAATGCGCAACATCCAGCGCGTCTTAGAGAGCCTGCTCACGATGACGTTGCTTCGCATGGTTTCGGATGAGGCAGTTTTTGGCCACGGCCGCATTGAGCTATGTCAAACCGCGACAAACCGCGTCCTTAACCGCGGTCAAGGCAACGCATCCGCGGCATGGAGCATAAGGCCTGCACCGAGATTCACGCGGAGGGGATGCAATGCGACGTCACGCTTATGTGCATGCAATGCTCAAGGGCGGTATCATCGCCGCGAGTATCGTCTATTTTGGCTCGACCGTGCTTGGACAGGCGCAGCAGCAACCCGCCAAGCCAGCGCCCGCGGATCTCCAGCAGCACAAGACCACACCGGGCGGTCAGTATCAGCCGAGCCTGGATACGCTCGGCGGCAAGGCCACCGAACAGCCCGGCACCAAGCCCGGCGATCCCGTGCTCAGCAAGGCGGAGTTCGACAAGGCCAACCAGATCTATTTCGAACGTTGCGCGGGCTGTCACGGCGTGCTGCGCAAGGGCGCGACCGGCAAACCGCTGACGCCCGACCTCACCAAGAAGCTCGGCTTCGACTATCTGCGCGACTTCATCACCTACGGATCTCCCGGCGGCATGCCGAACTGGGGTACCTCCGGCGACCTTCAGGCCACTGACATCGAGCTGATGGCTCGCTATTTGCTCAATGATCCGGCGCAGCCGCCGGAATTCGGGCTCAAGGAGATCAAGGAGAGCTGGAAGGTTCTGGTACCGGTCGCGCAGCGGCCGACCAAGCAAATGAACAAGCTCGACATCGATAACCTGTTCGCGGTGACGCTGCGCGACGCAGGTGAAGTCGCTCTGATCGATGGCACGACCAAGAAGATCGAGCTCATTCTGAAGACGGGTTATGCGGTGCACATCTCGCGGATGTCGGCCTCCGGGCGGTACCTGTTCACGGTGGGTCGCGACTCCAAGATCAACCTCGTTGATCTCTGGATGGATCCGCCACAAACCGTGGCTGAACTGAAGGTCGGCACCGAGGCGCGCTCGATCGAGACCTCCAAGTTCAAGGGCTACGAGGACAAGTACGCGATCGCCGGTGCCTACTGGCCGCCGCAATATGTCATCATGGACGGCGTGACGCTGGAGCCGTTCAAGGTCGTCTCGACGCGCGGCATGACCTACGACACCCAGGAATATCACCCGGAGCCGCGCGTCGCCTCGATCGTGGCCTCGCACTACAATCCGGAATTCGTCGTCAACATCAAGGAGACCGGCCAGATATTGCTCGTCAACTTCAAGGACATCAAGAATTTGAAAGTGACGGCGATCGAAGCCGAACGCTTCCTGCATGACGGCGGTTTTGACAAGACTGGACGCTACTTCCTGGTGGCGGCGAACGCTCGGCATAAGATCGCGATCGTCGATACCAAGGAGGACAAGCTGGTCAGCGTGATCGAGTCGGGTGGCCAGACCCCGCATCCCGGACGCGGCGCCAATCTGCTGCATCCGAAATACGGTCCGGTCTGGGCGACCAGCCATCTCGGCAACGAGACGATTTCCTTCATCGGGACCGATCCGGAAAAGCACAAGGCAAACGCCTGGAAGGTCGTGCAGACGGTCGACGGCCAGGGCGGCGGGTCGCTGTTCATCAAGACGCATCCGAAGTCGGAAAACCTCTACGTCGATACGCCGCTCAATACCGATGCCGAAATCTCCTCATCGGTCGCGGTGTTCAAGATCAAGGATCTCGCCAAGGAGAAACCCGAATACAAGGTGCTTCCGATCGGCCAATGGTCCGGGATCTCGGAAGGCGCGCGCCGTGTCGTGCAGGGCGAATTCAACAAGGACGGCAACGAGGTCTGGTTCTCGGTCTGGAACAACAAGGCCCAGGAATCGGCGATCGTCGTGGTCGATGACAAAACGTTGGCCCTGAAGACAGTCATCCGCGACAAACGGCTGGTAACGCCGACTGGCAAGTTCAACGTCCATAACACGCGTAACGACGTCTATTGAGGACCTGACGACAACGAGGCGGCGCGGCAAGCAAGCTTGCCGTGCCGCCTCGACGCAAGAGCCGAAACTCAAAAGTCAAAACCGGGCGGAGCGCGCATGAGCGTTGGAAAAGTCTACCTGGTCGGGGCAGGCCCGGGCGATCCCGAACTGCTTACCTTGAAGGCGGCGCGGGTGATACGGGAGGCCGACGTGGTCGTGTACGATCGCCTGGTACCCGACAGTATTCTCGCCACGATCGGGGAAGGCGCGGCCCGGATCAATGTCGGCAAGCAGGCAAGCTTTCATCCGGTGCCGCAGGAAGAGATCAACGAAATGCTGGTGCGGCTCGGTCGCGCCGGCCGAACCGTGGTGCGGCTCAAGGGCGGCGACCCCTTCATTTTCGGGCGCGGCTCCGAGGAGGCGGCCGAACTCGAGCGCGCTGGTATTCCCTACGAGGTCATCCCCGGCATCACCGCGGCGCAAGGGTGTGCCGCGTCGGCGCGAATTCCGCTGACCCATCGTGGGCTTGCGACAGGCGTCCGCTACGTCACCGGCCATCGCAAGGCAAACGAGCCGCTGGATCTGGACTGGGCAACGTTGGCCGATTCCGAAACCACGCTCGTTGTCTACATGGGGCTGGCTAATATCGAGGAGATCGCTGGCAACCTTATCGCCAACGGATTGCCGCCGGACACCCCGGTGCTTGCGGTGTGTCAAGGCACGACCCCGCAGGAGCAGCGAATATGCGCTTGGCTCTCCGCACTTCCCGCGGTGGCCCAGGAGGCAGGCTTTGCCGGTCCCGTTCTGTTCATCATCGGTCGGGTCGCAGCGATCGCCATGCACCGCAATGAGGACGTCGATGCAAGGGACTCCCGCGCGATCTCGGTTGTGGCCTAACGCGGCGCTGGCGTTGATCGCGATGATAGCGCCTGCCACGGCCGGAGAGACCGCGCCAGATCCGGTGAAATTGGCCGATCTGGTGCGGCAGGACTGCGGCTCATGCCACGGGCTGACCCTGAAGGGGGGACTCGGAAAGCCGCTGACCGTCGATCAACTCAGGTCGTGGGATCGCGACCAACTCGTCCACATCATTCTCGACGGCATCCCGGGCACGCCGATGCCGCCATGGCGTCCGCTGCTGTCGGAGCTCGATGCGCGCTGGATCGCCGACCGGCTCAAGCAAGGAACTCTGCCATGATGGTCGTCGCGCGATGGCTTGCTGCACTGTTGGTATTGACGATTCCGGTAACCGGATTTGCCGAAGGATTGCGCGGTACCGGCAATCTCGGCTTGGTCATCGAGCGCGCGAAAGGTTCGGTGCTGATCGTCGATACCAGCGCACGGCAGACGATCGGTCGCGTCGAGGGCGTCGGCGATCTTTCGCACGCGTCGGTCGTGTTCTCGCCGGATCAGCGCTACGGCTATGTATTCGGACGCGACGGCGCACTGACCAGGATTGATCTGCTCACCGCGTCGATAGCCGGGCGTGTGGTCCAGGCGGGAAATTCGATCGGTGGCGCCATTTCCGATGACGGCGAGCTGATCGCGGTCTCGAACTACGAACCGGGCGGGGTGCGTGTATTCGACGCCAAAACGCTGGCGCTCGTCGCGGACATTCCCGCCACTGGCGCCGACGGCAAGGCTTCGAAGACTGTCGGCCTCGTCGATCTGCCGGGGCGCCGTTTTGCATTTGCGCTCTATAACGCCGGCGAGATCTGGATCGCGGATCTTTCCACGGTCGAGACCCCGGCCATCACCAGACTGACGGGCGTCGGCAAGCTGCCCTATGACGGCAACGTCACGCCCGACGGCCGGCATTACCTGGCCGGCCTGTTCGGAGAGGATGGCGTGGTACATGTCGACATGTGGCAGTCACCGCTGAAAGCCGAGCGAATCCTTGACCATTACGGGCACGGCGAGGAGCCGATGCCGGTATACAAGATGCCGCACCTCGAAGGTTGGGCGGCAATCGGTGACAGGTTGCTGCTTCCCGCGGTTGGTCGCCATGAACTGATCGCTGTGGATACGCGAAGCTTTGCCGAGGCCGGCCGCATTGCTACCCACGGTCAGCCCGTGTTCGCGGTAGCGCGCCCCGACGGCCGCCATGTTTGGGTCAATTTCGCGCACCCGCTCAATGACACGATCGACATCGTCGATACGCTGACGCTGAAAGTGATCCACCGCTTCGCGCCGGGACCTGCGGTGCTGCATATGGAATTCACGCCGCGCGGAAACGAGGTCTGGGTCTCGCTGCGCGACGCCGACCGCGTCGAAATTTACGACGCTGCGACCTTCGCGAAAAAGGGCGAGATCTCCGCGCAAAAGCCTTCCGGCATTTTCTTCACAGCGCGCGCAATGAGGATTGGACAATGAGCCCGGATCCCGTCGAACTGTCGCTGGTTGATCGCTGGCAGCATAATTTCCCGCTCGTCGATAAACCCTTCGAAGTCGTTGGCCGCTCGGCGGCGCTCAACGAACGCGAAGCCATTGGAGTTTTTCGTCGCTTGCGCGAGATCGGCGTAATCTCACGCATTGGAGCGGTGGTCCGGCCGAACACCATCGGCACAAGCACATTGGCGGCGCTGCAGGTTCCTCCCGAACGGCTGGAAGAGGTGGCGGCGATCGTCAGTCGCGAGCCGCTCGTCACACATAACTACGAGCGAACCCATGCGCTGAACCTGTGGTTCGTGATCGCCGGCGCTGATGCCAACGCGATCGCCGCGACGAACGAGAGCATCAGGCATCAGACCGGGCTGGAGGCGATCGATCTGCCGATGCTGAAGGCTTACCATCTCGGTCTCGGCTTTCCGTTGGGCACGGTGCGTCCCTCGATGCGGAAGGCCACCGATCCGTGCGGAGACTACCATCCCGATCCGCGTGATCGCCGCATCCTTGCGGCAATCCAGGACGGCTTGACATTGGTCGAGCAGCCATATCGCGCGGTCGCCGAGCAACTCGACCTCAATCAGGCCGAAATCATCGACCGGCTCGACCATCTTGCCGCGGCCGGCGTCGTCACGCGCTTTGGCTGCGTCGTGCGCCATGACAAGCTCGGCTTCAACTCCAATGCCATGGCGGTGTGGGACGTGCCGGATGACATGGTCGATTCCGTCGCGGCCAGTTTCACGCGCAATCCGCACGTCACCCTGTGCTACCGCAGGCCGCGGCACCTGCCGCTATGGCCTTACAATATCTTTTGCATGATCCACGCCAAGGCGAGGCACGAGGCCTTCGCCGTCATCGATGAAATCAATCTCTTGGCCGATACCGGCTTGAACAGGCAGGCGGTGCTGTTTTCGACGCGCCGCTTCAAGCAGCGCGGCGCGGTGTTCTCCGATGCCAGGCAAGGATTGAATTGATGCCCGTCATCAGTCCCACCGAGAAGGCGATCATCAACGGTCTGCAAGGCGGATTTCCGCTGACGCCGCGCCCGTTCCGCGATGCCGGCGCGACGCTCGGATTGAGCGAAGGCGAACTGCTCGAAGGCGTCCGCGATCTGGTCGGAACGGGGCAGTTGAGCCGCTTCGGACCGCTGTGGAACGCGGAAATGCTTGGCGGCGATGTCTGTCTCGCGGCCATCGCCGTGCCGCCGGAGCGGTTCGACGAGGTGGCGAAACTGGTCAACGCCCACCCCGAAATTTCGCAGAATTACGAGCGCAGTCACGCGCTCAACATGTGGTTCGTCGTGTCGGCCGAAGACCCGCGCCGCATCGCGCGGGTTATTTCCGAAATCGAAGCGGAAACGGGCCTTGGCGTGCATGCCATGCCGAAGATGCACGAATTCTTTGTCGGATTCCGCGTGGAGGTGTAGGGATGCTCGATGCCATCGACCGCAGGATCGTAGCGGCTACGCAAGCCGGCCTTCCCCTGGTGCGGGAGCCCTATCGGGCGATCGCCGAAAAGCTCGACCTCGATCAGGCCGAGGTCATCACCCGCCTGAAACGGTTGCTCGATGCGGGCGCGATCCGGCGGATCGGCGCGATTCCCAATCATTACGCGCTCGGCTTTACGGCCAACGGCATGTCGGTGTGGGACGTCGAGGACGAGGCGGTTGCCGGGATCGGCACCAGGATCGGCGCGCTCGACGAGGTAACCCATTGCTATGAGCGCCCGCGCCATCTGCCGCTGTGGCCGTACAACCTGTTCGCGATGGTGCACGGCCAAACGCGGGACGAGGTCAGGGACAAGGTCCAGCGCATTGCGCGATTGATTGGCCCTGCCGCGCGCTCGCACGACGTCCTGTTTTCAACCCGGATCTTGAAGAAGACCGGATTGCGCATCGCTGCGTGAACGCCAGACGCCAAGGGAGCGCCGCAAGATGTTTCGCCTTAGCCATTACCTGCACGAACTGCATGCGCCGACGCCGCTCGGCCTGGGCCATAAGCCGCCCGGCCCGGTGGTTATCTGGAACCTGATCCGGCGCTGCAACTTGACCTGCAAGCATTGCTACTCGATTTCGGGCGACGTCGACTTTCCCGGCGAGCTGTCGACGCCGGAAGTCTTCTCCGTCATGGATGACCTCAAGGCGTTTCACGTTCCAGTCCTGATCCTGTCAGGTGGCGAACCCCTGATGCGATGTGACATCTTCGAAATTTCAGAACGCGCCAAGGCCATGAAGTTCTATGTCGGGCTCTCCAGCAACGGCACCTTGGTGGACGCTCCGCTCGCCGACCGCATCCGCGGTATCGGTTACGACTATGTCGGAATTTCGCTCGACGGTATCGGCGACACCCATGACCGCTTCCGCCGCAAGGTCGGGGCCTACGACGAGGCGCTCGGCGGGCTGCGGCTGTTACGCGACCGCGGCATCAAGGTCGGCGTGCGTTTCACGATGACGGAGGACACTGCCGCGGAGCTGCCGCGGATGCTGGACCTGGTGGAGCGCGAGGGCTTTCACAAATTCTATCTGTCACATCTGGTGTATGCCGGCCGCGGCAACAAGAACCGCGGCGACGATGCGATGTGGCAGACGACGCGAGATGCCATGGACATGGTGATCGATCGCGCCTGGCGATGGGTGCAAAACGGCAGCGAGATGGAAATTGTTACCGGTAACAACGACGCCGACGCGGTCTATCTGCTGCAGTGGGCTGCACGTATCATGCCGCAGGCGGTGGAAGATTTGCGCACGCGGCTGGTGCAGTGGGGCGGCAATTCCTCCGGCGTCAACGTCGCCAATATCGACAATCTCGGCAACGTACATCCGGACACGATGTGGTGGCACTACACCCTCGGCAACGTCAAGGCGCGGCCGTTCTCGTCGATCTGGAGCGACCTGTCCGATCCGATCATGGCTGGGCTGAAGCAGAAGCCGCGCGCTATCGGCGGACGCTGCGGCCAGTGCGCCTATTTCGACGTCTGCAACGGCAACACAAGGGTGCGCGCCATGCGCATCACCGGCGATCCCTGGGCGGAGGACCCCGGTTGCTATCTCAACGATGCCGAAATCGGGCTCGCCCAGCCGGTCGAGCGCGTGATGGTCAGCGCCTACCGCGGAGCACGCCATGAAGCGCAGCTTTCGCTCTGAGTTGGCCGGCGCGCTGCTGGCCGCGATCGGATTTTGTGTTCCGGCGGCGGCGGATCCGGACGCCGTCAGGCTATTCGCTGACCACTGCGCGGCGTGTCACGGCGCTGACCGGCTCGGCGGGCAGGGGCCGGCGCTGCTGCCGGAAAATCTCGGCCGCCTGATGGGGCCGCGGGCGGCAGCCGTCATCGCTGAGGGCCGTA
Source organism: Bradyrhizobium sp. AUGA SZCCT0283 (assembly GCF_018130385.1). Classification (GTDB taxonomy): domain Bacteria; phylum Pseudomonadota; class Alphaproteobacteria; order Rhizobiales; family Xanthobacteraceae; genus Bradyrhizobium. The sequence goes on along the minus strand of NZ_JAFCLU010000036.1, from coordinate 25,829 downwards.
CCGCCACGCAGATGCCGGGCTTTGGCGCCAAACTGGACAAGGACGAGATCGCCGCGCTGGCCGCCCATATCGCGAAGCCACTGCCGCAGATACCTGCCTGGGGAACTGCGAAGATTGCCGCAAGCCGCGTCATCCATGCCATGGCGCCGGCGCTCGACCGGCCGCGCTTCGAGGCCGATCCGTTGAACCTGTTCGTCGTGGTCGAGACCGGCGACCACCATGCCACCATCCTTGACGGAGACCGTTTTGAGCCCCTGGCGCGGTTTCCGACCCGCTTCGCGCTGCATGGCGGACCGAAATTTACCCCCGACGGCCGCTACGTCTTCTTCATGTCGCGCGATGGCTGGGTCAGCAAATATGATCTCTGGACCCTGACCATGCTGTCCGAGGTGCGCGCCGGCATCAATTCGCGCAATATCGCGATTTCCCGCGACGGCAAGCATATAGCCGTCGCGAATTATTTGCCGCACAGCCTCGTGATGTTGTCGACCGACGACCTGTCGGTCGAGAAAATCTTCGAGGCAAAGGACAAAAACGGAAACTCCTCACGGGTGTCGGCGGTGTACCAGGCGCCGCCGCGCGACAGCTTTATCGCAGCACTGAAGGACGTGCCGGAAATCTGGGAGATTGCAACCGACCCGAATGCGCCGCCGGTTTATCCGGGTCTCGTGCATTCGCATGAGAAGGGCATGATCGAGGCTTTGCCCTCGTCGCAGGGGCTGTTCGCGCTGCGGCGGATCGAGGTCCCTGAACCGCTCGACGACTTCTTCTTCGATCCGCCTTACCGCAATCTGGTTGGCTCCGCCCGGGAGGGCAAGGCGATCGTGGTCAATCTCACCGTAGGCCGCGATATCAAGCAGCTTTCGTTGCCAGGCCTGCCGCACTTGGGTTCGGGAATTTCCTGGACCTGGAACGGGCGACCGGTGATGGCGACCCCTCATTTGAAGGAGGGCAAGATCAGCGTGCTGGACATGCAGGACTGGTCCCTGATCAAGGTGATCGACACGCCGGGGCCGGGCTTCTTCATGCGCAGCCATGAGAATTCGCCCTATGCCTGGACCGATGCCATGATGGGTGCGAAGAAGGATACGATGTCGATCATCGACAAGCGTACCCTCGAGATCGTTCGTACCGTGACTCCTGCGCCGGGCAAGACCGCTGCGCATGTCGAATTCGACAAGAACGGGCGTTACGTGCTGGTTTCGATCTGGGAGAACGAGGGCGCCCTGGTAATTTACGATGCCGTCACCTTTGCCGAGATCAAGCGCATTCCGATGTCGCGGCCGTCAGGCAAGTATAATGTATGGAACAAGATCAACTTTTCCGACGGGACCAGTCATTGAGCGCAAAGGATAACGCCGCCGAAGTTGCACTACTGATTGCGGCCCATGGCGAACGGAGCCCGAACGCCACCAACGAAGGCGTCAAGCGGATCGCGCGCGCGGTGTCTGCCTACGGACTGGTTTCAGAAGTGGCCGTTGGCTTCATCAACGGCGTGCCGACCATCGGCGAGGCGTTCGCCGCCCTGGCAGCCCCCAGGGTCATCGTCTATCCGCTGTTCGCGTCGAGCGGTTACTTCACCCGCGACCGGCTGGTTCAATTGCTAGACGTGGCCAATGAGGAGGGCCGCGATGTCGATGTGCTGCCGCCACTCGGTCTCGATCCCCGATTTCCCGATCTGGTGCTAGACCGCGCCGCCATCGTCGCGCGCGAAGAGCGCTTTGCGCTGGACGCGTCGACCCTCATCCTACTGGCCCATGGCTCGCGGCGGAATTCGGCTTCACGCGAGGCCACCGAACAGGTTGCTCGCGCTATCGAACATCGTGCAGTCTTTCGAAGCGTCGGCATCGCCCTGCTGGAGGAGCGACCTTTCCTGGATGAGGCTATGGCACTAGTTCAAGGTCCTGCCGTCGTGGTCGGGATGTTCTCCGGCGAAGGCATGCACGGCGCCAGCGATGCTCCGAGACTGATCGCAGAACTAAACCGCAACGACATCGTCTATGCCGGCGCAATCGGCGGCGTAGTGGGGGTCGACGATCTGGTCGCGGGTTCAGTTACAGAAGCCGTCCGAAGGGTGGCTCCCGACGCTCGCGATGGACCGACAACATCATGAGGCCTGTGCCGTTCGCTTGCTGGCGCGCAGGCGACCAGCGCTCGATTTGCCCCTGCGATGAGTAAAGCGTCGTCGACCTCGATCCCAAGATATCGAACGGTGCTCTCTAGTCCGGCTGCGCGATCCAACTTCATCATGCGGCTCACGCTCTATTGAGACGCCTCCTGAACTAGGCTGACGTTGCGGCGCGCATGATCTTGTCCGCGACGCCTTTGATCACTACGGACCTCGTTGCCAAGGCTCACACCTATTTCGATTGAATGTGCATCGTACTCGGTGTTTTCATCGCTCTGACGTTGCGATGTGAATGGTGAAAGGCTCGAGCGAAAATCTACGTTGCCGGACCCGAACGCGTCGATTTTCAGAACGCAACTCAGTGAAGGTCGTCGTGTGTGTGCACTCGGGCTTTCGTGTGCGCCATGTGTGCACTGAGAATGCAGATGTGATGATTTGGCTTCTAATCGGAGGGGATATGGCTCTAGAAAGATCAACGTACGGAGGCTCGCTCGCGCCAGATTTGCCATTTTGGCGACCCAGTCAGGCGGTAATTCGCCGACATGCTGGTGCGCGAAGGGCAGAGCCGGGGCAAGCTCGGTGACCCAATTCGGTGGCGGAATTCCATATAGTTTGGTGATGATCGCGTAGGAGGCTGGAGCGGCCAGATCACTGACCAGATCTATCCTTCGCGCGGAGGCCGTTCGGCGCAGCGCTGTGTCCGAAGCGGATTCGGCTATCTCATGTAAACGGACGGCCAATCGCCCTCATTCGACAAGTCTTTGGCATAGAGCGCTTTCATGTCTTCTCGGCCTTCATTCTGATCGGGTGATAGAACGAGCGGCACACCATTGGGCCACCGTCCGACAAATTAATGCCGGCAAGCTTCGTAGGCTCGCCGCCCTTGGCCTGGATGTACCAGGTCTGGCTTCTGATCTCGCTCCTGCTGGGACCGCACGCGTCTTTCTCCACCCTGCAGGAATTCATAACGGTGGTTCTCACGACCAAAGAAGGCCTACTGTTCCTCGCCATCGGCAACGCGGTCGGCGCGCTGTTGTCGCTGAGCCTTTTCTCGCTGACGGTGGTGTCGTTCCCACTTTTGCTCGAGCGTGAGGCTGATTTCGTCAGCGCCATGGTGACCAGCGTGCGAGCGGTGGTGACGAGCCCCTTGCCGATGATCGGCTGGGCCGCGGTCATTGCGATGCTGCTGGTTGTCTCGGCGCTGCCGTACTTTCTGGGCCTCGTGGTGATACTGCCGTGCTCGGCCATGCGACCTGGCACTTGTACAGGCGGATCGTGGAGCCATTGCCGGTTTAACTCCCGGTCAATCCGGTCGCGCGTTAGCCAAAAGAGGCTACCCCGCCGGGCTTCTCAGATTGGTCGATGAGGTGATGAAGAGCATTCTGTTCGCTTCGACGCATGAGTCTGAAATTGGCACCTTTGAGACATGCCCGCCTATCCTGAGCATGTCCGTTCACCAGGGTAGACCGGAAGTCGCCGTGGTCCAGCCAAACCGACGCGTTTGACCCAAAGCGGTCCTTGCGGATCGGATCATCCATCGAGAGTTTGAGTCCTGTTTACCGATCGTTAATTATTTAGATCGAATCCTAGTAAGAGCGGATCAGCAACTTCCAGGCCCGGGCGACAAACGGCTGTCGCTTCATTCGGAGAACGCAGATGACTTTGCGGGGCACAGTACGCCAGCCAACTACGTGGGCGTTGGCAGTGAGCCTGTTGGTGTGGAGCGTCAGCCCGACCAGAGCGGAGAACGGTCAGATTGCAGCCGGGATTGCCGGCGGACTGATCGGGGGTGCCTTGATCGGAGGTGCTTTGGCCAGTCGTCCGGTCTACGCGCCGCCACCGCCGCCGGTCTACTATTATCCAGCGCCTGTTGTAGTGGAAGAGCCAATTTGCCGGATCGCGCGCCGAAGCTATTGGGACGGATATGGCTACAGAATACGGGAAGTCCGCGTCTGCGACTGAATCTCCTTCGTTGCGCCAACGAAGTGATCGACATACCCGCAGTGGCCCCAAGCCGAGGACAGTACGGACTTCGCATCAGCGATCCTTCGACCGCCGCTTGTGACCCGAAGCTGTCGTCACAACGCTCGCTGGGAAGCGAGCGTTGTGGTCAATCACGTCCATTTGCCCACATGTGGGAGCCTCACGGCGCAGGTCAGGCCGAAGCTTGATCGATCGGCCAAATGCTCCCGCGTCCTAACCCACATAATCGATCCAGGACGAATCGACGATCACGTACTCAGCTGGGAACCAATAGTAGTAATCAGTCAGATCGTCATAGACCCAATAGCCGTAGTAGTAGATGTCGGCTTGTGCGAGTTGCATGCTCGCAAGCGTTATGCCAGGGGGCGTGTCGGCCAACTTTTGACGTGACCTCACTTTCTTAACCTGCATTCCAGCGGCGGTAACGGAGGTGACCTTGCCGTTGCTCACTTCGGCAAAGACATCAGCTTTCTTCCCAGTCGTATGGATCTTGTGCTTGCCATTCTTTTTGATTTTTTCGCCAAGAAGGTCTTTTCCGTTGAGATGATGTTTCTCCTTCGCGAAGGCGATGCGAGACGCGTCGATCGTGGTGGCTGTCGCGATCAGTCCCAGTGCGAGACGCCGATTGATCATCGAACTTGCTCCCTTTGGAAATCAGCAACGATTTTGCGCCTACAACGTCGTCAGGAATTTCCTGCAGCCGTTGTGACCACTACAGCTTTGAACATTTGGACTGAACCCCTGGTGAATGGGCCGGCCACAGATAAGCTCCAAAGGTCTCCAATTACCGACATATCCCGCTCCCGCCCGGTGGTGATTCGGTTTAGGGGTACAGGCAAAGGTCTCGTTTGAGCAGCTACCGTTAGTTTGCTCTCGTACCGAAAGAAAACGTCCGGTCTTGGCACGTTTGAGACATGCCGATGGACTCTCAGAATGTCTGTATATCGGGGTAGACCGGAAGTGATGGGCGCACGGTTAAAACGACGCTTCTTACCACAAGCGGGCATGCTTTTAGCTCGCTATGCTTGGACCGAGCCCAAGCCCGTTTCTCAACTCGTGGCCTATTTCGCCGGACACGGCGCCCCGGCCGCGTCCCATTGCTTTAGAAACTCGACCACCTGAGCGACGGAATGGGGCGCCGGCTCCCGCCCGGGTCCCGGCGTCCATCCCCAGTGCACCAGCGGCTCGTCCTCGATGTGCTTTGCGACCGCGGCGATGGTGCGGTTGCCATTGCGCGCTGGATCCTTGATCTGGGAGCAGATCTCGGCGCTCGACTTGCCGAACCATTGCATCGTGACCGGCGCCAGCAACCATTCATGAGCGCCAGGCGGGCCATGCGGCAATTGCGAGTTCTGGAGGGCATGGCAGGAGCTGCAGGGGATGGATTCGGCGCCGATGCGGCTTGCCCCGGCACTGGTGTTCATTCCATGCGGCCGCGGCTTGGCCCCATAGCTGGATCCAGACCACATCGGCACGTTGTCCGGACCGACATGGCAATTTGCGCAACGGGGGTGCGAGAAGACCTCGTAGACAGCAGTCCACGCCGCGGTGCCCGCATCTTGAGCGAAAGCGGGGCTGGCCATCAAGAGGATGACAACAGCATAACGGATCATCATGCCGGTGCTCCTCATACGAAATCGATGTGCTTGTTCAGCGGCAGCTCGCGGATACGCTTGCCGGTCGCGGCAAAAATGGCATTGGCGAGCGCCGGGGCGGCAGGCGGAACAGTTGGCTCCCCGATGCCGCGAACCTCGTTGGTGTTCGTCAGTGCTCGAACCTCGATCAGCGGCACCTGGTAAAGCCGCATGGCCTCGAACGCGTGGTAGTTCGTCTGCTGGGCGATTCCGTCTGCATGCGTCAGCTCGGCATTCATCGCATGACCGAGCCCCCAAATGACGCCACCTCGAACCTGATTGTCGAAGTTCTTGGGGTCCAAAACTCTGCCAACTTCAACGGCGACAAAGACTTTGTCGATCCTGATGCCGTGCGGCGTATTCGTGACCTCGACTACCTCGGCGGCGGGCACGCCAAACGAGAGCGTGAAGGCAATTCCGCGCCCGCGATCCTTGCCGGGATCACTTCCCCAACTCGACATCTCGCCGACGGCCTCGAGAACCTTGCGTGAGGGCTCGTGCCAGCAGAGCCGCAGCCTTTCCTTTAGCGGGTCCGCGCCGGCGGCGTGGATCAGCTCGTCGAGGAAGCCGTCGTGCAGGAAGCCATTGCCGGATGCGCCGACCGACCGCCACGAGCTGACCGGCACCAGTTCAGGTACGCGATAGCCAGTGACACGATAGTTCGGAATCTTGAAGGGCTGATCCCAGGCGCCAGCCACGATGGCAACATCAGGTCCGGGAATCGACAGATTCTGTCGGCCAAGTTGCGAGGCCGTCACCGACGGGCAGGCAATGCTGAGATCGTAGGCGTCGACGTGGCCATCCTTCACGGCTCCCCGCATGCGCGCCATGGCAAGCGGGCGCGGAAAATCATGAGTCATGTCCTCCTCTCGCGTCCAGGTCATTTTGATCGGTGGCCCTGGAAATGCCTTCGCAAGCTCGATCGCCTGGCGGACATAATCGTCCTCTAGGCGCGCCCCGAAACTTCCCCCAGACATCTGAGCATGCAGATGAATGTTCTCAGCTCGAAGCCCCGTCATGGACGCGGCCATCGCCATCATGAACATCGGAATTTGTGTGCCGGTCCATATGTCCAACCGACCGTCCTTGAGCTGGACCACTGCGTTCATCGGTTCCAGCGGCGCATGGGCGAGGTAAGGCACCTTGTATTCGGCCTCTATCACGCCGGTGCCCGTGAGTGCCGCCTCAATGTTACCCTCGTTTTTGAAGCGGCTGTCCTGGCGAGCTGGAACGAACGAGGTCCCCACGGTCTCGAACATGGCCGCCGTCGTCGGCGGGTAGGGAGCCGGGCCCCAATCAAATTTGATCACGTTCGCGGCCTTGAAGGCGCGCCAGGTGTTGTCGGCAATCACGCCGACACCGGCGGTGATCGGCACGATCTTGAGAACGCCCTTCGATGCCGCGGCGGCGCTGGGGTCATGATTCTTCATGCCGCCGCCTAGACGTGGATTGGTGCGAACTGTGGCATAGACCATGCCGGGCATTCTGAGGTCGATGCCGAACACAGCCGTGCCGGTGCACTTCGCTACCATATCGATGCGCCGCATCGATTTTCCGAGGTAGCGCCACTCTGACTCGGGCTTCAGCGTAGCGGTCGCCGGCGGATCGATCTGTGCCGCCGTCGCGGCGAGAGATGCATAGCTCAGTGACCTGCCGTCCGGCGTGACGACGGCGCCGTTCCTCGTCCTCAGATCGGCTTTGGCGATGCCCGTTTGCCTGGCGGCCGCCAGCAGTAGCACCTCGCGCGCCACCGCGCCGGCCACACGCAGCTTCTCGTAGGCGTCCGGAACCGTCGACGAGCCGCCGGTAATCTGCAGGCCCAGGAATTTGCCACCGACATCACCCAGGACGCGCGCGTTACGCGCCAGGGGACCGTTGTCGGTGGCGGCGAACGGCAGGCCTTCCGCCAACACCTTTCCGTTATAGTAGGCTGCGCTCGGCGGCCCAGGATCGACCTTGATCTGCTCCCAGGGAAGGTCCAGTTCCTCCGCCACCAGCGCCGCCTGCACTGAGTAGGCGCCTTGGCCGACGTCCGCTCTTGGCGTGATGATCGTCACGCCACTTTGGTCCAGGCGCACGTAGGGCGTCAGTGCGGCTTGTCCATCTCCGAGATTCCTAAGCAGAGGGTTCGTGGGCGTCCGCTTGTAAGCGTAAATGCCGAACGCAACGCCGCCCGCCACGGCGGCCGAGCCGATGAGGAATGTGCGGCGCGCAATTTTTCCTGCACGGCTCATGACCTGCGTTCTCTCAGCTTGGCGGCAGCGGCCTTTACGGCTGCCCGTATGCGCGGATAGGTGCCGCAGCGGCAGAGGTTGGCTGACATCGTGCGGTCGATATCCTCATCGGTCGGCTCACCATTGACCATCAACAGCGAAGCTGCCGCCATGATCTGTCCGGATTGGCAATAGCCGCATTGCGCCACTTGATGCTCGACCCATGCGGCCTGCACGGCGTGCATCGCCTCTGGTGACCCTAGTCCCTCGATGGTGGTGACTTCGCCGCTTACATCACCGACCCGCAGTGAACAGGACCGCACCGCACCGCCGTCCACATGCACAGTGCAGGCGCCGCACATGGCTATTCCGCAGCCATATTTCGGACCCGTTATCCCAAGCTCGTCTCGCAAGACCCAGAGTAGAGGCATGTCGTCTTCGACATTCACCTCGTGCGTCTTCGCGTTCACCTTGAGGCGCATGGGGCCCTCCGGAACTTAGCCGAATTGGACGAAGCTCGGCTGATCATCACACCGCCTCGCTCATTATTTTAGCCCTATTGGCCCATTCTCAAAAGTCGGGAGATGCAAATGTAGTAGCCTGATTGAATCGTAATGCGAAAGCAGCGGGAGATCCCGGCTCCGTTGCTTTCGGCGGGACAACCGAGGTGTCGCCGTATCTCGTCCGTCTAGGCACAACCTATCTCGACGCGGGTCCGGCAGGCCAGAGCCCGGCTCCGTCACGGAGTATGATCGTCGAAAGCCTATGGCCTTTCGCCAGACTATGCTAGCGAAGCAATGGCCGCTCACCGCAAATATTGACGTGACCGTATTCGCTACACGATTGAACCGTTAGAACGTGCAACTTCCATCACAATCGCAGTCAGTTTCCGAACGCCGTATCGAGAACGCGGGCAAGCCGGACGCCGGCCTTCTGCAGCTGCTCCCTTACAACAGGTTTGTTCGTCTCAAGATAAGTCGCATCAACGGTTGCGTGTGCAGAGTTGGGCAAATCACACGAAGCTTCATGCATCACGCAGTAACCGGTCTTGACCGCCTCCGCGATGGCAAATGACTCGTTTGCCCATTCACGCGGGTCGGAAGCGTTCCACTTGGCCATCATCTCCGGAGTGATCGCGTCGATGAGTTCGTCAACGGCATCCGCAACGTCCGTGCCGACCGCATTTTCTACGAGGCAGGTATCCCACGTTGAATGCAGCTTTCCCGAACATTGCCCGCTGACCGCGATGTTGTTGCCTCCGCGATCGTCTTCGAACGATACGTGTAACGGTTGATGAATATCTCCAACCCAATGGCCCAGGAACTTGAGCGCGCGCAACCTGTCGGCCTTTTTCTCGGATTTTGACGCAAGGATCTTGCTGTCGTTCAGGATGGCGCCGAGTACGCACTTCTCCGCTTGCGGACACTCGTCCGAAGCCAGGCCCTGCGAATTGCGCGCCAGGTTGATGAAATGCTCGGAGGCTCGTTTTCTTGGATGATCGGGAAATACGCAGGATTCACTGAACGTATCGAACTCTGTGTCGGATCGTATCAGCTTACGTACCGCCGCTCGCGTATCCGGCTGCGCCAGGCGGAAAGCGATTTCGCAAACGATCTTGTGACCTTCATCTCGCGTTCGCATTGCTGCATTGGGATACGAGAGCCAGCATAACAAGCAAAATATAGCGCATTGGCGCATCCTCCCCCGATTGAGGATGATTATCGCCTCATTTTGTGATTGCGCTGTGAATTGCTTCACAATAGGCGCCGCTTTCGGTGCTGCCGGGTAGGTTTACTGAATGCCCTCGATCGACAAGGAGCCTTGCAAAAAAGTCGGCCATTGGCCGGCTTCTTCCACGGCGTATTTTGGAAAGGCCGTGCGAATTAAGGTCTCATTTTTTCCCAGCCCCGGAAACGCGCCAGATCGGTGGTCTAATGCTGTTGGATGGTGCATTGACCTTTCATCTCGACGATAGAGGCAAAATAATATGGCACTCCCACCGACCGAACTTGTAACCGTTATTCTGGATAATCCCACGACCTGGATCAGGTGCCCTCACGTGGCTGCCAACCCAGAATCCGGTCCAATCGTAAATAGCAGCACGCACGGCAGTGTTGCTCGATAGGGTTTTCCGCAAGACAGTCGCGTTCGCAAACGAACAGTTACAGGGAGGCGATGTTCTGATTCCGAAAGCGAAAAACCATTTCTTGGAATGATTTAGCCCCGAGAATCTCTGCAGCGATTTTCCTAGGCGACGATGGCGATTCTCGGTGAGGACAACATCCTTGCATTCGCAACAACGCGGGCGATCATGGGTTCGGCGCGTCCGCGGATCTCTAGTTCTTGCTCTGGCCGCAAGTTAACCGGTAGACCCGCCGTCTTGTAAACCTCCTCTGACAGAATAACCTCGCATTCGAGGCCCTTCGTCGTGTCCTGCAGGCGCGCAGCCACGTTGACGGCGTCTCCAAGTGCGGTGAACACCTGGTGATCGCGATAACCGATGTCGCCGATGATCACTTCGCCACCATGGATGCCGATCCCGAAACGGACCGGCTCGAGCAAGTCGTGGTTTAGAAATTGATTCAACTCATCGATATTCGTAGCAATCAGTGCTGCTGCCTGAAGGGCTTGGCGGCAGGCGGTTTGCGGGTCGGCATTGAGCCCGAATAGGGCCAATTCCCCATCCCCGACAAATTGGTTCGGTTGACCGCCGCATTCGATCACGGCCCGGGAGACGGCGCTCAGGAACCGGTTGACAATGAATACGGTATCGAACGGCAATCGCTGCTCCGCAAGTGTGGTCGATCCGCGCATGCCCACGAACATACTGACAAGATAACGTTCCTGACCAATACGAACAGAACCTGCTTTCCGGACAGAAGCCGCTGTGACATGGGGCATAAAAATCTGGAAGAAGGACAGATCAGTGTTCGGCCGCAATTGGCAGGCGAGGCGAATTGCCGGATCGGCACCGGCGCCCACACGGTTGAGCACGAAGGCTTCTCGCTTTGACGGCTCCGGCAGCGCACTGCAATCGCCTATCACACGAATACGACAGGTAGAGCACCGAGCGCGACCGCCACAAACGCTGGCGTGCGGCACGTTATTGCGAAGGCTGGCTTCGAGCACGCTCAGGCCCTTCGGCACGCGAACCGTCCTGCCGTTGCCGTACGACAGATTGATCATGCCGACGCGGCGCTCATTCAACGTGCGCACGCCGCGCGCGATCAAAACAAATCCGATCAGGCCGACATATCCAATCAGGAAATAGTCGACGATGCCGTCGATGATGTCCTGCTCCGCAGCGGTCCCGACCTGACGTCGGGAGAGATTATCCGCTTTCCATTGCATGGTGCCGCTGTCATGCACTACCCGTCGTCCGCCTTGATAGAGGCCGAGCATGGCAAGCGTCGGAATGAGTACCGCTGCGGCCAGCAGAAACGGCGCCGCCGTCTCGAAGAACGCCTTCATGCGGAGCCAGAAATACAGTCCAATGCAGCCGTGAACCCAAGATACGATCAAAACAATGAACATTAGCCACATCTTGTATGGCCATATGATCCAGTACGAGTAAAACACCTGCGGATAGAGCTTTTGATGTTGGAATAGTACGTCGTCAAACCGCACACCGGCAAGATGGGTGATGATAAGGGCAGGGATACTTAAACCTAGTACAAGTTGTATCGGCTCGATCGCTTTCCAGTGAAATTGACGGCGCTGGTAAAGCGCCCAGATCCCGAGGCCGGCATGGGCGGTTGCCGCGGCATAAAACACCGTCGAGACGGGTAAACTTTTCCAGAAAGCGGTGTGATATTTGACACCTGTGGCAAGGGCATCCAGCGAAATATTGCCGAGCGCATGGTTGATGAAATGGTTTAGCAAGTAGGCGAACAGAACCAGCCCACAAACCAGACGGATCTGCCGGACGCCGACGCTGCGGATATATTTGTCTAGTGATGCGCGATTGAGCTCAGTCATGTGCATAATTGACGATTCGGCACAACCGAGAGCGGTTCCGACGCGGGCATGTTGCGCTCCTTTGATCGATGTGGCTGATAACAGCGCGCCAAATAGCAAAGGCGTCCGTTAGACCGCCTTTGCTACTGATTGAGCCGCGACATATTGGTGCGGCCTTTTCACTTCTTGTGCTTTGCTGAAATGCGGTTCGCCGGCACGCTCGCATACGAACCGCGTGCCGACGCCATGGCGCTCGCTGTCGGGCTGTCATGGGATCCAACACCCAGGCTCTGGAAAAACGCCTGCATGCCGGGTTCGTCGACAGCTTGCTGCGCGAATACCGGGGTCACAATCGCTGTTGACAAAATCGCGGCCAAGCTGAGAAGTTTGAAGTTAGTCATTGCCGAATCCCTCCACGTTGTTGACCCCATGCACACCATGCGCGGGCCTCTGATAGAAAGACTCGAATCTGTTTTATGATATTCCCGAGCACGCGAGATCGTGAAGTCGCGTTCAAGCTGTCGGGTCTTTGCGCACCTTACTGCCTTCGATGCCATTCGGCATCAGTCATGCGCGCCTGCGGTTGGTTGTTCTATGAGCCTCGTGAACCGGACGAATGTCAGCTTGCGCACGAATATACTATTGCTTCAAGAAATATACATTTCTGGATGGCAATTGAGCCCGCTTGCCGGCTTGGTCTGCGGCGGGCGACTAGATAAAGTCAGTTCGACCTCACTAGAGGTGGTCAGATTCAGATACAACAATTTGAGACTGGAATGGTCATGAAGAGCCTCCCAGCGTTACTCGCGACGACTATCCTGCTCGCGGGATTTGGAGCAAGCGACGCGGCGGCTCGGATTGTGGAGGACCCGGCGGCCGGATCGAAACATACGTCGAGAATATTAGGGCGTACGTAGCTTGGGCGAGATGGTGATCATCGACGGTTTTGTGCCTCGGCCTGCACCATCATCAACGGTTCCTCATGACAAAATATGCGTGACCTCCCGCGCTAACTCGAATTTCACGCAGCCAGGGTGATGCGTGCAGCCGGCCTCCACAACCTCGTCGCCACGGTGAGGGGCCTCGATACGGATGCGGTGGACGGCGCGGCCGAGCCGCCTTACGCGCTTGACAACATTCAGGTCGACTATGTCCGCCAGGAGCCGCCGGGGATTCCGACTGCGTTCTGGCGCGGCGTCGGCCCACACACAACATCTTCGTGGTCGAGAGTTTCATCGACGAGCTCGCCGTGGTCGCGAAGCAAGACCCGTTCGAATACCGCCGGGCTCTGCTCGACAAGTCGCCGCGCGCCAACGCGGTCCTCAAACTTGCCGCGGCTGGGGCCGGCCGCTGCTGTCGCCCGACAGCGGTCGGGGCATTTCGCTCTTGCACGCGTTCGGCGAGACCTACATCGCCGAAGTCGCCGAAGTATCAGTCTCGAACGACGGTGAGGTCCGCGTGCAGCGCGTGGTTTGCGCCGTCGATTGCGGGATGATCGTGAACCCGGACACGGTAAAGGCGCAGATGGAGAGCGGGATCATCTTCGTATCACGGCCGCCCTGTTCGGCGAGATCACGATCAAGGACGGCTCGCGTCGAGCAAGGCATTTCGATGACTATCGGATGCTGCGCATTGACGAGGCGCCTTTGATCGAAGTTCATCTGGTGAAGAGCACGGAGGCTCGGGGTGGCATTGGTGAGCCGGGTACGGCGGTGATACCTGCGGCGACCAATGCAATCGTCGCGGCAACGGGCAAGCGGATCCCGAAGCTGCCGGTCAACAGCGCGCAACTCAAATCGACCTAGACGGCATGGGCCGCTTGAGGGCGCATCGCCGGAGCGGCAGAGTCTGGAATGAGGTCAAATACTGACTTGGAGGAAATGTCCGATTCTGGGCGGATTGTGTTGAAAAACTCCCCTGTTGAAGCCGAAGCAGATCACTGATTCATTCGCCCTTGTGGGCGGGAGACTTGAATCGATGATGGGTCCGCGGTCACGCGGCGCTGGTAATGGATGCACGCGCGGGACACCGCTCCGCATGATGGACCTAGAGTAAACTTCTCGAGGACCGGACGGTGATAATGGTTCTGTCCGCCTCGCAGAACGGACTTTCCACAGCAAACCCGGTCGGAACCAAACTGGAGCGTCGCAGTGATTGTTGCATGGTGCTGATTCCTCCCGAAAGAACACCACGCGAATCTCAAACTGCTTCAAATTCGAGTTAGAGCCAAAATTGGACGCCGATGCAGGGTCAAATTTGAACGCCGATTGACACCCCAATGATAACGAAAGTGGCCAACGCCGCATAACCGCTGCATCGTCACAACAGCAGCAGCAGCAGCATGACAATGCGACCAGGCGTAGGTTTCCCTCCCTAACACCACCGCTATGAGCCGCCCTGGCAGGTCGTCCTTTGGCCGGGTCATCGCGGCATAGACCAGGCGGCAGTCCTCTTCGCTCTCAACAGAAACTCCGCTCCAGGGGTCCGAGCACATTCTGCGAAAAGGCGTTTGAATCAGCGACACCGGGATGGAGCTGACCCGAGTGCTGAAACGCTACATGCGCTCGTCGGGTTCGTTACAAATGTAACGCGATTGCCGCTGGTTGAAATATTTCTGTAGCGCGGCGCCGGGATCCTCGCAGCTGACACAAAAGCAGGAGGACGAAGCGATCATGACCCTCATTCCACCGATTTTCCACCAATCATCCGGCTGCGCGCTAAAGCCGGTCATTCATCCCTTTTCATAGCTAACGCGCATCCGCGCCGCGGCCACACATTTGGAAGGACTACGACCATGGCGACCAAGGCAACATTTTTCCCAGGCGCCGGCTTGCTGTCAGTGTTTGACGATAGCGTCGGCGATACCATTGTGATCAGCCGCGACCCGGCCGGAAACATTCTCCTCAACGGCGGCGCCGTATCCGTCACGGGCGGCCAACCGACGGTCGCCAACACCGCCGAGATCGACGTGTTCGGCCAAGGCGGCAACGATACGATCACGCTCGACGAAACCAACGGCGTGCTGCCCGCCGCACACCTATTCGGCGGCGCGGGCAACGACACGCTGACCGGCGGCTCCGGCAGCGATATGTTGTTCGGCCAGGCCGGCAACGACATCCTTAACGGCAAAGCCGGTAATGATCAGCTGTTCGGCGGTTCGGGCAACGACACGCTGACCGGCGGCGACGGCGACGACCAGATGTTCGGCGAGGCCGGAAACGATCGCATGATCTGGAATCCGGGCGACGACAGCGACCTTATGGAAGGCGGCGACGGCAACGACACCGCCGAGGTCAATGGCGGCAACGGCTCCGAGGTGTTCACGCTCACGCCGAACGGCACCCGCGTGCGCTTCGACCGCACCAACCCGGCTCCGTTCTTCCTTGACATCGGTACCACCGAGAACTTTGTGCTTAACATGAATGGCGGCGACGACGTTTTCACCGCGGGAAATGGCCTCGCCACCCTCATCAGCCTCAAAGTCGATGGCGGTGACGGCAACGACACCATCACCGGCGGCGACGGCAACGACATTTTGCTCGGCGGCACCGGCAATGACGTCATCAACGGCGGCCGCGGCAACGACAATGCACAACTCGGTAGTGGCGACGACACCTTCGTCTGGAATCCTGGCGACGGCAGCGATGTGGTCGAAGGTCAGGACGGCACAGACACGCTCGTGTTCAACGGCGCGAACCTCAACGAGAAGGTCGATATCACCGCCAACCAGGGGCGAGTGAAGTTCACCCGCGACGTTGCCAACATCACCATGGATCTGAACGGCGTCGAGCACATCCAGTTCAACGCGCTCGGCGGCGCCGACAATATCACGGTCAGCGATCTGACCGGCACCGGCGTCACTCAGGTCGCGCTCGACCTGGGCACCGACGGGTTGACGGACACCGTGACGGTCAGTGGCACCGCCGGCAATGACACGATCAACGTCGTGGGTGCAGGGACCTCGGTCTCGGTCACCGGGCTTGCCGCGCAGGTCGATATCACTCATGCCGAAGCCGGCGACGTGCTGACGATCAACGCGGGCGCCGGCAATGATACGATCAGTGCCGCGACCTTGCCGCCCGGCATCATGGGCCTTGTCATCGATGGCGGCGCCGGCAACGACAGTATCACTGGAAGCCAGGGCAACGACACGCTGATCGGCGGTGACGGCAACGACATCGTCAACGGCGGCCGTGGCAACGACGTCGCGCAGCTCGGTAACGGTAACGACACGTTCGTCTGGAATCCCGGTGACGGCAGCGATGTGGTCGAGGGCCAGGCCGGCACCGATACGCTGGTCTTCAACGGCGCCAATATCGACGAGATCATGGACGTCTCCGCCAGCGGCCAGCGGGCGAGGTTATCCCGCAATGTCGGCAGCATCGTCATGGACCTCAACGGCGTCGAGCACATCCAGCTCACCGCGGCGGGCGGCGCCGACACCATCAATGTCAACGACCTCACCGGCACCGGTGTCAGTCAGGTCGCTATCGACCTGTCGGCGATGCCCGGCAGCGGTCACGGCGACGGTGCCGCGGATACCGTCAATGTCAGCGGCACCGCCGGCGACGACAGGATCAGCGTCGTGAGCAGTGGATCGTCGGTCGTGGTCAACGGGCTGCCCGCGCAGGTGACGGTCAGCGGCGCGGACGCAGGTACCGACGTTCTGGCGGTCAATGGAGGCGTCGGAAACGACAACATCAATGCCTCCGGAGTCCACGGCCAGGTCAATCTCTCGCTGAACGGCGGCGATGGCGACGATAGCATCACCGGCAGCGCAGGGAATGACGTCGTCAATGGCGGGCGGGGCAACGACGTTGCCGTGCTTGGCGCCGGCAACGACACGTTCGTCTGGAACCCGGGCGACGGCAACGACACGGTCGAAGGCCAGGCCGGCAACGACACGCTCGTGTTCAACGGTGCCAATATCAACGAGAAGTTCGACATCTCGGCCAACGGCTCGCGGGTCAGGCTGTCCCGGGACGTCGCCGGTATCACCATGGACCTGCACGGCGTGGAGACGCTTGACGTCAACACGCAGGGCGGCGCCGACGACGTCACGGTGAACGATCTCACCGGAACCGATGTCAGCGAGGTCAAGATCGACCTCGGCGTAAACGGGGCCGCTGACGGCGCGGCCGACACCATCACCCTTAACGCGACCAACGGCGATGACGCGATCACGATCGTCAACGACAATGGCGTGATAACCGTGAGGGGTCTCGGCGCCGACGTGACGATCACCGACTTCGACGCCAATGACAAGATCGTCATCAATGGTCTTGGCGGCGATGACGTCATCGAGGCGTCGGGACTGAGCGGCATGCAGCTCGTTGCCAATGGCGGCGACGGTGATGACGTCCTGATCGGCAGCGCCGGTAACGACGTGCTCAACGGCGGCGCCGGGGACGACGTGCTGATCGGCGGTCCCGGCCTGGACGTCCTCGACGGCGGAACCGGCAACAACATCAGCATCCAGTTGGCCACGACTCCGCCGGGCAACGTCGCGCTGCTCGGTCAACTCATGGCATCGAGCTTCGTCACCGCCGGAGACGGTCATGGCGGAATGCAGATGGCGGAGCAGTCTCCGACCCAGCAGCCGCTGCTCGCGCAGCCGCACGCCTGACGCAACGTCGCTCCTGGAGAACACCGATGAGCATCGAAACCCATCCTGCGAGACCAACCGATCCCGGTCTCGAAGTACTCGTGACGCTGCTGCATCTCCAGGGCGTTGCCGCCGATGCCGGACAGATCCGGCATCGGCTGGGCACCGACAAGATAGGCGCACCGGAAATGCTCCGGTGCGCCAGGGATCTCGGGCTCAAGGCGCGCACCTGTCGAACCGACTGGTCGCGCCTCGCCCGCACACCTCTGCCGGCCATCGCGGCGCTCAATGATGGCGGCTTCCTGCTGGTCGCCAAGGCCGCGGAAGACAAGGTTCTCGTCCAGTCACCGCTGGCGCTCCGGCCGGTCCTGATGACACGGGAGGAGTTGACCGCGGTGTGGGACGGCGGGCTGATCCTGATGACACGCCGGGCCGGATTGTCTGATATCACCCGCCGGTTCGACATCACCTGGTTTCTGGGAGCGATCCACAAATACCGCAACCTGCTCAGCGAGGTGCTGCTCGCATCCTTCTTCCTGCAGATGTTCGGTCTCGTCTCGCCGCTGTTCTTCCAGGTGGTCATCGACAAAGTGCTGGTGCACCGCTCCTTGAGCACGCTCGACGTCCTAGTCCTCGGACTGGTAGCGATCTCGGTCTTCGAGACCGCGCTGGGAATCCTGCGTACCTATCTGTTCTCGCACACCACCAACCGCATCGACGTCGAACTTGGTGCGCGCCTGTTTCACCACCTGCTGGCCTTGCCGATGGCCTATTTCCAGTCGCGGCGCGTCGGCGACTCGGTGGCACGGGTGCGTGAATTGGAAAACATCCGCAATTTTCTCACCAGTTCGGCCCTGACCCTCGTAATCGACCTGTGCTTCACCTTTGTGTTCCTGGCGGTGATGTTCTTCTATTCGCCGCTGCTGGCCGGGATCGTCGTCGGTTCTTTCCCGTTCTATGTCGTGATCTCGGCCGGAGCGACTCCGCTGTTTCGCCGGCGTCTGGACGAGAAGTTCCAGCGCGGCGCTGAAAATCAGGCCTTTCTGGTCGAGAGCGTGACCGGGATCGAAACGCTCAAGGCGATGGCGGTCGAGCCGCAGATGCAGCGCCGCTGGGAGGAGCAACTCGCGGGCTACGTGGCCGCGAGCTTTCGGGTCCTGAGCCTCGGCAACAGTGCGAGCCAGGCGGTTCAGCTCATCAGCAAGGTCGTCACGGCGAGCATCCTCTATTTCGGTGCCAAGCTGGTCATCGACGGCAGTCTGTCGGTCGGCGAACTCGTCGCCTTCAATATCCTGGCCGGGCGGGTGAGTGCGCCGGTGCTTCGTCTGGCGCAGATCTGGCAGGACTTTCATCAGGCGCGCCTGTCGGTCGCGCGGCTGGGCGACATCCTCAACACCACCGCCGAGCCAACCTACGCGGCAGGGCGGGCGCGGCTGCCTGCGATCCGCGGCGACATCAAGTTCGATCACGTCACGTTTCGCTACCGCATCGATGGACAGGAGGTCCTGAGCGATGTCAGCTTCGAAGTGCCGGCCGGACAGACGGTCGGCATCGTCGGCCCCTCGGGGTCAGGCAAGAGCACGTTCGCGAAGCTCGTGCAGCGCCTCTACGTCCCGGAGCGCGGCCGCGTGCTGGTGGACGGCATGGATCTCGCCATGGCTGATCCGGCTTGGCTCCGGCGCCAGATTGGCGTCGTCCTGCAGGAGAACGTATTGTTCAACCGCTCGGTGCGCGACAATATCGCACTCGCCGATCCGGCTATGCCGATGGAGCGCATCATTGCGGCGGCGAGCCTTGCGGGAGCGCACGAGTTCATCCTCGAACTCGCCGAGGGCTACGACACCGTGGTTGGCGAGCGCGGCTCCACACTGTCGGGCGGCCAGCGCCAGCGCATCGCCATCGCGCGGGCGCTTGTCACCGATCCGCGCATCCTGATTTTCGACGAGGCGACAAGCGCGCTCGACTACGAAAGCGAACGCATCATTCAGCAGAACATGATTGATATCGCCAAGGGACGGACGGTGCTGATCATCGCGCACCGGCTCTCGACGGTCCGGGCGGCAGATCGCATCGTCACGCTCGATCGCGGCCGCCTCGTCGAGGATGGCACCCATGACGCCCTGATCAAGACCGGCGGGAGATATGCGTCATTGCATCGATTGCAGGCGGGAGGGATCCATGAAGTCGGCTAATGCAGCGGTACCCACCGAACCTGCGCAAGGCGTTATCCCGTTTCGGCGTCCGCCACAGAGGCGTCGCGAGGAACTGGCGTTCCTGCCGGCGGCGCTGGAAATTGTGGAAACGCCGCCGTCGCCGATCGGCCGTACAATCATTGCAACCATCATCCTGCTGTTCTGCGCGGCGCTGGGCTGGGCCTGGTGGGGCACCATCGACATCGTTGCGTCGTCAACTGGAAAGATCGTGCCGAGCGGTCGCACCAAAGTTGTCCAACCGTTCGAGACCGGCGTGGTGCGCTCCATCCGAGTACAGGACGGCCAGACGGTCAAGGCCGGCGACCTTCTGATTGAACTCGATCCCACCGTAAACGCGGCAGAACGTGACCACCTGCACAACGACCTGCTCGCCGAGCAGCTCAACATCGCGCGGCTACGCGCGGCACTCTCTGACGAAGACAATCGTGTGGCCGACTTCACGCCGCCGGCCGGTGCAGACCCGATACTGATTAGCACCCAGCGTCAGCTTTTGCTCAGCCAGGTGACCGAACACCGCGCCAAGATCGCCGCGCTCGCGCGTCAGCAGGCGCAGAAGGAAGCCGAGCAGGCCACGACCGCGGCCACCATCCATAAGCTCGCTGCGATGATTCCCGTCGTCCAGCAGCGCGTCGATATTCGCAAGACGCTCATGGAAAAGGAGCTGAGCTCGAAGCTCACCTATTTCGAGATCCTCCAATTGCTGGTTGAGCAACAAGAGGAACTCAGTGTTCAGAAGAGCCATCTGCACGAAGCGGAGGCGGCCGTGGCCGCGATTCGCGAAACGCGCGGGCAGGCGATGGCAGAATACAGCCGCACGATTTCCGACGAACTCGCCAAGGCCGAGCAAAAGGCGAATGGGCTAACGCAGGATCTGATCAAGGCCGAGCAGAAGGCTAGGCTTCAGCAGTTAACTGCTCCGGTAGATGGCGTGGTGCAGCAACTCGCGATCCACACGGTCGGCGGCGTTGTGACAGCTGCGCAGTCCCTGCTGGTCATCGTACCGAGTGACAGCCGGTTGGAAATTGAGGCTATGGTGTCAAACCGCGATATAGGTTTTGTCCATCCCGGGCAAGAAGCCGAGATCAAGATCGACACCTTCAATTTCACCCGCTACGGCCTCCTGCACGGCGAGGTGCTTAGCGTCTCGCAGGACGCCATCGTCCGTGACCAGCAACAAGATCGCTCTAGTAACCGCCGACTTGGAACCCAGAACGATACCAGCGAACCGAAGGGCCAGGAGCTGAACTACAGTGCGCGCATTTCGTTCGACCACACCAAGATGCAGATCGACGACCGGATGGTCACCCTATCACCCGGCATGGCTGTAACGGCGGAAATCAAGACGGGATCGCGCACGATCCTGAGCTATCTTTTGTCGCCGCTGATCCGCTACCGACAGGAGACGTTGCGCGAGCGTTGAAGCAGCGCTCCAATTCCGCCATAGAGCCAGACCGCATGGGACCAGACTTCGCAATACAAAAGTGGCGGTGAAATCGGTCCCCGGCGAGGAGCCCCTGTCAAACTCGCTCGACCGGAACGGCGAACACGTATCCGACGCCGCGCTCGGTTTGAATGATGCGCGGCGCGCTCGGATCGCGTTCGAGCTTACGTCGGAGGCGAAGAATTTGCACGTCGATACTGCGGTCGAAGACGTCTTCATGCAGGCGCGTGGCTTGCAACAAGTGCTCGCGGCTAAGCGGGCGCTGCGGCGCTTCGAGAAAAGCGAGCAAGAGCGCGTACTCACCTTTCGTCAATGCGACCGGAGTGCCGGTCGGATCGGTGAGCCGCCGGGCCTTGCCGTCGAGATGCCAGCCGGAAAATCGGAACCGGCCGCGCTCGGGATCTCGTGCCGGCGCGACGTGTCCGACATCGAACCGGCGCAGCACGGCGCGCACACGCGCGAGCAATTCACGCAGATTGAACGGTTTGGTCAGATAGTCGTCGGCGCCCAGTTCAAGCCCGATGACGCGATCGATTTCGTCGCGGCGGTGACCGGTAATGATGATGACCGGCACGTCGGAGTTCGACCGGACTTCTCTTAGCAGATCGAGGCCGTCTTCCCGACCGAGCCGAAGATCGAGGATCACCAGGTTCACGTCCCTGCTGCCAAATTGACGGAACATTTCCTGGCGGCCGGACGCCAAGAGAGTGCGGATGTTATTCTCCACAAAATAGTTTAGGATCATCCGCTGCAAGGCGGGATCATCCTCCACGACGAGGACGCACACCTGATGATCGCTCTCGCTAACGCTCGGGGTATGTGACGATGGTTCGCCCATGCCGTTCGGCTCCCGCATTGATGCTACGGTCGGCATTCGCGCCCGGAGGTTCCAGTAGGATAGCATGCATTCTGCTGGTGTTCGTCTGGTTTGGTGCCGCCTCACCGATGGCCGCGCAATCACTTACTCTTGAGGTTCGCGTCGGCTCGGAGCCGATCACACCTCTCCCGGCCACGCTCACCCAAGACCCGCAGCGGGTGGTCCTTGGGGAACGTTTGTTTAACGACCGACGTTTGTCTCGCGATAACACACACGATTGTTCGTCGTGCCACGACATACGAACGAACGGTGCCAGCGCCAACCGCCACGACGTCACGCTCAACGGGCAACTACTTCCGCTAAACACGCCGACGGTGTTCAATGCAGGCTTGAATTTTCGTCTGAACTGGGAGGGAAATTACCGCTCGCTCGAAGAGGGGGCCGAACAAATTCTTCGCAACCCCGCAATCATGGGCTCAAGC
Source organism: Bradyrhizobium sp. AUGA SZCCT0283 (assembly GCF_018130385.1). Taxonomy (GTDB): domain Bacteria; phylum Pseudomonadota; class Alphaproteobacteria; order Rhizobiales; family Xanthobacteraceae; genus Bradyrhizobium. The sequence continues at coordinate 3,356 of NZ_JAFCLU010000036.1, read as the reverse complement.
GCGGACGAAGTGGTGAAAAAGCTGCGCGCCGATCCCGAAATGGTGAAACAATTCCGCGATGCGTATGGGCGGGAGCCAGACGTCGTAGCCCTTCTGGATGCAATCGCAACCTACGAGCGCTCGCTCGTGACGCCTGGTAGCCGGTTCGACCGTTGGCTTGCGGGCGATTCCAGTGCAATCACTCCGGAGGAACTCGCCGGTTATCAGCTATTTAAGTCGCTCGGCTGCATCTCCTGTCATCAAGGCGCCAACGTGGGTGGCAATCTCTTTCAACGGCACGATATCTTTCATCCGCTCGGTTCTACTGAGCCGCAGTTGTTACGTGTTCCGAGCTTGCGCAACGTGGCGACTACGGCACCCTATTTCCACGACGGCAGCGCGCCGACGCTGCCGGAGGCGGTCAAGGCCATGGGCATTGCTCAGCTTGACCGCGAACTGACCGATCAGCAAATCACCGCTATCGTCGCCTTTCTCCAGACGCTCACCGGCGCTTACCGGGATAAAATAGTCGGACCTGCCACGGCCACATCGCGCGCAGGCGGAACGATCCCATGAGGATCTGGCCGGTTGCGCTCGGGATTCTCCTCCTGCTGGCGTTGCTCACCTGGCTCCTGCTGGGCGGAGGAGGTACGAAAGCGCCGGCGTATGAAATGACGCTCAAGGCCTTCGACGATTTCGCCCTTGCCGAGGCCTCGCTTCAGCGTGACGTCGTGCAAGCGCGTGCAGGTCTGCTTCGTAACTATGATACCCTCGTCAAGTCCGTTGAAGCGATCCAGGATGCACTGGCCCGACTTCGTTCCTATGCGCAAACGGAGCGGCTCAATACTGGACCGCTCGATCGCTTGGCTGCAATGGCCGCGCAACAGGAGGAACTGACCGAGCGGTTCAAGAGCAGCAACGCGCTCCTGCAGAATTCGCTGTCCTATGTCGGTCTCTTAAGCACAGGACCGATGTTTGGCGCCGAGGACTCGCGGCTTGCACCTGCAACCGGCGCGATAGCCGCGGCGCTTCTGAATCTCAGGCGCGACACATCAGCGGACGCGGTCAACGCGCTGAAGGAGCGCATCGACCGCTTTGCGGCGCAAGCGCCCAGCCTCGGTCCGGACGCGGAGGCGGCCCGGGCGTTACTCGCGCACGCTCGCCTGCTGCATGATCTTCTGCCTGCAATCGATGCAACGCTTAAGACCATCCTCGACCTGCCGAGCCAGCCGGCGCTTCAGGATACCCGCGCTTTGTTCGCAAGGCACCAGGCGATTGTCGAAGCAAAAGTGCAGCGGTCTCGGCTGTGGTTGTACCTCGTGTCAGTACTGTTGCTTGCTCTTCTCGCGAACCTGGGCCTGTTACTGCGCGGTCGGGCTCTAGCGTTGGCGCGGCGAGCGGTGTTCGAGCATGTCATTGCTCAGAGCTCGACACGACTGATCAATTGTCCCCCGGCCAAAGCGGGGGCGCGGCTACACCAAGTCCTCGGCGAGCTTGGCCGGGCGATCGCCTTTGAACGCGCCTACGTGGTGCTCGATCAAGTCCCGGCCCGCGTGCATACATGGTGCGCCGATGGAGCATCCTATTCGGCCGGATGGCCAGATCAGGTACTGGCACTATCGGCACAGCTGGGCGCAACCGGGCCGGACATCATCACCGTCCCCGATGTCGAAGCCTTGCCGTCCGGAAACCTTAAGAACGCGCTCTCGGCGGCCGGCGTGCGCGGCTGGGTCTGCGTCCCGCTAATCCAGCAAGACTGTGTGCGAGGCATCATGGGGTTCGACACCTTCGACGCCGTCCGTCCAGGATGGGACAGAGTCTTTCCGCCGCCCGTCCTGCGGCTCGCGGGCGACGCGGTATCTAATTCCATTGAGCGCGAGTTCCTCGAGCGCGATCGAGCGAGACTTACGACGCGGCTGGAACGAGCGCGCCGCATGCAGATGATTGGATCGCTGGCCAGCGGCATAGCGCACAACTTCAACAATATAATCGCCGCAATCCTCGGCTTTTCGGAGATGGTCGAGCCACTACTCACGCCTGGGACCAAACTGGCGCTACATGTCGACGAGATACGGCGAGCTGCTGAGCGTGGCCGGGATCTGGTCGACAATATTCTTACGTTCGGGCGGCGGCGCGACGCGCGTATCCGGCCGGTGCAGGTGCGCACCTTGTTCGAGGAGTCAGCTTCGATGCTACACGCCTCGCTCCCCGCCGAAATCAAGCTCATCATTGAAGATGTCGCGGCGGATGTCACCGTGTCCGGCGAACCCGCGCAACTGCAGCAGATCATCCTCAATCTATGCACCAACGCGGCCCAGGCGATGCAGGGAAGCGGATGTATCCGTGTAACCGCCGAGCAACGAGACGTGCCCGCTTTCTTGTCGTTAAGCCATGATGAGCTCACGCCGGGTCGCTATGTGTGCTTGGCTGTCAAAGATACTGGCCGCGGCTTCGACGAAAGCGTGGCGCAACGATTGTTCGAGCCGTTCTTTACGACCCGTTTGGCGGGAACAGGACTGGGCCTCGCAACCGTGCGCGAGATCGTTCGTGACCATGAGGGCGCGATGAATGTGCAGAGCCAACCAGAACACGGAAGTCGCTTCGAAGTATGGCTGCCCGCGACGAGGGCAGGCGGCACCGGGGTGGCCGGGGCGGCAATGCTGCCCCTGGGGCATGGCGAAACGGTACTGGTCGTCGAGAGTGAACAGGAGCGGTTGCTACGGGACGAGGAGATGCTGGCGGCGCTTGGATACGAGCCCGTCGGATTCCAGCGCCTGGCAGACGCGCTCGCGGCGTGCAGTTCGACGCCCGGCCGGTTCGATATCATCCTGGTCAGCCACCCATCGCATACCCAAGGCGGCCTCTATCTGGCGCGCACGCTACACGAGATTGCGCCACGGCAGCCCCTGATCCTCGCCACAGGGTCCACGATCGATATAAGCGTCGACGCGCTGGCTGAAGCAGGAATATCCGAGGTACTACCCCGGCCATTGTCCAGCACCGAACTCGCCGCGGCCTTGGCGCGCTGGAGAAAGAACGCAGATTGATCGGCGCGTTCAGAAGCCGATTGAGCCGCCGCTGGCATCTTGCCGACGCGATGATCTCTCAGACTTTGAGAGCGAGCCGCAGTCTGTCGACACCGGAACAAGCTCGATCCTGAACTGAGCAAGAAACTGGATGAGTGAAGGTTTGCGCTTGAAGTGAATTGCAGTCGTGGCGACGGCGCCTGGACGCCATGAGGTGCGGTGAGGATGCTTAACTGCCGTCGCCGGTGAGTTTGCAGTATTGGCGGCCGATCCGAATCGGTTCAAGGTCGCCGACTTCAAGCCGAAACGCCATGGTTCGCGCTACTTTTCTGGTCTGGTGGTTCTCTGCTT
>NZ_JAFCLU010000035.1 GCF_018130385.1 Bradyrhizobium sp. AUGA SZCCT0283 | reverse complement strand
GCGGTCAGGCTATTGTCGGCCGTGTAGGTCCAGTTGCCAACGGCATCGAGCGTGAAGGTGCCGTAGCCGTGGTTGCCGGTGGTCGCGGTCTGGACGACGAAACTGCCCTGGCCCTGGTCGGCATCGGAAATGGAGAGCGCGCCGCTGGTGGACAGGTGACCGGCAACGACGCCGACCTCTTCGGTGACCGCGCCGGTCGAAACCCCGCCGATCACCGCAGCGTCGTTGGTGCCGTAGATGGTGACGGTGACGATCCGGCTGGCAGAACCATCGAAAGAGACCGCGGTGAAGCTGTCGGTGATCGATTGGCCGGCGCCGAGCTGCTGGATCGCAGCCAGGCTATTGTCGGCCGTGTAGGTCCAGTTGCCAACGGCATCGAGCGTGAAGGTGCCGTAGCCGTGGTTGCCGATGGTCGCGGTCTGGACCACGAAATTGCCCTGGCCCTGGTCGGCATCGGAAATGGAGAGCGCACCGCTGGTGGACAGGTGGCCGGCAACGACGCCGACCTCTTCGGTGACCGCGCCGACGGAGACCCCGCCGATCACCGCAGCGTCGTTGGTGCCGTAGATGGTGACGTAAATCTGCCTGGTGATCACGCTGCCGTTCTGGTCGCTAAACGTAATGGTAAAACTCTCGACCTTGGTCTGGCCGGCGGCGAGATAGGCCACGGCGGAATCTGCAACCGTATAGGTCCATGTCAGTTGGCCGCCGGTGCCCGTACCGGTGGTATCGCTGATCTTGACCGCGGTGAGCGTGCCCAGCACGGATCCCATCGGGGTGCCGGTCGAAGAAACCAGATGTACGTCCGTGAGGTCTACGTCGGTGAACGTGATGACGCCGCTATCCGTGAGATTGACAGCCGGCGTGACCTGCTCACTGACGGATCCAATGAGATCCTGCGCGGTGATTATCGGCGCATCGTTCGTACCGACCAGCGTAACTGTGACGTCATGCGTCACCTGTGCACCGTTGTTGTCGGAAATGAGGACGGTATAGACCTGCGTCAATGTCTCGCCCGAAGCCAGTGACTGCAGCACCGGGTCGCTGTTGGAAAGCGTAAAACTCCAGCCCACGCTGGCTGTGTTGTCAGTATCGGTGATGTTTTCGCTGACTCCGGTCAGGGCAAACGATCCGATCTGGCTGACGTTGTCGGTATAGCCCGGAAGATGCGGACTGGACGTCGACGACTTCAGTACATAGGTCGCTGAATGCGTGTCGATCAGGTCGACATCACGAAACGTAATCGTACCTGACGCCGAAAGCTTGTTCTCCTGCGAATCCTCGATACCTGTGAGCGCATCATTGGTCGAGGATACGAAGGTTGGGATATCATTGACACCGATCAGCGTTACCGTAACATCCTGGGTCAGCTGCGTACCGTCATTTGTCGTGACTGTGACGGTGTAGACCTCCGTCAGCGCCTGGCCCATGGCGAGGGACTGCAGGACCGCGTTACTGTTGATAAGCGTAAAGTTCCAGTCGACAGTGGTCGACGTGGTATTGATTCCGGTGATGACCGTGCTCCCCCCGTTGGGCACGGCAAAGGTACCGATCTGGCTGACGTCATTGTTAAAGCCCGGCAGCGCCGCGTTCACCGTGGAGTGTACCAGCGCAAACGTCGTAGTCTTGATATCGTTCGGGTCGAGAGCCTGGAAGACGAGCGTTCCTGATGTTGCGAGAATCTGATCCTGCGCCACCGCATCCTCAACGAGCACTCCTGCTGTGCTTGAAGGTGCCACGTGAATGAGCAGTTCTGGAAACTCAAAATTAAAACCATACTTCAAACCAGGAAGACTTCGGCCGCCAGCCAAATTGAGCTCGGGATACTCACCACCCCAGGGATGCGGCAACTGGCCATCGCCGGCCAGATTGTTGCCGCTCGAGCCGAATGCAAATTTGGTCTTCGGATTCGCATCATCCATGTTGAATTGGGGAAAGGCGATCGAAAACGCTACCTTGATGACGTCCCGTTCGTTCAGCAGATCGTTAGCGGTTTTTTGTACCTCAAGAATACTGAGCGGCTGATTGATGCCGGTCGCCGAGACCATCGTAAACGTGCCCGGCTTGTCGACCGCGGCAATTTCCAAACCCGTTAGCTTGTCCAGCAGAACGGCGGAACCGCTATGGCCGCCGGGCTCGACCACGACCGAGAATTTCACCGGGCCGTTGTTGGCTGTCATTTCAACGACGACGGCCGTGCCACGAATACCCATTGTGGCAACCGGCGTGTCTATCTTCATATTCCCGTTTTTCGCAGTTTCGCCTGCAACAAACGAAATCGTGCCCTGTACCAGACTAAGGAGCGAGCTGTTTGATGACCCGTTCGGATCATAAACCATGTCGTTAAGCACCATGCGCGCGTTGGGCCCGAGGCTGAATGCCGTGCCATCAATAAACGAAATACCAAGCGCCGAATCGCTGGCGGATTGAACGACATCTCCCTTGTAGACTTTGTCGCCGATGTTAAGCACCACGACGACGCCATTACGGACAGCCGTGGCATCGCCTGTCAGTTTGACAACGGTGCCGATGATCGTTGCGGCGCTTGCGCGACTTCCGGCCTGGGCTAGTTCGACGTGACCGGTGAGCGCATTGACGATTTCGCCAGAGAGACTAGACCCGTCCGGCGCCAGCAACGTCGCCCTGCTTTCACCTTTGAAGTAATCCCGAACCAAAAAGTGACGATCGTCCTGCGAGAGAACTAGGTCCAGACCAGCCCGTTTGAAGTCACCTGAAAACAGCAATTGCGCATCGGGGATAACGACCCCACTACCTTTTGCTGTGCCCTCAGTTCTAGAGGGGTCGCCGAACTGCGAGGGCGAATCTAATCCGCTCTGGGAGGCTGAAAGCATCGGCCCTCAAAAAGGTTAAAAATCAGGAAAACTTGGCAATAGAGTTCCCTAACGTAAAATAGGGTTCCATACTAGAGAAAAGGGCTAGGTCTGGCTTGATGGTAAATTGGCAGCTGAACTGCGGTTCAAAAAAGTCTCTTAAGCCTTTGATTGTTTTCAAACAATAATCCTGAGCGTGTGTGTTGTTTATATCGCAGCCTTTAAATTCCTTCCGAATAGGCGCCGGTCGTTGATGTTCTTCCGGAAGGTGATGGATGCCGGTGTCAAATGGATCACAACAGAATGAGCATCCGAATTTGCCCCTGATCGTCGCTGACAGGTCGTCCCCTAATTCCCGCCGGCATCCGGGAATTGTTCGGCGGGCCACTCTTCCATCTGGTTGCCTACGCGCAAACGGCGAAGGACGCCTGGAATAATCCGCCGCCTACTCTGGATACTGCCCGGACTTTTCGCCGCCGGTTGGATCCTTCACGTTAAGTGCCGATCGTTGCAGGACGAAAACCATATCACCGAACCTGGTTGAGGCAGCAACGCCGCAGCGATGCGCGCCCGGCTGATCGCGATTGCCATTGATCTGACGAGCCAAGAGTCCCACGGGCGCTGCAGTTTTGCCGCTGCCGGCCGGGCGATCGCCTCCTGTTGTTGAGATGGTTCGGATCCACCAACCGGCAAATAGCCCATCTCCTTGGACTATCGGAAGGCACCGTGAAGGTTACGGCATCTCAAACTGGACCCAGTTGACCGCGCAGTGTTTGGTCGGCCGGATAGCCACACCCCAGTTTCAAACATAGCGGGAAGCCCAAGATCTAATTGACCTTCTTGGAGATGTTTGCTCTGTTAACGACAGTTATCACTGGGGGCAACTATGCGCGCCGGATTTTACAAGTTTTTTGCAACCGCACTTTGCGCGAGCTTTGTGTTTATCAGTAATCCACTTTCGGCCGCTGCTGCAGACCTGGGCATCATGACGTCGGGTCCGGGCGCCGTGGGCCGTTGTTCGGAAATCGTCTTTACCTGCGAGAACGGGCGGTCTTATCCGCTCTGCCCGATTGCCGTCAGCGTCGTTGGCGAGGTGGTTACCGCATCGCTGTACACAGGCCATCGCGGCGCAACGCATGTCAGGATGATTCCAATGGGCGTCGGCTATCGCTATGCGGGCCGAGGCGTCTGGCTCGATGGCTTCCGCGAGAACGCACTGCTGAATTTCGGAAAGCACAGCCAGATCGCTTGCACGATCCAGCATTCTTGATTGCAGATTTTATAGCCGAATCATTCAAGCGTTAACGGAGCCGCCGAAGCGGCTCCGCAGAGGTTCTAGCCTTTGGTGCGAAGGACCACGCGTGAAGAACGCGGGTACATGTAAGCCTTCGGGTGCACGTAGACCGGGCAGTGATCGTTATATTGATTTAGCTGCCAATTCCACTTCCAGCAGCCGTTTTCGATCTGAGGGTAATATCCCCAATTGAGCGTGTACGGTTCGTCACCGAACGGATATGGGCCGCTAATAGCACCTTCGCTGGTAGCAATTAAAAAGGAAAAAGCGGCAACGATCGCAAGCAATGATTTTTGCATGGTAACCTCGATTGGCGGAGGTAGTTCGCCGCAAAAGTGCCAGAGGGCGGGTTACTTATCAAGGGCTTTGCCGCCACACCTGCGTTTCCTCGACCGAGTACGGTCTGCGGCCAGTATAAATTACGCCGCGATCGCGTTATCCAAATGGCCGGACGCCCGAATCAGACAGTCTTGCTCCATCGCGGGGGGAGAGCGTGCAATTCAAGCTGGCGATCCTCACAGTCCTGGCCAGGCGCTCTGGCGGCCGCGCTTCTCTTGATGACCTGAAGGAGGAAGTCGAGGCATTGACCGCCGGCGACGATCAATCGGAAGGCGCCGCCTCGGCGCTCGATGAAATTGATATTTTTCAGTCGGGGCTGGTTGTACCGGAAGGCGACGGATTACTGATTACCGACGCCGGCCGATCTGCGTTAAGGGCTTTGGAAGCCTCGAATGAGCCTTCACTTGATCTTCCCGCACCATCTCCCTCCCCTTCACTAAAAATGATCGATCATCTCATCGGCACCGAGGAGCGTCTGACAATTTTCGATCTTGAGCTGCGAGGTGCTGATGTTGTTAGCCCGGAGAGATCCGAAGATGTAAGAGATGCGCAAGCGGCGTACAGCGAGAATATATCGTCGGTAGGCCCAGTTGCCTTAGACGATCAAGAGCCTTACGACGACTTGCCTCGCGAAAGTATCGCTCACCCTGCCCCGGCGATTGGTGATGCCGACGTGCGGAGCGGCGAGCCAATCGAGCTCGCTCGCAGGGAATCCGATCGGTCTGACGCACCCGCGTTTTTAGCGCACGGCTTCGAATCTGCGGCCAGGCCCGTTACGCGGGCGCAGCCTCGACAATACAGCTTCGGCAGCGCGATCGCTGCCGTATTTCGACAAGTCCGTACCATCTGGCAACGTCATCTGGAGCGAGATGCCTCGAACCCAAGGGTGGCACGCAAGACCGGGAAATTCGGCGGCGGGGCCATCGCCATCCTCACCCTGCTCGTGCTCGTGATCTGCGCGGGAGCTGTGATTGCTTTCACCCAGATCAAATCCCTAAAATCGGAAATCGCAACCCTCCAACGCGAACTCTCGCCCCTCAGGGAACGGGCAGCCAGGGCGGATCTTTTAGAAAAAGCAAAGCAGGATGCTGACCAGCAAAGGGAACTCCGCAGCAAATCCGGTGCTGAAGCGAACAGCGGCGGACCGCCCCCCCGAACCGAGCAAGCCGCGCTCAATCTGACACCCGAAGAAATTCGGTTGATCCGGGATTTTATCAAGCCCGCTCCGGCCGCAGCCAAGCCTGGTCCCGCGATCAACGTCGGCGACACGGTCGGTATTGCAACGATCCCACTGCCGTCCCCGCTCATGGAGAAGATACCAAAATTGCTCGGGGCCAGGTTCACGACCCGGAACGGCTCGATTATCATTTTAAGACGGGATAGCCGGCACGCCGACCTTGTCTTGCCGCCTAACTAGGCGGCAGTGCTGTCGATCATTACTGACGGCGCCAAGTGGGTCGGCAAAGATTACATTGCCGCGCGGCGCATCAGATGCAGCACTTACGCCTTACCACGTTGATCGATCCAAGATGTTTGCGATGGAACGACTTGGCAGCTCCCCTCTGGTGGATGCATCGCGCGTCGCACAGGCAATAGAGCTGACCCGGTTTTCTGCAAAGATTGACCAAACCGCTGAAACAGTCCGCCTGGAGCCAAAACTGGTGCAGGCTACCGACCTGATCGGCCAGCTCGGCGATCCAAGGTCCCCCGCAAGGCCAACGCGCTCTACGTCGAATTCGAGGAAATCGGGATGAACCGGCAACTTGGCTATTCCTCGCGGCGGATCTGATTGACAAGGACCGATCTTTTTTGGAATTGCGTCTCGATGCATATTGAAGACGGCATCAAGTATCTGAGCTTGACCGTTTCTGGTCGCCAGTGGATTGCCAGTTTGCATCACCGCATTCTCTGCGTCGAACATGCCCGTCGTTTCATGGGCCCTCAGCGTTAAGATTGCCCTTGGGGCCAGCGTTATCCAGCAGCTTCAGGGACCGGTCGCCTTCTCGGAAAGCTCGCTCAAATGTCTGTTGGTTCCGCCGGGGAACCCTTCGTCATCGAAGCCGTTGTCGGGATCAGAGCATCTTCGAGACGCCCCCGGTGCTCTGACGAGGCTCAGACATGTCCGCCCAGATTGTTCTATTGCCAGTGTTTATTTTGGCTATTTTTGGCCTGGTCGTTTTGCTGTGGTCGTCGCGCAGTGGCGCCAGGGGCGCAACGGGATCCGACATCCCTGGCTCATTCGATCTGCAGTTTCTGTTCTATGCCTTGATCGCACTCGCCTTGCCGCTTCGCCATGCCGACCTTGCTATTGTGCTGCTATCGTGGGTCTTTTTGGTGACGTGCTTTGCCAGTGCAGGACTGGTGAGCGCAATCGATAGCAAACAACGCTCGCTCGCCTGGAGGGCCAGCGCGATTGTCCTGCTTGCGATGTGGATCTATTTTGCGCTGCGAATTTTGCTGTTGATCTAGTACCCACTTTCCCTAGGAAGTGAGTCATGATTCAACATCGGGATGATACCCGAAGCAAGAGAAGTCCACCTTTCGAGGAAAGATCGCAAGGTGCTTGAGGAACGTTGCCGCTCACCGGTGACGTTGCAGCGCGATTTGAAGCGGGCACGGATCGTCCTGCTGGCAGCGGCCGGGCGCAGCACCCGATCGATCGCCAAGGAGGTTGGGGTCCAGCCACGGATCGTCAGCCTTTGGCGGCATCGCTATGCGGATCACGGTCTTGAAGGTCTGCAAAGCAAGCCTCTGCCGGGCAAGCAGCCGATCTATACGAAGGTCACCGACAAACGGATTTTAAAGTTGCTCGATAAGCCGCCTCCCGCCGGGTACGCGCGCTGGACTGGGCCCCTGCTGGCTGGGGAACTTGGCGATGTCGACGTACAATATGCCTGGCGGTTCTTGCGCAGCAACAAGATCGATCTCGCCGCTCGCAAGTCCTGGTGCGAGAGTAACGATCCGCAGTTTACAGCCAAAGCCGCCGACGTGGTTGGCCTCTATGTCGCCCCGCCCAAGAAGGCCATCGTCCTCTGCGTGGACGAAAAGCCTTCGATCCAGGCCTTGGAACGAGCGCAGGGCTATCTGAAACTGCCCAACGGCAGATCCCTGACCGGGCAAAGCCACGACTACAAGCGGCACGGCACGACCACGCTGTTTGCAGCGCTGGAAGTCGCCACCGGGAAGATCCTTGCGACGCATTCGAAACGACGTCGCCGGGTCGAGTTCCTCGACTTCATGGATCGCTTGACCGCAGCATTTCCGAACCGCCAGCTTCACGTCATTCTCGACAATCTCAGCACCCATAAGAAGAACGAGGAATGGCTCAAGGCGCATCCCAATGTGAAATTTCACTTCACGCCCACGAGCGCGTCCTGGCTCAATCAGGTCGAGGTGTGGTTTTCCATCTTGCAGGGGCAGTCGTTGAGCGGCGCCTCCTTCACGAGTCTCAAACAGCTCGAGCAGCACATCGATGCCTACATCAAGGCCTATAATGACAGAGCCGAGCCCTTCGTCTGGACCAAGAAAAAGGTCCGCCAGCAACCCTTCAAAGGCCGACGTATCACCCAGCTATGATTCCGGGTACTAGCCGGACGCCTCAACGCCGCCCTCAAGCGCATTTAGGCACGTGGGAGCATGTCGCAGATCGCGATTGCCTATTCCGCTCCAACATTGCCTGACACCATCGAACGTCCCGCATCGTAACCATTTGGTGGATGAGATTGGTTCATGTTCGCCTGCTCCGGAATGCCGCTTAACGCTATTGTTGAGGATGCCGACATGCTTTGACGGTGTGGTCATTAAAGGTCTGACTTTATGGCGATAAAGACGAAATCGCGGAGATCAAGGCGGCGCAGGCACAAATATCGGCGCAGGCTTCTCTACACTATGGCTGCCGCGGGCCTGTTGGTCGCCGCTATCGCTGCCAGCATCCTGATCTCAACGTTGCGACCCGTGACACTTCGCATCGCCGTTGGCTCGGCCAGCGAAAATGCAAGAATCGTCGAAGCGATAGCCCGTGTTCTCACGCGTGAACGCAGTCCGGTGCGACTTTCGGTCGTGCAAGTCGATGACGGACGGACCGAACAGCCACTTAACAGCGGTAGCGCAGACTTGGCGGCGGTTCGGAGCGACGTAATGTCTGCTGGTGTGCTCGCGATTGCAACCTTGCGCAGTCTATTTCAGAAAACCCGGCAGGCGGCGCTCGACCATGAGCGATCAAAGGTCGAATTGAAGGCGCTGGTGCCGGAGGATGCCAAAGAAGCCAGTGGCCACGGCATCCGGGCCAAGCGTTCGAAGTCCGGGGCCATCAGCTTCGATATCGTGAGAGAGGAGCCCGGCCATGCAGCGGTCCAGCAATAAGGTCGGCACGCTGGCGGCGGCACTCGCCAAGGCCCAATCCGAGATCGCCAACCCGGAAAAGTCGTTAACCGCCACCCTTCAGTCTCCGTTTCCAAGGGAGGCCCAGCGGACCTTTCGCTACGCATCCTTGTCGGCCGGCCTCGACATTGTCCGCAAATGCCTTGGCCAGCATGAGATTGCGACGGTGCAAAGTACCGTGATCGACCGAGACAGCGGCCTCATCAGACTGACCACCACGCTCTTGCACGCCTCCGGCGAATGGGTTTCGTCGGTTGGCCGGTTTGTCTGGCCTCAGAGACGGCTGCCCCACACCGGATGGGGGCCGCCCTCACTTACGCCCGGCGCTACGCCCTTTTCACCCTGGTCGGGATTGCCGGCGAGGATGATTTGGATGCGCCGGACCTTACCTTGGGGCAGCTTCCGCCAGCCCCCTCAGAAGACCCACCGATACGCTCAAAGACCTCGGACGCGTCTCAGGTCCTCGAATCTCAAAAATTGGCCGGCAGGCCTGCGGGAAGACCGGCGGCCAACGAAAAAAATCAGGCAAAGACCACCCTCTTGGCGGCAGATGCCTCGGCAGCCCTCAAGTCTCAACTCATTTGCGAGCTTGGCGAACTGGTGGATGTCACCGCATTGACCGCCTGGGCTTATGCCGCGCTGCCCCGAAAGAGCGGCCTTAGCCATGCAGACGCTGTGGCGGTTGAGATCGCGTTCGCGGCAAGGCTGGCCGAGCTAGACTCCTTGGCCTCCGATCGTTCGAACACCAAGCAGAGATTGCCGTCCGACCACAAGGCGGGCGGTGCTTTAAGCTCAGGGGCCGCTGACGCCGCGGTCCCCTCCCCCTCCGTTGCCATCACTGCCGGGCAAGTCACGATGCTGGCCAAACCAACCAGAGAGCGCGACCGCGGGCATTTGAAATTCGTGGCAGGCCAAGCCTGCCTCGTCTGTGGCCCGCACGCCATCGGACCCCCATCACATCAAGTTTGCCGAAAACTGGACCGTAGGGCGAAAGGTCAGTGATCGCTTCACCGTGCCGGTCTGCCGACTGCACCACCATGACTTCATCGGCGGGGCAACGAGCGCCTCTGGTGGCAGCTCAAGTGCATTGAGCCGCTGCAGGTCGCAAAGGCGCTTTGGGACAAGACCCACCCGCGTGTGCCTGAAGAGATGGTTGGTGATTCCGGCGATGGCGACAGCATTGCGGGCCAACCTGACTTGAGCGGAGCGTCTCGAGATCACGAAACGAAGCTAATTGTCCAACCGGGGGTACGATGACGTCGTCTCGGCAAATTGACGCCAATCGGCGCAATGCAAAACTCAGCACGGGACCGGTGACCGAAGAAGGCAAGCAGCACTCGCGCCGCAACGCTATCCGCCATGGGCTTACCGCGGAGACCGTTATCGGTGCGCTTGAGGATGCCGAGGACTATGCCGCCTTCGAGATGGCGGTCACCGCCGACTTTGACGCAACGTCAGCAGTCGAACGCGAACTCGTGCTGCGACTGGCAAGCCTCCTGTGGCGTCTACGTCGGGCCACCGCAATTGAGAGCGGCCTGTTCAGGATTCAAGCCCTTCACCTCCTGCAATTCCGGCAAGCACGGCGGGCCCATCATGAGCGGCAAAAAATCATCGACGGCCTCTATGATGGGGCGGTCGCTATGTCCGCGCCAACGACTTTCGACGAGGCTGACGGCGAGGAGGTTCCGAACGCTGCCTTGCCAAAATCGCAAGACGACTCCCACGAGTTTGCTGGTGTGATACAGTCGTATCTTCGGCTGGCCAATTTACCAACTTTTCCGCTCGATCGTCTCAGCCGCTACGAGGCCACGCTCTGGCGTCAGGCCTGCCAGATCCTGTTCACTTTGCAATTCTCAAACCGCGCCAGGGCACGCGCCAGAATGCCATGGCGCGGCCTCTGATGCGGTTGTCGAGAACCGTCGCAGTCTTTTTTGGTGGCGGACGCCACGACACCTCTGCGTTTTGTCAGCGGCGGAAATTGTAACTGGCTGGCTTGCGCGCGCACCGCAACAATATCTGTTGGTGGCTGCCCGACTAGAAGTGTGCGCACCATATTGTGGTCCATGCAGACCGCTGGCCCCATTAGGTCCGACTACCTGACCCTAGCCGCTATTCGTCTGTCAGACTTGCGGCAAGCGAGGCGCTGATGTCCGGCCGTTCTTCGAACGGGCGCCGATGGTACTGACGCCATAAGCAGGCCCAAACGCCCCAACGCGGGGGCAAAGGACCGTGAGGGGTTTAAATGCCGCAGTTCGGGTGCCCACAATTCCAGAACGCCATCCATTTTTCCCGGGCGCATCCGTACCCAAGTGTCCCAAGCAGACTTTCGGGGAGACCAAATTCGGATCAATGAATTTTTATTGAGTTGTAGCTTGTGATTCACTCCAATGGAATAAAAGGTCTTTTTCGGGAGACTAATGTCGTGCCGTCCGCTGAATACTATGTGAAGCAGGCCGAACTTGCGGCGAGACAGCCCTCACTGAACCGATCCACAAAAAGCTTGAGCCCCTTCATGTGCTAGCCCCTGAGCATTACGACAAGGCCGAAAAGGCTAGGACTTACGGATGCCAGCCAGCGCGGCATGACGGCGTCGATTAAGCCCGCGCGCCGGTCCAGCACGTCAGAATGCAGGGCTGCTTCGTAAGTTAGTCGACAGAGCCATAAAGATTCATTCGCGCACACTCACCGGTATGCTCTTGGACAAGAGAGCTCTCGAAATCAATCGCAAGTTTCTTAACCCGTTAAACACCCTTGACGCCGGCTGATGGGAACTCAGACTGCCGGCTCGCCTGGCTACAGACGCCACCGGATCAGGACCTCAAGGAAGCCGACGCGTCCGATTGCGAGCGAAGCACCCCGCTGCCGCATCGATAAAGGCATGCTGGCCCCGAGGTCGAACGACTAAGGGACAAGCAGCACCTGCGGTTGTGGCCAAACATCTTGCGGCTGCGAGCCCTGCAGCACCTGCCGTTTGCGCCGCACAGGAGTTCACGGTCCCGCTGTGCCGGGCGCATCACCGCGAACTGCACCGCGTCTGCAAGGAAGCGGATTGGCGGTTGGAAGATCGGAATCGAGCCGTTAGATATTGCATGCGTCCTTTGGCTTGGCTCGCGTCCTCTTCGGAGGCGTTCCAAATCGCTACACGTCTTATCGGCGCCAACGTTGGTCCGCTGATATGCTTAAATGAAACGGGCCCTATCGCTCAGGCAGCTCAGATCAGATCGTCCTTAAAGGACAGCAGCGTGCCGGTGGTTTGATCTGCCATAACGGTGAAATCGTCGGCGGAATACTGACCTACCAGCGCAATGTTTACCGTATGCGCGCCGTCGGTCACCGACAGCGTGCCGCCGGTCCCTGCCTGGTTTTCGACATAGCTTGCGGCTGTACCCGCCCCAAATGCTATGTCGAGAAGATCGATATGATCATCCTGGTTAAAGCCCGAAACGATTCCGCTGAAGTCGAAAGAGTCGACAAGCTTCAGCGTGCCAGTTGCGCCGGCATCAAACGTGACGTTCGTAGATGCCGCGGCCCCGAATTCGATGGTCGCCGTTCCATCCATCAACGCGGTACCGCCGGTGACGCTGCCATGGACCGCGATGTTGCCACCGTTCGCCCACAACAGCCCGGAATTATCGACATTGCTCTCGATAACCAGCCCGCCGCTGCCGGTTGCTTCAAGGGTTCCGGAATTGACGATGGTATTTTCACCGGTGTCGATCTCGAGGGAATTGGTGCCAGTGGCGATGATCGTGCCCTGGTTGACCAGGATCATCACACTGTCACCAAGGTGACCGGCGCCAGAGATTGTGTTGTCCACGTTCGTTAGCGTGACGTCCGAGACCGTTCCGGTGATCACGTTATGGTCACTGTCGGACAGGATGACTTGCCCGTGGCCCTGGAGCGTGATGCCGTGTTCGATGAGCTCGAGCTCCGTTTCATTACCCGTTGAGCTCAACTCGATCGTTCCGGTGTTTTCGATAGTGCCGCTCAACGGCATGAACGCTCCGTCACTGATCATCATGCTGCCATTGTTCAGCACAACTGGCGTCTGGTCGAACACGAAATCATCGGCAGAGAGCGAGTTCGCATCGACGCCGCGCAGCGTGATCGACTGGCCATCACCCAACGTGATCACGGCATCGCCGAGATCATTATTGATCGTGTGCGATTGAACATCAACAAAGGCCGTGAATCCGGCGTACCCGATCAGGTCGATCTGGTCATGCGCGATGTCGAAATTGTAGATCGTGTCGCTACCAATCGGTTGGGCAAACACCAGCAAATCGTCGCCGCTCGAAGCCGTTAGATTATCGTCGCCCGAGATGGCGAAGATCGGCGAGCCAGGCGCATAGGCTTCGATGTTGTCTGCAATGATGAGGGTCTTTGTTTGCCCATCCAGATTGCTCCACGTCTGCGTAATATTAAGCAACCGTGCACCTACAAAATCATCTGGTGTTGTTACCGTGAGAGACGCGAGATTAGCGCCCGTCACCGTCCACGAGCCGTCGACATTTTGTGTGCCGCCATTCAATGTCCAGCCCAATGGAAGTGCTGCAATTGATACAACGATGTCGCCATAAGCGTCGCTTGGGTTCGACAATCCTAGATTTATCGGCTGGCCAGCGACGCCCGCCGGCGCCTTGTGGGTCTGTGCAGATGAATTTCCTGCCGTATCAGTTATCGTTACGGTGATAGAGTCGTTTTGAATAGTTGCTCCGTTGTTGATGCTGTTGAAAGTCCATGTGGTGCCAACTTTCGTTATTGAGGCCCAAGTCAGATTGGTACCCGTCGTATTGTCGAAAATACTGAAGGTCGCATTTGGATCGTCGATCCCGGTTACTACGATGCGCTTATTTGAGCCGCCTGACGTATCGTATGTCCAACTTGTAAATGTCGGATTGAGCCGGTCGATCGTGACCGTGTCGGAACCTAGACCGCCGAGGTTGCCGGCCGCATCGGTATAGCTGCCGGCGGCCACTGACACCGATCCGGCCGCAGAAACGCCGTCGGTGGCCGTGAAGGTGGCGTGCCAGGTAGTGGCGGTGTCCTGCACCAGGTTGGTGATGGTACCGTTGGCCGGCGTGATGTCGCCAATCGCAAAGCCAATCGGCGACTCGCTAAACGTGAAGGTGACGTTCGAGCTGGGGGTGCCATCGCTCAGCGATGTGGCAACCAGGTCGACGGTGACCGTCGGATTGACGGTGTCGACGGTCGCGGTGTCCTCGTTGGAGGCCGTGTTCTGGTTGCCGACCGGGTCGGTGGCGACGTTCGCCGCAACCGAGATCGAGACCGGGGTGGTTGAATTGTCGGCGGCCGTGAAGGTGGCGGTGTAGACCTTCGCGTCGGACGGGCTGACGGCGAAGTTGCTGAGCGAGCCGCCCGTCACCGTGACGTCGGCCTGCTCGAAGCCGGTCGGCACCTCCGAGAAGGTGAAGGTGACCAGCGAGGTGTTATCGGTATCGGAGAACGAGCTGCGGACCAGGTCGACGGTGACCGTCGGATTGACGGTGTCGACGGTGACGGAATCGGAGCCGCCGGAGCCCAGATTGCCAGAGGAATCCATATAGCTGCCCGCCGCCACAGTGACGACACCCTGCCCATCAAAGCCATCGTCAGCCGTGAACACTGCGGTGTAGTGCGAGGCATCGATCATCGTGAAATTCGTGATCGTGCCGTGGGACGCAGCAATATCGCTCACAGAGAATCCGGTTACCG
Source organism: Bradyrhizobium sp. AUGA SZCCT0283 (assembly GCF_018130385.1). Taxonomy (GTDB): domain Bacteria; phylum Pseudomonadota; class Alphaproteobacteria; order Rhizobiales; family Xanthobacteraceae; genus Bradyrhizobium. Next base: position 46,313 of record NZ_JAFCLU010000035.1, on the reverse strand, counting down.
GCCCGGCGAAATTAAAGGTGACGACAGATGAGTTGTCGCCATCATTCAAGGACGAATCGACAATGTTGACGGTAACTGGAACGTGTCCTGTACTATCGAGAACCAAAACGTTCTCAATCGCGCTGACTTTCAGATTGAGCGTCTTAAATGTGTAGAAAGTCTGGTCTCCCTGGCCAGTTTGCGCATTAAGATGCGCAGGCACCCAAATTTCTCTGTAATAGGTGATTTCGTCCAAAATTGCCTGAGTATTAAGCTGATTGGCACTGAGCCAGATTTGAAGAGTATCAACGTCGTTCGTACCAGCTACTTTGGACCCCCCCGTAGCGGCCCCGTTGCCGCCGTCGTACGAGTCATAGCCAGTGAAGCCGGTTCCGATCGTAGTGGAATATGTTGCGTTCGTAAGCGTCGGACTGTTGGTGCCGCTGTAGCTGAAGCTTCCACTAAGAGCGTATTGATTCTCATATGCCTTATAGATAAGGGTGTCCGATCCCGACCCACCGAGGACAGTGTCAAAACCACTGCCTCCATCGAGCGTATCGATCCCGGAGCCACCGTTAAGCCGATCATCGCCAGCACCGCCCGAGAGCGTGTCGTTGCCTGATCCGCCAACGTAGTTGTCGCTGCCGCTGGTGCCGATGAGAGTGATGGTGCCGCTGGCGCTCGCCATTATAAATACTCCGAAATTCTTCTTGTAAAATTCGCGTTGGACGAAAGTGTCCCTGGTTATTCGATCGATCGGAAGCCGCGGTCTGCAGCTTGGAATTCTGTGATAGTGTCTTGATGAGGTGACAGCGAAACGACGGCCTCGCTTAGCGAAAACAGCAAGTCGAGCGGATCGTCGGGAATGCCCACCGGCTGATGCTTCGTGGCGGATGGTTCGTCGAACAATGCAGGATCGTGCGCCAGCGTTGCCGACACCTCGACCGGGAGGGACGCTTCGGCCGGGGAATCGCCGGCCCGCGCAGGTGCTGAGATTTCCTGGAGACGAGATTCGATCTCGGACCAGTTGATCGCGGGCTCCGCCTTAGCCGGCTCAGCCTTCGCGGTAAAAAAAACGCGACCCAATATGCACTCCTCGACTCTGCTGCCGCAGAGCAGGTGCGATCGCACTCGAAAATCAATTCACAACACGCACATCGATCCCGTCAAAGATGTTCGTCGGGCGCGCGATTAAACACACCGCGCATGTGCTCTATAAAAACCTACCGTGAAAAGACGCCGACTGCCATTACCCTGCCCGTTTCATGCTGTGGTCTCGCAAACCACGCACTGTCGCAATTCCCTGTTCAAAAAAAGTCAGTCTTGTTCTTGAGAGATTTTAGCTGCCCTGCCCCGTTGTGATGTCCGAGAGCTTGATTGGCAACGATCCCTTAACCTAATTTACGCGCAATTTGCCGCAAATGCGCGCAAGGGTCCATACCCCATAGATATACCCTCGCTTAATCATGAACGCGCTGGGGAAAAGAGATTCCTTAAGGCTAGCGAGGGTTGATCATAGCTTGGGTTCCCGAAATTGAACTCAACCACGTATAGATCCGAGGCTCGCAAGAGGTAGATTATTTTGCGCAAACCGGCAAAAGCACGGATAAAGCGAACTTGGCGGGGCTTTTCGCGACCGACGCGTGAGGCTCCCCCAAATGAGTGAGACCCCCAACTGGAGGCTGCGGTATCGTGGGCACAACTACAGTAGACATCACTACCGTAGTTTTCCGGAGAGAACAGAGTCGCACCTGGAGAAAAATAGCGATCCCAAATGTGAGCGGCAGGTGGTGGAGCGGCGCCAAATTTAGCGCTCACGTCGTTGATGGGCTCTCGCTTCGCACGTTGCGATCGGGTCTCATTATCGAAATCCCCGCGATTGGACTGGCGATATCGGCATCGTCAGTAGCAGGTGATGAACTCGCCCGGAAAGCTATCCCTCCCATGGGGCGACTTTTCCATGCCGAAACCAATGTGGAATGAAACCCATCATTGAATCGTGCAGTTTCAGCAATGCCTCCACGATCCCTGTTGCGCTCTTTGAACCCCTGCTGTTTGATATTCCCATATTTTGAGCTGTCACTTATTCAGTGGAGTCTTGTCAGCTGTTGTACTTACCATCGATAGATGGAAGGCGCGGGCGCCAAAGATCCAGGTCAAGCCGATCCGAAGCTGGGGACGAGAATGTCTCTGTCCTCTGATCAGATCAAACAGCCGTGGCTGCTTAAGCTGATCAAACAACGCCGGCGGATTGCACTTGGACTACCCAAAGTCAGGAACTGCGCAGCAGTTCCTGATGGCCCAACGTTGCGGTGAGATGATTGGTAAAAAGCAGGGCCATTCGCTGCTTTTTGTAGTGGAGCGACCTGAGCGTGAACGCGCTGACCTGGTCTAGCGCGCGGGCGGCGGCCGCGACGTCGAAGGCGGTTTTGGCTTTTCGAGCTTTGGCTGGGCTGTGGGCTGCGCCGTCGAAAGTACCGGCCCTGACTGGCGCGCCGCGGGAGCCACCTGCTGCGGCGAAGGGGGCGTTGGCCGTGGCCTTGCCGCGGCGGTCTTGGGCGGCGCATTCGGCTCGGAGACCCGGGACATGACGCTGGTCAACTGCTGCTGGATTCCCCTCAGCTGCTCGGCCACATTTGCATTGTCGCGCGCCGCTTGTTCTTGACTTGCCTTGAGTTGTTCGAAAATCCGCGCAACGCCCCGGGCAAATTGCTCCTGGCTCGCCTTGAGCTGCTCGCTGAGGTTCGCATTGTCGCGGGCCATCTGATCGCGACCGGCCTTGAGCTGCTCGATCTCCTTGCCCATGCTTGCAAGATCGCGCGCCAACGATTGGAGCAACGGCGTCAACTCGGGTGGCGGGGCGGCAGCAGTCGGCGCGGCCTGGGCCGGAGGCGCGGGTTGTGGAAAATCTGTCAGAGCTGTCTTCGCGGCATCGCCGGGCGACCCTAACCACGAAATAAGAGCTGCACCGATGCTCGCTGCCAGCAGGATGCCCGCGATGCCACGTAACGCCCACCCGCCAAGCCAAATCCGGCCTTCCGAGGTCGCCGAGCGAAACGTGTTGGCGCTCGAGGTCTGCGGATCCGACCGCGGGCCTGGGGCTTCGTGCAACAGCCTGGAAGCCAGTTGATTTCCTACAGCCACCGGACGGACAACTGGGATTTGTTCCGCGAGTGCTTGACGAGCTAAGCTGGGGATTTCGTTCTTGGCATCGCGGACGGCGTGCGCTCCATGTCGCTCACTTGGTGAAATCCCAAATTCGCGAGACGGTGCCTTTCCGAAATGCTCTACTGGAATTTCGATGCCTCGCCGAACATTGTCAGAAGCATTCGCAACCTGTTCACTAGCCAGCGCTGCGTCGCACGGCTCCTCGTCAAAGAAAGTAGGAGGCGATGGAGGCTCGCTTAAAATTTCCGCTACAGTATTGTGTAGAGCCTGAAGTTTATCGGTACTCATTTTTTAACCTGCAGCCACGGCCAAGCGGCGGATGTCTCGGGGCGACCTGGCAGATCGTCCCGTTTGCTGTACCAGTCATCAATATTATGCAGTGCATCAATTAGCTCGGCAAGTGGCCCGGCCGAACCCTCCAACCGGCACCCGTTTGATGAGACTACAAGTTCGAGGATGCTTCGGAAGCGCTCAAGAATGCTCTAGGAGCTGCAGGGCTTGCTGCCGTAGATTTTTCTCGGTTACCAAGGTCAACGGGGCAAGTAAGTACCGTTGACGTCGATGGCGTGGCTACGAATTTAGTCATGGCTGGGCGGCTTCTTGCCCGACGCAAATCCGGCGGGATGCCGGGCTGAACGCAAATATCACACAGCAAAAAGTAATGGATTTATCTATCCGTGGCGAGGCGAGTGGTATGGCGTTTATGCTCCTGCCAAAACGCCCATCGGGGTTGTTGCGCAGCTAAACCAGGCTGTGGTCGAAGCCGTACGCAGCACCGAGTTTGGCAGGCGCCTCTCCGCGTTCGGCGTTCAAGCAACGGGAACATCGGCTGATGGATTCGCAAAAATTGAGAAATTCGACTCCGAACTGCGGGGAGCGGTGGTCAAAGCATCGAGACTTAAGCCGGAGTAGAGAAAGCCACACATGCTTGCTAACGCTGAAACCCGCCGAGGTATGTATTGGCCCGGCGCGCTCCGCCAGTCTTCGCAGACACCGGAGTTTTGTTGTCAACTCAATCCGAAGCACTACTGATGAGCATCGGACAATTTCCCCAAATCGTCCGAGGCCACACCGACAAAGCAGTCAGGCGAATATATCGGGTTCGCAAGAAGGAATTCTGCGCCGCTGCCACTGGGGGCGTTGCCACACCCGCCGAAGGAGCCCCGTCGATTGCGGGCTCCCGAAGGCGTTGAGTTATCTGCTAGGCGTGCTGCTTTGACCCGGTAACGAACCGGGCCCCTGAATTTGTTGGGACGGCGGGCTCTAGTTCGCCGCCGGCGAATTCCCGCTCTGTGTCTGGCAGCCTCCATGTTGTTTTCGGCCGATTTGGAGCCGTGCTCTGGCCCGTCCTGCGGCTATCCGACATTGAAAGAGCTCATCATTTGTCGAATGTGCGGCCCCGCGGGGACCGATGTCAGGCTGGACTTTACCGACGCTCCGACGCGAGCGCGGACGCCGAGTGGCGGAGCACCTGTAAGTTCGTCAGATGTTATCTCCGTATTCCTACGGAGTGCCGCTCGCGGGCATGTTACCGAACATTTGGCACGAATGATGCGGACATATCGTTGGCGGAATTTTCAGTGTCCGGGGCTAGGAGTGCAATGCCGCCAAGCGGTCATATTCCGCTTGTGCGGCGCTGTGCGTTGCGGCAGCTGATGTGTCCGCCAGTAGTATTACGTACGCGATCAAAGCTGACGTATGCCAGTATGCTGTTAGGATGCGTTCGGCGCCTCAGGGTAGGCGTCCTATTGGTTTGATGATTTCATAGCCAACGCCCCGTCCGAGCTAGCACCACGGACGGGGTTTATTTTGTGGAGAATGAGACACCCAGCGAGGCCATTAAGCTAACTGGTTAGCTTTGATTGCGGCTTCCGGTTGCAACACGTCGCGAGGCGATGACGAATGACCTGAAACGGGAGGCTATCGCGCATGACCCGAGAAATTTTACTATCCTTGTTTTGCTTGCTCAGGCGGTGGCGTGGGTCTGGTTTATAGCCACATACGGTTGAAGCAGCCCACGTATGTTGAATGGACGTAAGAACGCAGTCATCGGACTAAGTGCCCTGCTCGGGTTCTCCTGCTGGAAGCCAGCTTGGCATAATGATTGTCCTTGTGCTGAAGCTTTTGTCGGCGTTGAGTTGCGGTTCTCGGCCTCAGAAACGCTGAGCCAGCCGGAGGTCCGCGAACCAGAAACAGCCCCGCGGTTAGGGCGGGCTAAGTCGAGTTAACATTGATCTGACCCGCGTGAGGGCCGCTGCCAGCGTATCAGACCGCCAAAGTCAGTCTTTGGGCTAATCCACCTGAGATTTTCCGCGGATCTCTTTGCCGCGGTTGTGACCGCGCCGTTCGCGCAAGTCTCGTTGCGCGCAAACCGCGGTGCGATACGTTGAAGTCACCGGCCCCCCAAGGCCCGACCCACTCAAGCGAAGCCGTCAGGCCCCCGCTTGGCGGCTTCGTTTCGCATTGCCGATGCGCTATCGAGCAGCGCCTCAGTAGGCGCCCTATTGGTTGTTGATGACGGATGAGGCAATGAAGCCATTTTGCCGGGCCGACGAAGCCATCCGGAAACAATCCGGTGCTCTCATCTCCCAAAATCAAATAATGGAATGCGATCATGTTACCCGTCATTCTTAACGTAATTTACCGTCACTTCCTTGAAGCGGCCCTTCCCGGCATTTCGAACCAGGGAGCAAGGATATGATCGAAGTGGTCACGACTTTGGCTGTATTTTTCAGCATGAGCATTTTCTTGGCTCACTGTTAGACCGGTATCGGACAGGCTGATGGTACGCTCTGCTCAACTAAACACCGATCGCAGCATCACCTGGCTGACGGACTTGATCGAAGCGACGGAAGTCGTGGCCTCATCCGATGAACCATGTGCCCCTACCATTGTGAAGGCGTTCATCGAACACTTAGAAATGGGCCTCGATAGGCATCTCGTTGATGAGCGACCAAGGGCATGAACTGCGACGTATCGGCAGTTGCAAGCCGGTATCATCAAGCCAATTTATTACATCGCTGGAATTTGCAATGGAAGATTGCCTGCTGATTGCTGTCTCCCGCAAAGAAATGAGCACCCCCGATCGACAAAAGTGGGGAATTGTTTGCGGGCTTGTGACTGCGGGACTCGCACTGAGCGTATCAATCGCAGCCGCTGCCGAGATAAAGTCCGTCAATCTCAAAGACGATAGCGTCGAAATTTCCGTATCCGGCACGATCGCATCAGGTGACGCCGATTTAGTGGCCGCTCGCATCAAGTCGGCGACGGACGCGGGTAAACTGGTTACCTCGGTGCGGTTGAACTCGGACGGCGGCAACCTGCTGGAAGGTGTCCGATTGGCAGCCCTTGTCAGGTCTGCCAAGCTGTCCACGAATGTCGGACAAAACGCTACCTGCGCATCTGCCTGCTTTCTCGTCTTCGCTGCCGGCGACACAAATCCGCGTATGTTCACGCCCGCATTGGAGTGCATGGTGCCTCCGAGGAAGGCAACGAATCTCGCAAAGCAACCGTGGCGATGGCGCGTATCGCAGAAGAATTGACTGTCCCGTCGTCAATCATCCGCCGCATGGTAAATACGCCACCCACCGACATGACTTGGCTCAGCCTCAATGATCTTCGATTGATGGGAGCGGATATCAAATACTACAAAAACCAGTGAACCGCGGTACGAGGGATCGCACGATGCGGAACATTCGAATTTTGATGACAATGAGTTTACTCATGACGCATACTGCTGGATTGGCCGACCCAGTGGAAGGGCCCGGCGCGACTACGTGCGCCCAATTTAGTAATATGTACCGGGCTAATTCGGGAATTGAGGATACGTTTTTCACCTGGGCTCAAGGGTATATGTCGGCCCTCAACATGAACGTTTTGACGAGCAAGCTCCCACCGCGCGAATTAGCCGGCGGAGTGGCCACCCAGAAAGGAACCATTCGCAGTTATTGCGCAGACAACCCGCTAAAGAACTACATGGATGGTGTCATCGAGTTGTATAAGAAGCTGCCTCATCAAAAGCTCTGAGTTCAGCCGCTTGATCCTGAGACATCAATTGATGCAAGGTCTGTACGCGCGCCGCTAGCATATTTGCCAATCACCGCGGTCGGATGATCTCGATCGTCGCCATCCCGGCATCGTCCATTTTTCGCGGCGTCCGAGCCAGCTAGGGTCCGGTCTGGAAATTTGCGCGGTCCCGGGCCTCCTCATCTATCAGTCGACAGGCACGCTGTTTCTATCGCGCCGCGATAGATATCACCGTAACCGACCATCACATAGAACCTTCGAGGTGCGTATTATTTTGCCTTTTTGGCGACTACCCACCTCACGATGGGCCAGCCCACCACGAAAGATGATGCGACGGTTGCCATCATTCTTATGAAGGCGTCAATCCAATCCTGAGCGAAGAAGTAGGGTCGCCTGTCAAGGATGACGTTGAGCGCGCAGCAAAGGGCAACTAGCAGCCGATGGACCTGGCCCTCCAGATAGGTGAGGCGCTCATTGAGTTTGTCGTTGTCCACGGCGGCCCCTGTTAATGTCAGTTGTTAATTCGGTTTCAATTTCGCGGTCAGTAAGCCGCAGCATCGAGTAGCAGAAAAGAGAAGCGCCAAAAAGAAAACAAGCGCCTCAGGAGATAGAAGCCGAGACTGCCCGCGAACAAACAGAAAATATGCAGCTGCAACCGGAAGCAGCGCCAAGGGTGCGACTAACAGGGTGAATTGGGGAGGATATGTCCAGTGCCCAAGGAAGTTGATATTGTGGCCAATTGCATCGATCTGCAGTCTTGCGAGTTGATCAAAATGGTAGACCTGCTCGACGTCGCAAAGCCAGACTCTTTGCGCAACGATGGTCAAAATCGAGAATGGATCTGAATTGTCCCACGTGCCAACTGGAGAGCGAGCCAGTCGTCAAGACAAGAACAATCGTCAGCTCGGAACGGATGAAGCGCGCGCACATCCCCCGTTTCGCTGCTGAAGGTTGGATCGAGTCTAACAGTTTGACTGACGTGGACTCCGGCCCTCGAATCACAATGAGAGAAAGAAAACAATCTAAACGCCAAAAACCGACGCCTGAATCAGACTTTTTCAAGCGATCGCCCCACAACAGGACGAAGGCGGAAGCGCTCGAGGTTAGCCGCCACAGGGCACCAATCATAGTCATCGCAGTTCACTATAAATGCAACTTTTGAACCGTCGAACGTAAAAAAGTGCCAAGAGTGAATATTTGCGGTGGAGTTATTTGTTCAGGAGCGATGCCCTTCGCAGTGGCTTTTTCGTATCCCGTTCTAATAACCCGATGCTTGTCTGCAGGCTGTGATCTACGCCCTCGCCATCGTGGCGCGGGTCCGCGGCTACCATTTCTGTCGTGCCCAGGGGCCGTGATCGAGGATGTCGGCGAGCTCTACAAACGTGTACGGGCATTCCAATCTGCATCATATGACCGGGAGACAGATGAAAGCGAAGCGGGTGGCGGAATGGACCAGGGTCTTCGACCTGCGCACGGCCTACTTTGTTCTGCTCATGGTAATGACGCTACCGGTGCTGTTCCTCTTCCCGCGCACGGTGGATCTCGTAAACCACTGGGCTCGGCTGACAATTCTCAGCATGCCGGCGTCCGATCCGCTCAACGCCTTTTACTTTGTCCATTGGGGCGCCTTTCCCAACCTCGGAATCGATCTCATCTATGTTGCGTTGGCGCCCCTGTTGAGTGCCGAGACCGTCGCACGGCTCGCCTTCATCCTGGCGTTCTGGCTTCCGGCGCTCGGTGTCTGGGCTTTACATCGCGTATGGGCACAGGAACCATCGCCAACAATCCTCATCGCGCCAGTCCTCAGCTACAACCTCGTAACGACAATGGGGCTCATCAATTTTGGACTGGGCATCGGCGTCGCTCTGATTGCACTCGCCTGGCGGGCCGCCCAGGCGCGCCGACGGATGTCGCGCGACCTTTTGGTGATGAACACGGTGGCGGTCGCGCTATTCTTCTGCCACATCCGCGCACTCGCTGCTTTCTGCGTCATTTTCGGGCTCCTGGAAGTCACGCCACGTCGAGAGGAGCCGCTCAAACAGGCGTTCCTGCGCGTCCTGCGGTCTCCGCTTTACGTCGCTGCTGCTCTGGTCCTCGTCTGGTCGATCCCGCAGTTGCCGCATGGCTATGTAGTAACGAGCGACAAATCCTGGATCGTCATTGCACCCTTCTTTGGTGGCCTCCCGTTGGACCATCAATGGGGCCTCGGGTTGCTTGTCCTGGTGATTTTGTCGTGCGCTTCATCGGCATCGCAGAGCCGGCGAGGTTCGCCGTGTTCGGACTTTTCGTCGTCGCCGTTTGCGCGCCCTCCTCGCTGAGCACGGCGAACCTGGTAGATGCGCGCCTCGTGGTACTTTGGATATATCTGGCGCTGGCCGCGACTGTCGCGCGTGTTCCGAAACCCAGGCATCTCCGACGTGCACAGGTGAATATGTTGTTCACCGGACAGGGCCTGCAGCCAGTGCGAGCGAAGGACCCGGCGATCGCGGCCGCACCGCAGGTGATTGTGAACTCCGAGTGGCTTTCCGAAGCTTCGGGACAGTCGAAACTGAAAGCAGACGCGCCCACGGCCTGGGTCAATATTTTGTCGCGTTGGCGCGACCATTTCGACGTCGTCGTCGAGATCCACGGTACTTGCGAGAGTGCGATCGTAGCGCCAGGCCTCGAACGCGTCGCGCGTTCAAGGATTGCTGATATCTATATTGCTGAACGGCTGCGCTAAAGCGTAAGCGTAGCTTTGCGGCCGTTCTGATTGGCGCTTGACGTCTATTTTGGCCGCGTGGCGCGTCGCCGCGCGGCATTCCATTGGTCGGACAATGCGTTGACGGCGGCCTCGAGCGCCTTCCGGTCGACGACGTTGGGATCGAACCGCTCCGGGCCCCAGAGGCACATATGTTCGTGCTCCGGATGTGCGGGGTCCCTGATGCCATCAAGGTATTCGGCATAGCCTGGCGCACCGCCGACGTCTTCCGGAGGACAACGACCGGCGGCCTCGAGCAAGAGGGGAAGTCCCTCTGTCGTCGTGTTGTCGAACCATTTTTCGAGCTTGATCACATGGTCCCAGCTGTCGCCGAAGTCATAGAGATAATGGATCGTCTTGGCGCCGGTCTCTTGAACGATGTCGGAGAGCCGCGCCTTGCGGGCATCGATAGGCTGGGGGCCAAAATCACCGTCGGGATCCGGGATTCCCCAACGTTCTTCGCCAGCGTGGAACTCGAAGAGGTGGCTGTTTGTCCAGCCAAACGCCGCCTGAAGCGTCAGATGCAGCCGATCAGCGCGCAGGGTGACAGGCACGACAAGGCGACGCATCACCTCCGGTTTCACGTCCTTGAGGGTCACCTTGATCCGGACCGCGGTCGTGTTGAGGCTCATGCCGCCAGCCTCGGATCGTGTGCATGCACCTTATAGGTCGATGCCCAGGGAAGCAGTTCGTCCAGTCGCGCCGCAGGCCAGCCATTGACGAGCTTCGCGAGAACGTCAGCAAGCCAGTGCTCGGCGCTGACGCTATTGAGCTTACAGGTCTCGATTAACGAAGCTAGTATTGCCCAACTCTCGGCGCCCTCGTCGCAACCGGCAAAAAGGGAGTTCTTGGCGTTGAGCTTGATCGGCCGCATCGCACGCTCGACCGCATTCGTGTCCATCTCGATGCGCCCGTCATCAAGGTAGAGCGTCAGGCCGTCCCAATGACGCAGCGCATAACGCAAAGCCTTCGCCGTGTCGCTCTTCTGCGCAAGGTGATCAAGCTTTGCCTCAAACCATTGCTTCAGGGCTGCAGCCAGAGGCCGGGCATGCGCTTGTCGGCCAGCGCGTGAGCGACTAGCCTGAAGCTGATGGCGAAGCCGACGCTTGTGTGAATGTCCGAAGGAATCTGGACGTTGCTCTTATCAGAGCTCCAATTTCCTTTCCGACAGCGAGGAAGTAAAGCAAATGCGTGATTGCAAAGGACAGGACGCAGGATCCCAGGATGGTCGCCGTCACGTACAGACCAATCCCCGAAGGCACTGCAATCGTTCCCAACGATGCCTGCTTGAGCTCAGGCACGCCGGTCTTCCAGCACAGCACCATGAAGACCGCATAGGCCACGCTCAAGTGAGTTGCGACCGTGAAAGGCAGCCTCGATTTGGCGAAGAGGCCGAAGCAGGCCAGTGCGAAAATTGGAAGTGCAATGCCGAAAAACTGAAAGCCGTCAATCGGGACAAAATAACTCAGCGCTGCGTAGCTTCGCTGAAAGATGCCGAACACCTTGAGATTGAGGAACCAAAAAAGCTCGGAGCTTGGGGCATATTCAAGGGCCCGCGCAGCCAATTCCGCGGAAAGCGCGGCGGCAAACAGGGCTAACGGTCCCAGGAACTGCAGCTTGAAAAGACGGTTCATGCGACAAGCCATACGTTAAAAACGTTTAGCTTGTCCTAACGGTTCCCCAGCGTGGGCCGCACTCTCGCCGGCGCTAAAATATTAATGAAAACAGAGCATTAACAAAAATTTGTTCCGGTTACGGCTGCACTTCCGGCGGTCTCTCGATGAACGCCCGGCTGCCATTGAGCAGCTCGAGGTTGTTCGCTGTGACCGGGTTCGGATCGAGCGCATAGGCCTGTTGAAACTTCCGCCGCGCCGCGTTCAGATTGCCGCGCAGCATGTAGGAATAGCCCTGATTGTTCAGGAGCTGCACGGTTTCGCCGCCGAGCCGGATCGCCTGCCGATAGGCTTGGTCGGCAAGATCGAAGCGGCGCAACCGGTCATAGCTCGCTGCCAGCCCGACCCAGGCCGTCAGGTCCTTGGGCGCCTTCTCGACCGCGTCCTTGAAATAACGCTGGGAGATTCCGAAATTGCCGCGGTTGAAGTGTTCGAGTCCCATCCGCACGGGCTCGTCGGAAGCATAGTACTTCGCGTCGGTCGGCTCCTGCACCGGATCGGGACCGGCAGGCGCAACGGGCGCAAGCATGGCGGCATCGCGCACGGTCGCTTCTTGCACCGTTTCGCAACCTGCCAGGGCCGTCGCCATCAAGGCGCAAGCCAGCCATCCAAAAGGGCGCCACATAACCGTTATCCAGCCTCACTTATCAACGTGAAAAACAAACCGCCGCGTCTAACCTTGCGGCATCAAATCAAACGATCAAACTCATCAAGGTCGGACGCCCGCGCCCAAGGCAGCCGCACCAGTGCCCTGGAAGACGGCACCGCCTGCGTCCACTGCGGCTGCCGTTGCGCCGGCAGTTCCCATTGGCAGGTGCCCTTGGCCGACCGAGCTTATTCCGAACGCCGGCAACGGATCGCGCGGTTGATTGCCGGCACGATAACGCGTGATAGCGCCGTTGGTCTTCGCCGCCTGGACCACGATCCTGCGATCGTTGACGCCCTTGGGCCAGGGATGAATGGTTTGCGCGGCGATGTTGACCTCCTTGGCATTGCCGGCACTCATCGTGATCGTATCGGAGCGCTGGAAATAGCGGTCCATTTCGTCATGGCCGGCCAGGCCGTTGCAAGACCCCAGCGTAAAGATCGCGAGTAACGTCGTGCATGTCATATCGGTCGTCCCTAGTTGAGGGTCTTGACCACCGGCTGGTCGGTTAAGACCGCCGGAGGTGCTGAGAGGCGAGCATCGGGCGCGATGATGTGTCCGTAGGGACCTTTGACGTTGCCGCCACCGTTGACGTAGTCGTTGTAGCGCTTCTTCACTTCCATCTGGCCATTGAGGAAGAAGTCGACATCATTGGCCGGCAGGCGCGAATCCAGGGGCGACGCCAGTTGCTGTCCCGGCGCCACCGGCGCCACCAGGCGCGGCGTCACGATGATGACGAGGTCGGTTTCCTGTTGCTGGTAGGACGAGGAGCGGAATAGCGTGCCAAGCACCGGCACCGAACCGATCCAAGGCACTTGCGAGACATCCTGCCGATTACGCGTCTGCAGCAGGCCAGCAATGGCAAAGCTCTGGCCGTCGCGTAGTTCAACGGTGGTGCGAGCGTTGCGGGCAGTCAATGCGGGAATGACCGTGCCGGCGATCTGCACCGCGTTGGTGAAATCGAGTTCGCTCACCGAAGGCTCGACCCGCAGGTTGATGACCCCGCGCGACAGAACGGTCGGCACGAAGCCCAATTCGACGCCGAATTTCTTGAATTCGATGGTCACGGTCGGCACCAGGCCGGCGGTGCCTGCAGTCGAAGCCACCGGCACGGGGAATTCGCCACCGGCGAGGAAGCGGGCGGCCTCGCCGGACAGTGTCACCAGGTTTGGCTCCGCGAGGCGGCGCAGCACACCCTTGGTTTCCAGCGCTGTCACCAGGCTGTCGATCGTCATGCCGTTGTTCAGCCTGAGAATGCTCGTGAGCAACGTACCGAACGGTGCTGCTCCACTGGCGAGCGTGGCGGCGGCGCCGACCAAGGGAAGTGTACCTGTCGGGGCGGGGTTCCCGATGGGTACCCGCCCGGCGACAGGGGGGCCTCCGAGTCCTGTATTACCGACGTTCGTGCCGTTGGCATTGGCCGCATAGAGGTTGACACCGAGATCGCGGCCGGCCGTGCGATTGACCTCCAGGAAACGCACCTCCAGCATCACCTGCTGCGCACCCGCCACGCTCATGGCGTTGACGACGGAAGTGCCCTTCGGCGCGGTGCTGGTTGCAATCGCCATCGCGCGCTCGGCGGCGACCGCATCGGGGGCGGTTCCGGTGAGCACAAGCTGGCCTTCGCTGGCCGAAACACGGATGCCGCGGGTGCCCGTTCCGGCGCTAATATTCTGCTGCAGATTGCCGGTATCGACCGTGACCTCGACATCGAGGATGCCGATCTGCTTCATCGAACTGTCGAACAGGATGACGTTGGTGGTGCCGGGCATTTTGCCCTGGATGTAGATGAGCTGATCGCTCAGCGATTTGACGTCGACGATATCCGGGGAGCCCGCCACGATTGTCGTGAAAGGGGCCTCGACCCGAAAGGTGCGTGACTTGTTCACGACCACCTTGACACGCTGGACGTCGCCCATTTCGCTGACGAAGACGCCCCCGCCAGAGACGCGCCGCTCCGCGGCCGAGGCTCGGTCAGCAAATGAAGGGACCAAGGCAGCGCCGAAGGCCAGCGCGCCCACGGCGACAAGCCTCGCCCTCCCCACAGTCGAAATGCGGCCGCCAAACATGTCAGTCCCCTTCACCGCGTCCGCGGCTACCCGCAATAGGCACCTTCGGCGGTGCACAACTCTCCGGCACGCACGACTTCGCGGAGAGTCACAATCAGCCAAACAAGAAAAATCGCTAGTAAGTTTATATTCCTCGGCCCCAGCCGACTCCCCTCAAGATCATCGTTCGTCAGGCGATCCGGTTGCAAGGACAGACCCCAATATCTCCCGCAGATTCGAGAGAAATTCGCCCGATGTTGCCAAGAAGCACCACTTCCTGAGCCACCCATTTTGGCGGCCCGACGGTTGCCGGCATCCCCCTCCGGCAACCCATTTGGGCAGTAATTTCATGTTTTTTTCGTTAAATTGGTTCCAATCGTCAAATAGGGACAACCTGCCCTGCGAGGGCTCGGCGTCAACCCAAGCTTCCCGGCGAAGCTTCAACTCTAACGCCTTGGCAGTTGCTCGCGCTCCCGCCTGCGCTCTGCGGCGCGGCAGGTCTGGCTGGCCCGGAAGCCCCCCGAACGGCTAGTCTGCGCAATTGCCGCCTGGCAACTTTCAAGAGGAGAAGTGAGTGAGAAGAGCCGCCCGCGCCTTGCTTGCTGTTTCGATGTTCGGACTCGGAGTCGGGCATGCATCCGCTACCCCTTATGACAGCAACGTCTTCGCCAACCAATCCCCCGTTGCCACAGGCCGCGACGTAACCGCGACCGCGGTCGACCTGGTCAATTCGCGCTTTCGGCACCGACGGGTCACCGAACCAGGCGTTATCTGGCGGCGCAGCCATCCTGGTTGGTGATATTAGCTTTACCGCGCTCGCTGCTGATCGATCGCTCAAAATAGCGCGCGCCACTGACCAGCTACAGGGGCCTTCATCGGCGGATTTCTTCATTCATTCAGCCGGCTTGATTCGATAGCCACGGGCCGGCATCGCAGCCCGCAGTGTCTTTCGTTGTTTGCGGCCCACGCGGAATCGCCTGTCATTTGGCGATCGCCTGTGGTTCTCCGGAGCTGAGAACCACGAAGAGAAGTTTGCGGATGCAACAGAACCTTAGTGAAACATCAGGAAAATTAGACTAGGCAACCATTGTTAGTTTTCCGGAACGTCTCAGGCCCCCACGGGGTCAGTTTCGAGAATTCGATGCGATCGTGCCCGCATTGGGAACTACGTTCACGGCGGAAAACTACGGCAGCCTTGGCTCTCTCGATACGCACAAATTATTCAGTGAAAGTAGTCGCGGCTGGTATGGCAAAACAGGCCGCCGCCGGTTCAGAACCACCGCATTAAAAACCCCGTCCGCAGCGGGCAGGCCTCGGCCGAGGCCAGAGGGGTCGGTCAATCAACCCCCAGCGCCGGTGGCAGGCCGTCAGTCAAGGGCTAACAGCGAATTCCATCGCCCGGAAGCGAAATCGGGAAAAATTGGTGGTTTTACAGCCGGCGGCTGATTGGTGGTTTTACAGCCGGCGGCTGATCAGAGCGCGCTAAAAGGGGATCGACGTGCTCGCGGTCGGCGTCGAATTCAATCCGCTCCACAACGGCGTCATCATGGCGAAACCGGGCAGCGTCGCCGTGATGGTCAGTACCGATCCGCTGACGCTCCCGCTCAGCGTCGGCGTGATCCCCGCGATGTCCGACACTGACGTCAGATAGGTGCTGGTATAGTAGGAGCTGACATCGGTGCAGCTGGAAGGCGACGCATTCTGCGTCACCTGGGGCGTGTAGCATTGAATTATCGTCGCCCTGGCGCCTTCGCTCGCAAGCGAACGCAACAACTGCATGGTGATTGCATAGCGTCCGAGATCGAAGATCGCGAACACGAATGTGAAAAAGAATACGGCGACGAGGCAGAACTCGAACGCCACACTGCCGCGTTGGTCGAGCCTTCTCATCAACGCACCATCGCAATGACTTTGGTCTTACCCAAGGTGTTGGCGGTACAACCGGACGAACTCAGGTAGGTATTGCCGCTTATTGTCAGCGAGGCGGCGATCACTTCTGTACAGCTTGTGTTCGAACTTTGAGCTGTTCCGCCATATGTCACATTGGCATAGGGGAAATACATCGCGCCGCCCAAGGTCGACGTATTGCTGCCGCTTATGGTGACTGCAATCTTGTTTGGGTTCGCGTCGTTGCGGGCGTGATCGTCAATCAGGACGCCGTTTAGATCAGAATCGAATGTATTGGTCGTGGGAGCCGAAAGGTTGACGGTACCGCCACTGATCGTGAGGCTCGTATCGCTCCCGAGCAATACGAGCGTTACGCCCGTGCCGGTGACGGTGCCGCCAAAATTTATCGTTGCGTTATAGAAAAAGTATGTTCCTGGCGCGAGATTCAACGTGCCACCGGAATTCACCGTTAGGTTACCGTACACCTCTCCGGTGCCGCTGTTTGGAGTCAGCGAACAGGTCTGATTATTGTTAACTCTGCCGCCGCATGGGCTTGTTAAGGGGCTACTCCTTGAATTGAACGATTTTGTATCCAGCACAGATAGCGGATTCTTTGCGGGAAGCATGTTATAGTTGTACCCCGCATCATCAAGGGCACAATGCCCCGACGGCGCCTTGCAGCCATCTACCGCATTCACAGCCCAGCCCGAACCGCTAAAATCCGGAGTGCCGTTGTACTTGACGTTGGTGTTCGACATCATCGCGCATCCGCTGCCGGTGATGACGCTGCTGCCGCCGATCGTAAGTGCATCAGCTCCCGGCCCCAATCCAAACGCACATACCGGCTTTGGATCCTGAATCTGGACAATCGCTGACGCGCGGATGTTGACGGTGGACATGCCAAGGATCTGCGCAAGGTATCCCGGCTGCTGCTGGGCCACGGTCGCAATAACGAAATTACCGCTTCCCGAGCTGGTCCAGGCGCCAGCAGAGTAGATTCCTCGATCGATCGACACGGTTTGTGTCGTGTTTAGCTGCGGCGTGCCGCAAGTCGAGCCCGGATATACGGGGTCACCGGTGGAATTGCAGAATTTATTCTGGGCGGCCAGTTGTTTGCCGCGGTAGATATAGTCCTGCGAAACATCGCAGTCAGTGCCGGCTGTCGACAGCGAGCACGCCAGTGACAGGCCGCCCGAATAGGCAGCCGCATCAGCGGCGTTCTGCGCATTTTGCTTCGTCACGTACCATGACCCTGCCTCGGCCCCAAGAGCGACGAATCCAATCAACGGCACAAGCGCAATCACCGTCGCGAAGGCGACGGAACCGCGACTGCAGCGAGCCAGTTTGCGCACGGTGTCCTCCTATTGAAATCGCTGGGTGTAGGTAATGGTACAGCTACTGCACAACATCGAGCCGAGTACCATGGGTGATAAAGTAAAGGTCGTCGTGAAGGTGTAGTATTTCACGATCGATGCGGCCCCCGAACCGCAGGGAGCCACCGTTCCGGGTGAACCACAATATACCTCTGGGGTCATCGTATATCCGCTGATCGCCGTGGGCAGCGCGCTTTTCCAGGCGGCGATCACGGAGGAATTGGTCACATCGGCCGGCGGGGAATATTGGGTCCGCTGCCCCATGTCACGAAGCGCCTGATGCGCCGAAATGAACCTGAAGCCGGCAATCGCCAGATCGACCAGCGGCAGCAGCAGAGCGAACGTCAGGACGAGCCAGACAATAGCCATTTCGAACGCGGCAGCGCCGCGCTGATCACCGATGAAAGAGCGCTTGCCGCCCTTCTGCCTGCCTGTCCGAACCGTGCTCATGACTCTCGATCGTGACTAGATTCCCTTGAAGGAACGAATGAGATGCAAAAATGAACTGCCGCCGAGAATGACAAACATCGCCGGCAGCAGGAACAATACCATCGGTACAATAAGCTTGGCACCGAGCTTGTGGGCCCGCTCCTCGAGATCGGTGATCCGCTCGCGCCGGAGGTCGGACGCGATCGAGCGCAGCGCTTGGCCCAATGGCGTTCCGTATTGCAGGCTCTGGCTGACCATGATGCCAAAGCGGCGAAACCCTTCCGACGTGGCTGCCAGCTTTTCGAACGCCTCGGCGCGAGTCGGCAAAATCCTGAGGTCGTCGAGCAGGCCGTACAATACGCGCGAGATCGACGGATTGGTCTGGTTCATCTCCTCGGCGACACGCTGCAAGGCGCTTTCCAGGCCCATTCCCGCTTCAGCGCAAACGACGAGCAAATCGATCGTATCCGGCGTGCCTGACCGGATAGCTTTGTCAAAACGCCGTTTCATGACCAGCAAGACCAGTCGCGGCCCCATGATCCCGATCACCACGCCGAGAAGAGTGAAGGTCAGCACACTGACCAGTGTCCACCCCGAAAGCTGCGCAAACAGGAAGGCAGCGATCGGAAACACGAACGTGCTGACGGTCTTCACGCCGAGCCAGATCGGCAAGACCTGATGGTGATTAAATCCAGCCGATTGAAGAACTACCCGCAACTCGTCGAGATTTTCCTCGGCGTAGAAACGCCGGTATCGCATGCCGATCGACGCAAAAAAACCGGTCACATCCTTCCGCGTAGAGCGGTCGGAAATGCCGAGCACTGCATTCGACACCCGCGCGTTCAGCGCGCGAATGTGCATCTCGCGGATGACCATCAGGAATGTCGCGGTCGCGGCAATGACGACGAGGGCTGCCACAGCCAGGCTGCCATTCATAGCGACGTCTCCCTTTGAATCATCCAGCGGATCACAAAGTGCCCGAGAATGACCGAGCCAATGGCATAGGCCAGGAGCATGTTTCCGGTCGGATCATAAAACAGCAGATCGATCGACTTCGGATTCATCAGGTACAGCATTCCACCAATGATAAGGGGCGAGACCGAAAGCGCACGCGAGGAAAAGATCACCTCTCCTGCGAGCGCCTTCGCACGGGCGGCCAGCGCGACGCGCTGGCTCACGGTGTCTCCCAGAATTTGCAGTGTTTCAGCCAGGCTGCCACCGGACTTCAACTGGACGGCAAGCGTCACCGAGAACATCGCGTACTCCGCGACTTGGGTACGCCGATAGACAGCTTCTACGGCGTCCTCCGGAGCCTTGCCCAGGTTAATTTCGCTGCAGACGATGGCAAATTGCCCCGACGTCGGCTGCGGCATCTCGCGAGCGATCGTGCGAAGCGCTTCGCTGACAGGCAGACCCGCGCGAACGGTACTTGTCACCAGCTGAATCGTATCCGGCAGTTGCCGAAACAGTTGATTGGAGAAACGGCTTCTCTGCCACCCGAACATGCCCCGCACCACCAATAGCGCCACAATCCCGGCCGCGATGGATACCTGGAGGTTGGAAAATCCGAACAGGCTGTTGGCATAGAATATCACCGACGCCACCATCGCAGCGACCAGCAGCACAAGGATCGGGTGCACGGAGTAAACGATGTGTGGGTTGTAGTTCGCCAAGCGATGCAGGAACATCAAGCGCGCTCCGGTCTCGGTCCGGCGGATCGACGTAAAGCCGGCCGTGGGCGCTTTTTGCAAAGCGACCTCAAGCTGACGATTCATGCGCCTTTCCCGCGCATCGAGCCACAGCGTTACCGCTGCTGCACACAGGAGCAGACCCAAAACGGCGAGAATTACGTAGTTCGGAATCATATCTGGCTCATCGCTTCAGCCCAGGCTTGCTGAAGGCCGTAGTAGGCAAGTCGGCTCTTGAACTTCGGGAGCGCCTGGGTTGACTTGTAAGTGCCTACTATCCGCCCGTGAGCGTCCTCCTCCTGGTACTCGAACGCCGCTATATCGTTGGTGGTGATCACCTCGCCTTCCATGCCGATGACTTCGCTGAGCTGAATGATCCGACGTTGCCCGTCCCGCATGCGTTCGACCTGAACGATGATATCCAGGGCAGCAACGATCTGCGATCGAATCGCCCGCGTGGGCAGATTGACCTGCCCCATCTGCACCATGTTCTCGACCCGGGTCAGGGCGTCCCGCGTGCTGTTGGCGTGCACCGTCGAGATCGACCCGTCATGGCCGGTGTTCATCGCCTGCAGCATATCGAATGCTTCGGCGCCGCGGACTTCGCCGACGACGATCCGGTCGGGACGCATACGAAGTGCGTTCCACAGCAGGTCTCGCTGGGTCACCTGCCCCGTGCCTTCCAGGCTGGGGGGCCGGGTTTCCAGGCTGATGACGTGCGGCTGTTGAAGCTGCAATTCCGCCGCGTCCTCGATGGTGACAACGCGCTCGGTGTGGTCGATGAACTGGCTCATGGCGTTCAGAAGCGTCGTCTTGCCGGATCCGGTACCACCGGAAACGAGAACGTTGAGCCGCGCGCGGGAGGCAATCTCCAGCAATTGACCGATCGCAGGTGTCATCGAGCCGTTCTTGATCAGCCCGTCCATACTTAGACGGCGAGCTGGAAACTTTCGGATGGAAATGCAGGGACTGTGGATCGCGAGCGGTGGCAGAATGATGTTGACGCGACTGCCATCCGGCAAGCGGCAGTCGACCATCGGACTGGATTCGTCCACACGCCGACCGACCTGCGCAGCGATCTTCTGCGCTACCGAGGCGATATGGTCATTATCGCGGAATCGTACCGCGACCCGCTCCAGCTTGCCGCTTCGTTCGACATAGACGTTGCCAGGGCCGTTGATCATGATGTCGTTGATCGTTTCATCGTCCAGCAGCGGACGCAGCGGCCCATAGCCGGTCATATCGTCCGCAATATCATCGGCCAGCTGGATCTGCTCGCGACCGGACAGCTCCAGCCGGTCCTGGTTGGCGATCCCGTGGATGATTTCCTCGATCTGCCGTCGCAGCACATCACGCGAAACGGTTGCCGCTGCCGACGGATCGATCTGCTCCATCACCCGTTCGCGCAGCGACGCGAGCATCACGGGATGATGAATCGGAGGGTCCTCGCGCCGAGGCACCAGGCTTGGGGGCGGCGCAGGCGGGCTGGCGCTCGCCGCAGGCAAGACTGCCACGGACGAATGCGCAAGCGGCGGCGGGAGGCCTCCGCGCGGCGCGGGGGCGGCTTCCATCGATGCGAGTGGACTTGACACCGAGGGACTTGGCACCAAGGTGGGCAAACGAAGCACCGGCTCGTCGTCCGGGCGTCTTCCGAACTTTTTCATAGCCCGAGCAGCCTCCTCAGCCGTCCCTTTCGCTTGACGCCGACACCGGTGATCTCCCGGACAATCGGCGCCAGATGACGTCGCAGTTTGGATACGTGCTTGAGCGCTGGAATTCCGAGATTGACCGCCTGGGTCATCCCCTTCCCAAGGTCAGGAATCACCATGTCCGGCTCTGCTCCGAGCGCTTTGACAATCGTCGCCTTGGGAAGGCCTCCGGCGCGATCGGCCCGGTTGAGCAAGGTAAAGACGCGATCCTTACCGGCGATGTTGGTGACTGCGTTGCGCAGCGCATAAGCATTGCGAAGTCCCGTGACCTCCGCTTCCAGCAGGACCAATACCTGACGAGAAAGGCTGATCACCGGGTAGATCGAGGGAGGGAAAGGCACCGGTACGTCGACAACAACATAGTTGAATCGTTGACGGAGCAAACCGAGCACGTGTCGCACACCCGCTTCGGTGATATTGAGCTGCGCATCCAGCTCCTCGTCCGCGGCGATCAGGCTAACCCGATCGTTGATCTCGATTGCGGCGCGTTCCAGAAACAACGTATCCGCCCGCATCGGGTTTTCCAGGGCGATGCGCAGACCCGGCCCTGGCCGTACGCCCAGCATCACCGCCGTCTCGCCGTTCTGCAGATGAAGATCGAGCAGCGCGACCTTGGCCTTGGTGGTCTCAGCTAGTTGCAGCGCGAGATTGATGGCGATACTCGTCGCGCCGGCGCCACCCTGGGCGCCGCAAATCGAGACGACATGTCCGCCACGATCCGGTTGAGCAGGCACTACGCCGCCTATCAGCTTCGGTCGCAGCAGGTCCAATACCATGTCCCGCGTAAGCGGCCGCGGAAGGTATTCGGTGATGCCGGTTTCCATCAGCTCGCGGTAAAAAGTGATCTCCCTGCTGTCGCCGATTAGCGCCACCCGAACATCGGGTGGGCAGACGCTGGCCAACCTTTCCAGTTCGGCAAACGGGTCATCGATTCCACTAATGTCCGTCACCAATGCGAACAGCTCGGTGTCGGTTTCCAGCATCCGGATGGCATTGCGGATCGTGCCACGCCGGATAATCAGGTTGCTGCCGTCGAGGCCCTTGCGAAGAGCCGCAGCGCTTTCCTCGTCATTGACGAAGCAGATGACGCGGTCGCGGGTGGCTACGGATGGAGCTTCAGATTGATTCATGACGGCCATGTTCATCAACGCTTCTCCGGCAAATTGCCGGCGCCAGCTGCCGCTGCAGTCAGGCGCGCAACATCCGATGCATCGCAGTTAGCTGAGTTGTCTGCGACCTGCTTCTTGACCGAGAATTGCTTGGCCTCCCCCCCTGAATAAACAATGATTGCAGTCGTCTGACCGGCAGCCGCGTTCTGCCGGGCGAGTTCCGGCGACACATCACAGCTCGACATGGCGCGAGCGTCGAGATTGTCCCGCTTGTCCATGAGAGCGGCCCGCACCGAAAGGGAAAGCTTTCCGAGTTGCTTGGCGACCGTGATCCTCTGAACCTGATCCGGCAAGAGTTCCAGCGAGACGGTCGCGGCCTGCTTGGCCGACGCAACGATAGCCC
Organism: Bradyrhizobium sp. AUGA SZCCT0283; assembly: GCF_018130385.1. Lineage (GTDB taxonomy): Bacteria > Pseudomonadota > Alphaproteobacteria > Rhizobiales > Xanthobacteraceae > Bradyrhizobium. The sequence goes on along the minus strand of NZ_JAFCLU010000035.1, from coordinate 23,435 downwards.
GGCCGCCCTGGACGATCTCCTGGTCAATGGCGATGATCCGAACGTTGCGCAGAACGGTTTCGCTGAGCGCGCGACGCCCGGGATCCGCCTTCTCGAACATCTGCGTCAGCAGCACGTCGACACGATCGCCCGGCCGAATAAGGCCCGACACGCCGGACTCCTCGTCGACCTTGATGCTGATGGCACGGGTGTCCGGCGCCAGCACGCTGGCGAGGAAGCCTCGATCCTGAGGACGCACGATATCATTCAGAGTGATTGGGCTGCCGGCCTCGACGAACTTGCGCACAAGCGAACCGGACAATGAGGCCTTGGAGTCGAGCGTTTCAAGAATTGCTTCCGCCGGAACGCGATCAGCCTGCGCCGAGCGCACCACGAAGTCTTCGTCACGGGCCAGGGTCCCTCTCGGTAGCGGCCGCGCCGCGACATAATACCCGACGGCTTTTGGCGCCGGCGCTTGCTGAACAACCTCCTCGGTCGGAGCCTTGGAGGGGGTGTTCAAGTTCAGGGCAATGAGGCCCAGCGCAGTTGTTGCAAGAAGTAGAACTGCAATTATCGAAAGTCGCAAAGCCGACGACATATCAAATTCCTTTACTGAAAATCGCCCAAATACCACCGCATGCTATGGCGACGCCATAGGGCAACGGCGCGTGCCGCAAATGACGCCAACGCTCGACCACGTAGACGCGGCGCAACAACGATGACCCGGCGGGGGCAAGTCTCGGAGAAGGCAAGTTCCGCATCATCAAATGTATCAGGGCAAGAACGCCGCCCGCGAATGCCGTCATCGTCAACAGCTGAATGACGCCCATCAACGGTAGACCGATCGCCAGGACAACGAGCAATTTGACGTCGCCGCCGCCTATCAACCCGCGATGGAATATGACAAATAGCACCAGAAACAAGATTGTCGCGGCAATCAGAGACTCGATCATCCCGATCGGATTAGCCAGATGACTTGCGATGCCGAGGATCGCAAGCGCCAGGCAGATCTCGTTGCGGATCAGTCGCGTCGCGACATCCATCGTTGCAACATAAAGCAACAACAGAATTTCCAGAACTGCAGCTATAGGAACGATCCAGCTCATAAAGCGCGAACCTCAAACTCGTCCAATGGACCGCCTTTAAGGGTAGTCCAACCAGAATGCGGTCCCCTGACAGCCATATCAATAAACAATGACAGTGGCGCCTATCAGGGTCACCGCATCCGTCAGCAACATCTTGATGGATCGAGCACCGAGATTGAGCAGGAGGCCGTCGGCGCCCGATCCTGTTATTCGACTGGGCTTAGAAAATATATCCAGCCAGTCGTCGCATTATCCGACGGCGGCAATGACCTTGTCGGAGATGCTCGAGATCGCGCTGCTCAGCGCGCTGGAGATCGGACCAGTACCCCCGACACCGAACGCAAGACCGACTGCCCCCACGATGCAAGCGGCAACGATCACGTATTCGAACGACACAACCCCGTCCTCTTTCGCGCGCAGGCGCTTCAGAGCTTCGGTTACCTTAATGCAATGCCAAAACATACGATACCTCTTCAATGGGTCACTGCTCTTGCTGGCACACGCGCCTCGCAAAGAATGCACGCGAAATTCAGTATGCTCTTGCTTTAGAGTCGCTCGTCAGAACCTAATCCGACAACCGTCGCTAGATCGATCATCGTGCCGGTAAAACGGATCGTCGAACGGTGAGGTCACCAACCAATCGCCGTTCAATTCATAGGCTGGAGTTTTACAAAGGACAGGGCCACAAGTTCAGCGGGCCCCGTCCTTTTGCTCCCGAGCGGCCGTATTAGGCGACGGCTAAATTAGGCGACGGCTAAGGCAACCTTGGCGGCGATGGTCGAGATCGCGCTGCTCAGTGCGCTTGAGATCGGACCGGTACCGCCGACACCAAACGCAAGACCGACTGCCCCCACGATGCAAGCCGCAACGATCACGTACTCAAACGACACCACGCCGTCCTGCTCCTTGGCGAGGGTCTTCACTTCATTCAGAAATTTACGCATAAACGCCTCCAAATTGGTGTTAAGTTTCAAAAAACGATTGCAGCGGTACGGAGCTGCCCCGCTACCACTGCAGTAAATTTTCTATTAAGATAGCCTCTAAGTCAATGTTTAGACTAAGTTTAGACACTTTAACCTTAACCGTGAAAATGCGGTGTTACCCGCGGGCAACAACGCCAAATCGCGGAGCAATTTCTGCTTGTTCTGGCGTCAGGCTGCATACTCGGCAGCGATGTTGGTCGAGTCTCTGAAGCGGAGTACCCCGAAAGAATACTCGCGAGATGTATCGGAATGGTACGCGGCGAGGAGAGCATCCCAGGGCTTTGCCGCCGGCGCGAAAACGCAAAACGGCAAACAGCTCTCGCCAAAATGCCGTTCGCCATGGACCGACTGCAGAGACCGTGATCGGGCCGCTCGACGATCCCGACGATTGCCGAGCCTTCGAACAAGTTGCGATAGCCAAGTAGACGCGGGGGAACGTAGAGCAGACCGCACTATTTCAAGGAATTCGCGTTTCCTGGATGCGTGCGCCGAATGTGGACGACAGCCACGTTATCGGCATAAATCCGCTCCCATTCTGGCAATTGATCAAGCAGACCTACAGCCTGGGTTGACGGGAATAGCAGCGTCGAGTCGATCTTGTATTCATCGAGTAGTTTGATGAGATCCGGCACATCCTCAAGGTAGATTGTCCGCATGTAGCGGCTGAGAAATGCCGGCCCATATAGTTCGGCGCGCGAATCGATGAACGTCGGCACACCCTGGAAGATCAGGTATCCGCCGAAGTGATAATCATTCAGGACGCGATTTGCCTTCAATTCCCTGAGCTTTTCCACCGCACCACGCGGAACAAGCGGAGGCGTATGGTCCTTCGCCGCGGCGACTACACCGGTGACGATAATGAGGGCCGCTATCGCTGCGACAATTCCCTTCGTTTTTGCCGCAATCACTGTCCGACCGTCTGGCAACCCAGATCTCGAGAGGTGCTCCGCCAATGGACCAGCAATGAAGAAAGGGGCAACCAGTGCGAAAACGTCGACATAGCGCTGGTGGACGAGAGTTTCGTAAACGAGAGCCAGGAGCGCAGCAACGCGGAGCAGAGGCAGCTTGAATCCGCTGTAGAGAGCGTAGGCAGCACCAGCAAGAAGGCAAACTGTAAAGGGATGCAGCGAGCTGAAATCTATCGGCCTCCACTCGCCAATGACCGAAAGAACCGACCCAAGGTTCAAAATTCGCAGTGTGACCAGGATCGACTCGACGCCATACGGCGTGACACAGCCGGCCACAAGCGCCAACACTCCAAATCGAAGCCAGTGCAATGCGACCGTCAGGCGAGACGATTTATCCGCGTTCCAAAGCGCCTCGAGGGCGAATGGCGCAATCAACGCCGCGCCCAATGTAAAACTCCCATGAAGATTCGACCACAGCGTAATGACGGGAAGGTAGACCATTGAAGGCGCTCGTCGCTCTTCAATCGCCCGAAGCAGACCGTCGGCCCACAGCACCATCAAGGGAAAGATTAAGACGTGCGGCCGGGCCAGGACGTGGTGCACCGTCATGGCGATTCCGGCACTTACCAGGATCATGACCGGCACGTTCGGCAGTCTCTTGAGCAGAAACTGCGCAAGAAGGAAGAATGCAGAAGAAGCCGCGAGCGCGGCCAGAAGCGCAGGGCCCGGCCACCCCGCCAATTTGAATGCAAGAAAGTAGAGCACTTCCGACAACCACGCGCTGCTTATCCAGGGCGCGCCGTGCTTCGTGAAAGAGAACAAATCGATATACGGGACGGTGCGATGATCAATGATCCACTGGCCGACAACGATATGCCAGTAGGTATCCGCATCCCTCAAAAGCTCGCTGATTTTTGCGAGGAATATCAAATAGGCCGTCGTCGCCAAGATCAACGGCAGCCAAGCCCGAAGGTAGTCACTGCGCGGATGGGCCATGCCCGACCCACTTTCCGCTTTCACCTGAAGCGAATCATTGCTTAATGGCATGTTCTACGTCCTTGAAATGCCAATCATTGTCATTTTAGGCCTAAGGAGGCAACGTGAAGCGCTTGAGCTGATTAATGTCTCCGGCATCAACGAAAGCAGCAGTGAGATGCGAGACTAGGCATCTTACACAGAGGGTGATCAGATTTGGAAACTCACCAGATCGGGGCGGGAAGCCCTAAGGGTCCGCGGCCAGAGCTGAAGGCGCTAATGGGACTTCGCGGAGTAGCGGCGCCATCGTAGCCTTGGCTCACTTCCGGCCGCTGTTGCCCTACGATGTCCAGGCCTTGTTCATGTGGCAGAATGCTGCCGTTGATCTATTCTTTTGCCTCAGTGGCTTCACGCTGTCCTACGTTTATAGTCGAGAGACGTTTTAAATTATCTGATGTTGCCCGAATTTATCCTTTGTACTTGGTAACACTCATCACTGTCGGCGTCTGCGTGTGGCCGCTGATAATTGATCCAACAACCTAACCTACCAGAACAGCCTTTCCTGCTGCAGGCGCTCATGCTGAATTCGTGGCCGGTCATAGGCTCCGGCGTGCATTGGAATTTTCCGGCGTGGTCCATCTCTGTCGAATGGTTTTGTTACATCCTGCTGTTTCCTTTGCTATTGCTTCAAACAGCGCCGGCGCGCAAAGCCATACGAAGCCTTCAGCGAACGCGCCCCGTCCGGATAATCCCGTAAACTTTGCTCGTCACTTGAAGCATCCGGTGCTGAGATGTGTTTGATTACATCGGCCATTTGCTCAGGAGTACTATCTGGAGCTGGAGCCGAAGCCGTCGCATAATTCTAGACACTTCTTTCTGCCCGCCTTACTTTAGCGCACGCGCTTTCGGATAGGAAACGCCCTGAGCAAGGATCTCGCATGGCCGCCTCCCGCTCCACTCTCGAAATCGCTTCGGCCGAGATCAAAATTCCCGCGGCGCTCCGGAATGTATGTGTGGCGTTGTACGCGGTGAACCTGACGCTGTGCCTGACGGTGTATCTTGGGCATGGCTGGATCTACGATCGGAACGGCCTCGGCATCCCGACGGACTTCATCAGCTTCTATGCGGCCGGGCATCTCGTGCTCGACGGCTTGCCGGCACAGGCCTTTGACTGGGAGATCCTGAAGCGGATCGAGGTCGCGAAGCTCGGTCGGGATTTTGCCGGTGATCTTCCCTGGCATTACCCGCCGCCGTTCTTCTTCGTCGCATCGGTGCTGGCGCTGTTGCCCTATTCGGCGGCGTATCTCGGCTGGGTTGTTGCCAGCCTCCTCCCTTATGTTGCGGTCGTGCGCGCGATCGTCGACCACAACTTCGGCGTTCGGCTTGCGCTCGCCGTTCCGCTCGTCCTCATCAATGCGTGGGTCGGACAGACCGGCTTTCTTACCGCGGCGTTGATCGGCGGCACGCTCTATCTGATCCCGATCCGCCCGGTGCTTGCCGGTATCTGCCTCGGGCTATTGACCTACAAGCCGCAATTCGGCCTGCTGTTTCCGATTGCGCTGATCGCGGCCGGGCATTGGCGCGTGTTCGTCAGCGCCAGCCTCACGGCGGTCGCGATGGTCGTCGTCTCATGGCTCGCCTTCGGCACCGAGAGCTGGCTGGCGTTCTTCCACTGGTTGCCGAGGTCCTCGGAAGCGGTCCTGACCGACGGCAGGGCGACATGGTGGAAGTTGCAGAGCTTCTACGCGATGGTGCGTTATTTCGGCGTCCCCGAACAGCTCGCCTGGGTATTGCAGTTTGTCCTCACCGCGTCCGTTGCGGCGGCGGTGGCGCTGATGTGGCGAAGCCGCCTGCCCTATGCCTTGAAGGCCGCCGCGCTTGCCGCGGGGACGCTGCTGGCCACGCCCTATATTGCCATCTACGACATGGTGGTGCTCGCGATTCCCGTCGCCTTCGTCGTCCGCATCGGATTAAGGACCGGCTTTCGCCGTTACGAACTTCCGGCACTGGGCGCCACGGTCGTCGTGATCGCCTGTTACTTCACGGGCACGCCGACGGGGCTCGGCGCAACGCTGATTGTTTCAGGCCTTATCCTTGCTCGTGCCGGTTCGTGGTGGCGGCGTGAGCCGGCGCCAGCTGTGATTGCGGCGGGCGTATAGGCTCCTCAGCAGGGGCCGACTGCCGTTCTCATCATGGGCGGCATATCGGCTCAGAGTTCGCCCGCCAGTTTTAAGCGATCCGACCGGAGGCACTCGACCGCGACAGATCAAGGCCGTTTTGCATACCTTGGTGCCAGAGAAGCCTCGAGTCATGGCCTCGGCGTCAAACCGTCGAAGTCCTGCGCGTTCGACATTGTGATTGAGGGAGCCGCGCCATGCAGCGATCCAAATCAGCGCCATGGGCATATGCACTCAAACGAAGATCGCATTTCACCGAATGACACGTTCCGGGACCAATTTCTCTGGGATTTGGTGGTTTGCGAAACGAAGCCATTGCGGTTGAAACGCTAGGCCGCGCATTTGGATGATTCGGAATTGCCAGTGATCCAAAACAACTCGAAAGGAGCCCGCTTGGAGCTTGCGGGAGTTTGGATTGCAGAGCGCGGCTGGCAGTCAGCTTTGTTTGGCCGACTGGAAACCAGCAGGATCTGCGCGATCTGCCGCCAAAGCGCGGTCTCATAGCGCCCGAGGCTCTCGAATAGGCCGTTGTCAAGATTGACGAGCCGCTGGAAGCTGTGGGTTAGATATCGCGGATCGGGAATTGACGGGGTGTCGCAGGATTGGTCGTCGTGCCAGCCGTTGGCGGTGACATCACCCCGCTCAAGGACGCGAAGGTGCAAGGGGGATGCCCCTGCCCTGATCTTGCAACCGGCGTTTTCGCGCCGATCGCGCAAAATCTCGGCCTGGATCCGAAGCAGATCGGTCTATCGAGGTGGCGCGGCGGAGCCGCCACAGCAGCGATGCCAGCCGAAGCACCAATTCGCGCTCGACTGCGGTCCGGGCGTCGTTATCAGCAATGATGGCGGCTTCGAAGGCGCGAAGTCATCGGTATCCTCGGCCAACTCGACCACGGTTTCTGCACACAGCCCGTGCCGGACAGCGTCTTGGCGCGATCTCTTTGCCCTCCGCGGTGCTGGGACCGGTGCTTCGGAGGGCGTTGCGCCGGTTCGCCTCGATTTGTCGAAGACGGGACTAGCCGCCGACTAGCCTTGGGAAGAATAGAGTTTCCTCGGCCGCTGGGTCGAACTTTCTGGTTACCACCGGTTTTCCAGCGGAATTCTCGTTGCCGCTGTAAAGCCAACGCCTGTTACCTGCCTACAGCGCTCTTCTGCTTCCTGCAGCGCCTGCGGGTTATTCGGATCAAAGTCGTAGCGCGTATCGCCATTGTGGTCCATCACGACTTGGGTTGCCATTGCAAACACTCCTCGGGTTCGCATCAGTGAACAAAACTGCAATCGCAGAATTTCTGAAAGTTCCTATCGGTACAAGAATGATCGTCGACAATTTTGGGAAGCTAGTGGAGCTGCGCACCCCGTCCCGATCCCCAAGGGATTGAAAAATTTGCCATAGCCGCGGGGCCGCGCCTCAATAGCGCATGCCCGAACTGATCCGCCGCCCTCATCCCAAACGCTCCGACACTTGGCACGTCTACTAAAGTGACGTTCCGGTTGGCACGTTCGCGGTCCAGCCGGCTTGCCGATGCACGCCAAGCAATGGCACTGCGGCTTCTAGCCCGTGTCGCACCGCGGGCAGCGTCCTTCCGGCTACGGATCAAGCTTCGAGCAGGCGCGGGCCGCCTTTGAGGCCGCGTGGAAAGACTACCTTCCGCGATGCACACAAAACGGACTTCAGCGAGTATCGCCGTCAATGTGCCACCGCCTGGAAATACGCGCGACGCCGACCTGCCGCTATCGGTAAGCGATCGCCACGTTCAAGATGCGCACATGCCGGCGCTCAGGCTGCCGCGGTACCGTATTTCTACTTAGTGGCCGGAAGCCAGCTTCGTCGGTCTTGTCAGAGCGTTGCCTTCGGAGCATGCTGATGCGTCGTTTGATTATTGCGCCCAATTTTGCAGGGGGATTTCATGAAATACATGATTGAATACACCGTCCGCACAACTGGCCTTTCCTTTGACCAAAACTTCGCTGGGTCGGAGGCGCTCCTCACCGCTTTCAGCAAATGGAAACCGGAAGACGAGAAGGGTCTGACTATCCACGCGTTCGTGGCTAATCTGGCAGGACGCGGCGGCTATATCCTAGTTGAAACGAACGATCCCAAGGCTATCACCACCTTCGCCGCGAAGTATAACTTCTGGAATGATGTGAATATCACGCCGGTACTCGATATCGGAGAATCCGTTCCAATAAACGCGGTTTCGCTCGCGTGGGCCAAGCAAGCGTCGAAGGCATAATACGAAGACGCGGGAGCGCCCCGATCCGAACGATCGGGGTGCTTTTTCTGACAACCACCAATTTGTCCGTAGCGTTTGAGGACCAAACATGCTTTCCGAGCAATTTAAGAAGCAGCGCGCTCAAGCCGTGCGAGAGTTGGCAGACAAAGCCGCCGATCCGTTTATCAAGAATCGCCTCCAGGACTTGGCGGCGAGATATGAGGACGGTGGCCGTAAAACGCCTACATCGCTAACACCAGTCGACCTGAAATTCGAAAGTCGTGGCACCAGCTCTGAGCGATAAGCGATTGAACGAATGTCTGGCTTGCTCAAATACATCGAATGGATGAGCCGAGGCCGGCGGACCGATCGGATTGCCTACGTCATGAAGGAATGGGATTTGCCCCAGCCGCTGCCTGGCGCAGAATGGCAACCCGACGCAAGGTTCAGCGCCGCTGACGAACTTCTAAGCAATCCGGATCTGAAGACTGTCTTCAAAGAGGCGTTGGAAAAAGGCGCGGCATTATATTCGGGACCAACATCTGACGATGAAATACGCTGACACGCTCCGGCTTGCTTCACCCATTTGGGTTACGTTGTGATTATTGAACCTCAGCGCTCGTAGTATAAACATATCCCTGCCGGAAAATTTTCAGTCCGGGGCTAGGCCGACGCCGCTCAGCGATCATACTCCGCTTGGGCGGCGTTGTGCGTTGGGGCGGTCGGAGCCTCGCTGTCGCCGCCGGAACCAATCGCCCACCACTGCGTGGTGTTAGAGGCAGGCAAGGAAAAGCAAACGTGAGCGACTTAGTTGTGGTCATGGTCGTTGAAGACGACCCGCTGCTTCGGGTGTGATCGAAGAGGCGCTCACAGATGGCGGTTTTGGAACGGCCATTGCCACCTCGGGCGAAGAGGCTTTGACACTGCTTAAAGGTGGAAGTAGCAAATACCGAGCGCTTGTCACCGACGTCAATTTGCTTGGCAAGATCGATGGATGGGAGGTTGCCAAAGCGGCCCGAGAAATCGACCCTGCCTTCCCAATCATCTACATGACCGGAGCGAGTGCCGATCAGTGGCCCTCCAAGGGCGTCCCCAACAGCATCCTAGTCGCCAAGCCGTTTGCCCCGGCGCAGCTTGTGACGTCGGTTGCAAACCTGCTCAATGCACCGCCAACTACGGGATAAGACAAGGCCGCTTCGAGGTGCGATCGATGTGGAGATGAGATGAGATGAGATGAGATGAGATGAGATGAGATGAGGCCCAGCACCCAAGGGCACTAAGACCGCCCTTGCCTCCCGGCGGCCTTGGGGGCGGGATCGCCAAGGAGAGCGCCTTTCAAAATCTGCCAGGGCCTAGATCGTTCTATTACCCGCGAGTCGGGAAAAAACGACCCCGCCGCCTTAAGGGGGACGTGCGCTGAGGTCGCGCATTCCTGGTATCCCCAGATGTCCTTTCAAACGCGGGTCCATTGCCACTTGCTCCCGGTAGAAATATCGATTTTCCCGAATTCGCTGTTCCGCGATGGCACCGACTGGTAGCATTTTTACCGGCGCTCCTGCTAAGCGCTGGGTTTGAGTTTTTCTCAGGCCCGAAAACCTCGTCCGAGGTCCGACTGCCACGGACGTGGTTTCTGATGCTGAGATTTTTTAATTATTGTCCGGGCTTTATATGTTGGCTTTTCACAAAGCAGCCCTGTTCATCGATGGCCTGAACCTGGATTTCACCGCCAAGGCTCTCGGCTTTGAAATCGATTTTAAACGCCTCCTGGCAGAGTTCGCGAGGCGTGGAACGTTGGTCCGCGCATACTACTACACCTCAATCATCGAAGATAACGCGAGTTACAGTACAACCCGGCCGCTCACAGACTGGCTGACTTTCAACGGATTCACGGTCGTTACTAAGGCAGCGAGGGAATCTATCCGAGGCAAGCGAACGAAAATGTCGCCTGTCAGCGAGAATGACCTAGCGGCGCTCATGGATCTGGGCTTCGTCGAGATGCGAGAAGGAATACCGAGGCTCACCGGCTTGGGGGGCATCGTGCTCGAATGAGCCCTTCGATCTGGACCGGCGATCGGGGTGTGGGAAAGCTCGTCGTCAGAACGGGAGAGCCCGCTAACTGAGGCGGGGCTATCGGCGCTTACCGGAGGACGTGAAGGCACTCCCCGCGCTCGTCAGGTGGCCGCTGCAATCCCTGTAACCAGTTGCGTGGTGGCGGCAGACGTGGCGCTGTCGTATTTAGCGGCTGCTTCGACCTTCAGATCACTAATACTGACCCCTCCGCTCACCTGATCAAGATCCCCAAGGCTCATTTCCTGATTAACTTTTTTGGTAATGGTCGGGTCCGGCTCTTTCAGAGAGAAGAAGAGGCGCTTGGCAAAGATCTCGTTGCTGGTCCGGACGACGCAGGTAGCCTGCTGCATTGAGCTTTGGCCGGGCAACCTCAGGGTCGACCTCATTCAACTGCCAGCGTTGCTGTTAGAGGTGATGACCTCCCCAATGCGAGTGTCGGGCGACGGCCTGCGTGCTCGACAAAAATCGACGCTAGTTGCCCTTTTTAGCCTAACCCTGAGCAACGGCCGAGACTGATATCCTCAAGGCCCGCATTGCTCGCTCGGCGTTAACGGTGTGATCGGCTCGGCGCGCCCAGACGTAAGGCGTGATCTCACCACCTCAAATGCACAACGCCACCCAGCGGAGTATGATCGCTAGGTGGCAAGTAACATGCCGTGATCGTGTGACACGCGCTGGACACGTTGGCCACCCTGTTTGGCCCGTCGTTGTATCAAAACAGGCACATCAATCCGGTGCTGTCCGTTTCGCAAACTTCGAGCCCTTTACGTCTCCTCGTCCGGATGCACATGTAGGCGCTCCGAAAGCTATGCTGCCGCAGGCCGTCTTCGGCGCGCGGCCCGACGACGCTTCCTGTTCAGGCTAACAAACCTCATCTGCGGCAATGCTGGTGGCGGCACCGGCCTTACAAGTTCTTCCGTCGGCGTTTCCTCTCCGGCGATCACTTGAATCGGTGTTTCGAGGGAAGCTAGAAACGTTCGGCCGGCATCAGTGATATGCCACCCGGCTCCGTCCCGGAGGACAAATGATTGACTGAAGATATCGAGGCCCGGCGCGCGCATGGCCAAGCGCTTCGTCCGGTCTGTCCAATCTGGGCCGCTAGAGACGAGAACCACAACTGCGCGCTTAAGATCGGCGAGCGAAGCGCGACCGCCCGGATGACCGGCCAATACCTTCAATATTGTAATCTGAAAACTCACCACACGCCTCGAGACGCAACGGAGTTTCTTTAAAAGGCAAAAACTATCTCGCTCTCTCGCCGAGAGTCAGTTAAATGTGGAACATACATTCGATAGTGCACAGGTTTTTTTGGAGTGCATCCTTCGTGGAGCCCGGGGCGGAAGTTCGTAGCTTCCCCTCGGCTGCTATATCTTGCTGGGACCTTGGACTCGCGCCGGTCATCGCTCGTTGAAGCAGGGGCAATTGGAATGGTCGGCAGGGGGCCGTCCGGCTTTTCAAGTTTCGGGCGGCCCCATCTGCTCCATGAAGAATTGCAGCGGTCTCACCCGTTTGGTCCGGGTGCGCAAGCCGATGGGCCCTTTTTGCCGGACGTAGGAACTAATTGCCGAGCATCTCGATCAATGCTGCGAAATAGTTCAACAATTTCAACCGCCAGCAAATTGGCATTTTGCTTGCTACGATTCTCTGTGTCCTGAACGGAGGTTTAGATGTCCCTTCCTATCACAGCCGGTGCCCAAGCGGTCACACATGCGAACTCGAACGCAACATCAAACGCTAATTCGCCCGCTAAAGCCGCTCGCGAACTTCTGGCGGCGAGCCCAGACTCTCAAGCTGCGGAAAGTCCCTTTGGAAAGCTCGTAATGCAGATCGCTAAGGGCGGCACGCCGACCCCGTAGGTCGCGAGATTTAAATCGAACGGGTCAGCCATCTTCTATCGGTCTCGCTTCATTTCGCAAATTTGACGGAGCAGGAATCTTGCCTGGGTTCGGCGCGCCCCTGTTGGTCATCGGGGCGTTCGTGGCTTGCTGTTCGTTAGAGATGGCACCTGAAGCGAGCCGTTCCTCAGCTTCGTAGTATTCGGGCGAAAACTTAATTGACCATCGCGCAATGAAAGAACGCATCTTGAGAGTGGGCCTTGCGACGCCGAAACGGTTCGCACCAAGCAACGTGCCGAACCACCTCGACATGGATTCGAGGCTGGCGGCGCCGTCCGAGCATCTCAAGCGCCGCGACGCCAGCAATTTCTGCCTGACGATAGCGAGAGCCCGCCTTTTCGATCACATACAGGCGCTTGATGGCTTGATAGATCCTGAATGCAAACTGAACCAAAGTGTGTTTTCTGGCCTGAGGCCATGCGGCCGGGTACACCGGAAGCACCAACAGCTTGCTCTTGGCCACGACAGTAGCCAGCGGATGGAAGACCTGCATCCAGGCTGGCCAGGACGCAAGCTTGGCAAACAATATCGCGTGCATCGCCGTTGCGGTCCCGAAAGAGAGCGGGAGCCAAATCACCGCGCCCAGGATCACGAGCAATGCTGTGTTCGGTGTGAGATGCCGGCATTTCCGGAACATCCATGCCATGCCGCCTTCAAAGGCAATATGGACAGCTTGTTCGAACGCCCGATAGCTCAACTTCCGCCGAAGCCAAGACCAGTTACGGCTTATCAGTCTGCTCCACTGTCGACGCTTCGACTCGGACAGCGGAAGCAAGCGCAACGAGCCTCTTATGAGCACAACGGTAACATCGCCGATACCCTTGGCCACAAAGAACGGAAGCCAGATAATCTGCATTGCAATCGGGAAGGCGAAATCGAGTAGCCGCATCAAGATTGAAAAAAAGAGCTGCAGCAATTTGTTCACGGAGAGCACGGCGAGAACAATTGGAATGATGATCACGTCATCACGGGCACCGTTGAAGCGGCTTTCCTCGTTATGCACCGGGTCATAATGATGATTCACGACACAATGTTCCGGCTCAAGACAGGCGATCGCGGCGGGCCCACATTACCACACCGTATCGGCTTGGGTGATCCAGCCTACCCGAGCCAACACACGATCGCGCGGCCCGAAAAGCTCCTTCATCCCAGACAACCGCATCCTCCGCCCCAAAGTGAACGCTGGCCGTTTCTTGCCATGGCCGGGGCGCTCTGGTTGAATCAAGTTGGTCTGTTGGTTTGCGGCATGCCCCGCGATCACCCCACAGATCTCTTCGGAAGTCCGACAGTCGGGTGCCAATCAGAACGGGGGCGCCATCGCGCGACAGACGGGCGGCGGATCAGCAACTTGATCTATTTCTCGTGCCGGCTTCTGAAGATGCGGCTACCCTGCCCGAGCTGCTGCGACGGACGGTTTGGCGGGATTCAATGACGTCGAGGCCATAGACGGACTGGACTTACCTCGTGCCCCTCCCAGTCATTCCTGCAATTCCTGCATGTTGCTCCAGCGCGCCATCATCGACGCGGCCGGCTTATTTCTGCCGAAACGCGTGATTGAACGACATGACGAGCGGCCCGACGACGTAATCGAAAGCGGTACGCTGGATGGTCGGGATCATCACGGTCGCGGGCATGCCGGGATAAAGCTTGATGTTGGGCAGCGCCGCCAGTTCGCCCTCGTCGATCCGGACAAAGGCTATGTAATACGGGTTATTGGTTTTCGGGTCGGTGAGGCGGTCCGCCGATACCTGGACAACATCGCCATGAACAATCGGGACAATACGCTGCTTGTAGGCCGTCAAATGGACCTCTGCCCGCATGTTCGGCTTGATGTCGCTGATGTCCTCGACGGCAATCTGCGCTTCGATCGTGAGAGCATCTTCATCGGGCACGATGTCGAGTATCTTCTCACCGCGCTGAACAACACCGCCGACCGAGAAGACCGTCAATGCCACGACCCGCCCGGAATAGGGTGCGCGGATCTCCATACGGCCGAGCACCGCCTTGGCATTCATCGCCTTCGGGATCACCTCGAGCATTTTGGCTTGGGTGTCACGCAGATCCTTGGTGATATCGGCCATCCGGTCGTTATCGAGCTGGGCGATCTGCTGTTGCTGTTCCGCAATCGCCTGGCGGGCCTTGGCGATACTCGCGCTGGCATCGGCGATCTGTCCCTCGAGGCCAAAGGCGCTGCGCTCTAGCTGCAGGATACGCGGCCGGGCGATCAGTCCCCGTTCCACCAGCGGCGCGATGTCCTTGGCTTCGGCACGGACTGAGGAAATTTGATCGGTGTAAGCTTTCACCTGTGCCTCGCCGCCAACGATCTGCGAACCCAGCTGATTAATCTTTTCTCGGATAACACTGCGCTGTCCTTCAAGCGCTGCGCGGCGGCTTTCGAACTGGCTGACCTGGCCGTTCCATACGCTCTTGAAATAGCTGTCCTGGGTCTTGAGGTCGTCCGGCATCACCAGTTCGGAGCGGCGATCGAGTTCGCTGAGCAAACGGGCCTCGGTGGCACGAAGCACCACGTATTGTTGCGACAGGACGTCATACTCTGCCCGCGCCTGCGTCTCATCGAGTACGATCAGGACATCGCCGGAAATGACCCTTTCACCTTCCCTGACGCGCATCTCCTTGACGATGCCGCCGTCGAGATGCTGGACGCTTTTGCGGTTTCCATCAATTTTCACAACCGCATTGCCGACAACGGCGCCGTTGAGCGGCGCGGTGTAGGCCCAGGCGCCGATGCCTCCGAAAAAGACTGCAATGATCAGCCAGCCCGCAAAGGCCACTTGCCTGATGGAATCGCTTGGGGCCCCATCCGCCGGCCTGACATTCGTGGGATTGAAATCCGGGCGTATCCCCCGGCCTGCGGCATCCAAAAGTGCCATTGATCGTTCCTAGCTCGCGGTCCCCTGGACTGCGTGCACAGGCACGGCCCTCGTGAGACGATTCATGATTTCGTTGCGGGATCCGAACATTTCGGCGATGCCGTCCCGCAGCACCAGGATCTTGTCAACCACGCCAAGGGTGGCTGGTCGATGCGAAATGATGACCACCGTCGTTCCACGCTTCTTGAGCTGCAAAACGCAATCGGCGAGTGCGGCATCACCATCCGAATCAAGATTCGAACTCGGTTCATCGAGCACGACCAGGCTGGGACTGCCATAGACCGCGCGCGCCAGACCGATGCGCTGGCGATAGCCGCCGGACAGGATGGCGCCGCCTTCGCCGACCTGGGTATCGTAACCATCAGCCAGCCGAAGGATCATTTCGTGCACGCCAGCCATCTGGGCCGCGAGTATGGCTTCCTTGTCTTCGCCATCCTGGAACCGGCTGACGTTGGCCGCCACCGTATCGGCAAACAGCTCAATGTCCTGCGGCAGATAACCAAGGTACTGGCCTAGCCCGGCTTTCGTCCAGATCGAGACATCCGCTCCGTCAAGACGTACAGCCCCTGCGTTCGGTCTAACCACGCCGACGATGTGGCGCGCCAGCGTCGACTTTCCCGCACCCGACGGGCCGATGATTCCCAGCACCTCACCAGGTTCGATTTCGAAACTCACTCCGCGCAGAATAGGCTTCGGGGTAAGTGGAGCAACGTAGGTCAGGCCCTCGACAACAAGGCGCCCTTTTGGCCGCGGCAATGTGACACCGGTCTCATAAAGCGGATTGCCGGCCAACAATTCACGAACACGCAAGAACGCGCCTCTGGCAGAAACCAAATTGCGCCATGATCCGACGATCTGCTCGACCGGCTGGAGCGCACGGCCAAGCAGGATGCTTGCGGCGAACATCGCCCCGACCGTGCAAAGCCGCTCGATCACAAGATACGCGCCAAGACCGAGAATCAACGACTGCATGGTCAGGCGCAGGAAGCGGATGATGCTCTGCATGGTGGCCGCGCGGTCACTGGCCGCGACCTGCCGGTCCAGCATGCGGTTGCGATCGCGGCCCCAGCGTCTGAGCAGGCCTGGGGTCATACCCATGGCGCGCACCACCTCGGTATTACGCAGGCTCATCTCGGTGAAACTATAATTGCGCGAGGCTGCCTCGCCCGATTCAATTAGCGGCGGTTTGACGATCCGTTCGTTGAGCAGCGCCATGAGGATGAGCACAACGGCACAACCAAACGCGAACGCGCCAAGCGCTGGGTGCAGCGCAAAGATCACCAAAATGTAGATCGGCGCCCAGGGCAGATCGAAGACCGCATGGATTCCAGCGCCGGTAATAAACTGGCGAAACGTATCGAAATCTCGCAACAGCTGGCTCCTGGCACCGCCAAAACTCGCCGATCGATCAATAATCGCGGTCATGATCCGGCCCGCAATCCGCTGATCCAGGCGAATGCTGGCGCGCGTCAGAACGCGGGCACGCACGGCATCAAGTCCCGCCAGTGCGATGTAGGCCAGCAGCAGCGCGATCGTCAGCATCACCAGCGTGACCTCGCTGGCGCTCGAGATTACCCGGTCATAGACCTGCAGCATGTAAAGCGGCCCGGCCAGGTAGAGCAGATTGATCGCCCCGCTGAAAATAGCTGCCGTAACGAAATAACCTTTGCAGCTCTGCAGCAGGTGCCGGAGTTCGTCAGGCCCTTTGGGTGAAGTACTCAAAAAATTCGGCGGAAATCCGCGCCCCTCTTGCAAAAAAGACGTCTGCCGTGGTCCGGCAGCCAACCCGCGTGGTATAGCGCGGCTTGCTCATGATCTTTAACTTATTTGAAATGATGTTTAACACGACGCGCCGTCCGCGAGTAAGCGCTACCTCACGAGCGCTTGAGCCCGTGAGTTTACGGGGACGCATCGTAAGTCCTGATTGGACGTTCCTTGCAGCTGAAGTTCAGGCTCATTGCAGCAGCAATCGGAATTTTCTCCGAGCACTCCTGGGGTCATCGCTTTTAGGGAACCGACGTCCTAACGGAGGCAATACCCCGTTAGGACGCCGCCTGCTCTCTCCGCCTAGACCGTGCCAAAGTTATTATAATGATCAAGCTGGCTGTGCAGGGTGCTCGCCGCAAGATCAGTGTGAATAGGCTGTCCAAGCACCACCACGTCGATCGGACTGGTCCAAAGCGGCGCGTTCGTCTTTATCGCGGTGCCGCTCGTGAGGTCATCCTTCACAGATAAGGTAGTAAAATCGATCGAATCGAAGTCCGTCGTACCTGGTTTTGCCTGGGTAGCGTCGAACCAATTGATCGCCTGATTGATATCGTACTTCGCAGTGCCGGCACTGCCGTCACCGATCGCGTTTCCTTCGAGGTAATTCAACCAGGTCGCTACTAGATCGCGGCCCAGCATAAAGCGTCCATCCTGGGTCTGCTTGGCCGAAGCGTTCAAGAGTGTGAGCGCATCGGCTGTCGAGATGAACAGAACATTTTCTCCGCCATCCTCGATGCCATTTTTGTTGTAGTCGCCTATCAGCAGGCCCTTCTGATCAGCTCCGTTGGCAACGCCGTCAAGGTTGGAATCCACATTGTACGTGATTTCACCATTGGCAAAGCCATTCGTTCCGGCTTGCTTGGGCTCGTTACCTACAATGCCGTCCCAGAACTTGGTCCATTGACTTTGACCGGTGCTCTGTGCCCAGAAGCCCGGCGTACGAACGCCCGGTCCCAATTCCACAAGGATGTGCGCATCGTCAGAGTCGGGACCAGTCTGGGTCGTTGTTACGCTCGCAATGTTATCAAGGCTGCCGTCGCCGTTGACACCCTGGGTATCGAGTTCGCTCTGAGTGATGATATGGTCGTATTTGTATATCCACGTTTCATTCACTTCGAGGATACCGTCCCCGTCATCACCGGTGAGTACGGCATCATCGGCTGTTGTAAGGGTTAAGTGGTTGGTGTCGAGCACCACGGCCGCGCCGCCTTCGAATGTGTCCTTTACCACCACATTTGTCAGATCAACGTTCCCAGTGTTCTCTACCGCGACCGTATAGTGAATCACGTCCCCGGCGTGGTCGGCATGACCGTCCGCAACTACGGCATCCTTGACGATCGTCAGGTCCGGGTTCTGAGCAACCGTGGTGGTCGCATCGTCCTGCTCCGGGGCTGTCTGGTCGGTATCGACCGAAGCCACGTTGACCAGGTTGGCGCCCGCGTTCATCTCGGCCTGCGTCACCGTATGGGTCGCCGTGTAGTGCCAGGTCTCATTGGTCTCCAGCACCCCGTCGCCATCGTCGCCGCTTACAAAGGTCAGACTGCCGGCATCGGCGAAGGCATCGGTCACGACCGGGTTGGTCAGGTCGACGTTGCCGCTGTTATCGACCGTGATCGTATAGTTGATCACCTGGCCGGCCGCATTCACCGAACTCTTGTCGGCATCCTTGACGATCGTCAGGTCCGGCTGCGGAAGGTGATTGCCGATCGGATCGACCGTGACGACCTGGCCCACGGTAGTAATCGTGGCAGTCTCGAAGGCCCCGGTGGTCTGCGTCTGACCTGCCGGCGTTACTTCGTCAAGCTGCCATGTGCCGAGTGGCACACCATTGAAAGTATAATTGCCGTTGGCATCGGTGACTGTGGATCGCTCGCCTGCGTCGAGCACGCCATTCTTGTTGGCATCGATGAAGATGGTGACGCCTGCGACACCACCCTCGCCCGCATCCTTGATGCCGTCGGAGTCGATGTCATTGAATTTGGTGCCCCTCAGGGTCCCTGCCGACTGCAGGTTCCACTCCTCGAAGCCGCTTGCGGCGACATAATCCCCACCCAGCGAGCCCATATCAACGTAGAGATACATGTAGGTTGTTGCTGGTTCGAGGCCGGCAAATTTAGAGACGGGAACCAGGACTGCGTAATCGTCGGTGCCGCTTCCGGTCGACACTTCGCTCAATTGCAGCGAGATATCGCCGGCGGGACCGCCATCCATGCTGTAGACAAGATTCTGCGTGAAAAGCGTCGTCGTGCTTTCGATAGTGCCGCTTGTCGAGGAGTAGATCTTGAACTGGTCGAGGGAGATCTGGCCATCAGGGTTGCTGTTTGCCTCGTTGAGATCGACGCGGAATTCGTAATATTGTACGCCGTTAACGATGGTGATAGGCACCGTGGATAGAAGGACTGTGTGGGTCTTCGACGCGCCGATGTCTTGATTGCTGGGATCGATCGGGGTTGTGTCATCGGAATTGAAGCCCTGCTCATTTCCGGATTGCGAAGGTGTCGGGCTTATGGCGAGGAACGTATTGTAGTTACCGGTGCCCGAGCCGACATTGGCAGAATCCTGAAAAATCGCACCGTCGATGGTGGTGGATGAACCGGCGGCTTTCAGATCGATGATGGTGGCCATGATCAATTTTTCCCTAAATTAAACAAAAATCTGCGGAGCGTTGGCCTTAAAAACTGGCCGCCAAAAATCGACAGTCCGCTCAGCGAGTGCTACCTACTTGCGAAGAGCAAAAAACCCGGAAAACGCCTTGCGGCGTCTCCGACTTAGCAAAATATTGGTGCTGTACACATTACTTGGACGTCCTCAACCCCTTGCCTCTTAATACAAAATTAACTAGCTGGGGCGGGCTTGGCGTTGATAAATATCACAAACCCCCGTTTTTTCTGCTTGGATCGCTGGTCGGGCCCCGCTGGTGGCAGACGGAAACAATTAATTAGCTTTCGAGTATTGATTGAATAGCGCTAAATTCTTACTCCGACATTCGATCGTCAACCGATGGCCAAACCGAAAGCCCCCACTGCATCCAACGTCCTGTCGGAGTTACCCGAGGCAATGACCTCGGAGCTCTTTGAAGGTGCTATTACGCAAAAACTGTCGGACGGCAAAGCGCTGTTTCGTGCCGGCGATGTCGGGGACGGCTGCTACCGCATCAAGTCCGGCCTGGTAAAAGTTGTTGTAGCTTCGCAATTCGGGGAGGAGCGCATCATCTCGCTCTTGGGTCCCCATGCCATCGTCGGCGAACTTTCGATGATTGACGGCGGGCCGCGCTCAGCCTCGGTGGTCGCAATTTCGGACTGCTCGCTATTGTTCGTCAGCCGGGACAAGTTTGAGAAGTACGCCGAGACTCATCCTGAGATAACCAGCTATCTGGTGAGGACCCTGGCCAAGCGACTGCGACAGGCTGACGACGCATTGGCCGCGTCAACATTTCTGAGTGTTAGAGCGCGATTGGCTCGCGCACTGCTCAACCTCGTGGAATACGTGGGCCAGGAGAACGACGGCAGTATCGAATTGCGGCAAAAGATAAGTCAGGGCGATCTTGCGGCGATGGCGGGCGTGGCACGAGAGAATGTCAGTCGAACCATGAGCGATTGGCGCACGCGGAATATTGTTACCCGATCATCAGACTACTACTGCATCATCGATCGGGCTGCGCTGGCCAGGGAAATGGAGGCGAGCAGCTAACGCATGGTGAAGTCGGTTTGGACCGTGACGACGGACCATTTTTCTTCTCGTGCCCTGGACCAAAGCAGCAAGCGAGCTGCGAATCGAGCCCGTTCTACTTTGCTGGGGTTGTTTTCGCGATTTTGTGTCTGACCCTGCAGTGTACCGCGGAAGGGCTGGCCTGCACCGCTGACGCGGCAGGTTGGCGCGTGCCGGCGCTATTTCGTTGGTGTTGCCGACGGCTTAAGCGCCAATGCCGCATCGGCGCTCTTAATCAACCCGCCTGCTACTTGTTTGGCGGCATCCGGTGAGAAAGCGTACCCGTTCTGGTTCTCCAGGCGATGGTTTATGATCATCAGCACCAATCCACGGCCGCTTGTATCGGCGGTCACCGTAAAGTTCTTTGGGATTTCAAATCTGACTTCATCCGGATTGGTCTTCGGAGCAGGTACCGGATCGGCTTTGGGCTGGGCGGCGGGCGGTGTGGTTACGCTTGCCGCGGACGCCGATGCGGCCGGAACAGGGACTGACTTTGTCGGCTCGAACGCTTTCTTGGCTTGTCCCAGCAATTGGATAAGTTGATCCACGCATTCCCGCGCAAACCGAAGCTCCAGGTCGCCGGTATACTTCCCCGTGCTGGCTACGATGACCTCTTTATTATCGTCGGAAACCATCGACGATCTAACTTCGCTGACCCTGATAGCCATTTGTAATTCCTCCCCACCCGGTTACGCATCCTGCACAACACCCGCCATCGAGCAACCATCAAAGCCGACCAGCCATGATCATCTCCACACCCGACCGGCATTGGTTTTGCCAATTTGCCAACTACTTAACGGAACCCGCAGTATCCCTGCGGATCCCAGACCAACCCAATTGTTGCCCTTGGGGCCCACACTTCACGATTTACGACATCCGACACTTCGGACGAACGGTCGAACAATCCCACTCCGCGCATTCACGCATGCCGTCCGTTGCGGGCGTGAGATATTTTGGACGACAGAGCACGTTTTAGGTCCTAATGCCACGTCGAGCATCAAGATACAGCAATGCGTCGGCATTGACGCTGGACAATTGCGCGCGGTCCGCGGCGGGGTGCGAAACAACAATGATTTGATATGGATTGGCCGAGCGCCCATAAGTCGCGAAACGGTTGGAACCGGTCAGCGGCCAGCGTGTTGTTGGCGTGCCCGGCTCACCTCCGCCACTTATTCACGACCAAAGTGAACTCGGGCTCGCTACCTGAACGGTTGTTGATCTTCTCTTTCTGGAGGTCGCAATGACTAAGGTGGGTCGCAGGGAGGCTCGTAGCGGACGGGTGTTGGCAATCGCAGCCCTCGTGGCGCTGTTCGCCGCACCGCAAACATGTCTCGCGTATGACGGTCCGACTTTTCGCAGTGGGCTGTGGAAGTTTGAGCGGACACTCGAGACCGATGGCAAGCAGACCAATCGATTGCAAACCAGTGGCCTGCCAATCGCCCGAGAAATGACCCGCTGTGTTAACCCAACCTCCGCGATGAAAGCGCAATACACACCATTTGGAGTCTGCAAACCCAAAAACTTTCGGAAGACAGATAGCGGTTATGTTTTCCAGAAATTCTGTGGAAGCGGTGCACCAATTGAGACCCAGATCGATGTGAGGGATGACGGTGCATACACGTTGATCAACCAGGGTAATATTGGAAAGATGTCGACGAAAGAGACTGTCGTGGCGCAAAGGGTTGGCGATTGCCGACACACGAGAAGTTAGCGCCAGACACTTCCCCGATATAGCCCCGAGAAAAACCCGGCGATATGAACCGCCCCTCAGCTATCCTCGTCCGGGTGCAACCACTTTACTTACAGGGTGTGATCGCACGCACCGCGGTCAGCTTGATTATGCGCACCGCTTGATAATGCGCACTAAAGGCTAGCGTTCGCTTCGCATGTAAGGGCTTTGTTCGGAGATGAGCTTTAACTCTGTGTCGGCACTTATGTGTTGGTGAGGATCTACGCGGGATGAGTTGTCCCGGCCGCCCCAGAGAATCGACACAACCACATACATGGCGAGCATAGCGGCGCTTATAACCAAGAAGTCACGCTTCATTGCGTCCTCGACTGGAGGCAGGAATCCGGCCAGCTCTTCTGGCGTAATCCAGACCAGATCGTTCCGTTCCCTTGTCCCCGGCCGATTTTACGTGCGCGCCATTTAGATCGACGATCGCGTAAACCGGGAATTCTAGAGTGCAACCCTGCCTTTCCTCGCCCGGATGCCCCCTTCTCGCCAGCTCAAATGCACAACGCCACCCAGCGGAGTATGATCGCTAGGTGGGCGTTGGTATTTCCGTGGTCGGGTGCTGAAATCCCGGCAACCAACCGTAGCAAATGACATGCCACAATCATGTGACCCGCGCTGACCCCCGTGGACGCCGCTTTCAGCCCTCGTTGTCTCAAAGGAGGGCACATCAATGGGTACTGTGCCGGTTTCGGAAAGTCGAGCGCTTGTGGCTGGATGTCGCCTGGCGTGAGAACGCCTGATTAAGTTTTTAGCGGTAGCATCGATCGCCCAACGACGGCGACGCGGCCCGATGAAGTCGATGCTGAAATTCGATCAAACGACTCTCGCCAACATGACGGCGGCCCTTGAGTATGTTTGCCGGAATGAGCTGCTGCCGGTTTGATGGACACCTCGTTAAGCTAATCCCACCTTACGTTCGAACTCAACTGGGCTGATGTATCCGATCGTCGAATGACGCCGGATGGCGTTGTACAACAACGTTTGAGAACGCCCACAGGACCGTTCTTCGTGAGGTTCTTTATCAGCATCATCCTTGGTTTGGTCGCC
>NZ_JAFCLU010000034.1 GCF_018130385.1 Bradyrhizobium sp. AUGA SZCCT0283 | reverse complement strand
CTCGTGCCGCCCGAAAGCTTGCCGATCCTCCAATGGCTCGGTATCAAAACGTCAAAATCACTATGATGAACCACTAGAATGAGTCATGCGTCCGCTATTGCATCCAATGCTGATAAATGGGCGAACCGGCGATCCGGCGCTCTATATCGAGACGCTGTTCGAGAAGCGGGCGATTCTATTCGACCTTGGCGACATCACCTCATTGTCGCCACGAAAGATACGACGCCTTGAACACGTGTTCGTTTCGCACGCGCATATCGATCATTTTTATGGATTTGATCGTCTGCTAAGGGTGCTCGTCGGTCGGGAAAAGCAGATCCATCTTTATGGCCCGAACGGTTTCATCAACCACGTCCACCACAAGCTCCAAGCCTATCTCTGGAATCTCGTTGATCGCGAACCCGGTGATCTGACTTTCGTGGTGACAGAGATCGACCCCTCTCTTTCCACTCAAACAGCACGGTTTCGTCTCAAGGCAGCCTTCGCCGCTGAAGTATTGGGTACGGGTCGGATCGACGAAGGCATCGTGGTCAAGGATCCAACCTTCCGGGTATCAACCGCAGCGCTGGAACATCACACGCCATGCCTGGGGTTCGCCGTCGAGGAACCTGCTCACTTGAATATCTGGAAGACCCGGCTCGCAAAACTGGGGCTTCCGGTAGGGCCCTGGTTGAGCGACCTTAAGCGTGCGGTCAGCGAGAGCAAACCGGATGATTTTCCGGTCCGGATCAGCTCCGCCATGACGAGCACGAACGATCATGACATGCCGCTCGGGAAGCTTCGTGACGTATTGACTGTCACTCCGGGCCAAAAGATCGGGTACGTGACCGATGTCGCGGATACGGCGGACAATCGCAAAGCGATCGTCGAACTGGTCAAAGGCGC
The DNA here is from genome assembly GCF_018130385.1 of Bradyrhizobium sp. AUGA SZCCT0283. Classification (GTDB taxonomy): domain Bacteria; phylum Pseudomonadota; class Alphaproteobacteria; order Rhizobiales; family Xanthobacteraceae; genus Bradyrhizobium. The sequence continues at coordinate 63,539 of NZ_JAFCLU010000034.1, read as the reverse complement.
CGACCTTCTGTTCATTGAATCCGCGTTTGCGAGAGCGGACGTGGCCTTGGCGACCGGGCGCGCCCATCTGACAACCGAGGCGGCCGGGCAAATCGCTCGCCAGGCGGGGGTGCGCAGGGTTGAGCCGTTTCACTTCTCCACCCGCTATACCGGGCAGGACGAGCGAATGCAGGACGAGGTCATGGCGGCCTTTGCCGGACAGCCACGAATGAAAGGTGATCCATAGTGCTCGGTGCGTCGCTTCGAATTCCGCTCAGCCACGGGTTCACGGCGCTGTCGGCTTCACCAATTCTCCCAAATCGGGCTCGCCACAGCGGGATAGTATGCTCCTGCGCACCTCATCGCGCAGCCGCAACACGGAGCCGAAATCCGTGCCCGACGGCGTCACCGGCTCGCCGATTTCTACGGTGACGGCAGTGCGCCTCGGAAACCATTGGCCGCTGCGCAGCAGTGATCGCGTCCCGCAAATAGTGCCCGGCAGGACAGGAAGTCCTGCCTCGGCAGCCACCTTGAATGCACCTAGATAGAAGCCGGACAGGCCCGCCCGGCGGGTGAATGTGCCCTCCGGGAAGAAGACCAGAACGCGATCTTGGCGCGCTAACGCAATCAGCGCCTCGGCATCTGTGAGGCTGCCAGACACATCATAGCGCTCGACAAACGGTATGCCCAGCCGCCGCAGCAGCGAGCCTGCCATAAGCTGCCCGGAAAGCTCCTTCTTGGCTACAATTGCAGGTTCGCCGGGGAGAACCGCCGCCAATACTAGCGCGTCCATATAGCTTGAGTGATTGAACGTGAGCATCGCTCTTCGGCTGGCGATGCGTTCGATACCGATGATCGAAACCGAAACCCCCATCGCCGCGAGCGCGCCGCGACTAATCCCCCTGAGGGCAGACCAGCGCCACGACAAGCGCGGCAGGACGAGCAAAGCAAACGATCCCAACAGAAATGCACCGGCAAGGACTAGCCACCACCAGGCCGCATAGAGCATTTCGCGCGCCAATCGCCCCGACCGCCTTATCTGCGGGCCGACCCCGGAAAACGCCAAACGCAGAAGCTGCCACCACAGGGCACGTCGCGTCGGACCGACGTGACCGCTCGCGTAGAGTTCTTTTGCGGCGCTGCGCCGGATCTTGCCACTCGATGTCTTAGGAACAGTACTCGGTGGTGCGAGCACCACCTCGTCCGGTGGCGTCCCGGCGATGTCTGTTGTGACCTCCTGCGCGCGTGCCTGCAATGCTGCACGCTTCGTCGGATCGGTCTCGCGCGTCTCGGCGAGAACAACCACGCGCTCGGTGCCGGAGCCTCGATCGGCCGCGCCAAAGACGGCGACGCCACCCTTGCGGATTCCCGGAATGCCGGCCACCGCCTCCTCGATCTCCTGAGGGTATAGATGACGGCCGGCGCGAATGATGATGTCCTTGATCCGGCCGGTGATGTAGACGTCGCCGCCGGCCATGTACGCGCGGTCGGCGCTGTCTATCCAGCCGTTGTGAATGAGTTCGCGGGTCTTGATCTCGTTGTGGAAATAGCCGCGTGTCGTGGAGGGGCAGCGAAATTCAAGCCTTCCTTCCCGCCGCTCGCCGAGCTCGTAACCGGCCTCATCGACGATGCGAATCTCGTGACCGGGTAGCGGCTGGCCGCAGGCCACGACCTCGAGCGGTTTCGGGTCGCCCGGCTTTGCCGGCTCAGCCTGCCCATGCAGGCTGAGCCTGTCGCGGTCGACGCGATCGATGACGGGCGGCCGGCCGATCGGCGGGAAAGCGAGTCCGACCGAGCTCTCAGCAAGGCCATAGACAGGCGCCATGGCGCCTGCGGGAAAGCCGTAGCGGCCAAATCGGTCGGTGAATCGGCGCAGTGTCTGCACGCTGACGGGCTCCGCACCGTTGGCAACCATGCGCAAGGAACTGAGATCCAATCCTTCAAGGTCCGCATCGGCTATTTTGTTGAGACACAGCTCGAACCCGAAATTCGGCGACGCAGAAAAGGTGGCGCGAAAGCGGTGGATGGCCCACAGCCAGCTTTCCGGCCGCACGAGGAAGCTCAATGGCGACATGGCATAGAGCGACGCTCCAAAGTGCAGGCATCCGAGCCATGCGCCGATCAAACCCATGTCGTGATAGAGGGGCAGCCAGCTGACAAATATATCAGCCGAGCTGGCCTCCATGACCGCCCCCATCGCCCGGATGTTGGCAAGCAGGTTGGCGTGGCTGAGCAGCACTCCTTTCGGATCGCCGGTACTGCCGGATGTATATTGGATAAGTGCGATCGAATCGGGATCCGCAACCTGCGGCAGCCCGATGATCGCAGTGGCGAGTTCCAGATTCTCGACGCTCTCGGCCGCATTCAGCGTTTCCACCTGCGCGCGGAGCAGGCCGGCAAGCCGCCGGCCCTCGGGCATCGTGATCAGGAGCCGAGCACCGGCGTTGCGCAAGATACCGGTCTGGCGGCGCAGATGCTCCTCGATCTGTGCAAGCCGCATCGGAGGATAAATCGGCACCGGAATAGCGCCGGCGTAAAGAATGCCGAAGAAAGCAACGAAGAAATCGATGCTGGTGGGCAGCATCAAGGCGACCCGGTCCCCGGGGAGAATATCTCGGGCGATCAGGCCGCGAGCCACGTTGCGTGCTCTTGTGGCGAGTTGGCCATATGTCAATGTGCCAAGAATCGTCGTCTCATCTTGCAATACCGTCAGATGCAGACGGTCGGGATGGTGGGCCGCATGCCATTCCAGAACCTCGACCAGGGTCTGTGCTTCGCTCGCGGCTGGCACAGACGGAAGAGCAGGAGCCTGCCGTGTTTCGAGAGCCGTTCGTCCTTGCATCGGTCTGGCCTGTTCCAGCGCCTGCACAAGATCTTGAACGGTTTCGGCCTCGCCGATGGTTTGAGCAGGTAGTCGCACGCGAAATGCACGCTCAATTCGCAGGATGAGTTCGGTGCGGCCCAGGCTGTCGATCCCCAGATCGCGCTCTATGCGGCTCGACGGACGGACGTCAATGAACCTAAAGCGCTGAGGATGTAGTTCGCGCACCAATGCCGCCACGACCGTGATCAAATCTTGTTCGCGCGAATCCTGCCCAGTAACCTTGGCAGGCGAATCTGGTGAACTAAGGCGTTCCGACGTCATCGATCTAACTTCCCGTTCGAGAACGCAACAGTACGGAGCCTCGTCAGCGGTCGCTCCTTCGCTCAACGCTGCTCCTAGCGTTGGAAGCGAAAGGTCGAGCGTCGCATGCCTAATCCCGTCGCACTGATGCGAGCGAGACAAAAGGTCGGCAGCTATGGCACGACAATGACAGCGCAAGGCGCAAGACTAATCAGCTTCTGGCCTACCAAGCAGCAGCCCTGATAAGGCCGCCTCTGCCTCGCCGTCCGATCACGATGGCATCTACCTTCTCCTCCATGATCGCATCTATGATTGCTTGGGCGGGATCACCCCACCACTTGAGGGTCTTGAGCGGCTTCACGTCAGTCCAGCCGGCTCGCTGTTGCGCTTCCTCCAAAAGTCGTTGCCGGCGATGAAGTCTGGAACCCGGCGACCTTGAATATTTCAGTCTGAAACGCCTGACCAGCCTTGACCTGCATCAACAACCCCATCGACGAGGTCCGGCTATTTAATCGGCAATTTACTCGGCGCTCAGGAGGCAGATCATGAATGAACTGAAACTGCGTGACGATATTCTGGATGAACTCGCTTATGAGCCCATTGTCGATGCTGCTCATATTGGCGTGGCCGTAGATCGGGACATTGTAACGCTTACCGGACATGTCAGCAGCTATGCGCAAAAGCTGGCGGCAATAGCCGCCGCGCGCCGGGTAAAGGGCGTGCATGGAATCGCGGACGAAATCGAAGTTCGCGATGCTTCGGATGTAAAGGCGTCTGACGACGAGATCGCCAGGCGCGCGGTCGACGTGCTGTCCTGGGACAGCGTCGTTCCCGCCAACGCGATACAGGTGACGGTGCGCGACGGCTTGGTGACTTTGACCGGCAAAGTCAACTGGTACTATCAAAAGAGCAGCGCCGAGCGCGATGTCCGAAGGCTGTCGGGGGTGCGCAGTATCGTCAACAATATCGAGATAGTGCCGCATGCAAAGGCCGACAACGTAAAAATGAAGATCGAAGCGGCCCTGAGAAGGCGTGCCGAAATCGAAGCTAAGGATATAAGTGTCACCGTTCGAGACGATGATGAAGTCATGCTCGAAGGTAAGGTTCGCAATTGGGACGAGAAGTTTGCCGTCGAGAACGCGGCCTGGTCGGCCCCCGGCGTAAAGAACGTCAAGGACCGGCTGACGATAGGATCGTAGCATTCTGGCCGACATCACCTCTGTTCAATGAGGAGGAAGTAATGCAAACCCCGGTTGAAATAGAATTTCAGGACATGGTTGCCAATCCTGCGGTTCAGGGCATGATCGCGGACCATGTGAAGAAGCTTGAACAACTCTATGGTCGCATTACAGCGTGCCACATCGTCGTCAAAGGTCCCGGGAATCGTCACAGAACGGGCGGCCTGTATGACATCAACATTCGATTGGCGCTGCCCGATGGTCGCGAAGTCGATATCGGGCGGACGCCGAAGGAAGACGAGCGACATTCGGATTTGCCGTTTGCCATAAACGATGCGTTCAAGCGGGCAGGCAGGCGACTTCAGGATAGCGCGCGGCGCATGGAAGGGATGGTCAAGAGCCACGAAGGGCAGCCCATCGGAACTGTCGTACGACTGGACCCCGCCGGTGAATTCGGATTCCTTCGATCAAACGATGGCCAGGAGATCTACTTCCATCGCAACAGCGTTCTTGACGGAGCGTTTTCCGAACTGGCCGTCGGCTCCCGGGTCGTGTTTACCGACGAGATCGGCGAAAAGGGCGCGCAGGCAACCACGGTCAAACTGCTCGGAAAACACGGGTTAAGGGTCTAACGCTCCTCGTTCGTTGGCGCGCTTTATCTATCGTACGCTTCGACCGACCAGCGCCGGCCGGGGCGTATGCTTGCAATTTTGAAGCAGCCACCGCTCCGTGCAGCCGCCAACTCACTCCCATCCGCCGGCGGGCCGGGTGATCAGATTGTCGTTGACCGCGCAAACTCCAGGGGTGGATTCGGCGGCAACCTTGATGGCCTTCCGCTCGTCAGCGGATTCTGCCATGCCCCAAAGATCCACAACACCTGCATTGACGGTCACATTCAGCAGCGCGGTATGCGCCCACGGCTGCTTTTTCAGGTGAGATAGTATCGTTTCGCGGATGGTCGTATCGGAAAGCGGAACATCGAGCAGCTCGCGTGCCGTTGCCACGGCCTGAACGAGATTTGCCCGGCTGACGATGCCGACCAACTGGCCGTTCTCCAGAATAGGCACCCTTTTGATCGCATTCTTCTCCATCAGGGTCGCGACCTCGTGCAGCGGCGCCTGAGGGGAGGCTGTGATGACCTTGCGGGTCATGACATCCGAAACTTGGCGGCCGTGAGATTTGACATATTCGGCCGCGAGCGTGTTGTCCCCGATAAATGCCTTAAGCCACCATGAGCGGTGTCGCTCTGTGCCGGCCTCAACGCGGTGCAGGAGGTCGCCTTCGCTGACAATGCCGACGAGCTTTTCCTGACTGTCGATCACCGGTGCTGCGCTGATCCTTTTGTTCAGGAGTAACTCTGCCAGCTGCTTCACTGTGGTGGAAGGCGTCACCGTGATGACGGGTGCAACCATAACGTCACGAGCAAACATAGTAGACCTCCCTCACTATCTAATCAGCAGATCGCTTCGGCGCGCTGCCGTCGTTGATACAAATCAACAATTACGCGAAGTCGCCGGCCGCGATGGATTGGATGCCCAGGTTTTGGAAGGCGGATCTCGCTGCTGCCGCCGATCCGCCGACATCGATACTGCGGCAGGCATCCTCGATCACCAGAACGGAAAAGCCGGCCCGTCGCGCGTCCTCGGCCGAGTAGCGGACGCAAAAATCGTATGCCAGCCCGGCGAGAAAGACACGTGTCAGCGAGCGCTCGCGCAAATACCCGATAAGACCGGTCGGCGTCCGACGGTCGTTCTCGTAAAACGCCGAATATGAATCGATCGTGCGATGAAACCCCTTGCGCAGTATCATGGTGGCTTGCGGAACGCATAACGACTCGTGAAATTGAGCCCCTGACGTTCCTTGCACGCAATGGTCCGGCCAGAGGATCTGAGGACCATAAGGGGCGGCAATGATGTCGTTTGGTTGCTTTCCCGGGTGCATCGAAGCGAACGAAAAATGGTCGTGCGGGTGCCAGTCCTGGGTGACGACGATGTTCGCAAACTGCCCGACAAGCCGATTTATGACGGGCACCACATCGCTGCCGCCTGGCACCGGAAGGTGACCTCCGGGGCAAAAATCATTCTGGACATCGATAACGATCAATACATCCGTATCGCCCGCGATCATATGAGCGCCCATCTTTGCGGCTCCAGCTTCGCTCGTATAACTATCGGCGCCCTTGAGGAGCTGACCCTGATCTGAATCAATTCCGACCCGTCGCGCGGTGCGATATTCCCTTGGCAAATTCGGCCTTTCGTGGGTTCCGACATGCCCGTGCAGAATGCGGAAATCGCCGCCATGTTCGACCAGGCTGCCGAACTGCTCGAGATTGGCGGCGAGAACCAGTTTCGCGTGCGCGCCTACCGCCGTGCCGCGCGCGAGATCGAAGGCCTGCCCAAGGCGGTCGCAAGCCTGCTGAAGTCCGGAGGCGATCTGTCGGAGCTGCCGGGGATTGGCAAGGATCTCGCCGGCAAGATCGCCGATATCGTCAAGACCGGACATTTCGGTCTGCTCGACACCTTGAAGAAGAAGCTGCCTGGCGAACTCGGCGAGATGGCGGCTCTTCCCGGCCTCGGACCGAAGCGCATCAAGCTGCTCTATGACAAGCTGAAAGTGCGTACCCTCAACGACCTTCGTCAAGCCATCAAGACCGGGCGTTTGCGCGAGCTTCGCGGGTTCGGGCCTGTGATCGAGAAGAAGTTGCTCGGTGCGCTTGAAAAGCCGCAGCCCGCAAAGCGGTTCAAGCTCTCGGTGGCCGAAGCCGAGGCTGAAGCGCTGGTTGGTTTTCTCCGCGATCGCGGACGCGTTGTCGTCGCCGGAAGCTATCGCAGGCGCCGCGACACGGTCGGCGATCTGGATGTGCTGGTGACTGCGAAGAATGGTGCCGCGGTTGGAAACAGGCTGGTGGAATATGACAACGTCGCGCAAGTCGTCGCTCATGGGTCGACGCGCACCACCGTGATGCTGCGCTCCGGCTTGCAGGTTGATGTTCGTGCGGTGCCGGAGGAAAGCTATGGCGCAGCACTTCTGTACTTCACCGGTTCGAAAGCCCACAACATCGCGCTGCGCGGGCTTGCCAATCAATACGGATGGAAGCTGAACGAATACGGATTGTTCTCCGGCCAGCGGCGGATTGCCGGTGCCACGGAGGAGGATGTCTACGAGAAGCTCAAGCTGGCATACATCGTGCCGGAGTTGCGCGAGGACCACGGGGAGATTGCGGCGGCCCAGGCCGGCAAGCTGCCCAGGCTCGTGAAGCTCTCCGATGTACGAGGTGACCTTCACGTGCACTCCGACTGGACCGATGGTACCGTCACCATCGCTGAAATGGCGACGGCGGCGCAGGCGCGCGGTTACGAATACATCGCCCTGACCGACCATAGCCGCCGGGTCGCCATGACACACGGTCTCGATCCGGCGCGCCTGGCACGCCAGATCCACGAAATCGACCGGCTCAACGAAAAGCTCAAGAACCTCACGATCCTCAGGGGTATCGAGGTCGACATCCTCCGGGACGGCAGTCTCGACCTGCCGGATTCAAGCCTGGCGAAGCTCGATATCGTGGTGGCCGCGGTGCATTCGCATTTCGACCTCCCGCGTCAGGCGCAGACCGAGCGCGTCGTCCGTGCCATGGAAAACCGTCATGTGTCCATTCTGGCGCATCCGACCGGACGATTGATCGGCGAGCGCGAGCCTTATGACATCGACATGGATCTCGTGATCTCGGCCGCGCGCAAAGCCGGATGTTACCTCGAGATCAATGCGGAGCCGGATCGTCTGGATTTGAACGATCTTCATGCCCACGCGGCGAAGCTCGCCGGGGTAAAGCTCGCGGTCTCGACGGACGCGCATTCAATCGATGCGTTTGAGTGCATGCGGTTCGGAATCGATCAGGCGCGGCGCGCCTGGCTCACGGCGAACGACGTGCTGAACACCCGGCCACTTGCCGAATTGCGCAAGCTGCTGAAGCGGTGAGCCACGTCCGGGCTCGAAGGTGCGCGGGGCGGAGGATTTCATGAGAAAGCGACGCTGGATCTGGGCGTTTCTCTTCGCAGCAAGACCTTCCATCCCTTGCAAGGACAAGGTCGGTAACCGGCGTTAGATGCCACCTCACAGCGGACTGGCCACATGTATCCTGCGACAAGCCCTCTGCTGACTGATTTGTATCAGCTGAACATGCTTCAGGCGTACCTGGACCATGGTCGGCTGGATACGGCTGTATTCGAGTTCTTCGTGCGTCGGCTTCCAGCTCGCAGAGGCTTCCTCATGGCGGCTGGACTGGAGCAGGCCCTCGACTTTCTTGAGAACCTGCAGTTCTCGAACGAAGACATCAATTGGCTCCGGCAAAACTATCGGTTTACGGATCGGTTTCTCGACTACCTCGCGAGCCTGCGCTTCACTGGCGATGTCGATGCCATGCCGGAAGGCAGCATTTTCTTCGCTAACGAACCGATCATCCGGGTGACCGCGCCGCTTCCGGAAGCGCAGCTGGTCGAAACCCGCCTTATCAACATCCTTCACTTTCAGTCCCTTATCGCTTCCAAGGCGGCACGGATGGTGCTTGCCGCACCGGGCAAGCAACTGGTCGATTTTGGGCTGCGGCGGGCGCACGGAGGGGAGGCCGGGCTGATGGCCGCGCGAGCCAGTTACCTGGCGGGATTTGCCGGAACGGCGACGGTTCTTGCTCGGAAAGATTTCGGAATTCCGGTGTTCGGTACGATGGCGCACTCTTTCATCCAGGCGCACGACGATGAAACAGCCGCTTTCTCAGCATTTGCTCGCTCGCGGCCCGACAATCTTGTCTTGCTCATCGACACCTACGATACCGAAGCCGCAGCCCGAAAGGTCGTCGCACTGGCGCCTCGCCTGAAGCAAGCAGGGATAGCCGTGCACGGGGTCCGTCTCGACAGTGGCGACCTGGTCGCGTTGTCGAAGAGTGTTCGGCGCATTCTGGACGAGGGAGACCTGCAGCATGTGACTATTTTGGCGAGCGGGGGTCTGGACGAAGACGAACTTGTGAGGATTTTGGGTGCAAATGCCCCGATTGATGGTTTCGGGGTCGGCACCAGCCTGACGACGTCCTCAGACGTGCCGGCACTCGATTGCGCCTACAAGCTTCAAGAATATGCCGGCATAGCGCGGCGCAAACGGTCTGTCGGAAAAGCCACATGGCCCGGCCGCAAGCAAGTCTGGCGCAGTTTTGGGGCCGACGGACGCATGACTGGCGATGTGCTAGCTCTCCAAGATGATCGACAGGCGGGCGAACCGCTGCTGTTGCCCTTCATGCGCCATGGCCGGCGTCTCGCTGCGCCTCCGACACTACCCGATATCCGAAAGAGGGCGGCGCAGGGCCTTTCGCAGTTGCCCGAGTCGTTGCGCCACCTGAGTGACGGCACAACGCTCCCGGTCGCCGTAACGCCGGGACTGATAGCGCTCGCGGCGGAAGTCGATCGCCGATGCGCAGGCATCACGTGACGAGAATGGCCGGGCATCCCCTGTTGGGCTGCTCCGTACCTTCTGAAATAAAACCAGCTGCCGAGGCCATGTCGCCACCAAGAAACAAAGGCGTGGGCGCGACTTGATCCATCTCAAATCGGCACGGTCTACGACCGCTAATTATGCCTTCGGAATTGGGCTGCGGGAACGGCCGCCGGATGCCCTGCCAATTCGAAAGATATGCCCATGAACGTGTCTGATATAATGCGCCGTTCCTTTGCAACGATCAAACCCGATGCGCCGCTCTTGGACGCCGCGCATTTGCTGATTGAGACCAATCAGCGCGGCCTGCCGGTGATCGACCGCGACGGGGCGCTTGTCGGCGTCATTTCGGAGGGCGATTTCTTGCATCGGACCGAGCTCGATATCAGCCCGCCGCCCGGAAACTGGTTGGAAGAATTGCTTGGCATCGAAGAAGATACCCCGGCTCGCCGGCGCATGCGTGCCCGACTGGTCCGTGAGGTGATGGCGCGCGACCCGATCTGCGTCGATGAGGAAGCGACCCTCGACGAGGTCGTCGCGTTGATGGATACGCGCCATGTCGCACAGCTCCCCGTTGTCTGCGGTGGCTCCGTGGTCGGTATCGTAGGCCGTGCCGAGTTGTTGGCCACCGTCGCGCGCGCGTTAAGTCCGGTTTCAGGAGGATCGTAGGTGCCGTGCAGGCATCGCGACTCGATACTCTTTGTATGCCGAGCCGCCCCGAAGCCGATCCTGGATCAAGTGAATCTGGAGGATGCATGCATCGACATATCCTGATCCCGACCGACGGCTCTGAGCTGTCACTGAATGCAATCGACTATGGCATGGCTCTGGCGAAGTCGGTCAATGCCAAAGTCACGGTACTGACCGTGTCGATGCCATTTCACCCGTTCGCGGTTGAGCCAAGCATGATCACCGATACGCCGGAACGTTACGGAAAGCGCATGGCGACCCTTGCCGCCAAATACCTCACGGTGGCGAAGGAGGCCGCAGTGGCAACCGGTGTGAGCTGCGAGACGATGCGCATCGAGCACGATCAGCCATATCTGGCCATCATCGAGACGGCGGCACAAAAATCCTGCGATCTGATTGTCATGGCTTCGCATGGCCGTCGTGGGGTTGCAGCGATCGTGCTCGGGAGCGAAACCGTCAAGGTGCTGACACACAGCACCATCCCGGTACTCGTCGTTCGGCCGCCGCACCAGGGAGTCTTCGCGGCACTGGCGTCGCTGACCTGACGGAGGTTTGGGACAGCCGCTTGAGGGTCTTGACCCACGTCAAGGCTCCCGCGATATCGGCCGTTATCTTGTCGGCGCAAAATGGCCTCTAGGTCGACCATGGAATGGCAGCGTATCCGGAAGCGCCCCGAGGACTATGTCGGCGCCAACCTTCAAGGTTACGAAGAGTACGCCAAGCGATTTGCCTGGTCGCAGGCGCGGGCCATGCTCGATGGTCTGCCTGGTGGCGGGATCAACATCGCGCATGAGGCCGTCGATCGACACGTGTTTGCGGGCCACGCCGACAAGCTGGCGCTGCGCTGGATCGGGCGCGACGACCAGGTTCGCGATTTCAACTACGCGGCTCTACGCGCGCAAACGAACTGGTTTGCCAATATCCTGGCGGAGCGCGGGGTGGCGAAAGGCGAGCGGGTATTCTCGCTTCTTGGCCGCGTGCCCGAACTGTACATCGCCGCTCTCGGAACGCTCAAGAACGGCAGCGTCTTCTCGCCATTGTTCTCGGCATTCGGTCCGGAGCCCATCAAGGCCCGTATGACGATCGGCAATGCCAAGGCGCTTGTCACCTCCGAGGCGTTTTACCGGCGGAAGATAGAACCTTGGCGAAAAGAACTCGCGAGCCTGCAGCACGTCTTCCTCACTGAATGTTCGAGCAGTCTTCCCGCAGGCACCATCGATCTGTCCGCGGCCTTGGCGCAAGCGTCGGATACGTTCGATACGGTATGGACGGGTGCCGAAGACATGGCTTTGCTACACTTCACCAGCGGGACGACTGGACGACCGAAGGGCGTCGTGCATGTCCATGAAGCCGTCGTTGCCCATCACATCACCGGCCGGCTCGCGCTCGATCTCCATTCGGATGACATCTTTTGGTGTACCGCCGACCCGGGATGGGTGACCGGTACGTCCTATGGAATCATCTCGCCGCTCACCAACGGTGCGACCATGATCGTCGACCAGGCCGAATTCGATGCGGAACGCTGGTATCGCATCCTGCAAGAACAGAAAGTCACTGTTTGGTATACGGCGCCCACGGCGATCCGCATGCTGATGAAGGTCGGAACTGAAATCACCAAGCGGTTCAACCTGTCCGGACTGCGTCTGATGGCGAGTGTCGGCGAGCCACTCAATCCGGAGGCCGTGGTCTGGAGCGCGGCGACCTTCGGCAAGCCGTTCCACGACAACTGGTGGCAGACGGAAACCGGAGGAATCATGATCTCCAACTACCCGTCGATGGACGTGAAGCCGGGGTCGATGGGCCGCCCGCTGCCGGGAGTCATCGCTGGCATCATCGAGCGCCTTGAAGACGGGACCGTGCGCGAAATCACCAAACCGATGGCCATGGGCGAGCTCGCGCTTCGCCCGGGCTGGCCGTCGATGATGCGCGCCTATCTCAACGAAGAGGAACGCTATCGCAAGTGCTTCGTAGGCGGCTGGTATCTGACCGGCGACCTCGCGATGCGCGACGGCGAGGGCTACTACTGGTTCGTCGGCCGGGCGGACGACGTGATCAAGAGCGCCGGCCATCTCATCGGCCCGTTCGAAGTGGAAAGCGCGCTGATGGAGCACCCGGCCGTGGCCGAGGCCGGCGTGATCGGCATTCCCGACCCGACCGCCGGCGAGATGGTCAAGGCATTCGTTGCCCTCAAGAACGGCTTCAAGTCCAGCGATGCGCTCCGCAAGGAATTGCTTGGCCATGCGCGCCAGCGTCTCGGCCCGGCTATTGCGCCAAAGGACATCGCCTTTCGCCAGAATCTGCCGAAGACGCGCAGCGGCAAGATCATGCGTCGCTTGCTCAAGGCCCGTGAGCTGGGCCTGCCAGTGGGCGACATCTCGACGCTCGAAAGCGAGGAGCGATGACCCCGCCCACCGACAAGCCGCGCCTGTCGCGCGAACACATGCTGGGCTTGTTGAAGCAGATGATCCGTATTCGTCGCTTCGAGGCCAAGTGCGCCGAACTCTACACCCAGGAAAAGATCCGGGGCTTCATGCACCTCTACGACGGCGAGGAAGCGGTTGCCGTCGGCGTCATCCCGGTGCTGGAGAAGCGCGACAGGATCGTGGCAACCTACCGCGAGCATGGACACGCCCTGGTGCGCGGCGTGCCGATGACCACGGTGCTTGCGGAGATGTACGGGAAGCAGGATGGCTGCAGCCGGGGACGCGGCGGCTCCATGCACCTGTTCGATCGTGCGACAAATTTCTATGGCGGCAACGCCATCGTGGGCGGCGGTCTGCCGACGGCGGTCGGACTTGCGCTCGCCGATCGCATGCGCGGTGACGATAGCATCACGGCCTGCTTCTTCGGCGAGGGCGCTGTTGCCGAGGGCGAGTTTCATGAAAGTTTGAATCTGGCCGCGCTTTGGGGATTGCCGGTGCTGTTCGTATGCGAAAACAACCTTTACGCCATGGGAACGGCCCTGGCCATTTCGGAATCTGAAACCAATATTCAGCGCAAGGCGGCGTGCTATCAGATCGCTTCCGAAGCGGTCGATGGCATGGATGTAATCGCCGTCGAGGCCGCCGCGCGCCGGGCGGTGCAGGCCGTACGCGAAACCCGCAAACCCTATTTTTTGGAATGCCGGACTTATCGGTTGCGCGCGCATTCGATGTTCGACGCTCAACTGTATCGCGACAAGGCCGAGGTCGAGGTCTGGCGGCACAAGGAACCGATCGTGCGCTATCAGGGGTGGCTGGAGGCCAATCACCTGATTCATCCGGAAGACCTGGCGCGCATGGAGTCCGAAGTGGCGGCCGAGATTGCTGAGGCAGTCGCATTCGGCGAAGCCGGGACATGGGAACCGGTCGAGCAGCTCACCCGCTTCACCTACGCAGAAGCAGCCGCGCAAGCCGATCGCTGAGGTGTCATGCCGCAAGAGATGATCCATCCCGGAACGACCGAACTCACCTACCGCGACGCGGTGCGTGAGGCGATCCGCGATGCAATGCGCCGCGATGACCGCGTCTTTCTAATGGGTGAGGATGTCGGCCGCTATGGCGGCTGCTATGCGGTGAGCAAGGGACTCCTGGCCGAGTTCGGCCCCGAGCGGATCCGCGATACGCCCCTGTCGGAGTCCGGCTTCACCGGCGCCGGCATCGGCGCGGCGATGGCCGGTATGCGCCCAATCGTCGAGTTGATGACGGTAAATTTCAGCCTTCTCGCGCTCGACCAAATTTTCAATAGCGCGGTTACCGTGCGCCACATGTCGGGAAATCAGTTCGGTGTTCCGCTGGTCATTCGCATGGCGACGGGCGCCGGCCGCCAGTTAGCGGCCCAGCATTCGCATAGCCTCGAAGGCTGGTATGCGCATATACCGGGTATCAAGGTGCTGGCGCCGGCGACCGTGGAGGATGCGCGCGGCATGTTGTGGATGGCGTTGCAGGACCCTGATCCGGCGCTGATCTTCGAAAACGTGATGCTTTACAACATGACGGGAAAGCTGGCCGCTGACGCTGGCCCGGTGAATATCGACAAGGCCGCAGTTCGGCGGCCCGGGCGCGATATTTCGCTCATCACCTACGGCGGTTCGCTGTGGAAGACGCTCGAAGCCGCCACGGTCCTTGCTGGCGAGAATATCGATGCGGAGGTGATCGATTTGCGCAGCCTGAGGCCGCTCGATGACGCGACCATCATGACGTCGGTCGCCAGGACGCGCCGAGCGATCATCGTCGACGAAGGGTGGCGGAGTGGCAGCCTGTCGGCGGAAATTGGCATGCGTATGGTCGAGCAGGTATTCTGGGAACTGGATGCCCCGATCGGCCGGGTGTGCAGCGCGGAGGTGCCAATTCCATATGCCCGGCATCTCGAGAATGCGGCCATCCCGCAGGTGCCCAATATCGTCGCGGCCGCCAAAGCCGTGTTTGGGCGGGCATAAACCGTGACCGAATTCCGCATGCCCTCCCTCGGTGCCGACATGGAAGCCGGCACGCTGGTGGAGTGGCTGGTCAAACCGGGCGATCGGGTCAAGCCCGGCGACATCGTTGCCGTGGTCGAGACCCAGAAAGGCGCGATCGAGATCGAAATCTTCGAGGCCGGCAAGATCGAGCAGCTTCTCGTCGGTGTCGACACCAAGGTGCCGGTCGGGACGCCCTTGGCGCGGATCCAGACCGAACCCGAAGGACCGCCTGGCGCGGTAGCAGCCGCTCCGCCGCCGGCGGCGCCGGCCGTCCCGCTCGCGACGCCGCCTTTGGTGCGGGCGCCCGTTACCCCGCCATCGCCACCGCCCGTCTCGCCAGCCGCGGCGGCACGCGCGCGGGTGTCGCCAGCCGCGCGGCGGCTCGCCGAAGCGTGCGGGATCGATCTCTCGACGGTGAGCGGAAGCGGCCCGGCCGGCGCGATCGTCTATGCGGACGTCGAGCGCCGTCTCGGCGAGGCCGTCGCACCACCGGAACGGAAGCGAGCGCCCGGGCTCGATCTTGACGCGATGCGATCGGCAATTGCCGCCGCCATGGCGCGATCAAAGCGGGAAATTCCCCACTATTATCTCGCGCATGACGTCGACGTCACGGCCTGCGTGCAATGGTTGACCCGCACGAACGCGGCGCGGCCGCCCGACGACCGACTGTTGATCGGCGCGCTCGCCATCAAGGCGCTTGCTCTGGCTGCGCGCCGCTTCCCCGCGTTTAACGGGTTCTACCGCGATGGCAAATTCGAACCGGCGAGCGCGGTGCATGTCGGCGTCGCCATCGCCATTCGCGGTGGCGGGTTGGCGGCGCCAGCCCTGCATCAAGCCGATCGAACCTCGGTCGATGAGTTGATGGCGCGTATGCGCGACCTCGTTCAACGAACCCGTGCCGGCCGCATTCGCAGCTCGGAGTTTTCCGATCCGACAATCACGGTTACGAGTCTCGGGGAACGCGGTGTCGAAACGCTGTACGGCATTATCTATCCGCCACAGGTGGCGATTGTCGGTATCGGCAAGATGGTGACGCGGCCATGGGTTATCGACGGCGCCATCGGTCCACGTTCGGTGGTCACCATCACGCTGTCTGCCGATCATCGCGTCAGCGATGGACATGCGGGCGCATTGTTCCTGGCCGAGATCGGCCGCCTGCTGCAGGAGCCAGACAAGCTATGAATGACATCGACATTCGTCAGGTGGTGCAGGAAGAGCTTAACAACATCGCGCCCGAGGTTGATCTGGCGAGCGTCGATCCGGCCGCGGATCTGCGCGAGGCCCTCGACATCGACTCCATGGATTTCCTGAACTTCGTCACGGCCATTCACCATCGACTCGGGGTCGAAATACCTGAGCTCGACTATCCAAAGCTTGTCACCCTCGACGGCGCGGTGGCGTACATCGCGGCGAAACTCGGAACGAGCAAGACGTAAGGGGGCCGCCCGGCTGTTTGACGCCATCGACCTGGTCGTTGTGATGCGATCGCGGAAATCGGATGGCCGCGTACGAAGATTGGGGTTGGTAGCGCCCCGACGAGCATAGTCTTATGGCTTTCGCGAAGTGGGCGCTCAATGGCAGCTGTTTGCTGTAGAGGCTAAAGTCTGTCGAATGCCGCAATTCATTTTCAGGTTGCGCACGCTATTGCGCCAACGGTCCTGCATCCGTCGTCTTTTTTGGCGAGTTTACCAATCCAGCGATCAATAACCGTGGCGGACGCCAACCGCGGACGCGAGCGGAACTGACACCGCACTAGCGGCTTCGGCTACCGGCGAGAACGGTTCGCAGAAAATCCAGATCGAACTATAAGGACAGGCAAAAAGGACGAGGCAATTTGGGCCCGCGAGACAGCAATAAAGGGCCTGATCTTTGCGCCAGATCAAAGCGGTGTCCCAGATAGCCCTATCCTCGGGTCACAGTGAGAGATTTGTAAGGGGGATTGGTAGATGGGTAGGTGAAGCGGTAGGTGGAGAGAGGGGCGGACAGACAGAAAACTGCGCGGCGCCCTCGGCGCTCCCGTCGTTCGAGTCCCGCCGGACTGTGCAGCCGCGGAGAGGTTCTGGATCAATTCTCGCCGAGCGAAGCTCCAGCCGCATCCAGCCGCGTCTTCAAGACTTCAGGAACGTCGCGCAGATCACAAGACCATCTGGCCCATTGATGGGTGGCTCGTGTTGTTCAGACAGACCGCCCTCTGATGCAGGTCAACGGCCGGCGGGATGTTCAGCCTATACTAAATAAATGTCTACGAATGTCAGAGCACCGTTTGAGGGTCAAGACCTGGTTCCTGCCGCACCGCATTCGACGGAGGTTCAAAGCGTCCTCGGCGCCCTGAGTGTCACCGTCGACGAAGGCCTCGACAACAGGCAGGCGTTGGAGCGATTGCGCCGGGTCGGGCCCAACACGATTGTCGCACGCCAGCCAATCAGCGCTTTCACAGTGTTGATCCACCAACTACGGAGCCCGGTTGTTTATCTGTTGTCCGCAGCCGCGGCGCTGGCCTTCTATTTCGGCGAGGTCGAGGAGGGCGCTGCTATAGCGACTGTGCTCGCGATCAATAGCTTGATTGGATTCTTCACTGAGATCCGGGCTGCGCGTTCCATCGAGGCGCTGCGCGCGCTGGGGCGACGATCGGCACGCATTCGCCGCGGCGGGCACGTCCGTGTCATCCCCGCCGAGGAGCTGGTTCCAGGCGATATCGTGTTGGTCGAAAGCGGCGATGCGATCTCCGCCGATCTCCGCATTGTGGAGGCCTCTCATCTCGGCGCCGACGAATCCACGCTCACGGGCGAGTCGGTGCCGGTCGAAAAAGGGCCCGAGCCAGTAGTCGAGAGCGCCAGAATTACCGAACGTTGCTGCATGCTTTTCAAGGGAACAGCCGCGATCCGCGGCAGTGGAGTCGGCGTGGTAGTCGGCACCGGCCTAAACACCGAGCTCGGTCGTATCTCACAGCTCGTTGAAAAGGCAGAGCCGGAAAGCTCTCCGCTCGAACGCCGGCTTACGCACTTGTCGGCGCAGCTTGTGTGGGCCATCGGAATTCTGACTTTGGCCATCGCCGCGCTTGGCTTGTCGACCGGCAAGGACACTTTTCTGATGGTCGAAGCGGCTATCGCCTTGGCGGTTGCCGCTATTCCGGAGGGCCTCCCGATTGTCGCTACGCTTGCGCTCGCCCGGGGAATGTGGCGGATGGCTCGGCAGAACGCTTTGATTGAGCGCCTTTCGGCGGTGGAGACGTTGGGGGCGACCACAGTGATTCTCACCGATAAGACGGGCACCCTGACCGAGAACAGGATGATCGTTCGCCGCCTGTGGGTGGCTTCGGGAGAAGTGGATACCGCCGGCAAGTCACCGATTACGGGCGATGCTCTGGTCCGACGGCTACTTGAAGTAGCCCTCTTATGCAACGATGCCACGCTCGGTCACGAAGGGGCGGCGCATAGCGGCGATCCAATGGAAATTGCCCTGCTCCGGGCGGGCCGGGCAGCGGGCCTGAGCCGGCGTGATCTTCTCCACAGCGCGCCCGTCGTCCGCAAGCATGCCTTTGAAGCGGACAGCAAGATGATGGCTACCGTGCACCGACACGCCGGCGAGTACTTTTTCGCCGTCAAGGGAGCATCGGAAGCCGTGCTGAAAACGTGCAGCCACGTACTTTCTGAGGCGGGCGAGACGACGCTGAACGAAATAGCCCGTCGGCAATGGACCGATCGCGTTGAGGAACTCGGGCGCAACGGTTTGCGCGTGCTTGCCTGCGCGAGCAAAACGGAGGCGGATCCTGCGGCGGCGCCATATGAGGGACTGACGTTTCTTGGACTGCTCGGCCTCGAGGATCCCGCTCGTGCGGACGTTCCGCATGCTATTCGGGACTGCCAGCGTGCCGGCATCCGCGTCATCATGGTGACCGGAGATCATGCCGCTACCGCCCGTAGCATCGCTCGCGCGGTGGGGCTGGAGGAACATGCGGCCATGGTGGTCGAAGGCCGGCAAGTGGAGCGTTTGATCAGACGCCCTCACTACGAACTGAAGCAGGTCGGCATCTTCGCGCGCGTGAGCCCCGCCGAAAAGATCGCGCTCGTGCGCTCTTATCAGAAGGAGGGCGAAATCGTCGCCATGACCGGCGATGGAGTCAACGATGCGCCTGCGCTGAAGCAGGCTGACATCGGCGTCGCCATGGGCATGCGGGGTACCGACGTGGCGCGGGAGGCCGCCGCCATGATCCTGCTCGACGACGCCTTCCCGACGATCGTCAAGGCCATTCGGGAAGGACGTGTCATATTCGGCAACATCCGGCGATTTGCCGCTTACCTGTTGTCGTGCAATCTGACGGAAGTGTTGATCGTCGGCCTTGCCATTGCCTCGGCATTGCCTCTGCCAATCCAGCCATTGCAAATTCTCTATCTGAACCTCATCACGGACGTGTTCCCCGCTTTTGCGCTGGCGATGAGCGAAGGCGAGCCCGATGTTCTAAGTCGCCCGCCGCGGAGTCCGAAGGAGGCCATTCTCGGGCGACCGCAATGGGTTGCCATCGTTCTCCAAAGCTTCGCCATGACGGCAGGGACTTTTGTGGCGCTCGCGTGGGCCAATTTGGCCGGCTTGGATGATAGGGCCGTGGTCACTACCACATTCCTCACGGTGGCCTTTGCGCAGCTCTGGCATGTGTTCAATATGCGCGGCGCGGGCTCCGGTCTCATCGTCAACGAGGTGACGCGCAATCCGTGGGTTTGGGCGGCCTTGGTCCTGTGCACCGCGCTGCTGGCGCTGCCTCCCTATTGGCCCGCCATGGCAGGGGTGCTGCATCTAGCCCAGCCGAACCCCGCCACGTGGACCATCGTCGCGGTGTCAAGTGTGGCGCCATTTCTGTTAATCCAACTCGTCACCATTATCCTGACCAAGCTCAGGCGACGCCCAAAGCTATCAGTCATGTCGTAATCCCGCGGCTCAAGCTCGTCCGCCGGCTGCGACCTCCAGCGACAAAGAAGAGTCTTACTTTTTAATGCTTTGCGTTCCCGGCTGGCGACGGTGGATGAAAGGTTGTGAAAGTGGGGCTGGCGCGCTCGGAGAGATTCGAACTCCCGACCCTCGGAATCGAAATCCGATGCTCTATCCAGCTGAGCTACGAGCGCGTGCGACGGGTCGATTATCAGACTTGGCCCGGCAGGGCCAGCAGCGGAAGCCTAGAACCTTTTTCCGTTCCGATTGAAATCGGAACGGGGTTCTAGATTCTTGATGTGACGCGCTTTCTTGACGCGAACCGGTGCCCAGTTCGCTGGAGAACGCTCTAGTAGCAGGGGTGCTGGCGGCGGTCCTGGCCGATATAGGCAGCCGCGCCCTGGCGGCAGAGGATGGTGGAGGGGCCATCATAATAGGCGAAGGTACCGGGCTGCGGTCCGGGACCGTAATTGTGCAGGTAGCTGATCGGGTAGGGCAGCCCCCAGTTGTGCAGGTGATGACGATTGTGGCGGGCATCGGCGAGGGTCGGGGCCAGGGTCGCGGCGGACAGCAGGGCGGCAGCAATCAAAAACTTCGCTTTGGTCATTTCGATTCTCCGGAAGTCCTACCTGAAACTATAGCGATTTCGAGCTGGGCGGATAGCCGTTCGTGTGAAGGAAGAAATCGTGTTAAAACAACAAGATAGGAGATTGACTTCTGATTCGGTCGAAACCTGTGCCTCCCTGGAATTTGGTGGATTCGATTTCCCATTCCGGGAGAAGCGGGTAGAAAAGCTGCGGAAAACCACAGTAACGCGCCCATTTTTAGCCTCAAGGGATGCTTAACGAATTCCCAACACAGTCCGGCCAAAGTTCTGCTGTCCGGTCTCTAAGTTACGGGCCGACTTATCCCGCGTCTGACAAAGGCCATCCGGTTCCCGATCGACCCATGCGCATCACGTCTCTTGCCCTGCTGTCCCTCTCGGTTCTGGTCGCGACGCCAGCACGCGCCGACCTGCATATCACGCGCGATCATGGCGGATATGTCGAGGAGTACAAGGCCAAGTACAAGCGCATCCGCGACCGCAGGGAGCGCGTCATCATCGACGGCATCTGCAACTCCGCCTGCACGCTGGTGTTCGGCATAGTGCCGATGAACAAGATCTGCGTGACGCCGAAGGCGAGCCTCGGTTTCCATCAGGCCTATTACGACAAAGCCTTCACCTTCGGCATCAAGGTCACGAGTTCGGAAGGGACGTCGGATCTGATGTCCTATTATCCTGATACCGTGAAGGACTGGATCCGCCGCAATGGCGGGCTCACCACCGAGATGAAGAAGATCAAGAACGGCGGCGAGCTCTGGAAGATCGTCGATCCTTGCCCGGAAGAATGGTGATCGCACGTTGATCGTGCTCGGCGCCACTCAGGCGGCGACGCAATCCCGGCCGGCCTGTTTTGCCTCGTAGAGCAGTTTATCGGCGCGGGTGAGGGCATCGCTGATGCTCTCTTCCGGTGCGACCGCGCAGGCGCCGATGCGGATGGAAACTGTGCGGCCCGGCCCAAGGCCCGGATGCGGAATTTTCAGATCGTGCACGGCCTTGCGCAGGCGCTCTGCCGCCTGCCGCGCCTCGGTCAGGTCGGCGTCCTCCAGGATGACGGCAAATTCCTCGCCGCCGTAGCGGATCACCAGATCATCCTCGGAGCGCATGGCGTGGCGAAGCGCCTCGGCAATCTGCTTCAGGCAGCGATCGCCCTCGGCGTGTCCGCCGTAGTCGTTGAACAGCTTGAAGTGGTCGACGTCGATCATCAGTACGCCTTGCCAGGACGCTGGAACGATCGAGGTGGACGATTGCCGAACGAACTGATCGAGGTAGCGGCGATTGAATGCGCCGGTCAGGGAATCGGTGTTGGATAGCTCGGACAGCTGGATGTTCGCCTTGCGAAGCTCGGCTGTGCGCTCGGCGTCGATCACGCGCATGCGGCGCAGCTCGGCCAGCCGCGTGTCACGCTGCAATCGCATTTTCAGGGCGAGGAAGCAGAGCGGGATGGCCAGGCCGACGAGGTCGAGGTTGGTCCACGCCGGAGGCATCTGCAGTCCGGTGGCGGTCACGACGGCAAATCCGGCCAGGGAAGCCAGCGTCACGGCCTTGGTTTCCCACCACGGCAGGGCGCCGAACAGCGCCACGCCGCAGAGCAGGAACAGCGCCGACATCAGATAGCGGCTGGCGAACGGCTCGGGCGCGTATTGGCCGATCACCGCGACCGTCACGATGAACGAAAAGCTCGCCAGCGCGCCCGCCGCATTCTGCAATGCCGCGTTAATCTGGACGAGGTTGAAGACGAGCGCCGCCAGCATCAGCGGCGTCAGGAACAGCAACCGAAGCTCGAGCGCAAAGGCGAGGGTGTCGCCCTGGAAGGCGGTGTCGAAGGCGCTGGAAGCAAGGTTGACGAGGAGAATTCCGACCAGCCACCGCGCCTGCGACCGCTGCGCCCATGCGCCTGCGGCCGCGCGCGGCCGAAGGCCGGCAGCCTTGTCAGGTTTTGCAGATGGGGCGCCCGGCGACGAGGCAATCATACCGCATATCAACGTGGTTGCGGCTAAGGGGGCGTTAAACCTCGCCGCGTGTTCGTGGCGATGTTTAATTTTGGCTGAAAGCGCAGCGGCGGCGCCGGTCGAGTTACGGGTCTCTCAGGCCTGGAACGTCACCACGCCGCGGCCCGACTCGCCGCGCTTCATCAGCTCGAACGCGTTGTTGATTTCGGCAAGCGGCATCACATGCGTGACCATCGGGCCGATCTGGATCTTGCCCTGCATGTACCAGTCGACGATTTTTGGCACGTCGGTGCGGCCCCTTGCGCCGCCGAAGGCGGAATGCGCCGGTCTCCCCGCGCGATCAGTTCTTGCCGCATAGCATATGATCGGGCAACAGGGGCGGCAAATGACTCAGGACTTTGACAAATTCGCCGCCCGCGCGGCGCCGGCGATTTTCGTCCTGCTGTGGAGCACCGGCTTCATCGGTACCAAGTATGTTGTCAACAATGCCGACCCCTTGACGTATCTCGCGATCCGCATGGCGATTGTGGTTGGCCTGATGGCCGTCATCTGCGCCATCGCCCGGCCGGCATGGCCGAACCGCGTCGAGATCGGGCACAGCATCGTCGCTGGCATTCTGGTACACGGGATTTACCTCGGCGGCACGGCGGTCGCGATCTCGCTGTCTATTCCCGCGGGCCTTTCAGCGCTGATCCCGGGTTTGCAGCCGATCCTGACGTCCACCATTGCGAACCGCTGGCTGGGCGAGCGCGTGACCGCGATGCAATGGGGCGGGCTGTTGATCGGGCTTGCGGGCGTTGCGCTGATCCTGCACGACCGGCCGATGGGCGGGCAGGCCGGCTGGGGCTGGATTGCGTCAGCGATATCGCTGGTCAGCATCACGCTCGGCACGCTCTACCAGCGGCGCTATTGCAGCCGCATCGACTGGCGCAGCGGCAACCTCGTGCAATATGTCGCCGTGACCGTGTTCTTTACGATCGGCGCTTTCCTGTTCGAGCAGCGCGTGGTGCACTGGACTACCGAATTCATTCTCGCCTTGGCCTGGCTCGCGGTGGCGCTGTCGATCGGCTCGATCGGCTTGCTGTATTGGCTGATCCGGCATCAGGCCGCGACATCGGTGGCGAGCCTGTTCTATCTGGTGCCCGCCGTGACCTCGCTGATGGCTTTCGTATTGTTCGACGAGCGGCTCGATGCCATTGCGATTGCCGGCATGATTGCCTGTGCCGCCGCCGTGCTGCTGGTCAATCGCAACGCACCAGCAAAGACCTAACTGCCGCGGATCGTGGCGTAGGCTGCAAGGGCGCGTTCGCGGCCCGCTCTGTGATCGACGATCGGATGCGGATAGGTCTTGCTGAGCTCGATGCCCGCGCTTGCAAGTTCAAGCGGCGTTGCGGTCCAGGGCTGATGCATCAGCTTGTCGGGCAATTGCGACAACTCCGGTACCCAGCGCCTGACATAGGCGCCATCGGGATCGAATTTCTCGCCCTGCAGGATCGGATTGAAGACACGGAAATAGGGTGCGGCGTCGGCACCCGAGCCTGCCACCCATTGCCAGTTCGCCGGGTTGCTGCCGGCATCGGCGTCAACAAGCGTATCCCAGAACCATTGCTCGCCACAGCGCCAATCGATCAGGAGATGCTTGACCAGGAACGACGCCACCACCATCCGCACCCGGTTATGCATTACGCCGATGTGCCAGAGTTCACGCATGCCGGCATCGACGATGGGATAGCCGGTCTGGCCGCGCTGCCATGCCTGCAGCGCCCCGGCGTCTTGCTTCCACGGAAAGCCGTCGAAGTGGGGCTGCAGATTGCGCGTGGCGAGATCCGGGACGTCGAACAGCAGATGACGGCAGAACTCGCGCCAACCGAGTTCGCTGAGGAATTTTTCGATATCGGCGGACAGGCGAGGGTGCTCGGCCGCGGCGAAGCGCGCGGCATGCCAGACCTGACGCGGACTGATCTCGCCGAAGCGAAGATGTGGCGAGAGCCTCGATGTGCCGTCGCGGTCGGGCCGGTCGCGATCCCCGGAGTAGCCGGCAATGCTGCCGTCGAGGAACGCCTTGAGCCGCGCCTGCGCCGCCGCCTCGCCTGGCTGCCAGTTGTCGCGCAGGCCGCCGGCCCAATCTGGCTTGGCCGGTTCGAGCTTCCAGTCTTCCAGCCTGTCGCTTGCGAGGTTGGCTACGCCGCTCAATCTCTTCGGCGCAGGCAACGGCTTCGGCGGATCGCCCTGCGCCTGCACCCGCCGCCAGAATGGGGTGAACACGCGCAGGCCCCGGTTCTCCTGGTTGCGGATCTGATTCGGCGGAGCCAGCAGATCGCCGGGAAAGCGATGCGTGACGATGCCAATCTCACTCAGCGCCGCGGCAACCTGATTTTCAATGGCCTGGTGTGGCGCCAGCGCGATCTCGTTCCAGTAGACCGCGTCCGCACCGACCTCGCGAGCGAGCGCGGCGATGACCGTAGGCGCAGACCCCTTGCGCAACACAAGCGATGCACCCCGCTCACGCAGGCTCGCTTGCAGGGTGCGCAACGACTGCGCCAGCCACCATCGCGCCGCGCCGCCGAGCGGCCGAATGCCCGGCGCCTTGTCGTCGAGCACGTAAATGAACGCAACCGATGCGTGCGATTCCGTGGCTGCGTACAGCGCAAAATGGTCGGAAACGCGGAGGTCGTCGCGGTACCAAACGATGGCGGTCATGCGCTCATAGGTTCCATTGAATTTCTCAGGCTTTGCCAAGGGTTGTGCCCATTAAGGCGATCGTAAGCAAAACAGGTCAGATTGGGCCCGATTTTGGGGGATTTCTCGTTATGACCACGCGATCCATTGGAAAGTTCCTGCCGGCGCTGAAGCTGCGGCTCGGCACCAAGGCCGTCATCTCTGCCATCCTGCTGATTGCTGTAAATACCGGGCTGGTTGTAGGAGCTGCCCATTGGTCGCTGACCAACGAGTTCGGCGACAGGGCGCTGCGGGACATCGAGGTCAACCTGCGCACGCTGGGCCTGGCCTTTGCCGAGACCTACAGCGACGCCAAGATCACCCTCAAGGACGGGGCCGTCGCCCGCGCCGAAATTGCCAAGATGCCCGAGTTCAAGGACCACGCGATCGTCGATCGCGCGGTCGGCTATACTGGCGGCAACGCGACCCTGTTCGTCTATGACGACGCCAGCAACCAGTTCGTCCGCCGCACCACCAACGTCAAGAAGGAGAACGGCGACCGCGCCGTCGGCACCCAGCTCGCCCCCGACCATCCGGGGCAGGCAGTCGTGCGTCGCGGTGAGGCCTACAAGGGGCCGGCGACGCTGTTCGGCAAGACGTTCATGACGGCCTACTACCCGATCGTGAATCCAGCCGGAAAGGTCATCGGACTGCTCTATGTCGGAATCCCGATGACGCAGTTCGAGAGCATGCTGTCGCATGCCATCCAGAACATGGCCATCGCAGCCGGCATTGCCGCGCTGCTCGTGATGATGCTCACCATGCTGATCGTGCGCCGCGTGACCAAGCCGCTGACCTCGGTCACGGCCTCGCTCACCGCGATCGCCAACGGCAACGCCGATGTCGAGATCGATTGCGAAGAGCGCATGGATGAGATCGGAGAGATTGCGCGGACCCTCGCAGTCTTCAAGAACAACTCGGTCGAACGCCGCCGGATGCGCGACGAGCAGACCGCGGCTGCCGCTGCCGCCGCCGAACAGCGCAAGACTGAACTGCGTGGCTTCGTCGACGAGTTCCAGACCAGCGTCGGCAGCATCCTCGACAAGGTGTTGAGCTCCTCCGGCGAATTCGAGCGTGTCGCGCGGCAGCTCACCGAGACCGCGCGGACCACCGCCGGGCTGTCCGGCAAGTCGGCAGGCGCCTCGGAAACTGCCTCCGAGCATGTCCGCACCGCGGCGACCGCGTCCGACGAACTCTCCAGCTCGATCGCGGAAATCACCCGCCGGGTCCAGGAATCGAACGGGATTGCGGCCGACGCCGTCAAGCAGGCGGCCGCCACCGACCAGCGCATCAACGAATTGTCGGAAGCCGGCGCCCGGATCGGCGACGTAGTGAAATTGATCACCTCGATTGCCGAGCAGACCAACCTGTTGGCGCTCAACGCCACCATCGAGGCGGCGCGGGCAGGCGACGCCGGCCGCGGCTTTGCCGTGGTGGCGCAGGAGGTCAAGAGCCTCGCGGGCCAGACCGCGAAGGCGACCGAGGAGATCTCCAGCCAGATCGGCAACATGCAGCTTGCAACCGAAGAGTCGGTCAGCGCGATCAAGGCGATCGGCCAGACCATCGAACGCATCAGCGATATCGCCACTTCGATTTCGGCGGCGGTCGAGCAGCAGCGCGCCGCCACCCAGAACATCGCCCAGAGCGTTCGCGCAGCCGCGAGCGGAACGGCAGATGTCGCCGCCAACATCCGCAACGCCGCGCAGGGCGCCGACGAGACCGGCGAGACGTCGAGCCGGATGTTTGCCTCCGCACAGAATCTGTCGAGCGAGAGCCTGCAACTGAAGGCCGAGGTCGAAAAATTCCTCGACCGCGTCCGCGCCGCCTGACGGGAGCGCCACGGCGGCGGCGCCCGCCGCCTGTGAAACCGGAAGCCTCCGGATTCGTAGTTTGCCTATACTGCGAATGATTGCCCCTCGTTTCCCGGGCTGGAGGGCTTCCGTGAACCGATACGCCGCGCTCTATCTGGTGACGCTGTTCGTCATCGTTCCCCTTGATTTTCTGTTTCTTGGCGTCGTCGCCAAGGACTTCTTTACCTCCCAGGTCGGCAACATGCTGGGCGAGATCAAGCTCGCACCCGCGATCCTCTTCTATCTGCTTTACGTCGCAGGCACCGTGGTCTTCGTCAGCGGCGGGCAGGGCGCTACCTGGCAAGCGACGCTGCTCTATGGCGCGCTGTTCGGCTTCTTTTGCTACGCGACGTTCGACCTGACCTCGCTGGCGCTGCTCAAGCATTGGAGCTGGGCGGTTGCGATCGTCGACGTGGCCTGGGGCTCGTTCGTGACGGCGGTCTCATCGACCGCCGGATTGCTCGTGGCGAATTGGGTGGTGGCGAAGGGGTGAATCGGTAGGGTGGGCAAAGCGAAGCGTGCCCACCACTACGTGCGTGGCTCTCGATGGTGGGCACGCTGCGCTTTGCCCACGCTACGAATCTACGACAGCGGCTACGCCGTCACTTCGGCTGCGGCACGATCCGGAGATACGGCTTGGGCGCCTTCCAGCCCGCCGGATAGATCGTCTTCGCCTCGTCGTCGCTGACGGAGCCCGCGATGATGACGTCCTCGCCCTGTTTCCAGTCGGCCGGCGTCGCAACGCGATGCTTGGCCGTCATCTGCAGGGAGTCGATCACGCGCAGGATTTCCGCGAAATTGCGCCCCGTGGTCATCGGATAGACCAGCACCAGCTTGATCTTCTTGTCCGGCCCGATGATGAACACGTTGCGGACGGTCTGGTTGTCGGCGGGCGTGCGCGTGAGCGGATCGCCCGACGTTGAGGCCGGTAGCATGTCGTAGAGCTTGGAGACGTTGAAATCGGTGTCGCCGATCATCGGATAGTTCGGCGCCGCGCCTTGCGTCTCCTTGATGTCCTCGGACCATTTCGAGTGCCTGTCGACGGGATCGACGCTCAGGCCCATCAGCTTGACCCCGCGCTTGTCGAATTCCGGCTTCAACTTCGCGAGAGCGCCGAGTTCGGTGGTGCAAACCGGCGTGAAATCCTTCGGGTGCGAGAACAAAAGCGCCCAGCTATTGCCGATCCAGTCGTGGAATTTGACTTTTCCTTCGGTGGTCTGGGCTTCGAAATCGGGGGCGGTTGCGCCAATCTGGAGTGCCATGGTTCGACCTCATCTTATTCTAGTTACAGGGAAATTCGTCTTTTGGATTATAGGAGCCTGAAGCGGTTAAGTGAACCGGTTAGCGCAAAAGGTGAGATCCTTCTGCGCAAGCCCGGAACTCCTAGCATCTTCTTTTGATCCGCGCCTCTGCGACGAAATGAACCCGTTTGCTCCCGCATTCGACCGGGGTCGAGTCAGATCCTTGAGCTATCTTTTTGTTTGATCTCAATGTTTTCAAGGCTGTTCCACTTTTCTGCCCTCTCTGCCCCGATATTGCCTTTTATCGCCCGCATCACGCCGGGCCGCTTTCCCCCGGGAGTGCCTTGAGGAGTGCCTTGGCCCGAACCGTGACCGACCTCACAGCGACCAATTGGCAACCATCTAAAAATCTCGGAATGCGGGTTTTGAATCGTTAACCGCCCGTTCATGCCCCGCATGGAAATGCTGGACCTGGAATAGAAATTGAGAAGTGCAACCCATGTCTGCCGCGACTGCCAAGGCCGCTGAGGCCTCCGAAGTTCCCCAACCTTCCTGCCGCAAGACCGCTGCCCACGCGCTCACGATCGTGCGCGACGGCGTGATCACCGGCGAGGGGCCGACGACCAAGGGGCGTATCCATTTTTCCCGCGCGCTCGATGCTGACGACGCCGCCTGGTGCGCGCGAATCCTGACCGTGAGCGCGGTCGAGCATCAGCCCGTGAGCCGCGCCGAAGTCGAGGCTCTGTTTGAAATCAGCGACGCCGCCGCCGAGCGTACCGACGACGGACGTTTCGACGATCTGCTGGCCAAGGCGGTCGCCCATCATGCGGCGTCCGAGTCCGGCCTGCCGGTGCCGCCGCGCACGGTTGCGCTGTCGCCCCATACCGACATCGAGAGCTGGGCGCCGACGCAAGCCACCAAGATCGATACCAAGGTGCTGGAATGGCTCGCCAGCCAGATGCGCGGCAAGCGCCGCATCAACCACCGCCTCACGGCGCTGGTCGCAACCCTGATCGGCGCCGCAGCCCTGCCGCTCGCGCAGTTGCCGGGCATGCTGGACATGGGAATGCTGTAGGTTCATCCGGCGATTGATCGGTTTCACAACGGCGGGATTATTCTCGCCGTTTTTGTTTCGGCCTTCTATCGTGTCCACGCGAAGGGCAGGGCATTCAATACGCCGCGGCCTTTCCACGTCATTGCGAGCGCAGCGAAGCAATCCATAGCGTGGCAAGTGGTGAGGTGGATTGCTTTGCTGCGCTCGCAATGACGGCTGAACGAGCATTCGCATTCTCGCGACGTGATACGCCCGAGGTTTGCTATTCACCTTGCCCTCGAAAATCAGAGGGCGCAGGGAAGACCGGGTGCTTGCTGCACCCGCGGTCTCGCGTGCGATTTGCGCAAACAAAGGTGCACACGAGCGTACAGGGCAGCGGGAGCATTCCGGCCTTCCCTGCGCAATGGCTTTACGGCTTACTTCGTGCTCTTCCCGGAGAACGGCTCTTTTGCCTCCGTCGCCAGCGGGATACTTCCCGCCAACTTAGCGCCAGCACCGCGGCGCCCGAACCACACGACTTCGCCGTACGCGTTTGGCGCGTACGTCTATCGCGCCCTCAGCGTCCATCGCATCTCACCGCGCGTTCGTGACGATGGCCGACGCCCCTCATCCGCCGTGAGACGGGCGGAGTTATGGGACTGATTTGGCCTGCACGTTAAGCAGAATATTTTTGCGGGAAGGGCTGGACAGACCTTTGGGTGATTTGCCCTCCCGGCGCGTACAATATCTTGCGGCCGTACATCGGGGCTGTTCTTGTGAGCAAGGCGAAGCCGTCCGGATATCGTAGCAGGCGAAGCGACAGCGTGCCCACCATCATGAGCGGAATGCTTGATGGTGGGCACATCGCTAGCGTGCCTTTGCCCCCTACGAGCCGGCTGGGTAATTCGAGCGAATTGGCCTGGAACAAAGTTCCTGCCGTCCGGGGGTTTAATTCGGCTCCGGCGTCCCCATATAGACACGATGGCACAATGGAAAGCGTCGACCACGCGGCAACCACCGATGACGAAGGATGAGTTGCGCCTCATGCTGGCCGAGGCGGTCCGCAATACGCAGCCAGTCGCGGAGCACAGGCCGAAGCGCTCCCCAGAGGCCGAGGACGAGCAGCCCTAGCTGGCCGCCGCTCACTCCCCCAAGCTGAAGAAACAGACAAGCTGAAGAAACAGACCACAGCGCTGCGGTTGATGTCGATCCCGACCGCTCAGCCCAATCAGGCGTTCACAAAGGAATAGCGGATGCGGATAGCTGCCAAGCCCACCGAACAAGAGATCATCGAGGGGCCGCAAGCGGTATCCTTTCTGATCGCGAACGGGAATGCGCGGCAACGCTGCGTTCTGCAAACCGAGCTGCCGACGAAGGCGCTGGCCCACAAGTATCTTCTTACAAATTGGCCTGTTATCGAAAAGATGGCGCGCGACGCGCTCGCGGCGGGAGATCTTGAAGACGGCCAGATCAAACTCGTCATGGCCTGAGCCATTCATCACGAACGCCGGTTTTGGATTGCGGGGCAATTATGCTGAAAGATCGCGAGAATATTCTGAATGCGCTTCGAGAGAAGCCGCTCAAGGCCTACCAGGTCATGCGGCGTGCCAATCTCCCGAATGAGGAAGCCTGCCAAGCCCTGCTTCTGAAAATGCGCGACGAAGGTCTGGTGAAATTCGACATCCACAAGGGGCTATGGCTCATCGGATAGTCAGGTACATGCGGCGGGGGTTATCTCCCCGCCGTTTTTTTGTTTCGGTGCGTTTGGACCCGTATGGTTTTGCAACTTCGGGTGGGCAAAGGCGCGCTTGCGCCGTGCCCACCATCTATCGAAGTGCGTTATCCCGAATGGTGGGCACGCTACGCTTTGCTCACCCTACGAACTTTCAAGCTGAACGAACTCTAGCCTGCCTTTCGTAGCTTCAGGCTGTCGTAGAACGCCGTTTCGAAGTTCAAGTAACCGACGAACGAAGCCGGATCGCCGAAGGGCAGAATTTGTGTGGCCCAGAATCCACCGAACCCGTTCGCCCGGTCGATCCAGTAGAAGAGGTTGGCGAGGCCGGCCCAACCGAGAGCGCCGGCCGGACGTCCCGTTGGGGCCTGTTCGTCGTTGATCATGAATGTCAGCGCCCAGGACTTCGACTGGCCCGGGAAGAACTCCGCGTCATTGGACAGCGAGGGAATGACTCCCGGAAGCGCGGTCACCTTTTTGTCGTCCAAATGGTTCTGCGCCGCCATGCGCACGGTCTCGGGCTTTAGCACCCGGCCGTTGTCGCCCGCACCATCGTTAAGCCACATGCGGATGAAGCGCATGTAATCGCCGACGGTGGCGTAAAGGCCATGGCCGCCCATGTGAACTTCAGGATTTGCGGGAAGCTCGAAGTCCATTGGCGTGAGCGAGCCATCAGGGCCTCTTGCATGAACCCCGGCGAGCTTGCTGCGCATCGCATCCGTGAGGTCGAAGCTCGTGTCATTCATCCCGAGGGGTTCGAAAATGCGCGTCTTGAACACCTCGCCGAGCCGCTTTCCGGTGATGGCCTCGACGATTTGACCGCACCAGTCGATATTGGTTCCGTATTCCCATTTGTCGCCCGGATCAAACAGAAGCGGGGTCATCAGCGATGCCTTGGAAGACGTGATGACACTGGGCTGACCCTTCTCCTGCGCCAGGCGATTATAGGTATGACTGAAGAAATCATAACCAAAGCCGGCGGTGTGAACCATCAGCATGCGCGTGGTCACATCGCGCTTCGGGGGGCGTAATTTCGGTTCGCCCTTGGCGTCGAAGCCCTCGATCACCTGCAGCTTGCCGATGTCGGGCGCGTAGGTCCTGGCAGGCGCATCGAGATCGAGCTTGCCCTGTTCGACAAGCTGAAGGATCGCCGTGCCGGTGATCGCTTTGGTCGTCGAGAAGATAGCGAAAACGCTGACCGTCGTCATTTCGGCCGCCTGATCGAGACGACGTTTGCCGGCCGCGCCTTCGTAGATATTGCGATGACGGTCTGTGACCATCGCGACCACACCGGGAACGCGCGGGTTTGACGCAACGACCCCATCGAGAACGGCGTTTGCCGACGCATTGAAACCAGTACCCATTGTCTTTCTCCCTCTATGTAATGGAATGCTTTCGATCGCTGCCTGGCCCACGCGACCGCTGCGGTCGCGTGCGACAGGATCGTTGTCACTAGGCCCGGCGGCGCCGCGCTCAATGCATGGCGAAGCCGCGGTAGCCGCTTGCTGCGACCTCGTCGCATTTGCCGTGATAGGTGCCTACGCCGCCAGTGTAGGACAGCACCCGGCGCGGTTTGCCCTCGACATTCGAGCCGAGATACCAGGAGTTAGTCCTGGCGATGAGCGTCGCATTGGCGGTCTCGTCGTGATGCGCCACCCATTGGTCTTCGGCATCCTTTGTCGGCTCGATGACCTCCAGATTCCTGCTGCGCATGTACTTGATGCAGTTGTCGATCCACTCGACCTGCTTCTGGAGGCAGGTTGTCATGTTGCACAGGGCGGCCGACGGAGCGAGCGGCACGGCCGTCGTGAACAGGTTCGGATAGCCATGAATCTGCAGGCCCATGGTGGTGCGGATGTCCTTGCTCCAATCGTCCTTCAATGCCCTTCCATCGCGACCGCGGATGTCGATGCGCGTCAGCGCGCCTGTTCCGGCGTCGAAGCCGGTTGCCAGAATGATGACATCGAGCTTGTGGACCGTCCCGTCCGCTGTCTGCAGCCCGTCAGGGGTCACGCGCTCGATCGGGTTGCTCTTGACGCTGACGATTTCGACATTGGGACGATGGAAGGTCTCCAGGAAGTTCTGTTCCAGCGGCACGCGGTGCGTTCCGAAGCCGTAGTCGGTCGGGGCCGGAATCAGCAGTTCGCACAGCGTCGGATCCTGGAGCCGCTCGCGCATTTTCTCGCGCACGAATTCAGATATTTGCCGGTTGACCTCCTCGTCGAAGAACATCTCGCCGAAGGAGGCGAGCCACAGCTTCAGAGAACCGTCGTTCCAGCAGTCTTCCAGCACCTCGCGGCGCTGATCGGGCGCGAGATCGGCCCAGGCATGTTCGAAATCATACTCGAAACCCGTGAACGTACTGGGCAGCTGCTTGGTGAAAAACTGGAACTTCGCTTTGTAGGCATCGACGTCCGCGGACGTGTATTTGGGATTTTTCATCGGAATGATGTATTGCGGCGTGCGGATGAAGACCTTCAGATGGCCGGCGTCGGCGGCGATCGTCTGGATGACCTGAATGCCGGTCGCCCCGTTTCCCACCACGCCGACGCCCTTGCCGGCAAAATTGACGCCCTCCTTGGGCCAGCGCGCCGTATGGAATAGCTGACCCCTAAACGTCTCTTGCCCCGGAAACCTTGATGCCAGCGGCGCCGAGAGCATGCCGCAGCAGGTGATCAGGAACTGGGCGTGGATCGTATCGCCCTTGTCGGTCAAAACCGTCCAGCGCTTCGCCGCCTCGTCGAAATGCGCGCGCTCGGCGGTCGTATTGAACTGAATGTCCTTGCGGAGGTCGAGCTGGTCGGCGACGTAATTCAGCCAACGCTCGATTTCGGGCTGGCCGGGGAATTTTTCGCTCCAGCTCCATCCCTTGTAGAGCTGTTCGGAGAACAGGTACTGATAAATGTAGGCTTCCGAGTCGAAGCGCGCGCCAGGGTATCGATTCCAGTACCACGTGCCACCGACGCCGGAGGCGGCTTCGATCACTCTCACGTTTAATCCCTGCTCGCGCAGGCGATACAATTGATAAAGCCCGGCGACACCGGCTCCGATGACCACGGCATCGAAGCTCGCCGTCTTCTGCGCCCCGTTGCCTCTGCCTTTCTCTGTTGCTGCTTGGCTCATGCTTCCCTCCATTTGGCGTTTGTTGCTGAAGACATGCGACTTCGTTCGCCCGTCGCGAGACGGACGGCGCACACGTCGTGGTGTCGTTCACGGCAGAACACGCGGCCGGACGCTCGCTCCTGCGTCTCTTCTGGCTTGCCTGTGCTGTTACCCGTGTCGGATGGGGAAGCTAGTCGCCGTCCGGCGTTCCCGGCTTGGACGAATTGCGCATTCTTTTGAACGAAAATGGTGGCATCGCACTGCGTTCCGCATTGGCCCTTGGCAAATTAAGAAACGGCCTTATGCTCGCCGGCTGCCGTCTGGCTAAAGAGCAAAGAGCGGTCAACCGCCCCCAGAATTCCAGACGCGGGAGGTGCGCGATGGGCCGGTTGATCACGGTGGAGGAGCTCCCGCAATACGCCGGTGGCGACCTCAAGCTCGACAGCGTGGCGACGGGAATGCCGGAATTTCGAATGCGGGTGTTCCGCTACGCCCCATCCGACATCTCGGTCCCTCCGTCGGAGAATTTCCTGATCGTCAATTATCGGGAAGGCGCGACATCCATGAACCGCCGCGTAACCGGTCCATGGAAGCAGGATCATGTCGGCCGAGGCGTGACGACATTGCTAACGCGCGCGGAGCCTTCGAACTGGGTCTGGCGACACGATATCGAAGTGTCTCATTTCTATATCTCGCCCGCGCTCATGATGAAGACGGCAAGCGAGGCTTTCGATCGCGACGCGGAGCGGGTTGAACTCCATGATCTGGTGCGCGCGGAAGATCCGGTATTGGCCTGGATCAGCGATCAAATGATTCAGGAGGTGGCCGCTGGGGGGCCGGGCGGGCGGCTCTGCTATGATGCGCTGGCGCTGCAGGCCAGCGTGCACATCCTGCGAAAATACGCCTCTGTCCAGTTCAAGTTGCCGCGCTCGCAGGGACGTTTCAGGCCGGCCCATGCGCGGCTGATCGAGGACTACATCGAACAAAACATCTTCCGGAACATCACGCTCGAGGAGTTGGCCAATATATGCAGCTGCACGCCGGTTCAGTTTGCGCGCAAATTCCAGTCGCATTACGCAACCCGACCGCATGCCTATGTCTTGAAACGCAAAGTGGAGCGTGCGTGCCAGCATCTGCGCAAAGATCGCCTGGCGCTCAAGGAAATCGCGCTTCTGAGCGGCTTTTCCGATCAGAGCCATCTCAATCGGGTCTTTCGCCGGTACATGAACGTCACGCCGGCCGAATATCGCAAGCATAACTGCAGCGCTTAGATGCGTGGGGTGGGCAAAGGCGCGCTCGTGCCGTGCCCACCATCTGTCGAAGAGCGTCATTCTCAACGGTGGGCACGCTACGCTTTGCCCACCCTACATTCTGCGCTCATCCGGGCTACGAAACGGTCGCGCCTGGCCGGATTGCGATTACTTCCCCGCCGTTTTCTGTTTGCCGCCGTTCGCCTCCAACCCGAGCGTGCGGCCGGGAAAACCCGCCGCGTCGAAATAGCGTTGCGAACCGACGCGCTGGAAGTTCAGCACGGTGCGCAGCCCGTTCCCCGACGGCTTCGACGTCACGGTGCCGGCATAGGCTTTGGGCGTTGCGCCGTTGGGCATCGCTTCGGTCATGACGCGGCCGATCAGTCTGCCCTTTGCTTGTTGCGTGAGCCCCAGGAGCTTGGCCGCGGTGGCGCCGACATCGGCATTGCTGACGGGCAGGGCGTCGACATATCCCGATTTGAAGTCGGGTCCGATCGCCGCCATGAAGTTCATTGTATCCCCGCGGCTGAAGCTGCCATGCATGCCCTGGCCTTGCCGCAGCACGGTGTCGGCAATCTGGACCGAGCAATTGGTCGGCTCGTCGCATCCGGATGACCAGGAGCGGAAGTTCAGCACGATCGACGGGTGCGGCACGACCGCCTTGCCCTTGAGGCCGAGCTGCGACATCGGCAGCGTGCCGGGGAAATTCCCGAACTCATCGTCGACAAAGAGGCCGCTGACGTAATCCTGTTCCAGCAGCGCCTTGATGGTGCGGTCCGCGAGCTTGCGGTCCTTGGCCGGGATATAGATCAGGTCCGATCCGCCATTGGTCGCGACCACCACATCCGGCTTCGCCGGATCCTTCCCGATCAAGCCGTTGCCTGCCTTGGGATGGGCATTGTCTGCGACGCGCGCGTTCTTGTCGTTGGGGTCGAACAGCGGCAGGTCCAGCGCCTTCGCCAGATCGATGGCAACGAAGCCCATGGGGAGGAAATCCTTCGGCGTGTCTTCGTAGGAAATCTTCGCTGCGGGGCTGGTCTTGCTCTCCTTCGAGATCGTCGAGAAGCCGTGATCGGAGGAGACGACGATGTTGGTGTTCGCGGCGAGGCCGAGCTCGTCCAGCGCCTTGCGCAGTTGCGCCAGATTATCGTCCGCGTTCTTGATGCCGGCCATCGAGGTCGGCCCGTTGATGCCGGGCGTGATGGTGTTGAGGCTGTCGCCGGTATTGTGCTGGCTGCCGTCAGGATCGCGCGACCAGAACACCAGCACGAATGGCTTGTTGCGCGCCTTGAACATCGGCAGCACGACCTTGGCTGCGACGTCGGCCATGTAGGCCTGCTGCGCGACATTGGCCGTCGTCGTGCCCGGCGTCTTGGCGTCGCCGGCCTTGCCGTTTTCGCCGCGTGAAGGCGTCGCTGGCGGCAGGTTGGCCTTGGTCAAGGCCTCCTTCATTTCATCCGACAGCGCAACGCCGTTCTTGCTGCCGGTGGCGTCGTCGATGATGATCGAATGCAATCCCGCCGTGCCGACCTTGTCGGTATGGTCGAAGATGAAGGTGGGGCCGTGCTTGCCGATGGCCGCGGTGCTGTAACCCTTCTCGCGTGCCATCTTCAAAAGCGTCTCTTCGTTCAAATAGTCGCCGCCGAAATGTTCGTCGACCTCGAGAAGGACGGGATTGACTTCGAGGAACGGTGTGACGGTGTTGTTCGAGTGGGCGATGGGGCGGCCGGTGTAGATCGTGTTGCTGAAGGTGCCGGTATCGCCGAGGTAATGGCCGCTGGCCATCGCCGAGCCGTTCGCCATGGTGAAGGTCGGAAACAGCGAATGCGAGTTCTTGAAATTGACGCCCTTGTCGCGCAACTCGGCCATCGCAGGCGCGGTCTGCGGCGTCACGATGCGCGCGCGCAGGCCGTCCGGCACGAACAGGATCAGGTTACGCGGGTTGGCGTTTTGCGCGGACGCGGAGCCTGCGGCAAGTGCGATCAGTCCGGCGGACAGCAATACGATTGTGCGGCGCATCAGGTTCTCCCCCACAAGAAGCGGTTCCGGCGATAGGCCCTCGCTCCCGTTTAGTTTTGCTCTGCGATAGGATTGTTACATTGTGTGGAACGGGCCTCAAGGGCGGACACCGGTACAGGCAGCCGCGTCGAGCCAAAGGTTTGGACCGATTGGAGGAAACATCGAGGCCCCGGCGCAGTTCTCCTTGCCAGGAGGCCAGCCATGAGCAAGTTCCAACAGAAAGCCGAAGGGCAGACCAAACAGATCATCGGGCAGATGCTCGGCGACGAGCTATTAGTGGAGGAAGCCAAGAAGCAGCAACGTCAAGCCACCGAGCCGGAATCGACCGGTCACGACGATGATCGCCATGACCAAGGCATCGTCCGCGATGAGCGCGGACAAGAGCAGCCTCGGGACAAGGAGCGCGCTCAGCGCGTGAGCAGAGTAGACGAGGGCGGCGACTCACCGGGAAAGAAGAGAAAGAGGGAGGAAGCTGTTCCCAAGCGCGCGCCGTCAGTTACCTAACTGTATTAGGAATCGGCAGACAAGAAGAGAGGCGGCCCGCGAGCCGCCTCTCTCTTAAGTCACGTATGCTCTCTCGTTACTGACAGAGGTGACGTCGACCGTCCTCACCCCAGAACATCGTTCCGGGCTGACAGACGAAGCCGCTGTTGTAGCGTCGGCCATAGTAGCCATCATTATAGGCGTAGACGTCGTTTCGGAACGGAGCGGTGGCGATAACGCCGGCCGCTCCGATCGCGCCGCCAACCACGCCCGCGGCTACTTCACCCGGCCAGAATCCGCTGTGTCTGTTATAAACGCGGTCCTGGGTTTGCTGTTGACGGATGGCATCCGACCGTCCGTGAGGATCCTGCGCCAATGCTGGCGCTGCGACCGCAGTGGAAAGAACAGCCGCTGCTGTCAGGAGCTTCAAGTTCATAAGTTGCCTCCGTTGCAGTGACGCAAGGGCCAACGAACAGCGATAGCGACCGTTCCGATATCGTGATGCGGTCATTTCAAACCGATGTGAGGTTTCAGTTCCGGTTTCATGTTCCACTGCAAGACCGATTGTGTGTTCCTGCGAATGAACTTCCAGCATCAACGCGCTTGCAGCAGCGGCTTCGTCACGCCGTATGGCGGAGGCGGTGCCGGAGTGGATAGGCCAGCCAGAGCGCAAGCAACGCGAGCAGCGCGATCGCACCGGCGCTCAAGGCAATGATCGTGTCTTCGGTGGTCTTGAAAAACACCACCGCGACGTCGCCGGAGATACCTATGGCCAATGGAATCGAAGCGCCGATCACCAGGCGAGAACCGATGTCGAAAAATTCCGGAGCGTCTTCGCCCTGAAAGCCAAGGCGGTGAAGCGCGGCGGGCGTCATCAGAAGGATGACGGCTAGCGCCACCGTGCATAGCGCGGCGCAATGAACATATTTGAACAGATCGGGCAGCTCGCCGAACGCCTTCGTCAAGGTGGCGATCAGTTGAAACCCGAGCAGGGCCTGGCCGCCGGGGATGATGACCCGGGCCTCCGTTAGCATTTGCTCGATCTTGGATTTCAGCGAGGTCGTGTTCGACATTTCCTGCATCTGGTTCTTCCGATCCCGGCGCAGCGCGAAGCCGAGTCCGTACAGCAGCGCCAGTCCAATCGCGGTGAACGACGAGCCGGCAGCGATAGCAACGGTGCGGTTGAACAGGTGCTCCAGGGCCACGAAGACCGAGATGCCCAATCCGACGGTCAGGGGCAGCAGGCTGATGCCTGCCAGCGTCGTCGCCGTCCTGATCGCCCCCGGTCGGCTCTCTCCGGCGAAAATGATCTGATGAAATAGCGAGGGAGCAATTAGCAGACTGATGCTGATCAGCATCAGCACAAGCCCCGCACCATGCATATGCCGGGCGGTGTCGGAGATATCAGGAAAGCGTTCCTGAAAGACGGCCTCGAACTGGAATCCGAACAGCACCTGGGCTCCGAGGATCAGGAGCCTTGACTCATCGAGCGCAGTCTTCAGCCGGCTTTCGACATTCATCGCCATCTCCGCCTATTGAACTTCCCTCGAATTGAGAGGTTCCAAACCGGCGAGGGTGCTGGATTCGGACCGCGCAGGGAACGATGTCTGCCGGTCCCGATTGACCGGGACAGCTTAATCTCAGGAGCGTTCTCATGGAGTTAAGCCGGCGCGGCCGACGTAGCGCGGCCTGACCGCAATGGAGATCACCTATGAGCAATGGAGATCACCTATGAAGAGCAGGCATATCGCCGCCGACGCGGAGGCGCAGGTTCATGTCATCATTCTTGACACGGGTGAGGAGGCGTTTGCAGCGCTCACCCGCTTCGCCAATGAATCAGGGATTTCCGCGGCATCGCTAACGGCGATCGGCGCGTTCGAGCGGGCTACCGTCGGCTGGTTCGACATTGCCTCGAAGAGCTACCGCAAAATCGAGGTCAATGAGCAATGCGAGGTGCTCAGTGCGATCGGGGACATAGCCGTCGGCGATGACGGCAAGCCCAGCCTTCATGTCCACATCGTGCTGGGGCTCGCCGACGGCTCGACCCGCGGCGGCCACCTGCTGGCCGGCACGGTGAGGCCGACGCTCGAAGTGGTCTTGACCGAAGTCCCGGCGACGCTTCGACGAAAGAAGCGGGCGGACCTCGGGATTGCGCTGATCGATCTTGCGGCGGGGCGCGGCTGAGGCGCCGCGCGCGGCATAGGAACCATTTCATTCAATCCAATGTTGTCTGCCTACCAACAATGGAGAACGTCATGGCTGAGAAAGACCTCAACGAACTATTTCTCGATACCCTCAAGGACATCTACTACGCCGAAAAGCAGATCCTGAAAGCGCTGCCCAAAATGGCGAAGGCGGCCAACTCGGACAAGCTGCGCGCCGCTTTCGAAAAGCACCACGACGAGACCGAGGGGCAGGTCGAGCGTCTGGAAAAGATCTTCGAACTGCTGGGCAAGGCCGCGCGCGGCAAGAAGTGCGATGCGATCGAGGGCATTCTCGATGAAGGCAAGGAGATCATGGAGGAATATGCCGATACGCCCGCGCTCGATGCCGGCCTGCTGGCGGCGGCTCAGGCCGTCGAGCATTACGAGATTTCACGCTACGGCACCCTGAAGGCCTGGGCGGTCAAGCTCAACAATCCGCAAGCCGCGAAGCTGCTCGATCAGACCCTGGCCGAGGAGAAGAAAACCGACGAAAGCCTGACCAAGCTTGCCGAGACCGCAGTCAATTATGAGGCCGCGGCATAGCGCCAAGTAGCCGGCCGGCGGCGCTGATTGTCCTTGTGGCCAGCGCCGCCAGCCGGCTCAACCTATTCCCGGCGCGACAATCCGAAACCCGTCCAACGCCTGAGCAACCGTTCGACCACGGCGCCGATCGCAAGGCCCGCGATCACATCGCTGGTCCAGTGCGCCA
Source organism: Bradyrhizobium sp. AUGA SZCCT0283 (assembly GCF_018130385.1). GTDB lineage: Bacteria > Pseudomonadota > Alphaproteobacteria > Rhizobiales > Xanthobacteraceae > Bradyrhizobium. Next base: position 22,835 of record NZ_JAFCLU010000034.1, on the reverse strand, counting down.
ACAGGACGATCCGCGTCAGCACCAGGCCCGCGCCGATCGACCAAGCCAGGTTGCGTTTCGCAGGCGGCAGTACCGTAGCGGCCGATGCCAACGCGCCGACATGGACGGCATGGCCGGATGGAAAGGCGTCGAGAGGTTTTCCTGAGAACGGCACGCCGTGAAGGTGCGCGCGGACCATCAGACGGTCGGGGCGTTTCTGGTCAAAGATCGACTTCAGCAGATGCGGCAGAAGCGTAACGGCGACTGTGGTCAGCAGGATATGGTTGCTGCCGGTGCGATGACGCGCGCTTCGATGCCTGCAGTAGAGCCACCAGCCTGCGGCGAGGGCGCAAACGACACGCTCATCGGCGCCCCAGGTGATGGCCCCCGCAATCTGTTCGACTTCCGGACCGGTGTGGTCGGAAATCCATTCCGCGATTTCGATGTCGGCCCGGGTTGGCCGTATCCAAAACAGCGCCATCGTCCGCCTTGTCGCAGCCGGAATAACGGAGCCCCGCCAACCCCGTCCATGGGAGTTTCGGCGGGGCTCGGGTTCGACGTTACGGGGGAAGAAACGCCGATGCGGGAAAACCCGGACCGTGCTCGATCGTTCCTGATTGCAGGAAGGATTGCGTTGTCCGGGTGTCCGTTTGATCGCGCCGACGCCGGCGACGCGAGGAAGCGCCACGGCAAAACGCGCGCCGAGGTAGTATATTTGCATGGCCGTACAAATACGTGGTTGCCAAGGTAGCGGCGTAAGCAAACGTTTAGCCGCAGGCCGTAAGATGACGGCATTCATTTCCTGCATTAACCCGTGGTTAGTCATGCGCCTTCTGCCGATGAAAGAGCCGGACAGGTCCTGGCGGGCGATCAAGGCCCAATGGAAGAAGGACGCCGAAAGCGTCGGCGAGGACTTTTCGACCTTTTCGACGGGAAGCTTTACGGCCTATGACGGCCTGACCAAGGAAGGCGACCACCCCAGCCTGTACTGCCTTTCCGCCGGCGAGCGGATTCATGCGGCCTGCCAGGTCAGCCGCCTGATGATGAGCAAATTCCCGTCGCCGATCCTGCGGGCGCGCTTTATCGTGGTGTCGCCGATTTATGAACTGGGGATCGCAGACGCCGGCCAGTACGCCCAGATGATGGTGGCGCTGTTCTCCGGCATCGTATGGCTATCGAGGGATACGATGTCGGCAAGCCATATCCGTTTCTTCCTGAAGAGCCCCGGAGATTCACAGTACTTCGCGGCGCTGCAGGCTTCGACGCCGGGCTCGCTGTTTTCGAAGTTCACGATCGATGGCGCGCTGATCGAGTGCAGCCTCACGGAAGACGAGATGGCGGAAACCGCCTGATTCCGCCGCCCCTTAACCTTGCGATAACTCATTTTGCTAACGCCCTCTTGGGTTGTGTTCCCTACAACAAGCGCCTGTGGGGGCAGCGGAAATGCTGAATAATTCATCGCAAGACGTCATCGCGGCGGGCCAGCCGCTGTTCGGTGCCGGCATGCCGTGGCGGATCAGGCTGAGTGCAATCCAGTGGCTGATCCTGAACGCGGCGGCGCTCGTGATCGCGATCATGCTCGGCACCGGCTATTTCGCCATGCAATACCGCGAGCGGGCGCTGGAAGTCGCCGAACGCGAGCTCAACAACAGCGCGCTGCTGCTGTCGCGGCATTTCGACCAGCAACTGAGCGATCTCCAGCACGTGCACGAGGACGTCGTGGCCGGCATGCGAGCCGACGGGGTCGATACGTCGGACGAATTCGAACAGAGAATGTCGACGCTCAGCGCGCACGAGATGCTGCGCACCAAGCTTTCGGCGCTGCCGCATGTCGGCGCGCTGAACCTGTGGGACGCCAGGGGATGGCTGATCAATTCCTCCGAGATGTGGCCCGTGCCCGATTTGAGCATTGCGGACCGCCATTATTTCAAGGAGTTCACGTCGGGACGGCCGACGCCCGACGTGATCGTCGAGCCGGTCGTCAGCAAGGTGACGAAAAACTGGACCACGCTGTTTGCGCGCAAGATCGTCGGCCGCAACGGCGAGATCATCGGGTTTGCCAGCCGCGGCGTCGAGCCCTCGCATTTCGAGGCCTTTGTCGGATCGCTGGAGCTCGACAACGATACCGCGATTTCGATGATTCACCGCAACGGCACCATCATCGCACGCTATCCCAAGGACGACAGCCTGATCGGCTTCAACGTTGCCGGCACCGAGGCATTTCAGCGCGCGCTGGCGCTGGACGGCAATATTTCCGGACGCTTCACCAGCGCGAGATTGTCGGAAGACAAGGTCGGCGCGGTCAAGTCGCTGATGCACTTTCCGATCCTGATCGTCGCAACCACCAGGACGGAGACGGCGCTCGCCGACTGGCGGGCGCAGACCAGGCTGCAATTTTTTGCGGCGGCGCCGGCGATCGTCGTCGTGATCGGCATGGTCTTCCTGATCGTGCGCCAGCTGCGCGGCCAGCATGCCGCCGCGCAGCGCAAGCTCTCGGAGAAGAGCCAGCATCTCGACACCGCCATCAACAACATGATGCAGGGCCTGCTGCTGTTCGATTCCTCAGGGCGCCTCGTGATCTGCAACCGCCGATATATCGACATGTTCGGGCTCTCGACCGACGTGGTCAAACCCGGCTGTCATCTGCGCGATCTGATCCGGCACCGTCAGGAGCGCGGCTCCTTTGTCGGCGACGTCGACGCCTATTGCGCCCGGTTTCTCGATCCCAACGGCAGCCTGGTTCAGGATACCGTGACCTCGACGCCGGACGGGCGCACGATCCGGCTGATCTTCAAGCGCTCGCCGGACGGCGGCTGGGCCACGACATTGGAAGACGTCACCGAAGGGCGGCGTGACCAGGCCAGGATCGAGCATCTCGCCCATTACGACGCGCTGACCAATCTGCCGAACCGCTCGTTGTTCCAGCGCCACGCCGAGGGATTGCTGCTGGAAACCGAGGGGCGCGAATTCGCGATCCTCTATATCGACATCGACGAGTTCAAACGCATCAACGACACGCTGGGACATCTGATCGGCGACGAGTTCCTCAAGGGCGTGGCGGAGCGGTTGCGCCAGTCGGTCGGACCTGAAGATTTCATCGCCCGCCTCGGCGGGGATGAATTCGCCATCCTCCAGCACGGCATCGAGAGCGCCGAGGATGTCCACGCACTGGTCGCGCGGATCTATCAGGCACTGCGGACCCCGTTCAACTGCCACGGCCACCAGCTTGCCAGCGATGCCAGCATCGGCATCGCGATCGCGCCGCGCGACGGCCTGGACCTGTTCGATCTTCTGAAGAACGCCGATCTCGCCATGTACGCGGCGAAGGCGGCCGGCCGCAGAACCTATCGCTTCTTCGATCCCGCGATGGAGCAGCAGGCCAATCATCGCCGCGAGCTGGAGGCGGACTTGCGCGCGGCGCTGGCGCAGGGCAGCTTCGAATTGCACTATCAGCCGCAGGTCGATCTGCGCAGCGACAGTGTCACCGGCTGCGAGGCGCTGCTGCGCTGGCGGCATCCGGTGCGCGGCATGGTCTCTCCGGCTGACTTCGTGCCGGTCGCCGAGGAAACCGGCCTGATCGATGAGATCGGGCAGTGGGTGTTGCGCACCGCTTGCGCGGAAGCCGCGACCTGGCCGGCCAATGTCCGCATCGCCGTCAACGTCTCGCCGATCCAGTTCCGGTCGGACACGCTGTCGCTGAAGGTCGCTTCTGTCCTCTCCGAGACCGGGCTCGACCCGCGCCGGCTGGAGCTGGAGATCACGGAAGCCGTCCTGATCGCGGACGACGACGCAGCACTGGCGACGCTGAACCAGCTCCGCGCGCTCGGGGTTCACATCGCGCTCGACGATTTCGGAACCGGCTATTCCTCGCTGCAATATCTGCAGCGCTTCCCGTTCGATAAGATCAAGATCGACCGTTCCTTCGTCAAGGAAGTGACGCGCAATTCCTCGTCGGCCTCGATCATCCGCGCGGTGGTGAGCATCGCCGCCGACCGCAACATGGTCACCACGGCGGAAGGCGTCGAGACCCTGCAGCAGCGCGAGACCGTGCAGAATCTCGGATGTACCCAGATGCAGGGCTTTCTGTTCAGCGCGGCGCGTCCGGCGCAGGAAATCCGCGCGCTGCTGGCGTCGGGGGAGGCCGGCGCAGAGGCCGCGGCGTAAGGCTGGAGACCAGGTTGCTTCAGCCCGGCTGCGGCCGCGCCTCGGAAATAGCCTTCCTGAGAATCCGCGACAGCAATTCCACCGAATAGGGTTTCTGGATCAGCTCGAAGCCGCGGTGGGCGCTCTCCGCCAGCACGTTGCTGTAGCCGCTGGTCAGGACCACGGGCAGGCCGGGGTAGCGCTCGCGCACGATGCCGGCGAGCTCGACGCCGTTCATCCCGGGCATGATGACGTCGGAAAACACCAGGTCGGCGGAAAACTCGTCCTCGGCAAGGATCGCGAGCGCGGCGTCCGCGCTGGCGACGCGACGGACCGTATATCCGAGATCCTCCAGCAGTTCGGTGGAGAACTGCCCGACGTCGTCATTGTCCTCGACCACGAGGACGCGGTAGCCGCGGCCGCGCGTGGCGGGTTCGCTGCCGGTCGCTGCAGCCTCGACGGCATCGGCCGGCACCGCGGCCTGCGGCAGGTAGATCGTAAACGTCGCGCCCTGGCCGGGCTCGCTCGCGACCGCGATGTCGCCGTCGGATTGCTTGGCAAAGCCGAACGCCTGGCTGAGGCCGAGGCCGGTGCCTTTGCCGACCTCCTTGGTGGTGAAGAACGGCTCGAAGATCGTCTCGAGCAGGGCAGGCGCAATGCCGGTGCCGGTGTCGGTCACGGTGATGGCGACGAAGTCGCCGCTGCGGGCGGGCTGGGCGCGGAGCGGGGGAATGGCATCCACCTTGCGGACGCGGATGGTGAGCCGGCCCTCGCTGTTCATGGCATCGCGGCTGTTGACGGCAAGATTCATCAGCGCGGTTTCGAATTGCGCGATATCGGCGATCGCGAAACAGTTGAGATCGGCAATGTCGACGTCGATCCTGATCCGGGCGCCGACCAGCGGGCGAATCAGTTGCGCCACCGCCTCGACCTGGGTGCCGACATTGAATACCTGCGGCTTCAAGGGCTGCCTGCGGGCGAACGCCAGCAATTGTCCGGTCAGCTTGGAGGCGCGCTCCACGGTCTCGGCAATCGCGTCGATGTAGCGCCGGCGCCGCTCTTCCGGCAGTTCGCGGCGGCGCAGGAAATCGGTCGCGGACCGGATGATGGTCAACAGATTGTTGAAGTCGTGGGCCACTCCGCCGGTCAATTGCCCGACCGCTTCCATCTTCTGCGACTGGCGCAGCGCTTCCTCGCCCTGGCGGCGTTCGGTGATGTCGATGGCATCGGGCACCGCGCCGATGATCGCGCCGTGCTGATCGCGCAGCGGGCGCATCGCGAAGTCGAAATAGCGCTCGCCGATCGGCAGGTACAGCCGCATCTCGATCTGGATTTCGTCGCCCTGCATCACGGCGATGAAGGCGTCGCGGACGGTGTCGCGCATGCCTTCGGTACCGGAAAACCACGGCGTTTCCCAGAACGGCTTGCCGACCACGTCGCTGGCGTCACTGCGGATTCCGGCGAGCGCGGTCTTGTTGGCATACAGCACGTCGCCGTGCTGGTTCAGCAGCCCCTGATACTGATGGCTGGTTTCCAGGATCGCGCGCATCTGGGCTTCGCTGGATTCCAGCTGCGCCGTCCGCTCGGTGATCCGCAATTCGAGGATTTCGTTCAGCCGGCGCAAATCGTGCTCGGCCTGCTTGGCGGCGGTGACGTCGTGGGCGACGCCGATGAAGCCGATGTGCGCGCCGGTCGGGTCCCAGCGCGGCTGGGATTCCGACCGCAGCCACCGCCATTCGCCGTCGGCGCGCCGGTAGCGCGCTTCCAGCACGAACGGCTTGAGCGAAGCCTCGCCGGCGATTGATTCCTGCACGATGCGTTGCTGGTCGTCCGGATGTAACCGCTTGCGCCAGTCGAATGCGATGGCTTCCTCGAACGGCAGTCCGAGAAAATCGACATAGGCCTGGTTGGCGAAGGAACGCGTGCGGTCGAGCTTGGTCACCCAGATCGGCACCGGCGCGCTGTCGGCGATCAGGCGGAAGCGCTCCTCGCTTTCGCGCAAGGTCGCCTGCGCCAGCATTTGAGCGGTGACGTCGCAATCGGCGCCGACCAGGCGCAGCGCGCGGCCGTCGCGGTCGCGCTCGATCTTGGCGACGACGCGGATCCAGCGGGTCGTGCCGTCGTTCGGCCGCACGATGCGGTATTCGGCCGAATAGTCCTCGCTCTCGCTTTTCAGGACGCCGAACAGATGCTGGACCGTTCGTTCGCGATCCTCGGGATGGATTCGGCTGACCCATTCCTCGTAGGTCTCGTTGGCCGCCTCGGGCGGCAAGCCGTGAACCAGGAGATATTCGGGGGAGCGGCGGTTCTTGACGCCGTCGCGGAAATCGATTTCGAGGCCGCCGACACCGGCGATGCGCTGGATCCGCGCCAGCTCCGCTTCGCGTTCCTGCAAGGCGCGATGAGCCCTGTCGCGCTCGTCCGCGATTTCCTGCAGATGTTGCCGCAAGCGTTCGGCGGCGGCAATTTCAGGCAAAACGTTTGCAGTGTCGGAAGGGGTCATGCGTGCCGGCAACCTCTGCCGGCACTTTCACACAGGACGCGCCGGCTTTGCCAGCTTCATTTGCTCTTGGTGGTTGAGCGGCAGTTATAGGCTCGGCGGAACCCGGCGGCCTGCGCGTCTTCCTCGGAACAGAACCAGCGGTCCGGCTTCGTCAGTCCCGGATAGGAGCGGCACATCTGCAGGTGGTAGATGCCGAGGTTCCCGGTGACGCGGGCGCGGACCGCGTATTTGCCCTTGATGTTGCAACTCGCCGGCATCACGAGATCCTCGGGGAACAAGGCCTCGCGGATTTCGCGGTCGCGGTCGGTGCGGCACGCGGCGCCGAGCAGGGCGCCGTCCTTCTTGCCGGCGCGGAACTCGCGCGGCGCGGCGAAGCAGCCTTTCCACAAGCCCTGGCGGTCGTCCTTGGCGTGGGCTTCGTCCGTCTTGAAGCGGCCGGTGGCGGAGGCTTCGACATTCAAGGCAAAGCCGTTGCGGACCAGCAACTGGCTGAGACTTGTCGTCTCGCCCTCGATCTTGCACACGCCGATGTGTCGTTTCTTGTAGGCGGGATCGGGACCCAGATCGTCGCAGCGGACCTGTTTGCCGCCGATCAGTTTTGCCAGTTGATCGCGCGCCTCGATACCGCAGGTCCAGCTATCGGCGTGCTCGTCGATGCAGAGCTGGTCGACGGTTGGGACATCGATGCCGTCGAGCCGGTAGGTGACATTGCCCAGCTGAAGCGTGCTGCCATCCCGGACTATGGCGGTGGCGGCCGAACTTTGGCTGGCCGCAAGTACGATCGATAGCAACGCCGCAACCAGAAAAATTCGTGACCGCATCTGTTTCATTTCAAATCAATTCCACACCTGCCGCTGCCTTCTAGCATAAGGTGACGTGATTGAACCAAGGCGCTGGCGCTAATCGCGCATGAAGCGAGTTGGGGAAAACCGTCGGCGTCGCCTGCGGCCATGCGCCGAACGGAGCATTGACTTCATGAGAACAAAATAGGAACATGGCCGGCATCGCTCAACACGGAATATTTGCCATGTCGTCCTCTTCACAGCCGAAATTCGAAGAGAACGACGAGTTGGAAGCCGCGGTGGATCAAGCGATTTCAGCCTGCGGCGGCGACCTGAGGGCGACGATCCGCGCGCTGATCGTGGCCAACGAATATCTGGAATCCGAGGTCGGTGAACTGATGAAGGCGGTATCCCGCGCCTATGCGCGGGGGCGCTTTAACGCCTATTCCGGGTGAATTGCCGCCGGCCGGTGCGGCGAGGCTGATACGAGACCGTTGCCTCCACCGATTTTTGCTGTACCACGGGTTTGTTACCCGCGTCCCCGCATGTCACATTGCGGGGGAGGATCCTGCCCAAAGCTCAAGCAAGAAGAACATGTTCAAGAGAATTCTGATCGCAAATCGCGGCGAGATCGCCTGCCGGGTCATCAAGACTGCGCGCCGGATGGGGATCAAGACGGTGGCCGTGTATTCCGAGGCCGACCGCGATGCGCTCCATGTCGAAATGGCCGATGACGGCGTGCTGATCGGTCCGCCCGCGGCGGCCGAGAGCTATCTTCTGATCGATAAAATCATCGAAGCCTGCCGCAAGACCGGCGCCGAGGCCGTGCATCCCGGCTATGGCTTTTTGTCCGAGCGCGAGGCGTTTCCGCGCGAGCTTGCCAAGGCTGGCATCGTCTTCATCGGCCCCAATCCGGGCGCCATTGCCGCGATGGGCGACAAGATCGAATCCAAGAAGGCCGCCGCAAAAGCAAAAGTCTCGACCGTGCCCGGGCATCTCGGCGTCATCGAAGACGAAAAACATGCGGTGAAGATCGCCGACGAGATCGGCTATCCCGTGATGATCAAGGCCTCCGCCGGCGGCGGCGGCAAGGGCATGCGGATCGCGCATTCGAAGAGGGAAGTCGCCGAAGGTTTCAACGTCTCCAAGGCCGAGGCAAAATCCTCGTTCGGCGACGACCGCGTCTTCATCGAAAAATTCATCGTCGATCCCCGCCACATCGAAATCCAGGTGCTCGGCGACAAGCATGGCAACGTGATCTATCTCGGCGAGCGCGAATGTTCGATCCAGCGCCGCAACCAGAAGGTCATCGAGGAAGCGCCGTCCCCGTTGCTCGACGAGACCACCCGCCGCAAGATGGGCGAGCAGGCAGTGTCGCTGGCGAAAGCCGTGAATTACGATTCCGCCGGCACGGTCGAATTCGTCGCCGGCCAGGACAAGAGCTTCTACTTCCTGGAGATGAACACCCGTCTGCAGGTCGAACATCCCGTCACCGAATTGGTCACCGGCATCGACCTCGTCGAGCAGATGATCCGCGTCGCCGCCGGCGAAAGACTTTCGATCGCTCAGAAGGACGTCACGCTGACGGGGTGGGCGGTGGAATCCCGCGTCTATGCCGAGGACCCGTTCCGCAACTTCCTGCCGTCCATTGGCCGGCTGGTGAAATACCGCCCGCCCGCGGAAGCGAGCCATGACGGCGTCACCATCCGCAACGATACCGGCGTGCAGGAAGGCGGCGAAATCTCGATCCACTACGATCCGATGATCGCCAAGCTCGTCACGCACGCGCCGTCGCGCGCCGCTGCGATCGAGGCGCAGTCCACCGCGCTCGACGCGTTTTACGTCGACGGTATCAGGCACAACATTCCGTTCCTGTCGGCGCTGATGAACCATCCGCGCTGGCGCGAGGGCAAACTTTCCACCAGTTTCATCGCGGAGGAATTCCCGAAGGGATTTTCGGCGCGCCCGCCAGAAGGCGAGATCGCGCGGCGGCTGGCGGCCGTGGGAGCGGCGATCGACCACGTGCTCGGCGAGCGCAAGCGCCAGATTTCCGGCCAGTTGACCGGGCGCCTGGTGCAGCGCGAACGCCGCCGCGCGGTGTGGCTCGATCGCGACGAAATCGCGCTCGATGTGGCGCGCGAGGCCGAGGGCATCGCCGTGCGCTTCATCGGTACCGACGGTCTACCCGGCAATCCGCACAATCTGGTCTCGACCTGGACGCCGGGTGAGCCGGTCTGGCAGGGCACCATCGACGGCCACTTCGTGGCGATGCAGGTGCGCGCAATTCCGAACGGCATCCGCCTGGCGCATCAGGGCTTTGATGTTGCGGTCAACGTCTTCACCGAAAGCGAGGCCGCCGCCGCCCGGCTGATGCCGGTGAACTCGGCGGCCGATACCGGCAAGAAGCTGCTATGCCCAATGCCGGGGCTCGTGGTGTCGATTGCCGTGAGCGAAGGGCAGGAGGTCAAGTTGGGCGAAACCTTGGCCGTGGTCGAAGCGATGAAGATGCAAAACGTACTGCGCGCCGAACGCGACGGCACGGTGAAGAAGATCCACGCCGCGGCCGGCGCCACGCTGGCGGTCGACGCGCTGATCCTGGAGTTTGCGTAACGCTTCCCGTTCCGTCATTGCCTGCGACAAACGCGAAGCGTTTGCGCAAGGGAGCGTCAGCGACGAAGCAATCCTGAGCTAGGCAAAGAACGGGATTGCTTCCGCCTTCGCTCTTCGAGCTACGGCGGACAAGTCGCTTCGCTCGCAATGACGGCGGATAGAACTGAGGGCACCATGGCTTTCCGTCAGCGCCGAGAGAAATTGCGTTCCATCCTCAACGGCCCCACCTGCGCCCGGCCGGGATCGGTCTATGACGCGACCTCGATCCGCATTGCCGAAGACCTCGGCTTCGAGCTCGGCATGTTTGGTGGCTCGGTGGCCTCGCTGGTCGTGCTCGGCGATCCCGATATTGCGCTGATCACCTTGACGGAGCTGGCCGAGCAGATGCGCCGGATGTCGCGCGCCTCGACCTTGCCGGTGCTGGTCGATGCCGACCACGGCTATGGCAACGCGCTCAACGTTCGCCGCACCGTGCAGGAACTGGAGACGGCCGGCGCGGCCGGCCTGACGATCGAGGATACGCTGCTGCCGCCGGCGTTCGGGCAGGCCGGAACGCAATTGATCTCGCTGGAGGAGGGCGTCGGCAAGATGAAGGCCGCGCTCGATGGCCGCAGCGATTCCTCGCTGGTCGTCATGGGCCGCACCGGCGCCGTATCCATAACCGGCCTCGACGACGCCATCGCCCGCGCGAGGGCGTATGAGGCCACCGGTGTCGATGCGCTGTTTTTTACCGGCATCAAGAACCGAGGCGAGCTCGAAGCCATTTCCGCCGCAACAAGGCTGCCGATCGTGCTCGGCGGCGCGCCCGAGGACATGACCGCGCTCGATTATCTTGCAAGCCAGCGCGTGCGGATCGCATTGCAGGGCCACGCGCCGTTCGCCGCCGCCACCCAAGCCGTCTATGAAACGCTGAAGGCGTTGCGTGAGGGAACGTCGCCGAAGAACCTGCAAGGTCTGGCGCCGTCCGAACTGACCGGCCGGGCGATGCGCGAAGCGGACGTGAAAGCACGCGGTGGCGCATTTCTCGGGTTGAAAAAGCCATGAGCGACACGATCCGCCATGTCACGATCAGCGGGCGGGTGCAGGGCGTCGGCTACCGCTACTTTGTCGAGCGCGCGGCGCGGTCGCGTGATCTCGAAGGCTGGGTGCGCAATCGCCGGGACGGCAGCGTCGAGGCGGTGTTCGCCGGCTCCGCGGAAGCCGTTACGGCCATGATCGCGGCATGCCGGCGCGGGCCGGCATCGGCGCTGGTGGAGGCGCTGCGGGACGAAGCGGCCAGTTCCGACATGCTGAACCTTCGGGAGGCAGGGGAGCGGTTCTCGGTGCTGCCGACGATTTAGCGCCCGCACCCCTCCGAACCAAGATGCGGAGATCCCGATCTTGACCGGCCTGGCCACCAATGGCCTATTTCGGACATCGACGCGCCGTACAAGATATCAATTTATCCGATTGGATGGAGACGCGCGATGGACATTAGATCGACGCTGACGGAGCTATGTGATGCCTTCAACGCGCACGACCTTGATCGCATCATGACGTTCTTTTCTGACGATTGCATCTTGGAGATGCCGAGGGGAAGCAAGCCGTGGGGTTCGCGTTTCGAGGGCAAACGGAACGTACGGGAAGCGCTGGCAACACGCTTTGAAGGTCTGCCTGACGTCCACTACGGCAACGATGAGCATTTTGTGGATTCGGCTGCGGGCACCGGCATCTCAAAATGGACCCTCACGGGCACCACCCGCGAGGGCGCGAGAAAGGAGGTCAGAGGTTGTGACTTCTACACGTTTCGCGACGGCAAGGTGATCCGCAAGGACTCGTACTGGAAGATCGTGGAGTGAGTCCAATGCCGGCGAGTAGCGTCAGTTCGCGACATCACGGCAATCCAGTCGCTTTCGAAGCAAAGCGGACCTCCTACAGAACCACATCGAGATTACGTCCGCTAATGCGTCCGTTCACCCGGCGCGAACTCGCCGTCGTGCTGGATGGAGGCGCTGTCGACATATCGCAGGTCGAGTGAGGAATACACGATGCTGCGATTGCGGCCGAGACGCTTGGCCTCATAGAGCGCCGTGTCGGCTTCTCCCACCAACGCCGCCTCGTCGATCGTCGAGCGGTTCTTGGCGGCGACGCCCGCGCTGATGGTGATGTAGCCGCGGCTGGAGGCCGTGTTCGGAATGCCCAGCGCCCGCACCGTCAGCCGAATACTCTCGGCGACCTTCAGGGCGGCGTCTTCCGTTGTATTCGGCAGCACAACGGCGAATTCCTCGCCACCATAACGCGCGGAAAGGCCTGACGTATCGGCGGCCGCATCGCCGATGGCTTTCGCAACCGCCTGCAGGCAACGGTCGCCGGACTGATGTCCGTAGGTGTCGTTGTAGCCCTTGAAATTGTCGATATCGAACAGCAAAACCGAAATCTCTTCGCAGGTTTCGTATTCGCGCCGAAGGAAGCTGTCGAAGGTGCGGCGGTTGGTGAGCCCGGTCAGTCCGTCGGTTGCAGCGAGCTGGGTGAGGCGGCGGTTGAGCTGGGTCAGCTCATCCTCCATCCGCTTGCGTTCGGTGACGTCGCGGATGACGCAGAGGAATTCCGTCCTGGCAGGGTCGCTCGGTTCCGTCGCCAGCTTGAACTTGCTTTCGACCCACGCCAGCGTTCCGTCGGCGCGATAGTGCCGGAACACGACCGTGCTGACGCTGTCGATACTCCTGAGCCTTGCGGTCGCCTGCTTGACGCTTTCCCGGTCCTCGGGGTGGACCAGATCGAAGCATGATTTTCCGATCAGGTCCTTGGCACGCAGCCCCAGCACCGGCTCAACGGAATGGGAGACGTAGCGGAGCAGGCTGCGGGCATCGATCAGGATGATGATGTCGGCAATGTTGTTGGCCAGCAATCGGTAGTGCGCCTCCAGCTCGCGCAGCGCACGCTCGGTCTTGCTGCGGAAGTGGAACTGCAGCGCGAGCAACGCCGCCAGCATCAGGATCATGCACAGCAGCACGCCGGCAACGATGACATCGGTCCGCAGGGTCTTCCACCATTCGGCCAGAATCCAGTCTTCCGACACGGCCACGGTGACGACCATCGGGTATTGCGGCGTTTCCTCGTAGCCGAAATACTTCACGATGCCGTCGAACGGCGAGATGATCTTGTAGTATCCGACAGAGCTCAGCTTGAGATGCCTTGAGAACAGGTCGGTTTTTGAGAGATCTGCGCCCTTGTCGGACAAGGGCCAGCGTATCAGGAGGGCGCCATCATTCCGTATCAGGCTGATGCCGCCGTCCGGACCGAGCTTGAACGTCCGGTAGAAGCCGTTGAAGTAATCCTTGTCGATCGCTGCGGCGACGACCCCGCCGAAGCTGCCGTCGAGCTTGGTGATCCGTTTCGAGAGAACGATCATCGAGGATCGCTCGTCGATACGGGACTGCAACAGCTCGCTGATCCGAAGCGCGTTGTCCGGCGTATCGCGATGGTAGGCAAAATAATTCCGGTCCGAGACGTTGTGGCGCGGCTGTTCCGGAAGTGACGAATAGGTCCAGTTGCCCTTGGCATCGGCGACGCCGATCCCGCGCAATTGTGGCAGCGTTTTCGCCGTCTCAGCCAGGTACGTGTTGAACCGGTCCGGCTCGGGATCTCTATACTTCAGCAGGTCCACCATTCCTGCCATCGCGATATCGACCGCCTGAATGGCGTGCGAGGCATGCTCGGAAAGCGAATGGGCAAGGTTCTGAATTTCGGCACTGCCGCTCGCCAGTGCGGCCTTCTTGGCGTCGAGCGCCTTCCAGGCCATGACGCCCAGGACGCAGGCGGTCATGACAAGCGCAAACGTGATGACCACGGCCGTCGATGTTACCCGCCGCGGCGGACCGCCCGGGTCTGGGGTATTTCGATGGGGCATTGCTTGCCTTGATGATCGCGCCAGACCTCGTTGCCGGCAACGCGTGAAGGGAATCTAGGAGGCGACCGGTGCCAAAGGGTTAACGGATCGACCGGGAAAACAACGGAAGCGAAGTGCGACACAGAGTTCCGTGTCGGGGAACCCGGCCCAGGCGGAGCGTGGTCCTCGACGGAGGGCGGTTGCGTCGGGCGCGACCCGGAATGTGCGGGCTCGCGCGGGACTTGACATCCGCACAGTTACGTCAGATATTTCTGTTATGACAGAAACAACCGACAAAAAGAAACTCCCCGCCGTCGTCGAACGGTTCATCCTTCACTGGGGCGACATGGGGGACGAGTGGGGCGTCAACCGCTCCGTCAGCCAGATCCACGGCCTGCTTTATCTCGCCGAGGCGCCGATGACCGCGGAGGATATCGCCGAGACGCTCGGCATGGCGCGGTCCAACGTCTCCAACTCCATCAAGGAATTGCTGGCCTGGAATTTGATCCGCCGGGTGCCGATCCTCGGCGACCGCCGCGATCATTTCGAGGCGGAGACCGACATCTGGGAAGTGGCGGCGCGGATCGCCGCCGGCCGCAAGGAACGCGAGATCGACCCCGCGGTCGATGCGCTGCGCGCCTGCGTTTCCGACGCGGCTGACGATCCGACCATCAGCCCGGTCGCGGCTAAGCGGCTGAAGGAAATGCTGGCTTTCACCGAACTGGTCGACCGCTGGTACACGCAGATGCTCAAGGTGCCGCGGCCGAGGCTGGTCGCGCTGATCAAGCTTGGCGAGAAGATCGTCAGTTTCTTGCCGGCGGGGAAATCCAGATAGGGGCAGAGGGGCTGAGCAGGAGCGTGTGATGGCGTCCACAAGAGCACCAAGGTTTCCCGCAACACCCGCCTCGAACACCATCCTGCTCGACGACCGCCGCTTCCACGATCTGCTGCCCGACGAGGAGTGGGGCCGCCTGCCGCTGGCGATCTGGCGGCGCTTCTCCAAGCGTTTTGCCGATGGCGAGACCGTCGTCTATGTCGGCACGGTGGAGGAAGTGAGTTTTAGCCGCGCCGGCTGGTGGCTGGCGCAGCTTGCGCGCGTGATCGGCGGGCCGTTGCCGACGGGCGGCGAGACCGGTGTCCCGATGGTCGTGACTGTGACCGAGGATGCGGCGAGCGGCGGCCAGATCTGGACCCGCATCTGCGCGCGCAGCAACGGCTTTCCGCAGGTGATCCATTCCGCCAAGCGCTTTGCCGGTCCGACTGGGCTCGAAGAATATGTCGGCCACGGCGTCAGCATCGCGTTGCGCATCTCCGTCGAGCACGAAGCCCTGGTGTTTCGCAGCGTCGGCTATTCCCTGCAGATCGGGCCGTTGAGATTGCCGCTGCTGCCACGGCTCACGCCAGGCGATCTCACCGTGACCCATTCCGATCTCGGCGGCGGCACGTTCCGCTTCACGCTGGAGATCGTTCATCCGCGCTTCGGAAGACTCATTCGTCAATCCGCCGTGTTCCGGGAGGCCGCATCATGACGTCGTTGCTTTGGATCCTGATCGCCATTCAGGTCGCGATGGGCGTGTTCGACACGTTCTATCACCATGAGCTGACCGAACGGCTCGCATGGCGTCCCTCGCAGCGCTACGAGCTGCAGCTTCATGCGCTACGCAACATGCTCTATGCGCTGCTGTTCCTGGTGCTGGGCTGGCTGGAGGTGCACGGCGTCTTCGCCGTTCTCATCATCGCAGTGCTGGTCGCGGAAATCGTCATCACGCTGATGGATTTCGTCGAGGAGGACATGAGCCGGAAATTGCCGGCCAGCGAACGCATCAATCACACGCTGCTCGCGATCAATTACGGCGCCATCCTGGTGCTGCTGCTGCCGGTCCTGATCGGCTGGGCAGGGCAGCCGACCGGCGTCAAGTCGGCCTACACGGGTTGGCTCAGCCTGATCGCGGCGGCGGCAGCCGTTGGCGCTGCGCTGTGCGGCCTGCGCGATTTCACGGCGTCGAAGCGTCTTGCGCGCATGACCTGCGCGCCCGCGGCAAGCCTGGTCGAAAAACTGCCCGCACGGCAGACCGTGCTGGTGACCGGCGCCACCGGCTTCATCGGCAGCCGCCTGGTCGCAGGCCTGAGTGGCGCAGGCCATCAGGTCATCGCGCGGGTGCGCGACCCTACGAAAGCCGACATGCTGCCGCCGCCGATCACGCTGATCACGAGCCTCGATCAGCTGCCGGCGGACACAAGGATCGATGCGATCGTCAATCTCGCAGGCGAGCCGATCGGCAACGGGCTGTGGACCGAAGCCAAGCGCCGCAAGATCCTGGATTCCCGCATCAACATGACGGGCGATGTGGTCGGGCTGATCGCGCGGCTCGAACGCAAGCCGGCCGTGCTGGTGAGCGGTTCGGCCATTGGCTGGTATGGGCTCTGGCAGGATCAGGTGCTGACGGAGTCGGCAAAATCACATGCCTGCTTCAGCCATGAACTCTGCGACGCCTGGGAAAACGCGGCGCGTCCAGCCGAAGAGCATGGCGTACGCGTGGTCTGTCTGCGGATTGGCCTCGTGATCGGCACCGATGGCGGCTTTATCACGCGAATGCTGACGCCGTTCGAGTTCGGCCTCGGCGGGCCGCTGGGCTCGGGCCGGCAGTGGATGTCCTGGATCGAGCGCGACGATCTGATCCGCCTGATCGTCCATGTGATCGCAAAGCCTGAACTGGCAGGACCGATCAACGCCACCGCACCAATTCCCGTGACCAATACGAAGTTCACCGAGGAATTGGGCCGCCGGCTGCATCGGCCCGCGATTTTCCGGATTCCCGGCGGACTGCTGCGCCGGGTCGGCGGCGACTTCGCCAATGAATTGCTGCTGGGGGGCCAGCGCGTGTTGCCGAACAAGGCGCTCAGCAACGGATTCGTGTTCCGGCATGAAACGCTGCGCAGCGCGTTCGAGGCGATCCTGTGAGGAGGGAAAGCACCGGCCGGGAGCCGGGCTAGTCCCATCACCGCGGCAGTTTTGCGATCGCCTGGCTGAGTTCGTGGATTTCGTAAGGCTTGCGCAGAATGGGAAAATCGCCGCGCACGTTCAGCGCGGCGTCGCTGTAGCCGCTGGTCAAGAGGATCGGCAGTCTGGGCCTGACAGCCTTCAGGTGGCGCGCCAGACCGAGGCCGTCCATCTTGCCGGGCATCACGATGTCGGAGAAGACGAGGTCTACTCCGTCGAGCTCGAGTTCGCGCAAGGCCGCTTCGGCATTCGCCACCCTGCGGACGGTGTAGCCGAGCTGTTCGAGCAGCCCGGCGCTGACGGAGGCGACCTCCGGATTGTCCTCGACCAGCAGCACGGTGCCGCTGCCACCGATATCCACCACATTGGCGTCCTCGGCCGCGGGCGCGGTTTCCTTTCGCGGCAGCAGGATCGTGATCCTGGTGCCCTTGCCGAGTTCGCTCGCCACCTTGACCGTTCCGCCGGCCTGATGCGCGAAGCCGTGAACCTGCGACAGTCCGAGACCGGTGCCCTTGCCGATCGGCTTGGTGGTGAAGAAGGGATCGAAGATCTTGCTGAGGATATCGGGCGCGATGCCGGTGCCGGTGTCCGCCACCGAGATCGCGACATGGCCGCCGGCACCAGCCTGGGACGTGTCGTTGTGCGCCGATATCGTGATGACGCCGCCGGTCATGGCGTCGCGTGCATTTATGACGAGATTGACCAGCGCTGTCTCGAACTCGGCGACGTCGACCATGACCGGCCAGACGCCCGGGCCGACGTCGAATTGCAGCTTCACCGCGCTGCCGACGGCGGCATCGAGCACTTCGCGCACCGCATCGATGCGCTCGGCAACATCGACGGCTTGCGGGTTGACGCTCTGCCGCCGGGCGAATGTCAGCAACTGGCTGGTGAGGGAGGCGCCGCGTTTGGTCGCCCCTTCGATCGCCGATAGCGCCCGCTGACATTTGGGATCGTCGCCCACCGCTTTCCTCAGCGTGTGAAGACTGCCGCTGATGATCATCAGGAGATTATTGAAATCATGGGCCACGCCGCCGGTCAGCTGGCCGAGCGCGTCGAGCTTCTGCGATTCCGCAAGCTGCTGGTGCATCTGCTCGAGCTGGAGCTGGGCTTCGCGGCGCTCGGTAATGTCCCGGGTGATCTTGGCGAAGCCGACGAGCCTGCCGTCCTCGTGGATGGGGTCGATGATGACGCTGGCCCAGAAGAAGGTGCCGTCCTTGCGGACGCGCCAGCCTTCCTCCTCGTAGCGGCCCTGTTCCCGGGCCGTGCGCAAGGCGCGGAGCGGCTTGCCGTTGGCGCGGTCGACTTCGGTGTAGAAGCAGGAAAAATGCTGCCCGATGATCTCGGTGGGCGAGTAACCCTTGATCCGCTGGCCGCCGACGTTCCAGCTCGTCACCACCCCGGTCGGATCCAGCATGTAAAGCGCGTAGTCGGCAACGCCTTCAACCAGGAGTCGGAAATTACGTTCGGATTCGAAGAGATCCCTTTCCTGTTGTTGATCTTTCTTGAACATCCGACTGCCCGTTTAATCGGCGCAAACGCACAACGTGGCCATTGGTTCCCGAAAAATCAGTCTTTTTAACGAAACGGTTCGTTACGCCTGGCCAACCACGCTCCTGAACGTCGCGGCCAGCGTCCGCAATGCTGCGCGCTTGGCGGGATCGCTGACCTTCGAGTGCAGCATCACCTTTGAAGAGGCCAGCCGCGGCAGCCCTTCGGCCGGCCCGATATCGACCAGGCCCGGCGGCGCGATCCGCCGGGCCAGCGGCGCTACCGCAAGGCCGGCCAATGCGGCTGCGACCACGGCGGTGACGCCGCCGCCGACAAAGCTCTCGGTCCAGGCGATGCCGGCCTTGTCGAGGGCGCGGATAGCGAGCGCGCGCACGCCGCAGGGCGGCGCCAGTGTGGCCAGCGGCAGCGTCTCGCCGCGGCGCCAGACGAGGCGCTTGGCGGCGAACCAGCCGAAGGCGTCTTCGGTCAGCTTCTCGCCGCCGCGGCGGCTGCCTTCCTGCCGCACCACCACGGCATCGAGTTCGCCGGCATCGTAGGCGTCCAGCATCTCGCGCGAAAAGCCGATGGTCACGGACAGCGCCAGCTGCGACGACATCGCGTGCAGCCGTTCGAGCAGCGGCACCAGTTCCGGTCCCGCGGCGTGATCGGAGATCCCGAGCGACAATTGCTGGCGCGCGGGCGTCTCGCCCGACAGCGCGCGGTCATGCGCTTCCATCAGCGTGCGGGCGTAGGGCAGGAACGCAGCACCCCCGGCGGTCAGCGCGACCGCCCGCGGCGAGCGCTCGACCAGCCGCTTGCCGAGCACACTCTCCAGCCGCTGCAGCTTCATGCTGACGGCGGCCTGGGTGGTGCCGAGCGCCTCGGCGGCGCGGGTAAAGCTTTGCAGTTCGGCGACCAGCAGGAACGCCTGAACGGTATCGATATCCAGCGTGCTCATCTCATCATCAACATATGTTATCACTGTTATGAACAGAGATAAGATACCAAAATGATGGCCGCGGGTCTAGGTATGGGGGAGCGCGATGCCAGCGCGCCTCTAAAAGGAGAACGACCATGCCGCTCATATCAGTCACCTATTCCAGCGTTCGCAAGTCGCCTTCGCTGAAGGCCGAGATTGCCTCCGCCGTCAGCGATCTCACCGCCAAAATCCTGCGCAAGGATCCCAGGGTCACCGCAATCATCGTGAAATCGGTCGATGCCGCCGACTGGTTCGCCGGTGGAAAGTCGCTCGCCGAGCAGAGCCTCGCTAGCTTCTGGCTTGACGTTCATGTCAGCGAGGGCACCAACACCAAGGACGAGAAGGCGGCCTATCTCGCCGCGCTGTTCCAGCGCATGGGCGAACTGCTCGGGCCGCTGCACGAGGAGAGCTACGCGCATGTCGACGAGGTGAAGGGCGATTCTTACGGCTTCGGCGGCCTAACCCAGGAGCGCCGCTACATCGCCGGCCAGCTCGAGGTCGCACCACGGAAGGCGGCGGCGTGAAGATAGCCTGACTTGCGGACGGCGCGAGTATGGCGTGGGTCACGCCCTTAGCGCACCCAGCACTGCTGCGGTGGCTGCGACAAGAGTGAGTGCAATCACGGAGGCGCGCCAGAGAAGTTGTTGGCGCGCGGCCCGGCGATCCTGGAAGGCAAGCCAATCCCGGACGAAGCCTGTCGGAATATCGAATACGACGGCGGGCCTCTCGGGATCATGAGCTTCGTGATCTGCGAACATGGCCCGCACATTCGGCACGCCCAAGCGGTCAAGTTCGCAATTCCATTCCCAGGCGTGCGCGCTGTTGGTCCACCGGTTCTCGAAGGGAAGCCGATGCGATTTCATCGTGACCTCCTGTTCCAAATCCGCCTGCCTCTGGATATGTGGCGCCGTCCACTCCAAACGGAATATCCGTCACTGCCCGATCGCAAAAAGAGACCGCGGGTTTGACCCTTGACCAGAACAGCTAGACCGTTGCTTCCGGCAGGCGCGCGCTGGTGGCGCCGAACACGTCTTCAAACGCCCGCCGAAGCGCGACGTCGAGATCCTCCATCGTCACGGGCAGGCCGAGATCCACCAGCGAGGTGACGCCATACCGCGGGTCGACGACGCCGCAGGGCACGATCGCCGAAAAATGCGAAAGATCCGGCTCGACGTTGATGGCGATGCCGTGAAATGACACCCAGCGCCGCAGCCGCACGCCGATCGCTGCGATCTTGTCCTCGTAGCCTGCGCCCTTGTCCGGCCGCCTGACCCAGACGCCGACGCGATCCTCGCGGCGTTCCCCGCGCACATTGAAGGCGTCGAGCGTGCGGATGATCCATTCTTCAAGACCCGCCACATAGGCGCGCACGTCCGGCCGCCGCCGCTTCAGGTCGAGCATCACATAGGCCACCCGCTGGCCGGGGCCGTGATAGGTGAGCTGCCCGCCGCGGCCGGTGGTGAACAGCGGAAAGCGCGGGTCGAGCAGGTCGGTCTGCTTGCCGCTGGTGCCGGAGGTGTAGAGCGGGGGATGCTCCAGCAGCCAGACCAGTTCGGCCGCCTTTCGCTCGGCGATATCGGCCGCCCGGGCTTCCATCGCGGTCACGGCCTCGGGGTAGGGCACGGAATCGGCCGAAATCCGCCATTCGACCTCGCCGCCGCCCTGGGAGCGCGCGAATGTCGTCAAATCAAGGCTTTGGCGGTCATTAACCATTGGCTAACCATAACGTGGTCAGGTGGAACCACAGCAATCTAGTCCCCGTTTGGCGGTTCATAAGTGGCGACCCTCGATAAAGTCAGCGTCGATCTCATGGTGGTGCTCGGCACCACGACCATGCCCATCCACCAGGTGATGCGGCTTTCCCGCGGCGCCATCATCGAACTGGACGCCACCGAGGCGGACGAGGTCAAGATCCTCGCCAACAACCTTCCGGTGGCTTCAGGCGTGGTGCTGGTCGATCGCAACCGTATCGCGGTCGAAGTCAAGCAAATGCTGCCGAAATCGCCTGATGTCAGGTAGTTATTCGGTCGCAAAACTGCCTTGTCCCCCCATCCCTGATTTGTTACATCGGCGCCGTTGATCCGGCGGGCTGCATCGCTCCAGCCGGTATCCCAAAGCGCTCGTGGCGGAATTGGTAGACGCGCTGCCTTGAGGTGGCAGTGAGTAAAATCGTGGGGGTTCGAGTCCCTCCGAGCGCACCATAAACCCACGTTTCGCGTTGAAATCCTTAAGCTTTTTTCCCGATGTTACCCGGGAATGTTACCACTCCGTTCCCGCGTGGCGTTCCCCCGTTGTTCGCCTCCGGCAGCGGCATGAAATCATCGAGTGACTGGCTCTGGTCGAACGCGACGATCTTGTCCATTCCGCTGATGCCGAGCCTCTCTCGATTCGCCTGCGCGATGTAGTGCGCGGGCATCTTCGGATCGGTCCAGCCGAACATCGCCATCATCTGGCTCTCGGTGCAGTCGGCGTAGGCAGCAACCTCAGCACGGGCCTTGCGTACCCCATGGCAGCTCTTCTTGGGCTCGTTCACGCCAGCCAGAACAGCATATTTCTTGAACTTGGCCGCCCAGGCCTTTTTGTTCATCGGCACGACTCGGCCGCGCACAACCTTGCCAGTGAATACCTCGGCGCCAATGATCCCCGAGGTACGGGCCGCACGCAAACTTTCTGCAAATTCGGGGTGAACGGGCACCGTAACGGTCGTGTTGCCCCTACTTTTCTCGGTCGCAATCTGCACCGCCATCTTGCGAACGATCTGTCGTAGATGTGGCGGCCCGAAGCGATGCGCGTCGCCCAGCCGAAGGAAAGTATAGTGGAGGATATCGAACATCAGCCGCGCTTCGGTCCCAAGCGGCCACTTCGCTCGGTACCGCGCCATATCGTCCTCGCTCCAGGGCACAAAGCCGCCGGTCTCGCGGCTCGCCTTTGCCTTGCCGGACTTCAGTCCGGTAGTCGGGTCATCGTCCTCATCGAGATGGCCTTCGTCGATCATCCAGCGGATCAGGCCGCGCAGCGCCGACAGCAGGTTGCCGGCCTGAGACGGCGTGCGCGCCTTCATTTCCGCCTTTATGACTTTGCGTGTTAACACTGCGAACGGCTTCTCGCCATTCTCGGGCACTAACGACTCGATCAGCCCAGTGCGCTGCAGCCGGGTCGATTCCGCTAAGCCCTCATGACCGACGCTGAGATCACCCAGCCAGTGGTCACTTTGCTTGTAGCCGTTCCAGTACCAGCGCAGCGTGCCGGGTTTCGCCGGCGTCTCCGGCAGAGCAGGGCGCGGCTCGTTGCGCTGCTTCTGCGCATTGATGTAGTCGCCCTCGTTGCCGAACAGCGCGATCTGAGCGGCGATCGCGGTGTCAACCTCGGCCTCGAATTCAGCCGTGCCGGCCATCTTCATCGGCGGTGAAGTGGTGCGCCAGCTTCTCGCCGGCCGGGCAGCGATAGACGTCGTCCTTGGCCAAATAGACAAAATCAGG
>NZ_JAFCLU010000033.1 GCF_018130385.1 Bradyrhizobium sp. AUGA SZCCT0283 | reverse complement strand
CATCGGAACGAAACAGCCACTGCGAGCGCAGCGCGCTCCACGACAACAACCAGGAGCAACACATGCCCTGATCAATCATTCCCCTTGACAACCACAACCCCATACAAGCCCGGATGAGCGCAGCGACATCCGGGACCACTCCAACACCGCCCCGGATATCGCCGCGCTCATCCGGGCGACAAGCTTCGCTCGCAATGAGGTGGAGAGGCCGCCGGCCTTACTCCGCTGTCCCATGCCCCATCGCCTTCCGCTCTATCGCATAGCGCACCAGCGCGGCGAAACGATAGATGCCGTGCACGAACTTGCCATAGGGCATGGTGACGAACAGCGAAAACACCACACCGAGATGCA
The DNA here is from genome assembly GCF_018130385.1 of Bradyrhizobium sp. AUGA SZCCT0283. Classification (GTDB taxonomy): domain Bacteria; phylum Pseudomonadota; class Alphaproteobacteria; order Rhizobiales; family Xanthobacteraceae; genus Bradyrhizobium. The sequence goes on along the minus strand of NZ_JAFCLU010000033.1, from coordinate 66,634 downwards.
GCGCCAGCAGCGGGCCCATCGCCGCCGTCTCGCGCAGGATCAGCAGAGCCATGCCGGTCAGGTTGGTGAGAAACAGCATGACGATGAACGCGATATCCATGCCGTAGCGGGCTTCATCGACCAGCACGGGATCGCGCTTCCACCGCTCAGTGAGCAGACCGACCGGTCCGATCAGCAGCCCGATGCCGCCGAGCGTGCCAAGCACCACGGGCAGATCCCACCACGCATACGGCGCCTCGCGCGCCAAGAGATAGTGATAGAGCGTCGCCACGCAGGTGGAGGCGAAGCACAGCGCAAAACCGTAGAAGGTGAAATGGTGATACAGCCTGCGGCGGTCGGTCGGGCGGTCGTCCTCGTTGAAGCAGCCGACGCCGCCGCCGTCGAGATAGCGCAGCTCGCCTGCATCGCGGATCGCCTGCAGCAGCGCACCGAAATCGGTCTTCATGCCGACGGGCTCGCCGATATCACGCCAGAACGCGCGCACACCCATCACGAGCGCCACGATCGCATAGAGGAAGGCCGCGCCGAACAACGCCGCCATCGCGTTATGCGGCATCAGCTTGTAAAATGCGCCCGGCCCGGTATGGACGCCGAGCAACACCTGCCGGTCGTTCAGCGCGGCAAAGCCGAAGATGAACGCGGCGACGCTGAGCGCGGCAATGAGGCTGATGACGAGCCCGTTGCGCGCGAATGCGCCAGCGAAGGCGCGGGGCCAGGCATAGGCCGCGTAGGATTCGGCGCGTGCGATGGCAAGCGTCTTCGGCACATTGACGTTGAATTCATGCGGCGGCGAGAACTGGCAGTCGGTGTAGCAGGCGCCGCAGGAATGGCAGAGATTGGCGAGGTAGTTGAGGTCGCCATCGGAAAACGCGCGACGCATTTCCATCGCCGGAAACACCGCGCAGAGCCCCTCGCAATAGCGGCAGGAATTGCAGACCGTCATCAGGCGGTCGGCTTCGTCCAGGATTTTGGTTCCGTGCATCTCTATGCCGCTTCCCGTCCCGACCCGCTAATTCCTCGCATTTTTCGCCGCTTCGCGTCCCGCCACCCGTCCGAACACGCTGCCGATGGTCATGCCGATGCCGGCGGCGTAGCCCTTGCCGAGTACGTTACCGGCCATGATCTCGCCGGCCGCGAACATGTTGGCGGAAGGCTTGCCGTCCTTCATCACCATGCGCGACTGCTTGTTCACGCGGGTGCCGAGATAGGTGAAGGTGATGCCGGGCCGCACCGGATAGGCGAGGTAAGGCGGCGTCTCGATCCTGCGCGCCCAATGCGTCTTCGGCGGCGTGATGCCTTCGGTGCGGCAGTCGTCGAGGATGGTGTGATCGAAGGTGCCGGGCTGCACCGCGGCGTTGAATTCGGTGATGGTTTTCTCCAGCGCCGCCGGTTCCAGTCCGAGCTTGCCGGCGAGCTCGGCGATGGTGGCGCCCGCGATCGGCGGAAACAGCGTCGGCATGAAGCTGGTCACCACAGTGGAATCGAAAATGATGTAGGCGATCTGGTCGGGCTGCGCGGCCACCAGCCGGCCCCAGATCGCGTAGCGCTTCGGCCAGATGTCTTCGCCCTCGTCATAGAAGCGCTGGGCGTGCTTGTTGACGACGATGCCGAACACCACCGAGTCATGCCGGGTGATGATGCCGCCGTCGAATTTCGGCGCGCGGGCGTCGATCGCAACCGCATGGCATTGGGTGGGATCGCCGATGTCCTGCACGCCCTTGTCGAGCAGCATTTTGAGGATCGAGCCGCGGTTATAGGGCGTGCCGCGGATCAGGAAATTATCCGCAGCCTCGCCCCAATATTCCTTGAGCCATTCGATGTTGGCTTCAAATCCGCCGGCTGCCGCCACCAGCGCCGAAGCGCGGATTTTGCTCGCGCCATCGATCGGCTGCTTCAGCTTCGCGGAAAGAAACATGCCGTCTTCAATCTCGAGGTCGGTCACTTCCGCGTCGTAGACGATCTCGACGCCGAGCTTTTCAGCGGTGAGATAGAGCGCGTTCAGCATCGCCCGTCCGCCGCCGAGGAAGAACGAATTGGTGCGGCCGAGGCTCAGCGTGCCGCCGAGCGAGGGCTGCCAGCGCACGCCCTGTTCGACGATCCAGTTCAGGATGTCCTTGGACTCCTTGATCATGAATTTTGCCAGTTCCTCGTCGGTCTGCCCGCCGGTCAGGCGCAACAGATCGTCCCAGAACTCTTCCTCGGTGTAGGGGCCGGTGAGAATCTCGGTCGCCGCATCGTGCGCACAGCGCATGTTGCGGGTGTGGCGGGTATTGCCGCCGCGGTAGAATTTTGGCGCGCCTTCGAGCACCAGCACGGAGGCGCCCGCCCGCCGGGCGCTGATGGCGGCGCACAAAGCGGCGTTGCCGCCGCCGATCACCAGCACATCGAATTTCTTGGTCAGATCGGCCATGCGCTCTTGTTGTCGTTGTTGGCCTGGAAATCAAACCGGCGCTCGGCCAGGCAAATCCATCCGCCCCGGCGATTTTCTAGCCTGATGAAGCGGCCGCGTCACGCGTCTCGTGCTCGAACTTTGTCGATCAGTGCGGCCGTATGCGACGATGTCGCATGCAACTCGCTATACGAAATATCTGCGAGGTCAGGGCTTGCTCTGCACCGAGGCGAGCAGCCATTGCCGGAAGGCTGCGAGTTTGGGCGAGTCGGTTCTTCCCGCGGGCGAAACCAGATAAAACCCGGCGTCGATCGGAAATGCGATGTTGAAGGGAACGACCAGCCGGCCCTTGGCGATGTCTTCCTGCACATAGGCGGTGCGGCCCATCGCCACGCCGAGGCCGTCGATCGCGGCCTGCACGGTCATGAAGATCATGTCGAAGGTGACGCCGGGCTGTTTCGAAAAATCGGCCGGCAGTCCGGCCACCGTCAGCCACAGCCGCCAGTCGTCGCTGTTGGCGTTGCTGGTGTGCAGCAGCACGTGATCCCTGAGGTCCTCGGGGCATTTCAGCGGCTTGTTACCCTTGAGCAGCGCGGGGCTGCAGACCGGGAACAACTCGTCCGCCATCAGCCAGTCGGCGCGGACGCCCGGCCACTGGCCACGGCCGTAGCGGATTCCGGCGTCGACATTGTCGCGCTGGAAGTCGACCAGGCTGGTCGAGGTGGTGATGCGCACGTCGATGCCGGGATGGGCTTCCTGAAATGCAGTCAACCGCGGCAACAGCCATTTGGCGGCGAGCGACGCCAGCGTCGAGACCGTCAGCACATGGTCGTCGTCCTTGCGCAGCAGGCGATCGGTCGCAAGCCTGAGGTCGTTGAAGGCGGCGCGGATGCCGGGGAGATATTCCTGCGCCTGCTGCGTCAGCGTCAGCGAACGGTTCTGGCGGATGAACAGGCGAACGCCGAGTTCTTCCTCCAGCCGCTTGATCTGGTGGCTGATCGCGGTCTGCGTGACATTCAGCTCGGAGGCGGCCTGCGTAAAACTCAAATGCCGGGCCGCGGCCTCGAAGGCGCGCAATCCATTCAGCGACGGCAGCCTGGCGGTCATTCCGCGATCCCCAGATACATGAGTTTATATCATCCGAAACGGTACAAAGTGTCGTTTGTGGAAGGCTCTGATAAGGCAGATATTGGCCCCAACAGAGTACTACAGGAGCCGAAAATGTCCACTTATACGCATGAATCGATGATAAATCATCATGAACCCGGGATTTTGACCCAGCTGGCTGGCATCCTCCATGTCTGGCGGCAGCGCTACCAGTCGCGCCGCGAGCTGGCCAGCTGGTCCGAGCGGGAACTCCACGACATCGGGATCTCCTGGAGCGATATCGCTTACGAGGCCGAAAAGCCGTTCTGGCGGGCTTGAATAGCAGCCAGGCTGGCGCCGCCCGATCACGGGGACGCCAGCCGTTTTTAGCTCCGCGGGAGCGACCCATGACTACGATGCGTCTCGACGATCTCAGGCAATATTCGGACGTGCTGCGCGCGCGGAACGGCGAACTGGTGACCGTGCGCTTCGTCGAGCCGCGCGATGCCGAGGCGTTGCAGAACTATTTCCGCTCGCTGACGACGCGCTCCCGCTACAACCGTTTCCTCGGCGCGGCCAGCGAGCTGCCGCCGTCGCTGCTTGAGGATTTCATCCATATCGGCGAAGCGGATCGATTCAGCGTGATCGCGACCATGCTGGTTGACGGCCGCGAGACCATCGTCGGCGAAGCGCGCTATGCCTTCGACAGCGATACCGCCGCGATCGAATTCGGCCTGTCGATCGACGATCGCTGGCAGGGCCACGGCATCGGCAAGGCGCTGTTGAAGAATCTCGAATGCCGTGCGGCTTCATTCGGTGCCAGCCGTCTGTTCGGCGACACGCTGCGCTCCAATGACGCGATGATCGCGCTCGCCCGCAAGGCCGGCTACGCCTTTACCGCCACCCCCGGCGACTGGAAGCTGACGCGCTTCCAGAAGCCGATTCATGTCGAACCGCAGGAAATCCCATGCGCCAGTTGGCGGCTTGCCGCCGTCTCTCCCAGCGCAATGTCCTCGCTTGCGGTTTGACAACTGAGCCCGGTTCTGGCCGCATCAGAACCGGGCTATTTTCTCAATGGCCCGAAAATACCGGCTTGCGCTTGTCGATGAAGGCCTGAACCGCCTCCTTGTGATCCGCGGTCGTGGTCAGGCGGACCAGACGTTCGGCCTCATGGTCGCGTGCGGTTGCGAAATCGAATTGCAGCGCTTCGTCGAGATTGTCCTTCATGTAGCGCAGCGCCAGCGTCGGCCCTTCGGCCATCGATTTGGCCAGCGCAAAAGCTTCGGCCTGCAATCTGTCATCCGGCACCACGCGGTTGACGAGGCCGATCGCCTCGCATCTGGCCGCATCGACCTTCTCTGCGGTGAACATCAGTTCGCGCGCCCGCGACGTGCCGACCAGCCGCGTCAGCAGCCAGGCGATGCCATAGTCGCCGGAAAGCGCCACGCGGAGATAGCCGGTGGAAACGAACGCCGATTGCGCCGCGATGCGGATGTCGCAGGCCATCGCAAGCGCCAGCCCCGCGCCGACCGCGGGGCCGGGCAGCGCCGCAATCGTCGGCTTGCGCACCGAGGCCAGCGCGCCGGTCAGCAGGCGCTGCCGCTCCTGCAGGTCGGCGACCTTCTCGTCGTAGGACATTTCGAGCTTCTTCTTGTCGCGGTGCGCGCCCATACCCTTGACGTTGCCGCCGGCGCAGAACGCGGTGCCGGCGCCGGTGAGCAGCAGCACACCGACATCGGGGTTCTCGCCGCAGGTCTTGATCATGCTGCGCAACGCCGGCGTCAGCGTGTCCGACATCGCGTTGCGGACCTCGGGGCGGTTCAGCGTGATGATGGCGACGCGGTCGCGGATCACGCACAGCAGTTCGTCGGTGCCGGTGTCGATTTTGGTTTCGGTGGTCATGGTTCCCCCAGTCGTTGTTTGTTCTCGTCATTGCGAGGAGCGAAAGCGACGAAGCAATCCATTTTTCCTTTGTGCGGCGCTATGGATTGCTTCGCTTCGCTCGCAATGACGGCATTGTCAAAACTTCTCCACCCACGGCCGCAATTCGACTTCCCAGGTCCAGGCGCTGCGCGGCTGCTGCAGCACGCTCCAGTAGCTCAATGCGATGGCGTCGGGATCGAGCATCGAGTCCGGCCTGTCGGGGGGCTCGCTACGCGCCGCGCTGCGGATGCCGCCGTCGATGACGAAATGAGCGACATGGATGCCCTGCGGCGACAACTCGCGCGCCATGCTCTGGGCAAGCCCGCGCAGCGCGAATTTGCCCATGGCAAACGGCGCGGATTGTGGATAGCCCTTCACGCTGGCGGAAGCGCCGGTGAACAGGATGGCACCGTGCTTGTTCGGCAGCATACGGAGCGCCGCCTGCTGCGCCACCAGGAAGCCGCCGAAACCCGAAACCGCGATCGCCTGCGCGACATCCGCCGGCACCAGGTCGGTAAAAGCGCCGCGCGCCCGTCCGCTGGCGTTGTAGACGACGATATCGGGCGTACCCATCTCGCGCTCGACCAGGCCAAAGAGACGTTCAACCTCCTCGGCTTCGGTCGCATTGCAGGCAAAGGCGCGGGCGCCGGTCTCGGTGCAGAGCGCGCCAAGCTTCTCGATCTTGCGGGCGGCGAGGGCAACCTTGATGCCTTCGCGGGCGAACAGCCGTGCCAGCGATGCGCTCAATCCTTCACCCGCGCCGACGATCAGGGCAATCTTGTAGCTGGGAATTTCCATGAGCGTTCTCCAGAGAAGGCCGGGACCTGGTATCTAGGCGCGCAATCCCGCAAGGCAACCCGCCGCGGCCAGGATCATGTCGAGATCCCGCTTGTCGGCGATGGCTGCATACTTCGCGCGCAGCATGTCGAGCGAACGGGCGTGATATTTTTGCGGCTTCTGTATCCAGACCTTGTCGCCAAGCGTGACGCTGAATTCATCCTTGGTCTCCGCCAGCGCCTTCTCGTTGGCAAGTGTCCAGGTCCAGAATTGCCGTCCGACCTGCCTGGTCAGGATCGGCATCATCGTCGGCGCCAGGGCCTTCCAAGACTCGAACACGCCTTCAGCCCGCGGCCAGAGCATGCGTTGGATCCAGTCGAGTACATGCGGGGAGCTGCCTTCGATTATGGCTCCGGCGGTCGGATCGGTCCACAGTTCGTAAAGCTGCCCCCAGAGGCCGAAGTCGCCGAACGCCGGCCTGGCGCCGAACAGATAGGGACGTGTCGAGAGATGATCATTGAGCATGCCCAGCATGTCCTCGAAGCCGGTTTCGATCTGCGACGCGGTCAGCTCATTCGAGCCGACAAACCAGACCCGCTCCACCATGCGGACGCGGACCTGCTCGGTAAGTGCGGCATGCTCCTCTTCGCTTGCCTTGGGCGCGCGCATGCGTGCGATGCGTCCGGCAGAGCAGCGCTGGTCGATCTCGCGGGCCCAGCGATAGTGGAACATCCATTTGTTGCCCCATTCGTCGCCGAACTCCTCGATCAGCGTGGATATGAAGTTTGTTGCGGTTTCGACCGGGTGAATCGACGGCTCGGGGTGAAGCTTCTCAAGCTGATCGATAATCGGCGTGGAATCCTGGATGCCAGCATCGTCAGGGGTCACCACCAGCGGGATGATGGGCATCCTGCCGTATTTCTCGAATTCCGCCTGGCTCGCCGCATTCCGCAAAACCCACTGATGCGGAATTCCCTTGTACCGGAAATAGGAGCGGACCTTGACCGAGTAGGGCGACATCTCGGCACCGATGATGCGATATCCGTCCGCCATGGGGTGGTCCTCCAATTATGCTTGTTGACGGCGCGACCGCCTGCGTTATCGGTAGATGATCAATATCGGGCGGAACGAACAAGGGCTAAAAATGCAGCCACGCATGCATGATCGCGCAACAGCTTCGGCCAATCAGCCGGGATTGCTCGCGCCTGACACGACAGGGATGAATTTCTACCGGGCCGATCCGGCGCTGACCGATCTGCTGCGGCTGCATCTGCCCGATGCGCTGTTCCGCCATATCGAGCCGCATCTCGATCGCCTCGGCGAACTGGCCGGCGGCTATCTCGACGAATGCGCGCGGCTCGCCGATCGCCATACGCCGGTGCTGCACCAGCGCGACAAGTTCGGGCGTGATACGCAATACATCGAATATCATCCGGCCTATCGCGAACTGGAGAAAGCCGCGTTCGGCGAGTTCGGCATTCACGCGCTGTCGATCCGCAAGGGCATCATGGGCTGGCCGGACAAATACCCTGTCGTCGCCAAGCACGCCTTCACGTTCCTGTTCAATCAGACCGAGTTCGGCATGGGCTGTCCGATCAACGTCACGGACGGCTGCGCCAAGCTGCTCAATAATTTCGGCAGCGAGGCGCTGAAGGCGAAATATCTCGACGGCCTGACCCAGACCGACATGAGCAAGCTGACCCAGGGCGGCCAGTTCATGACCGAGAAGGAAGGCGGCTCCGACGTCGGCACGCTGACGACGCGAGCCGTGCAGGAAGGCGACCACTGGCGGCTCTATGGCGAAAAGTGGTTCTGCTCCAATGCCGACGCCAAGGTGGTGATGCTGCTGGCGCGCCCGGAAGGGGCAGGGCCGGGCACGCGCGGCGTCGGACTGTTCCTGATGCCGCGGTATCTCGACGACGGCTCGCAGAACCACTACCGGATCGTGCGCCTGAAGGACAAGCTCGGCACCCGCTCGATGGCCTCGGGCGAAATCAAGTTCGAGGGCGCGATCGCGTATGCCGTCGGCAAGCTCGATCGCGGTTTTGTGCAGATGGCCGAGATGGTGAACTCGTCGCGGCTCTCCAACGGCGTCAAGTCGACCGCGCTGATGCGGCGCGCGCACCATGATGCGATGACGGTGGCGCGAAACCGCGTGGTGTTCGGCAGCCGCATCATCGACCTGCCGCTGGCGCGGCGGCAATTGATGAAGATCATGCTGCCGACCGAGCAGGCGCTGTCGATGAGTTTTCTCACCGCGGACGCGCTCGATCGTGCCGAAGCCGGCAGCCAGGATGCGGCGGCGCTGCTGCGGATCCTGACGCCGACGCTGAAATTCCGCGCGACGCGTGATGCGCGAAAAGTCTGCGGCGATGCGTTGGAGATGCGCGGCGGGATCGGCTACATCGAGGAGTTTGCAACCAGCAGGCTGCTGCGCGACGCCCATCTCGGCTCGATCTGGGAAGGTACCGGCAACATCGTCGCGATCGATGCGCTGACGCGCGCGGTCGGCCGTCACGGCGCCGATGCCGCGCTGGCGGCGGACCTGCACGCCCGCCTCGACGACAGCGTTAATGTGCCGCAGGCCTGGCGCAACCGTTTGCGCGAACTGAGCGACCGCGCCGTCGGCTTCGCGCGCGACGTGGCCAGCCGGAGCGACAATGAGGGCGATGCGCGGCGGGCCACCAGTTTGCTCTATCATGTCGCCAGCGCCGTCGCGCTGGCCTGGGAGGGCGGGCGCATCCACGAGATGCGTGGCGATGCCCGGCGGTTGTTGCTGTCGCGCATGGTGATCGACCATCGCGTCTCGCCGGGCGACCCGTTCCAGCTGGCGGAAACAGCCACTCAACGCAAGATCACGGACCATTTGCTTGGCGAGCATAGCGTCGGGATGGCCGAGGTTGGCGAATTGCTGAAGGTGGCCTAGGCTCGGGTATCGCCCGAGCGCATTTGGGGCCGTGCTACAACGATAAAAACTGAAACGAAAAACGAAGAGGGAAACACCGATGAAGGCCGCCGTCCTGCATGAAGTCAACAAGCCGCTGGTGATCGAGGATGTCAGCGTGCCGAATCCCGGCCCGCGCGAAGTCCTGATCCGCACGCGCGTCGCCGGCCTCTGTCATTCCGACCTGCATTTCATGGAGGGGCTCTACCCGCATCCGCTGCCGGCCGTGCTTGGGCATGAGTCCGCAGGCGTCGTCGAAAAAGTCGGCTCCGACGTCACCTATGTAAAACCCGGCGATCACGTCGTGACCTGCCTGTCGGTGTTCTGCGGCACCTGCGACAACTGCACCACCGGGCGCACGGTGCTCTGCACCGACACGACGGTGAAGATGCTGCCCGGCCAGTCCAACCGACTGTCCTGGGCGCGTGAGGAGAAGCTCCATCAGTTCCTCAACCTCTCGTCCTTCGCCGAGCAGATGCTGGTGCACGAAAACGCCATCGTCAAAATCCGCAAGGACATGCCGCTGGAGCTGGCGGCGCTGATCGGCTGCGGCGTCATCACCGGCTACGGCGCGGTGGTGAACACGGCCAAGGTTCAGGCCGGTGAAACCGTGGCGGTGATCGGCTGCGGCGGCGTCGGCATGGCGGCGATCAATGGGGCTGCGATTGCGGGCGCCGGCCGGATCATCGCGATCGATACCAACCCGGCCAAGCTGCAGCTCGCCACCAAGCTCGGCGCCACCGACATCGTCGACCCTGCCAGGGGCGACGTGGTGCAGCAGGTGCGCGAACTCACCGGTGGCGGCGTGCATCACTCCTTCGAGGTGCTGGGCCGCAAGGAAACCGCCGAGCAGTCCTTTGCGATGCTGGCGGCGGGCGGCACCGCGACCATTGTCGGCATGATCCCGTTCGGACAGAAGATCGAGTTGCACGGTTTCGACTTCCTGCGCGAGCGCCGGATCCAGGGCTCCTCGATGGGCTCCAACCATTTCCGTGTCGACATGCCCCGCCTCGTCGAATTCTACATGCGCGGCAAGCTGCACCTGGAAGACTGGATCTCGGCCAAGCTGAAACTCTCCGAGATCAACGAGGGCTTTGCCAGCATGAAGGCCGGCAAGACGCTGCGCAGCGTGATCATGTTTGATAGTTGAGGTGTGCCTCCACGCGTGTCGTCCCGGCGAACGCCGGGACCCATACGCCGCGGCCCGGGGAATGGGCACAAGGCAAGACGACTTCGCTTCAACGGCTCACAACGGTGGTTGGCCAACGCAGAGCGTCAGCCACCGCGCCCCATGGATAGATCACGCGGTATGGGTCCCGGCGTTCGCCGGGACGACGCGGTGAGAGCTCACCGCGATACGTGCGCGGACACCGCAAGCCACTTCCCGTTCTGCTTCGCCCAACAGTCCGTATAGCGCCCGTGGGCCTGCTGGCCGTCTGCGGTCGTATAGCTGGTGGCGGCGTGGATGATGGCGAAGTCGCCGAGAACGCGGATTTTCACGTCGTGGGCGGTCAGGTTTTTGATCGCTACCGGCACCGCAGTCTGTTTCAGGAATGCGGCGCGGTCGACTAGCGTCTTGTCGGGGTTCGAGCAATAGAAGTCGGCGGCAAGGATCTCATCGAAGCGTTTGACGTCGGACTTCTGGACTGAATTCACGTAGTCGCGGTTGAGTGTCGTGAGTTCTTCTATGTCGTTGCTCATTGGTTTTCCTCCCATGCCTCCTCGTCATTGCGAGGAGCGATAGCGACGAAGCAATCCACCTCTCGGCTTGCGGTACGATGGATTGTTTCGTTGCGCTCGCAATGACGGAGTCCGTGCATGCCGCGGGCCCGTCAATCATCAAACATCGGCGGCGGCTTGAATCCACCGAATTCGCGCTCGATCAGTTCGGCCAGTCTCAAGGGGGTGCGGTCTTCCAGCCAGGGGCCGACGATCTGCACGCCGACCGGCAGTCCATCCGGCGAAAAGCCGGTCGGGATCGCGGTCGAGGGCAGGCCGGGCAGGGTGGCGATGCCGGGCCAGGTGAGCTGGTCGGGATAGACGTAATCCTTGCCGTCGATCTTGATACGGCGCTTCTCCTGGTCCTCCGAATGATCGTGCGGATAGGCCGGCGTCGGCATGATCGGGCAGATCACGGCGTCGTAGGTTTTGAACAACTCCCGCCATTGCGCGCGCAGGCGCGAGCGTCCGCCATCGGCCATCAACCAGTCGCGGTGGCTGAGCGCGATGCCGCGCAGGCGCTCCGCGGCGAGGCTGTTGTCGCCGGCCGGCAGCACGGCCGCGGCGGCCTGTGCGCCGGCATAGGTTTCGGGTGCAAAGGAAGCCGCGAGGAACGACATCAGCATCCGCATGTAGAGCCGGCTTGATGCCGCGAAATCAGGCAGCAGCGGACTGGTGCGGTCGATCTTGACACCGGCCTTGGTGAGATTTGCGGCAAGTATTTCTAGCGTTCCCCGCACCACACTGTCGGTCGGCATGACCGGATCGGTATCGATCAAAAGCACGCGGAAATTCTTCATCTCCGTATGACGGGCTGGCGGCAGGGTGAGGCTATAGGCCTTGCCGGATTCGAGCGGATCGGGTCCGGCGATCACGTCGAGCAGCAGCGACAGGTCGGCCGCGCCGCGTGCCATCGGTCCGATCACGCTGAGATCGCGCGTGGAAGGCAGCGGCGGCAGCGGTGGCGGCGTGTGGCCGCGCATCGCGACGAGGTCGAAGGTCGGCTTGTGCGCATAGATGCCGCAATGAAACGCCGGCACGCGCAAGGAGCCGCCGATATCGGAGCCGAGCGACAGCGGACCGTATCCGGCCGCGAGCGCCGCCGACGATCCGCCGGAGGAGCCACCCGGCGTGCGGCCGAGATCAAAGGGGTTGTTGGTGGTGCCGTAGATCTCATTATAGCTCTGCCAATCGCCGAGCCCGAGCGGGACATTGGTCTTGCCGAGGATGACGCCGCCGGCGTCTTTGACCCGCGAGACCGGCAACGCGTCTTCCGTCGGCGTAAAGTCCTTCTGCGCCGGAATGCCCCAGGTGGTCGGCAATCCCGCGATATTGTAGGATTCCTTGATCGTCACGGGCAGGCCGAGCAGCGGCTTCTTCACGCCGCGCGCGAGTTCGGCGTCGGCGACACGGGCGGCGGCAAGGCCGCGCTCGAAATCGCGAACACAGATTGCATTGATCTTTGTATCGTGCCGCTCGATCCGGGCGATCGCGTCCTCGGCCAATTCGACGGCTGAAACTTTTCTGGCAGCGAGGGCTGCCGACAATTCAACGGCGGACTTGAAGCTCCATTGCGACTTGGCCAAGGCGTACTCCCGGTCTGTTCTGAATGCGGCGCGGATGATGCTCAGTTTGCGGCAGCGCCGCAAGAGCAATGGCTGTACAGTGGCGGCCAGTCGCGTTGCTATGCTCTTGGCGGAACGACTGTTTACGCGCTAGTCTCCCGATCAACAAAAAAATGAAAACAGCGCGGGAGGCTCCGATGAGATCGGCGTGGATGACGGGTGCGGTGATTGCCGTCGCAATCGGCAGCGCGACGGTGACGGCCCGCGCGGCGGAAATCAGGTTGGCCGAACAATTCTCGATGGGCTACCTGCAGTTCAACGTCATGAAGCGTGACAGGCTGATCGAGAAATACGCCACGCAACGCGGCCTGAAGGACTTCAAGGTTTCCTGGCAACGTTTCAACGGCCCGGTGGCGATGAACGAGGCGCTGCTGTCGAATTCGACCGACATTGTCAGCGGCGGGGTGCCCGGCCTGATCACGCTGTGGGACAAGACGCAAGGCACCTCGTTCGAGGTCAAGCGCATATGCGCGCTGAGCTCGCAGCCGTTCCTGCTCAACACCGCCAATCCCGACATCAAGTCCATCAAGGATTTCACCGAGCGCGATCGCATCGCAGTTCCCTCGATCAAGGTGTCGGTGCAGGCGGTGCTGTTGCAGATGGCGGCGGCGGCGGCCTATGGCGAAGAAAACTATGCCAGGCTCGATCCGCTGACGGTGTCGATGTCGCCACCGGATGCGACGATTGCACTCTTGAGCGGCGCGGGCGGCGTCAGTTCGGCCTTCAGCGTGCCACCGTTCCAGTTCCAGCAACTGGAGCAGAAGAACATCCACACCGTGCTGTCGTCGTTCGACGTGCTCGGGCCGCACACATTTACGGTGGCGTGGACCTCGGCGCGGTTCCGCAAGGACAACCCCGAACTCTACGCCGCATTCCTCGATGCGGTGCAGGAAGCGACCGCGATCATCGCCGCCGATCCGAAGGGGACTGCGCAAAGCTGGATCAATGATTCCGGCTCGAAGCTGCCGCTCGAGATGGTGACGAAGGTCGTGACCGGCCCCGGTGTCGAATGGACCATGACGCCGGCGGCGACGATGAAATTCGCCAAATTCATGCGCCGGGTCGGCACGACAAAGCACGAGCCAGCGTCATGGAAGGACATGTTCTTTCCGGAGATCGGCGGGCTGAACGGGAGCTGAGATACTACGCCGCGCCGATCAATATCCCGACCGCGAGCACGATGGCGCCGCCGAGCACGATCTGGAACACCGCCTGCAGGAATGGCGTGTCCATGTAGCGCGCGCGGATGAAGGCGATCGCCCATAGTTCGAAAAACACCACGATGCCGGCGATCGCGGTCGCGATCCAGAACGCGTTCGGCCAGCTATCCGGCACCAGATAGGGAATGGTGTGGCCGAGACCGCCGAGCGTCGTCATCAATCCGCAGGTGACGCCGCGCAACCAGGGCGAACCGCGTCCCGTCAGCGAGCCGTCGTCGGACAAGGCTTCGGCAAAACCCATGCTGATGCCGGCGCCGATCGAGGCGGCGAGGCCGACCAGAAACGTCTGCCAGTTCTGATGCGTGGCAAAGGCCGCAGCGAACAATGGCGCCAGTGTCGAGACCGAGCCGTCCATCAATCCCGCGAGGCCCGGTTGGACATATTGCAGCACGAACACGCGCCGGCGCGTCTTGTCCTCTTCGGCGCGCACGTCGGGGCTGAGGATCTTGTCGGTCAGCCTGGCGGCGAGGTTCTCGTGACCTTTTTCCGCTTCGGCGAGATCGCCGAGCAGGCGGCGCACATCGACATCCTGGCTTTGCTCGGCGGCCTTGACGTAGAAGCGCTCGGCCTCGAACTCCATCGTCTCGGCTTCCTTGCGGATGGTGTCGAGCGACAGGTTCCTGGTCAGCCAGACCGGACGCCGGCGCAAAAAGCCTTTGACGTTCTCGCGCCGGATCGGCGGCAGGTGCTTGCCGAAGCGCCGCTCGTACATTTCGAGCAGCATGTGCCGATGGCCTCTTTCCTCCTCGGCCATCTCCTCGAACACCTTGGCCGAGTCCGGATAACGTTCCGCGAGGTCTTCCGCGAAGCTCATGTAAATGCGGCTGTCTTCCTCCTCGGAAGAGATCGCTACAGCCAGCACTTCGCGCTCGGTCAGGTCGGCGAAATTCTTCACGGGACAGCGCCTTTTGCTAGTTTAGAATCATTCTAATGTTGGCCGTCGCCGCGGTCAATTGTTGGGCGTGTCTCGGTTGGCCTTTGTCTACGCGCTTGTCTTCGCCCCTCGCAGGAATTGCACCAGCAGCCAGCTCACCTCGTTAGCCTTCTCCTGCTGCACCCAGTGGCCCGCGCCATCGACGAGATGGCAGCCGATCATGCGCGTGCAGGCCTTCGACTGCATGGCCTCGTACACGCCGGGGCGTTGATAAGTGCCCCAGTCCTGCTTGCCCGAGATGAAAGCAGAGCGCACATCGATGGTGCGGCCCGACCATGTCTGCAGTTCAGGCAGGAACGCGCCCGAGGTGCCGCAGCGATACCATTGCAGGCCGCCCTGGAATCCGGTGCGGGCATATTCGGCGCTGTAGAAGGCAAGCTCGCTGTCGGGCAGCCATTTGTTGGCGGCGATCTCTTCCGGCGGTGGCATTTCCTCCGCCACCGTTGCCGCCATGTCCTTGGCCAGGTCCATGACGTAGTAGGTCGGCAGTTTTGCGATCTCTTCCGCGCTCCAGGATTTAAGCGGATAGGGTTGGTTGGCTTTCCAGTCCGCGCTCTTGTGATGGTAGTAGGCGCGCAGGAAATCATGCACGCCCTGCGGCGCGTCGTGCATGTCGTCGTTTGCCTCGCGCGTCGAATAGTACCATTGGTAGTGCTTTCGCGGGCGCGGCAGCGCCGCCAATTCGCGGTGAATGGGATCATCGACGGGCTTGGCGGGTTCGTGCACCGTGTTGAAGGGCAGCGGCGGCGGGCCGCCGAACGGCGCGCTCATCATGACGACCGATCGAAAGACGTCGGGCCGGATCAGCGCGCACCAGGCCGCGACCGAACTGCCGAAATCATGCCCGATAACGGCGTCGATCTCGCGATAACCGAACGCCGACACCAGACCGAGCGCGTCGCGCACCAGGTTGGTGAGCCGGAACGAAGCGAGGTCGCCATCGTAATCCGGATCCCATCCGGTGGTGCGGCCATAGCCGCGCTGGTCCGGCGCGATCACGTGATAGCCGGCCGCTGCGAGAACCGGCATCACCTTGCGCCAGGAGAAGGCGAGTTCGGGGAAACCGTGCAGCAGCAGCACGCAGGGCCTGCCGCGCGTCTCGAAGCCGGCTTCCAGCACATGCATGCACAGGCCGTTGATGTTGTCGATGGTGCGGGAGCGGATGGAGGAGGGGAGCGGGATCTCGGGGAGGGTGGTCATGGTACTTCCTCGTCATGGCCGGGCAAAAGCGCGAAGCGCGTCTTCACGACAGTGTCCCCGGCCATCCACGTCTTCTTGATGGGCGCGACTGTAAAGACGTGGATGCCCGGGACAAGCCCGGGCATGACGGATCATTGTTCGCGATGTACGTCACCCTCCCCTGGAGGGCCCCTCCAGGGGAGGGTGAAGCAGGGCTACCCCTTCGTCGCCGCCTTCGGCCAATATTTGTCCCGCAGATGCCGCTTCACCAGCTTGCCGGTCGGCGTGCGCGGCAATTCTGCCTCGAAGTCGATGCTCTTCGGGCATTTGATCGGCGACAAATGCTTGCGGCAGAACACGATCAGTTCGGCCTCGAGTTCCTTGCCAGCCTTGGACATGTCGTGCGGCTGCACCACGGCCTTGACCTCTTCGCCCATCTCCTCGTTCGGCACGCCGAACACCGCGACGTCGGAGACGGCGGGATGGGTGATCAGCACGTCCTCGGTCTCTTGCGGGTAGATGTTCACCCCGCCGGAAATGATCATGTAGCTCTTGCGGTCGGTGAGATAGAGAAAACCTTCCGCGTCGAGATAGCCGACGTCGCCGAGCGTAGACCAGCCTTTTTCATTGTAGGCCTTCTTCGTCTTCTCGGGATCGTTGTGGTAGGTGAAGACAGGCGCATCGGCGAAATAGACCGTGCCGATTTCACCCGTCGGCCTTTCCTCGTCGTTCTCGTCGAGAATCTTCACCTTGCCGACGACGGCGCGGCCGACGGTGCCGCGGTGGGTCAACCATTGCTGCGAGGTTGAGACCGTGACGCCGTTGCCTTCGGAGCCGGCGTAATATTCGATCAGGATCGGTCCCCACCACTCGATCATTTTTGCCTTCACATCGACCGGGCAGGGTGCCGCGGCGTGGATCGCGCCCTTCAGCGTCGAGACGTCGTAAGCCGCGCGCACCTCGTCCGGCAGCTTCAGCATGCGCACGAACATGGTCGGCACCAGCTGCGACTGCGTCACCTTGTATTTTTCGACCAGCTTCAGAAATTCCTCGGCGTCGAAATGCTCCATGATGATGGAGGTGCCGCCGAGCGTGATCGCCATCATGTTGAAGCGCAAGGGAGCGGCGTGATAGAGCGGCGCCGGCGACAGATAGATGCTGTCGGACGACATGCCGCACATGTCGGCGCACAGAATTCTGAGAAACGCGTTCGGCACATCGATCGGATTGTTTTCGAAGGCCTTCTTGATGCCCTTGGGCCGGCCGGTGGTGCCCGACGAGTACAGCATGTCGTAGCCAGCGACTTCGTCCGCGATCGGCGTCACCGGCATGGCGATCGCTTCCTTGTCGAAGGAGCGAAAGCCGGGCGCGGGCTCGTCGACCATGAAGAACAGCGGCTCGCCGGGTTCGCCCTTGATCAGGCCTTTGACCTTGTCGGCGCATTGCGGCGTGGTGATGAAGACTTTTGCGCCGCAATCCTTCACGATATAGGCGATCTCTTCCTCGGTGAGGTAGCGGCTGATCGCGGTGTAATAGAGACCTGCGCGCTGCGCCGCCCAGCAGATTTCCATGAAGGCGAGGCGGTTTTCCATCAGAAACGCGATGTGGTCGCCGGCCTTCAGGCCGAGCTTGCGGAACAATTGCGCGCCCTGGTTCGACAGTTCGTCGAGCTCGCGATAGGTGATCGCCTTGCCGGTGCCGGCCATCTGGTAGGCGATCTTGTTCGGTGTGTTGCGGGCGTAGATGGACGGATGGGTCATGGGTGTTTCCTCAATATGAAAATGGCGAGCAGGAAGCGCACCCCCTGCTCGCCAGTCGCCAAACGCTTTTCTTGTTTTTAGAGCCGCTCGACGATCGTCACGTTGGCCATGCCGCCGCCTTCGCACATGGTCTGCAGGCCGTAACGCTTGTTGTTCTGCTTGAGTGCATTGACCAGCGTGGTCATCAGCTTGGTGCCGGAGCCGCCGAGCGGATGGCCGAGCGCGATCGCGCCGCCATTGACGTTGAGCCGTGCTGGATCGGCGCCCGTCGTCTTCAGCCACGCCACCGGCACGGCGGCGAAGGCTTCATTGACCTCGAACAGGTCGATGTCGTTGATCGACATGCCGGCCTTCTCCAGCGCCCGCTTGGTGGCGTGCAGCGGGGCATCCAGCATGATCACGGGGTCGCCGCCCATCATGGTCATGTGGTGGATGCGCGCCAAAGGCTTCACGCCGAGCGACTTCAGGCCGCGCTCATTGACGACCAGCACGCCGGAGGCGCCGTCGCAGATCTGGCTGGCGCTGGCAGCCGTATGCTTGCCGTTCTCGGCGATCAGCTTGACGCCCTTGATGCCGTCGAGGCTGGCGTCGAAGCGGATGCCCTCGTCGATATGGTGGGTGTCGGTCGAGTTGTCGGCGCGGGTGATCTGCAGCGGAACGATTTCGTCCTTGAATTTGCCCGCCTGGGTCGCGGCAATCGCGCGCTGATGGCTCTCATAGGAATAGGTGTCGAGCTGGTCCTTGGAGAGCCCGTACTTCTCCGCCATCATTTCCGCGCCGGTGAACTGGCTGAACACGATATTCGGATATTTCTTCTCGATGCCCGGGCTCTTCGAGACGCCGTAGCCGTTCTTGGCCGGCAAGGACGAAGCCAGGCCCATCGGCACCCGCGTCATCGATTCCACACCGGCGGCGATGACGATGTCCATCGTACCCGACATCACGGCCTGCGCCGCGAAATGCAGCGCCTGCTGCGACGAGCCGCATTGGCGGTCGATCGAGGTCGCGGGCACGCTTTCCGGGAGCTTGGAGGCCAGCACGGCGTTGCGCCCGACATTGCTGGATTGCTCGCCGGTCTGCATCACGCAGCCCATGATGACGTCTTCGATCTGGGCAGGATCGACCTTGGTGCGATCGACCAGCGAATTCAACACGGAAGCGGCGAGATCGGCCGGATGCCAGCCTGCGAGACGTCCCCCCTTGCGGCCGCCCGCGGTACGCGCGGCGGCGACGATATAGGCCTCGGCCATGTCTGTTCTCCCTGACTGTTCTGATGGGTGTTTTGAAAGATGGGCCGGATTTAAGGGGCGCTGCAGGATTTAGTCAATCAATCAATTAACTCTTGAGTGCAGGCGCGGCATGCGCTTATGTGCGGCCCGGATTTCCGGCAGGCAGGAAATGGGATCACCGTTGAATACCAGCGTACCGACCAGGCTTCCGGGCGGTAAAAGCAGCACCGCCGAGAAGCTGCTTGTCGCGGCCAGCGAGCTGATGATCGAGCGCGCTTCGATCGAGGTATCGCTGTCCGACATCGCACAGAAGTCGGGCGTCAACGCAGCCCTGGTGAAATATCATTTCGGCAACAAGGACGGGCTGTTGCTGGCGCTACTGGCGCGCGACGCCGCGACCGAGATGTCGCAGCTGGAATATCTGATCAGCCAGCCTATCTCGCCGACCGCGAAGCTGCGCCTGCATATCGGCGGCATCATCCGCGCCTATCACCAGTCCCCCTATATGAACCGGCTGATCCACTACCTCCTGCACGAGAGCAGCGCGGAGGCCGCCGACGAGGTCTCGAAGTTTTTTGTGGCACCCTTGCTGGAATTTCATCGCCGGCTGCTCGCCGAAGGGGTCAAGGCCGGCGAGTTCCGCAACATCGATCCGGTGCTTTTCTACACCAGCCTGATCGGCGCCTGCGACCACCTGTTCTTCGGCCGCCACGCGATGTCACGCGCCACCGGCGTCGGCCCGGTCACCGACGAGGTCTGCCGCGAATATATCAAGCATATGGAAGCGCTGATCTGCGGCGGAATGTTGAATGGGCGAATGGTGAGTAGCGAATAGCGAATGGATATCCATCCGCTACTCCCTATTCGCCATTCGCCGATCTAGAGAAAAAAACACCCAAGGAAAGGTCCCAAAAATGCAGTTGCAAGACGTAGCCGTTCTCATCACCGGCGGTGGCTCCGGCCTCGGTGCCGCGACCGCTCGCGCCATGGCCGCCAAGGGCGCGAAAATCGGCGTGATCGACCAGAACAAGGAAAATGCCGAGAAGGTCGCCGCCGAGGTGAAGGGCATAGCCCTCCACGCCGACGTGACCGACGAAGAGGCGATCAAGGCGGCGATCGCGAAAGCTGAAGCCGCGCACGGCATCGCGCGCGTGCTGATGAACTGCGCCGGCATCGGCGGATCGCAGCGCACCGTCGGCAAGGACGGCGTCTATCCGCTGGCGAAGTTTGTCCGCATCATCAATGTCAACCTGATCGGCACCTTCAACGTGCTGCGCCTGTTTGCCGAGCGTCTCGCCACTGCGCCGCCGATCGGCGAGGAGCGCGGCGTTGCCATCAACACCGCTTCCGTTGCGGCCTATGAGGGCCAGATTGGCCAGATCGCCTATTCGGCGTCGAAGGGCGGCGTCGTCGGCCTCACGCTGCCGGCGGCACGCGATCTCGCCAGCCTGAAAATCCGCGTCAACACCATCGCGCCCGGCCTGTTCCTGACACCGCTCTTGATGGGCTTGAACGAGGAGGCCCGCAAGAGCCTCGGCGCCCAGGTGCCGCATCCGGCCCGCCTCGGCGATGCCTCCGAGTATGGCGCGCTCGCGGTTCACATCGTCGAGAACCCGATGCTGAACGGCGAGACCATCCGTCTCGACGGCGCTATCCGCATGGCGCCGCGGTAGGTCACGCGCATAACTATCGTCGTCCCCGCGAACGCGGGGACCCATACTCCGCGGCGGTTGTTTGGATCCAGATGGCCGCCGCCGTTTGTAACAACGAAGGCCTGTGGTTATGGGTCCCGACTCGCGCTTCGCTTGGCGGGACGACGATGGATGGGAGATCCGCGTGACTCAACCGCTGCTGATCGAACATCATGACGGGGTCGATTGGGTCACGCTCAATCGTCCGGACAGTCTCAACGCGCTCGATCCCTCGCTGATCGACGCGCTGAACGTCTATTTCGAAGGCCTGCAGCGCAATCGATCCACCCGCGTCGTGGTGCTGAAGGGCGCCGGCGCATCGTTCTGCGCCGGCCTCGATCTCAAACATGCGATGAAGCGTCGCGCCGGGCAGCAGGAGCCGCCCGGCGTGACGGAGTCGCTGGACTCGCAGCGGCGCATTGCCGACATCGTGATGCTGATGCGGCGTTGCCCGCAGCCGATCATTGCGCTGATACAGGGCGCGGCGGCCGGCGGCGGCTTTGCGCTGGCGCTCGCCGCCGACATCCGCATCGCCACCAAATCCGCACGGATGAACTGCGCCTTCATCAAGCTCGGTCTTGGCGGCTGCGACATCGGCACATCCTACTTTCTGCCGCGACTGGTCGGCGTGTCGGTCGCGTCCGAACTGATCCTGACCGGGCGCTTCATCGGCGCCGAGCGTGCGCTTGCCGTTGGCCTTGTGTCCGAAGTCGTCGAGGAAGGCGGCCTTGAGGCTGCGGTCGAGCCTTATGTCGGTGCGATGATGACGGCTTCGCCGGTGGGCTTAAGGCTGTCCAAGGAATGCCTCAACATGAGCGTCGATGCCGGCTCGATCGAGGCCGTGATAGCGATGGAAGACCGCAATCAGGTGTTGTGCAGCCGCTCGGAAGAATTCAACGAAGGCATCAGGGCCTTTCTCGAAAAGCGAAAGCCTGTCTATATCAGGCGATAGAACTTGAAGATCCGCAAAGGACCGAATTCCGGGAGACGCAATATGAGTGGGAGTGCTGCCGCAGTGTTGACCAAGCCGGCCTTTCGCAAGATCGAATGGCTGGCGCGCGACATCGCGGTCGAGCGTCGTCCGGATGGCGTCATCATCCTGAAATCGCGCATCCCGCTGCAGCCTTACGAGAAGCATATTCCGGCGTCGCTGGCGAAATGGGCGAAGCTGGCGCCTGAGCGCATCTGGCTGGCGCAACGCGGCGGCACCGACCGGCAATGGCGAAAGGTCTCCTACGGCGAAGCCAAGCGCATCGTCGACGGGCTGACGCAGGGCCTGCTCAATCTCGGCCTCACTGAGGGCCGTCCCGTTGCAATCCTGTCAGGCAATTCGATCGAGCATGCGCTGATGACGCAGGCCGCGATGCAGGCGCGTCTGCCGGCAGCACCCGTGTCGCCGGCCTATTCGCTGATGAGCCAGGATCATCTCAAGCTCAAATACCTCTTCGACCTGATCAAGCCTGCCGTCGTGATGGTGCAGGACGGGCCGACCTTCGAGAAGGCGTTGAAGGCACTCGATCTCACCGGCGTCACGGTCGTGCATGTCTTGCGCCCCTGCGACGGCATCAAGAGCGTGTCGTTTGCGGATCTTGCCGCAACGCCGGTGACAAGCGCGGTCGAGGACTCGATTGCGAAAATAACGCCTGACACCATCGGCAAGCTGCTGTTCACCTCTGGCTCGACCGGCATGCCCAAGGCCGTCATCAACACGCAGGAGATGATGTGCGCCAACGCGGCGATGATGATGCAGGTGCGGCCGCGCGATCCCAACGGGCCGCTCGCGACCGTGCTGGACTGGATGCCGTGGAATCACACCATGGGCGGCAATGCCGCGTTCCATCCGATCCTGGTCGATGGCGGCACGCTCTATATCGACGACGGCCGGCCGATGCCCGGCCAGTTCGAAGAGACCATCCGTAACCTGCGCGAAGTGTCGCCGACCTATTATGCCAACGTGCCCGCCGGTTACGCGGCGCTGGCGGCTGCGATGGAGAAGGACGACGCGCTGTGCCGCAGCTTCTTCAGGAACCTGAGCATCATGGCCTATGGCGGCGCGCGGCTGCCGGATGATCTCTACGACCGCATGCAGGCGCTGGCGGTGAAGACCACTGGCGAGCGCATCGTATTCTACACCGGCTGGGGCTCGACCGAGACCGCGCCGACGTCGACCGGCACCTATTGGGACACTGAGCGCGTCGGCCTGATCGGCCTGCCGTTCCCCGGCGTCGAACTGAAGCTCGTTCCCTGCGGCGCGAAATACGAGCTGCGCCTGCGCGGCGTCAACGTTACGCCCGGCTATTTCGGCCAGCCCGATCTGACCAGGAAGATGTTCGACGAGGAAGGCTTCTACTGCATCGGCGATGCCGGCGTGTTCGTCGATGACAACGATCCCCTGCAGGGCATCATCTTCGCCGGCCGCGTGGTCGAGGACTTCAAGCTCACGACCGGCACCTTCGTCCATGTCGGCTCGCTGCGCACGGATGCGATCGCGGCCGCGACGCCTGTTGTGCATGACGCGCTGGTCGCCGGACAGGACCGGGAATTCATCGGGCTATTGGCCTGGCCCAATCTGCACGCCTGCCGGCAGATAACAGGCAATCCCGATGCGACGTTTGAAGATGTCGTTCGGCATCCCGAAGTGATCGCCTGCCTGAAGCGCGGGCTGGAAGCGCATAACGCGTCCGCCACCGGCAGCAGCATGCGGATTGCGCGGGCCATGCTGATGGCCGAGCCGCCCTCGATCGACGGCAACGAACTCACCGACAAGGGCTACATCAACCAGCGCGCCGGCCTCGAACGCCGCGCCGCGCTGGTGGAGAAGCTTTACGCCGGGAAGCCTGGAGGCGACGTAATCATTCTGAACTGACCGTAGGATGGGTGGAGCGCAGCGAAACCCATCTCTCACAACCAAACCATCGATGGGTATCGCTTCGCTCCACCCGTCCTACAGAGCCATCACCAACGCGAGTAACACGCCATGAACTTCGATTTCTCCGACGAACAAAAACAGATGCGCGACGAGGCGAGGAAGTTTCTCGCCGAAAAGTGCCCGCCGAAGGCGGTGCGCGAGGTGCTCGACGGCAAGGCTCCGTATGACAAGGCGCTGTGGAAGGGGCTCGCCGAGATGGGTTTCCTCGGCGTCGCAATCCCCGAAGCCTTCGGCGGCGCGGGCGCCGGCCATCTCGAACTCTGCGTGATCGCGGAAGAAATGGGCCGCGCGAATGCGCCGGTGCCGTTCTCCTCTACCGTCTACCTCGCGGCCGAAGCGCTGCTGCTGGCAGGCTCCGACGCGCAGAAGCAGAAATGGCTGCCGAAGATCGCGAGCGGCGAGGCGATCGGCACGCTGGCGCTGTTCGAGAGCAAGGGCAATCCGTCGCCGAAGGCGATCAAGCTGCAGGCCTCCGGCGGCACGCTCAGTGGCGTGAAGAAGCCGGTGCCGGATGGCGCTATTGCTGATTTCGCGGTGGTTGCCGCGCGCACCGGTTCGACGGGACGGGATTCCGATATCTCGCTGTTCCTGGTCGACCTGAAGGCCGGCGGCATCGAAGCGAAGTCGCTGACCAATGTCGACCCGACAAGGGGACAGGCCGAACTCACCTTCAAGAATGCCAAGGCCGAGCCGCTGGGAGCGGCCGGTGACGGCTGGAGCATTTTGACCCGGGTGCTCGACCGCGCCGCCGTCCTGCTCGCGTTCGAACAGGTCGGCGGCTCCGATCGCGCGCTCGAAATGGGCCGCGACTATGCGCTCGACCGTATCGCCTTCGGCCGGCCGATCGGCTCGTTCCAGGCGGTGAAGCACATCCTCGCCGACATGTATGTCTCGGCGACGCTGGCGCGTTCGAATTGTTACTACGGCGCCTGGGCGCTCTCGACCAATGCGTCGGAGTTGCCGGAAGCGGCGGCGGCTGCGCGCATCAGCGCGACGCAGGCGTTCCAGCACTGCTCCAAGAACAACATCCAGGTGCATGGCGGCATGGGTTTCACCTGGGAGTTCGACTGCCACATGTACTACCGCCGCGCCAACGCCACCGCGCTGACGCTCGGCAGCCTGTCGTACTGGGAAGATCAGTTGATCGACCGCATGCGCAAGAAGAACGCGGCGTAACGTTGGATCGTAGGGTGGGTTAGCGAAGCGTAACCCACCATCGGCCAGCAAGGATGCTCGACAAGAATGGTGGGTTACGCCTTCGGCTAACCCACCCTACACAGACAGCGAGAAGCGCCATGAACTTCGATGACACCCCGCAGGAAGCCGCGTTCCGCGCCGAAGCCAAGGCGTGGATTTCCGCCAACGCGCCGAAGCAGTACGAGGAAGAGCTTCGTAAATCCTCGCTCGGCCGTACCGCGCTCACGGGCGCCAACATTCTCGAGGTCGCAAAGGCCTGGCAGAAGAAGAAGGCCGATGCCGGCTGGGCCTGCCTGCACTGGCCCAAGGAGTATGGCGGCCGCGGCGCCTCGCCGATCGAGCGCGTGATCTGGCAGCAGGAAGAGGGGCCGTTCGGCAAGCTCAGCGGCATGTTCATCATCGGCCACGGCATGTGCGGCCCGACCATGATGGCGTTCGCCGGCGAAGAGCAGAAACGCAAATATCTGCCGCCGCTGGCGTCGGGCGAGAAGGTCTGGTGTCAATTATTCTCCGAACCCGCCGGCGGTTCCGACGTTGCGGGCCTGCGCACCCGCGCCGAGAAGAAGGGCGGCGACTGGATCATCAACGGCCAGAAGATCTGGACCTCGGGCGCCCACTATTCGGATTACGGCATCCTGCTGACGCGAACCGATCCGACCGTGCCGAAGCACAAGGGCCTCACCATGTTCTTCCTGGACATGAAGAGCCCGGGCGTCGAGGTGCGACCGATCAAGCAGGCCAGCGGCCAGTCTGATTTCAACGAGGTCTACTTTACAGATGTCGTGATCCCGGATTCGCAGCGGTTAGGGGCCGTCAATGACGGCTGGAACGTCTCGCTGACCACGCTGATGAACGAGCGCATGTCGATCGGCGCGGGCGTCTCGACCGGCTTCCCCGAACTGTTCGACTTCTGCAACAGCCTGATGCTGGACGATGGGCCTGCGATCGAGGACCGCAGCGTTCGTTCGAAGCTTGCGAACTATGCGGTGAAGGCCAGCGGCCTCCGATACACCAGCATGCGCGCGATCTCGGCGCTGTCGAAAGGCGAGCGTCCGGGGCCGGAGAATTCGATCGGCAAATTGGTCGCGGGATCGATGGTCCAGGAAGTCGCGATGTATGCGCTCGACCTGCAGGGCGCCGCCGGCGTGCTGAGCGGGCCTGAAGACGCCGAGGTCGCCGGCAAATTCCAGGCGATGCTGCTGCGTGCGCCGGGCACCCGCGTCGAGGGCGGTACCGACGAGATCATGCGCAACATCATTGCCGAGCGCGTGCTTGGTTTGCCGGGTGATATCAGGGTCGACAAGGACGTGCCGTTCAACAAGATCCCGACAAAGGGTCGGGCGTAAAAGAATCGTAGGGTGGGTTAGCGAAGCGTAACCCACCATTGCCCAGCAACGAAGCTCGATAGAACTGGTGGGTTACGCCTTCGGCTAACCCACCCTACGCAGAAAAAGAGGTCCGCCATGAACTTCGACGATACGCCACAGGAAGCCGAATTTCGGGCCACCGCCCGCAAATGGATCGACGCCAACGCGCCGAAGCAATATGAGGCGGAGCTGTCAAAATCCTCGCTCGGCCGCATCCGGCTGGAAAAGGAAGAGATCGTCGATGTCGGCAAGGCCTGGCAGAAGAAGAAGGCGGAAGGCGGCTGGGCCTGCCTGCACTGGCCGAAGGAATATGGCGGCCGCGGCGCCACCCCGATCGAGAAGGTGATCTGGCAGCAGGAAGAGGGCGTCTACGGCAAGCTGACGCAACCGTTCCAGATCGGCGAGGGCATGTGCGGCCCGACGGTGATGGCGTTCGGCAGCGAAGAGCACAAGCGCCACTATCTGCCGAAGCTCGCCTCCGGCGAACACATCTGGTGCCAGCTGTTCTCCGAGCCGGCCGGCGGCTCCGACGTGGCGGGCTTGCGGACGCGCGCGGAGAAGAAGGGCGACGACTGGGTCGTCAACGGCCAGAAGATCTGGACCTCGGGCGCGCACTATTCCGACTACGGCCTTCTGATCACCCGCACCGATCCCAATGTGCCCAAGCACAAGGGCCTGACGATGTTCTTCCTCGACATGAAGAGCAAGGGCGTCGAGGTGCGGCCGATCAAGCAGGCCAACGGCATGCAGGAGTTCAACGAGGTCTATTTCACCGATGTGGTGGTTCCCGACCATCAGCGTCTCGGCGCGGTCGGCGACGGCTGGAACGTGTCGCTGACCACGCTGATGAACGAGCGAATGTCGATCGGTTCGCGGCTCGCGACTGGTTTCCCCGAAATGTTCGAGTTCTGCTCGAACCTGATGACGGACGATGGCCTTGCAATCGATGATCCCGCCACGCGTTCGAAGCTTGCGAGCTGGGCGGTGAAGGCGAGCGGCCTGAAATACACCAGCTACCGCGCGATTTCGTCGCTCTCCAAGGGCGAGCGTCCGGGCCCCGAGAATTCCATCGGCAAGCTGGTCTCCGGCTCGATGCTGCAGGATATCGCGACTTACGCGATGGATCTGCAGGGTGCGGCCGGTGCGCTGACCGGCGCGGCCGAGCAGGAAGCGAGCGGCCAGTTCCAGCAGATGCTGCTGTCCTCGCCCTCGATGCGCATCGCCGGCGGTACGGATGAAATCCTGCGCAACATCATCGCCGAACGCGTGCTCGGCCTGCCCGGCGATATCCGCGTCGACAAGGACGTGCCGTTCAACAAGATCCCGACCAAGGGGCGATGACCATGGACGCCAAGGCACCAACGGCTCGCTTTACGACCGCAGATCGCATCGGCGTGCTCGAAGAGCTGCTGAACGAGCGCTACTCCGTGCGCGCGTTCCTGCCGCAGGAAGTGCCGCGCGAGACCATCGAGCACATTCTTAACGTGGCGCAACGCACGGCATCATGGTGCAACAGCCAGCCTTGGCAGGTGTTGATCGCA
The DNA here is from genome assembly GCF_018130385.1 of Bradyrhizobium sp. AUGA SZCCT0283. Lineage (GTDB taxonomy): Bacteria > Pseudomonadota > Alphaproteobacteria > Rhizobiales > Xanthobacteraceae > Bradyrhizobium. The sequence continues at coordinate 39,124 of NZ_JAFCLU010000033.1, read as the reverse complement.
AGCGGAGAGGCCAAGGAAAGATTTCGCAAGGCAATCTATGCCGAGGCCGCGTCCGGCGCCAAGGACGACCATGATTTCACGCCGCCGCGCGAATATCTCGGCGTCTATCTCGAACGCCGCCGCGAGAGCGGCTTTCAGCTCTACAACACGCTCGGCATCGTCAGAGGCGACAAGATGGCGTATGCGAAACAGGCGCTGGAGAATTACAATTTCTTCGGCGCGCCGCATGTCGCTGTTATCCACACCGATGAGCCGCTCGGCATCTACGGCGCGGTCGATTGCGGCGCCTATGTCTCCAATTTCATGCAGGCCGCCCAGGCGCTCGGCCTCGGTACCATTCCGCAAGCCGCTCTCGCCCGGCATTCCGGGCTGATCCGTCGCCACTTCAGGCTCGGCGACGATCGCAAGGTAGTCTGCGGCATTTCGTTCGGCTATGCCGACCACGCCCACAAGGTGAACAGCTACCGCACCTCGCGGGCGAGCGTCGCCGATACCGTGACGTTCATCGACTAGAGCGTTTTCGAGCGAAGTGGATACCGGTTCGCGTGGAGAAAACGCGTCAAAACAAAAAATCTGGAGTCCGGTTCTGGTAATCAGAACCGGACTCCAGACAACAAAAGCGCTCCAGAACCGTGGAGCGTCAGGGCGTATTCAGCGTACGGCTTCAATTCAACAGGCCGTCCTGTCCCGTTCAAGTTTAGCATGGACTTGGGCTCATCTGCTGCGGAACGTGCTTCAGAAGTCCGTAAAATACGCTATTCTGATGCGGCATGGCCGGGCAGCCGCGGGCTTGACCCGGGCATCCATCGGCTTCAAAGCAGGCTGCCATCTTTTCGATGGATTGCAGGGTCATCCCCGATCAGGTCGGGGACAGGCGCCCGGCGATGACGAGATGGAAAAACGGAAGGCCTCCAATGAAATTTGGACCCGCAAAGCACTTCATCGCGCTCCTGCTGGCAGCCCCATTGCTCACCGGTTGCCTCGAACGCGGCCAGCCGACCATGGTCGACACCAGCGCCGACGATGACGCATTCTGCCGCGCCAACAATGTCGCCGTGGGCTCAAACGAATATGTCAACTGCCGCAAGAACCGCGACGTGCAGCGCGGCAATGCCAATGCCCGCACCGACCGTGCCCAACGCAATCTCGCCGAGCAGATGCTGAACAATCCGGTCAGGCCCTAACCAGGAGGCCCTCATGAACGAAGACGTCTTCAATGCCAGCCTGCGCAAGTTTCTGAAGAAAGTCGGCATCACCTCGCAGCGCGAAATCGAAAAGGCCGTGCGCGACGCCGTCGAGGCCGGCAAGCTCAAGGGCAATGAGAAGCTGCCGGCGAAGATGGTGCTGACCATCGGTGGTGTCAGCCTCTCGCATGAGATTACCGACGAGATCGAACTGGGCTAGTTCAACCGTCATCACCCGCGAAGGCGGGTGATCCAGTATGCCAGAGAAATCAGTTGTTTAGCGGATAGGCCGCGGCGTACTGGATGCCCCGCCTTCGCGGGGGCATGACGGCCTCTTTTGCAGGAAGGCATCACATGGACATCAAGGTCAGGGATTCCAACGGCGCGCTGCTCGCCGAAGGCGACAGCGTCACGCTGATCAAGGACCTGAAACTGAAGGGCTCGTCACCGTGCTCAAGCGCGGTACCGTGATCAGGAACATCCACCTCACTTCGAGGGCCGCACCGACAAGATCAAGGGCCTGGTGCTGCGGACGGAGTTCTTGAAGAACGCGTGAGGGTGGATCGGCTCACCCGGTCGTCCTTCAATCCATCTTCGAATCGATGCTATAAGACCGCCATGGAACAACTTGCCATCAAGCTGCTGGGGTTTGCTGCCGCAACATGCACGACCCTCGCTTATGCCCCGCAATTCATCAAGGTCTGGCGAACCCGCTCAACGGAGGACATTTCGCTTGGAATGTTCCTCGTCATGCTCCTCGGCCTGCTGCTCTGGCTGTTGTACGGCGTGCTTTCCGGAGATGCGCCGCTGATCGTTGCGAATGCCATTACGACCGTCCTGGCCGGCGGAATCCTCTGGATGAAGCTGAAGTACGGTTGAAGCGCAGCCAGCAAACAAAAATGCGGCAGGATGAACCGCCGCGTTCGAAATTCGTCAATCCGAATACGCGAGCCGCTTACTCCTCGTCGTCGTCCGGCTTCTTGCCCCGATCGTCTTCAGCGTGGCGAACACGGCGTCGACGTTGAGGTCGTCTTCCGTCTTTTCGCTCGGCTCGAATTCCGGCTCGCGATGGTGGTCTTGGTGGTGCCGACGAGGCGCATGATCTGCGCGTCCTTCAGCTCAGGGTGGTTGCGGACCAGCCACAGGATCGCGCTCGGCCGCTCGGGCGGGGCGCTCCACCGAACCAGCGGAGAATAGTTCGCATTGGCATCGCCTGTGACGCGCCTGCAACGTCGCGACACAATTTTGACATTGCCCGCCTGATTTGATCGATATCAAATCTTTCCGCCCCCCGTTCCTGCTGTGACAGGCGTGTCGCGCAACGAAGCGCGCATGGCTGAAGGGGATTCCAATGCGAAGAATAGTTCGAAAAACCGCGTCGCTGGCAGTGCTCGCCGCGGCGCTCGCGGGGGCATTTGCCTCGGCGCAGGCCGCAGACTTGCCGGTCTACAAGAAGGCACCGGCTCCGGCGGTGGAAGCCTGGAATCCCTGGATGATCCGTCTGCGTGTGCTCGGCGTGATTCCGGATGGCGGTGACAGCACGGTCAATGTCGCGGGTGTGCCCGCGCTGTCCTCGCCGAACTCAGGTCTTGACATCAACAATCAGGTCATCCCCGAGCTCGACATCTCCTATTTCTTCACGCCCAACATCGCCGCCGAATTGATCCTCGGCGTCACGCGGCATCATATCACCGGAACGGGCACGCTTCAGGGCCTCGATATCGGCAAGACCACGCTGCTGCCGCCGACCCTCACGTTGCAGTATCACTTCACCAATTTCGGCGCGTTCAAGCCGTACATCGGTGCCGGCGTCAATTATACGGTGTTCTTCAATAATTCGGCCGCCAACGTTCCGTTCGCCGGGCTTACAGTGACCAACCTGCACGTCAGCAACGAATGGGGCGGCGCCGTGCAGTTCGGCTTCGATTATATGCTGGACAAGCACTGGGGCCTCAACGTCGACGTGAAGAAGCTGTGGCTGCAGCCGAACTATTCGGCCACCGTCAACGGCGTAATTCCCGTCAGCGGCACGGCCCACATCGATCCCTGGCTGGTGGGCGGCGGCGTCACCTACAAGTTCTGACGCGGCTCAGGCTCCCAAGAAAAAACGCGGCGGAGCGATCCGCCGCGTTCGAAATTTTTCGGACTGAACGCGAGGAAGCTTACTCCTCCTCGTCGTCCCGCTTCTTGCCGCCGATCGTCTTTAGCTTGGCGAACACGGCGTCGACATTGAGATCGTCTTCCGTCCTTTCGCTCGACTCGAATTCCGGCTCCTTCTTGGTGGTCTCGGAGGCCGGCAGCAGCGTTGCGCCGCCGTAGGCCGCGGGCACCGGCTTTTCCTTGGCCGCGCGCTGCACCTCGAAATCGAGCTCGATCTGCGAGCACAGGCCGAGCGTCACCGGGTCCATCGGGGTCAGCGTCGAGGCATTCCAGTGGGTGCGGTCGCGGACGCTCGCGATGGTGGTCTTGGTGGTGCCGACGAGGCGCATGATCTGCGCGTCCTTCAGCTCGGGGTGGTTGCGGACCAGCCACAGGATCGCGCTCGGCCGCTCGTGGCGGCGCGACACCGGGGTGTAGCGCGGGCCCTTCTTCTTGGCGGCCGGCGGCAGCACAACCTTGCTCTCGCCGAGCTTGAGGCGGTAATTCGGGTCTTTTTCGCCCTTTTCGATCTCGTCGCGGGTCAATTGGCCGGTCGAAATCGGGTCCATGCCCTTGATGCCCTGGGCGGCGTCGCCGTCGGCGATGGCGCGGACCTCGAGGGGGTGCATTTTGGTGAAATCGGCCACCTGGTCGAAAGTCAGCGCGGTATTGTCAACCAGCCACACGGCAGTCGCTTTTGGCATCAGCGGTGCATTGCTCATGGCAAATCTCCTTTGTGCCTCGCCCACCTCTTTTGGAGGCGAAGCCTATGGTCATCGGTGATGACGGGAATTAGGGCGCTATATACGCCTTCCCGGGGTATTGGCGCAATGGTCTGCTAAAGTGCCTTGACAGAGCCCGAAAGCAGTCCCAAGTCCTTATCCGAATTGGCCGTTCCCTGCCCGCCGGCAAGGGGTGATTCGGTCCCGAGATAGCCCCGATGCCAGCCAAACCAGACCTCAGAATCGTGCTTTGTTCTCCTCGCGGCTTCTGCGCCGGGGTGGTGCGGGCGATCGATACCGTCGAACGGGCGCTCGCCATCTATGGTGCCCCCGTCTATGTCCGTCACGAGATCGTGCACAACCGCTACGTGGTCGACAGCCTGAAGACCAAGGGCGCGATCTTCGTCGAGGAACTCGCCGAAATCCCTGATAATACCAACGCCCCGGTGGTGTTCTCGGCCCATGGGGTTCCCAAATCGGTTCCGGCCGACGCCCGCGCCCGCAATTTCTTCTCGCTGGACGCGACCTGCCCGTTGGTCACGAAGGTGCACCGCGAGGCTGCGATCCATTTCAAGCGCGGCCGCGAAATCCTGCTGATCGGGCATTCCCATCACCCCGAGGTGGTCGGCACGCTCGGCCAGTTGCCGGCCGGCGCGGTGACGCTGATCGAGACCGCGGAAGACGCCAAGACGTTCAGTCCGAAGGATCCGGACAATCTTGCTTTCGTGACCCAGACGACGCTGTCGATCGACGACACCGCCGAGATCGTTGCCCTCCTCAAGGAGCGTTTCCCGAACATCAACGGGCCCCACAAGGAAGACATCTGCTACGCCACCACCAACCGCCAGCTCGCGGTCAAGAAGGTGGCGCCGGTGGTCGATGCCCTGATCGTGGTCGGCGCGCCGAACTCGTCGAACTCGCAGCGCCTGCGCGAAGTCGCCGAGCGCGAGGGCTGCAAGGTCGCGATCCTGGCGCAGCGCGCCTCGGATCTCGACTGGTCGCGCTTCGAGGGCATCAAGAGCCTCGGCATCACGGCCGGAGCCTCCGCGCCGGAAGTGATCGTCGAGGAAATCATGGGCGCCTTCGCCGAGCGCTATGAGCTGCATGTGGAGACGGTCTCGGCTGCGGAAGAGAACGAGTTCTTCCCGCTGCCGCGCTCGCTGCGACCCGACGCCGCCTGAGGTTTCTCATGGCGGTTTACACCGACGTCGCCGCCGAAGACCTCGCGGAGTTCCTGAAAGGCTACGACATCGGCGAGTTGCTCTCCTACAAGGGCATCGCCGAGGGCGTCGAGAATTCCAACTTCCTGCTGCATACCAGCAAGGGCGCGTTCATCCTCACGCTCTACGAAAAGCGCGTGGCGGTGGATGACCTGCCGTACTTCCTGTCACTGATGGCGCATCTGGCCGAGCGCGGCGTGCGTTGCCCGCAGCCGGCCAGGAATCGCACGGGCGAGGTCTACAGCGAACTGGCCGGGCGTCCGGCGGCGATCATCAACTTCCTCGAAGGCGTGTGGCCGCGGCGGCCCAACGCCGCGCATTGCACCGGCGTGGGCGAAGCGCTCGCGAAAATGCATCTGGCGGGACGCGACTTCCCGATGTTCCGCAAGAACCCGCTGTCGGTCGAGGGCTGGCGGCCTTTGTTCGATCTCGCTGCGCCGCGTGCGGATAGCGTCGCGCCCGGTCTGCAGGACTTCATCGCGCGCGAACTCGATCACCTCGAAGCGTGCTGGCCGAAAGATCTGCCGCCCGGCGTCATCCATGCCGATCTGTTTCCCGACAACGTGTTCTTCCTCGGCGATAAATTGTCGGGGCTGATCGACTTCCCGTTTTCCTGCAACGACATGTTGGCCTACGACGTCGCGATCTGCCTGAACGCGTGGTGCTTCGAAGTGGATCATGCCTTCAACGTCACCAAGGCCCGCGCGCTGCTCAACGCCTATGGCCGCGAGCGCCAATTGTCGGAGGCCGAACAGGAGGCGCTGCCGTTGCTGGCACGCGGCGCGTCGCTGCGTTTCCTGCTGACGCGGCTGGTCGATTTCCTCAACGTGCCGCCGGGCGCGCTGGTGAAGCCAAAGGATCCGCTCGAATATGTCCGCAAGCTGCGCTTCCACCAGAACGTCGCGAGCGTGCGCGATTACGGCTTGATCCAGCCAGGATACGTCGCTTGAGCGAACCGCCTCACGTGACGGTCTTCACCGACGGCGCCTGCTCGGGCAATCCCGGTCCCGGCGGCTGGGGCGCCATCCTGAGATTCGGCGACAAAGAGAAGGAACTGAAGGGCGGCGAGGCTCACACCACCAACAACCGCATGGAGCTGATGGCGGCGATCTCGGCGCTGGAAGCGCTGAAGAAGTCATGCGTGGTCGACCTCACCACCGACAGCCAGTACGTGCGCCAGGGCATTACAAGCTGGATACACGGCTGGAAGCGGAACGGCTGGCGCACCGCGGACAAGAAGCCGGTCAAGAACGTCGAACTATGGCAGCGGCTCGATGCCGCGCTGAAACCGCATCAGGTGCGCTGGCACTGGATCAAGGGCCATGCCGGCCACGCCGAAAACGAGCGCGCCGATCAATTGGCGCGCGAAGGCATCGCGATGGCGCGGCTGAAGGCTTGAGCGCTTCGCTCTATCCGTCCTACGCGATGCTGCGATAGCCAACGCCGTCGTCGCCCGCGAAGGCGGGTGACCCAGTATCCCAGAGACGTTTGTGAAATACGGAGAAGCCGCAGCGTACTGGATCGCCCGGTCAAGCCGGGCGACGACGATTTGCAGGAGGCGAGCACCAACCCGTCGTCATTGCGAGGAGCGTAGCGACGAAGCAATCCATGCTCCAGCATGCGCGGTGAGATGGATTGCTTCGCTTCGCTCGCAATGACGGACGCTTTAAAGCTGCCCCAGCAGCGTATCGCCGCCGGAGACCTCGACCTTGCCGGGCGCCGGTTCGAGGTTGAGCTTCTTGACCACGCCGTCGTCCACCAGCATCGAATAGCGCTTGGAGCGGATGCCGAGGCCGTTGCCGGAGGCGTCGAGCTCCATGCCGATCGCCTTGGTGAAATCGGCATTGCCGTCGGCGAGGAACACCGCTTCGTCGCGCTGGTCGGTGTCGCGCTTCCAGGCGTTCATGACGAAGGCGTCATTGACGGAGACGATGGCGATGGTATTCACGCCCTTGTCCTTGATGGCATAGGCGTTGAGGAAGATGCTCGGCAGATGCATCTTGTGGCAGGTGCCGGTATAGGCGCCGGGCACCGCGAACAGCGCCACCTTCTTGCCCTTGAAAATATCGTCGGTGGTTTTGACCTGCGGGCCCTCCGCCGTCATCACGCGAAACTTGGCTTCCGGCAGCTTGTCGCCAACTTGGATCGTCATCGTCAATTCTCCCTCAATGAGCGGTTTGTGTCTTAGACCGGGCGGGCAACGGGCACAATATTCGCAGGGGTTGAAACGGCAACGGCTAGGGTCGTTCACGCTTCCGTCATCACGGCGAAAACCCGCCTTTGTCCAGGAAGGCCTGCTCCTCTGGCGTGGTCGCGCGGCCCAGCAGGCGGTTGCGGTGAGGAAAGCGGCCGAACCGCCGGATAATATCGGCGTGGTGCTCGGCCCATTTCGCACTTTCGGCAAGGCCTGCCTCCCGTGAGAGCAGGACGCAGCGCAACTGGTCGGCCAGATGCTCCGAATGCATGAACGGCAGATAGAGGAATTCACGTAAAGCGGGATCGATCCGCCCGTCCAGGCCACGGTCGATGGCGCGGTGCGCCACCTCGCGCGCGAGGCGGTCGCTGGCATAGGTCCTGATGTCGCCGCGGAACATGTTGCGGGGAAACTGGTCGAGCACGATGACGAGCGCCAGCGCGCCGTCATCGCTCGTTTCCCATGTCGATAATTCGCCGGCGGCCGCGCGCTGCCACAGGCCGAAAAAGCGCCGGCGCACCTCCGCGTCGAAGCCGTCGTCGCGCCGGTACCAGCGGTCGGGGCCGGCGTCACGCCAGAACGCCAGAATTTCGGCCGGCGTGACGGGGGCTTCAGCCATCGACAGGAAGCCTGTACGCCCTTAGGCCGCGGCCTTCTTCTCGTCGCGCAGTTCGCGGCGCAGGATCTTGCCGACATTGGTCTTGGGCAGATCGGTCCTGAACTCGATCTGCTTGGGGACCTTGTAGGCGGTCAGCTGCGTGCCGCAGTACTTGATGACCTCCTCAGCCGTGAGGTTCGGGTCCTTCTTGACGATGAAGGCCTTCACCGCCTCGCCGGACTTGGAGTCCTGTACGCCGATCACGGCGCATTCGAGTACGCCGGCATGGCTCGCGATCACTTCCTCGATCTCGTTGGGATAGACGTTGAAGCCGGAGACCAGGATCATGTCCTTCTTGCGATCGACGATCTTGGTGTAGCCCCGCTCGTCCATCACGCCGATGTCGCCGGTGCGGAAGAAGCCGTCAGGCGTCATCACATTCGCGGTCTCTTCCGGCCTGTTCCAGTAGCCGGCCATCACCTGCGGGCCCTTGGCGCAGATCTCGCCGGCTTCGCCGAGCGGCACTTCCTTGCCGTCGTCGTCGCGGATCGAGAGATAGGTCGAGGGCACGGGAAGGCCGATCGTACCGGAGAACTCCTCGATGTCGGCGCGATTGCAGGTCAGCGTCGGCGACGTCTCCGACAGGCCGTAGCCTTCCGACAGTGCGCAACCGGTGGTCTTCAGCCATTTCTCGGCAACGGGCTTTTGCGTCGCCATGCCGCCGCCGTTGGAGATTTTCAGTTTGGAGAAATCGAGCTTGTCGAACCCCGGTGTGTTCAACAGGCCGTTGTAGAGCGTGTTGACGGCCGGGAAAAAGCTGACCTGGTACTTCGCCAGCTCCTTGACGAAGCCGGCCATGTCGCGCGGGTTGGGAATGAGCAGATTGGTGCCGCCGGCGCGCACGCCCAGGAGGTAGCACGCGGTCAGTGCAAAGATGTGATAGAGCGGCAGCGCGCAGACGATGACCATCTGGTCGACAATCGGCGGCTTCTTCAGCGCCGGCTGCAGCCAGGCGTCATTCTGCAGCACGTTGGCGAGAATGTTCTTGTGCAGCAGCGTCGCGCCCTTGGAGACGCCGGTGGTGCCGCCGGTATATTGCAGGAAGGCGACATCATCGAGCGTGAGCTTCGGCTTGTTGAGCTTCAAGCTGCGGCCGGCGGCGAGCGCCTCGTTGAACGAGACCGCGCCCGGGATCGACCAGGCCGGCACCATCTTCTTCACCTTGCGGACCACCAGGTTGACGATCACGCCCTTGAAGCCGAGCAGGTCGCCCATGCTGCCGACGATCACATGCTTGACCGCGGTCCTTGCGATTACCTGCTGCACCGTGGTGGCGAAATTCTCCAGAACGACGATCGCTTCCGCACCGGAATCCTTGAGCTGGTGCTCGAGCTCGCGCGGGGTGTAGAGCGGGTTGACGTTCACCACAGCATAGCCGGCGCGCAGCACGGCGGCGGTCGAGACCGGGTATTGCAGCACGTTCGGCATCATCAGCGCGACGCGGGCGCCCCTTTGCAGGCCCTTGCTCTGCAGATAGGCGCCAAGTGCGGCCGACATTTCGTCGAGGTCGCGGTAGCTGATCGACTTGTCCATGCAGATGAACGCCTTGCGGTCGGCGAACTTCGCAAAGCTTTCTTCCAACAGCTCGACCAGCGATGAGTACTGGGTGACATCGATATCGGCTGGCACGCCGGCCGGATATTGCTTGAGCCAGATCCGCTCCATGGTATTTCCCCTCTGGTTGTTTCCCTGTTTCCTGGCCGGGCACGCCTTGTTTTGGGCAGTATTGTGAATGCCGCCGCCGATGGCAAGCGGCTGGGTGCTATCGACGCATTTCGGCGATCTGGAATAATTCGGCCTAACGGCAGAAAACTGCCAAATTACGCGGCTTCGCGGCCCGTTAACCAGCCGGCTTGTTTTCGCCCTTGGGTTTAGCGGCAGCCTTCGGCTTGGCCGGCTTCGGCGCGGGCTTGTCTGCGGCGGCGGCGGGCTTGGCGGCCGGCTTTCTGTCGGCCGAAGCGGCCGGCTTCTTTTCGGCCGAGGCGGCCGGCTTGGCGGCAGCCTCCGGTCTGGCACTCGCATGCCTGACCGCAGCAGGCTTGGCTGGCTTTGCGCCGGCTTCCGCCTTGGCTTCAGTCTTGGGCGCCGCGGCGGCGGGCTTCTTCGCTGCCATCTTCGATTTCTTGCCGCGCTTTGCCGGCGTCTGCTGCTCGGCGTCCGCCGCAACGGCCGCGATCAGTGCCGTGCCGGTCTTGGTCGGGCCGGTATAGACCGGAACAGGTTCGGACGGCTCCGCCGCGGCAGCCAGCATTTCCGAGGGCTTGGCCATCGGCGGCTGCAGCCCGGCGGTGAAGAACGTGACCGCGGTCTCGCCGGTCGACGCGTTGCCGTTGGTGGCGACGACGTCGGCGTCCTCGTCGGTGGCCGGCCGCTTGCGCTTGCCGTTGCACATCTCCTCGCGCAGGTTCGGCGGCGTCGCATCGATCGGAACCAGATTGTCGACGGTACCGAGCGCGGGCTTCAGCCAGCCCAGCCCGTTGCCGCCGAAGCCGCGCTCCAGCAATTGCGCCGCGCGAACCGCGCGCGCCTGTCCCGAGGATGCGCCGAGCACGACGGCGATCAGGCGCTTGCCGTTGCGCGTGGCGGAGGCGACCAGATTGTAACCGGAAGCGCAGATGAAGCCGGTCTTGAAGCCGTCGGCGCCGGGATAACGCCCGATCAGCTTGTTGAAATTCTGCGTCACCCTGCGGCCGTAGCGGATCGAGGGAATGTGCATGAAGTATTCGTATTCCGGCAGGTCGCGAATCACCGCGCGCGCCAGGATCGCGAGATCGCGCGCCGAGGTGATCTGTCCGTCCGCGGGCAGGCCGTTGGGATTGACGTAGCTCGTCTGCGTCATGCCGAGCTTTTGCGCGGTCTGGTTCATCATGGCCGAGAAACCGTCGACCGATCCCCCGACGCCTTCGGCGAGCACCACGGCCATGTCGTTGGCCGACTTCACCATCATCATCTTCAGCGCGTTGTCGACGGTGACCTGGATGCCCGGACGGAAACCCATCTTGGACGGCGACTGCGAGGCTGCGACCGGCGATACCGTCAGCAGCGTGTCGAGCGACAGACGCCCTTCCTTCACGGCCTTCAGCGTGACGTAGGCGGTCATGATCTTGGTCACCGAGGCGGGATACCACGGCATGGTGGCGTTGTCGGCCTGCAGCACCTTGCCGGTATCGGCTTCGACGACCAGCAGCGCCTCGGCGTGCGCGGCGCGCGGCGTCACGACGGCAAGCGCCGTCGCCAGGAAAATCCAGTTCAACGAGGAAGCGCGAAGCAGCGGGCGAAGAAAATGCACTTTTCCGTTCCGGTCCTTTGAGACCCGCCTTGAAAAAAGGAGGTCCTCTCGATCTAACGTTCGGGTTTCAAGCGTGTCCGGCGCCGTCGCTTTGCGGCAGGCGCAAACCTATACCGGCTTGGCGGGCCAGAACAGAGGCCGGGCAACTAAATCGTGGACGAAATCGTCGCAAATTCGGCGATATCTAAACCGTGATCGCGCTCACGCAGGCCTTATTTGACCTCGATTCCGGCGCGCGCGCCCTCCTGCACCATGAACTGGGCCTTCGCGAGTTCCGCAAAGCGTCCGCCCTTGGCCACCAGTTCATCGAAAGTTCCGCTTTCGATCACCCGTCCATTGTCGAACATCAGGATGCGGGTGGCGTTGCGGATGGTCGAAAGCCGGTGCGCGATCACAAACGTGGTGCGGCCCTTCATGACCTCATCGAGGGCCGCATTGACCTTGGCCTCGGTGACGGCGTCGAGCGCGCTGGTCGCCTCGTCGAGGATCAGGATCGGCGGGTCTTTCAACAGGGCGCGTGCGATCGACAGGCGTTGCCGTTCGCCGCCGGAGAGCATGCGGCCGCGCTCGCCGGCATGGGTTTCGAATTTCTTCTCGCTGCGCTCGATGAATTCGAGCGCCTGCGCCCGCCCGGCGGCGATGCGCATTTCCTCGTCGGTGGCGTCCGGCTTGCCGACCTGCAGATTCTCGGCGATCGAGCGGTTGAACAGCAGCGCCTCCTGGAACACCACGCCGATGTTCCGCCGCAAGGCGGTCAGCTTCAAGGCGCGGATATCCATGCCGTCGATCTTGATGATGCCGGACTGCGGATCGAAGGCGCGGTGCAACAGCGCGATCGCCGTCGACTTGCCGGCGCCGGTCGGGCCGACCAGGGCAATGGTCTGACCCGGCAGCGCGGTAAACGAAACGTCTTCGACCGCGGGCCGCTTGCCGTCATAGGAGAATGAGACGTCGTGGAATTCGACGAGGCCGGAAAGCCGCCCGGTATCGACCGCCCCGGGCCGGTCGCGCACCGCGGGTACAGCGTCCAGCACGTCGAAGAATTCCTGTAAGCGAGGCGCCTCCATGAACACGCTGTTGATGAAGCTCACCACCTGTTCGAGCTTCTGGATCAGCATGGTCGCAAAACTCACGAACATCACGATCTCGCCGACCGTCGTCTGTCCCTGTGCGTGCAGGTAGATGCCGACGGTGAAGATCGCGAGCACGGTGATGGTGGTGGAAGCGCGGGTGATGACGGTGACCAGCGCCCACCAGCCCAATACCGGCATCTGCGCGGCGAGCAGCTTGTCGGCCACAAAGCGCAGGCCCTGAACTTCGGCGTCGATCCGCACGAAGCTCTGCACCAGCGCGACATTGCCGAGCGCGTCGGAGGCGCGCGCGGACAGATCGCTGTACTGCGCCTCGACCTCGCTCTGCATGCCGTAGGTCTTGCGCACCACCAGCGTGGTCAGCACCGTGAACACCACGCACAGCACGAACAGCAGGATCGCCAGACGCCAGTTGATGTAAAGCGCGAGCGGCAGCAGCACCACCAGCGACAGGATGGCGGCAAAGTGCTCGCGGAAGAAGGCGAGCCAGAGCCGCCACAGCGAGTCAGTGCCGTTCAGCATTACCTTCATCAATCGGCCGGAATGGGTGCCGGTGTGGAAGGTCAGCGGCAGTTGCATGATGTGTTCGAAATAATCCGTCAGCACCGCCTGGCGCTGGCGGTGCGCCAGCTTGTCGGCGTGGAGCGCGACAATGGCGCTGCAGCCGATGGTGAACAGGCCGAACGCCACCCAGGCCGCCAGCAGCGGCCAGGCCGAGTTCGAGGCCAGCGGCCCGGTCTGCGGCTTGCCGGAGAGCACATCGACGATCTTGCCGAACAGGACCGGCTCGGCGAATTGCGCGCCGGCCAGCAGCAGGTTGGCGACGGCGAGAATCCAGCCCAGCCGCGCCTCTTTGCCGAGCAGCTCGAGGACGCGGGTGTAAAGGCGCAGCATGGACATTCGGATAAGGACTCGGAAGCAAGCGGGGGCGTGATCAGCAGGGACGCATTCTAATCAGGGATCGCGGTAGAGAACCAGAGCGCGATCACTTTATCTTCCAGTCGCTTTTCCCTTTAATCGCTTGGCGGACACGTCCACCGACCTCATCCTGAGGAGCCGCAAAGCGGCGTCTCGAAGGATGGGCTACGAGCGAGGTGGGGCCTCATGGTTCGAGACGCGCGAAGACGCGCTCCTCACCATGAGGGGTAACACTTTTCCTAATTGATCAAACGGCTGTTGAGCGGCGGCAGGAACTGGTCGTCGAAGATGTCAGAGGCCTGCGGCCGCTTCTGAAACTTGAAATCTTCCCCGACCTGGTCGATCGAGCGTTCGAAGCGCGCCGCATCGATCGCGCCGATGCCGTTGCGTTTCACTTCGCTGGTCAGGACGTTGTCGCGCAGGATGGCTTGCAGGCGTTCGAGTTCGAGGTCCTTTGAGCCGCCGTCCATGCGATTGGCGACTTCGGTCGCGGCGCCCGCCGGGTGCTTGATGGTCAGATGCAGGCCGCCGATCACGGCTCGCACGAACCCCTTCACCGCCTCGGGCTTGGCGGCCGCCAGCGCCGGATTGACGATCACAGCGAAACCATAGGCCTCGCAGCCATAGTCGGCGAATTTCAGCACCGCGAGATCGTCGGCCGGCACGCCGCGGTCCTTCAAATGGATCGCCGACAGATAGGAAAATCCGGTCACGGCATCGATCTGGCCTGCCGACAACATCGGCTCGCGCACCGCGGCGCTGATGCTGCTCTGTTTCACGGTCTTGATCTTGATGCCGTTCAGGTTTGCCACCGCCGGCCACAGCCGGACCGACAGGTCGCCTTCGGCGACGCCGAGAGTCTTGCCCTCGATGTCAGTCAGCGCGCGGACGCCACGGCTCCTGCGGGCGATGATGGAATAGGGCGCCTTGTTGAACAGCACGAACACCGCCTTGATCCTGGGGCCGCCCTGCTTGTCCTTGTCGCGAAACCGCATCAACGCGTTGATGTCGACGAGGGCAAAATCGCTGGTGCCTGCCGCGACGCGCGCAATCGCGTCCAACGATCCGCTGGCGATGTTGGTCGTGACCGCCAGCGCTTCCGCGCCGAACAGGCCGCCGGCTGTGGCCATAACGAACGGCGCAGCCGCGGCGTCGATCGGACGGTCGAGCGAAAACTGGATCTGGAGCGGGGCCCGAGGCTCGTCTGCGGCCAGGACATTGCTCGCCATCAAGCCCGCAATCGCACACAGCCCGGCAAAGGAGGCCAAGAGAGTGCTCAGGCGGGAGCGGATGGCTTTGGTCCTGACAGCACGCATCGAGGTTACATCAGCACGAGGTGGGACAAGTTGCCGCGCCGGCGATGACTGTTTCGTGACATCGCCAACGGCTTGAATCGCCTTTGGGCGAGCCATTCTGCAGCATCTAACCTGAACGGTCGATGACTGCCATGATTTTGCCAGGGATCGTTCAGCTGCCGTTCGGAATGGGGAACCTAGTGTGCGCTCAGTGGTTAGCTATCTGAGGCCTGTCGGGCCAGCTCCCACGGAGGATATCGAGATGTTTGCGCGAAAAGGTGTGTTCTCATCGATCGGCCGCGCCGGCGCGGCTGCGACGGTGGTGGCGATGGCGCTGACGGCCGTGCAGCCGTCGATGGCCTTCGCGGGCTCCGCGTCTTCGGCCAAGGGTGTGACCGCTTCGACCGGGACCAGTGACGCGACCGACATCAGCGCCCGCCGCAGGCACTACCATGGTGGCGGCGGTGCCGCCGCGGCAGCAGCGTTCGCCGGCATCGTCGGTACAGGCCTTGCGATCGCGGCCGCCCAGAACCGCCGCGACTATTATGACAGCTATGGCTACTACGACGGCGGGCCTGCCTATTACGGTGGACCCGTCTACTACGGCAGCCCGGGTTACTACGGCGGCGGTTACTATCGATCGACCGTGCCCTACTATCGCGGGCATCCCCTCGCTGACTGGTAAACGCGGCCGCTAAAATCGCGATCGTTAAGATGAATCCACCGGCCGTCCCGGCCGGTGGATTTTTTTATGATTGCAAGGTCGGCCGTTAACACGCTCGCCACGGCTTTGCATTAGGTTCGCAGGATGAGTGATTCGCTCGCACGGCTTTATCAGGCTGTCCTCGCGGCCAAGGATCTCGATCCGGCAACGTCGCGAACGGCCCGGCTGTTTCTGCGCGGCCCCTCCAAGATGGCCAAGAAGCTCGCCGAGGAAGCCATCGAAGTCGTCATCGACGCCGTCAACGGCAAGACCGAGGCGGTGGTGCGCGAGAGCGCCGATCTGCTCTATAACCTGACCGTCCTGTGGGCTTCGGCCGGTGTGAAGCCGGAGGACGTCTGGCGCGAAATGGAGCGGCGCGAGGAAATGCTCGGCATCGCCGAGAAGCTGCCGAAGTCGGCGGTCAAGATGCCCAAGGCCCTCGCGAGCAAGGCGCTACCTGCCAAGACGTTGCCCAAGGGCCTGCCCAAGGATCTGCCGAAGGCGACGGCGTCCCCCGCGGTCCGGCGGCGAATTGTCGCGCTGGAAGGCCGCTCCTTGCGTAAACGGCACTAATTCCTCTCGAATTCCGTCCTTTCCGGCATGGACAAATCCGCCGCATGATGGTTCATGCGGCCATGCTGAAACGGACCTACGACTGGTGCATCGACGCCGCCGACAAGCCCTACGCGCTCTGGATCCTGGCGGCGGTCGCCTTCGCGGAAAGCTCGTTCTTCCCGATTCCCCCCGATATCATGCTGCTGCCGATGTCGCTGGCGCGGCCGAAGAAGGCATGGTGGTTCGCGACCGTGTGCACGATCGCTTCCGTCGCCGGCGGCCTGCTCGGATACGCGATCGGCGCGCTGCTCTACGATTCGATCGGGCACTGGCTCATCACCCTTTACGGCCTCAGCGACAAGGTCGAGACCTTCCGGGCCTCCTATGCCGAATGGGGCGCGGTGATCATCCTGGTTAAGGGGCTGACGCCGATCCCCTACAAGCTCGTGACCATCACCTCGGGCTTCGCGGGCTACAATATCTGGCTGTTTGTCCTGTGCTCCATCGTGGCGCGCGGCGGGCGCTTCTTCGTGGTCGCAGTCCTGCTCAACCGCTACGGCGACCTGATCCGGAGCGAACTGGAAAAGCGGCTCGGCCTGTGGGTCGCCGTCGGGGCCGTCGTTCTGGTGCTCGGCTTCTACATCGCGTTCAAGCTGATCTAGCGCAAAGCGCGCTTGGCCGTTTCTCGGGCTTTGGGCTACGCTCGCTCACATGCTCGATCGTATCAGCCATGTCATCCGCTTCGGCTCGCAACTCGTGACCTTTGGCCTCGTCGTGGCCATGTTTCCGATCGAAAGCGCCTGGCCGCAGGCCGCGCCGCAGCCCACGCTCGGCCTGCAGTCGCCGGCGCAGCAACCGGTGCCGGCCCAGCCCGGGCCGCAGCAGATCGAGCCGGCCCTGCCGCGACGCGAGGAAAATCCGGGCCTGATCAACGAGATCGGCAAGCTGTTCGAGAAATCCAAATCGCTGCTGCCGTCGCTGAAGAGCCCGAGCGAGACCATCGACGATTTCAACGCGCGCACCAAGGACGCCGGCCAGAGCCTGTCGAACGTGGCAAAGCCCTCGACCATGGTGAGCGGACGGGCGGCGTGTCTGGTGGCGGCCAACGGCGCGCCGGACTGCAAGGCCGGCGCCGACCGGCTGTGCCAGAGCAAGGGCTACAAGGAAGGCAAGAGCCTCGACACGGATGCAGCCGAGAAATGCTCGCCGAAAGTGTACCTGCCGGGCTACAAGCGCCAGCCGGGCGACTGCAAGACCGAAAATTACGTGACGAGGGCGCTGTGCCAGTAGCGCATCTCCAACGCCGGAGAAGGTCATGCTCAAACGCATCGCCGCCAGCGTCAAAACGCAATACTTGACACTGGAAAGATTGCCTTGTTGGTTGGTATGACGTCTGGCATCTCTAGGAGCATGATCCGGAAAAGTGGGTACCGGTTTTCCGAAAAGATCATGCTCAAACAAAATAGCTAGGGCAGGATAACGATTCGTAGAAAAGTCATCCTGCTCCGCGTCGCTCGCCTGAATAACCAAAGGATCGCTTCGAATGTCCATGCCCGCGCTGTTCAAGGGTCGCCTGTCGATACCCGTGATCGGGTCGCCGCTGTTCATCATCTCCGTGCCCGATCTGGTGATCGCCCAGTGCAAGGCCGGCGTGGTCGGATCGTTTCCGGCGCTGAACGCGCGGCCGGCGTCGCTCCTCGACGAGTGGCTGGCGCGGATCACGGAAGAGCTCGCGGCCTACGACAAGGCGCATCCGGAGCGGCCGTCGGCGCCGTTCGCGGTGAACCAGATCGTTCACAAGTCCAACAACCGGCTCGATCACGACCTTGCGGTGTGCGCGAAGTACAAGGTGCCGATGTTGATCACCTCGCTCGGCGCGCGTGAGGATCTCAACAAGGCGGCGCACGACTGGGGCGGCATCGTCTTCCACGACGTGATCAACCAGAAATTCGCGCACAAGGCGGTCGAGAAGGGTGCCGACGGCCTGATCCTGGTGGCGGCCGGCGCCGGCGGCCATGCCGGCACGATCTCGCCGCTTGCCTTCGTCGAGGAGACGCGCGCCTGGTTCGACGGGCCAATCGCGCTGTCGGGCGCGATCGCCAACGGCCGCGCGATCCGCGCGGCGCGCATTCTCGGCGCCGACTTCGCCTATATCGGCTCGGCCTTCATCGCGACCGAGGAAGCCAACGCGGTCGAGGGCTACAAGGAGATGATCACGTCTTCGTCGGCGGAAGACATCGTCTATTCGAACCTGTTCACCGGCGTGCACGGCAACTATCTCAAGCCGTCTATCGTCAAGGCCGGTCTCAATCCCGACGATCTGCCGACCTCAGATCCCTCCAAGATGAGTTTTGGCACCGACGCCTCCGGTGAGCGCAGCAAGCCGAAGGCGTGGAAGGAAATCTGGGGCTCTGGTCAGGGTATCGGCGGCATCGGCAAGGTCTTGCCGGCCGCTGAATTGATCGCGCGCTTCAAGAAGGAATATGACGAGGCGGTCGACCCCGCATTGTGATGCGTCTTGCGGGGCGCGCCCCGTCGTGAACGCGACGGAGGATCGATGGTGGCCGGACAGGATCTGAGTGCGCATGTCGCGCTGGTGACGGGCGCGTCCCGCGGCATTGGCGCGGCGGTTGCGCTGGCGCTTGCGGAAGCTGGCGCCGCTGTCGCGGTGAATTATCGCGAGCGGGCGGAAGCCGCGGAGGCGATTGTCGCGAAGATTAAAACTGGCGGCGGCCGCGCCATCGCGGTCGCGGCCGATGTCTCGCAGGCGGCGAGCGTTGCCGGTCTGGTTGAACAGGTCGCTTCCGCGCTCGGCCCGATCGACATTCTCGTCAACAATGCCGGCGTCGCGATCGTGCGCGGCGTCGATGATCTGACCGAGGACGATTTCGACCGCACCATTCTGGTGAACCTGAAATCGGCGTTTCTCTGCACCCAGGCTGTGCTGCCGGCAATGCGGGCGCGCAAATGGGGCCGCATTGTCAACATCTCCTCGGGCGCGGCGCGTGGCGCCGGCGCCATCGGCCCGCATTACAACGCTTCCAAGGCCGGCATGGAGGGGCTCACGCGCGGCTACGCGGCGCGGCTGGTCAAGGAAGGGATCACCGTCAACGCGGTGGCGCCGTCGCTGATCGCAACCGACATGATGGGCGGCCGGACCGATCTGGCGCGCAACATCCCGCTCGGCCGCATGGGCCAGGCCGAGGAAGTGGCGCAAGCCGTCGCGATGGTGCTCGGCAACGGCTACATGACCGGACGGACCATCGTCCTCAACGGCGGCATGGCGTTCATTTGACCGATAGATGCACGCGCATGGCCCTTGCGCATTGCGCGCAAGGGTCTGCCGCGCCGTGGCCTCGACTCCCCGAGGCGAAGCAGGCAAGAAGCGGTTCCCCTTGATCGACAGGACCTCTCACCCGATGGATGCCATCTTTCGCGTTGACGGCAACAACGTCGTCACCAGCCCCTATGCGGCGGGCCCATGGGACCCGAGCATGCAGCACGGCTCGCCGCCGGCGGCGCTGGTGGTGTGGGCGGCGGAGCGGATTCCGACGCCGGTCGCGATGCGGGTCTCGCGCGTGACCGTCGACCTGATGCGCCCCGTGCCGGTGGCGCCGCTGACGATCGAGAGCGAAGTCTTGCGCGAGGGGCGCAAGATCCAGCTCTGCGCCGTCAGGCTGCTCGCCGGCGGCGTGGTGGTAGTCGGCGCGACCGTGCTGAAGATCAAGGTGCAGGCGCAGGAATTGCCGCCTGAGGCTGCGATCCTGCCGGTCGAGCTTCCCGGACCGGATCAGTCGCGCGTCGAGCCCGCCGATTTTTCCTCCAGCCCATTCGTCACCGGCATGTCGCTGCGCGCCGCCCGCGGCCGGTTCGGCTCGCCCGGTCCCGGCGCGATCTGGTACCGCGTCGATCGGCCGATCGTGGCAGGCGCAGCCGTTTCGCAGGCGATGCGGGCGATGGCGGCGGCGGATTTCTGCAATGGCACCTCGGCTGTGCTGGATTTTCGCGAATGGACGTTTCTCAACGCCGATCTTACCGTGAATTTCTCGCGCGAGCCGGCCGGCGACTGGATCCTGCTCGATGCGGAGTCCTGGATCGGTCCCGACGGCGCGGGGCTCGCCATGGCGCGGCTCGCCGATGCGCGCGGCTATTTTGGCCGCGCGATCCAGAGTCTGGTCATAGAGAAGCGCTGAGCGCAGGCGTCAGGCATATGAGGCCGCGATCACAGGGATCGCGGCCTCCTGGTCATTCGAGATCCAGCGGCTGATAGCGTCCGCTCTCATCGAGCGCCGTGCCCCACACCTTGTTCGAGGCCTGGTGCTCGGAGCGGCCGAAGCTCAACTGGGTCCCGAGACCGAGGTCGAGATTGCGCATCGTCTCCAGCGTGTCGATCAGCTTCTCCGTATCGATCTGCGGGCCGGTCCGCTTAATGCCCGCGATCAGGACGTTGGCGGCGACATAGCCCTCGAACGAAACGTAGTCGGGCGCTTCGCCCGGGAAATATTTGGCGAGCGCGTTCTTGTATTCGAGCACGGCCGACGAATAGCCCGACACCGCCGGCACCACCTGCGTCACGATCACGCCGTTGGTGTAGCGCGGTCCCAGCAGCTTCAGTTCTTCGGCAAGCGCGGTGGAGCCGACGAACGAGACATTGGTGTAGATCATGCTGGGAAAGAGATCGCGCGTCTTCTCGATGAACCTTGCCGCGGCCCGATAGGTAGGCACCATGACGACCGCCCTGATGGGGGGCTTCTGCAGCTTCAACTGGTTGACCGCATCTTCCACATCCACGGTGTTTCGCGCGTAGTTGAGCCGGAGGATGGTGCCGTCGTTGACGCCAAGGGCACGAAACGCCTTTGCGACTCCTGCAAATCCGGCGTCGCCGTAGGAGTCCTGCTGCGCGAAGACCGCGATCTGCCTGGGCGGTATTCGGCGGATCTTGACGAGGTAGCGAACGACCGCGTCGGTTTCCTGGGCGTAGCTGGCGCGGTAGTTGAAGACGTAGCGGTCCGGCGGATCGTTGCGCAGGATGTTGGCGCCGGTGAAGGCTCCGAAGAACAGCATCCGGCGTTCGAGCGCATAAGGGATCGCCACCACCGCGGTCGGGGTGCCGACATTGCCGACGATGCCGAACACCTGGTCCTTCTCATAGAGCTGCTTCATGGCCTCGCCGGTGCGCGAAGGTTCGTAGCCGTCGTCGGCGGCGAACAATTTCAGCATCCGGCCGTCCACGCCGCCGGCATCGTTGACCCGGTTGAAGGCGGTTTCGATTCCGAGTTTCATCTGGCGCCCCAGCTCGCGGGCCGAGCCGGAGAAGGGAGCGGCGATGCCGAAGCGGATTTCCTTTTCGCCGATGCCGCGGGGCAGCGGTCCGGCCGGGACATTGGCCGTCGGCGCGGTCGCTGCATTCGCGGCGGTCGCCGCGGCGGCAGGCGACGGGCCGATGACGCTGGAGAGGCTCGGTCCGGAGATCGAGCGTTCGAGATCGGCAAGCTGACGGTCGGCCCGGATACAATCCATCCTGCCCGAGGTCACGGCGGCGCGTCCTTCGGCCACGGTGCGATCGAACGTCTGGGTGAGATCAGAACGCTCCGCCTCGTTCGACGAGGCTTCCCGGATCACCTGTGAAAACTTGTCGACGATGGTCTGGATGCGGGGACGCGCAATGTCGCGGCAGGCCTGGGCCGAGCCGATCACGGGGCCGACGCGGCCGGCAAGGTCGCGCACGATCGCAATGTCGCCGGCGGCCTGGGCGCTGCCTGCGATCCCGAGGAGCACGGCCCCGACCAGCAAGGTGATCCGGTGCGAGGTCATGGCAAACTCCTTGAGAACAAGTCCGCTGTAAGTCGGTTCTCAGGCATTGTCAGCCCTCCGTCTGGATTATGGGTTGGTGCGTTGTGGCGTGGCCGGATCCGGCTTCTCGCGCCACTGCATGAACTGCTGGAGCAATTGCCCGTCCTGCTCCGACGCCGGCGGAGCGCTCGCCGGCGAGGCGGCGAGAAGGGCCTGGAACTCGTTGATCGCAGGCCTTGGCGCAGCCTCTCCGGATGGAGACAGCGCGTTCTTGATCGACTGTGCGACGCTGGCGAACGTCGACGACTGCTCAACATCGCTCTGCCGCGATCCGGGCACGGCGACGACGAAGAACAGCGCCACCAGCGCCGCGACGCCGATGGCGGCGGCGAAGCGTGCCGCGACGGTCCACAATGCCTTCTTCGACTCCAGGCCGGGTTCGTGCATGACCTCGGGATCGAGGGGATGCCGCAGCGCATCGGATACCGCGCTCTCGAGCTGGGAGTCGAACGACACCGGAGAAAACGGCGTCTCCGGGCTTGCTCCGCGCGCAGCCGACCGCTCACGCAGCGAGCGCGGCGCGTAGTACAGGGGATCGCGGGGATTGAGATGATCCTGCTCACTCACACTACTCATACGCATACTCCTCATAACACTTGGCGGATTACCCGGCGGAATTGTTGGCGGCGATCACGGCTGCGGACTTATCGGACAAGGGGTTAAGACGATGGAGCAGGCGCGCGGAACAATCCACGTCCGCTCTCCAGGTGCTGCTAAATTTGCCTGGAAGATTTGAATCAAAGTGCAGCGCGTCGGCTCTTCGTCCGACGACACCTGCCTGCGAGATCATGTCTCGCGACCACACCATCCCCACGGCTTCCACTGCCCTAGTCCCCTGCCGGCAAATGTCCGTCTGCCCAACGGCACGAGCTGCCAGACCTAGGAGTCCACCAGCACACATAAGTTTGTTGGAACCGCGCGAGGACTAATTTAGGTCGGAAACGTGACGAAAGTAAGTTGAGGTTCTGTTAACTACAACTCACGGAACCCCTTTCCGCAAAGCGTTTGACGCGCGTCGCCCGTCGCCGACAGCAAGAATCGGCCACAAATGTGCCGGATTTGCCGCCAGTTACGCGCTTTTCTGCGCGCAGCGCGCGTTGTCGCATTAATTACTCGTTAACCAAGTTCGCCGATTGTTAACCATTCAATAAGAAAGACGAGTCGAACATCATGGACGTCCGAGCTGATCCCACGCGTCAATTGGTCCGGCTGCGCGGCCGTTCCTATGTCGCGTTCGTGTTCAGCCCCGTCGTGCCGATCGTGGAATGGCTCGCCGAGATCGACGCTACGCTGGCGCGCTCGCCGGGCTATTTCGTCGGCAAACCGATCGTGCTCGATCTCGCAGCCGTCGACCTCAGTAGCTCCGCCATCGCTCATCTCGTCGGCAGCCTCAACGAGCGCAGCATTCGCGTCCTCGGCATCGAGGGCGTGGAGGAAGAGCGCCTCGCGGCAAACATGCCGCCCCTGCTGACCGGCGGCCGCGCCTGCGTGATCACGCGCAGCGAGCCGGTGCAGAAGCCCGAGCCCGAAGCCAAGCCGAAGCCGACGTCGCTACTGCTCGATAGCCCGGTGCGTTCGGGTCAGTCGATCGTCTTCATGGAGGGCGATGTCACCGTGCTCGGCTCTGTCGGGTCGGGCGCCGAGATCGTCGCCGGCGGATCGATCCACATCTACGGCACGCTGCGCGGCCGCGCGATGGCGGGTGTCAACGGCAATTCCAATGCGCGGATCTACTGCCAGAGGATCGAGGCGGAGCTGCTCGCCATCGACGGCTACTACCAGACTGCAGAAGAAATCGACGTCTCGCTCCGCAACCGCCCGGCGCAAGCCTGGCTGCAGGGCGACACCATGAAAATTACCCCGCTGAATTAACCGGCTAAGGAGATCACGTATGGCCAAGGTCCTGGTCGTTACCTCAGGCAAGGGAGGCGTTGGAAAGACCACCTCTACGGCGGCGCTCGGCGCCGCGCTTGCCCAGAGCGGGCAAAACGTCGTGGTGGTCGATTTCGACGTCGGCTTGCGCAACCTCGATCTCGTGATGGGCGCCGAACGCCGCGTGGTGTTCGACCTCATCAACGTGGTGCAGGGCGTCGCCAAGCTGCCGCAGGCCTTGATCCGCGACAAGCGCCTCGAAAATCTCTGGCTGCTGCCGGCCTCGCAGACCCGCGACAAGGAT
Source organism: Bradyrhizobium sp. AUGA SZCCT0283 (assembly GCF_018130385.1). GTDB lineage: Bacteria > Pseudomonadota > Alphaproteobacteria > Rhizobiales > Xanthobacteraceae > Bradyrhizobium. The sequence continues at coordinate 15,127 of NZ_JAFCLU010000033.1, read as the reverse complement.
GCGCTGACCGACGAGGGCGTCGGCCGCGTCATCGCCGAACTCAGGAGCCGGTTCGACTGGATCCTGTGCGACAGCCCGGCCGGCATCGAGCGCGGCGCGACGCTCGCGATGCGCTACGCCGACGAAGCCGTCATCGTCACCAATCCCGAGGTTTCCTCGGTGCGCGATTCCGACCGCATCATCGGCATGCTCGATTCAAAGACGGTGAGAGCGGAGCGCGGCGAGCGCGTGGAAAAACATATCCTGATCACCCGCTACGATCCGGCGCGCGCGGCGCGCGGCGAGATGCTCAATATCGACGACATCCTGGAAATCCTCGCGACACCTTTGCTCGGCATCATCCCCGAGAGCCAGGATGTCCTGAAGGCGTCCAATGTCGGCACGCCGGTGACGCTCAACAATGCCGAGAGCGCGCCGGCCCGCGCCTATATCGACGCCTCGCGCCGCCTGATGGGCGAGGAAGTCGCCATGGTCGTGCCGGCCGAACGCAAGGGCTTCATGGATCGGCTACTGGGTCGGAGGGCTGCATGAGCATGAGGCTGCTGCGGCTGTTCGGCAGCCGCGAAGCGACTGCCCCCGTTGCGCGGGAGCGGCTGCAGATTCTGCTGGCACACGAGCGCGGGCTGCTCGGCCAGTCCGACCTGCTCGTCACGCTGCGGGAGGAAATCCTCGCGGTGGTGTCGAAACACATACAGCTCGATCCCGACAAGGTCATCGTCAAGCTGGAGCGCGGCAAGACCGTCTCGACGTTGGAAGTCGACATCGAGGTGCCCAATAATTTCGACAAGTCGAAGGCGGCCATCGAGAGGCGCATGGCCGGCTAGGCATCTTTCGTGTCCCGGATGCTGCGCCGCGTCCGCGACACCATCGTTCCACCGTGTGAGGCCTACCCCACCATCCGGTCGCGGCCGGTCCAGAAGCCGGCCTTCAGCACCTTCTTGTCGACCTTGCCGACCCCGGTCATTGGAAGCTCAGTGACGAACTTGATGTGCTTGGGCGCATGCGCCGAGCCTTTTTTCGCCTTCACGAGGTTGATCAGCTCATCCGCATTCGGCCGGGTGCCTTCGCGGGCGACTATCACGGCGGTGACGGCCTCGCCCCATTTGTCGTCGGGCACGCCGACCACGGCGACCATCGCGACGTCGGCATGCTGCGACAGCACATCTTCGACCTCGCGCGGAAAGATGTTGAAGCCGCCGGAGACGATCATGTCCTTCTTGCGGTCGAGGATGAACATGTAGCCGCGCTCGTCTGATCGCGCGATGTCGCCGGTGTGCAGCCAGCCGCTCTTCAACGTCTCTGCGGTCGTGTCCGGCCGCTTCCAGTATTCGGCCATCACATGGCTGGCGCGCACGCAGATTTCGCCGGCCTCGCCGGTAGCGACTTCCCGGTCGTCATTGTCTAGAATTTTGACCTGACACGCGGCGATCGGAAAGCCGCAGGACAGGAACAATTCCGGCGTCCTGGGATCGTGATCGGCCTTGCGCAGCACCGACACGGGATAGCATTCGGTCTGGCCGTAAAGCTGCGAGAACACCGGCCCGATGCGCTCGATACCCTCGATCAGCCGGCTCGGCGACATCGCGGACGCGCCATACAGCAACAGTTCGAGCGAGGAGAGGTCGGTCTTGTCGAGGGAAGGATGATCGAGCATGACGTAGATCATCGTCGGCACGAACAGGGTGAAGTTGATCTTCTCGCGCTCGATGGTCTTGAACACCGCCTCGGGATCAAAACCCTTCAGCATGTGCACCGTGCCGCCGCGCATCAGCGTCGGCAGCACTTTGGTCCCCGCGACGTGGCTGATCGGAGCCACCGTCAGGTAGCGCGGCGTGTCCGGAATTTCGAAATCGGCCATGATCGCGCTGGTGGAACCGCCGAGTTCGCGGTGGTGCCGCAGCGCGCCCTTGGATTTTCCCGTCGTGCCGCCGGTATAGTTCAGCGTGGCGATGTCGTCTGGACCGGCGAAGTTGCGCGCCGTGGCGCTGCCGGTCGCTTCGATCGCCTGCAGGAGATCGGCGCCGTAATCGGCCGGCCCGAGCGTGAAAACGGTTTTCAGGCTCGAGGCCCTCGCGACGAGTTCGCCGCCGCGGTCACGGAACGTCACGCCATCGACCACCAGCATCTGCGCTTCCGAATCCTCGAGCTGGAATAGCTGATCGTCCAGCGAACCCAAGGGATGCAGCCAGGTGATGGCGAGCTGCGATAATTGCGCGGCGACGCTGGCGCACCAGGCGTCGGCGCGGTTGGCGCTGAGAAACGCGACGCGGGTGCCGGGCTCGACGCCCAGCTGCATGAACACGCTTTGCATGCGCCCGATCATGTCGGTCGCGCCGCGATAGGTGATCGATCCGCCCGGCCAGCTGAACGCCGTCCGCTCCGGGTAGCGCGCCAGCGCCCGCAAGGTCTGCTCGCACACCGCCGGAAACGCATAGAGCGGATTGCTCATTCTTTTCTCCCGCTGCTTTGTAATTGGCCTTCGCCCGTGCCAATGTTGGCGGCAACGCTAGCACAAAGAGGAAGCGGCTCAAGCCAGGATGACGCAACCAACCGACCCTCTCTCGCGCTTTCGCGACCGCCTCAGCCTGCCGCTGATTGCCGCTCCGATGTTTCTCGTCTCGGGTGTCGAGCTTGTGGTTGCCGCGTGCCGCAACGGCGTGATCGGCTCTTTCCCAACGGTAAATTGCCGCAGTCCCGAACAGCTCGAGCAATGGCTGACGGATATCGATATCAGGCTGAAGGCGCATGCGGATGCAAACGGCAAACCGTCAGCGCCGGTGTGCGCCAACCTGATCGTGCATCGCTCCAATGCGCGGCTGGAGCAGGATCTGGCGGTGCTGCTGCGGCACCGGCCCGAAATGGTGATCACCTCGGTCGGATCGCCGGCGCCGGTGATCGGGCCGCTGCACGCCGCCGGCGCGCTGGTGTTTGCCGACGTCGCCTCGATCCGCCACGCCGAGCGTGCCGTTGCCGCGGGCGCGGACGGACTTGTGCTGCTGACGGCCGGCGCGGGCGGCCAGACCGGCTGGCTCAATCCCTTTGTGTTCGTACGTGCGGTGCGGGCCTTCTTCGACGGGCCGATCGTGCTGGCGGGCGGTATCACCGACGGCCACGCACTTCGTGCCGCGCAGGCGCTCGGCTGCGATCTCGCCTATATGGGCACAAAATTCATCGCCACGCGCGAGAGCATGGCGGATATCAGATACAAGGAGTTGTTAGTTGCCAGCACGGCCGACGATGTCCTGCTGACGTCAGCGTTTACGGGCCTGCAGACCAACATGCTGCGCCCCTCGATCGAGGCGGCCGGCCTCGATCCGGAAAATCTGCCGGAGCGTGGCGCGATCGATATCGGCAAGGACATCGACATCGGTGCGCGCGAGGGCCGTCCAAAACGCTGGAAGGATATCTGGAGTGCAGGCCATTCCGTCTCGGGCGTGACGGAATTGCTTTCGGTCGATGAGCTTGTGGCGCGCACATCAGCGGAATTTCGCGAGGCCGCCGCGCGCGTCAGACTTGACTAGGGCGCTGCGCTCGTCCCTGCATTTGGCGGCGATTGCAAAGTTCCCGGCGATCAAGCGCTGCGGCATTTTTGTGATGCGGAAATGCCGGGCGAAATGCCAAGAGAAAACCGTCGCTATGGCAAACTTCCGACACAGGATGACGGCGAAAACAGGCGATCCGACATGACGCACGCGCGAGGGCGAGGCCTATCCCGGTTTCGCCGTCGGGCGCATTTTTTCCAAAGAGGTCTTCGTGTCGCTCAAACTCCTGCCGTCGATTCTCTTCGCCTGCGTCTTGTTTATTGTTCCGGCTTTCGCGCAGCCCGGCGCTGCGCCGGCTGCCCCTGCCGCCGATAAGGCTGACGTGCTTTCGCCCGATCAGGCGAAGCGGGCGCTCGAGACCCTTTCCGACGACAACAAGCGCACTCAGATGATCGAGACGCTGCGCGCGATCGCCAATTCCTCGCCGCAACCGCAGGCGGCGCCCGAGCCGAAATCCGCGATACCGCTGACGGCGGACAGCCTTGGCGCACAGCTCCTGCTGACTGTGTCCGAGCAGGTCGGCGAGATCTCGCGCGAGGTCGCGGATGTCGTGCGGACGCTGACGCATTTTCGGGCGTTCTATTACTGGTTCGTGCGGACCGCCAACGATCCCTCCGCCTATCATCAGCTGCTCGATATCGCCTGGAAGCTGGCGCTGGTGTTCATCTGCGCTCTTGCCGCCGAGTGGCTGGTGTTCCGCCTCATCAAACGGCCGGTGACGCTTCTGGAAGCGCGGCTTCCGCAAACCGCGCGAGCCCCGGTGCAGGCGCTGGACGTGGCCGATCCACCATCGTCAGCGGCAGACGTTGCCGCGGCACCCGCGCTGCATCGGCGGCGCCTCAGCCTGGCGCGCACCTGGCAGTCGCTGGTCCGGCTGCCCTTCGTGCTGGGACGTCTCGCGCTTGAATTGGTCCCGGTGCTCGTCTTCATCGGGATCGCCACGATGTTGCTGGGCACCGGGATCGGCGATCTCTCAACCACCCGGCTCGTGATCCTCGCGGTCGTCAATGCCTATGCGCTGTCGCGCGCGCTGATCTGCGTGGTGCGGGCGCTGGCCGGGCCATTCGGCCTGTTTCGCGTTCGCGCCGAAACCGCCGCCTATATCGAAATATGGGCGCGCCGCATCTTGACCGTCGCCGTCGCCGGGATAGCCTTCGCCAATGTGGCGCTGCTGCTGGGCCTGCATCGCGCCGGCTACGCCGCGTTGCTGCGCCTGGTGATGCTGGTCGTGCATCTCTTTGTCGTCGTCGTCATCCTGCAGTGCCGCCGACAGGTCGCCGAGGCCATTCGCGCGCCGGTCGGCCGCGACGGAGCGGCGGCCCGGATACGCAACCGCGTCGCCGGCCTCTGGCATTATCTGGCGACCGCCCTCGACCTCGCTCTGTGGGCGGTGTGGGCGCTGAACATCCGCAACGGCTACTCGCTGCTGCTGCAATATTTCGTCGGCACCATCGCGGTCGTGCTGATCATGCGGCTCGCGACCATGCTGGTGTTGAGCCTGATCGATCGGGGCTTTCGCATCAGCCCGGATCTCTTGCGCCGCTTCCCGGGCCTGGAGACCCGCGCCAACCGCTACCTGCCGCTGTTGCGCAACATTGTCTCGGCGGTGATCGCCTTCATCGGCCTCGTTGCGCTGCTGGAGGTCTGGGGCGTCGATGCCATCGTCTGGTTCTATGGCGGCCAGATCGGCAGCCGGTTGCTATCGGCGGTGGTGACGGTCGGCATTGCCGCGCTGGCGGCGGCGGCGATCTGGGAAGTCAGCAACGCGCTACTGGATCGCAAGATCAATGCGCTGTCGCGTGAGGGCCATTACGCGCGCGCGGCGCGCTTACGCACCTTTCAGCCGATGCTTCGAACCGCGCTGCTGTGCGTGATCGTCACCGTCGTTGGCCTCACCGCGCTGAGCGAAATCGGCGTCAACGTTGCGCCATTGCTGGCCGGCGCCGGCATCGTCGGTATCGCCATCGGCTTCGGCTCGCAGAAGCTGGTGCAGGACCTCATCACCGGGTTGTTTCTGCTGCTCGAAAACACCGTCCAGGTCGGCGACAACGTCACGCTGTCGGGCCTGTCGGGCGTGGTGGAAAACGTCTCGATCCGCACCCTTCGTCTGCGCTCCGGCGACGGCTCGGTGCATATCGTGCCGTTCAGCGCGGTGACGACGATCACCAATTCAAGCCGCGGCGCCGGCAATGCTGCCGTCAGCGTCAACGTCTCCTACAAGGAAGACACCGACCGCGCCGGCCAGATCCTCAGGGACATCGTCGCCGAGATGCGCCGCGAGGTGGAGTTCCAGAATTTGATCCGCGGCGATCTCGAACTGTGGGGCGTCGACAAGGTGGACGGCTCGATGGCCTCGATCGTCGGCCAGATTCGCTGCACCGATGCCGGCCGCTGGCCGGTGCAGCGCGAATTCAACCGCCGCATGAAGCGGCGATTCCAGGAGTGCGGCGTGGAAATCGCGCCCACGAGTCAAACCATTCTCATGCAACTGCCGGCGCCCGCGCCTGCCGAGGCGGCCGCGAATGCAGCGCCGAGGCGGGCGGCCGGCTAATTCGCCACGAAATACCAGTCCTTGTCGTAGCGGACGAACTGGCTCGGCGGCTTGTCCCCGAACTCGAAGAACTTTTCGGGATCGCCGCCCGGCGGCACGCGCAGGAAGCCGGTGAAATAGTGTTTTAGGCCGCGTGAGGTCAAAAACAGCACATAGACGCCTTCATCGGCCTGATCGACGACGATGTCGTTGCCGCCTGCGGAAACGTTGGGTTCGCGGTCGCCGAGCGCGATCAGGTTTTCGTTGTGGCTGACATTGGGTTTGAGTTCGCCGGCCTCGACCCGCGCCACGATCCGCTCGCGAGTCTTGCGGTGCCAGTCGAAATTCTGCTGCAGGGCGATTTGCTGCAGCGGCGCGTAGACCAGCGCGGCAAGCGTCAACGCGCAGATCAGAAAGGGGAGGGCGAACCTCAGTCCGCTTTTTCGGATTCGGAGCAGCAGCGTCGCCGACCACACGACGCAGCCGAAGAACACGAGCGCCATCAGCGGCACCACCACGAGCAGGACGAAGCCGGACGGCCAGTCCGCCATCGCCAGTTCGAAGGTCGCGACCGACAGCGTGAAGGCTGAAATCGCGACGGCCGCCGCCAGCGCGGCGCGGACCGACGGCCCGGTCGCGGCCGTTGTCGTCTGAGGTGTCGTTTCAGCCATGCCGGGCTGTTCCGCTCCGCCGTTCGCTTTAGGTCCCGGCCCGTGCCATTACGAGGCTTAACGCGCCGTTAACCATATCAGCCCCAACAATAGCCCCAGAGGATGGTCGGCCGCCACGGCCGGCCCGGCGGCAAACCGAGGGGGCGCGGAATGGATCTGGACCGGTATTTTGGCAAAACCTCAGCGACCCTCGAGGAGATCCGGCGGCGGGTGATGTTTGCGCTCGATCGGCATCCGCTGTGCCGCGGTATCGAATTCGACGTCGTCAGCATGCCCCGCAACCGCAAGGCCAACTGGACCGTCACACTGCAGGCGGTCGCCCCCGACGCCCTGTGGGAGGCGTCCGATATCGTTGCCGATATCCAGGAGGCCTACGAATTGGCCGCGGCGGCTTGATTCCGGGCTGTTTCGGGACGATTTCCCCAGTTTTTTGATCGCGTTACGGCTCCGATCGGCATCGTAACGCCTCAATTGTCGTCCAGTTTTCGGCAAAAGGGCCAAACGTCGGCGGGAATGGAGACCTTTTTGACCAAAACGATGACCATCGTTGCGCTGATCGGCTTTCTCGTGGTCGGCGCCGCCGCTACTGCCATTCTCGGCCGCGACAGCGTACCTGCGGCGCCGCCCCAGCTGGCTGCCGCGTCTGCTGTTGCCGCCCAGGCGCCGGTTTCGAACAGGGAAAACAAGAAGGACCGGCTGGCCGTCGTGAGCTACGCGCTGGCGGCCTACGAATCGCCGCAGACCACCGCGGCGTTGAGCGAGCCGTTGCGCCAGGCCTATGCGTCGACCGCCCCTGTCGATATCGGGCTGCCGAAGGAGGTCGCGCCTGCCGCGGCACAGGCTGTGCCGCCGAAGCCCAAGGCTGTCGCAAAACCCCAGCCGCAGAAAAACTACGCGCTGCTGAGCGACGTCCAGATCGCCGGAATCAAGGACCGTCTGAAACTGTCCTCCTCTCAGGAATCCTACTGGCCGCCCGTGGAAAGCGCGCTGCGCGCCGTCGCCCGCAAGATTCATGCGGGCCGGCAGGCCAACCCGAATGCTTCGGGCGTGCCGATCGATCCCGAATCCGCAGAAGTCCAGCAGTTGAAATCGGCGGCGATGCCGCTCTTGTTCCAGCTGCGTGAAGACCAGAAGAGCGAAGTCCGTTCGCTCGCCCGCATCATCGGTCTGGAAAAAGTCGCCGCGATGATCTGAGCGGCGAGCGCTGCGATTGCAGTGCTACCGGTTCCAATTTCCTCACAATACCGTGCCGGAACATCGGCCCATTCAACGCGTTGCCCGCGTGGATGAGGGAGCCGAACCATGCGGACATCGACGGCTTATTTTGCAGGCGTGGGAACCGTGATCGTGGCGGTCGCCGCTGGTCTCGGCGGAGGCTATCTGGCTGCGAATATTGCCAGCCCGCCTACGCAGGCGGTCTCCAAGCTGGAACGCAGAATGTCGGCGGAGCCGATATCCGTCTCGACGGCACCAGCGGAGCCGGTGCCGCATGTGACTGCGACGAAACCCGCTGCCGCGCAGGCACAGCAACAGCCGCAGACGCAAACGCAGCAACAGCCGCAAACGCAACAGCCCCCGTCGCAAACACAGGCGGCCGGGCTCTCCGCCAATGCTCCTTCTGCTGAAGAGAAGGCCACCAACAATGTGGCGGCCGCGCAACCCGTACAGTCACCGCAGCAACCTTCGAAGCCCGCCGACCAGGCCGACGAAAAGACCGCCGCGCCTCGGGACGCCTTCGCCAGGTCTCGCGATGCCGACATCAAACGCGCAGAGGCCGAAAAGCGGCGCGCCGAACGGCGACAGCAATGGGCAGACAAGCGCCGCTTGAAGCAGCCCCGTGAGCAGGAACTCGAGGCGGTCGAAGAGCGAGTCCGGGAAGTGACCGAGCCGCGGCAGTTCTTCGCTGCCGAGCCGGTGAGGATCGAGACGCGCCGCATCAGGCTGTTCGATCAGGATTGACGGGCCTTCCCGGGACGATCCTCTTGACGATCCTTGCGGCAGGTTTCTACCCGCCGCGCGATTCCACCACCTTGCGGCAGCCGTCCGACAGCTTCTCCTTGTTCGCCTTCAGGCAGGCATTCATCTGCGGCGGCTTGCCGATATGTTCGGCGCAGAATTTTCCGGCATCCGAACGGCAGGCCATCTGCTCCTGGGGGCTCGGTCCGGATTGCGCCTGAGCCAGCGAGCCGGCGGCGAGCGACAGGATCAGCGCGGCGGCCGGGACGTGGATTGATTTTTTCATGGATCACCTTTCGACGGGAATGTGAGGGTTGAAAGCGCGCGGAAGCTCGTCGAGGTTGCGCCCGTGGTCCATGCCATGTTCATGGCGTCGGAAATCGGCCCTGCAAACGCCTGCGCGCACGCCCACACCATTTTCATGGGATGTTGCCGCGCCCTCCGATGGACCATGTACATCTCGCGTCGGCTGCGGTGACCGATCGGCACATCGCAAAGAGCTGCACGCCCAATTCGGGAGAGATGACAGATGTTGAAGAAGACAGGTTGGCTGAGCGCTGGTCTGACGCTTGCGGCGTTCTCGGCCGTGGCTTCGTTCGCGCTGGGCGGTGTGAGTTCGGCCCAGGCTGCGGTGGTTTACTGCAAGACGGTCGGCGTGCCGAAGGGTTGCGTGGCGCGGCCGACGCCGGTCGCGGTGGTCGCTACACCGGTCGTCGGCGTCGGCGCTGTCGGCGTCGGTGCTCCCGGCGTCGGCGTCCGTCCCGGCACGCCGATGAACCGCGGCGGTCCGGTCAATCGCGTCGGCCGCCGCTGAGCCAAAACGTAGGCTAGAGCAGGATCAGGTTGGGCCAAGACGGCGGACCATCCCGTGCCCCGGACGCAAGCGACGTGAGTGCTGCGAGCCGGGGCTCATTCTACTTTGCATGGGGTTGTTTTCGCAATTTGTGTCTGGACCCTCTCGTGTATCGCCGAGGGGTATCTGAACTGCGTCCGGGACACGAGATCGTTAATGCTTCGCACTGACCGCGAATCGATCCGGCTCCAACCCATTCCACTCTAACCGGCAGCGCCGTCGCTGTCGGGGAAGCGGTGGGGCAATGTCAGTCTCACGCGCGTGCCTTGATGGTCCCCTTGATCAGTCCCTTGGGTGCAGGAGCTCAGTTCCAGCTCCGCGCCGCAGCGCGCCGCGCGGCTTCGCATGTTGCGCAAGCCGCGCGCCGCCTTTATCGCGCCTGCCGCCGCACCATCCGACGTGATCTCAAAACCCTGGCCGTCGTCCTCGACGGTGATGCAGCCGCGGTCGAGGCCATCGGCGCCTGCGAGCGTCTCGATCCTCACCGTGATGCGCCGCGCATAGGCATGCTTGACCGCGTTGGTCACGGCTTCATCGAGCAGCCGCACGATCTGGATCACATGCCATGGCCGCAGTTCGGGATGTACCGGCAGGCCTTGCGGGGTGACCGCGCGCCAGTCGAGCGCGATGTCATGCGGACGCAGCTGTGCCATCGCGCGTTCGCGCCATGACCCCAGCGCCAGCATCAGATCGCCGCCGATGTCGTCCATGGAGTCGATGACGAGGCGCAGATCTTTCAGCGCCGCGCGCGCGGCATCGCCGATTCCCGCGCTGCCATTGCCGCGTTCGCTCAAGGCCACGATGCTGACGAGCTGGCCGCCGAGCCCGTCATGCAGGTCGCGCATCAGCCGCGTGCGCTCGCGCGCCAGCGCGGCGGCGCGGGCGCGCTCCTCCTCGCGGGCGAAGCTGGCCTTCAGCTTCTCTTCCGCCTCGCGCACCTGGGTGACGAGGCGGCCGGCAAAGCCGTCGACCTGGTTCAGCGCGCGGGCGAACCGCCAGGTCAGCCCCGCGCCGATCGCGACCAGCATCGCCGAATAGGACAGCCGCGCGGTGAAGATGCGATTGGGCATCATCTGAAATACCGAGAGCAGGTCGACGATCCAGCAGGTCAGCATGATCGTGACCGCGCAGCCGAGCAGCAGGCTGGCGACATTCCGCCGCTTCAGCATCGAGCGGGCGGTGACGACGGCCATGATGAGAAGGGAGACGCCAACCATCGGCACGGCGAGATACAGGAACAGCGCGCGCACCATCGTCTGGTTTCCGAACAGGCCGGCCAGCGCCAGCAGCGCGCCGGGAATGAAAATGATCCAGCCGTAGCGATGCCATTTCCAGCCCGAGAACAGCAGCGCAAATGTCAGCACCAGTCCGCTTTCAATCGGAGCCGAAGAAATCAGGATCACGTTGAGCCGGGAAAACGGCGTCTCGCCCATCGGCGTTTGCAGGAACGCCTGCCCGACACCCACCGCCATTGCCGCGGCCAGAACGCCATAGGCCGGCTCATGGCGCCGCATCACCCACATGATTCCCAGGATGACCGCGAGAATCGCCTGCCAGGACGAGAACACCACCGGCAAGGTAACGAAGATCAGCGTTCTCAGATTATAGCTCGGACGCAACAGCTCGTCCGGGCCGACCCAGATGCGGTCCAGGAATCCGGAGATCGGGCCCCAGATGAACAATCTGACCGAAACCTCGTTGGCGCCGTCGTGCAGCACCGACGCGGGGATCACCGCGATTTGCGGTGTGTTGCGGTCGGGACGGTTGGCGACGGGATCGCGCCGGCTGTCGAGGATCACGACGCCGTTGACGGTGACCTCGACGCCGTTGGTGAACCGCGGCACAAACACCGACCAGGCCCGCGCGGCCTCGCCGGCCGCGCGAACGAAGTGTCCCGTGAAGCGGGGCGGATCGTTCATCGCATTCCGCAACGGAGAGAAATACGGCAGCGTCACCGCGCGCTCGACCCCGGCTTCGGTGAGCTGGAACGCCGTGACCTGATACTGGGCGGGAGGTCCGGGAAGCGACTGCCGCAGCGCGAAGATGCATGCGGCCACGATCAGCGCCTGCAGCAACAGGTATTGGACCAGGCGGGACGTCTGCAGCCGCCGCCGTTCGCGGGCGGGCAGTTGTTCCGCCGTCGCGTCCTCGTCGTGGTCGTTCACAACTTTATCAAGCCTTGCTGGACCGCCTCGAACACCGCTTCGCCCCGGGTGTGAACCTCGAGCTTGCGATAGATGTTCTTGATATGCCCGGGCACGGTCTGACGCGACAGGCCGAGATGGCTGGCGATCTCGGCGTAGCTGAATCCCTTGGCGATGCCCCAGAGGATGTCGATTTCGCGCGGCGTCAGTTTGGCGGTGTTGAGCGCGGGGCCGGGCGGGGGCTCGGGCGAGCTCTGGGTTCGCCGCACGATGAAGCGCGCGATCGAGGCCGAGATCGGCGAATGCCCGGCGACGAGATCGCGCACGGTGGCGGCGATATCGGTCGGGAACGCGTCCTTGAGCAGATAGCCCGTTGCGCCGACGGTGATCGCCGAGATCACGCTTTCCTCATCGCCAAGGATCGAAATCACCATGATCTCGGTGTCGGGAAAGCGCTGCCGCGTTTCCCGGATCAGATCCACGCCATGGCCATCAGGCAGTTGAAGGTCGGTCAGCAGCACCTTTGGCGCACCTTGCGCCAGACAGGCGCGGGCTTCCGTGAGTGTCCCTGCGGCCCTGACCTGATATCCGGCCTTGGCCAGCGCGTCCTGCAGCCGCCAAAGCGTCGGCGCGTCGTCCTCGACCAGCACGACCGTGATGGCCTCCGCCTTCGGCCCATCGCTCAATGAATTCATCTGAAAACTCCGGCCGCCTGTCCCTGCGACCCTAGCCAAGTGTAACGCCGCGGCGGCTTTTTGCGACACCCATGTTCATGGGGCGGGATTTTACGAGATTCGGAGGAGGCGCGTCCGGCGGAAAAGGCTTATACGATTGCCTCCCAATGAGGCCCGCCATATGCCGAAAGCCCCCAAAAACGCCCCGCCGGACCAACACGCTTCCGAAGCAGGCCTTGCCGTCACACCCGATGATGTCAGAGTCGCGGCCGCTGCCATTTCCAGCTCGGTCATCGTCACCGAATGCGACCAGAGCCAGACGCTGAGCGAGATCTGCGGCTGCCATCTCTGGCTCAAATTCGAGAACCTGCAGTTCACCTCGACCTTCAAGGAGCGCGGCGCGCTCAATCGGCTGCTGGCGCTGTCGCCCGACGAGCGGCGGCGCGGCGTGATCGCGATGTCGGCCGGCAACCACGCGCAGGGCGTGGCCTATCACGCGCATAGGCTCGGCATTCCCGCCACCATCGTGATGCCGATCGGCACGCCGATGGTGAAGATCGAGAACACCAGGCGTCACGGTGCGGAGATCGTCATTTCCGGCAAGACGCTGGAGGAGGCCGCCGAGTTCGCGCGCGCGCATGGCAAGGCAGAGAACCTCACGATGATCCACCCTTACGACGATCCGTATGTCATCGCGGGGCAGGGCACCATCGCGCTCGAAATGCTTGCAGCGGTGCCGCAGCTCGATACGCTGGTGGTGCCGATCGGCGGCGGCGGGCTGATTTCCGGCATGGCGGTCGCGGCCAAATCGCTGAAGCCGGAGTTGCAGATCATCGGCGTCCAGGCGCAGCTCTATCCCTCGATGTACAACGCCATCAAGGGCGAGAGCCTGCCGATGCGCGGCGACACGCTCGCCGAAGGCATCGCCGTCAAGGCGCCGGGCCGCATCACCACCGAAATCATCCGCCGTCTCGTCGACGACATCATTCTCGTCACGGAGGACCAGATCGAGCGTGCGGTGGCGATGCTGATCGCGATCGAAAAGACCGTGGTCGAGGGCGCCGGCGCCGCGGGCCTTGCCGCGGTGCTGGCCGCGCCGGAGCGTTTTGCCGGGCGCAACGTCGGCCTCGTCCTGACCGGCGGCAACATCGATACGCGGCTGATCGCCTCGGTGCTGACCCGCGAACTCGCGCGCGAGGGGCGGCTGACGCAGATCGCCATCGACATCGTCGACAGGCCCGGCCAGTTGGCCGCGGTCTCGGCGCTACTCGCCGAAGCCGGCGCCAACATCATCGAGGTCTCGCACCAGCGCACGTTCTCCGACCTGCCGGCCAAGGGCACGCTGCTGGAAGTCGTGATCGAAACGCGGGACCGCGTCCATCTGGAAGATGTGATGAAGCGGCTCGGTGAAGCCGGGTATACAGCGTGGCTGCCGGGGCGGCGGTAACGTAGCGTTTTCGAGCGCAGCAGATACTGGTTCGCGCAAAGGAAACCGGCGTCAAGGCGACGTGCTGGGCGCAAACCCGTGCATTCAGAGTGACCGGTGAAGGCCTGCTGCTGAGCTGCGCTTTTGGTCGGGCCATCTATCGGCATACTCAACACACCTTCCGATATGCGACGTCGGGAGAGTTTGTCCGGCACTGGCTCGATGATGACCGGAGCGCAGTATTGGATTCCTTTGTCGTGCAGTATTCGGGTCCGGGTCTCGTTTCCGGGCCAGAATGAATCCACCGCGTTGCCAGATTTGAGCCGCATTGTGACCCAAGTCGCGGCCAAAGGTCGTGCTGCGGGGGGCGCAACACCGGGGTTTCCATGTCCGGTCATTTGCGATTTTGCTTCGCCGCTTTTGTGCTTCTCGCAAGTCTCTCGACATCGCCTGCATCTTCGAATCCTTTTACCGATTTGTTCAATGTCGCTCCCCGGCAAGCCACTGCGCCCGCTTCCGCGGCAGCGGAAGAGGAGTGCTTGCCGCGGCCCGGCAAGTCGACGACGGCCGGCCAGCACTGGGTCTACCGTTTGGAGGGCCACCGCAAATGCTGGTTCCAGGCCGCTGAGGGGATCGCGGTGAAGAAGCAGGTTCGTCATCGCGCCGCGCAGGCGCGTGTCGCCGCTTCCGAGGAGAACGAGGCCGCGCGGCGCAAGCGGAAGGCGGTCGTGGATGCGCGGGCGGAGCTGCTGCGCTCCGCACCGGAAACGTCTCAGCCGATGCGGACCGCGCCCGAGCTCAAGGTGGTTGATGCCGCTTCCGTCCTGGCGACGGGGCCCGCGGCCTTCGCACCGCCGGCACCCATCGATAACCTCGCGACCGATCAGCTCACACCCGACCACCGCACGCCGCGCCAGGTCGACGTGGAGACGCTTCTGACGGCCGCACCGGCCGCTAGAGACGCGGTCGCCGCCTCCGTGCCTCTGGCCGCGCCGGTCGTCTTTCCCATCGCCGAGGCGGCCGACGACGGGCGGGGCTGGACGGCAACCTGGCTTGGCGTGCTGCTGATGGCGCTGGGGCTCGTCTCCGTTTTAGGCTCGAGCCGGACCCTTCGGAAGGCCGTGCTGTTGCGCGATTGATCGGGGACGGAGTTGGTGGCCATCGCGGACGACGGATTCTGGAGCCTGATGCTTCATATCACCCTTGGCTTCCATCCGGCCGCATCTGCGACCAGGCTCGATGTCCGAGATGGGTCCAGGCTGTGTGAATACGTTTTTCCACCCCCAAAAACTGCACGCAACCAGGGACGATCCGCGTCGACACGACGGTCT
>NZ_JAFCLU010000032.1 GCF_018130385.1 Bradyrhizobium sp. AUGA SZCCT0283 | reverse complement strand
TCCAGGATCTTCGCGTCGCCCGGGTCCTGCTCGAACCGCACCAACTGATTGTCGACCGTATCCAGACTCTCGCTGGTTTCCGTCAGGAACTCCCGCAAAAGGTCGTCCATATGGGCATGCCTTCCAGAAAAAATCAGATACTGGCCTTCTGTAAAAATAACCCTTCGGGTTTCACGTCTGCGTTAATTTCACTGTCCGTGCTAATACGGATATGGTGAATAATGTGGTCATCAGCCGTTCGTGTCGGCGATGCAACGACGCTATCGAGATGCGATCGACGACATCTGAAAGCCTCGCCGGCAAGCGGCTGGCCCCGGACGACGATTTGGGGAGGGGCGCGCGGCCAAACTCGAGCCGGTAAACAGAATCTTACCGACGCAGGCCACGGTTTCATTGCAGGCCTTCCGACTGCGGATACGGCATCGTCGATCAATCGCGAGAGGCACCGATGACTGCACGCCGTCAGCCGCCCGAGCGGGCGTTCGATCGAACCCATGATTGTTTCGAGGGGGTTTGCTAAAGCCACGCGCATGGCGCGGTATCGGCGAGTAGCTAGCCTGACCGGACGACGCCGCTGAACCGGGACCGGGCTTCGGCAAGACATTCATTAACGACCGTCAGCAGCGCGCCCGGCGTGAACGGCTTGCGCAAGCAGCGCGCAGCGCCGAGTTCGAGCGCCATGCGCAGAAAGTCCGGCGCCGGCGAGTCGAGGTTGGCAAAGGCGTATCCCGACATCGCAACCAGCGGAACCGTCGGCGCGCGCTCGTGGAATATCCTGATCGATTCGAAGCCGCGCATGTGCGGCATGAAGATGTCGACGAGCATCAGGTCGAAGCCGGAGTCTTCCAGCGCACGAAGCCCGGCTTCGCCGCCATCGGCTATCGTCACGTCAAAGCCGTGACGCTCGAGATAGATTTCGATGGCCGCGCAGACCATGGGATCGTCATCGACCACCAAGATGCGATGCATGAACCACCTCCCTCGTGGCGCGGACGCGCTCAATGCGCCTTGGCAGCCATCCCCGCAAAAGGGCCTGCAAAAAAAGGACAACACGATCGCGCGGGCAGTTCTGCCTTGCGAATCAGTGCACTACCGCATTTCCGCCGCAACTCACCGGTCTGTCTGCCCTCCACAGTGTATAAGGCCGGTTCCACAACCCAGCCCCATCAGGCCAGGAGTTTATGCCTAACCGCGGGGCACCTTGCGCCGTGCCATGCTTGATGTGAAACGTTCAAGCTCCCGTCTTCGATGCGAGCGGGAATCGCGCTCTGCCCCATCGATTGCTGCAGGCCTTGTGTTGAAGATCTTGCGTCGAAGGTCTTGCCGCGACAGAGTTCGCGTCGCTTTGCCCACATCACGAAACAGCCTCGGCGAGGTTCGACGACGGACCGCCGCTGACCAAAGCGAGCGTCGTGGTGCCGGGCATGGACCCGTCGCGGGTTTTCGCGCCGAGCGCAGCAGCGTACGTCGAAGACAACCGGGACGGCATGTGCAGCGCCTGTTGCTGCAGGCCCCCAGCAACCTCCTCCGTGCGATGGGTCTCGCCTGGCCGAATCGTACTTGTCACGCCGGTCTTTGCAGGCGCGAGATGTGTGCGACAGCGGGGCACCGCCGCCGACCCGGGAATTCCTCGCGCAAATGATCGGCGAATAGCTGCCGCCCGCACGGCACCTGCCCAAGGGCGCTCGCGTCTTGGAACGCCCGACCCGGCGCCGATCACTGCGTCTTTTTGGCAATTCTGCTTGCCAATAAAATGTGCAAGGATCATCCTGCACTCGATTGTGCGCAGCAGGCGTCAAACACCAGAGACCGGCTTGGCCCGTAAGGCAGGAGACTGCTTTGGATTCAGCCCCTCGTTCTCCGAATGGATTTTTGTCCTCGCTGACCGCGGACGACTTCGAACTGATTCGTCCGTATCTGCGTGCCGCCGATCTCAGCCAGGATATGGTGCTGGTCGAAGTCGACGAAACGCTCAAGCGCGCGTACCTCCCGCACAAAGGCGTCATCTCCCTGGTCGTCAAGCTCGCGCGCGGTGAGCATGTCCAGATCGCGATGATCGGCCGCGACAGCATTTTCGGTGCATTCTCCGCCCTCGGCGACTCCGTCGCGCTGAACACCGCCGAGGTGCTGGTGCCCGGCGCCGCCTCGACGATCGATCTCGATCAGCTTCGTTTTGCCGCCGACCAGAGCGCAACGTTGCGTACCGCGCTCGTGCGGCACGGCCTCGCCGTCTATGCGCAAATCCAGCAGACTGCCGGCTGCAACGCCTCGCACACGGTGGAGTCCCGGCTGGCGCGATGCCTGTTGCATACGCGCGACCTCTCCGGCAGCGACAAGCTCGTCCTGACCCAGGAAGCGATGGCCCAGATGATCGGTGCGCGCCGCAACAGCGTTTCGCTGGTGGCCAATACACTGCAGCAGGCAAACTTCATTCACTACAGCCGCGGACATATCGAGATCACCAATGTGGACGGCCTGATCAAGACTTCCTGCGAGTGCTACGCAACGGTCAAGTCGCAGTACACGCGGCTGCTGCATCCGCGCATCCACTGCGCGGCCGCATGACCGCTTCCCGCGATCGACGGCGGCACAGCCCGATCTGTGATACGCATGGCGCCGTCGTTGCGCGCGAGGATTGCGCAATCCCCTAACGCCTTACCGTATTTTTACGACCAATCCCGGCCTTTGCGGCGTTTCGGCCGACGCCGAGTTAACGCGCTGTTCAATGAGCCCTGATAGTTGTCACGGTGCTGACGGGTGCGGGTTCGAGAAGAGGCGTTCGAGACTCTTTCGCGGGCAACGCATTCACCTGTGTTCGGCGGCTTGCTGTTTGCGCGGAGTTAAGGACATGGCTTTTGACTTGTCGATGCCGATCCTGGTGGTCGATGACTACAGCACCATGATCCGCATCATCCGCAACCTTCTCAAGCAGCTCGGATTCGAGAATGTCGACGAGGCCAGCGACGGATCGGCCGCGCTCGCCAAGATGCAGACCAAGCGCTACGGCCTCGTGATCTCCGACTGGAACATGGAGCCGATGACCGGCTACGACCTGCTCAAGGAAGTCCGCGCCAGCCCGGAATTCTCCAAGACGCCTTTCATCATGATCACGGCTGAATCCAAGACCGAAAACGTCATCGCCGCGAAGAAGGCCGGCGTCAACAATTACATCGTCAAGCCGTTCAACGCCGCAACGCTGAAGATCAAGATGGAAGCGGTGTTTCCCGGATAGGCCGACTGATATCAGCCGGGAGCGCATCGCCGCCTCCAGCGCCACGCCGCACATCCGTTACCTCCGCCGCTGCCGATGCAGCGAGCCGCGAACCGCGAGCGGCGCACCTCACAAGATATCTTTTCGAGAGCGGGGCCGGCTCGCTCCGCGCCGCCGATGCGGGTTAGCCGTACTACTACGGTTTAAGATTTTCACCTCCGGATAACGTTGACTGAGGATAGTTGCGAGGACCAAGGGAGTCCCCTCATGTTCACATTTGAAACGAGCGATCAGAAGGAAGTGCGGCGTTTCCGTATCGCCCAGTTCAATGGCAGGACCGCCACCGTGCGCTCGGCCGGATCGACGGTCACCGGCCACGTTCGATCGATCGTGGAGAACAAGTCGAGCGTTCCGGCGGCGTGGACCATCACGATCATCCCGGAAGAGCCCAAGCCGACGCTCGCGTTGCGGCCCGCGCCACGCGCTCGCGCCTTCATGGAAGATTTGTGCTGAACGGCGGAGCGCGCGATCCGCAGCCTTCTCGGATTCGACGAAATCGAAACGGAGCTCCAGATTCTTGATTTGACGCGTTTTCTCGACGCGAACCGGTTTCCTCCCACGGATCGAGTCCGAGGGCATGCTTCGCTCGAAAACGCTCAGGTAGCCCCACCTGGCCTGCCTCCTTCCGGCACATCGATGGCTTGAAGCCGGGCGCTCAGCGGCGCATCGCAGGCATCATCTTCGGGAAAAATCAGGCGGGCTGCAGCAGCGCCTTGCGAACCAGATCCGCGGTGTTGCGGGCGCCAAGCTTGCGCATGGCCTCGGCGCGATGGCTCTCGAATGTCCTTGGGCTGATATTCATCCGCAAGGCGCCTTGCTTGTTGGAGCAGCCTTCGCTGATCAGGCTCAGCACCTCGCGCTCACGCCTGGTCAGGGGCTTCTGGCCGGACTCCGGGGCGAACATCAGGCCCGGCCTGCGGGCGCCATCCGCGGGGTGGCGGACCTGGGCCTCGTTTGTCTGCTTGCAGGCGGCATCGGAGGCCGGCGCCGGATGATTGTCCGACATCTGCTTCACCAGAGCGCAGACGCGCTCGGTTTGCTGAAGCGCGTTCTCCACCACCTGTTGCAGGTAGAGCCGGTTGCCGGGCGCTTGCGAAAACTGGTGACTGTGCTGCTTGATCTCATTCATGTAGAGCAGCAACGCCGTCAGGGGCCCGTTCAACTGCCGGGCAATTGCAGCGCTCGCCTCGTCCGCGGCACGCGAGCGCGCGGTGGACAGGTGGACGATCTCAGGATTCTCTTCGAGAGGTGTGATGCTTTCCATCCACTTCGTGAAGTGCGAATCAGCGGCGCGATGGTCTTGTCCTGACATATAACTATTTTATCGATTCCACCCTTTTTTCATGGTTAATTTCCGGACCAGTAAGAATACGGAGAGACCCGTCAACACGCCCTGCCGGCAGGCCAAAATCGGCTAAAAGTATCTCTGAACGGGGTCAAAACCGGATATTTCGGATCAATATCCATGGTCCAAAGGTAAATGCCGCAGCCCGCCGGGTCCGTACTTTCACGGAAAATGCATTTGCTTTGTTAATGGATCTCAACCGGCTGTCCTCCGGCTTTCCGCGCTTCTCGGCACCCGAGCCGGCTCCAGCCGCAACGCCGCCGCCCTGACGCATGACGTCAGGCCGAGATCGCTTGCGCAAACGGGTGAGACCAGGGTCGGCGGTCGTCGCGGCGATGGATCAGGGGCGACGCAGCTTGAGGAACTTTTCGAGAAACCGTCCCGAGACGACGAACCTGAACCACCAATAAGCCATCCGCCGCGCTTTCATCGGTTCATCCTTGCTGACTGGGGGCGGCCGCGCTTGGCCGCGGATTAGCGCAAGCTCCGTCACGTGCGTATGATTTGCTTCACAACCGGCCGCGAAAACGGGAGGCGGCGACGCCGCCATTTTTCGCCGATTCCGATTTACAGGCCCCAGTAGCCTCGCAATGATCAAGGCCCAAAATCATCCCGCAACGAATTCAAAAAAGGAGCCGGCGATGGCGCAAGCAAAGGGATCATGGATGAGAATGGCCGTGCTGGCCGGTGTCCTGGCGTTTGGTTCGGGCGCGGCGGCACAAACCGCATCGCCACAGATCGCATCGCCACCGGCGGAGAACGCGGCGCCGACGGCCGACAACGCCGTGATGCTGACCGTTTTCCTGAAGCACGACCAGTCGCGCCCCTTAAGCGAGCTCAACGCGCAGCTCCAGCGCCAGGGATATTACAAGGCTTTCCCGCCTGAAGGCGTCGAGGTCGTGAGCTGGTATGTGATGATGGGAATAGGGCAGGTGGTGACGCTGCGGCTGCCGGCGTCGCGGTTGCGCGAAGTCAACCGCACCCTCGAGAACACCGCCTGGGGCAGCTACCGCACCGAGTTCTATCCGACCTATGATTACAAGGCGATCGGCATCGCGGCGCACGAGAAGGCGCAGTAGGGCGGCGCTGAACCGTTCCGATGCGTCCCGGGGAATCAGCCGAGCCGGGAGATCTGTTCCTCGGTCACGACGCGCTCGATGTTCTCGGTCTTGCTCTTGATACGATAGCGCGGGCGGCCGTCGGATTCGATCGGCAGGCAGGTAACGATGGTGTAGATGCTGCGTTCCTTCGCCGTGGCACGGCCCTGCGGGCCCTGCTGCTGGTGATGAACGTCGTCATTGATCGCAAAATTATGGGCCATCGTCGGTGTTTTTCCGTTGAAAAAAGGCTTGTAGTCTCAACGGCCTCGCAAGGCAACAGATCGTTCGGCGAATTTGACCGGGATGACGTCGGGTTCCACCCGTCAGGCCATCAAGAGCGCCTTTCGCTTGGCCACCCGCGCGATCGATTTCTCGATTGCCGGACCGGACAAGATCCTGTCGCGCAGGCTCTGTTCGACGGATTCCGCGATGGCGGCCACTTCCTGCTCCTGATCGAACAGGTTGTTGCCGATGCAGAGCATGTCCATGCCTGCTTTCAGCGATTGCAGGCTGGCCTCCCTGGTGCCCAGGGCCTTCTGCAGTCCCTGCATCTGCATGTCGTCGGTGATCAGCAGCGTGTCCGGAAGGCGCCTGCGCAAACGGCCAAGCCCCGCCGCGGACAGCGTCATCGGACGATCCTTGTCCCATTGCCTGACGATGGCATGGCTGACCAGCACCGCATCGCCGAACATCTTTGGCGCGAGCGAATAGAATAGCTCTTCCTGTTCACCCCGAAGTGCATCGGAAATATCCATGAATTCCTGATGCGAATCCACCACCGCACCGCCGATGCCGGGAAAATGCTTCAGGCACAGACCGATGCGCTGCGCCCGCGCCACCTCGCTAGCCAGCAGCGCATTGGCTTCCACCTCGGCGATGTCGGCGGAGTAGGAACGCTTGATCCTGCCGATATTGGGATTATCGGGGTTGTAATCGACGTCGATGACAGGCGCGAAATCATAGTGGATGCCGAGCCGCCGCATCTCGGCAAAGCTCGCGGTGAGGATCGCGCGCTTGTGATCCGGCGCGAGATGGTTGAATTCCTTCGCACTCGGCAACGGCGCAAAGCCGCGGCTTTCCTTCAGCCGCCGCACCAGGCCGCCCTCCTGGTCGATGAACACCATCGGCGCGGAAGGCAACGCGGCAATCTCCGCGCAGAGGCGCTGCACTTGTTCGGGCGATTCGATGTTGTTGTCGTATTGCTGCGTTCGGCAGGAATAGTCGAACAGGATCACGCCGCCGAGGCCGTAGCGCGCGGCGAATTGCTGCAGCCACAGCGGGACGGTCTTGCCGAAGAAGCCGAGGATGAAGAGTTCGCCAATTTGCATGTGATAGCCTTAGGAATGGCGCGTTGAGTCCGGCTAGGCCAAGTTCAGCAAATCATCGCGCCGCGCATGGGGAAGATAACTGACTGCCCTGGTCATACCAATTGGGTGACCCTGCCAACTGCGTGATCCTCATCACATCGCATCGCAGCCAGCGCCCCTAGGGGTGGATTATCGCAGGGCGATCCTCGCTCTGCCCAACCCAGGAGACGTCCATGACGAAGTTCAAGACGATCATTACCGCCGCGATTGCTGCTCTGGCGTTGACCACCGCTTCCTTGGCCGTCCCGGGCCAGGCTTTCGCCGGTGGGCATGGCGGACACGGAGGCCACGGGCACCACGGGTTTGGCCATGGTCATTTTGGCCACGGTCTTTTTGGGCATGGTCATCACCACCATCGCCATCATTTCTTCGCTTATAACAGCTGCTGGAAATGGAGCCCCTACGGCCCGGTCAACGTCTGCTACCGCTATTATTGATTCGAGACGACGAAAAGTAGCTCGCCCGGGCCGAGAGGCTCGGGCGAATTTGTTGCCACCATGATGATCCCCTTGATCGTCCCGCCCGGGCCCGGCAACCAATCGCGTTGCACGCTCATCGGCCTGCCGCATCGCTCGATCGGCGCGTGTGAAGCCCCAGGTTCGATTGCGCGCTTGAGCCTCAATATTTGCTCTGTAAGCGCCACGTCCTTGAACGCATTTGGCAAGGCTTCGCGCTCGATGCGCGTCGAACGGAATTGGCAAGAGACAGCCCGAGTTCCGGCGACGGCAAGCTGGATGTGTGATGGGTCGCACATTTGTCGGCGCGCAGGTGGGCTAGGCTTCAATTCACGAGAGGTGCTGTGGGAAGACTTGGTCCGTCAGCCGCTCGTAACAAGCAAGCGATCGTCGACTCCGGCTGAGAAACAAAGCTGAAAGCGTGGACAAGCAATGCGACGCATCCCAAATTTCCGATCGATCACCCCGATCTCAAACCGAGCATCGCGGCCAGCATTTCGCTCCGCGATTTCGCAGGCCATGAAGCGAGCAGTTGTCGTCATTGCTTGCTGCCTCGCTGTCCTGATCGACCTCCGTACGGCTGTTGCCGACCCCGCGTCCGACCGGGCAATGGCCACTCGCTACGAGCAGGCGGCGCAAGCGGGCGATGATGATGCCCAGTTCTATCTTGGCGCGCTCTATTCAGCCGGCGTCGGCCGCTCGCGGAGCGACCAGGAGGCATTTCGCTGGTTTTCGCGCGCTACCGATCAGGGGCACTCCCACGCCATGCTGATCGTTGCCGGCCTCTACGCCAGCGGGCGCGGTACGCCAAAGGACAATGTGAAGGCCTATAGCTGGGCCTACATCGTCGCTTCGGCGGGCAAAGTCGAGGAGGACCGCAACGGTGCGCGGCAACTGATGTCGCTGCTCATGAAGAGGATGACGAGCGACGAGATCGGCCGTGCCGTGGTGGCCGCAAGAGCCTGGCGCGCCGTTCGGGTTGCTGGCGCAGGCAAGTCTCCGCATATCGAAAGAGCTGGAGACCTGGACCAGCCCGCGCCGGCTGCGCCCCAACCCCCGCCTGCGCCCGCGGTCGTGCAGCCAGCGCCCGCAGCCCAGCCGTCATCCGTGGTCTCGCAGCCGGCGCCATCCAACATCACGGTATTGCCGGCATCTCCCAAGGCCACGTCGGCACCTTCAGTGAAGAATGCAAAGCGAGATGATGCTCGTGAGCTGCTCGACCAGGTTCCACCGGGCCTGCGCAAGCGATTTGGCTTCTGATTTAAGGGGACGCACCATGAAATTGCATCATCTCATCGCAACCGGGGTTCTGGCGATCGCCGCGACAGGGGCTGGCTATTACGCCTATTCCCGTTTCCTTCATCCGCCGCTGGTGACCACCAGCATTGCGAGCCTCGCGCCGGTTTCCGAAGCTGTTTACGGAACAGGCACTGTCGAGCCCGAGCGCTGGGCCAAGGTGGTGCCGCTGCAGCGCCGCCGGCTGGTCGAGCTTTGCCGATGCGAAGGACAGGTGGTCAAGGCCGGCCAGATCCTCGGCCGCCAGGACGACGCCGAGGAGCGCAGCGCGCTCGATCAGATGGAAATCAATCGCGGCCAGCTCGAACGCGATCTGGCGCGCGCCGAGAAGGATCGCGACAAGAACGATGCCGCGCGCACCGAGTACGAGCAGCGCTGGACCAGGCTCGAGGAAGCAAAATCGCGGATCGCCGCGCAGAAGGTGCACCTCGACTCGCTGCTGCTGCGAGCTCCGCTCGACGGCATGGTACTGCGGCGCGACGGCGAGGTCGGCGAGATCGCCGGTCCCACCGATGTCCTGTTCTGGGTGGGACCGCCTGCTCCGATGCAGGTCGTTGCCGAGGTCAACGAGGAGGAGATCAACCGCATCGCTTCTGGCCAGAAGGCTTTTCTGCGGAGCGAGGCTTTCCCCGGAAGGGCCCTGCGCGCCAACGTCTCCCAGATCACGCCCAAGGGCGACCCGACCCGCAAGACCTTCCGCGTCTATCTGCGGCTGCCACAGGATACGCCGCTGCGGATCGGCATGTCGGTCGAGGTCAACATCATCTTCCGCGAGAAGCAGGCGGCCATCGTCGTGCCGGCAGAGGCCGTCGCAGCCGATTCGGTTCAGATGATCGATGACGGGCGGATCAGGCGTGTGCCCGTCAAGGTCGGCGTCCGCGGCAGCCGCAACATCGAGATCATCGGCGACGTATCCAAGGGCACCCCTGTGCTTTCGCCCGCACGCACGGATCTCGCTGACGGCGCCAGGATTCGCATCGACAACAGCCTGACCAGAGCTGTGGAGCCC
Organism: Bradyrhizobium sp. AUGA SZCCT0283; assembly: GCF_018130385.1. Classification (GTDB taxonomy): domain Bacteria; phylum Pseudomonadota; class Alphaproteobacteria; order Rhizobiales; family Xanthobacteraceae; genus Bradyrhizobium. The sequence continues at coordinate 61,525 of NZ_JAFCLU010000032.1, read as the reverse complement.
GCGGCCGTTAGTGAACCGACCGATCAGCCAGGCGCACCGCCTGAGGCTGTCGTGGTGGCCGCGGCCACCACGACTCCCGCGGATCCCGATGATGCGGTGATTTCGGCAGCCATGACCGCCCACATCGATTCCGTCGTCAATGACGCGCGTCGCAACATCATCAGCAACAGCCGGTAGCCGCCGTGAAGCTTCTGTTCAACATCGCATGGCTCCATGTCAGCTCCCGGGTGCGGCAGACCCTTGTGGGCATGGCTGGCGTCGCCATGGGGGTAGGCTTCACCATCATGATGGCAGGCCTGATGCAGGGTTCGCAGATCGACTTCCTGCGCCAGCTCGTCGACACCATGCCGCATATCACGGTCGAGGACGATCGGCGCTCCGTGCCGACGCAACCCGCCGAGCAGGAATATGCGGCGGTCCAGATGCCTGACATCGCCAATGTCGGCAAACGTCCCGGCATCAGATATCCGGAATCGGTGATGAGCTCGCTGCGCTCCTGGATACCTGGCGACGTGGCTCCCTCGGTGAAGACCACCGCGATCATCAATCATGGCGGCGCGCGCATCGGCATCACCTTGACCGGCATCGACCCCCGCCGCGAGATTCATGTCTCGAAACTCGCTTCGCAAATGCGCGAGGGAAAGCTCGACGACCTGTCACGCGCGTCGAACGGCGTCATCATCGGCGAGGCGCTGGCCGAAAAGCTCGGGCTGAAAACCGGCAACACCGTCCTCCTAGTCGGCGGCCAGGGCGTCCAGCTGAATTCGACGGTGACCGGGCTGTTTCGCTCCGGCCTGAAGCGCGTCGACGAGAGCCAGATCTATTCGCTGATGGGGCCGGCGCAGGTCATGATGGGACAAAGCGGGGTCGTCAACCAGCTGCGGCTGCGGTTGAGCGATCCGATGTTGGCGCAAAAGGTCGCGGCCCAGGTTGAAGCGCAGACCGGCTACAAGTCGGTATCCTGGCAGGAAGCCAATGCCGACCTGCTGTCGACCTTCAGCGTGCGCGATTTCATCGTGCTCACCGTGATGGGCGCGATGCTCCTGACATCGTCCTTTGCCACCTACAACATCATCTCGACGATCACCCACGAGAAGCGCCAGGACATCGCGATCATGAAATCGCTCGGCATGCGCGAGTATGCGGTGCGACGGATTTTCATCATCGAATCCATCATCATCGGCGTGGTCGGCATCCTGTTCGGGTGGATCCTCGGTTACCTGCTCTGCTACGGCTGGTCGAAGATCACGATCTTCAATCCGCTGACGGGCACGACCGTTCCGCTGCAGATCTATTACTCGGCGATGCACTATGTGATCGCCGGCGGCATATCCCTGCTCTGCTGCGCAGGTGCGGCCTATTTCCCGGCGCGCAAGGCGACGCGCGTCCATCCGGTTGAAATCATCAGGGGGGCGTCATGACCGAGGTTGCTTTGCAGGCGGTGGAACTGGTTCGCCGCATCGAGGGCGCTATTTCGCACACCCTCGTCAACGGGATCGATCTTGCGGTGAACAAGGGCGAGTTCGTCGCCATTACCGGGCCGTCGGGATCCGGCAAATCGTCGCTGCTCTATCTCCTGGGCCTGCTCGATGCGCCCAGCGAAGGCGAGGTCATGATCTGCGGCCAGCCGACCTCGAAATTGTCGGAAACGGAACGGGCCGATGTCCGCCTGACCAAATGCGGTTTCGTGTTCCAGTTCCACTTCCTGCTGCCGGAGTTCACCTCGCTCGACAATGTGCTGCTGCCGATGCGGGCCGCGGGCATTATGCCTGAAGCTGAGATGCGCGAGCGCGGCCTTGCACTGCTGGGCTCGCTTGGACTTAGTGAGCACGCCAACAAGCGCCCCAACCAGCTCTCCGGCGGCCAGCGCCAGCGCGTCGCCATCGCGCGCGCGCTTGCCAACCGCCCCGAGATCATCGTGGCCGACGAGCCGACGGGCGCCCTCGATACGGCATCGACCGAACAGGTGTTTTCGATCCTCCGCGACATCGCGGACAAGGGCCAGACCGTGGTCGTGGTGACCCACGATCCAGCGCTGGCCGCCCGCGCCGACCGCCGCATCCACATCGTCGACGGCAAGATCGCCGAAATCACCGAACGGAGCGGGGGCGAGCTGGTTTGTGAGGCGGCAAGTTAGAGGCCGCGATTTTCCGGGCCAGATACAAAATATCGAAAACAACCCCATGCAAAGTAGGATGGGGCCGGTTCGCAGCACTCAGGCCGCGACCCGATAACGCCATCGAGTCCGGCGCCGATCTACTCAGGCAAAAACCCGCTCTCGATGAATGCGTTCAGCGGTTTCGGCGACCACCTCGATTGCGAGCGTGGGCCTGACGGCGGTTTCGAGGCAACGTATGTCCGCGGCAAGATGTTTTGCAAAGACGACGGCTTCCGAAGCGACTGAAAATTCCCGGCCGACTTCGTCCTGAATCTTGAGCCTGTCCTGAACGTTAAAAAAGAAGCGCATGGGGACCTCCAAGGCCCCCATTCATAGCTGGCGCCGAGACCTGGACTTTGATTCTAGTCAACTAGCTTCAAAATGGGCGCGGGCCATCGTTCCCTTTGCGCTCTTCCTGATTTGCGCTGTCGGATATGAGTGGCGGGAACGACGATGATGAGCACCATGTCTGCGTCATAGCCCTATGATCAGGCGGTAGTCGGCACACCCGCGGTCTTTAACCGTAACGCCAATGACAAGGGCCGGTAACGCCGGGTTCGTTCGGGTCAATTGACAGGCCGGCAGCTAGAGCTGACGACCGGCGTGATCCATTGCTGAATGCTTCGACGGCAACGCCTGGCCGTACGGCGCGTGCATGTGATTGAAATGAATTAACTCTTAAGGCACTCCCGAAACCGCCTGCCCGTCAGGAAGGGAATGGTGTCAAACGGGTAAAATGCCATCAGCGCCCGCTGAGGCAGGAAGGGCCGGGAGGAGGGCGAAGCTGCCCCGCTGCGGAAGCGACGGAAGGGCTGGTCAAAACCGGACGCCGATGATAGGTTACATGTAACTTCTCTGGAGTTCTCTGTCGTGGCCTCGGCATCCAAGCCCAAGCCCTCGCGCGTAAAGGTGCGGGAACATCGCGAGCGGCTACGCAAGCAGGGTCTGCGCCCAATCCAAATTTGGGTACCCGACGTGCGCTCCCCCGCCTTCCGTTCTGAAGCGCACCGCCAGTCGGCCGCCATCGCCGCCAGTGCGCATGCACGGGAGGATCAGGCATTCATCGATGCGGTCTCGGACCGGGGCGATGAATGAGGCGAGGCGACATCTGGACCGTCGCTGGCGGCAAGGACTACGCCGGCAAGCCACGCCTTCCCGTCGTCATCGTTCAGGACGATAGCTTCGACGAGACCGATTCGATTACCATCTGCGCATTCACGACGGATGAAACCGACGCACCGCTATTCCGCCTGCCGGTGGAACCGAACGAGCGCAACGGCCTGCGCGCAGCGTGCCGTTTGATGGTGGACAGGATTACCACCGTGCCAAAGACCAAGGTTGGCGCGCGCGTCGGCAGGTTGGACGACGAAGATATCGTGCGGCTCAATCAGGCGGTGCTCGTGTTCCTGGGACTAGCAGTCTCGCCAAGGACCAAGCCGACGGCGTGACGAGCAATGGCTTACGGCGTCCTCGCGGCTGAGATTGGGCCGTTCCGCTTTTCCCCAGTTCGCGCGATGCCGCCGCTGAATTGAACAAGCGCGCTGCCGAGACCTGCCTGTGGCTAAAAACGACTCTATGACGCCATCGAGTCCGGCGTCGCCGATCTGGCTAGACTACCCGGCGTGAAGGAGCGCATCGCCGGCGTTCGCAGTTCTGTTCTGTAGTGGCGGAGAGGGAGGGATTCCGCAAATCTGTTTTCTAGTTGAATTTCAAAGCGGTAGGTCGGCACCAATCATCACACCCACAAACTCCCCCTCAAATCGGCCGGCCTGCGTTACCACGGTTCGCGAGTGTGACCTTCTAGCGGCCGCGCAACAAGTGGCCATATCGATTCCATAGGTCAGTGAGGACCGTATGGTCGATTTTGCCCCGGCGTTGGCGCTTGCGCAGCTGCGCCCCGTCAGAAACTCCCATCCCTCGGCGGCATCGGCGAACAGATCGACGATACCAACATCCAGGCGGGCGTCGTCATCGTCGACCGTTGACCTTCGATCTCGCTCACCTGGTAGGCCACTCCGTCTCTCCACCCGCGATAGTCCATGTCGTTCGATCTCTCCTTTTTTATATGTTTCTTTATAAGCGGGTCCGTTTTGGACCTGCGGTGAGTCTTTATACGCAGGTCCCTTTTGGGACCGCGGAGCCGTAGGTCCCTTTCGATCCCGCGGAACGGTTGAATTTTCCACAGGGCACGCCGATGCCAACGGCACGTCCCGAACGACGTAATCGAGATCACCGAAGCGATGTCCCGCCACGAAGCGCTGCGGTTCCCGGGTGACGTAGCCGGCGCTGATCAGCTCGCGGAAGATGCGTTGCAGCTTCTTGCGACCGACTTTGAGCGTGCGCCCGACGTATTCGAGTCGAACGCGCCACATGTGCGGACGCGACAGAAGATAGCCGAGCACGCCCTTGGCCTCGACTGAGAGCCGCGTGTCGGTGAACAACGCATTCGGCACGATGGTGAAATGCGCCCTGTGCTCGCGACGGACAATGGTCACCGCCAGCGCCGTTCAAACCTTCGGCCGCCGGCCCGATGCGGCGTGCAATGCTGCGCTCTTCAGCCTTGTCAGGAATGCCGCGAGATCCATCGCGTAGAACAAGGTCTTCTTGCCGAATTTGATCGGCGTCAGTTCGCCGCGCTTCACGGCCGCATAGAGCGACGTTCGCCCGATGCTGAGCAACTCGATCGTTTCGCCGACCCCGTAGGCGACCTTCGTCAGACCGAACGCGCGTGGATCGGTGTGACTTGCATCGATGCCGCTTGGGAGATTCTGGCTCCCCGTATCTTGGATCGTGCGCTGTTGGCCGTGGGAATGATCGCGAGCAGGCATGAACACACTATGCCACAAGTGTCGCGTCTCACTAATACGCCAAGTCTGCGCTTTCCTACGCCGTTGCTTTCGATGAAGCCGCAAGCTGACCGATCAGTTTTTCGATAGACTTGATCAGCATAGTTGTTTGATGGAGAGCGGGGGGTGGCGAACTTCCACATGCCTTCGGTGCGTGCCGGACCTGTGCCGTACGAGACGATCTGTCAAACCGCGAGGCCCATAGGGCGCGCTCGAAGCGCGTGGGCTTGACGGATCGGCTCGCTCCTGCCGCGTAGCCCGCGCGCGCGGAAGGCGACTTACGACCGATGCGGCGCGGTCACATGCCGGCACACGAACTCTCTGGCGTGTACGAGGGTCCCAAGACTAGGAAATGTCGCCGGCGCGTGTCGCAGCGGTGACCTGACGTTGGATGCAGTTAGCGATGAGATGACTTGCCGCCTGAGGCCGGTAGCGCCAGTGGGCGCTTGCGAGCGAAACTGAACCAGCGAGCAATCGCCCTCGAACGATCCTGTTCGGAAAGGCGCGCCACCCAGAACAACACCACGAACTCTTATGTGATTGGTCGCATGCCCGCTTTGTGCGGCGCATGATGATCAGCTCACTAGCGCAGTTCGTACTGCATTCGCACGGCGTCACGAGTCAACAGCACGGTCAGGATCGCGTGAAGGATGACCGCTGGCCACAGAAGGACGCCGGACAAACCACCTGCAAAACCGAGGTAGGCAAGAAACAGCGTTACCAGGGCGCTGTAGGTCAACATGCCAAGGAGTGGAGGACCTGGCCAGCAGGCGATCCCCAAAGCAATCAAAGCGATCCCGCTTACGCGTGCAACCGGTAAGGCGACGCCCGCAAGTTGCTCACCAAGCAACAACTGACCGACCAGCGAGGGAGCGATCAGCAACGCCAATCCTGTGATCGCCTCGCCTACGGCCGCGAATGCCAGCGCGCTTTTCATCGTTTCCCGGCGTTCGTGCCTGTTTTTTTGGCCTTCGGCTCTTCAATAGGATCTGGCTCCGGCGCTGGCGTAGCTCCGAGTTCTGCCTTGGCTTGCATCGGGTCCTTGAGCTCCGGTTCGAGCTTGAACGTCAGCTTGTTGATCTTGCCGGTGAACTTGAACGGAGGATCGTAGCGATATTCGATCATCGCGACGCCTGAGCGGGTGTCCATGCCGACGTCGAAGGTCTCGTCCTCAGGGAATGTGACCGGTGTGCCGTGTTCGATGGACTTCTTATCCACTTCCTTGCCGTCCACAACGAGAACACCTGTGCCTCCCTTGCCCAAGCCCGGACCATCCGACTTGAAGTCAAAGACGATGGTGTGCTTGCCGGCGCTGAGCTCCGGCCCGGACCAGATCGTGCGCTTGAGGTTGAGCAGGTTGTAGAGGAACACGGGCTTGCCAGAACGAATGCCCGCCACACCCTTGCTCAGGAACAGCCCGTAGCCGCCGAAGCGCCCACCTTCCGTGACGATCATGCCTTCTGCGCCGCCCTTTGGAATCTCGACCTCGGCGGTGATGGTGTAGGACTTGTTCAGGATGCTCGGCGCAGCGCTGGCCGGCACGCCGCTAAGTTCGCCCGAATAGGTGAAGATCGTGCGTCCGGCCGTGAGGCTCGGGCGCGGCGCATTCCAGCGCGGGAGCGTCGTGTTATCGAGCGGCAACACATTGTACTTCTTCGCCTCGGAATCGAAGATGGCCTGCAACTCCTTGACCTTCTCCGGCATCTGGGTGGCGAGGTCGTTGTACTGGGTGGGGTCTTCCTTGACGTTGTAGAGCTCCCACTTGTACCCGGTGATGACGTCCGGTGCCGGGGCGCTGCTCAGCTCCCACGGCAAGGTCACCGGCGTGGTCGCCGCCACCCACCCCTCGTGATAGATGGCGCGATTGCCCAGCATCTCGAAATACTGCGAGGTGTGCCGGGTCACTTCGTTCGCGTTGGCCTTGTCCCACGTGTAAGCCATGCTCACACCTTCAATAGGACTTTGCTTGATTCCGTTGACCATCTCCGGCTGCGAAATGCCGGTCGCTTCGAGGATGGTCGGGACGACATCGATGACGTGGTGGAACTGGCGGCGGATGCCGCCGACGTCCTTGATGTGGCCGGGCCAGGAGATGGCCATGCCCTGAGCCGTTCCGCCAAAATGTGACGGCACCTGCTTCACCCATTTGAACGGGGTGCTCATCGCCCATGCCCAAGGCGCGGCAAAATGCGGGAAGGTCTTGTCCGATCCCCAGAATGGGTACCAGAGGTACTGAGCCTTCACCGGTACCGGCACACCATTGAAGGTGGTGAACTCGTTCGGCGTACCCTTCAGCATGCCTTCGGCGCTCGCGCCGTTGTCGCCACTGATATAGATGATCAAGGTGTTGTCGAGCTGGCCGAGGTCTTCGACAGCCTGGATGACCCGGCCGATCTCGTGGTCGGTATAGGCGAGGTAAGCGCCATAGACATCGGCCTGCTTGATGAAGAGTTTCTTCTCCACCTCGCTGATGGAATCCCACTGCGGCAGTTCTTTCGGCCACGGCGTCAGCTTGGCGTAGTCGGGCATGATGCCCAGCCGCTTCTGATTGGCGAAGATCGTTTCACGCAGCTTGTTCCAGCCTTCATCGAACAAATGCATATCGCCGATCTTCTTGACCCACTCCGGCGTCGGATGATGCGGCGCGTGGGTGCCGCCGGGCACGTAGTACACAAAGAACGGCTTTTCGGGCGCGATCTCCTTCAATTGCTTCATGTGCTGGATAGCATCGTCCGCCATCGCGGTCGTCAGGTTCCAGCCGGGATTGTCCTGGAACGGATAGATCGCCGTCGTATTGCGGAACAGGTTCGGTTGCCACTGGCTGGCGTCACCTCCGACGAAGCCATAGAAATACTCGAAGCCCATGCCATTGGGCCACTGATTGAACGGCCCGGCCTGGCTTGATTGGAATGAAGGCGTGTTGTGGTTCTTGCCGAACCACGAGGTTGCGTAGCCATTCTCCTTCAGGATCGTACCGATGGTGCCTTTGTCGATTGGGATGATCGTGTCGTAACCGGGAAACCCCGTTGCCAGTTCGCCCACCACGCCTGTACCCACCGAGTGATGGTTGCGGCCCGTGATGATGGCGGCCCGCGTCGGCGAGCAGAGCGCGGTGGAGTGGAAATTGGTGTAGCGCAGCCCCTGCGCGGCGATACGGTCGAGCGCCGGTGTGGGGACCACCCCGCCAAACGTACCCGGCGCACCAAAGCCGGCATCGTCGGTCATGATCAGCAGCACATTGGGTGCGCCCTTCGGCGGCACGACGCGCGGAGCCCACCACGCCGTCGACTCCGAGGCCTTTTCCTTGATCACCCCGCCGAAATTCGGTTCGGGGGGCGGAAGTTGTTTTCCGTCGATGGTGGTAGTGGCACCGGGCGAACCTGGAGTGCCCGTGATCTGCTGTGCCATCGCGTTGGGCACAAGTAACATACAAACCAGAATGCTTGATGCTGATAGGACATTTGCGATTTTGATCACGACGGCTCTCCAGTGCTGGCCAGTTGCGAGAGGCAGCATGCAAGCTTGCTAAACAGGGCGCGGTCTTCAGCGTCTACTCGCAGCTTCTCAAGCTGCGCTTCCGTATTCCATGGAGCGGCCTGCGGTGGCGTTGTAAGTCCTTGGCAAGATGCGGACGATCCTGCCTCCATTATCAATAGACCGCGGCAGGCATACAACCTATTCGCATTCAACTCAGAACGCTGCCAGTTCCAGTCATTCAGCTATCTCCGCTGGCGAGGAGGCGCAATTGGACCGAGGTCGCGCTGCCAGACCGTGCCATTGTCGAACTAGATCAGCATGCCGTCCGGTGAATAGACCGCGCTATAATTCAATGCATCGATCCAGATCCTGTTTGCAGGGGAGAACCAGTCCGGCCAAGCCCGCGACGAAAGACCCGCTTCCGTCAACAGATTAAGTTCGGTCCCGTTCTGGGTGACATAGCCCGGCAAATCTCCACGACATATTTGAATGCATTTGTAGATGCCCGTCAGATTAATCGATTGGGCCGAAGCGCCGGTGATCACAAGCGCGACCGCGACGCCTAAAGCCAGCGATAAGCGTTTCATCAGCATTAGCTCGTTTTCGAATGATCGGGCCCCGCCACGGGGCCACTGCCTACCGACAGACCCAAACTCCGTTCACCAGCACGCGGGCGCATTTTGGCGCCACGACCGTCGCCGCTGCACCTGCCGCGGCTGCGCCGCCGACTACCGCCCGACGTGTGGTCCGGCGCGCGACGCCGGCAACGCTTCCGGGAGTGGCCGGACGCCCCACCCTGGCCTCCGCGCTGCCGATCGAGAACGAAAGGCCATCCTGTTGCGACCAATGCGCGGAGCTGATCGTTGCGCAGGCAATAATCACGACGCCAAGCCAGTACTTTCTACAAGCGTATTTCATGAGGACCTCCTCTGGTTAAATTAACTCTCACCTACTTCTTGTTCCGGTTCTTGCTCGCACCTCTTAGGTTGGGCGCCGCCGTTGGTGCACTCACTAGCCCTGCCATCTGGATGCAGGTGAGAAGATCGACATAGCTTTGGCTGTCACCGGCGATTGCCTCCCCTTCGCACCTGTCTCGGACCGAGGTCGCGGTCGCTTGCCAGAGTGGGCGCAGCTGCTGCTGCGCGTCTGTTTCATCGCGTATGCAGTCCGAAAAACTCTGAGCTTCGCTGAGCCCCATTTTTTTGTCGTCGGCGGTGGTGGCTTGGCACAACGCCTCTACCTTTAGTTCGGGTACGCGATCAGAGATGAGTGTCAGAAAGTTGCTTCCGAGCATTGCAAGCGAGAACAAGATCGCCTTCATCTGCTGAGTCCTTTCAAGCTTTTTGACTGGCGGTACTTATAGGTGCCGATCAGTTCTCCCGCTTCTGGCAAGCCGATGCATCGTCAGACCGCCCTTGCAAAGAGGAGCTCCGACTGGCGATCTCGATCCAAAAACTTGTAGTTCGCACCGAAGCGAATCAAATTGAGATGGTCCTTGCTCACGCCAATTCCCGCCGCGGAGATGTAGTGATATTCTCCCTTGACGGTCCAATTCGGCGTGAATGTATATTCCGCACCAAGACCTGCGGCGAGGCCGGGACGCCAATGTGACTCGGTGCAGCCAACCAGAACGCCAGCCGTTCCGCAGGGCACGCCCGCAAAGCTGGGACCGTTGGCCGTTTCTCGCAGGAATGGCTTCATAGGCTTTCTTCATCAAGTCTCGCGTGCCCAACTGCTTGCTCGACCAGCGCGCGTGGACACCCACCCAGGCACCGGCGTCTGCGTGGTCATTAGCAGGGCGGATACGGGTAGTACCCGCAACGCGGCGCATATGCCCCGTAAGCAGCCGCACCGACTGCTGCAGCCCCAACGGCCGCCGCGCCGGCATAGTAAGCGCCTCGGTACGCCGTTCGGCGGCCTACCCCCGCAACTGACATGGGTGTGAGAGGACGACCGATGATGTCGATGAACACCGAAGCAGCACCATCTGCACCCCTGATGTCACCCTCTAGAACATCAACATCAAATGCCAGATTTTCGCCTTCGAGCTTGGGATTCTTCAGAACAACGACTGCGTCACGCACGCCATTGCCGTCCTTCTGAAATGCGGACACGGTCGCGTTTGGTGGATCCTTCTGGAAATTGTCGCTGCCTGAAGCCCAGTCCTCAACAATGCGGCTGGTCAGATCGTGGCCTGCGGAGCGTACGGGACGATCAGCGAACACGATCGCGTTCGGTGACACTCCGACGAGAACGAGCTTTCCATTCTGCAGCGTCGCACCTTTGGAGTTCAGCACGAAAAGCGAAGGCACAACTTCCGGCTTGGCGGCACCGATCGTCTTTTGCAGCGGCACGTGCGCCGGCGGCGCGTTCTGTGCAAATGATGAGCCCGCAATTGCGACAGCTGCTGCAGCAAGGAAAACGCGCAATGGAGGATTGAACAACATGGCAAACCTCACAAAAGAATATTTTGATAACGAGCCACGGAGTTCCGGGCCGCGCGTTGATGCAAATCAATCTCTGCGCGTCGAAGACGGTGGCGGTGGGGCGCGTTGCGCGCGACGAGGCAAAACGTTCTATCGAACCAACTCAGTGACTTATGGGAAACCGTGCGGTTTGCGATCGCTGTATGTCAGTAGTGCTTACAGAGTAAAGACAGGCATTGCATCGCCTTGCCGCAACGGTCTCAGCCTGCAAGCGCAGCCGATTTTGTTTGGCGCAAGACCACTGACTCGGCGCTGTTTCTAGCTTTCGCGTCAGGAAGGACGCCGCGACGGATCGGTTTGATCCATTTCAAACGACTCGAGCACTTTAATGAAAAGCGAAGGCTGACTGCCGATCGGTGCCAGCCTTGGCGAGAAATCCGGGCACGTCTGCCGCTGGTCCAAAGCGACTGCCCCGGTGAAGGCGATTACCTTGCGATCATCCGCTTCGGTGGCGTGGGCAAAGGGCCCGGAAATGGTGAGACTTGATCTAAGTCACGCTCCCGAACGGCGCGCCCGCTTATTTTTGATGGTGGTGCGACATTATAAACATTAAGGCTGGCAATGCGCGCACAGCCCGGCATGTCCAAGGCAAGGGAAAGTTGCTCGATGTGGCGACGGCGGGTTTGGTCGTCTGCCTGCGTTATCGCATGCGCCGCCGCGCTGACGATTAGCTCCGCCCGCGCGCTCGATCAGGTCTCGCTACAGCTCAAGTGGAAGCACCAATTCCAGTTCGCCGGCTACTACGCGGCGATCGAGAAGGGCTTTTATCGCGACAAGGGCCTCGAGGTCGAGCTTCGCGAGGGTGGCCCTGGCCTGGATGCAGGTGCCGCGGTAGCCGCAGGCGCCGCAGATTTTGGCGTGTGCTCGACCAGCGTACTCGTCGATAGAGCCGAGCGCGCGAACAACGTGGTCCTCGGCGTGGTTTTTCAACACTCAGCGGCCGTTATCCTGGTGCCGTACCGCGCTGGCATCCGTACGGTCTCCGAATTGAAGGGACACCGTCTGATGGATGCGCCCGGCAGCGACGACATCGCTGCGATGCTGAAGCATGAAGGCGTCGACTACGCAAGCCTGCCTCGCATCGACCATGATGGTAACCCGCGCGATCTGCTCAGTGGCAAGGCGGATGCGATGGTGGCCTACAACACCAACGAAACTTATGCGCTCGAAAAGCTCGGCACGCCATATTTGACGTTCGCGCCCCGCTCCTACGGGGTCGACTTTTACGGCGATAATCTGTGCACCTCGAAACGGCAAGTCGCAGAGCACGCCGAGCGCGTGCGGGCGTTTCGCGCGGCCAGCCTGATGGGCTGGGAGTATGCTCTCGCCCACAAGGACGAGATCGTCGACCTGATCAGTCGCAAGTACGTGACGCAGAAGAGCCGTGAGGCGCTGCTGTTCGAGGCGGCGCGGACCGAACTGCTGATCCAGCCACATCTCACGCCGATCGGCGATCAAAGCCGCGAGCGTTGGCAGTCCATAGCCAAGACCTATGTTGATCTTGGCATGACGCGTGAGGGGAATCTGCCCGAGGGACTGATATACATGCCCACCGACGGAGGATGGCGAGCGTGGCTGCATGTAGCGTTGTGGACTCTGCTCGCGACAATTCTTGCTTTCGCTTTGGTTTGGGTTCTCTACCGAAACGCCCGCGCGTTCGGCGCAATGCGGCTCAGCGCGGTGATGTCGGGATTGTTCGTCCTTCTCAGCATTCCCGTGCTGATCTTCATCCTGGTCTACAATTATCGGCAGAACGCCGCCGCGATCAACGCGACTCTGAACGACGTTGTCGCCAAGACCAAACAGGCGAGCGTTGAAGACGCGGAGAACCTGATCAATCCGGTTGCAGCCACGCTGACGCTGCTTGCAACAGTCGCCGCACAGGATCCGGAGGCGTTTCGAAAGGAGGAGAGCCGGGACCTGCTCTATCAGGCGCTTACCTCGGCGCGGCAGATTGATGCCGCCTATGTCAGCTTAGAAGACGGCTATCATCGTGTAGTGACCCGGATCGACGACGACCGCAGGCGCTCCGATCCAAAGATCCCGTCGTCAGCGAACTGGCACTCCAGTTATATCGACAGCTTTTCCGGCTCGACGCGACGAGTCCGGCATCGGACGTTTTTTGACATTTGGCCTCATGTCGTCGGGAATTACGATGTCGAGACAACCACCGATATCAGGACTCTACCTGGGTACCAGGCTGCGAAGGAAGCGCGCGCTCTCATCGTCGAAGCACCATCCCTCAATCCGGATACCGGCTATCCGATCATTTCCATCCGATTTCCGATTATCAGGGACGGCACGTTCATTGGCTGCGCCTCGGCCAATCTTACGCTCGACGTGTTGTCACGGTTTCTCACCAGCCATCGCGCCAGCCCCCACAGCACCACGATCATCGCCAATCCGAGCAACGGCACGATCATCGCGGCGCCCGACCTCCGAAAGGCCCTTCGGACGGACAACGGCCGACCGGAACTAGCGAGACTTGACACGATCGCCGACGATGACGTGCGCGAAGCCTATCGCCTCCAGAGCAGTTCGAACAACGACGACTTCTTGTTCCGCTCGCCGCGGAGCGGCGAAGAGATCAGTGCCTCGTTTGCCCGCTTTCCTGGCAGTTTCGGTTCCCCGTGGGAGGTCATCATCCTGACTCCGACTGCCGACTTTGTCGGCACGCTCGAACGAACGAACAGGCAGATGATCGTCCTGACTGCCGCCCTGACCGGCATCGAGCTGCTGCTGATCTATGTGTTCTCACGACGGCTGTCGCGGCCGATCGAAGGTGTGTCGCAGGAGTTGCGATCGGTCGAGGACCTGACATTCTCGCACTCGTTGTCGCAGTCGTCGAACATAAAGGAGATCAAGGCGCTTCAAACCGCCGTGTCGCTGTTCGAGACCTCGCTGCGCTCGTTCTCCTCGTTCGTACCGCTCGACTTGGTCCGACAGCTGATCAAGACCGGAACTCCGCTGACGCTCGGCGTTGAGCCGCGCTTCATGACTGTGCTGTTTTCCGACCTACGGGATTTTTCCAGTCTCGCGGAGCAGATGGCGCCGAACGAGTTGCTCGCTCAATTGTCGGTCTATTTTGAGGCCGTCTCGCAGGCAATTGCGGAGGAGTCCGGCACGGTCGACAAGTTTATCGGCGATGGCATCATGGCGTTCTGGGGTGCGCCGAGCCATCGCGACGACCACGTTCTCCGAGCCTGCTGTGGCGCGTTGCGGTCCGCACGGCGGATGCAACAGCTCAATGCGGAATGGAAAGCACAGGGACGGCCGCAGTTGCACCTGCGTGTCGGCTTGCACAGTGCGAATGTCCTAGTCGGAAATGTCGGCTCAAGCTCGCGGCTGAGCTACACGGTGATGGGCGACGGTGTCAACGTCGCCTCGCGGCTCGAAGGCATCAACAAGACCTTCGGCACCACAATCTGCATCAGCGACAGTGTCGTCGAGGCCATCGGACCGGACATCGTGGCAAGGCCCATCAGGAAAGTTCAGGTCAAGGGGCGCAAGCACGAGTTCATGATCTACGAGCTTCTCGGAATCAGGACCAACAACGATCCGGACTTGAAGGCATCATCGGAAGTCGTCAGGCTGTGCGAGATGACGCGGGATGCTTCAAGCTACTTCGATCGTGGGGAATTCGATGTCGCTGCCCGCCGCTACGAAGACATCCTGCGGGCGTTTCCTGACGATCCTGTGGCAAGGTCGTTGCTCGCGATGTGTTCAGCAAACGCGCCACTATAGCGGACAGGTACCCAATCCAGCAGACTCGACAGCTTAGCGGAAAGCCGCCCGCAAGCACGCCGAGGCATCGTGACGACCACAACGGTTGACACGCGGTGAAGCCGACTACTTCGTTATCATCCGCTTCGGCGGCGCGGTCGGCGCAGGCGCTGCCGGCGAGATGACAAACGTCACCCAGGCGTTCCAGCCGTCAGGCCGGTTTTCCGCGGCGAATTCCTTGTAAGCCTTGAAGTTGAGGTAGCCCTGCATGTCGCCGACCGGGAATATAAACCCGATCTGCGGGCCAACGGCGGCCACCTGAGAGCGGAAGCAGCCGACGCGATCCCCGGAGCCGCTGTCGCAGCCGAGTTGCTTGTAGACGTAGCCCACCAGACCGACCTGGACCTGCTTGCTCAGGAATTGCGAGGCGCCCCAGTCGAAGTGCATGTCGACGCCGCTTTGATACTGCGTGTCGGGATTCGTGAAATTGTAGGTGAAGCCGAGCACGCCGGAAAGTTCATGTCCGGTCTGTGGATTGAAGTAGGTATAGCCGCCGCCCGCATCGATCGTCCCATGCCCGAGCCCGATATTGGCGAGGCGCGTGGACTGGTAAGCGCCGACAGGGATATCACCGGTGATGTAGGTCATGTAGTTGTTGACGCCGGCATTCCAGCGCAGTGCAAACTGTGGGATCAAATCACCGAAGCCGGTGATGGAGTCGCTGATGGAATCAAAGCGCGAGAACGGAATTGAGCCGCCCGGCGTTGAAAGTGAGCCCGTCACCAGTCCGTTGAGCGAGGTTGTATTTGCGCCGTAGATTCCGATCAGGCTGGCAGACGCCTGACCACCGAGAACTGGTGTTGCAAAGACGTAGGTCGCGTTCAGCAGGCCAAGATCCACGTTCGCATTGACGTTTGCGTTCAAAGTAGCTGTCAAATTCGCGGGAATACGACCGATCTGAATCTCGCGGGCGCGCGCCACGTCCCCACCGGCAGACACTGAGGTATGATAGTAAATTGACGCAGCCGTCCAGCCGGGCTGCTGAGGTGTGGCCGCGAGGCTGCCGAATGTGCCCGGAATCCAGAAGCTGATGCCACTCTCATCTGCCCAGACAATCGTCGGTACTGATGCAACGGCCGCGAATGCAATAGCAACAAGCGCTTTCGTCATTCTCATGGCAATCCCCTGCCGAACCAAGAGCCTCGCTCCGAGTGAGCGCTGAATATGATACTGACAATATGACAGGCATGCTGCGCCGGGCGATAGCCGTCATGGTGACAGGAATATTTGGCAACCGGATGTAGCAAAAGGAGCACAGTACAGCGCTATTGTGCAGCTTGGGTGGATGCCGATTCCGGGATTCTACGGGAATAACTGCCCCCGCCCCTGAGGCAATGCCCGTGTCTCGTTTGACCGAGATCGAGAGGTGTCACGTCGCCTAGTCCGCGAGAGATTCCAAAGTTCCGCCGCAGGTATTTTGAGAGCGGGTAGCTGCTGATTATTCCCTTAACGAAATTCACGCCGCCCGGCGGAGCCGCAAGCTTCGCGCGTGATCATGAGAGAAGCCAAAACAACCCCTGCCGCCGCTTGGGTGAGTGCCTTTTTGTTTCTCGTCTTTCCGGAGGCAGTTGCCAGCCACATCCATAGGGCCACGCGGCCTGTGCACAGCCACCCCCCAGGTCACGACGATTGCTCTGCTCGAGACGATCGCTCTTGATCGCAAGCCGATGCTTCGCAGGAAGTTTCTGCCAAGAAACCAACGAAATTGCTGCAACCAAGGTGATCGCGACCACGACGCCGGCGACCGGATGATTGAGCTTGTGAGCGAGCATAGCGTGTCGCGGTCGATCCAAGGTGAAGATCAGGAAAGCTTGCCGTTGAAAGTTTGAGACCCTGAAATTTCTTCCCGTTGATTTCGCTCAACGTCCGTTGTTCGGCTCGTTCGGTGCCGCACGATGACGAGTGTGAGCATGTTCTGCTCTTCAATGTGATGGCGTGTCGCAGATGCTTGACCGGCGTGACACCGGTAATCCTATACAAAAGATGAGCGTGCCCCGCTGGTTAGCGTAGCGAGGCGACCGAATCTGCCCCTAGGCGCCGCCACCGCGTGGGTTGATCTGTGTCAACGCTGCTCTCTGCTTGATCCTCAAGACTGAGAATATCCGCGCGTTTGCGCGCCTCTCAGGAGGGCTTGCAATGATTTTTCGTGCGATTGCTTCCATACTGTTCTTGACATCGGCGATATCCGCCCCGGCGTTTGCACAGCAAGCGCAGTCAACCACGCCGCCGCCTGGCTCCCCGGCTGCGACCATCACCATTCCCGGCGACCAGCTTCCACCGCCGCCGCCGAAATTCGGCGGCACAATCACGCAGGACGCCAAGAGCTCGAAGCCCTGGTGGCCCCCGACCGTCGTGCCGCCCAAAGGCGCGCCCAACGTGCTGCTGATCATGACCGACGACTCCGGGTACGGTGTGCCCAGCACCTTCGGTGGCGTGATCCCGACACCGGCTTTGGATCGGATTGCCAAGGCCGGATTGCGCTATACGCAGTTTCACTCGACTGCCCTGTGTTCGCCAACGCGGGCGGCATTGATTACCGGTCGCAATCATCACTCGGTCGGCTTCGGCCAGATCAGCGAATTTGCGACCGGCTACCCCGGCTACAACTCGATCATCGGTCCGGAGAACGCGACCATCGGCCGGATCCTGAGCGACAACGGCTATGCCACCTCCTGGTTCGGCAAGAACCACAACACGCCGGCGTTCCAGTACAGCGCGGCGGGGCCGTTCGACCAATGGCCGAGCGGGATGGGCTTCCAGTATTTCTATGGCTTCATGGGCGGCGAGTCCGACCAGTGGACCCCGTATCTCTTCCGCAATCACAGCCCGATTTATCCGTGGGTCGGCAGGAAGGAGTACAATCTCGTCACCGACATGGCGGACGAGGCCATCAAGTACATGAAGGAACTCGGTGCCTCGGCTCCGGACAAGCCCTTCCTGGTCTATTACGTGCCTGGGGCGACGCACGACCCGCACCAGCCGACCAAGGAATGGATCGACAAGATCAGCAAGATGCGCCTGTTCGACGAGGGCTGGGAGAAGCTGCGCGAGAAGATCTTCGCCAACCAAAAGCGCCTGGGTGTGGTCCCTGCAAACACCCAGCTCACCCCATGGCCAGACTCACTGCCGAAGTGGGATTCGCTCTCGGAGGTGAAGAAGAAGATCGTCATTCGCGAGGCCGACGTGTTCGCGGCCTACACCGCCTATAATGATCACGAGATCGGCCGTGTGATCCAGGCCGTGGAGGACATGGGCAAGCTCGATAACACGCTTATCATCTACATCAACGGAGACAACGGCACGAGCTCGGAAGGCTCGATGATGGGCACGCCGAACTGGTTGACCGTCGCCAACGGTGTGCTTGATCTGCCCGAGATCGAGTATCTCCGCTACTACGAATCCTGGGGTTCCGACCAAACCTATCCGCACATGGCAGTGCCGTGGGCGTGGGCATTCGACACGCCCTTCAAATGGACCAAGCAGATCGCGTCGCATTTTGGCGGGACGCGGCAAGGCATGGCCATCTCATGGCCCGGCCACATCAATGACGTCGGAGGCGTCCGCACCCAATTCCATCATATGATCGACATTGTGCCGACGATCCTCGAGGCGGCCGGCATCAAGGCGCCGGACATGGTCGACGGTATCAAGCAGAAGCCCATCGAGGGCGTCAGCATGGCGTACACGTTCGACAAGGCGAGCGCCGACGCACCCTCCAAGCGCACCACCCAGTATTTCGAGATGTTCGCGAATCGCGGCATTTATCACGATGGCTGGTATGCGGCCACGACGCCGCCGGAGCCGCCGTGGCTAGTCGGCACGAAGCCGTTGCCGCCGGTCGAGCAGTACAAGTGGGAACTTTACAACATCTCCGAGGACTTCTCTCAAGCAAACGATCTTGCTCCCAAGCAACCTGAGAAGCTCAAGGAGATGCAGGCATTATTCCTCGAGGAAGCGAAAAAGTATCAGGTGCTACCGCTGGACAACTCTGTCCTGCCACGTCTTCTCACGGCACGGCCCAGCGGGACTGCAGGGCGATCGGAATTCACCTACACCGGCGAGAATGTGGATATTCCAATTGGCAACGCGCCGAGCCTGCTCAACCGAAACTACACGATCACAGCACAAATCACGATGCCGAGCGCCGGTACCGAGGGCATGATCGCAACTTTCGGCGGTCGGTTCGGTGGCTACGGCCTCTACCTGCTCAAGGGCAAGCCGGTGTTTGTCTATAACATGCTGAACCTGAAGAGATACCGTTGGGAAGGCGGCGTCGGAGCCGAAGACTGGCTGGGCAGGTCGCTCGAGCCTGGCAAGCACACCATCGTGTTCGACTTCAAATACGATGGACCGGGCTTGGGCAAGGGTGGAGCTGGTGTGCTGTCGGTCGACGGGAAAGTTTTAGCGCAACAAAAGATGGAGCACACGATTCCCTTCATGATGGCGATCGATGAGTCCTTCGACATTGGAATGGACACCCGTACGCCGGTGGATGACAGCTATACGCTGCCCTTCAAATTCACAGGCACCATCGACAAGCTGACTATCAAGATCGGCCCGGAGCAACTTGCGGAGACAGATCGTAAGGCCATGCAGGACGCAGTGAAGAAAGCCAGCGACTGACTGGGAAGTCTAGAACTCAACCGTGGGGGGGAGCGTGTGGAGAACTCGCGCTCCTCCTTCGATCGCGTGGCTTCCGCAAACCAGGCATCGATCATGATATTGAGCGAGCTAATGCGCAGCTTTCAAGCACGCCAGCAATGACACGGGAGACGAACCATGTTGACCAAGCGCGATTTTCTTCTGTCCGGCGTGTCTCTTGCGGTTGCCGGCGCGGCGTTCACGCCGATCTGGTCGTTTGCTCAACAAGAGCGGCCCGGCTTCTTCGACGTAAAGGCTATCGCCGAAGAAGGATTCATCTATGGTTTGCCGATCGTGATGAACTACGCGGTGATGTACGAGTATGCCATCGACCGCTCCTCAAGCCAGTTCAAGGCGCCGTTCAATCAAATCAACAACGAGGCGCGAGTCTTCACCTACAAGGATACGGCGGTCATTACGCCCAACAGCGATACGCCTTATTCCATGCTGTTCATGGATTTGCGGGCCGAGCCGATCATCCTGTCCGTTCCAGCCGTCGACCCGAAGCGTTACTACTCGGTCATGCTCTGCGACGCCAATTGCTACAACTACGGCTATATCGGAAGTCGGGCGACTGGAAGCGAAGCCGGTGACTACATGGTCGCCGGACCGGACTGGAAAGGGGAAACGCCCGCCGGCATCAAGAAGGTTTTCAGGTCGACCACGCAGTTCTCCGCCGCGGCCTATCGCACCCAGCTCTTCGGCCCGGATGACATGGAAAACGTGAAGAAGATTCAGGCCGGGTATAAGGTGCAACCGCTTTCCAGGTATCTCAACCAGCCACCGCCGCCGCCTGCGCCGGAGATCAAGTTTCCAAAGATCAATAAGGAACTGGTGAAGACGAATTTCTTCGAATACCTCGACTTCGCGCTCCAGTTTGCGCCGGCTCAGCCCGTGGAAGCGGATATCCGTGCCAAGCTTGCACGCATCGGCATCGGAGCCGGCAAGACATTCAATTTCAAGGATCTCCCGCTGAAGCAGAAGGCGGAGGTTGCCCTGGGCATGAAGGAGGGCGAGCGCAAGGTGGACGAGTATCTCGCCAAGGCCGGCACCGACATGAACGGCTGGCGCGTCGCGTCCTATTTCGGCGACAGTGCCTTCTATAATGGCAACTGGCTCCTGCGCGCGGCCGGTGCCAAGGGCGGAATCTACGGCAACGATGCCGTGGAGGCGACATATCCCATGTCGCGTGTCGACAGCGACGGCCGGAAGCTCGACGGCAGCAAGTACGCCTACACGATCACTTTCGCCGCAGGTCAGTTGCCGCCGGTGAATGCGTTCTGGTCTGTGACGATGTATGACGGCAAGACGCAGTTGCTCATTAAGAATCCGATCAACCGCTATCTGGTCAACTCGCCCATGCTGCCCGATCTCAAAAAGAACGCGGATGGGTCGCTGACGATCTACATCCAGAACAAATCGCCCGGCGCGGACAAGGAAGCCAACTGGCTGCCAGCCCCGGATGGTCCGATCTATCTGGCGATGCGCCTGTACTGGCCCAGGACCGAGAAGCCTTCGATCCTTCCCGTCGGCAAAGGAACCTGGCAGCCTCCCGGCGTGAAGCGTGTCTCGTAGAAAGCCGTGCGTCCGACATGGCAGCTAATGCTCCATTCGCGGCTCATCCGTCCAACGGGAGGGGCACCGCATGCAGAGCGTGATCGAGCTCCTGCCGGTGACGCCGTCGATCGACCAGCTTGGCCGCATCATCGGCAATGTCGCCGCGCCGGCGTTCCTTCTTGGCGCGGTCGCGGCGTTCATTTCGGTGGTGATATCCAAGATCAATCGCGTGGTCGACCGTTCGCAATACCTGCATGGTATCGCCGACAGCGACACTTCGAAGGCCTATCTGAAAGGGGATATTCCCCGTCTGCGCCGTCGCGCGGCGCTGCTGAACCGTTCGCTGTTCTGCTCCGTTCTTGCTGCCATCCTCACGGCGCTGATCATCGTCGTCGCATTCATCAGTGCATTGATGAGCGTGGCGCACGAATACGGCATCGCCATACTGTTCATGGCAGCGCTCCTGACGTTTTGCGTGTCCCTGATTGACCTCGCACGCGAGACAAGAATTGCGCTTCACGACAATGATCTTCGAATGTAACCTTGTGTGAGCTTTCACGCCGACCGCTGCAGGATCGTTGGCGATTGAATTGCTGCGGGGAGCTGTCTGCAAATGCGAAGCCCGACACTTGAGCCGCTTCCAATCGGTGGCAGGGCGGTGCTTGCCGCCCTGATCTGGACGGGCCTTGGCGGTCTTGCGTTTGGCGGCGATGCGGACGACGATGCTGGTTCTTCGCAGGCACCGCCGAACGTCTACCTCGACATGAGGACGAACTACGCCAGCGTTCCTGCTGGCTCCCTGCCCATCTGGCTCGGCGGTTCCGCGCTGTTCACAGCCTTGCATCGCATCGTGTTCATGAACGCCCAGACCCCGGCTGCGCTCACTGGCGGGTCGTTGCCGCCGGTCCAGGCCGCAGGCGTTGATCTGCCGCTGACCGTTGACGTAAGCGATCGCGTTTCCCTCTATGCAGGAATTTCTGCGACTTCGACCGAGGCGGGCTCGGGTTGGTCTGCGCCGGCGATCACGAGCTGGAATGTTGGGTTTCAAGCCGACGTGTATCAGCAGAACGGCGGTTCGATTCCCACCGTGACCTGGCAGTCAACAATTACACAGTCGATACCCAATGGGGCTTTCGCTACCACGACGTTCACGAACATTGTCGAGCTGGATTATGCCTTCGACAAGGATGAGACGAGGGGATTGCTTGCGGGTTTCCAGGACACGCGTGTTGAGGTCGGAAGCACTTTGGCCCGGATCCACCCCAGTGTGATTGGCTTTGTCGGCGGCTATTACCAATGGCCGGACAACTGGAAGTTCACGGCCCGCGCCGGCGTTCAACATTTTGGTGGGGCGCAACTGCTGAACATCGCGTCGATTCAGCCATTCACTGAACCGATCGTCCGGTTCGATCTTGACCGGATGGACGATAGCGACAATCGCCTGTTTGGCGTAACTGCCCAGGTCATGTGGGTGCCCAAGCCTGCCTATCAATTGATGCTCCGAACGCCGCTCTATTTCGCGCGCCATTAGCTAAAGCGGTCCTGTATGGTACGGTGCTCGCAAGTTCAATTGGACCGAGGACGTGGCAAAAGCTTCCGGTAAGCGGCCTAGGCGGAAGAAAGTTAAGCAGGCAGAGCAGCCGTCCCGGCCTAAAGGCGATTCTGGGACGACCGCACCGCTCATGAACTTCCGGAGCGCTGTCCTGCTCGCGCTGGCATCGGGCCTTCTATTCCTGCTGGTTGGGGGTGGACTGTTCTTGAGCCGTAACCGCGATACCGGCCGCCCGTTGCAGACAGCGGGCGCCGGCTTTGTCGGCAGCGAGAAATGCGCCGACTGCCATCCCTCCGAAGCGCGGCTGTGGCGCTCGTCGCAGCACAAGGGCGCGATGGCTCATGCCAGCGCGCAGTCCGTGCGTGGCGATTTCAATGATGCCATCTTCGATTATCAGGGCACGCGCTCGCGCTTCTTCCGGTCCGGCGACAAATTCCTCGTCGAAACGGACGGAGCGGCCGGAACGCTTGCTGCGTTCGAGGTGAAATACACCTTCGGCGTCGATCCGATGCAGCAATATCTGATCGAGTTTCCGGACGGCCGTGTGCAGGCTCTCTCCATCGCATGGGACACCAGGCCCAGGGACCAGGGCGGCCAGCGCTGGTTTCATCTCTATCCCGACGGCGGGATCACGCATAAGGATCCCCTGCATTGGACGAAGCTGCGTCAGAACTGGAATTTCATGTGCGCGGAATGCCATTCGACCGGCGTGCGCAAGAATTACGACGCGAAGGAAGATCGCTTCGCGACCAGCTTCGCGGAAATCAGCGTGGGTTGCGAGGCCTGCCATGGCGCGGGCTCGAGCCACGTGGCGTGGGCGAGGGAGGGCAAGCGCGGCGATCCCCTCAAAGGCCTGCTAGCAAGGTTCGACGAGCGGACAGGGGTATCGTGGAGCGCCGATCCCTCGAACGCGTTCCCGCGGCGGAGCGCACCGCCTGCCTCATTGCGCAAGGAGGTGGAGACCTGCGGCCTCTGCCATGCACGGCGCGGGCAACTGGCTGAGGACTGGAAGCCGGGCCAGTTGTTGTCTGAGACGCACCGGGTCTCGCTGCTTGACCGCCGACTGTTCCATGCCGACGGCCAGATGCGCGACGACGAGGAAACCTACAACTACGCGCCGTTCAAGCTGAGCAGGATGTTTGCCGCCGGCGTCACCTGCAGCGATTGCCATGATCCGCACAGCGGCAAGCTCAAAGCCGCGGTCAACGACGTCTGCGGGCAGTGCCATGCACCCGCGAAATACCAGACGGTTGCGCATCGTCAGCATGCCGGCCCGGACCTGAACTGCGCGTCGTGCCACATGCCGGCGCGAAGCTACATGGTGGTCGATCGCCGCCATGACCACGGTTTTCGAATTCCGCGGCCCGATCTTTCGGTGAAATTCGGCACCCCGAACGCGTGCAATGACTGCCACAAAAATCAATCGGCGCAATGGGCGGCCGAAAAGGTCGCCGGCTGGTTCGGCGAGAGGAAGCCCGATGACCGCGCCTACGTCGCGGCGTTTCATGCCGCGTGGACGGAGCAGCCAGATGCCCAGCGTCTGCTTGCCACGGTAGCTTCGTCGACCGACATTTCCAGCTATGCCCGCGCCAGCGCGATGGCAGAGCTGCCCGGCGCGGATGTCGAACTGGCCAAGCGATCGCTGGCTGACCCTGATCCGACGGTGCGGATCGGCGCGCTCGACATGCTCGAAGGCCTGCCGGCAGGCCAGCTTTTTCCGATTGCTGGTCCGGCATTGACGGACCCGATACGCGGCGTGCGCATTCGTGCCGCCGAGCTGCTGGCGTCGGTTTCCTCGACAACCCTAAGCAAGGCGGATCGCGAGGCCTTCGCTGGAGCCGCAACCGACTTCGTCGCGGCGCAGCGGCTGAATGCCGACCGGCCGGAGGCACGCACGGCGCTCGGCAACTTCGCGGCCCGGCAGGGCAATGTCGGCGAAGCCGAGGCGGAATACCGTGCCGCGCTTCGCCTTGATCCTTTCTTCTCGGCCGCGGCCATCAATCTTGCGGATCTCTACCGGGGTAGAGGACGGGACAGCGAAGGCGAACAAGTGCTGCGCGACGCGATTGCAGAATCGGGGCAGGACGCGTCCATTCACCACGCGCTGGGCCTGACCCTCGTTCGCCTGAAGCAATCTGACGCCGCGCTCGATGAGCTGCGCCGTGCAGCCGACCTCGCGCCGGAGCAGGCGCGGTACGCCTATATCTATGCCGTGGGCCTACAATCGGCCGGACGACGCGGCGACGCTATCGGGATTCTGAGAGCCAATCTGCAACGTCATCCCAACGATCGGGACTCGCTCGCCGCGATGATCAATTTCAGTGGTGAAGTCGGAGATACCAAAAGTGCGCTGGATTATGCGGAGCGTCTCGTAAAGCTCACGCCAAATGACGCTTCTCTAGCAAAGCTGATTGACGACCTACGTCGTTTGCCAATCCAGCAAAATCGCCACTGATCAGGCCTTTGCGCGCGGATTTGTGTCGCCGACATGCCCGCAACATCTCTTGGCCCATGGAGCAGATGCCGCCGGAACGACAGCAACTGTCCCAGACTACGACGCCGGTTAGCTGGCATACGTGGTTCGACCTGTATGCTGCTCGATATGCCAGATTTCTCTCGCTTGTAACCCTTATGCCACGGACTTCGGCCGTCGCATGTGCGCTAATCAATGTCCGAAGCGGCCGTCGGTCCGCAATATATTTCGCGCGTGAGAGCTTGGGAATCGGCCGGCACCAAGACTTCCAGAACCTCATCGTCGACGGCGGCAACTTTTCCTAGACATAGTCTGTCGAAATCAAACTTGCCTAGGAGACTTCTTAGCATCGTCCTCAGGGCGCGTTCTTGGCCCTTTGTTGGTCTCACTTTATCGAGTGAAGGAGTCGGTGTCATTTGAGCCTCCTGACCCCGACGCTCACGCCGCCCAGTAGGTTTGATCTAGATCGTGTGGAGCAGAGTGGATCTCGGCAAACGGCGGCCCCGGCTCATTCGAAGGGCCAAGAAACTGAAGCGCTTCGGAGCGGTAACGACGCGCGAGCTTTGAAGCTATCTCCTAAATCCCGAGTCCTCGCTTCCGCCCGAATTGCCAGGAGATGTCGGCCCCGCGCACGACGCCGACGATCTCGCGGCCGATTTCCTTCTCGATCACCGGCCGCAAGGGCACGAGACTGAAACCGAGGCCGTCGTCGATCATGGCAAAGCGCCCGCTGGCAAGCTGGGTCGAGCCTATCAACTTGCCGCGAATGGTCTGACCATCTTCTATTGACTTGAACGCAAGGCCTCGTTGCACCGCCAGCTTCCGTCCGACGCGTTCGACCTCCAGCCGTTCGAGTGTGGGCAGGAGGTCGCCTCTCGCCCGCACGCCTCCCTCGGGAGTGCGCCAAGCATGGCCCCGCCGGATCAATTCGTCCTTGCGCTGTTCGAGTGCGCTCCGCACTTCCGCGCCGAAGGCAGCATCGGCAAGAATGCCGGTGTTGCGGTTGATCAGTTGACGGTCGAGCCAGGTCGCACCGTCGCTGGTTACTTGACGGTCGAGATCGTAGGCCGAGAGGACTCGAAGACTGGCCCGGCGACCCTGACTGGCATCGTAGGTCTGGGCGCGGGCCTCGAGATCGTCTGGGATCAGCCAGCGGTCGGCATCGGCCCGCTCCACAATGCCGGCACGGCGCAGGGCCTCCAGTCGACGCACATGACTCTCGACATATGCATCGTAGTCGCCCCCGGGAACCCGCACTTGACCAGTTTTGGCGATCGCTCGATGTTCGCTCGGACGGTATTCGCCAGTGTCCTTCGCAAGCTCAGCGATGTTGCGATCGGCCGGCCGTGGCGCGGAGGGTGCACGCCCAATCTCGACGATGGCGCCGATCTTCGCCTCGTCAGTCATGGCGGCCTCGCCCAACACCACATGGTGGACGCGCCCGTCGATTCCGTCGACGATGATACCGACCCGGTCCCCAAGTTCGTCGGTCAGTTCCTTTCCGATCAGCCGGCCGATCACCGGGACCGAGGTTGTCTGACCATGCAGGAGGATATTTTCGGCGCTCCTTGCCTCACCCCGCGCGGTCAGAGAGCGGTTAATGGACTTGATGATATCGCCGCGTTCACCGAGTTCTCTCAATGCCGGTTCGAGCCGATCGGAAAGGTGCCACACGCCGGGCTCGACCTCCCTCGCCAACCCGAAGCGCCCCAAGACCTGCAAGCGTCCGATGCGCAGCGTCCGATCGAGATCGGCCCGGCTTTGGCCAGCCTCCGGCCGCAGGTCGAGGAAAGCATTGTCGGCCTCGGCGATCATCGCACGATCGATGCGGGTAATGCGCTCGGCGGAGATTTCCGCCTGAAGCTTCGTCCGCAGTTCGAGGTCGGTCTCAGGACCAAGTTCCAAGGTCGCCCGTTCCTGGGCGCGCAGCCTCAACCCATCGGTGATGTAGTCCTGGGCAACGATCAGATCCTTGCCGAGATCATCCTTGCC
The DNA here is from genome assembly GCF_018130385.1 of Bradyrhizobium sp. AUGA SZCCT0283. Lineage (GTDB taxonomy): Bacteria > Pseudomonadota > Alphaproteobacteria > Rhizobiales > Xanthobacteraceae > Bradyrhizobium. Next base: position 34,560 of record NZ_JAFCLU010000032.1, on the reverse strand, counting down.
TCGAATGACGACGTGGCTGTGCGGGTGGCCGGTGTTGAAGTGATCGACTGCGACCCAATCGAGCCGGGTGCCGAGATCCTCTGCCATTTGCTGCATCACTTCGCGGGTGAAACCGCGAAGGTCGGACAGCCGGTCGCCATCTTCGGGCGCGACGATGAAGCGGAACTGGTGGCGATCCCCGCGGCCGCGCTCGACGAAGGTTCGCCCATCCACCCGGTCGTCGTCCGGTCCATAGAGCTGGCCTCGCCCGCCATCCCGGGTCGTACCGTCGCGCTGCAGGTAGTTGAGATGGGCATGGGCTGCCCTGCTGCCGGCCTTCAAGCGAACAATACGCGCTTTGACCACGACGCGGCGCATGCGCCGGCTGGGGCTCCTTTGCTCTGCCGCTAACTTCAACCGGTCGGCCGCGACCTGACCCCGGCCGATCCGCGAGCAGCGGCCCTTCCTGGGACGTGTCGAACGCGGTGAGCTATTGCTCCTGCCGCGCAACTGCGCTGGCGTCAGCAAGCCTCCGTTGGCCTTTGCAGCAGCCTTCATCACTTGTGCGAAGAAGGACTTCGGCCGCCCACGGCGCGCTCCACGATCACGGATGCGTCCGGGTCGCGGGCGGAAGTCGGAGATTTCGTCGCGGCTCATGCCGATGATGTTGCCGCCCGTAACCTCGAACACAACCATAGGCAGGCTGCCATCGCAGGAACGGCAGCAAAAACAAGGGAATGGCGGAGTCCGCGCCGTCGCGCTCTCGGCATCAGACCAAAAATCAGTGTGCAGACAATAGCTTCGAGCAAACGCCAGTTTGCTTTAATCTTGCCCTCCACGGCTGCTTCGCCGATCACGCGCAAATCGACACTGCAACACGACTGCCATTCGAACAAAGATTTCAACACCAACGCCGGAATTGCTCAACGCCGACGTGGCCGTCGACGCAGACCGCCGGCTACCTCGGTCACCGAGGGAAGCTTGAGATGGCCGATATTTCGGTCCAGCAAGACCTCGCTGTCGATCGCTTGGCGGCGCGATTTCCGGGCGGCGGGCGCTGTCAATGACGCGCTCGCCTGCGAGCGCGCCGCGAAGCGGGCGTAGATCGTTGACGGCGCCCGTCGCACGGAAAACCATATCCGCAGAGGTCGGCGCGCCTCGCTCTTCATGCTGCCAAATTGCGCTTACTTCTCCGCGGCAGAGAACGTCGACCAGGCCGCCATCATGCGCCGGCGGCGCTCGAACAGGTCTCCGCGGCGGTACGCCTGTTCCACCTTGCTACTCACGGTGTGTGCCAATGCCATCTCGGCGACCTCGCTCGGGAAATTCGTCCGCTCGGCGGCCCAATCGCGGAACGTCGAGCGGAAGCCGTGGGCGGTGAGATCATCGCGTTTCATTCGGCGCAACAACATCAGGAATGCCATGTTGCTGAGCGGCTGACCGCGTTTGCCGCCAGGGAACACGGGCGCTCTTGCCCCTTCGCCTGCATGATCGCCCCCGGTGCACGCATCGCTGAGCTGTTTCATTTCCTCGACAATGGCAACCGCCCTTGCGCTGAGAGGCACGCGATGCTCCTTTCCGGCCTTCATCCGGCCGGCAGGCACAGTCCAGAGTTTCGCGGCGAGGTCGACCTCGCCCCAGCACGCGCCAATCACCTCTCCGGTGCGCGCGGCGGTCAGGATGGCAAACTCCAGGGCGCGTGCAGCGACACCCTCCTGCTTGCGAAGCTCCGTCATGAAATCGGGGAGCTCGCGGTATGGCAGTGCAGCGTGATGCTCGACCCTTCGCACCTTGGCGCGGGCAGGCAGCAGCTTGTCGAGATGACCGCGCCACCGCGCCGGATTTTCGCCGTCGCGATATCCGCGCACCCTTGCCCAATCAAGGATGGACTCGATGCGCCCGCGCAGCCGGCTCGCCGTCTCGGGTTTTGCCGTCCAAAGGGCAATCGCAGGCTTGTCGGATGCATCGCGAACCTCTTGTTCCAACACTTTCATGACCAGCGCGGTGTCGATCGCTTGCACCGGCAGCGAACCGATGATCGGTTCTGCGTACGTCGAGAGCGTCGCGTCCCATTGCGCGGCATGCTTGGCATTGCGCCAGCCGGCGCGGTGCGCCTTGATGAAGGCCTCGGCGCACTGTTTGAAGGTCAGCGCTTTCGCGGCGTCCAGCTTTGCTTGTGTGCGTATTGCGCGCCTCGCGTCGATAGGATCGATGCCCTCGTGACGCAATCGGCGCGCATCGAGTGCCTTCAGGCGTGCTTCCTTCAGGCCATAGAGCGCGAGCGGGCCGAGTCCCATCTCTCGCGCGACACCCTTGAGCATGTAGCGATAGATCCAGGATGCGCTGCCGTTGCTCACCTGCAGATAGAGGCCGCCGCCGTCGGCGTACATGCCTGGTTTGCGGATCGCGTGGGTGACTTTCAACGCTGTCAGTCGATCTATCGTGCGCGGCATGGGAGGCCTCGGTGGCGACGGCAAAAGTCTGTCGCCACCCACAATTCAACCCACGAATGCGTTCAAAATTGTGACGACCGAACGCAAACGCGCACGACCAATTCTCTCTCCTCAAGCAACTGAAAACAATGGAATTTTGTCGTACAATATCGCGGAGGATCGCAGAACATCGTAGGCAGTTCTGGCGGAGAGGGAGGGATTCGAACCCCCGATAGGCTTGCACCTATGCCGCATTTCGAGTGCGGTGCATTCGACCACTCTGCCACCTCTCCAGGCGCCATGACGGGCAGATTCGGCCCGCGGTCGGGGCGAGTTCTAGGCGAGGATGGCGGGCCAGACAAGGCACGGGGCCAAGAAATCCGTGCCGGCCTTGGGAAGCAAAAAGGAGCCAAAAATGGAGCATTTGACGGTTCAGGCCAATGGCGCGGCACTTCACGTCGCCCGCATGGGTGCCGGAAGACCGCTGCTGTTGCTGCATGGCTGGCCCGAATTCTGGCTGACCTGGGAGCCTGTCATGACGCGGCTCGCCGATCGCTTCACGCTATATGCACCCGACCTGCGCGGCTTCGGCGACAGCGACAAGCCGGAGGGGCTGTTCGGACCCGACCAGCAGGCCGCCGACATGCTGGCATTGATGGATGCGCTTGGCCTCGCGCAGGCCGGTATCGTCGGTCACGATGTCGGCGGCGCATTGATGCAGCCGCTGGCGCGGCTGGCGCAGGAGCGCATCGCCGGCCTGTTCTTTTTCGATTTCGTCTATCCTGGAATAGGACCCCGGATGGCGGAGCCGGATCGCCTCAACAACATCTGGTATCAATCCTTTCACCAGATGGAGATGGCGCCAGCCCTCGTCGGCGCGAGCCGCGAAAGCTGCCGGCTCTATATCGGGCATTTCCTGAAAGCCTGGTCGCATCGCAAGCACGTCTTTGACGATCAACTCGAGGCCTTCACCGACAATTTCCTTAAAGCCGGAAACCTTGCCGGTGGCTTCGCGCATTACCGCGCAGCCCATGCGGGCCGGCTCAGGATGATGAAGGGTGAGGCGCCGGCGCTACCGCCGATCGGCGTGCCAACCTGTGTTCGCTGGGCCGAGCATGATCCGCTGTTTCCCTATCAATGGACCGACCGGCTCGGCGAGACCTTTACAAATCTCGATCTGGCGATGTTTGGGGATGTCGGTCATTTTCCCCATCGCGAGGATCCCGATCGCGCAGCATCGGACATCGCGGCGTTCTTTACGCGCATCGGCTGGCTTTCGGAAAAATGGGTGGGACCGCCAGACGCGACAAAAAACTGACGGTCCCGTGCCGCTGCTTTGAAATTCTGGCCGGGAAGTGCGGCTTCGCCGGCCAGCCGGAGCGACGAAATGACGGTAGCAACCGCTGTGGAAACGGCAACGCGAACCCGGTTTTAACCTAACCAGTCAACCTTACCCGCGCGGGGACAGCGTTAATCCTTGCCCTTTTTCGTCTTCTTGTCGTCCTTGCCGTTCTCTTTCCGGCGGTTGGTGAAGCGCGCATTGCCGAGGCCGGTGCCGATGGTCAGCACGCCCCAGCGCTCGACATCCTGCATGAAGGGAACTTCGGACAGGCCCTGCACCACGCCGTCATTGTGCATCAGCACGGCGGTGTCGTGATCGCCGATCTGAGGGATCGCCTCCACCAGGCTTGCCGGCAGGTTGAACTTGCTGCTCTCCCAATTGCCCGGCAGGTTCTGCGCGCCCTTTTCGATCGAGCCGTCCCCGTTGATCACGCCGGGACAGGCGATGCCGATGAAAGGCGCGAGCTTCAGGCCTTCGGCCTCTGTGGCCGCGATCAGGTCCTTCAGCATCTTGACCAGCCGCTTCACCGCGCCTTCGCGCGTCGGCTCATCGTCGGCATGCCGCCACAGCTCGGACTTCCAGACGTCGGCCTTGGAAAGATCGGGCGCCTTCTTCCAGCGCGTCTCCACCACGCCGCAGCGGATGTTGGTGCCGCCGATATCCACCGCGAGAATGCTGTCATGGCCCTCGAATATCCATGACGGCGCCAGATGCAGCGTGCCGATCAGGCCCGCGTCATCGGGATGAAAGCGGATCGGCACCAGATCGACGTCAAAATCCTCGGCCTTGAGGATGATGTCGGTGCGGGCAATGGCGATCTCGCCGACCCGGCTCTGCCGAAAACCGCCGCCGACCACGATGCGCTCGGTATCCGCCCACGCCTTGGTCTTGAGGAAACGCCGCGTCACATGGGCCAGCTCCTGGGCAAACTCCTCGATTGCGCCATGCACCAGGGCTGCGGCGCCGACATCGGCGCCAACCAGCGCCTCATCGAGTTCGCCCTTGGGAATCTCGACGGCCGACTTTTTGCCCAGCGGATCGTCGCCGTTTTTCCTAAGCGGCTTGCGCAGGCTGTCCAGGATCTTGCGGAAAGCCCCCTTGCTGGCGCGGTCGCCGAGAAAGCCTTCGTCGTCCTTCAACTCGATGTTGAAACTGTCGACCTCGACCGACGGCAGGCGGGTGGCGCCGTGGCGGGCGATGCCCGTGGTCGTTATGGTGTCTTCTGCCATGTCGCCCAAGCCCCTGCCGGATTTCGCTGGCGACAACGGGCGGGGAACCCATTGGTTTCAATAGGTGGCCCGGGTCCGGCCCCGCTGCGGCGGGCCGGGCCGGCGAGAAATGCGCCAAATCCTTCATTTTTGGCCGGTTTTTGGGTCTCCTTGCCTTGACTCCCGGCGCTCTGCGGCTATAAGTCCCCGCATCCGGCGCGGGATTTCTCGCGCCGCTTGTTTTTGCGCGAATTCTGTGGAGCTCGCCCTTGTTCTATGGGGCTCGCCCTTGGCCGCGCGAAAATCGTACCCATAACGACTGACCAAAAAGCCGACCCGGGCAAGCCCTGTTGGGAATATGTCCGAGGCCGGGATCGAACACGAAGGAAAAAAACGATGTTCGCAGTCATCAAAACCGGCGGCCGGCAATACCGCGTCGTTCCGGATGATGTGCTCGAGATAGGCAAGATCGCCGGCGATGTCGGCACGATCGTGCAGCTTGGTGAAGTTCTGGTGGTCGGCGGTGACACGCCGGTGCTGGGCGCGCCGACGGTGGCAGGCGCCTCCGTTGCGGCCGAAGTGCTGGACCACAAGCGCGGTCCCAAGGTGATCGCATTCAAGAAGCGTCGCCGCAAGAATTCGCGCCGCAAGCGCGGCTATCGCGACGAGATCACGGTGCTTCGCATCACCGAGATCCTGACCGATAACGCCAAGCCCTCGATCGGCCCGCGGCCGAAGAGGGAAAAGGTCGTGGCGCCCGCCGCCGAGGGCGACGAGGCACCGAAGGCCGCCAAGAAGAAGGCGCCCGCGAAAAAGGCTGCGGCGAAGCCCGCTGCAAAGAAGGCCCCGGCCAAGGCCGCCGCGAAGGGCAAGAGCGACAAGAAGTGATGCGCTTCAACGAAAAGTTGAAGCGTGACAAAAAGTGAAATGATTCCGTCAAGGAATTGATCTAAAATTTAGCGAAGTCGGAGACGGGCCATGGCTCACAAAAAAGCAGGCGGTTCATCGCGAAACGGACGCGATTCAGCGGGCAAGCGCCTGGGCATCAAGGCCTATGGCGGCGAGCACGTGATTCCCGGCAACATTATCGCGCGTCAGCGCGGCACCACCTGGCATCCCGGCCTTAATGTCGGCATGGGCACCGACCATACTCTCTTTGCCAAGGTCGAAGGTCATGTCGAGTTCCGTGCAAAAGCCAATGGTCGCACTTTCGTATCGGTAGTCCCGATGACGGAGGCGGCCGAATAGACGGTGGACACATCTTAAGTCCGCCGGGTCCTGTTGAACCGGCGGAGTCGAAAAGGGCTCCAAGGGGAGGCGGGAAACCGGCCTCCCCTTTTTATTTTGCGCATTTTCGCAATCAGGAGCCCGACATGTTGCAGGACATCCCGATCCCAACCCCGGCCTTGCGCGAGGCAAGTAGCTGCGTCCTCGAGACCGAACGGCTGACGTTGCGCCGGCCGACGCTCGCGGACGTAAAAGCGATTGCGCATCTCGCCAACGATCGGCGCATTGCGGAAAACACCCGCCGCCTGCCGCATCCCTATCTGCAGGACCACGCGGTCGAATTCGTGCGCGCGACGTCCGCCGATAACAGCGAGACCGTGTTTCTGATCGAACAGAACTATTCGCCGATCGGCATGGTCGGCATCGACCGCAGCGCGCCTGACGCGCCGGAGCTCGGCTACTGGCTCGGCGTCGCGCATTGGGGCCAGGGCTTTGGCACGGAAGCCGCGCGCGCGGTGATCGATTTTTTCTTCGAGGAATTCGATGCCGAGCATCTGATTTCAGGCGCCCGCGTCGCCAACCCGGCCTCGCGCAACATCCTCGAGAAATGCGGCTTCCAGTGGAGCGGCGTCGAGTTGCACCGCTTCGAGGCGCTGGGATCCTCGACCCCGGTCGACCGCTTCCGCCTGACCCGCGGCGTCTGGTCGTCGCTGAAGAACTGGGGGAGTTCGACGAGGAGAGAGCGGTAGTTCGCGGCCTCGCGATAACAATTGTCGTCCCTGCGAACGCAGGGACCCATACCGCGTTGTGCTCTCGATTGAAGCGCGATGGCTGACACCTTGCAAAACAATTGCCGCCGCGGCGTATGGGTCCCTGCGTTCGCAGGGACGACGGCGGTGCAAGCCGCTTAAGCCGGCGGATTGACGACGGCTTCCTCGCGGCCGAGCTGCTGCTCGCGCAGGAAGATATAGATGCCCGCGCCGATGATGATGGCCGCGCCGATGATGGTCGAGATCGACGGCACATCGCCGAACACGACAAAGCCGAAGATCACCGCCCAGACGATCATCGAATATTGATAGGGTACCACGACGCTGGCCGGCGCCAGTTTCAGTGAACGGTTGATGCACACCAGCGCACCTACCGAAACAATTCCCGCCGCAGCGAACAGGCCCAGACTGCCGATTGTGGGCGTCACCCAGCCGATCGGTGACATCAGCGCGCCGAGCAGAAACGTGCCGCCGAATTGCGACGTGGCCAGCACGATATCCGGCGTCGCCCGCAGCGAGCGCGTGATCAGCATCAGGAACGCAAACGACAGGCTGCCACCGAGCGCGATCATCGCGGGCCAGCTCACGGTCTGCGTGGACGGGCGCAGCGCAATCAGGACGCCGCAGAACCCGATCAGGATCGCGGTCCAGCGCCGCCAGCCGACGCGCTCGCCGAGCACGATGCCGGAGAGCGCGGTGACGAAGATCGGCGAGGCCAGATAGTAGGTGATGACGTCGGCGAGCGGCAGATAGACCGTGGCGAGAAAGAACGCGGCGACTTCGAGCGTCGAGAGCGTCACGCGAAGCAATTGCAGCCACGGCCGTTCGAGACGGGTGAATTCGGCGCGCTGCTTCCAGATCATCGGCAGCAGCACCAGCAGTGCCGCGCAGGCGCGCAGCCACAGCAATTGCCCGACCGAATAGGTCGCGACCATGTATTTTCCGAGCGCATCGCCGAACGAGAACATGAAGATCGACAGCAGCATCAATCCGATGCCGGCCAGGCGTGCGGAGCGCTCATCATAGGTGGAGATTTTGGCGAAGAGGCTCATTGGGGGATTCGACGCTTCCTGCAGTTTCTCCGGCATGACCGGACATAGCCGTCTGAAGGACGGCGTCGCTTCCGCTCGCCTATGTCCAGCCATCCACGTTTCTTTGTGTCGCTGTTTTAACGACGTGGATGCCCGGGACATCTAGCGCGAAGACGCGTTTCGCGCTATCGCCCGGGCACGACGAATTGAACGAATTGCCGCAGCCAAATTGGTGAGATACCGGTACGCCGTGGACCAATAGCAAGACATCGCAGGAAAATCCGACATGACCGACTTCGACCCCGCACAGCATCGCATGGTGAGCGAACAGCGCTGGTTCGAGGATTTCGTGCTCGGCGAACGCTTTATGATCCCGAGCCGGACCCAGACTTCGGCGGTGTTCGCCGCGTTCCAGACCGCGAGCGGCGATACCCATCCGATCCACTACGACGTCGAATATTGCCGCGCCCGCGGCATGCCGGACCTGCTCGCGCATGGTTTTCAGACCCTGGTCCACACCGCCCCGGGCGCCGGGCTGTTTCCCTATCTCGTCGAGGAATCGCTGGTCGGATTCCTCGAACAATCGAGCAAGTTCCTGAAGCCGGTCTATGCCGGCGACACCCTTTACCCTGCGCTTGAAGTCACCGAGCTCGTTCCCGGCCGCAGCACCGGCGTGGTGACGCTGCGCTCGACCGTGTTCAACCAGCGAAAAGAACTGGTGCTCGAAGGCATGCAGAAATTCCTGATCCGTCGCAGGGCCGGATGAGCGGGCCGCTGACCCTGCGGGCATCAAAAAGGCCCGAAAATTAAGGCTTTTCGCCAATGTTACGGGCCTTGAGGGTTGCCGCACGGGCCCCCCTGCCCTAACTAGTACACATCATGAAATTCCTTGACGAGGCAAAGGTCTATATTCGCTCCGGCGACGGCGGAAACGGCTGCGTGGCGTTCCGCCGCGAGAAGTTTATCGAGTTCGGTGGCCCCTCCGGCGGCAATGGCGGTCGCGGCGGCGACGTCATCGTCGAGGTCGTCGACGGGCTGAACACGCTGATCGACTATCGCTACCAGCAGCACTTCAAGGCGCCGAAGGGCACCAATGGCATGGGCAAGGACCGCCATGGCGCCAACGGCAAATCGATCGTGCTGAAGGTGCCGGTCGGCACCCAGATTTTCGATGAGGATCGCGAAACACTGATCCACGACTTCACCGAGCTCGGCGAAAAATTCGTGCTGGCCGAAGGCGGCAATGGCGGCTTCGGCAACGCGCATTTCAAATCCTCGACCAACCGCGCGCCGCGCAACGCCAATCCCGGCCAGGAAGGCGAGGAGCGCTGGATCTGGCTGCGGCTGAAACTGATTGCGGACGCCGGCCTCGTCGGCCTGCCCAATGCCGGCAAATCGACCTTCCTCTCCGTCGTCAGCGCAGCGAAACCGAAGATCGCGGATTATCCCTTCACGACGCTGCATCCGCAGCTCGGCGTCGTGAACGCGCAGGGCCGCGAATTCGTGCTCGCCGACATTCCCGGCCTGATCGAGGGCGCGCATGAAGGCGCGGGGCTCGGCGACCGCTTTCTCGGCCATGTCGAGCGCTGCCGCGTGCTGCTGCATCTGATCGACGCCACCTGCGAACATGCCGGCAAGGCCTACAAGACGGTGCGGACCGAACTCGAGGCGTATGAGGGGCATCTCGCCGAGAAGATCGAGATCGTCGCACTGAACAAGATCGACGCCGTCGCGCCGGATGAATTGAAGAAGCAGAAGGACCGGCTAAAACGCGCCGCGAAAAAGACGCCGCTGTTGATTTCGGCCGCGACCGGCGAAGGCGTGCCCGAAGCGCTCAAGGCGCTGGTCGAAGTGATCGGCGAGGCCCCGGTTTCGCTCAAGGCCAAGGGCGGCCAGGACCCGTGGACACCGGCGACGCCGCCGCAGGGCTGATGCAAACTTGAGCCTCCGCCGGCCGCGCCACTTCCAAATCGGGGAGCTGGCGCGTATTGCTTCCCGACCATCCGTATCATTCGACCGCATCATGAAACGCCCCGCGCTCAAAAGCTTTCGCCGCATCGTCGTCAAGGTCGGCTCCTCGCTCCTGATCGACTCCCATGCGGGCGAGGTTCGCTCGGCGTGGCTGTCGGCGCTGGCGGCCGATATCGCCAAGCTGCACGGCGAAGGCCGCGACGTTCTGGTGGTCTCATCCGGCTCGATTGCGCTCGGCCGTAGCCGTTTGAAATTGCCGCGCGGCCCGTTGAAGCTCGAGGAGAGCCAGGGCGCCGCCGCGGTGGGCCAGATCGCGCTGGCGCGGATCTGGTCGGAAGTGCTCGGGGCCCACGGCATCGGCGCCGGACAGATTTTGGTGACGCTGCAGGACACCGAGGAGCGCCGCCGCTACCTCAACGCCCGTTCGACCATCGGCAAACTGCTGGAATGGCGCGCGGTGCCCGTGATCAACGAGAACGACACGGTGGCGACCAACGAAATCCGCTATGGCGACAATGATCGCCTCGCCGCGCGCGTCGCCACCATGGCAAGCGCCGACCTGCTGATCCTGTTGTCCGATATCGATGGCCTCTATGATGCGCCGCCCGGCGCCAATCCCAACGCAAAACTGATTCCGATCGTCGAATCCGTTACCTCCGAAATCGAAGCGATGGCGGGCGCGGCTGAATCCGAATTGTCGCGCGGCGGCATGTTCACCAAGATCGAGGCGGCCAAGATCGCGACGACGTCGGGTACGCATATGCTGATTGCGTCCGGCAAGATCGAGCATCCGTTGCAGGCGATTGCTGATGGCGGCCGCTGCACCTGGTTCCTGACGCCGGCCAATCCCGTCACCGCGCGAAAACGCTGGATCGCGGGCTCGCTGGAGCCGAAGGGAACGCTGACCATCGATGCCGGCGCGGTCGCGGCGCTGCGCGCCGGCAAAAGCCTGCTGCCGGCCGGCGTGATCCGGATCGAGGGCCAGTTCGCCCGCGGCGATGCGGTCGTGGTGCGCGGCCCCGACACCCACGAGATCGGCCGCGGCCTCGTCGCCTACGACGCCGAGGACGCCGAAAAGATCAAGGGCCGCTCGTCGCCGGACGTGATGGCCATTTTGGGCATCAGCGGTCGGGCTGAGATGATCCACCGTGACGACCTCGTCGTGGGCCCGGCCGGGACCATTCCGGCCAAGTAGGCCACTGGCCGATCTGCCTGTTTCTGATAGCGCCAGCCAGCCATGCTGGTTCCGGACCTCGCAAGAGCGGGATTTCCGTGCTAGGACATGGCCTTAATCAAGCCACGAGCCTCCCCATGACCGCGCCTCTCAAGGCAATCGACGGCACCGCCGATCTGCCCGCTTTGATGACCGACCTCGCGACCCAGGCGCGCGCCGCTGCGCGGGTGCTGGCGCTGGCGCCGCCGGAGCAGAAGGACCGCGCGCTGGAAGCGATCGAGCGGGCGATCCGCGCCAACGCGGCAAAGATCCTCGCCGCCAATGCCGAGGACGTCGCGGAAGTGCGCGCCGCCGGCGCGACCTCTGCCTTCATCGATCGCCTGACGCTGACGCCGGGGCGGATCGATTCCATGGCTGACGGGGTCGCCACGGTGCGCGGCATTCCCGATCCGGTCGGCACCGTCACCGAGAGCTGGCAGCGACCGAACGGCATGACCATCGAACGCGTGCGCGTGCCGCTCGGGGTGATCGGTGTGATCTTCGAGAGCCGTCCCAATGTCGCGGCTGATGCCGGCGTGCTTTGCCTGAAGGCCGGCAATGCCGTGATCCTGCGCGGCGGCTCCGACAGTTTCCGCTCCTGCCGCGCGATCCATGACTGCCTGGTGCAGGGCCTGCGCGAGGCGGGCCTGCCGGAGGCCGCGATCACGCTGGTGCCGACGCGCGACCGCGCGGCGGTCGGGCTGATGCTCGGCGGACTGGGTGGCGGTATCGACGTGATCGTGCCGCGCGGCGGCAAGAGCCTGGTCGCGCGCGTCGAGGCCGAAGCGCGCGTGCCGGTGTTTGCGCATCTCGAAGGCGTCAACCACGTCTATGTCGATCGATCCGCCAATCTCGAGATGGCGAAGTCGATCGTGCTGAACGCCAAGATGCGCCGTACCGGCGTCTGTGGGGCAGCCGAGACGCTGCTGGTCGATCGTGCTGCGGCGGCGACAAATCTGAAGCCGCTGGTCGAGATGCTGATCGAAGCCGGCTGCGAGGTGCGTGGCGACGCCGCCGTGCAGAAGGTCGACGCGCGAGTGAAGCCGGCAACCGACGAGGATTGGGACACCGAATATCTCGACGCCGTCATCGCGGCGCGCGTTGTCGACGGCGTCGATGACGCGATCGCGCATATCCATGATCACGGCTCGCATCATACCGATGCGATCGTGGCCGAGGATATCAAGGCGGCTGAGAAATTCCTCAGCGAGGTCGATTCCGCGATCGTGCTGCACAACGCATCGACGCAGTTCGCCGATGGCGGCGAGTTCGGCTTCGGCGCGGAGATCGGGATTGCCACCGGCAAATTCCATGCCCGCGGCCCTGTCGGCGCCGAGCAATTGACGAGCTTCAAATACCGCGTTCACGGCACCGGGCAGACGCGGCCGTGAACGCCAGCCCGTGCACGCGGTGACCCGGCTGATGCAATCGCAATCGGCCGCGCAAGCCATCCCCTTCCATACCAACGGCATGCGCATCGGCCTGCTCGGGGGCTCATTCAATCCGCCGCACGCGGCGCATCGCGCCATCAGCCTGTTTGCGCTGAAGCGCCTGAAGCTCGATCGCGTCTGGTGGCTGCTGACGCCGGGCAATCCGCTGAAGGATACCGGCCGGCTGCATGGCCTTTCCGAGCGCGCCAACGCCGCGCGCGAGGTCGCCGACGATCCGCGCATCGACATCAGCTGTCTCGAAGCTGTCATCGGCGTCAGGTACACTGTCGATACGATCATTCATTTGCGCCGCCGCGTTTCCGGCGTGCGCTTCGTCTGGATCATGGGCGCCGACAATCTCGCGCAGTTCCATCGCTGGAAGCACTGGCGGCGCATCGCCTCCGAGGTGCCGCTCGCCGTGATCGACCGTCCGCCGCAGAGTTTCCGGGCGCTTGCAGCCCCCGCCGCCCAGGCCTTGGCGCGCTACCGCGTGCCCGAGAATCAGGCGGCCCGGCTAGCGGATCAGCAGGCCCCTGCCTGGGTTTTCCTCACCGGCATGAAACTGAACCTGTCGTCCACGGGCCTCCGGAACTCCGACGGCAGCTGGAAGGCAAAGAAGTGACAGTCTGTTCGAACCGGCAAGTAGGGCTCACTGGAATATTGAAACCATTAACCCCACATGCCTAATATAGTCGGCGGACGTCGGGATTCGGCGTTCGCGATACAGTGAAAGGAATGGTCCCTGGCCACATCTGTATTGTCCAAGTCCAAGTCTGTTTTACCCAAGGTTCCCAGCAAATCTGCCAAGACCCCGCGTAAAACATCGACACAAGCTGCGGCCTTGAAGGCGCAACCCGACGCCGACAAGACGCTGAATATGATCCTCTCCCGCCTCGACGATATGAAGGCGGAAGAAACGATCACCATCGACCTTCGCGGCAAATCCGCATTTTCCGATTACATGATCGTCACGTCAGGCCGGGCCAACCGGCACGTCGGCGCGATCGCGGAAAACGTCACGAAAACCCTGAAGGAAAACGGCATCAAGAACATCCATGTCGAGGGCTTGCCCAATTGCGACTGGGTGCTGATCGATTCCGGCGATGTGGTCGTGCACGTGTTCAGACCCGAGGTGCGCGAATTCTACAATCTCGAAAGGTTGTGGGCGCAAAACCCGGCGGCGGCAGCGATCTGAACTCTCGGCCGATGCGAATCGGCTGAAGCGCATGTAGTCTGCTTGCGCGCGCTTTAGGGCGCGCGTGCCGGAAAGTGCACGCCAGAAACAGCATTCATGCGCCTTGTCGTGGTCTCAATCGGCCGGCTGAAGCAGGGCCCGGAGCAGGAACTGGCCGAACGCTATCGCGAGCGCTTCGAGGATATCGGGCGCAAGCTCGGCTTTCGCGGCCTTGCGATCCAAGAAATTCCCGAAAGCCGCGCGCGCGACACCGCGACCCGGATCTCGGAGGAAGCCGCGGCGATCGCGGCGGCAATACCGGAGAAATCCGTGCTGGTGGCGCTGGACGAGCACGGCAAGAGCATCGATAGCGCGACCTTCGCCCGGCAGCTCGGCCAATGGCGGGATGAGGGGATCGCCAACACTATTTTCGCGATCGGCGGCGCGGACGGACTTTCGCCCGATTTGCAGCGCAAGGCTAAACTACGCATTGCGTTCGGCTCGGCGACCTGGCCGCATCAAATGGTCCGCGTCATGCTTCTTGAACAGATTTACCGGGCCGCGACCATCTTGGCCGGCCACCCCTACCATCGCGCGTAAGGCACGGTGACGTGAATACAGATAACGCCGAATAGACCGGATGCATTCAACGCGGGACATTCACCCATTCGACACCGCCGGCCGCGGCAGGCCGCTGATGTCGGCTGTCTCGCTTTCCCTGCACCTGCTGTTCGCAAGCTTCGCCGCTGCATCGCTTTCGCCGGCGATAGCGCAGTCCGCAGCTCCGGCACAGCAGGCGACGGCCGTTTCCCCCGATGCCATCAAGCAGCGCGAGGAGGAACTGGAGGCCACGCGCGAGCAGCAGCGCAAGGCGGCCGAGCTTCAGCAGAAACTGAAGGCCGATATCGCGGCGATCGGCCAGGACCGCTCCAAGCTCAACCAGCAACTGATCGATATCGCCACCCAGGTCCGCAGCGTCGAGACCCGCATCGGCGAGACCGAGGCCGGTCTGCGCCCGCTCGACAGCCGCGAGCAACAGGTCAGGGCTTCGCTCGATTCACGCCGCTCCGAAATCGTCGAGGTACTGGCGGCGTTGCAGCGGGCCGGCCGACGCACGCCGCCGGCGCTGCTGGTCCGGCCAGAGGACGCGCTGCAATCGCTGCGCACCGCCATGCTGCTCGGATCCGTCGTGCCCGAACTGCGCGGACGCGCGGAGAAACTCGCCGCCGATCTCGGCGAACTGGTGAGCTTGCGCCAGCGCATCGCCACCGAGCGCGATGCGCTGGCACGGGACCGCGACAGGCTGAAGGACGATTCAGTCAGGCTGGCCGCGCTGGTGGAAGAGCGGCAGCGCAAGCAGAGTGCGATCGAAAAGGACGTCGAGGCCGAAGGCGCGCGCGCCATCAACCTTTCCAGACAGGTCGAGGGCCTGCAGGGCCTGATCACGAAAATGGAGCAAGACCTGAAGAGTGCGGCCAAGGCGGCCGCAACCGCCAGCCTGCAGGGCGCTCCGGCCTCCCCGGGCGGCAAACCCAACCTGGGGGCACTGAAGGACCCTGCCCGATTAAGCCCGGCCATCGCCTTTGCCTCCGCCCGGGGCCTGTTCGCCTTTCCGGTCAATGGCCGCAAGATTCGCGATTTTGGCGGTTCCGATGGTGCGGGTGGCGTAGAAAAAGGCATTTCCTTGGCAACCAAGGCCGGCGCTCAAGTCACAACACCGTGTGACGGCTGGGTTGTTTACGCCGGGCCCTTCCGCAGCTACGGACAACTCTTGATCCTCAATGCCGGGGGCGGGTATCATGTCCTGATCGCCGGGATGGAGCGCATTTCGGTAAACATCGGCCAGTTTGTACTTACGGGGGAGCCGGTCGCGACCATGGGATCGAGGTCCCAGGTTGCATCCATTCTCGCGACGACCGCGAGCCAGCCGGTGCTCTATGTCGAGTTCCGTAAGGACGGCACTCCAATCGACTCAGGCCCATGGTGGGCCGCAAGTGAAGGCGAAAAGGTTCGCGGATGATGCGCAAGACTTCTGTAATTCTTCTTAGCGCCGCCACCGGTGCGGCTTTGACGCTCTTCGTTACGCAGCCTCGTTCCGTGCTGATGGGATCGAGTGCGCGTGCGGCCACCTCCGACACCTACCGCCAACTCAATCTGTTCGGCGACGTGTTCGAGCGCGTGCGCAGCGACTATGTCGAGAAGCCCGACGACTCCAAGTTGGTCGAGTCCGCGATCTCGGGCATGCTGGCCGGCCTCGATCCGCATTCGAGCTACATGGATGCGAAGAGTTTTCGCGACATGCAGGTGCAGACCCGCGGTGAATTCGGCGGGCTCGGCATCGAGGTCACGATGGAAGATGGCCTGATCAAGGTGGTCTCGCCAATCGACGATACTCCGGCGTCGAAGGCCGGCATCATGGCCAACGACATCATCACCAATCTTGACGACGAAGCCGTGCAGGGTCTCACCCTCAATCAGGCCGTCGAGAAGATGCGCGGACCGGTCAACACCAAGATCCGTCTCAAGATCATCCGCAAGGGCCAGGACAATCCGATCGAAGTCACCTTGGTGCGCGACAACATCCGCGTCCGCTCGGTGCGCGCCCGCGTCGAACAGGACGACATCGCCTATATCCGCGTCACCACCTTCAACGAGCAGACCACCGAGGGCCTGAAGCGCGAGATCAACAACCTGTCGAACCAGATCGGCGACAAGCTGAAGGGTTACATCATCGATCTCAGAAACAATCCCGGCGGACTGCTGGAGGAGGCGGTCACCGTCTCCGACGCCTTCCTGGAGCGCGGCGAGATCGTCTCGACCCGCGGCCGCAATGCCGAGGAAACCCAGCGCCGCGCCGCCCATTCGGGCGACCTCACCAAGGGCAAGCCGGTCATCGTCCTGGTCAATGGCGGCTCGGCTTCGGCGTCCGAAATCGTCGCCGGCGCACTTCAGGACCACAAGCGCGCCACCCTGGTCGGCACGCGCTCGTTCGGCAAGGGCTCGGTGCAGACCATCATCCCGCTCGGCAGCGGCAACGGCGCGCTGCGGCTCACCACCGCGCGCTATTACACGCCGTCGGGCAAATCGATCCAGGCCAAGGGCATCGTGCCCGACATCGAGGTGCTGCAGGACGTGCCGGACGAGCTGAAGTCGCGCACCGACACCAAGGGCGAGGCCTCGCTGCGCGGCCACTTGAAGAACGACGGCGACGAGAAGACCGGCTCGCAATCCTACGTGCCGCCGGACGCCAAGGACGACAAGGCACTGAAGACTGCAGCCGACCTGCTGCACGGCATCAAGTCGACCGCGACCGCTGCCCCCGCAACCGGTGACAAGGCGGCGATCGACAAGCCAGGCACCAAGGCCGCGAACTGATCGGCTCCACCGGCCAGCATTCGAAAAGGGCGACCTTCGGGTCGCCCTTTTTGCTGGGCGGCGGAATAGCCGGACCCTGCCTGCGATTCGGCCAAAGATTCCGGCCAAGACAAGGACCGAGGCCTAGAAGCCCCGATCCGATGATATCGGAACGGGGCTGTAGATTTCGTTTTGACGCGTTTTCTTGACGCGAACCGGTCTCCACTTCGCTGGAAAACGCTCTGGCTGCCGTCGTCCTGCCCCGCCGTGGTATCGTCGGCCCCGGTGATTCGGGGAGGTCCATGACGGAAATGACCGACGATCTGAGCACGCCGCTCGGACAGGAGACGGAGCGCCAGAAGCGCCGGTTCCGGTTGCCCTTCACTGCGGTGCAGGCGCTGGCTGTGCTGCTCGGCCTGTTCCTGGTTGCCTTCCTCGCCGTCGCGCTTTTCACCGACAACCCGTTCGGCGGCGAGCCGGTCGCCCGTGTCGCGCTGCGTACGCCGGCGGCAGACGAAAAGCTGCCCGCAGCCGCCTCCGGCCGCCCCGAACCGGCTGCGAAATCTGCACAGCAGGCTGCAACCGGCGACAACAAGACCGTCACCATCATCGACGGCTCCAGCGGCAAGCGCCAGGATGTCGTGATCGGCAGCGATGCCGCCGACAAGACCGGCGCCGAGCCTGCGCCGGCGATGGCAATGGCCGGCATCGATCAGCGGCTCTTGGAAAAGTCCCGTTACGGCATGATCCCGGTGGTTGCCGACGGCCTAAAACCCTTCACGGTCTATGCGGCCGACGCCGACCGCACCAAGGCCGCCAAGATGCCTGTCATCGCCATCGTCGTCGGCGGGCTCGGTGTCGGCGCCGCCAAGACGGCCGATGCCATCATGAAGCTGCCGCCGGCCGTGACGCTGGCATTCACCCCCTACGGGGCAGACCCCGCCAAGCTCACCGAGCGGGCCCGTGCGCAGCGCCACGAAATCCTGCTTCAGGTTCCGATGGAACCGTTCGATTATCCCGACAATGACCCCGGCCCGCAGACCCTGCTCACGACGCTGACGCCTGAGCAGAACATCGACCGTCTGTACTGGCACCTCAGCCGGTTCCAGGGCTATGCGGGGATCGCCAATTTCATGGGTGCGCGTTTCACGGCCACCGACGCCGTGATGCAGCCGATCGTCCGCGAGGCGGCCAAGCGCGGCCTCGGCTATCTCGATGACGGCTCCTCGCCGCGCAGCGCCGCGCCCTCCCTGACGGCGGCCCAATCGATGCCCTTCGCCAAGGCCGACTTCACCATCGATGCCGTGCCGACCTCGGCCGAGATCGACCGGACGCTGGTAAAGCTGGAGACGCTCGCCAAGGAGCGCGGGCTGGCCGTGGGCATAGCCTCGGCGCTGCCGATTTCGATCGAGCGGCTTGCCGCCTGGATCAAGACGCTCGACAGCCGCGGCATCATGCTTGTGCCATTGACAACGGCGATGCTGAAATCAAAATCAGGCTAGAGATCAAGCTGATGGCGGCGATCCGGAATTTCCCGGACTGCGCCGGACCGACCGATTGCGGGTGGACTTGATGCAGGCAAAGGAATCGTGAGGGACATGGCGCGCTACGAGGACCTGCCTTACCGGACCTGCGTCGGCATGATGCTGATCAATGCGGCCGGATTGGTCTTCATTGGCCGCCGCGCCGGCGGCATCGAACATGTCGATGAAACCCACGTCTGGCAGATGCCGCAGGGCGGCGTCGATCCCGGCGAGGACACCTGGGAGGCCGCCAAGCGCGAGCTTTACGAGGAAACCAGCGTCCGCTCGGTGGAAAAACTCGGCGAAGTCCCGGATTGGCTGATCTACGACATTCCACGCACGGTGGCCGGCCGCGCCTGGAAGGGCCGCTATCGCGGGCAACGCCAGAAATGGTACGCGGTGCGCTTTACCGGCAAAGACGCCGAAATCAACGTCTCAAGCCCCGGCGGCGGACACAAGGCCGAATTCGTGAACTGGCGCTGGGAGCCGATGAAGAATCTCCCCAACCTGATCGTTCCGTTCAAGCGGCCGGTCTATGAACGCGTGGTCAAGGAATTCTCCAGCCTCGCGGGCGGCTAGCCTTTTTCATGTTGACGCGCTGTCGCGGCGCTACCCGGTATCCCTCAAACGCCATGTCCGACAAACCCTATCGTCCCAACGTGGGAATCGCGCTGTTCAACGCCTCCGGCGAGGTGCTGATCGGGCGGCGCTTCCGTGACGACGGACCGGAAATCATTCTTCCGGGGTTAGAATGGCAGATGCCACAGGGCGGCATCGACGCCGACGAGGACCCGCGCGATGCCGTCATGCGCGAACTCTGGGAGGAGACCGGGGCAGTCAGCGCCGAATACCTCGGCGAGACCGATTGGATAAAATATGACTTTCCGCCCTATGACGGACCGTCCACGCATCGTCTCGCCCGGTTCCGCGGCCAGCGGCAGAAATGGTTCGCGCTGCGGTTCACCGGCCGCGACGACGAGATCGACCCGCTGACGCCGCGCAACGGCCAGCCGGCCGAATTCGATTCGTGGCGCTGGGAAAGGCTCGACCGCGTCGCCGACCTCGTGGTGCCGTTCCGGCGCGACGTGTACCGGATGGTGGCGCGGGCATTTGCGGAATTCGCCCGGTAGATTGCATTGCATGGTGCGACGAGGCGCTTGACGGCGTCTTGTCGCTGAATATTTTCCGGCCCGGCCGAACTCGCGAGAAAGGCGCCCGATACCGTCGGTGGTTTGGCGTCAGCGAACCTTTTTGTATCGACGGCAGACTAACGGACTCAGCTTTGAATAATCCGCACTGTACGGTGTCTTGCCTCGCATGATGGAAGTGACTGTAGCCAAGCGCCGCCGGAGTTGGGAGTGGCGGGTGCACAACCACAACGGCGCGCTGCTCATGCACGGGCGCGAACGTACCCGTCCGGCTGCCCGCTACCAGGGTTACCGGAGCCTGTTCCTGCTGCTGGCCATCGGCCGGAGGCCCGTCGAACCGCGGGCGTCCAAGGTTCATCCGGAGCCGGAAACCGGCCGCAAAGCCGACGGGGCCGATCTGGCGCAGCTTTGGCGCCCGGCCCGGCCGTTAACTCCGGATTGAGCCTGCCCCAGCCGCGAACGGCCCGCGTCGAATAATTTTGAACGCAGCCCCTTGAAACTTTTTGGTGATTTTCTAATTCGATTTCTGCCGCTGACAGCGGTGCCGGACGCCAGCCTGGGTCCGGCGAGTTGAGTGGGCGCCGGACGGTGTCCGACGCCCCTTCGTATCCATCTTGCTCCTAGGAGGACTTGGCTATGAGGACCTTTGACTTCTCGCCCCTGTGGCGCTCCACGATCGGCTTTGATCATCTGGCCGACCTGCTCGACAGCAATTTGCAGCAGTCTGCCGACGACAATTATCCGCCCTACAACGTCGAACGCTGCGGCGAAGACGCCTACCGGATTTCGCTGGCGGTTGCCGGTTTCGGCATGGACGACATTGCCGTCACCGCAGAACAGGACACGCTTGTCATCGAGGGCAAGAAGCCCGACGCCGAACGACGCCAATACCTGTATCACGGCATCGCGGCCCGGCCGTTCCGCCGGGTGTTCAACCTCGCCGACTATGTGCAGGTCAAGCAGGCCTCGTTCAAGGACGGCCTGCTGATCGTCGATCTGGTTCGGGAAGTGCCTGACTCGATGAAGCCGCGGCGCATTCCGATCGGGAACGCCGACGCTTCCCGCCAGATCGAACAGAAGGCGGCCTGAGTCGCGCTTTCGGCCAGAAAGGCCTGGCGCGCGGCTCATCCGGCGCGCGCCAGCCGACCAATCTGTCAAATGCAGAAATCTCTATGAGGAGGACACTATGGCTATTCGTGATCTGATCCCATGGTCGAGAAACCAGGAGCTTGCGCCGGCACGCGACAGCTTCGATCCCTTCATCACCCTGCACCGGGAAATGAACCGGCTGTTCGACGATGTCTGGCGCGGATTTGGGACGCCTGCGCGTTTCGGCGGTTCACTGATGGAAGGCCGCTTCGGGTGGCCGAGCATCGAGCTCAACGAAACCGACAAAGCTGTGACCATTTCTGCGGAGCTGCCGGGACTTTCGGAGAAGGACGTTCAGGTCGAGATCGCCAACGGCGTTCTGACCCTGCGCGGCGAGAAGAAGTCCGAGCGAACCGATAGTGGCGGCAGATACTTCTCCGAGCGGTATTACGGTTCGTTCGAGCGGCAGATTCCGCTCGATGGAGTCGAGGAAGACAAGGCCGAAGCCAAATTCCATGACGGCGTCCTGACGGTCACGCTGCCGAAATCCGAACAGGCGCGTTCGGCCGTCAAGCGCATCCCGATCAGCAACCAATGACGGCAATGGGGCGGCGTCGAACGGCGCCGCCCCCCGACGACCACCCAAACGTCTCACTGGAAGGGAGAGTAAGGAGACAATCGATGAGCGAGGCTAAATTGAACGCCCCAGAACTCGCGCTATTTCATCCTGCCGCACATTACGATTCCCCCGACGAAGTCCTGAGCGACGCACAACTTACCGACGCCGAGAAACGAATCATCCTGTCGTCCTGGGCGTCTGACATATTTGCGGTCGAGTCCTGCCCTGGCCTGCGTGACATTCCGGGCATCGGCCACACCCTCCGTCTCGCCGACATTCTCGCCGCCTTGCGCCAGCTCGATGGCGACGATGATGTTCGGCACGAGGAAATCGACAGGCGATGGTGGCGACCGCGCCCGGCAACCGAAACGCGGGGGCTTTCGTCATGCTGACTCCTGCCATTCTGGTCGTCGCATGGATCAACCAAGCGACCGCATGGTGGGCCGCTCCCTGGCTCGGGCTGCAGCGGAGCGAGACCCCGCAAGGCAGCTCCTGATCCGCATGATCCATCTGCGAATGAGAAAACACGTGAACCGACTGATTGCGATCGCGCTGGTGGGCCTGCTCGGCGCGACGATCCCGGCAACTGGCGTTTCGGGACAGATTGCTAACCTGCGAACCGGCGGCACGCTGCCGACGCTGGCGCCGCTGGTTCGCGAGGTCACCCCGGCGGTGGTCAACATCGCCGTCCACGGCAAGATCCGTCAGGACAACCCGCTCTATCGCGACCCGCTGTTTCGGGAGTTTTTCGACGTGCCGAAACAGCTCGAGAAGGAAATCAACGCGACCGGCTCCGGCGTTATCGTCGACGCGCAGAAAGGTTACGTCCTGACCAACAACCACGTTGTCGATCAGGTCAGCTCGGTCCAGATCAAGACCAAGGACGGCCGGCCATTTTCGGCCAAGGTCGTCGGGCGCGATCCCGCCACCGACATTGCGGTGTTGCGGATTCAGTCGCCCTCGACCCTGAAGGCGATCGTCTTCGGCGATAGCGACGCACTCGAAGTCGGCGATTTCGTCCTCGCCATCGGCAACCCCTTCGGCCTCGGCCAGACCGTGACCTCCGGCCTCGTCAGCGCGCTGGGCCGGACCGGGCTTGGCAAGCAAGGCTACGAGGACTTCATTCAAACCGACGCGGCGATCAACCCCGGCAATTCAGGCGGTGCGCTGGTCAACCTCAAGGGTGAGCTGATCGGCATCAATTCGGCGATCATTTCGCCTGCCGGTGGCAATGTCGGCATCGGCTTTGCGATCCCCGTCAACATGGCACGGCGCGTGATGGAGCAGATCGTCGAGAAGGGTCGCGTCGAGCGCGGGCGGATCGGCATCTCGCTTCGCGAGCTGAATCCTTCCACCGACGGCGGACGCAGCGAGGGCGCCCGGATTGCGGACGTAAGCCCGGGATCGCCCGCGGAATTGGCGGGGCTGCGCAAGGGCGACGTCGTGCTGAAGGCCGACGATCGTCCGATTCATTCGGCCGCGCAGTTGCGCAACCGGATCGGCCTCGCCCGGATCGGCGAACAGGTTCGCTTGACCATCGAGCGTTCGGGCGCCGCCCAAGCCGTCACCGTCGCGGTGGGAGCAGCCTCGGAAGCGAACGACGGCCAAAGCGACCGCTCTGTGCAACGCCGCTAGAGCGAGAAACACTGCCGCAAAAAGCGCAGCGCCCGTCACGGGGTGACGAGCGCTGGCGTTATCAGGGCCTTCATTGCGCCCCGGAGCGGTGCCCCGGGGCTTAGTGCATAGCGGTCGAGCTGAGTTCCTGCTGGATGCTCTTGTAGTGATCGAGCCGCGCGATCCCAAGATCCAGTTCAGAGCCTTCCTTCTCGGAGAGCTTTTCCTGCATCTCGGCGATCTTGTCGGCAAATTGCGCCCGATCGATCTCGTCGATCGAGGTAGCGACATCGGCGAGCACCGTAAGGCGATCATCCGACACTTCGGCAACGCCACCGAGCACGATCAGCTTGGTGCGTGTGCCGCCGCTGATGATGGTGAGGATACCTGGCCGCACCGCCGCCACGACCGGGGCGTGGCCGGCAAGCACGCCGAAATCACCCTCCCAACCTGGAACGTCAACCTGATCGACCTCGCCGGAGAAGGCGAGCTTTTCGGGAGAGACGAGATCGAAGTGAAAGGTGGCCATGGTGAACCTGTGAATAGCGAGTGGCGAATGGCGAGTAGCGAAGGAAGGGAATGGCGTTTATCTATTCGCCACTCCCTATTCGCTATTCGCCCCTTAGGCTGCTTCAGCCGCCAGCTTCTTGCCCTTCTCGACGGCTTCCTCGATGGTGCCGACCATATAGAAGGCTGCTTCCGGCAGGTGATCGTACTTGCCTTCGCAGATCGCACGGAAGCCCTTGATGGTGTCGGCGAGATCGACGAACTTGCCGGGCGAGCCGGTGAAGACTTCGGCGACGTGGAACGGCTGCGACAGGAAGCGCTCGATCTTGCGGGCGCGCGCAACCGCGATCTTGTCCTCTTCCGACAGTTCGTCCATGCCGAGAATGGCGATGATGTCCTGCAGCGACTTGTACTTCTGCAGCACCTGCTGAACCATGCGCGCGGTGTTGTAGTGATCCTCGCCGACGACCAGCGGCGAGAGCATGCGCGAGGTCGAGTCGAGCGGATCCACCGCCGGATAGATGCCCTTTTCCGAGATCGCGCGGTTCAACACCGTGGTGGCGTCCAGATGGGCGAACGAGGTCGCGGGCGCCGGGTCGGTCAAGTCGTCGGCCGGCACGTAGATCGCCTGCACCGAGGTGATCGAACCCTTGTGCGTGGTGGTGATGCGCTCCTGCAGCGCACCCATGTCGGTGGCAAGCGTCGGCTGATAACCCACGGCCGAAGGAATGCGGCCCAGCAGCGCCGACACTTCGGAGCCGGCCTGGGTGAAGCGGAAGATGTTGTCGACGAAGAACAGCACGTCCTGGCCCTGGTCGCGGAAGTGCTCGGCGACCGTCAGACCGGTGAGGCCGACGCGGGCGCGGGCGCCCGGGGGTTCGTTCATCTGGCCGAACACCAGCGCGCATTTGGATTTCACGCTCGGATCGGGATTTTTCGGATCGGCGTTGACCTTGGATTCGATGAACTCGTGATAGAGATCGTTACCTTCGCGGGTACGCTCGCCGACGCCGGCAAACACCGAGTAACCACCATGCGCCTTGGCGACGTTGTTGATCAGTTCCTGAATCAGCACGGTCTTGCCGACGCCGGCGCCGCCGAACAGGCCGATCTTGCCGCCCTTGGCGTACGGCGCCAGCAGGTCGACGACCTTGATGCCGGTCACGAGAATTTCAGCTTCGGTGGACTGGTCGGTGTAGGTCGGCGCTTCCTGGTGGATGGCGCGCATGTCTTCGGCGGTGACGGGACCGGCTTCATCGATCGGCTCGCCGATCACGTTCATGATGCGGCCGAGCGTGCCGGCGCCGACCGGGACGCGGATCGGCGCGCCGGTGTCGGTGACTTCCTGACCGCGGACCAGACCCTCGGTGGTGTCCATCGCGATGGTGCGCACCGTGGATTCGCCGAGATGCTGCGCCACTTCGAGCACCAGACGGTTGCCGCCGTTCTTGGTTTCGATCGCGTTCAGAATGGCGGGCAAATGTCCCTCGAACTGCACGTCGACGACGGCGCCGATGACCTGCGTGATGCGTCCGGTCTGGTTGGCGGGTGTGGCCATAAACTCTCTCCTTCGAATTCGTATCTAGACAACCGTCAGTTTGATCGTGCCTGTCGCCGTTACATCGCCTCGGCGCCGGAGATGATTTCAATCAGCTCCTTGGTGATCATGGCCTGACGGGTTCGGTTGTAAATCAGGGTCTGCTTGCGGATCATGTCGCCGGCGTTACGGGTGGCGTTGTCCATCGCGCTCATCTGCGCGCCGTAGAACGAGGCGTTGTTTTCCAAGAGCGCACGGAAGATCTGCACCGCGAGATTGCGCGGCAGCAGGCGGGTCAGGATCTCGTCCTCTTCCGGCTCGTATTCGTAAGACGTCGACGGGCCGGCATTCGCTGCCGGCGCTTCCACCACCAGCGGAATAATCTGCTGGGCGGTCGGGATCTGCGAGATCACGGATTTGAAGCGCGAATAGAACAGCGTGCAGACATCGAACTCGCCGGCCTCGAAACGCGCCAGAACCTTTTTGGCGATGTCCTCGGCATTGACGAAGCCGAGCTGGCGGACCGAACGCAGATCGACGTGCTCGACGATGTTCTTCTCGAAGGTCCGGCGGAGCTGCTCGTAGCCCTTGCGGCCGACGCAGAAAATCTTGACCTCTTTGCCCTGGCTGGTCAGCGACAGCGCACGCTCGCGCGCCAGGCGCACGATCGAGGAATTGAAGGCGCCAGACAGGCCACGCTCGCCGGTGCAGACCAGCAGCAGATGCACCTGGTCGCTGCCGGTGCCGGCCAGCAGCGCCGGCGCGCCGGGCGAACCAGCTGCGGCACTGGCGATATTGGAGATCACCGCGTCCATCTTCTCGGCATAGGGCCGCGCCGCTTCGGCAGCGGTCTGCGCGCGGCGCAGCTTCGAAGCCGCCACCATCTGCATCGCCTTGGTGATCTTCTGCGTCGCCTTGGTCGAGGCGATGCGGACCCGCATGTCTTTAAGTGAAGCCATTCTCAGTTCACCCCGGCGATCCGGCGTCTAGACCCGACCGCAAGCCACTCTTTTGTTGGACCCGGCCAAAAGCGCGAAGCGCGTCTTCAGGCTAAATTCGCCGGGCCTCAACGGCAAATCATCAAGCAAACGTCTTGGCGAAACCTTCGACCGCGCTCTTCAGCTTGCCGGCGAGATCGTCGGGGAGATCGCGGCTGTCACGGATGCCGTTGAGGATCTCGACGTTCTTGCCGCGCAGCAGCGACAGCAGGCCGTCCTCGAAGGCGCGCACCTTGCTGAGCGGAAGCGCGTCAAGATAGCCGTTGGTGCCGGCCCAGATCACGCAAACCTGCTCCTCCATCTTCAGCGGCGAGAACTGCGGCTGCTTCAGGAGTTCGGTCAGGCGCGAGCCGCGGTTCAGCAGGCGCTGCGTCGAGGCGTCGAGGTCGGAGCCGAACTGCGCGAACGCCGCCATTTCGCGGTACTGCGCCAGCTCACCCTTGATCTTGCCGGCGACCTTCTTCATCGCCTTGGTCTGCGCCGACGATCCGACGCGCGACACCGACAGACCGACGTTGACCGCGGGACGGATGCCCTGGAAGAACAGGTCGGTTTCCAGGAAGATCTGGCCGTCGGTGATCGAAATCACGTTGGTCGGGATGTAGGCCGAGACGTCGTTGGCCTGGGTTTCGATCACCGGCAGCGCGGTGAGCGAGCCCGAACCATGGTCCTTGCTGAGCTTCGCCGCGCGCTCGAGCAGGCGGGAGTGCAGATAGAACACGTCGCCGGGATAGGCTTCGCGGCCCGGCGGGCGGCGCAGCAGCAGCGACATCTGGCGGTAGGCGACGGCCTGCTTGGACAGATCGTCATAGATGATGACGGCGTGCATGCCGTTGTCGCGGAAATACTCGCCCATGGTGCAGCCGGTGAACGGCGCAATGTACTGCATCGGCGCCGGATCGGACGCGGTGGCGGCGACGATGATCGAATATTCCAGCGCGCCCTGCTCTTCGAGCACCTTGACGAACTGGGCGACGGTGGAACGCTTCTGGCCGATCGCGACATAGACGCAATACAGCTTGATGTTCTCGTCGCCGGTGGCGTTGAGCGGCTTCTGGTTCAAAATGGCATCGAGCGCGATCGCGGTCTTGCCGGTCTGGCGGTCGCCGATGATCAGCTCGCGCTGACCGCGGCCGATCGGGATCAGCGCATCGATCGCCTTGAGGCCGGTCGCCATCGGCTCGTTCACCGATTTGCGCGGAATGATGCCGGGCGCCTTGACGTCGACGCGCATACGCTTGTCGGCCTGGATCGGGCCCTTGCCGTCGATGGGATTGCCGAGCGCGTCGACCACGCGGCCGAGCAGGCCCTTGCCGACCGGCGTGTCGACGATGGCGCGGGTGCGCTTGACGGTCTGACCTTCCTTGATCTCGCGGTCGGCGCCGAAGATCACGATACCGACGTTGTCGGTTTCGAGGTTCAGCGCCATGCCGCGCGTGCCGTTCTCGAACTCGACCATTTCACCGGCCTGGACGTTGTCCAGACCATAGACGCGGGCGATACCGTCACCGACGGACAGCACCTGTCCGACTTCGGTAACCTCAGCCTCCTGGCCGAAATTCTTGATCTGGTCCTTGAGGATCGCGGAAATTTCCGCGGCGCGGATGTCCATCAGCCTGCCTCTTTCATCGCGTGCTTGATCGAATTGAGTTTGGTGCGAAGCGAACTATCCACCATGCGGCTGCCGAGCTTGACCACAAGACCGCCAATGATGGAGGGATCGACTTTCACGTTGAGCGCGACGTCCTTGCCCGTCACCGATTTCAGTGCGGTCTTCAGCGCGTCGAGATTCTTTTCATTGAGCTGCTCGGCGACGATGACGTCGGCGGTCGCCTCGCCCTTGTACTTCGCCACCAGCGCGCGGAAGGCGCGGATCACATCGGCGACTGCGAACAACCGGCGGTTGGCGGTCAGGACTTTAAGGAATTTGGCGGTGGTGCCGGAAATTCCGGCCTTGTCGAGCACGGCATTGAGCGCCTTTGCCTGCGCATCCGCCGAGAAAACCGGGCTGCGAACGAGGCGCGTCAGATCGGCGCTTTCGTTCAGCATGGCCTCGAATTTATCGAGATCGGCCTTGACCGCGTCGACGGATTTCTCGTCGCGCGCCAGCTCGAACAAGGCCGTAGCATAACGGCCGGACACTCCCGAAACGGACGGATCTTCAGCAGCCACAGACTCGCTCTTTTCAGCTGTTCAAACTCGCAAGGGAAAAACCGTCGCCACAAGTAGCGGCGCCTAGCGATCCAAGCCCTTGGAATTCAAGCGGGACTTCGATTTTCGACCGGCACGCGAGGCGCCGGGATCGTTAAAATCGCGGCTTTGCTAACATAGCGAGCGCGCAGGTGCAACATGACCGCGCGCTCGGGCGATGCCTTGTCGCACGTCAATTTTCCGGCCCGACAGAACGCCGTTTCGACGGAGATCAGTGCGCCGAATTTTGGCCCTGGCACCGCATGACGATCTGCGCCCTCCCCCACGAACGCATCGGTTCCTGTCGTATTTGCATGGCGGCCATGAGGCGTCATCGCGGAACGATCCAGGCCGATCCGCTTCATTTGTCCATTACTTGCCTAAATCTTTTTGCGCCAAAAGATGACTGTATTCGTAAGTAATGAACAGCGTCTAATTGGTTAAAAGTTCGTTAACGAACAAGATTACGGAATATCATTTGATTAGTTGATCTCGGTAACAAGATATGTCAGCCCGCGACATTCCCGATTTACTGCCCAATTCATGCCTCATTGCCTGATCAAACGGCACCCACTGAAACTGGGACGGGGGTTCCATTTGCCATGCATGTGGCAATACTATCTGAGGGACTAGTTTAATGTTGCATACCAATAATGTGGTGCCGGGAACTCTAACCCGGTCGCGTACGGCGCTCGCCTTGATCGCCGCAACTCTCCTGGTCGGCGGCAGCATCTCCGAAGCGTCCGCCAAATCCAGGCACCATCGCCATCACGCCCATCACGCCAGCAAAGCCCAGGCAGCCGGCGGCAGCTGGCTGGACGCCAATGCCTCGATCGGCTCCCAGAGCTCCGGGCGCAGCTTTGCGGGAAAGGCCTCTTATTACGGCAATGAATCCGGCAGCCGGACTGCCTCCGGTCAGCGCTTCAACCAGAACGCCATGACCGCCGCCCACCGCTCGCTGCCGTTCGGCACCAAGCTCCGGGTCACCCATCGCGGCCAGAGCGTCGTGGTGACGATCAATGACCGTGGTCCCTTCATCAAGGGCCGCGTGCTCGACCTGTCCACGGGCGCTGCCCGCGCCATCGGCCTGACGGGCGCCGGCGTCGGCCACGTCACCGCCGAGGTCGTCTCGTAAGGCGCGCGCCTCACGCGCCGTTTTCCGGTCCATCAGATCGAGTAAGCGTTGCGTTGCGTAAACGGTCGCGGAACTTTCCGCGGCAACAAAGGCCTGCCGTCGCAAATGACGGCTGGCCTTTTTTGTTTTGGCGCCGCCGCTCTGGCCACGACGGTGGCAGGGGGTCCGTGTTAGGTTCCGCCGAAACACAGGCAGCTTTCCCCCTCGATACCAGCACACCTCCCTGACGAGATCGCAATCATGAGCCAGGTCAAAACCGTGGAGCAGCTGAGAAACGTTCTCCCCGCGCCCCGCGAGACCACCAAGGCCAAAATCCTCCCCTTCCTCGACGGACAGGCGATCGACTTCCTAAAGACGTGTCCGTTCGGGCTGATGGCCACGGCCGGGCGCGAGGGGCCGATTGAGGTGTCTCCAAAGGGCGACGAACCCGGGTTTGTCCACGTCGAAAACGAAAGAACGGTTTTGCTTCCCGAGCGGGCAGGCAACAACCTCGCGTTCGGCCTGCAGAACATTATCGAGACCGGCCGGATCGGCATGATCTTCCTGCGACCTCGGACCGGCGAGACGTTGCGGCTGTCCGGCCGGGCAGAGATCTTTGACGATGCCGACCTGTTGGCCGCACTTGGCAAGCCGGGCCGCCCGGCGCTGCTTGCGATCCGGATCCACATCGAACGGTGCTATTTCCACTGCGCTCGTTCGGTGCTCCGATCGCGGCTTTGGCAACCGGAACACTGGCCGGAAGCCAAGCGTATCTCGTTCGGAAAGGTCTTCGCGGCCCGGACCGGCGCCGACGAGGATCAAGCGGCGAAAATCGACGCCTTTGTCGAGCAGGGGTACACGACCAATTTGTGGTCCAATGGCTGACATGCGCCTTCCCGTTTGAACGGTACAGCCCTCACAAAAAGCTCTGCGGATCGACGTCGACTTCGAGTTTGAGGTTGCCCTTGGTCTTCGGCCCGGCGGCCAGCCACTCGCGAAGATATTCCGACAGGTCGACATTGCGCAGCGACTTCACCAAAAGCCGGAACCGGTAACGGCCCTTGATGACCGCAAGCGGCGCTTCGGCAGGCCCCAGCACCTGAATGCGCTCGTCGATCGGCGCGACCGCAGCGAGCCTGCGCGCAAAACCTTCCGCGGTCGGACGGTCGCCTGCGGAAATGATCAGGCTGGCGAGCCGGCCGAACGGCGGATAGCCTGATCGTTCGCGCGCTTCGATTTCGCTGGCATAGAACGCTTCGCGGTCGCTTGCGATCAGCGCCTTCATCACGGGATGTTCGGGCTGATGGGTCTGCAGGTAGCCAACGCCGCGGCCCTGATCGCGCCCCGCACGCCCGATCACCTGGTTGAGCAGCTGGAACGTCCGCTCGGCGGCGCGCGGATCGCCATTGCCGAGGCCCAGATCCGCATCGACTACGCCGACCAGGTTGAGCCGCGGAAAATTATGTCCTTTCGCCACCAGTTGCGTGCCGACGATGATGTCGACGCGGCCTTCCGCGATTTCGTTCAGTTCGCTGCGCATGGTCTCGATCGAGGTGATGAGATCGCTCGACAGCACCATGGTGCGCGCATTCGGAAACAGCGCGGCCGCCTCTTCCTGCAGGCGCTCGACGCCGGGACCGACCGCGACCAGCGATTCCTCGGCCTGGCAATGCGGGCAGATGTTCGGCCGCGGCATCGAGAAGCCGCAATGGTGACAGACCAGACGCTGGCGAAACCGATGATCCACCAGCCAGGCGTCGCAGATCGTGCAGGCAAAACGATGCCCGCAGGCCCGGCACAAAGTCAGCGGCGCGTAGCCGCGGCGGTTGAGGAACAACAGCGCCTGTTCGCGCTTCTCGATCGCGAATTGAATTTGTTCGGCGAGCGGCGGCGAGATGAAGCGGCCGCGCGGCGGCGGCGCGCGGCGCAGATCGATCGCCTCGATATGCGGCATGTGCTGGCCGCCGAAGCGCGACGGCAGCGCGACGCGCTGATAGCGGCCCTTGCGCGCGTTGACTTCGGTTTCGACCGACGGCGTCGCAGACGCCAGCACGATCGGAATTTTGGCGATATGCGCGCGCACCACCGCCATGTCGCGGGCGTGGTAATGCGCGCCGTCGTCCTGCTTGTAGGCCTGGTCGTGCTCCTCATCGACGATGATCAGGCCCAGATCCGCATAGGGCAGGAACAGCGCCGAGCGCGCGCCGACCACGACCGGCGCCTCGCCCGCCGATATCGCCGCCCAATTGCGCTGCCGCGTGCGCGGCGTCAGTTCGGAATGCCATTCGAGCGGACGCACGCCGAAGCGCTGGGCAAAACGGTCGAGGAATTGTCCGGTCAGCGCGATTTCCGGCATCAGGATCAGCGTCTGCTTCCCGCGCCGGATGATTTCGGCGATCGCCTCGAAATAGACTTCGGTCTTGCCCGAACCGGTGACGCCGTCGAGCAGCGCGACGTGGAAGCTGCCATTGGCCGCGAGCGCCCGCATTGCATCGACCGCCGTACGTTGCTGGGGAGAAAATTCCGGCTGCGCGAAGGCGGGATCGGGCGCGGGCGGCGCCAGCGGCGGCGGCATCGCCTCGACGGCAAGCGTGCCTTCGTCGACCAGGCCGTCGACCACGCCGGCGCTGACGCCAGCTTCCCGCGCGGCCTCGGACTTGCCGTGCAGCAGGCCGTCCGACAGCACCTCGATCAGCCGCCGCCGTGCCGGCGTCAGACGCCGTGGCGGCTCGCCCACCAGCCGCACGCCAAGGCGCATCCGCTCGGGCCCGAGATTTTCGCCCATCCGCAACGCCATGCGCAGCACCATGCCGCGCGCCGACAGGGTGTAATTGGCGACCCAATCGACGAGGCTGCGCAGTTCCTCTTTCAGCGGCGGCACGTCGAGCTTTTCGCCGACGTCCTTGAGACGGTTGTGCAGGCGCGGATCGGGGTTGGCGTTCTCGGCCCACACCACCGCCACCACCTCGCGCGCCCCCAGCGGCACGCAGACGACGTCACCGGGCTTCAGCGCCATGCCGCGCGGCACGCGGTAGGAATAGTTCTGATTGAGCGCGACCGGCACCAGCACGTCGACGACGTGGGTCGCCGATGCGGATGAGGTGGTTTCGCGGGTGGTGTGGTCCATCAGGGAATCGGGCTTGAGGTGTCCGGGGCAAGGCTAGCGCCGCGCCGCCAAGTTAGCGAACAGTAAACGAAAGAGGTGCGATATAATGGATGGAATCACCGCCTCCAAGGCATAGGCTCATGGTCAAGCCAGTTCCGGCACTTCAACCGATCGAGCTTGATTGCGCCGACGAAAGCTTCGCGCTGGAGATGGCGCGGTGGCTGACGCATCTGCGCGCCGAGCGGCGGCTGTCGCCAAAGACGCTCGAAGCCTATGCCCGCGACCTCCGCCAATGCCTGACTTTCCTCAGCCAGCACTGGGGGACCCGGGTTACGCTGAAACGGTTTGCGGCGCTGGAGGCCACCGACGTCAGGGCCTTCATGGCGATGCGCCGCGCCGACGACATTGCCGGGCGCTCGCTGATGCGGGCGCTGGCGGGCTTGCGTTCATTCGGGCGCTATCTGGAACGCGAGGGCAAAGGCAAGGTCGGCGCCCTGTCGGCCATCCGCGCGCCCAAGGTTGCAAAGAGCCTGCCGAAACCGATCCAGATGGCCGCCGCCAAGCGTTTTGCGGATGCCGACGAGCGCGCCGGCGAGGAGCGTGATCCCTGGATCTGGGCGCGCGACGCTGCTGTCATGGCGCTGCTCTATGGTTCGGGCCTGCGCATCTCCGAGGCGCTGGGACTGAAACGGCGCGACGTGCCCAAACCGGGCGAAGGTGACGTTCTCATCGTGACCGGAAAGGGCAACAAGACCCGGATGGTGCCGGTGCTGCAAAACGTGCTTGTCCTGATCGCCGATTACGTTGCGATGTGTCCGCATTCGCTTGCACCGGCCGGCCCGATCTTCGTCGGCGCGCGTGGCGGACCGCTGTCCCCGCGGATCATCCAGCTCACCATGGAGCGGCTGCGCGGTGCACTCGGCCTGCCCGACAGCGCTACCCCGCACGCGCTGCGGCATTCCTTCGCCACCCATCTGCTCAGCCGCGGCGGCGATTTGCGCGCGATCCAGGAACTGCTCGGCCACGCCTCGCTCTCGACCACGCAGATCTATACCGGAATCGACAGCGAGCGGCTTTTGGAAGTGTACAAGAGCGCGCACCCGCGCGGATGAACGCCCGCATACCCCGCCGACACACTCCCGTCACATCGATGGCCTCTTAAGCTAGCCTCTTGCGCTTGCATTGCGGTTCGGCAATCGTGCGCCGTCAATTTCGAGAGGGGAATCTCATGGGCGCACATGAAAGCATGGAGCACGCGGAGCATGCCGAGCACGCTTCGGGCTCGAACAAGAAGATCGCGTTGCTGATCGCCGTGATCGCCTTGTTTCTGGCGTTGTCGGAAACGCTGGGCAAGGGCGCGCAGACCGAAGCCATCAGCAAGAATGTCGAGGCCTCGAACCTGTGGGCGTTCTTCCAGGCCAAGAGCATCCGCCGCACCGTGGTGCAGGCCACCGCCGAACACGCCAAGCTCAGCCTCGGCACCGTCGCTGACGATGCTTCGAAGGCGGCGCTGCAGAAGCAGATCGACGACTGGAACAAGACCGCGGCGCGTTACCGTTCGGAGCCGGAAACCGGCGAGGGTTCGGAAGAACTCGCCAAGCGCGCCAAGCACGCCGAGCACGAGCGCGACGAAGCCACCGCAAAATACCACCATTACGAAATCGCTTCGGCCGCCTTCCAGATCGGCATCGTGCTGGCGTCCGCCACCATCATCACCGGCATGATCGTGCTGGCCTGGGTGTCAGGCATATTGGCGGTCGCGGGCATCGCGATCACCGCGCTGGGCCTCTACGCGCCGCATCTGTTGCATCTGCATTGAGCGGGAACCTTTACTCGTCATCACCCGCGAAAGCGGGTGATCCAGTACGCCGCGGCCTCTCGATTCAGAAACAGACGTCTCTGGGATACTGGGCGGATTCAACCGGTCGTCGCAACACTTCATGTATGGCTCACTCGGAGAAATTCGTCGAGAGTTTCCGCTGGT
>NZ_JAFCLU010000031.1 GCF_018130385.1 Bradyrhizobium sp. AUGA SZCCT0283 | reverse complement strand
CCTCCCTTCGTCACCCCAGCAGCGGCGCATTCTCATCCTGATTGTCGCGGGATTCCCATCCAGATTGTCGCGCTGCATTTATCCTTATTCGGGACACAGTTGCGCCCATCGCCATCCGCACGACTTCGGGAAACTGTTCATTGAGGGACGTCAAATCGCCGAAAACCGGAGCTGTTATGAGTATCATCCCCCTGGAGCTTCAAAGACGGTGCGAACGGCGGTGGGCCGCTCGATTTTCCCGGCCGATTCCTTCGGCCGCACCTCGAAACCAGCGGCCGGTGAGAGAGAGCCTGCAGATTGCCGTGCCTGCCAAATCAAAAGAAAAAGTCGCCGGGCCGAAGCGGCAGGCTTGAGGCCATCACGGACGGTGTGAGCGCGGGATCGAAGCCCCGTGGGTTTCGATGACCGTGTTCTTACGGGTCACTATTGGCCAACAACTTGCGATGGGTGCTTCAACTGTTCGGCAACTAATCTCTAGGTGTGCCGAACTAAGTCATTCGGAGCACCCAAATGAATATGCAGCCTCGTTTTGAGACAGCGCGCGAAACTGCAGTGATTAGTAAGATACTGACTGATCTTGTCCGCACCGTTCAACTGATCGAATGCGAGATCGCGGCCCAAGAAGAGCGCGCCAGCGTTTCCGACCGGTCTGATGTCAAGGATCCAATGCTGGCAAGGACCCTGATCGAGCGGCGCGATAATCTCAAGATGACCATCGACGCCCTTGAACAGCGTCTCGCCGAGCGAGCGCCGCACGAGCAAGCAACGGCAGCTTAGCGCAACGCAAGAGCCGTCGCTAGGAGGATCAGGGCGGCTTCGATTGCGTATCAGTGACCACCAGAAGGTCGTGCCTGCTCTGGCGGTGGTTATCTCACTACCGCCCTAGCCTTCTGGCGTGAGTGAACCAGCGGGCTTGAAGTCATCCGACTCTTAGATTTTCCGCGGGCGTCTTGCCACGGTTGCTCATTTCTTCGTAGCTCACCTTGGCACCCTCATTGAGGCTGCTCAGCCCGCTTTTTCGACGGCCGAGATGTGCACGAAGACATCCTTGCCGCCGTTGTCAGGCTGAATAAATCCATAGCCCTTAGTCGCGTTGAACCACTTAACTGTGCCTGTCGCCATGCCATTTTCCCCATCGATTCGAAAATTTCCCCATCGATTCGAAAACACGAAAGGATGGTGACAGGAATCCAGCGAAAGAAAGGGCCCGCCAGCGCCAACCTCGCACGAAAAAGCCGCCGCGACTGGCCGCCACGCGCATCTCTGCATGCTGCACATGGGGCCAAACGGGGTCATACACTGAGCACGGGCTTTGACAGGCATTGCACTTGAATCCGTCCTGAGCGCGACAGGATCGTCGCGGCGAGTCTTGCCGGCATCTGCCTGCTGTCCTGGCTCTTCTTGATCCATCTTTCGCTGCAGATGGAGACGATGGAGGGTATGGCGGCGCGGATGATGGGGATGCCGGTCGGGGATGCCGTGTCGACGATGCTCGGCGCCGCTCTGAGTCCGGGAGCGGCGGCGCTTGCGGACGCGACAGTCAATTTCTTTGGTGATGATGGTCGGCATGATGATGCGAGTGCGGCGCCGACAATCCTGCTCTTCTCGGCGTTGGAGCGTAAGCGCACTGCGACGGACCGGATCGCCTCCTTCATCGCCGGCTACTTCGCCATCTGGAGCGCATTCTCAATCGCCGCGGCGGCGGCGCAGACGGTGCTGTCGCACACTGGCCTCGTATCCATGCAGATGGCGACGACGAATGCCGTGCTTGGTGGCACGCTTTCGAGTTCACACCGCTGAAGGAGCGTTGCCTCGTCCATTGCCGGTCGCCGCTCGAGTGGATCCCGCGTCACAGGCGCCCGGGCCAATTGGGGGCGTTCCGCATGGGCGTGGAGCACGGCGCCTACTGCGTCGGCTGTTGCTGGGCGCTGATGCTCCTGCTTTTCGTTGGTGGCGTCATGAACCTGATCTGGGTGGCGTTCCTAGCGACTATTGTGCTTGTGCAAAAGGTGCTGCCAGGCGGAGTTACTCTCGCCCGGTTTGTAGGCGTTGTCCTGGGCCGGCGGTCTTGATCTATTTGGCCGTTCGTTGGAACTTACCCCTGACAAATGCTTTCGCTCCCTTTGACGTGAAGGAGAGCACCGGTGCCCAGCACGTTCGATCGTGTCCCCGCTCACACGAGCGAGGAAATAAATCAGCAGATTCAGGACGATATTAGAAACCGGGTGCGCCATTGCGCAGCACACCCCGATGCTATCCCCCGCCGGCTGCGAGAACTCCGCGACGAATGGGACATCGAGCGAGCGATTGAGGCCAACGCATCTGTTCTGGCTTTTACAGGCGTCATTCTCGGCGCTACCCGTGACAGCAGGTGGTTTGCCCTGCCCGCCCTCGTAACCGCATTTCTGTTTCAACATGCGGTTCAAGGCTGGTGTCCGCCGGTACCGGTTTTGCGCCGCATGGGATTCCGGACAGCTCACGAGATCGAGCAGGAACGAACTGCATTGAAGGCGGTGCGCGGAGATTTCAACGCTGTAGCGACCGAGCAGGACAAGCCTGGCGCTGCGTTGTCGGCGGTGGGCCTATGACGGTATTTCGCGGCGAGGGTTCGGTGAAGGAGCGCAGGTTTCCCATCTCGGCCGGGATACTCTTTGGCCTCGGCCTCAGAGGCTTTTTCGACGGAATTGTGCTCCCCCAATTGCTTCAGTGGCACCACATGCAGGATGGCCGCGCCTCTTGGCGGGCTAAAATCAGCGCAGAGTGGCCGCCCGATGACTGGGCGGTTACATATGCACCAAGCCGCGGTCGGCGAGGACGAGCGCCAGCGGATCTCTCAGCACACCAGGGAAGCCCTCAAGGCAGCCAAGGCAAAAGGCATCAAGCCCGGCAATCCGAGCGCTGGGACGAAAGCGTCGATGCAGCCCGAAACGTGTTATCGAGGGGCGGAGCATAGCTGCTCTCGCAATACTTTGATGCCTCGCCACGGAAGTTATGTCCATGAAGTATCGTCCTCGTATGGAGTGAACCCCATGTCAGATCTTGTCGTCATCGTCTATCCGACAGAAGCCAAAGCAGAGGAGATGAGAACCAAATTAATCAGCTTGCAGAAGGAATATCTGATCGAGATTTCGGATGCCGTGATTGCCGTGAAGCAGGACAGTGGAAAGGTCAAGTTGAATCAGTTGATGAACACGACGGCTGTGGGCGCGGTGTCGGGCGGATTTTGGGGCCTTCTGATCGGATCTCTATTTCTTATGCCTCTCTTGGGCGCGTCATTGGGCGCAGCCTCCGGTGCGCTTGGTGGCGCCCTTACCGATTTCGGTATCAATGATAGTTTCATGCACGACCTGTCTGCGAGCCTGCAGCCCGGTAGTGCTGCGCTATTTGTCCTGATTCACACGATGACCACCGACAAGGTACTCGACGCAATTAAGGGGACCGGTGGAACGGTACTCAAGACCTCTCTGAACCACGCAAAGGAGCAGGCTTTGCGTGATGCGCTCGCTGCTTCGCCCGGGTTTGGTACGTCGCCTCCTTCCGCGGGCGCTGCGCCTTCGTCCTGATCTGGTCAACCGACGCCCCTCGGAGTTTGGATTGTGAGCATTATTCCTCTCGACCTGCAAAGAAAGTTCGAACAGTGGTGGGCTGCCAGATTTTTTCGGCCGCCGCCGGCGCTCGGAATCTGAAAAGATCAGTTTCAACCAGATCAACAAGAAGACCGGGCACCGGATTCGGTAACCTCAAGGTCGACGCCGACACCGGCGAAGAGGTGTCCAACGGCGACATCATCAAAGGCTACCAGGTCGACAAGGGCCAGTATCTCGAGGTCACAAAAGACGAGCTCGAGAACATCGCACTTGAATCTACCCGAACCATCGAGATCGACGAGTTCGTGCCGCGAAGCGAGATCGACGATCTCTACCTGGTTCGGCCTTATTACATCGTCCCTGACGGCAAGGTCGGTCACGATGCCTTCGCCGTGATCCGCGAGACCATCCGCTCGCTCGACAAGGTCGCCCTCGCCCGAGTGGTGCTGACCAACCGCGAGCACGTCATCGCGCTGGATGCCCGCGACAAGGGGTGATGGGCATGCTGCTGGGCTACCCCTACGAAGTGCGGGATTCAGCCGAGTATTTCGACGACAACGAGGACGTGAAGGTGACGAAAGACATGCTGGATCTCGCCAAACACATCGTCGAGCAGAAGTCCGGACATTTTAAGCCAGTAAGTTTGAGGATCATTACGAGAGCGCACTAACTGAACTGCTGGCGGCGAAGAAGCAGAAGGGCCTGCCGATCGCCGCGACCAAGAGGCCGGTGCCCGGCAATGTCGTCAACCTGATGGACGCGCTACGCGCCAGCATCAAAGGCGTTCAGCGCACGCCAGCGGAAAAACCCGCCAAGGTCGTGAAGAAATCGAAATCAGCAAAGCCAGCGGCCAGACGAAAAGCGGGTTGATGAGGGGCAACCACGTCCGGGAACCTTTCGGTTGGGGTGCTTTCGGGACGCCCAGGGGTTGGGCTATGCTACGTCCCGGTTTTGTACAACTCGGGCTGAAGGTCAAGAAATGACAACGAAGGACAAACTGGAAGAAATTGCAGCGGCGATGAGAGCCCGCCGGCAAGCCTCCACCGTAGCCGAACCTTCGCGAACCAATCCAATAGCCGGAGAGGATGCAAGCGCCGAAGGTGGGTCGATTAGCGCAGGATCTGCAGTGGCTACTCCCGTCCCGGAGGCTGAACGCGAAAACCAATCGACAATACTCTCGCCGCTGGTCGGTGTAGATTTAGATGCGGCTATCCGCCTCCGCTGGGCGCTGCGCGATATTAGAGCCAAGCGAACGAAATTAACGCCCGTCAGTCCAAGTGATTTGAAGACGTTGATTGAAATGGGCTTGGTCGACCTGCGCGACGACGCGCCCATGCTCACCAACAAAGGTCATCAAGCAGTTGATGAATGAATGCCGTGTCGCCACGTAGCGGACATGACGCCTTGCCTCCACCATCTGCGCGCGGTGGTAAAGTGGACGTCAGTCGGGACCGCGGTCATGAGCATGCACCGGCTAGCCAGACCAAAACCAACTCGAAAAAACCTTGAACCTCGGTATCCCGAGCCGTGCCCGGTGATGCATTTCCGAATGGTCACGATGTATGATCGTCTCGAGACCGGATCCGCAATGGCGAGTCCCGCCTGGTTGCGTTCCAGCTCGCCGTAACATGGCCTCAGTTCCCTCCGGAACGTAAGGCACTGCCTGCCCGTTAAATCATCTCAACTCGAAAGGAGATGACGATGGATTGGAACAGGGTCGAAGGCAACTGGAAGCAGTTCAAGGGAGCCGCCAAGGAAAAATGGGGCAAGCTCACCGATGACGATCTGGACGTGATCCAGGGGCGTCGCGAGCAACTCGAAGGCAAGCTTCAGCAGCGCTACGGCTACGCCAAGGACCAGGTCCGCAAGGATGTCGACGACTGGTTTGGGTCGCTGAGGTAATCTGCACTGACGAACATTGAAAAGCCCCGGCCCTTTCGCCGGGGCTTTTGGTGAGAAGCCCGCATCAGCCGGACGGTGACGCCGCGAAAAAGTCGTTGACCGCTTCCAGCTAGCGAAGGCCGAAGAAAGCCAAAATTTTCGAATGGTGGGGGCGGACCGATTTTACCTCTGATAGTGCCCAGGGGCAATCAAACGCCGGCCTTCGCGCAACCAGAACTTCTCGGCCAGTTTCCCCACGATCATGGCCACAGGCCATGGAATCGATAAGATCCTCGACCCTCAGGAGAGAAAGGTAATGCTTCAGCTCCGGACCCGTGCAGTCCGTCGCAAGCGCAATCCTGCCGCCCGCCCTGTTCAACGACTGGAATAAGTCCCCTCACGCCGATGAACGGTTTAACGCTTCCGGAACGAAGATGCCGAAGTTGGTCAAGCGCCTGCAACGATGCTCGCTGGTGCGCATAGTCGTACCTGGAGGCACCATGCCGTTTTCCGGTTACATCTTTGACGTCGAGGGCTCGCTGGTCGATAGCGTGCCCCAAAATGCTGAGCATTCAGGAATGCAGGATCATGGTGGCGTCGCGGTGTCCCCAGCGGTTGGCCTTGGCGGCCTCGATCAGCCGCTCGACCTCGGCCTCCGTCAGGTATTCGCGGGTGCGCAGTTCGGCGTTCGGACGTCGACGCGGTGCAACTGTTCGATTTTCGGAGTTCGGAGCGACCAGCTTGAGATGCGATTTCGCCATAGCAATCAATCCCCCTCATTATACGAACAGTATCCACTCCCTGGGATGGGCAAGCGGCCGGCCGGTGCAATGCGAAAATGACGTCGTCGCTAAAATTTTGTTTCGTGGAGTGTGATATTAATGAAATAATTCAAGATGCCCAGTTTCCGACAGGCACAACCGGTGACTCAGCCAAAATAAGCTTGGTGGACCTCTTTGGTCTTGGCGAGTTCGCTTGGCTTGCCTTCCGTTACCACCCTGCCCTTGGATAAAACATATCCGTAGTCGGAGATAGCGAGCGTTTGATGCACGTTTTGCTCCACGAGAAAGATGGAAATGCCACGCTCGTTGATCTCGCGGATGATTTTGAAATTCTCCTTGACGAAAAGTGGCGACAAGCCGAGCGAGGGCTCGTCGATCAGCAGCAACTTCGGCGCCCGCATCAGGCCCCGGCCGATCGAGACCATCGCTTGCTCGCCGCCCGACATGGTGCCAGCGAGTTGCATCCGGCGCTCGGCCAGTCGCGGAAACAAGCGAAAGATTTCCGCCATGCGCTCCTGGGTGACTGCCTCCGAGGGTTCCTGGTAGGCGCCGAGCCGCAGATTCTCCTCGACCGTGAGCTTGGGAAACACTTTGCGGCCTTCCGGGATACAGGCCACGCCCGCGGCGATGACCTTGTGCGTCGGCAGCGCGGTGATGTCTTGGCCATCAAATGCGATACGGCCTGCGCGCGGTGGCGTTAGCCCCAGGATCGAGCGGATCAGTGTGGTCTTGCCGGAGCCGTTAGAGCCGAGCAGGCATGTAATGCCCCCTGGCTCTATCTTGAGTGAAACGCCCTCGAGCACATCCGCCTTGTCATACGCGGTGTGGACGCCCTCGATTTCCAGCAGGCCAGCCATCTACTCCACCCCCAGATAGGCTTCCTGCACTTGCCGGTCGACGGCGACCTGACGGTACGGGCCTTCCGCGATTTTGCGGCCGAAATTAAGTACCACGCAACGTTCGGTGATGCGCTCGATCACCCCCATCTCATGCTCGACGATAATGATGGTGAGATTTCGATTGAGATCGCGGACCTGTAGGATATCGTCCATTAATTCCTTGGTCTCGTCATGCGTCATGCCGGCCGACGGCTCGTCGAGCAAAAGCAGCTTCGGCTGATTGATCAGTGCTCGGCAGATCTCGATGCGGCGCCGGTGGATCATCGGCAGTCCGCCGACAGGCTCGAACATCCGCTCGGCGAGCTGCGGCTCGAATACTTCGACGAGCGTGCGCGCCGCGCTATAGTTGACCTCGAACTCGCGCTTGAACTCGCCGCGCCGGATCAGATTGAACCAAAGCCCCTGGTTGAGCCGCTTGTGGTTGCCGATCATGATGTTGTCGAAGATCGACAACGGCAGCGATAGCCGCGAGCGCTGAAAGGTGCGGGAAATGCCGGCATGATAGACCGCGGGCGACGAGGCGCGTGTAATGTCCGCGCCATCGAAAGTGACAGAGCCGCCGTGGGCGCCGTAGATTCCGGTGACGACATTGAAGAACGTCGTCTTGCCCGACCCGTTGGGTCCAATCAGGCCGATGATTTCGTTGGGCACGACAGCAAGATCAAGATTGTCCAGCGCCACCACGCCGCCAAATTTCCGGGTCAGTCCGCGGGCTTCTAACAGATAGGTCATGCCCGCCACCCAGGGAAATAACGCCGCACCGGCCGCGGCAGCAGTCCCTCCGGACGGAACAGAAGCATCATGATAACGATCAGGGCAAAGAGCAGGATTCGGTATTCCTGGATGGTCTGCAACTTCTCCGGCACAACCACGACGATGAAGGTGGCGACCACCAGCCCCCATGGGTTGCCAATGCCGCCGAGCAGCAGGATCGATACCATGATCAGCGAATCGGCGAAGGTGTAATTATTGGGCGCAACAAAGCCGCCGACCATACCGAACAGCGCGCCGGCAATGCCGATAAGGAAATTACCGAGTAGGAAGGCGGTGATCTTCCAGCGCGCGATATCTAGCCCGAAGCAACTCGCCGCGATCTCATCGAGTCGTAGCGCATCGAGATTGAGCCCGATCCAGGACCGCTCCAGTCGTCGCACCAAAACGAAGGTGCCGGTCAGCAGCAGCATGCTGACTACGAAATAATTGAGATAGAACGACATCTCTATCTTACCGATCTCGAAATTGTCGTTGAACGACCAACCGAGGATACTCATGCCCTTGACTTGCATGCCCTGCGGGCCGCCGAGCACGTTGTTGACTTCCAAGAATGTCTTGAGCAGCAGCGCAAATGCGATGGTAACCAGCGCGGCATAGTGGCCACGCGTGCGCAACACCGGGACCAGCAGCAGAGATCCAATCAGCGCGGCGAGCATCCCGCCGATCAGAAGGACGAGGAGATGCGGGACGGCAGTGTAAGTGCTGAGCACCGCGGAGGTATAGGCGCCGATGCCGAAGAACGACGCGCCAGCGAAGTTAAGCACTCCGGCGTAGCCAAACTGAATGTTCAGCCCTAGCGTCGCCACTGTATACAGCAGCACGGTGACGAACAGCAGCAGCACGAAGTGATTGTCGTGGAAGAACGCAGCCACCACGCAGGCGGCGAGGATCGCGTAGATGCCGAGCACATCCTCCTGGTCGGCGAAGCTTCGGCTCACCAAGTTGAGCCAGCCCAGGTAATGGGCGGCGAGCACGGCGACGACGGCGAACGCCAGCAGGCCGATGATGAGCGCTTGCTTTTCGGCGGCCAGCAGCGCGATCAGATAGGCGGTCGATAACGCCAGAGCGACGACGCCCGGCAGCAAGGGAGCCCGCATTTTTTGCATAACTTCCGACATGCGCTCAGACCCGCTCGCTAATTTTTTCCTGGATCAGTCCGGTCGGGCGCCATGCGATCAACGCAATCACGACGGTGAAGGCAAACACGTCCTTGTAGGCGCTGGCGAACGGCAGCGCGACGGTGCCAATGGTCTGCAATGCCGCGAATAAAAAGCCGCCGAGGATGGCGCCGTAAATACTGCCGAGCCCGCCGATGATCGCGGCGGCGAAGCCGATCACGCCAAGATAAAGCCCCATGCCAAAATTGATTTCGTTGTAGTAGAGGCCGTTCATGATGCCGGCATAGGCCGCGAGCGCCGATCCGATCGCGAAGGTTATGAGCACGACGGCGGTGAAATTCACCCCCATGGTGCGAGCGGTTTCTTCGTCCTGCGCGACTGCGCGGATGGCGAGGCCGAGCTTGGTCCTGTTGAGCAGAAGCTGCAACCCGACAATCGCCAGCCCGCCGGCCGCGAGCATCAGGGCGTTGTCGAGCCGCAGGTTGAACTGACCGAGGTTGATTGAAGCAGTCGGAAGCAATGCCGGGAACGGCTTCGGGTTGGCGCCTTGGGGATAGAACAGCCGAACCAATTCGCGCAGCACCGTGCCGAGCATCAACGTGATCAGCAGCGTATTGAGCGCCGGCGCCGAGCGCAGCGGCATGACCAGATAGCGCGCGATTAACATGCCGAGCGCGGCCATGGCGAGGATCGCGACGACGAGCATCGCAAGCAGCAACAGAGGAGTGGAACTAACCCCAGCCGAGCGCAGCCCGATATAGGTCGCCAGCGCCGTGAAGGCGCCGACCGTCAGCACGTCGCCGTGGGAAAACTTGA
Organism: Bradyrhizobium sp. AUGA SZCCT0283; assembly: GCF_018130385.1. Lineage (GTDB taxonomy): Bacteria > Pseudomonadota > Alphaproteobacteria > Rhizobiales > Xanthobacteraceae > Bradyrhizobium. Next base: position 63,733 of record NZ_JAFCLU010000031.1, on the reverse strand, counting down.
TGATGTCGAGCACACCGAAGAACAGCGTGAAGCCGACCGCGACGAGCGTATACATCATGCCGAGCATGAGACCGTTCATGACGTATTGGGCGAGTAGCCCCACATCCATGTCTTTAATCCTGCGCGCGGTGGGAAGGCGAAGCGGGACCGAAATGCTGGTGCCGCCCGTCCTGCCTGTTCCCTATTTCTGTCCGGGGAGCTTGCGCTTGCCCGTGGCGTATTCGCTGTCGTCCCACTCCACGAACTTGCCGTCCTGGACCACGTATTTAGTGATCACGGCCACGGTGTTCTGGCCGTGGTCGTCGAACGTGACCTTTCCGACGATAGAGTCGCGCTCTTTTACGTTGGCCAATTCCTGGATGACCTTCTTACGATCCGGGCCGACCTTTTCGATCGAGTCGAGGATCAGGTCCATGGCGGCAAAAGAGAAGGCGCCGTAAGCTTCGGGCGGGTTGTCGTATTTCTGCGCGGCATAGTTCTCCATGAAGAACTTGCCGCCCGGCAGCTTCTCAGTCGGCGCGCCTTCACGGAACGCCAGCGACCCTTCGGCAAGCGGTCCGAGGCCCTGGATAAAAGCATCCGACACGATGCCCGAGGTGCCGTCGAACACGGCCTTGATACCAAGCTTGTCCATCTGCGAGCGGATGCGCACGCCGATGGGCGTAAGTCCGCCGAAATAGATGACCTCAGGATTGAGCGCCTTGATCTGTGTCAGTTCGGCAGTGAAGTCCTGCTGGTCGGCAGTGACGCCGAACGTGCCGACGATCTTGCCGCCCAGCTTGGCGAAAGCCTTGCTGAAATACTCGTTGTGACCCTTGCCGTAATCCGTCGTGTCGTGGATCACCGCGACATTCTTGAAACCGATCTTGGAGATGAGCTCGGCATTGGCGTCGTTCTGATTGATCATGGTCCCGTTAACGCGATGCACCTCCGCATACTTGGCGCGGTAGGTGATGTCTGGCAGCACCGCGCCCCACACGATGATCGGAAAGCCGAATTTGTGATAAACATCGACCGTAGCGATCGCGGTGGCGGAGCAATAATGCGTGGCCGCGGCGACGATTTCCTTGTCCGCCGCCATCTTGGTGGCGACCTGCACGGCCACGTTCGGCTTGCATTCGTCGTCGAGCACGACGAGCTCGTATTCGTATTTCGTCTTCGCGTGCGCGTTGCGCAATTTGACGGCAAGATCGGCCGAATTGCGACCGCCGAGCCCATTGGCTGAAACGCCCCCGGTCAACGGCCCGATGAAGCCAACCTTGACCTTGTCCTTCGCCTGCGCAGTCGCAACCGGCGCGCCAACGAAAAGCGCGCTTGCGAAGATAATACTCAGCCTGGCTATTCTGGACATCGTGTCCCCCTCGGTCCTGGCGATATATTCCGATCTTCGGTACGATCAGGCTCGGCCTCACCGGCTGGATGATGCCTCCGAAGACGCCTCCCGAACCAGCCAGTTTCTAGCCGGGAATGATGCACTGCGGTAAACTACCGCAAGAATCCGCGATTATCTCCTCAAGCGTCTCTTCAATAAGCGTGAGTAACTTTCGAGTCTATCTTTCACATTTCTGGCGTGAGTCGATACGTAAAGCCCACACACCCCCGCCGCGCCTTGTGACCCAAGCAAATCCGGGAATGGCTTGAGCCTACGTCCAAGCACACATTTTCCCAATTCAACGTGGTGCCCACCATGGCGGGCCGTCCAAAAGCCGACCACCTGTTGCCCTCCGAAGGCAAAGGTCCCACGTTCGAATCGTGTCGGGTGCGCCAACAAGATCAGGCATTTCTCGATTTTAGACTAAGGGCCGATCTTGGCGGGGTAAGCGTCGGGAAGCACCCTTGGTCAGTAAGGTTGCACATGCGCCGGACTTCTCCAAGGGGTGCAGGTTGGGTCCCACGTGCGAAGGTCGGAGGGCGCCCCTGCACGAAAACCATGGGTTCCCCGGACCCTGATCATCGTCGCGCTGTCGCTTTCCTGTCAGGGCAGAAAAAAGACCGCCAGTTGTCGTCCGTCGGCAGAAAGTAGAGAACATCCGCGTAGGGTCAGCCCCGGATGCACCCGACCGTCGGACCTGGTCGGCTTCTTTCGTAGATCGACCTCGGCATGGCCTGCGGCTGAAGAGCTGATCTTCGCCAATCAACGGTTATGGAATATAGATGTCCGCCCTTGTCTTGCCGGCTCAACCGGTCGACGCAACACAGGCGTTAAGTCTCTCTCTGCTGGGGTTTCAAATTGCAAGGTCTCACGTGGTCGTTGCCCATACGCCATGCCCTCACCGGGTAACCCTTCAGGGGGTTTGATGATGCCATCGGCGATGGTCATCGCACGCCGTCTGGCAAATGTCTGCGTTTGGGACTATGCGTCGGAGCGAACCCTTACATAGGATCCCGGCGCGTCTTCGATGACCGACAGGCCCTCGCCAGGCATCCGGGCAGCGACTTGTCCACCTGAGAACGGCGTCACCCACTCGTTCCAGTGGGGCCACCACGAACTCCGGCGCTCCGTCGCAGTTTTGAACCATTCGTCGGCCGTCGCGGGATTCGACGAATTCGTCCAGTGGCCATATTTCGAACCGGGTGCACTAATCACTCCGGCCATGTGGCCGGACGCTGAGAGTACAAACTCAACCGGACCACCATAGAGTTGCGTTGCCCGATAAGCTGATTTCCAGGGTGCGATATGATCTTCCTTCGTACCCAGAATAAATGTCGGCGTCGTAATTTTCCGCAGATCGATTGACGTGCCGGCGAGAGTGAGGCCTCCAGGTTTGGCCAGATTGTTCTCCTGATACATGTTGCGCAGGTAGAACGAGTGCATGGCCGCAGGCATGCGCGTCGCGTCTGAATTCCAATACAAGAGATCAAATGGGACCGGCTCCTTGCCGAGTAGGTAGTTGCCGACGACGAACGACCAGATGAGATCGTTGGCGCGTAACATATTGAACGACGTCGCCATGTCCTGCGCATCAAGGTAGCCCTTCTCGTTCATGCGCGCTTCGAGCGCCGCGAGTTGCTCGGTATCGATAAACACCGACATGTCGCCGGACTCCACGAAGTCGACGAGCGTGACGAAGTAGGTCGCGCTCTGGACACGATCGTCGCCTTTCGCTGCCAGATAAGCGAGCGTCGATGCGAGCAGCGTTCCGCCAAGACAATATCCGACGCAATTCACTGCACGCTCGCCAGTTGCTTTCCCGACTGCTGCCATCGCCGCGATGGCGCCCTCAAGCATGTAGTGCTCGAAGCTCTTGTCTCGCAGATGTGCGTCCGGATTGATCCAGGAGATGACGAACACCGTGTGCCCCTGTTCGACACACCAGCGGATGAACGAATTCTTTGGCTGGAGATCGAGAACGTAGAATTTGTTGATCCATGGCGGAATGATCAACAGGGGCGTTTTATGTACCTGCTCTGTTATCGGCGTGTACTGAATGAGTTGGATCATCTCGTTCTGGAAAACGACCTTGCCCGGCGTCGTCGCAATATTTTCGCCGAGGCGGAACGCATTCATATCCGTCATGGTAACGCTTAGGCGGCCCTTTCCGCGCTGCAGATCGTTGAGCAAATTCGTCAGGCCGCTGAGCAAGTTCTCACCGCCGGTCTCGATCGTCTTCGATAACACTTCAGGGTTTGTCGCCGCGAAATTCGACGGCGACAGTGCATCGACGAATTGCTTCGTATAAAATTCGACCTTCCTGGATGTCTCCTCATCAAGCCCCTTTACGCCTTGGACGGTAGAGAGGATTGCGCGAGCGGTAAGTAGATAACTGTCTCGGATGTAGCTAAATATAGCGTTCTCGACCCATTCGGGGTGTTTGAAGCGTTTGTCCGTTGCGCTTACCGGCCGGGGATCGCCGCCGAGCAGATGTCGCAATGTCCGCGCCCACAGGCTGACGCTCTGTTCCCAAACATCGATCTGCGCGCGTGCGATCGGTCGCGGATCGGCCATGAGGTTGATTGTCAGCTCAAAGAAGGCTTGACCGATCTTGGCCGGATCGCCCATTCCGATATTGGCGACGTCTGGCCGGTCTACGAGGAATCCCTGTACTGCAGCCTGGCTTTTGGTAGCCAGCGTCTGAAATCGTTCTGCCAAGACGATCGGATCAAAAGGCGCAGCAATTTTGTGGTCGCTTGTCATGGCAGCCACTCCCTTCTCGTCCCCCATATTCAGGCCGGCGATCTATCTGCCGCCTTCTCGCCATGCCACTGCCGGCTCTGACATGTTACACGCTCCATCCCTCGCAGAAGAAGCGCTATGTTTTCAGGCGTTGACACATTAAGAGGTATTACGGCCGCTTTCAGCGGCTCGAAGCACTTGGCGAGGCTTCCCGGCCGCGTTTCGGTGCCACGGGCGGCGACGAAGCACAATTCACCGCGGGTCGTAACGACCGGGATAGTCCGACTTCAACGCCTCCTCCGCCGATGTGATAGCGAGTCGTGAATTCGCGGTTATTACGCTCGGACTTGATGTGGCCTGTGTACCTATTGAACCATAACACCATCAAGCGGGGTTACCTCACCGGTAACTTATGGTCCGATGGTTTGGTGATTCAATAGGCTGCAGCCGGCGCCCCTTCCACTCGACAGCTACGGCACGTCATTATCTGTTGATCGGGCACGAACCCGGTGTACTGCAAGGAGTAGGCGCCGCTCGTGTACTGGCAATGGTTTCAGCAGAGGTTGGTCCCTCTACTCCATTTACAACCGCCAAAACATGCCAGCGGTAGCCTGATTGCGGCCTCAAACCCGTACACGTTTCGTGCCGCGAAATGTGCTGGTGTGCCATTTTTTTCTTTTTGGTCATCGGGTCTCTGCCGAGATAGATGACAATGTTGTAGCTGCCCGGCGAGCGCTGTCTAACGGTCCCCTTCATTGCCGTCCTCCTGATCGATAAAGCCGCTCCGCTCCGTCGGATAGCCAGGCGGCACCCAAACGTCGCCGTACGGGGAGTGAATGGTGCCGTATCCGAGGTTTCGAAATGCGTCTTCGACGTTGCCCTGCGCGATCTCAGCCATGGTTGTCCGCATCGCTTCCAACATGGAATCGTAAGTTAACGCCCGCTCTATCAAGGCCTCTGCCTCTTGCGACTGCGTGCGACCAGAGGCCCGTGCAGCCGAAACTATCTTTCGCTTGACGTCTGCGGTCACCTTGAGACCAAGTGACACCCGCTTGCCCCGGGCCGGGGCTTTCATCGGGCGGCCGCTCCGCTTTGCTTCCTTCGTCATCCCGTTTCCCTTTCCGTCTCTTTCTTACGATTGAGAAATCGTTGTCAACGATGCCAGGGTGATAGAAGGTTTCTCATGATCAATAGAAAGAAAGGAGGGACGTGAAAATGGCCCGGCAGTCCACCCGGAAGTCCGTCCCTGCGAAGGACGCTGCCAAGCTGACACTGCGCAGGAATGCGCGCGGGGTGAGTAATTGCCCCTAACGGGGGTCGTATTTATCGTGATTTGAACTTTCGCCGAATGACTGTTTAGCTTGGGTGTCCAGTGAGTGAGTATCGGGGTACACGCCATGGAACGCTTCATTCACAACGAGAATATCCGTCGCTACCGGCGGCTTCTTGAGGAGGAAAAGAATGAGGACAAACGAGCCATCATTCGGAAACTCCTAGCCGAAGAAGAGGCCAAAGACGTGTCCGCAAGCCCACCAAAGGGCCGCGAAAATGCTAAACATCCCTAGTTTAATGCCGCAACTGAGGCGGCCTCATGTGATCAAGGGCGGCCCGGCGTGCGACCGTTCCGCATGACACGCGCCGGGCCTTACCATCGGGTCACCCACCGGAATGGCCTGTTCAGACTGCGGCTGATTCTTGTCAGAGTTGGGCGCCATGTAGAAACCCGCCGGGTTGAGATCGGCGGGTTTCGTACTCTCGCGGGGGCTTGGGCGGGTTTCCGCGATTGGGCCATGCGTAGCAACCTGAGATTAACGTTTTATCAAGATTGCATCAGATGCCGGCCAAGTCTGCGGCCACGGCGGCGCCAATCCCGAGCGCTGTTTGAGCCTGCGCATAGCTCAACAAAAAGCGGCAACCGGCCGGGCGAGCGCAATATCCGTTGGGTGATAAAACGCGTTCATTAAAGTAGACACGCATTAAGTTCGATGACACATCGGCCCCGTAAGATTGCGGATAGATCGCGACGGTGATCGCCTGGACTGTTGGTAACATCAATCGTTGCCCAATTACGCCTGACGAAACCGGTGCTCCGTACCCTACCCTTTGTGGGGGGGCCGCCATGGAGCTATTTCGAGCTGAGAAGATTGCCACCGTTCAGGACCAATCAAACCATGACTGCCGTTTCTGCGGGGGAAGGCTCAGTCTCCTCAAAACGATCATGGAATGTGAAAGCGGAGACGTCATTCATATATTTGAATGCGGGCAGTGCGGCGACCGCGTTTGGAGTGAATAGGCTGCCCGACGCATGATACTTCCAGGCAACATACGCCGGACCTTACCACTACGGATTACCCGCGGAATGGCCTGTTCAAGCGGGTCTGATTCTTGGCAGAATTGGGCGCGATGAATGGCGGTGGTACTTATTTTGACTCCAAGCTGTTTCCTTTATCCTATTTCAGGTGAAGAGAAGGTCGCCCGTCTGCGCGCACATGATAATAACATCACTCGATATCGGCGGCTGCTTGAGACCGATCTTTCGGACCTTGAGCGTGGGTTTATCGAAAGGCGCTTGAACGAGGAAAGGTCGGCTATGAAAAGCTTGGCCAATCACCCAGTTTCCGGCGGCCGAGACTGAATGCAGCGCCGGCAGAAAATCACTCTTGGGGAAATGCGCCAGTCCGGCCCTCGCCACCACGGACGCCGCGGGAAAATGGTTTGAAGGCGTCGCCTTTGAGTATGACGTTCTGGAGTGAACCGCATCGGCCGCAGGACCCTTACGCGATGTTGGTATTCTTGGTGCTGGCGATCATCTGGCAGGTGCTCGGGTCGCTGTAGGTTCCCCGATTTGCGTTACAGCGCGTCAGGGGTCCGCGTTGGCGAGGATTTGTCCTCATTGCGCAGCTCTTGTTGAGCCAAGTGCCAAAACTCATCTTCCCGACCTTCGGGCCGGCCGGCTTTTTCCCAAAGTTGGTACGCTCGCGCGTCGATCTCTTGTTTGCTCGGTTCTGGCATTACATTTCTCCGAGTTGGAGCACGGCCCCACCTTCTGGGGGCTTGGGGCATATCGGCGGGACCGTGCCAGACCAGCTTGGAAAGACTGGCCACCCGATTCAAGTCCACATGAAGCCGCTCGTTCCTCGCCGAGACTTCCCACAAGACGAAGGCCAAGCGGGCATCACAACGCATGGCCTTAGCCGGACTTCGGCGAGCGCCTTAAGCTATGAGGGCTGTCTGCCTTCTCATCGTACCAATTGAGCGGCTTGGCGCTTGCGATCGACTGGCAAATTCTAGGAAACTGTAGAAGCTCCCAAAGGAGCGATCCCGGTGGGACTGGTAGCCCGGGACCGCTCCGTCTCCTTAGGCGCCCACAGAGCGGAGATCTTTTTACCGGGAAAAATTGGCAATAACGTGGGACACCTGTCAGCACGAGTGTCCTAATTAGCCGCCGATATCAGGCCGACGTTTGAGCCGGCTCGCATGGGAACGAGTGGACGTTGAGCGAGTTAAAGCGCCGCGCCGGCCATGAACCCCCCGGCGTATTGGAATTGGAATGACGGCTCCAGCTGCCTCCTCGCAGAGTGCTGGGGCCGTTTTCAGGTGTGGCCGCCAGCGCGATCGGCGGTCCTATTTGGATGAGTACGACGATCAACCTACCCTGAGGTTTTCGGCGGATTCTTTCCCGCGGTTGACTACGACTTCGTAGCTTACCTTCGCGCCCTCATTCAGATTGCTCAGACCTGCTCTTTCGACGGCCGAGATATGGACGAACACGTCCTTGCCGCCAGTATCGGGCTGAATAAATCCATAGCCCTTTGTCGCGCTAAGCCACTTCACTGTACCTATTGCCACGTCAATTCTCCCCATAGATCAAACACTCGAAAGATGGTGACAGAAATCGGGCGAAAGAAAGGGCCGCCAAAGTCCGCCGTCGCCCGGTTGCTATAACAAATATTAGTCGATGTACGTTATCCACCGGCTGTAGCGCCTTACCGGTATGATTTTTCTGCCACTGTCCTGTCCCTTTCAGGCGGTTAGGCTCGACCCGGGTGACAGTTTGGGGAAGGTCGTGTTCATCGTTCAGGGAAAACCACGTGCGCCGGAAGGCGTCTTGAAGGTCATCAAGGAGACGCGCTTGGATGCCTTGAAGGCGGCAAGGGACCTGTTTGATCAAGGCATGGCTTTTGTTACTATCATCGCGGACGGCCGCGTGTACACAGTCGACGAGTTCGCTCTAACCATTTCGGATCCGCGCGACTAAAAAACTTCCGGCCTCCCCCAAAGCTTCAATGCGCGTGCGATCATGTCAGCGCCGAAAAGCCGGAAATAAATTTGGCGCCTTTTTCCTTTTAGACGAACATCTTGAATAGTAATTCAGCGGAAGGAGCCATAGATCAGCGGGACCGCGAACGGAACCTCGTGACGGATCATAGGCGCTCTTAGCAAAAGGCCGCCGATAATATGATCGGCGGCCCCGGGTCAAAAATTACGAAATTGAATACGGCGCCTCCCCGGCTTGATGAGCATAGGAATGGCCGGTGTTCCCACATTTACATAGGTTATGTTCCAGGAAAAATTGGAAAAAGACGAGCAATAGCGTTGCCGGTGAGTGACGCCCAAGGGTGTGAACAACGGGCAAAGCACAAGCTCTCCTCAGGATGCTTTCCCCGAATGATATAATTGTCTCTGTCAGTTTGATTCGGGACCGCCGCCATGAAGACTTCCTCAAAGCGCAAGACAAGCGTGCCGGCTGGTCGGCCTGCCTATCAATCCCTGGAGGGATGGGCTTTGGGGATTCTCATCGAGCAGCACGCGGTGACCGAATGCGAGCACCACGGTCACCGACGCGACCGTTCGGATCCCCACGCTTGGAACCGAGCCCGTGAGGAGGCCTGGCGGAACCCGTTCCCGGGAGCCACGCCTGAAGCTTGTATCGCTGCGATGGACGAGATCATGCGATCGATAGGCGATAGCTGTCCGGACTGTTGATCAGGACTCCAAATTCCTCCTCTGCCGCCTATATTGAGCCTATTCTTCAGTATTAGGTGGAGTTTGAGTTCATGGCCCCGCGCGCCAATTGGAAGGGCTTTCTGCGGCTGTCGCTCGTGACATGCCCAATCGCATTGTTTCCCGCGACCTCGGAATCCGAGAAGATCAGTTTCAACCAGATCAATAAGAAGACCGGGCACCGGATTCGGTACCTCAAGGTCGACGCCGACACCGGCGAAGAGGTGTCTAACGACGACATCATCAAAGGCTATCAGATCGACAAGGACCGCTATCTCGAAGTTACCAAGGATGAGTTGGAGAACATCGCGCTCGAATCCACCCGCACCATTGAGATCGACGAGTTCGTACCGCGCACTGAGATCGATGATCTGTATCTCGTCCGCCCCTACTACATCGTTCCGGACGGCAACGCCGGCCACGATGCTTACGCCGTGATCCGCGAAACCATACGTTCGCTCGATCAGGTCGCCATCGGCCGTGTCGTTCTTACCAACCGCGAACATGTCATCGCACTCGAAGCACGCGACAAGGGATTGATGGGCATGTTGCTGCGCTACCCCTACGAAGTCCGCGATGCAGCCGAATATTTTGACGACATTCAGGACGTCAAGATCACCAAGGATATGCTCGATCTCGCCAAGCACATCGTGGAAACGAAAGCTGGCCACTTCGAACCTGCGAAGTTCGAGGATCATTACGAAGCGGCTTTGCAGGAATTGCTGGAGAAGAAACAAAAGGGCCAACCTATCGAGGCGGCCAAAAAGACGGCGCCCAGCAATGTCTACAACCTAATGGATGCCCTCCGGGCAAGCATCAAAGGCGGCCAGCGTACACCAGCGGAAAAACCGGCAAGGGCCGCCAAGAAATCCAAGTCAGCCAAGCCCGCCTCCAAGCGCAAAGCAGGTTGATGACGGAAATGCCGAGAAAAAAGAAAAGGGCTTGGACAGAAGAAGATGATCGCCGGTTGCTTGAATTACGCGCGGCCGGCCGATCTTCAATTTCGATTGCCGCGGCTCTCAAACGGTCGACAAAGGCCATTGACCGAAGATTATCCGATTTGAAGGCCCGGACTCGGTCCGCCGAAGTTGCCGCGGCAGATACGGCATCGGAGCCCGACGCCCCGCACAGCGCTTGAACTGCGCATTCGCGATAGCGGTTCTCCACACCCACGACACTCTGTAGCTTCGCTGCGTTCCAATCCACAACGAGTTGAAAATTTGCAGCCTCGCCTTTGTGGCGCTCCAATGTGGCATGCCTTGGCGCCGCAAACCCAACTCCCCACTTCGCTACTGGGCCACTGGCCGCCCCACCGACATGAACGCGGAGGGCTTCAGGACGATCCTGGTCTACTGTGTTGGGCCGCCCGATCGGGACCCCCGCCCCCGCTGCTGGCACTATGCCGTAGTGCCACTGGATAGACTCCCGGACTGGAGCTGGTACGATATCTGCGCGCATTTCAAGTGCACGCAGTGCGGCTCAGTTGGCTGGGTCGATCCGCGGCCGAATTGGTCTGAAGTTATTAATTACAGCAAGGGCGTCAGCTAGGACCCTTGCGACAATTCCTTGAGGAAAAAATGGAATTATTTACCGTTCATGCATCGAAGGATGGCGAATGGGTTGAAACGCAGAACACCAGCCCGACGCTGACGGTAGCTAAAGCGAATAGCCTTCATAAAACAGGATGGGGCGTGCACATCACGGACGCTGACGGCAGGCGCTATGGCCCGGCAAGGTTCAATGAGATTCTGTCGTTCGATCGAAAATCGCCGATCAAATTCTAGTGCCGCTCCGCTAAGAAAGCGTCCAGTGGCTGACAAGGATTGGTCGAGAGAGTTTGACGATCCCATATCATTGCCAGACGGCCGGTCCCTTACCACCCTTCGAGACGCTGCCGACTACATAACGGGACTTCCGAAGAAAGGCGCGGCGCCGGAGTGGCAGGCCGCGATTGAAGCGCTGATGCTGGTTATTGAACTGGGCGGGCCCACGATGATGGCGCGGATTGGCGTCATGCGAGCGCTGAACCGTCATGTCGAGCGGGTGTTCTATCCCGATCGCAAGGATACCCATTGGGGGAAACGGAAGCTAAAGCGGGACCAGCGACACTCGATTCTCGTGCATTTCGGTGCTATCGCCGCTTGCCCTCGCCTTTTGGTTGCGGAACTATTCTGAACGGACAGCTTTGCGGGTGGAAATTGGCTCAGAGCGACCATGAATTTGGCGGCATATCCACGGACCTTAAATTGTCCGTGGGTAGCGAGGAGGAATTCTTCAACTCTTTCGCGGAATATAGAAAGGCCATTCATTGGGACGTTCGACGCTTCGACGGACCAGCCCTCCACGGGGCTCGACCGTTCGAACTGATTTGCCTTCCTAGAACCTGGGCGTCTAATTCTCGCGTCGAGAGGCAGGCAGCAGCCCTGATGCTCCCAGACGTATGTAATTCCGATCGGTTGCTAGATACGCGTGAGCAAGATTTACGAATGATGGACATCGGGGTGCTCGCTTCAAGTGGTGCTAGCTTAACGGTGCGAGACTGCACCAATCACGGATTGAGAGCGTGGCAGACCGGAAGGGCACGGGGCGCTTCGTAGTAGACGTTTGCGAGCCCGATGCGATCAACGAAATCAAACCCGCGCTCGATCTGAAATTACTTCCAGCTTATGACCGAACGTTCGATGTGCTTGCTAATTGGATTAAGCCATTTTATGCGTCAATGACGGCCTACGGTACTATGCCGGTTAATGCGGGCCTATCTATCCCTCTCGACCTGTTTTGGGATGCTCTTTGCGAACCCGAACCGGAAAGGCAGTTTTCCAAGTAAGTGCAAACTTAGGTCAGACTCCGCCCGGATTCGCTTGCAGGCTTCCCACGATCAAGCGAGTCAAAAAGACCCGGTTCAACTGTAATCGAAGCCGATCACTGATTGCCGCTGCTTCTCGGCAATATCGTCCGGTGTAGCGGAAGCTGGCCGGCGCGTAGGAAACCGGCGAATGCATGAATTCGCGCGGTGGCTTGATCGGCCGAGCTAGCGTCTCGGGAAAGTTGAGGGACCACCGCGTGTCGCCCGGCTGACCGTTAGAATGTGACCTCAAAAAATAGCTTGTCCTCGATGACGTTCGCTTGCGTCTTGGGCTTTGGCTGGTCGACGCGGAGGACCACGTCCTTCGCGCGTTCGTTAAGCGCGGCGACGAGCTCGGCGAGCGGCATTTTTCCCCAACGTTTCTTGACCGCTATCTCATGGTCGACCGAAATCATCGCGACCCGGAGTCGCTGCATTTCTTCGAGGCCCTGCGTTTTAAGGGTTGCGTTGTGGCTGCCATGGTGACCGACCTTGTAGAGGATCGCGTTCTTGAGCAGGTCCGGCCCGGTGACGGTTTTGCCGTCCACCGTCCACGAGCGGTCCTGCCAGGACAGCCAGTTGCCCACTTGCGCATCGGCAGCGAACAATAAGACGTCGCCGCCGGGCAATTCGATAGCGATCACGAGACTGGTATTGTTGGTCAGGCTGTCGAGCTGTAACGCCAGATCCGATGCACCGCCGAGCCAATCGCTATCGATGCGGCGCCATGCATCGGGTGCAGCGTCGCTTGGCTGCCAGTAGTTCTGCCTGAAGAAATCGAGTTCAGGCGCCGATTGCGCGTAATTGAAGGGAATCTCAAATTGCTGATCGAACGGACGGTTGGTGTCGGCATTGCCCAACGCGGTACCCGCACCGTCCATGAACAGCGGAAAACTATCAAGAGCCAGACCATAGGTTTCTTTGTGGCTAGCCGACGGGTTGATCTTGCGCAGCATTTTCTCGTCATGAGGCGGTCCAAGCACGTAGAACCGTGCATTGGTCCCCGCGGGCTGGACCGGCGGTTCGGTCGGAAGGCAATAGCGTGGCTTGGCCGTCTTTGCTCGGACCTTGCTGAGCGCGTCTGCGGTCGTTGGTCCTTTTGCTAAGCCGAAGAACTCCAGAATTCCGCTGAGCTCAGCGACGCCGTCCAGATCCCCTGCCATTTGCATCTGGCTCAGCCCCATGCGTAGGGCGGAAAGCGCCAGGCCCTTCTCCTTTTTCAATTTCTTGGTCAACTCGTCGTCGGGGTTTTCAGTCCACGCCAGCCAAACCTGTCCGACCTTTAGTCTTTCAAAAGACTGCCCGGCCTGAACGAAGCCGGAGAGATGGTCCCAATGCTCGTGGGTCGCGATCAACAGATCGATCTCCCCGTCGGTGACTTCTACGATATTGTCCATCACCTGATTCATGATCGTGCCAGGATCGGGCGTACCCAGAACGACACCGCAGTCGATCATCACGTAGAACGGCCGCTTGCTGCCGTCGGTGCGCGGTAGCGAGATTAGGAAACAATCGCCTAGTCCCTGGCGATACATTCTGACTTTGGCCCGGTAGCCTGAAGCCGACATCACTGCTCCAGCTACTGCGACATGAGCCGCGTGCGTTCCGCGCCGCGGCCGCTTCGGCGCGGATTTCCTGGCCACCTTTTTCTTTGCCGTGCGCGCCAACGAACTTCTCCTATCCGTGCACGTGATGCATCAAAGCGAAGGGTTCGCGGGCGTTGGTCGGGTCCACAAAGTAATTGCCATGCAAACCATCGCTGGTATCGGCGGCGAATTTCATCTGATTGGCAAAGCGCCAGGCACTGTCGACTTTCTTGCGTACCATGTACCGGACTTCTGCCGTCGCGAGGTCGATGATCAACGTGCAGCCGCCGCGGAATCGCGTCCGCGGCATTCCTTTTGGCCGGAAGCTCTGCGTTATTTCGACAACTAGGTCCGAGCGAATGTTGCCGTCGGGGCCCACCCGTCGTACCGGCCGTACCGAATGAACCTCGATCCTGCGCAGGGAGCCATCCTGGCTGCCGATCTTGTACGGCATGGGTTCAGGAATTCGGACAAGGCCGAGAGCTGCCAGTTCGTCGTCGCTGACGGCTGTCTTATCCATCAGCCAGTGCCACAAAACGCGGGCGTTCTCGTTCGACAGATCGTAGGCTTCCTTGCGCTCGCTTTTCAAATCCCAGTCGGTCGACATTTTCTCGAGAACCTCCTGCACCTTCACCTGCCGTAAAGGCAAGGGCGGCGGCTCCCAGATCAGGCTGCCGGGCGAAAGATGTTTCACGTCACGCGGGTAGATTCCCCGGTTACGAAACGCCTCGATGAAAGCGATGCGGTAACCGAGCCTGTCATAGGGCACGAGATCAGTATCAGCCGTGATCAAGGCGCGCAAATATTCGCCTAAGACGATATCGATCGGCGGACAATAGTCCAATGCGCGTATGCATATATTCAGGATTTGGCCAGCGACCTTGCTCGCCTCCCGCGCCAGGCGGTTGATCAGGTCGGTCGAGATCGCTCCGTCGGGCAGAACGCCGGTGCCGCCGGTGGCAAGGCGCACGAGGTCGGCCGTTCGTCGCTTATAGATCTGAAGAAAGGCGTCAAACACCGCGGCGACCATGACCGCGCCGATGGCGTGAGGGTCTCCCGTTGCCATTGCGTCGTCGTAGTCGCTCTGCTTCGGCTCGCGGCGAACCCATTTTTCCTTTTCGCCGCTACCCTCCTTCGGCTTTTTGGTTTCGCCGATATAGTCGCGCAACGCGCCATAACGCCCGGTCGCCTCGCCGAATTGGACCGCAAGTTGCCCGAGCAGATTCTGCTGTTCGAGGTCGCCGCGTGTGGCCTTGATCTGGTGGCTTAGCGCCTCCGGAAGGGTGAAGTGCTGGAATATCGCGACGATGTCGGCAAACGCCTCGTGGAACGCGAATACGTCCGGATTGGTCGCCTCGCGAAAGCGACGATGCACGCCGTCGAGTAAGGCGTGCGTCGTCTCATGAGCGATCACGTCATGCGAAACTGCCGTGAAGATCACGCTGCCTTGCATCAGGCCTTCTGCTGCGGAGCCGGATGCGCTGAAGTAGCCAAACAAGAGTGCTTTGTGTTCCGGACTATAATAAGCGTTCTTTGCGCGCAGCGCGTGCGGATAGATTCGCAACCGCCTTACGTATTCCAGTTTTTTGGTGGGCTCCGCGTCTGGGGATTTCTCAGTTTCAGAAGCCTGCTTTTTCTGCGGCACCACGATCTCGCGCGGTGCCCAGAGCGCGACGCGGCCCAGCGCTTTCTCGAAATACTCGATGGTCTTCATCGCCACCGCATACGCCATCTGCTGATGGAACTGCGGATTGGCTTCCGAGGGCGTCAGGCCCGATCTCGTCAGAATATGCGGATGGTTCAGGTCGACCGGAGCATAGCAGCATTGGCTTGCGGGATCGACGTCGATCACCTCGATATATTCGCCAATCGGACCCTGCTTGAGCTCGTCCTCCCAGTGGACCTCCAGTGTGGCTTCGTTGATGCCGAGCGTTTCAAGCTTCGCGCCCAGCGATGGGTCGTAGGCATAGACTCGCAACGGCCGGATTGCCGGCTTCGGCGGACGCGGATGCTTCGCGTGCTCAAGTTGAGCAGTGAGAACCGCATTACCCAAGGGTTTCGGCGGCGTCGGGCTTCCAACGGGGACGCTTGCAGCCGCTCCGCCCAAAGCCTGCCGGAGCGCATTCGATGCGCGCGGATGCGCGACCAGCGCCTCCGCAAGACGCCGCAAATCGGCCGGCGACGCATCAGCCGGATCGGCCGGGATGATGCTTTCGATGTCGGTGTTTTGCGAAAGCTGCAAAGCCTCCAGTTCCAGCATCCGTTGTTGCGGAGAATCCGGCATCGCCTGGATACCGAGGCCGGTCAGGATCTGCAGGATGGGGAACGAGACGGTGTCAGGGGCGGTTTGGCGAAGGGTCGAAGCGGACCCGGGAACTTCGGCGAGTGCTTCACTGGCGCGCAATTTGCCGCGCCCGAGGCGCTTGACTTCCTGTTCATTCCGCTTGGCGCTTTCGAAAAGCGCGCTGCGGATCGCTTCGACGCGCATCCATCCCTGCGGATAGGCATCGACAGCGCCGCGGTTCTTTTGCAGCCAGATGGCCGCGGCGGCAGCAACCTGCGGCGTCGCGGCTGAAGTTCCCTGGCCATCGAAATCGACGATATTCCCGCACCCGAATCGCGCCCACGGCACGTTGGGTGTGGGTGCCGCGACCGCGGTCAACATTTTGCTGTCGGGCCCGTAGTTGCCGGCCATCAGGCGAATGTCGAGATCAGCGTAGGGCTTGCCATTCGCCATCACACCGCAGGCGGCGACGACACGGTTGAACCGCGCGGGATAGACGATATTGTGGGTCGGGAGATTACCAAAGTTGTTGCCGGCCGCGGTGACGATGAAGACGCCCTGCTCGTATAGCGCATTCACGGCGTCGGCCCAGGCTTGCGACGCCAGCCCGCCCATGCTCATGCTAATGATGTCGACATGATTGGCGCCGTTGGCGTTCATCCCGTGCACATAGTCGAATGCGCGCGCGATCGAACTGTTGCTGAACAACACCACCCGATTGGCGACCCGAACCGGGACGATTTCTGCAAACGGCGCTCCGCCCAACAGTGGTTGTCCCGGTAATGCGGTGCCGGCAAGGATGCTGAGCGTGCCGGTGCCGTGACCGAGATTGGTGAGAAGTCCGCTGGTCTGGTCACTCGCATCGTTCGGATTGTCATCATCTACGAAGTTACGCCCGATATCGCGACGCAACCGTTTTGGTAGTGTGTGGTGATTTGGGTCGTATCCGGTGTCGAAATGCGCAATACGAACTTTCGACGCTACCTGCGGCCCGCCGATTTCTGTGATCGCGCTGTCAAACTGGGAGTGGGATCCGGACCGAAACCAATAATTGTCATTGTCGCGGGGGAAGTCGGAGCTTTGCGTATCCGTACTCTCGCATGACTGCGTCAGCGACTGCCCGCCCTCAGTAGACTTACCCGCGACCCACTTCTGCTCGAGGTCAGGCTCGGCGAATGTGGGGGCTGGGCTGCCTGCGACGCCAAGCCCCTGTTGCATCAGCGAGTGACAAACGTCCCAGACGTTTGCCTCGGCAAATCCGGGCGGCGGCGTCAGGATGTGCCAGACCTCGCCGCCGGCCGCGCCAAGCGCCGGCTGCGAGTCGATGCTTCGGAACAGGCGGGTGGCCGCAAACGTCACCGCTGAAGCGCCGAAGGTAAGCTGCGGTGCGGAAAAACCCGGCGCAGCCTTTACTAGAATGCGCTGCATCACAAAAACTCCGGCCAGGTAATCAACCCTGAGATGCCCGGCGCTGCATCAATATCGAATACTTAAAACTGTCTTGCGTCAGTTAAGGTTGGCTGAAGAACGGCAATGTAGCTCAAAGTTCGGTTCGTCGCAACCGAAGCGAGTGTAGGAAAGGCGCAACCGCTGCACGCGCAGGATTTCAAACGGCGAGCACTGGTGCGGCGAAAGTTTTCAGAGCATTGGTAATAGGAGCGGACACCGCGTTACTATCCGGCGAAAGTCCGATGCCGTTGCCGGACTTGCGCTTGTATTGGAAGTCCTAAAGTGGGGGAGCAGCTATGAGCCGGGTATTCTTCCTCGGATCTGGAGCCTCCGCGGCGGCTGGGGCTCCCCTCATAGGCGACTTCATGCCAGCGGCAGCCGCGCGCGCGCTCGAACGGAGCAGAACTCGGAGCCGGCCGATCACCGAGAACCGGCTCTACGCCTTCCTGAACTTGGCGTTCGGCGTCGGGGAGGCCCAATTCAGGGCGATGGCGCTTAGGGAAGCCGGCCCGCAAAAGAAAGTATCCGGAAGCGCACCGGCCGATCCGGACTTCATGTTCGTCCTCGGTGCTTTGGATGTTGCCATCAGCGAAGGAACCAGCTTCGGTCAAAGCATCGTCCGCAAAGCGTCCCGCGGAGGCCCGACAAAGGGATACGACCTCAGCGGGAACGAACTGGCCCGGGTGCGTCAGGAGCTGCTTTCATCAGTCGTGGCCGCTTTCGGCAGAGGGCCCGCCACGAGCTCCCTCTATGCTAATTTCGTTGCCGCCCTCCAACCAACGGACAAGCTCATCACGACCAACTGGGACACGCTGTTGGATTTCGCGATCCAATCCCTCAATCGCGACGTCGACTACGGCGCCCGTCCGATGACGTATGTCGATGCGGCCGAAAAGCCAGATAACGCCGAAGCACCGGTGCTGCCGCTGCACAAGCTCCATGGCTCGCTCAATTGGCTGTTCTGCCCACGCTGCAGCTTGGTCTATGCGAATCGCCGGCAGAATACAGCGCCGATCCGGGGCAAGCGGCCCTACTATGTTCGATGCCATGTTTGTGCCCCTAAAAAAGATTCAAGTTTGCAGGCCGAACTCGAGGCGGTCCTCGTGTCACCGACGCTACTGAAGACGTATCGGATCGCGCAACTTAAGCAGGTTTGGATCAACGCCCAGAGCGCGCTTGCCTTGGCCGACGAATGGGTGTTCGTCGGCTACTCGCTGCCAATCGACGACATGTGGGTTGTGGCTATGCTGCTGCGCGCCGCCGCCACCCAGCGTTCCTTCAAGCAGTGCCCGAAGATAACCGTCGTCGACAGGTCAGGAGAACCGGTACGCAGCAGGTACGCACGGCTTCTAGGCTGGCCTGTCCTCGACGGCGGGTCTGACTTCGCCGAGTACGTCCAGCGCATGAGTCGGGACCTGTATAATTACCCCCGGGAGTGGAACGAAAGCTAAGAGAAGGCGCTGAAAGATTTCGGCGCACAAACTCATTAAATTCAATTGCGAACAGTGCGCTTTTCATTCTGGGAGGACGGATTGATCCTCTCTAACTCCGAGAACTCGCCGTCCCGTTCGTAACCTTTACGCCGTCAGGCGCTGAGCTGTTTGCCTGATCACAAACTCTCGATGCATTAACATTTGTGACCGTCCATGCGTTCGAATTGTGATAACGTGACAAGCTATTGCCGAGCTGGAATGAAGCGTTTTGAAGTCAGCAACCATCGAATACAACGGGCGCACGATCGCCTGCCTCATTCGTAACCAGTCCGACACTGGGGCGTCGCTGGAGGTGGTCAATCCACTGGGCATCCCGGCGCAATTTTCACTTCTGATCATTGCTGATCGCTTGAGGTGCGGATGCACGGTGATTTGGCGAACGGAACACTTGATCGGCGTCAAATTCCACTAGGCTTATCCGTCGAAGGGATTACCCCGCCAGAGTTCCGGGCATGACAAAAATAGGCCGGACCGGCTCAAATTTCGCCAATAGTGTAGATTCTGCGCTCGGATAGGGCGCGAAAGGGGGACGGCTCCGGCACGCAGACCCCCAGCCTCCGCGCTGGGGCCGTTTCGGTCTTGATAAGCCGCACTGGCGCATGGGGAATATGATGGCCCCAGCCTCTCACACCGCTGGGATGGTCCTCCCGTATGACTACGGCGCCGTAAGGCTCCGAAACCGATACCTACCCCTTTACGTGGGGGGTTGGGGGGCCCGCCATGGAGCTGTTTCGAGCTGAGAAGATTGCCACTGTTCGCGACCAATCAAACCATGAGTGCCGCTTCTGCGCAGGAAGGCTCACTCTCCTCAAAACGATCATGGAATCTGAAAGCGGAGTCGTCATTCATATATTTGAATGCCTGCAGTGCGGAGATCGCACTTGGACCGCCTAAAGCAAGCCAATTATGTGTCGGGTTCCTGTTCTTCCCGCCGGAACGATTCAGGTCAGGTAAATTTAATTCCGTATTGCGTGGAGTTCATAATGCGTAGGTCTAGTTGGACACCGTCGATAATCCCGATCGACAACGATGAGACGGTCTCCTTGGTCGCGGATGATTTCGGTCGATTAGGCCGCGCCTGGCGCGAAGCCGACTACGAAGCCACCGATCTCGACACGGTCATTCAAGATCTATTGACCGGCCAATATAGCACCCCATTCGCGTCGCCGCCTTCAATACTTCCGAGCGCTGGTCGGAAGATGTTTCCGAAGACGTTGCCTGTGAACTGCGCCGTCGTGCGATCTGCAGATGCGCGAGCTTCCCTCTACGATTTCTGATTTTGTCGAAAGGAACGAGGGCCTTCTGATGAACCCGCCCCGCTCCAGCGTTAGCACCATCTGGTGAACGGAAGGTGGGCTGACGCGACAATATTCCTGCATGTCGGTTTCGGCCGGAGGCCGGCGATGCAGGCGGGTGTAGAGGTGGATAAACGCCAGATACTGACCCTGCTTGGGCGTAAAGGTTTTTGCAGGGCGACTCACGCCGGCCATCCGATTCAGCTGTTCATCCGGGCCTCCAGCGACGAGGAGGCACAGATGAATGTACGCTATCGGGTTGAACTCAGCCAAGCCGAGCGCAGCGAACTGACGGCGCTTCTCAGTGGTGGGAAGCATTCGGCGCGCAAGCTCAAGCGGGCGCAAATTTTACTGGCCGCCGACGGAGGGGCCAGCGACGAGGCGATCGCAACCAACGTTGGCGTTGGTGAGTCCACGATCTATCGGACCAAGCGGCGCTTTGTGCTCGGCAACCTGGAAGCAGCACTGAGCGAAGAGCCGCGCCCCGGCGCAAGCCGCAAACTGTCTGGCAAAGACGAAGCCCTCTTGATCGCGACGGCCTGTTCGAGTCCACCCGCGGGCCGCGTCCGCTGGACGCTGGAGCTGTTGGCGGGTGAATTGGTCAGGCTCACCGAGCACGGCAACATCTCCCGCGAGACGGTGCGCCGCCGCTGGCCGAAAACGACCTCAAGCCGTGGCGCAAGGACATATGGTGCATTCCGCAGGTGGATGGCGAATACGTCGCCCGGATGGAGGACGTGCTCGACCTCTACGCCGAGGCTCCCGATCCAATACGCCCGGTGGTCTGCTTCGACGAGAGCCCGACGCAGCTCATCGGCGGGTCCGCCTGCCGATCCCTGCCGAGCCGGGCCAGCTCGAGCGCTATGACTGCGAGTACAAGCGCAATGGCACGGCCAACCTGTTCATGTTCCTCGACGTGCATCGGCCCTGGCGCAAGGTCAAAGTAACCGACAACCGGGCTGCCGTCGACTTCGCCACCTGCATGCGGGAGCTCACCGACGTTCACTTCCCCAAGGCCGAGCGGATTCGGGTCGTCCTGGACAATCTATCGACGCACTCGGCCGGCGCGCTCTACCAAGCCTTTCCCGCTTGCGAGGCGCGTCGCGTGCTGCGCCGGCTGGAGTTCCACTTCGTCCCCAAGCACGCCAGTTGGCTCAACATGGTTAGATCGAGATCGGAGTGCTGCGCAGCCAGTGCCTGGACCGGCGCATCGCGACCCAGCAGCAGCTCAAATCCGAGATCGCCGCCTGGGAACGACAGCGCAACGCCGCGAAGGCCCGCATCAAATCGATGTTCACGACCGATAAAGCCCGCGCCAAAATGGGCCGAGCCTATCCCGAGCCCGTTGTCGTCCGTCCGCCTCAAGCCAAAGAGTCATAATCACTGTGCGGCGGTACTAGCCCCGTTTTGAATGAAGCGTTGCCGGGCTACCCAGATACTCGTACCGAATGCGTGATGACTATCGCGCTCGCACACTGCATCCCCCATTCCCGCGAACTAGTCTCGAAGGTCTACCAATTTAAGATATTCGCCATTGATGCTGCTCGCGGCGTGACCGCCCACCACTACAGCCGCCGTCGAGATCACCAGCAAGGTCAAAGCGGCAAACATGATGCCAATCAATTTCAAAGCGCGCTTGTCTGCCATCGCAAAGCGTCCTTCCAAACACGGCCAAGAAAAGCCCGGCCGGCGTTCCGGCTCGGGCCTTTCCTCCCTCTAGCAATTCCACTTAGTGAACAGCGCGAACTAAATAATAACCGACGCCGCCGACAACGATCACGGCCGGGACGGCCCAGAGCAACAGAACTGGCATGTACGCCTCCATCGGCTGCCCTCATCCATGAACCGCAGTTCTATTGCCACTTGTTCCCGGTTCTTATCCTCATGGTAAATGGCGGCTACCCCCAGCCGCATCGCCGACCACCCGCAATCGGCCCCCGTTCGCACCTTAGTAGGCAAGGTGCGCGGGGCCTTTTGGTTACAAGGGAAAGCTGGATCACTCCGCAGGTCGGGACAATTAGGAACTTGGCTCCCTCTTCCACGTTGTGCAGCGCCGCACTGACGCGGATTAGGAGATTGCGATGAAGCAGGTTTTGATAATTGCCGCTGCAGCGTCGCTGCTGGCGACCGCCGTCAACGCTCAGACCACCATGACGACAACGACCGGCGCTGGAAATGCGGTCATACAGATCGAGCCGCAGTATCGGACCAAGATCAAAAGTTACGTTACCGAGAAGAAGGTCCGACCCGTGACGACACAGGAAAGAATTGTCGTCGGCGCTAAGGTCCCGACCAGCGTTGAGCTTGAAGCAGTGCCCGCAGATTGGGGACCCTCCGTCACCAAATATCGCTACATCTATTCCAGCGATCGAGTGATGCTGGTGGATCCAGGCACTCGAACTGTCGTTCACGAAATCGACTAAGTGGCTCGTGTAGATGCGGTTCGGTGACGAGCCGCATCTACTTCAGGAGCGAGAGACGACGCTACAAGAAGCGATTACAAGAGATCGTCTTGTTGCGGGGCAGACGCACGGCCCAAGGAACTCTAAGTTGAACTGTTGGGTTCTTTCGGGTTGCGTGCTTGGGAGGGTGTAACGATGCGACAGAGAATCTACGTCCCAAAGGTCAAGCGAGAGGCGCAACGGCGCCTGCCGGATCTTTCTGAGCGAATGGCGGAGCTTCGCAGATTAATGCGGCAAGTTCGCTTGGCTGAAGCCCGCCTTGCGGCCCAAGATGGCACGATCCAAAAATTTGACGGTGTAGGTCAAAAATATACCGGACAACGCTGTATGCGAAGCAAGTGGATGATCGTGAATTACTTGGTAGCCGTCGCACTTTATCTCATCCTTTGGATCGCGTGGCAGTTGACCTAATAGGCCGAAGGAAGCCCTGAGCGAAAGAAACGACTCCGGCACACAGCCTTTATCCTGTCTTTCCGCCCACGCCCTTGAAGAGTTCAGGGTTGTTGGCAACGTATTCGACCCAAAGCTCACGCATAATTCTCTGTACGTCATCAGGCTTGAAGCCACCCCCATTAGGAGGGATGCTACTAAGCTGGCCCAACCGCACTATTCCTGAATAGGGATCCGAAGGATCCGGCGTAAATGCCGCGTCGGTTGGCTTATGAACAATACCCTGCGGAGAAATATTGAATTGGTCCCGCCTGACTAGAGTGTGCTCCATCGCGTCTTAAGCCGTTAAGAGGGGCTCACATAAACCGGCCCCAAGTGCGCTTCAAAAACCGGGAAAAATAGATAAAGTTCCTATTGCTCTGTCGGAACGATCCGACTGTCGTCAGCTTGAATCGACCTGTTTTGTTCGTGGCGTTTGTAGCGTGGCGTTTCAACGTAAGAAGCCGGCGGCAATCGGCGTGAAAGCCCCCTTCCCCGGATTCGTCGAACCCGCACTGGCGACGTCGATCGAGAAAGTGCCGTCCGGCGATCGTTGGATCCACGCATCAATCCCGATGCCCATTCCATTAGGGAGCTCGACCACATGCATTGGGGTGTTGAGATGGGCCGTAAAGGAGGCGTATCGCCGGACCGCGTAATCAATGCCATGCCTCTCGCGCTTCTCCGTCATCTTCACAATAGACGGCAGACTGCCGCCTGCGCAGCCTAGCGTGATAGTGGCAACTACCATATCCAGTAAACAGAGCGCGGGGCTTCTCCTCTACCGCTTACGGGGCGGTGGCATCGAAGTCCTGCTCGGTCATCCCGGAGGACCCTTCTGGCGCAAGAAGGACCTGGGATCGTGGTCGGTTCCAAAAGGCTTGATCGCCGCGGGTGAAACTCCCCTCGCCGCAGCAAAGCGCGAGTTTGCGGAAGAAACCGGTCACCGTCCGCGCGGCAAGTCCGTGTCGCTGGGCCAGTCGAAGCAGCCAGGAGGAAAGATCGTTCACGTATGGGCCGTTGAACAAGACTGGGACGCCGCCGATCTCAAGAGCAATATGTTCGAGATGGAATGGCCACCGCGATCCGGGCGGCGTCAGATGTTTCCCGAACTCGATCGCGCCGCATGGTTTGAAATTGAAGAGGCTCGCGCGAAAATTGTAAAGGGGCAAGCGGTTTTCCTCGACCGCCTGCTGGCAGCTATCGCAGACGGTTAAGCTACAGCCGCGCAAGACATCATCAATGCTACTAGGCCTTCTTCTGGAGCAGACACATTAGGAGTAAGCCATGAATCTATCGGTCGACTGGAATTCCGTGTTTGTGCCGGCAATAGGACTTGCAGAGATCGTTGTTCGCGGCAGCCTCATGTATCTCGGGCTTTTCGTGGTCCTCCGCTTCATGGCGCGACGCCAGGCGGGACATTTCGGGCCTGCTGACCTCCTCGTCATCGTCTTGATCGCCGATGCCGCTCAAAATGGACTTGGAAAAGAGTACAGCTCGGTAACCGAGGGCCTCGCGCTCGTTCTTACGATCGTTGCGTGGGAATATCTTCTGGACTGGATGGCTTGGCGCTTTCCAGCGACGCGACCGTATCTGAAGCCTCCAAGCCTTACGCTCATTCGTGACGGCAGGTTGATTCCGCAGCACCTGCGCAAGGAAATGATTACCGAAGATGAACTCAAATCGCAGCTGCGCGAACAGAGTGTCGACAACTACGAAGACATCAAGCTGGCTACCCTGGAAGGCGACGGACGGCTCAGCGTTTTGAAAAGGCAAAGCGTTTAGCTTTCTGCAGTGCCGGGCCGGATCCCGGAGCTCGCGCGGTTCGTTCCCCCTGCCCGCGCATTCGACAAGTACGTCTATTCGCCCCGGACTTTCATGCCATCGTTGTGATGGACGCGGTGTGCAGCTCGGCGGACGAAACGCATGACGCAACGATGGCCCTCTACACCAACCGCTTGGAGCCCAGGTTGAAACCGTCACGCCGGATACGCTACTTGAAGGCTGGCTAGGGCAGCTGCGTACCGCCAGAACGTCATGAGCGCCGCGTCCTACCTCATTGAGATCCTACTGCCGAAAGAAACCGGCTGGACAGCCCGTAGACCGGGAATCGGTCGGCACACGCCGAGCCGCGTCGACACGACGGCGTTGCTGGACTCGCGCTCGCGCGCCAGAATGATCTTCGCCCGCAATGTCAGTGCCGCCGGTAGCGAGCGCGACCGCGTTATGGCCAAAAGATGCGCGCTTTCGTCGCTGGAAATCGTCAGTGTCGCCTTCGGGCGTCCGGTTCGCATCGGGTAACTCCTTCGATCAGGATACCCGAAACCGATGCAATAATTATGCTACGAACTTACAGGACAGCACACTAGGGCGTGTACTAATAAAACAAGAGATGTCCGCTTTTGGGCTGCTAAAGCAAGACATGGGCTGGGCATCCGGGAATTTCGCCTTTGACCAACCCAAAGCGGACACATTGGACATTGCACGTCAGGTGAGGCCGAACCTAGACTTGATAGTACAGCTGGCGTTATGTCGCGCCTGCATCGGGGATGGGAGCGCGTCATGAGCAGCACGGAAATGGCGGGATATCTTGCGGCCTTTCTCGTCTTTCTGACTTTTTACATGAAGACTAATCCCACCTCGATTAGTTGGAATTTGCAGCAACCTCATTTTCATCACATATGCATATCTTGGCAGCCTTCATCCGGTTTTGGTCCTGCATCTCGTCTTGCTACCATTGAATGGCCTACGCCTTCGCGAGATGCTGCGGCTAACAAAGAGGTGCGAGGCGCCACGCAGGCTGATCTTAGTATGGATTGGCTCAAGCCATTCACATCCATGCGCAGATTCAAGCGCGGCGACGTACTATTTCGCAAAGGGGATGCCGCCGATGCTATGTGCCTCGTAGTTTCCGGACATTTTCGTCTGGTTGAACTAGGAAAGAATGTTTCGGTGGGGCAGATCTTCGGTGAGCTTGGCTTATTGGCGCCAGATCAGTTGCGTACACAAACGCTGGAATGCATTGAGGACGGGGAAGTGCTCCAAATTACATATGAACAGGGGAAACAGCTTGCTACCAAAACCCGCAATTTGCTTTCTATTTTCTGCAGCTCACGACCCGACGACTGTTCGAGAATATTTCATCACTCGAACGGGACTTGGCCGCATGCAAGACTGCAAGCGCTTCGGTCCGGGAAGTTAGAGCCCTATAGGTCAGCTGCTACGTGGCAAAGTGGAACGAGCGCGAAGATCTATCTGGATCCCGAAGTGACTAGTAGCAAGGGTCACGACAATCTGCGGCAAGAGGGACTACCGGTCGTGATATGTCGGCGACTTCCGTTGTTGGCCACTTATCGGACCTAAGCAGTCGGGCCGACGATGTCACTTATTGACGGCAAAGCCGACCTCCCGGTCGAGCATTCGGACTTCCGAGTTTGACCCGTTAAGAGACATGCTGAGACTGGATGGTTCCAATTGCTGGGCTAACGTTGAACTCGCGAACATTCTAAGCTGGTCTGACTTCGACTGCCATTTGAGTCTGCAGAAGCCGCCCCTCACCCTGGCCTCTCTCGGTAAGGGCAGGGAGAGGAATAAGAGACGGCGCTACGGCAGCACCGTCTGCCGCCGTCGATCGAGCGCCTTCGACCGCACCATCCACTCCGGCAGGGACGCGCCGTCGCGATGCCGTCCGCCGGCGCACGCCGCGGCCCAGGCGGCTACGGCGCCAAGCAGGATCGCGGTCGCGACCGAAAAGGCGAGGATGGTGGTGCTACGCCGTGACCTTGCAATGGCTGTCTTGGCGTTGGCAATGGCGCTGTCGACCCTGCGTTCCGCGTCGGCCGCGGCAAGGCCGGCCAGCGCTCCGAGCTGCTGAATGAGATAGGTGCGGTCGTCCGCGCTCAAACCGCTATGACTTGAGGTGGTGAGAAGAATGCGGCCAGCTTCCGCGCGCTCGGCGCTGAGATCGACATTGGGTGCGCGGCGGCCGGCGCGAAACAGCCGGTCCAGCTCATAGCTCAATAGCGGCTCGGCCACACTGGCCTGCGCTGGGCCACGCATCGACGATGTCCGATTGACGGTGGCCGCGCCAATCCAGGTGGCGAGAATGGCGCCCATGACCACGGCGAGCGCCCAAGTGCCCAAGCCGTGGGCGCCGTCAACGTGCGCTGTTTCCTCCACCGCAGCCGGGCCGGTCGAGGTACGGGTATGTCCTGCGATGTAGCCACCTAGGCCAAAGCTAACCACGGCCTGAATGATCAGATAGAGGCCGGATAGGATCGCAAGTGCCGCGGAGGCATCACGCCACGTCGGCGCCGTCGACGTGACGCCGAGGCCAATCGTGACCGCGAATGTCAGCAACACCGAGGAGAGCGCAGTCGCCGCAAACGCGCCGAGCACGATCGGCGACCATTGCAGGAAGTGCGGCGCGATATCGCTTCGCGCCACCGGCGTGACGTTTTCCATAGACATGTGCATGGCCTCAGCGAAGGCCGAAGAAGGACAAGATCGCCAGAATCACAACAATCAAGCCGACAAGATAGATAAGACCGTGCATGGTTTCCTCCCAGCGCCCGCCACCATTTTCTTAAGCGACAATTTTCCCAAACCTGCAAAGTTCCTCGCGCCCACGGGAAAAGTGGCAACGGTGGAGGAGCGCGACGGTCATCTCATGCCGTATGTCCTTTGATTTGGTTGCTTCGGTCCCCATATTCGGGCTATGCGCAGCCCTATTTGAGGAGGCCGGCTTGACCGAGCAGCTCGCCCTTTTTTCACAAGCTTCAGGAGTGCCAGAGGGGCTTCAGTACGTGGCTGAATTTGTTTCGCCAGCGCTTGAGTGCGATCTCATTGGATACGGTCTCGGCGTTGCCGCTCCAGCCGTTTCAATTCGGCGCCTTCGAAGGCAAGCGCCGGGTGGCGTCGTTCGGGTTCCGCTATGATTACACGCTGCAGCGGTCGTCTAAACGCCGGCATGATCGCTCGTAAAATAGCCCCCGCGCGCGAAGTCAAGTTGAACGGTCTTCTCATGTGCGGCTGAGCCGCTAGGGCGCGATAGGCACCGGGCGCGGGCTAGCCGCACCAGCTCGATGCGCTGACATATCTTGCAGCGATATTGAATAAGATCATTCCCCTTGTCATCAGGGTCAATCTTCTCAAGATTCATCGTTTGATTGCAGTCAATGCAAGTCAACAAATCGGGCAACCTGCTCCGGTTATCGTTCATATGAGCCGTAGCCGCCACTGGCGTGTGTCTCTCTGCCGCAGTTCGACTAGCAACATATCGTTGTGCCGGATGTTCCTAAGCTATCCGCTTGTTGGCGTTACCGCTTGCCGCGCAGGAGGTCGGGCATGAAGTTGGTTCATAATGGATGGTTTAGGGGAAGCAACTGGCATTGGGCGACGATTCTGGCCCTGCCCTTGCACCCCGATAATCTCGCCGCGCAGGGACTGTCGGTTGAAACCGGATCGCACGTGTCGGTCGCCCTGTGCCATCGTGCTCGGACTGGTGATGGCCTACGGCATCACGCGAAATAGGAGCCGGACGCGCTCCGAGAAGCAGATTACCGAACAAACGAAGGACCTTTACGTGAGAGAAGAGCGGGACCGGGCACACTCAGGCAGCAAGTAACACGATCGACCGCCTGAAGCGGACCGGCCAGGAGACGCTCGAGGCCACTCGTGAAACCACAAAAGGTGGAACCGGAGGGTAGGACTTAGAAGCTGATGGAAAACCGTTCCAACGAAACGAGCGAAGCCGGCGTGCTGGATAAGCTCCGGCGTCACGTTCGCATTTTAGCCGATATCGGACGACTTGCGAGTGAGAATGCCGAGTTGAATCGCTTCCTGGACCAGGCCGTCGTCCAGATCGCTCGGGCAGTCGAAATACACCATGTAAAAATTCTTCGATATCGTCCCGAGACGTCGGATCTTCTCCTCGTCGCAGGTGTCGGATGGAAGGAAGGTGTCGTTCGCACAGCTACGTTGTCAGCAGACCTGCGTTCACCGCCTGGGCGGGCATTTCAGACCGCAGAGCCGGTCAGCATCAAAGATTTCAGAGAGCAAGATGAGTACGCTCCGTCGGATTTCCTAAAGGAACATGGCATCATCTCGGTGTCCAATGTGCCTGTGCTGATCGGGGGTGCGGCATGGGGCGTGTTGGAGGTGGATAGTATCTCGCCTAGAGACTTCAGTGAGGATACGAGTGATTTCCTATCGTCCGCTGCGGGCCTCATAGGCTCCGTACTGCGCCACCATGCACAGCCGGATAAAGAAGCACGCTTGATGGCTGCGGCTGCCGAGGCTCAGAAACAAGAGATTTTGCTTCGCGAATTGCAACATCGCGTCAAGAACAACTTCCAGCTCGTTTTGTCCTCTATTTCCATTCAGAAGCGTCGGTATCAAAATCTGGAGGTTCATCGCGCGCTGGATCATGTTGCAAGCCGCATCAACGCCATTTCACTTGCCCACGATCAGCTCGCATCGCGACACGAAGGCAAGACAGTCAGACTGTCAGATTACATTCGCGCTCTTTGCAGCGCAATCCGTCAGCAGATCGACGCCGTCGAAATCGAGGTAGAGTCGGACGAACTTGAATTGAGCATTGATCGGGCTTTGCCAGTTGGTCTTATCTTGAATGAAGCAGCAATGAATAGCATCAAACATGCATTTGGCCCGGACCCTGGCGAGATAAGAGTGAGATTGGTCGGGGGCATCGGTTATGGGGAGGCCCGACTGACCGTTTCTGACAACGGGCGCGGCATCCGTCACCCGAGCGAACACGGGTCCGGACTAAAACTGATTGCCTCTCTTGCAAGACAGATCGGCGGCACCATGGAACAAGAAAGTTCAGATTCGGGGACGACAACGACGCACACGTTTCCGTTGATAAATTGAGGGTCATGGTCGGAATTATTCGCCCTAAATCGAGCGAGGATCAGTTAATCGTTCTCTTGAGTAATCAGGCAGGGTGATAGGAATGTTTGGTTGGTTCGAATCCGAGCGGCGCGAGCGCCGGAAAAGGTTAGACAAGATCGCAAACGGCTTGAAGTAAGGGCCCGGCGATTCCTAAAAAGCTATCTAGAAGCAGATGAAGCGCGAAAGCCTGAGTTCTATCGCGCCGTTGAAGACATCAGCAAGAAGTGCCGCCCCCCGATTTAGATTTTTCCCAACCAGATTTGAATGATGGGCGAATTGCCGAGGCTAGGTCGAAAGCTGCGATGCAGATGGTTTTGGAACGTGAGAACCGCCGAGTCGGAGACTTCCTGACTGATGCCTGCGCAACGGTAGCGGTCGCATATCATCGAGCCGCAGGCGTCTACGAAGCCGACGTAGACATGCAAGAGTTAGGAACTGCCCCTGTCCACCTACTAACGATGGCAACCTCCTACACCTACGCACAGAAAGAATGATTTACGGCAACCAGTTCAGAACGCTAACAGTCGGCGACTGCGTTTGTTGGAACAACGTCGACATCGGACCTTGTCACAGATTGTGAGGGAATCCTTCGAGCGAAGTTTCGATTGATTGGGATCCCGGTCATTCGACTTCAATCCAGCGCAACGATGATGCGGGTCGAGAGAACGTTAAGTGAATTCGCGTCGGCAGGGCGAGAGCCGAAGCGAAAGTCTGTACGGCAAGTAGGTGATGGCCTCGTGTCTTAGGCTCTCCACTTGGTACTTAATTCAGCCATCTCTGTCGAATACTTCCCAAACATGGCAATCCGCTTGCTTGTGAATTCTGCAATGACAATGAAAAACTCGATTGGCGACCTAATTGTCGCCACCCTCTGGCTGAATTCAAACGCAAATGTCATGTTAGCTTGCGAGATTTCCAGCAGCTCTTGATAAACGCGAACATTTGCGGTGGCTGTAGATAAATCAAATCCTTTGCTCAAACTGTTATCCGTCATCGTGTGAGAGACATCTTCTTGTGGCGCTGTCACTGGATTTTCTTGTAGGGCTGTCACTGGATTCTCGATTGCAAGGGGAGCCGTTGGTTTTGACTCATTATGAGGCTTGGGGGACGATTCAGTCGAGCTTGCCGCAACCGAGCGACGGATCTTCGGGCTTCTGACGATAGTCTGGGCGGCCCGCTGGGGCTTCGCGGCTATTTTCGGCCTGCGCGCGTGTTTTGACGCCGTTGCCGGTGTGCGTTTGCTCATCTGACACTCCAAAGGATGAATTGGGACCACGGGGGTCATTCGTGCAAAGACAACAGGCGCTGCAGTTTAACGTTCCAAACGGAAAGTCATGGAAGTTCCACATGAGACTGTGGCTCTTCCAGATTATTTGGCGTTCAGACCAGGGGTCGATGCCTGCAACGCTACTTCCGTCGGCGTCGTGTTCCCTTAAGCACGCGGTTTTGGCTCCGGCCCGAAAGCCGCTTCGCATTTTTCGCCACATGCTGTCGGTATCGATGAACTATTTCATCCCCGGAAGCACCAGTCACTAGACTTGCGGTAGCTTCGAAAGCCGCTTTTATCTTTTCGCTGACCATCAAATTTGCTTCGCGCCGGCCGCTTCTGCCGCCTCGCATCAGCTTCATCATCCGAAGCGCAATTACTGCGTTTGCTTCGGCTGCCAACAGTATCAAAGAATTGAACATCCGCTGCGCTCCACGTGTAACAAGGCGAATGGTCAGAAATTGTTCCGGAAGCGCCCGGCACCTTGATCGTCAATCCGGCAAGCGGTTGAGCAGTATCGTGCAGAGCCGTCGCTCAAACGGGCGATCCTCATCGAGATGGCGATCAATCGCATCGCCATCAGCGCCCAGTCCGGCAAGGAATCGACCGGCTGGTCGAAGAGGCGAAACGTCTGCTTTCGGAGAAACTGGAGCGAGAGGGCAAGGACGGGTTTAAAGGCGATAACGTCACGGGAACCATCTATCAACACTCGGACTTCCACGGCGCTTCCATGTGGACTGAATTTGTCCGTGGGCAGCTTGTTAACCGCTTTCGTGAGTCTCGGCGCATTCAATTTCAACGACAAAGTCTCGTCTGCTGAGCACACGGCGAGTGCGGACGAAGTTGGTGGCCGGCTTTTCCTGTTCCAGAACGACCGCTTCTTCGGCCGTTACGTCAAGCTGGATGCCGATGGGGGCGAGACCCCCAGGCTATCCTCGCTCGGTTCGTTCATGAAGGATCGAACGTCATCGGTCCTGATCTATAGGAAATCCGCGAACGAGGAGAGCCGGGCACTCGGCAGTCTAGTTGCCGACAAAGAGATTTCAGACCTTATCAAGCCCCCATTGTCGGCAAGAGGCGAACCCACCTTACCTGGGACATGTTCCCGGATGGCAAGGACGGGCATCCCAACGAGACCGGGAAGATATACACACCTCCGCATACCGGTCACCATCGACGTGCCGGACTGGCCATTCGACTACGATGCTGAGATGCGGCTCTGGATCTATCTCTACGTCACCCAGGATGGAAACCTCCACAGCCAGCTTGACTATTACGGTGCCTGGGTCGAGGGCGGCCTGCTGACGGATCCTGTTCTGAGCTAATTGATGTGCCCGGAGGGCATTCAAACTAGGTGGGGCGCGGTTGCCAGCTCATCCTCGCTGCGTCGCCCACCTCATTGGATTGATCTACACGCCTTCTTTTGATCTACAGAAAAGCTAGTTAGCAAACAGTCAGTTACGCACAGATCGTGCTGGTTCGGGCGCCGATAAGTGGTCCGCCTCTTCAATGTCACCGGATTCCAGTTTGGCAGGCTTTGTGACCGTTCTGGTCATCTGCTCCAACCAAGCCGCATGCTCGCTCTGCAGCAAATCTTCCGTTGTCGTTACAAGCGAAGCGAGGTCCACATTAGCTTCGGAGAACGTCTCCTTGATGCGGGATAGCCGCATCGCCATTGCGCCATAGCTGGCTGCCAAGTACTGCCGTCGATCCAGCAAGCCATAGGCCATGACGGCAACTGTTATAGTTGTCATCACGCCGATCCAGGGCGCAAACCATTCCTGTCCAAAGCTGGATCCCGCAACTCCGAGGATCGCTGCTACAATCGCTGAGGCGAAGCTGATCGTTCGAAGTTGTGTAGCGGCCTGTTCGTTTTCTAACTGGCTATTCGCGTAATATCGCATCTGCTCGTCGAGCCGATTCTTCCGGTACCACTCTGCCGTGAGCGGGACTGGTGGACATCGAGCATCGCCTTGCTCGGGACTGGGATCGACGAGGGGCATCAGGCCAGCGCGTTCGGCCGGTTCTGCGAGGGCATCGCGCCGCGCCATAAACGCAGTTTTGGCTGCGGAGCCGGCATACGCTCCAATTTGCGCGGCGAAACGAAAACACTCTGATTTTATCGCTTCCGCCGTTGCGCGTGCACGAATCCGGCGTCCCTCGCTGTCAGCCGACAATATCTCACGTCCGACCACTGGCGTAACTGCCGCGACGATAGCAGCTAGGAACGCCAAGGCCCTGCCAAGCACCGAACCACCTGTAACCTGCGCAGCGGTCGTGCCCAAAATGGCCGCAAGTCCGGAACAGACGAACGAAATGCGAGCCCAGCGCCTGGCCGAGCTTTGAAGTATGCGGGCCCGCTTTGCCCAACCTCGATACTCGGTCCATGCTTCTTCGATCATGGGGCCCTCCCTTAAGGCTCGGCGATCATTTCACTGCCACGACATGAGGACATCACAGTTTTCAACTTAGGCTAGTTAAGTGCGTCACATTCCTTCCGCCTTTACCTCTCCAATCTCTGGTCTCTGCCGCGCAGCTGCTCTGATCAATTTAAAAGGACGTCACTTGCGACGCGCCACTGCTGACGCTGCGACACCTAACTGAAATCTTATTTGTGATCTCGTTCATACGAACGATGACCGCAGGGGCCTTAGAATAGCAAAGAGAAAAACACCGGTCAGGAGATTTCTCATGGCTCGCGTGATCGATGTCCTGCGGCAAGTCGCATCGAAAGCAAGCCCCGGCTACCTGGCCGCGTTCGACAGCGGGGACTCGCTGCTCCAACAGCACCAGATCACTACCCCCGATCGGCTCGCGCATTTCCTAGCGCAAATCCTGCACGAATCCGGCGGTTTGACTCTTGAGCACGAGCACATGAGCTACAGCGCGGAACGGCTACTCCAGATCTTTGGCCCCGGCCGGCACTCGGCGGCGATCACACCAGCCGAGGCGCAGCGCCTCGCCCGTGATGAGCGGGGCATCGCTGAACGCGTTTATGGCCTCGGTAATCCGCGGAAAGCGCAGGAACTTAACAACAAGAATCCGGGCGACGGCTTCAAATATCGCGGCCGCGGCCTTATGCAGACTACCGGCCGTTGCAACTACCGCCGCATGGCTCAGGTTTGTGGCGTCGATTTCGAGGACAATCCGGATCTGGTCTTCTCGCCCCAGCACGCGCTGAAACCAGCGCTGGTTGAATGGTCCGAAGCGGGGCTGAATGTCTACGCCGACAATAACGACATCCTGGCCATCTCGCGCGCCATCAACTGCGGCAGCCCGAAGTCGAAGGCGATCCCCAACGGGATGCAGGACCGCGCTACCTGGTTTGCGAAGGTCCGGCCGCTAGTCGATCATATCGATTTCAGGACGGATACGACGGCCGAAATCAAGTCGACAACGACTCAGACTCAAGGGATAGGCGAGCCTCGATCGGAGCTCGGTTCGGAAGGTGCAATTGCCGACCTGTTGGGAGAGCAGATCCTTCGGGTGCGCGACGAGGGCCCCCTTGTGCGCGCGGTGCAACTCGCGCTCGCCAGGCTCGGCTATCCCCTGCGTGGAAGCGCTAGCTTTGCCGACAGGACGCTGAGCGCGGTGAAGGATTTCCAGAAGACTCATGGCCTTGAGGTGGATGGTGAGATCGGGCAGGAGACCGCCAAGGCGATCGACCGCGCACTCGCAGAGCGAAGCTCCACAACGGCAGCTTCTGCCTCCACCATTTCCGGGCTCATCGGAGGTCGCATTCTGCGCGTCGGGGATGCAGGGGCAATCGTACAGGCCGTTCAGCTTGGGCTCGCCCGGCTCGGTTATCCGCTCAAGGGTACCGGCAATTACGGCCCGGCGACCGAGCAGGCAGTGCGGGATTTCCAGGCACATCACGCCCTCGAGGTGGACGGCGAGATGGGACCGGAAGTCGCCACCGCAATCGACCGTGCGCTTGCGGCACTCAAGCACCCCGCTCCGCCCTCGCCGCAGGTCGATTCGGGCCGCTCTCCGGTGGCGGCGGACATCCCAGTAGTGGTAGCGCAGTCCGCCGCCACCGGCCTGTTGGCGGAACTGGTCGGCAACACTGTTCTCGCCCTGGGCGATCAGGGATCAGCGGTCAATGCACTTCAGCGCACGCTGGCGAAGTGCGGCTATGAGCTGAGAGGCAGTGGCTATTTCG
Source organism: Bradyrhizobium sp. AUGA SZCCT0283 (assembly GCF_018130385.1). Classification (GTDB taxonomy): domain Bacteria; phylum Pseudomonadota; class Alphaproteobacteria; order Rhizobiales; family Xanthobacteraceae; genus Bradyrhizobium. Next base: position 28,431 of record NZ_JAFCLU010000031.1, on the reverse strand, counting down.
GCGGAGCCACCGAAGCCGCTGTCATGGATTTCCAGGAACGGTGCGGCCTTGAGGTGGATGGCGAGGTCGGTGCCGAGACAATTCGAGCGCTTGACCAGGCGGTGGCGGCGGCGCCGCGTTCCACGGTGCTCTCGCAGGACCAGCAGCCGCCTCAGCCGCCACCCGGGACAGACACACGGCCTCTGTGGGTGATCGAAGGTCTGAAATGGCTGAACTTACGGGAGGGACGAGGCGAGGCCGAGAATCCCGATATCCTGAATTGGGCAAGAGACGAGGGAGGCGCGATTGCGAGGGATTACAAACATGATGCGATCCCCTGGTGCGCGCTGTTCGCCAATATGGTGCTGACCAAGGTTGGTATCAAAGGCACCGAGACCCTGTGGGCCCTCGATTGGGACAAGTGGGGCCAGAAGCTTCCCGGTCCGGCTGTCGGTGCGTTTGCGCCGATGAAGCGCGAAGGCGGTGGACACATCGCAATCGTAGTCGGGCGTGACATGCACGGCAACCTCATGTGCCTGGGCGGAAACCAGAGTGACACCGTAAGTATCATTCCATTTCCGGTCGATCGGCCGCGAAGCTTCCGCTGGCCCGTTGGCGTAACGGCACCGTTCAAAGCCGGCTTTGAATCTCTGCCACTGATGAGATCGGACGGACAGGTTTCGGCCAAAGAGTCATGAACACGAAGTAATTACACAGCCTGTAACAGTGCAACGATGAGGCCGCCGTCTGCGGTGCAACTCCAATTCCTGACCAACGGAGGATCCCATGGAAATGGCCCTGCTTATCAAACTATTACCAATCGTGTTCCGAGCGATTAACGTCGCGCCACAAATTCAGGAAGCGATGCGAATTGGAACGCCGATCGTTAAGGCCGTGGAGGAAAACGCGGGTGATCTCCTGCCCTTATTGAAGGAAATCGGTAAAGAAAAATTTCCAGACATTAATGAAAAATTTGCGCCGGCGGCAGCCGCCTCGACGATGTTTGATCCCGTCAGGATAAAGTGGCTTCAGACCGCGCTGAACGTCCTCGGTGCCACCCCGCCGCTCGATGTCGATGGCGAGTACGGTCCAATGACGAAAGATGCCGTCCTGCTGTTCCAAAAAGTCCACGACCTTGTGGCCGATGGCTGGGCTGGTGATACCACTCACGCCGCGCTGCAACTGGCGCTTGCCAAGAAGCCACTAGCCGCAGCACAAGCGTAAATTTCTCGGCGAGGGAAGCATCTGTGTATTCGCTCGTACTCGTCGCGATGTGACGCTGGGCTTTCATCGCGGTGAACACGCACAAAACACTACAGACGTGCTGGTGGCTTAGCAGCGCAGTCGTTCTCAATATTATTCGCCATAACACAGTCGAGGAAAGTGCAATTCGACTCTGCCAACTGGATCGGCTATTCGGAACTTGGTCCAAGGCAGGGGCAACTAACTGCTCAATCTGCAATGGCTGCTTCAACAAAGTCATTCTATAATGACTATAGTGGCGTTGGCTGACGGAACGACCGTGACGTGGAGGGGCTATGGCCCCCAAGGTTTTCATTTCTTATCGTCGCGACGACAGCGCTGGCCATGCTGGCCGGGTGCACGACCGACTGGAACGGGAGTTCGGTCGCAATTTGTTGTTCATGGATGTTGACTCCGTTCCGCTCGGCGTCAACTTCGTGAAGGTGCTCGGCGAGGAGATCGCCAAGTGCGACGCGCTCTTGGCAATCATCGGCCCGGGCTGGCTTGACGCCCGCGATGAGAATGGTAATCGCCGCCTGGATAACCTCAATGATTTCGTGCGCATCGAGATCGAGACCGCGCTGTTGCGCGGAATCCCCGTTATTCCGATCCTGTTGGAGGGTACTCGGGTTCCGAAGGCGGACCGTCTCCCGGATGGCCTCAAAGAGCTGGCTCTGCGGAACGGGGTCGACGTCCGACATGCCTCCTTCCTCGATGACATGGAGAGGCTTATTCGCGGGTTGAAGGGCCTGCAGTCACCACAAAAAACTGACCCGGCTGCGCCCTCCCGCGTGGATCGCGACAGTGCTGAAGGCGGCGTTGCGGATTCGACGACCACTCACGCGCAAGCTGGCAAACAATTGCGGCTGGCCGTGCGGTCGGTAGGGTTTGTCTGGCTTGGGGCGGCAATGGGAGCCCTTGTATTCGCCTGGGTAGCCGCTGATCAGGCGGGCGTCCTTAGGCTTTGGCCGTCGCGCCCCGCCAAGACGGCATCAAGCGAAGGCTTGAACGGGAAGGTGCAGGCTGACCCGGCAGGGAGGAACAAAGCTGAGAGCGACAAGGGGACCGGTGTGGAGCCAAAGGGCCGAGAAGAGGATGCCGCACGAAGCGACCCCGCCCTGACCGTGGAGCCGGGTTCGGGCCAGAGCTTCCTCGACCAGCTGACCGACGGCAAGCCGTGCACTACGTGCCCCGAGATGGTGGTGGTGCCGGCGGGCAGCTTCATGATGGGCTCGCCGGTGAGGGAATTGGGCCACGACGACATCGAGGGCCCTCAACGCAAGGTCACCATTGCGCGGCCGGTTGCGGTGGGCAAATACGAGGTGACGTTCGCCGAGTGGGACGCGTGCGTGGCTGACGGCGGCTGCAAGCAGAATCCCGACGATGAGGGCTGGGGCCGCGGCAAGCGCCCGGTGATTAACGTGTCCTGGGACGACATCACCAAGGAATACTTGCCCTGGCTGTCGCGCAGGACCGGCAAGACTTATCAGTTGCTGACCGAGGCTGAATGGGAATACGCGGCGCGGGCTGGAAGCACGACGCGGTTTCACTTCGGCAATGACGAGAAAGACCTCTGCACCTACGGCAACGTTGCCGACCTGACCGCCAAAGAGAAGAACAAGGAGTGGACAGTTGCGAATTGCTCGGACGGACATGTCAACACGGCTGTCGTTGGATCTTTCAAGCACAACGTCTTCGGCATCCACGACATGCACGGAAACGTGTGGGAGTGGGTGCAGGACTGCTTCAGGGACAGCTACGCAAGCGCGCCGGTCGATGGCTCCGCCGTCACATACGGAGATTGCACCAACCGTGTCGTGCGCGGCGGTTCCTGGATCGGCAATCCATCGGGCGTCCGATCCGGAAGCCGCTTCCTTATCACCCCAGATGTCCGGGACAACTGGGTCGGCTTTCGTTTGGCCAGAACATTAAATCATCGCCCGTAAACCACGTGGCAATGAGGTCGGGTCTGGTAATTCTCGTCTACAGTGTCCGCGTTATGTCCGGTTAGGGGTAATCTCGGAAATGCCGGTTGTCCGGTTGGAGGCGTCGGTTTGGACATGATTCAAGCGTCCAATCGGAGCCTCTAATCATGCAGTATGAACTCCCGGGATTCCCTGTGTTGATGATCGGCGCGTCCTGAACGCTATCTTTTGGGTTTCGCGCTCAGGTGCTCGCTGGCGCGATCTGCCGGAGACCTATGTTCCCCGCACCACTTGCTATAATCGCTTCGTTCGTTGCCGCAGGCCGGCATATGGGATTGCGCGCCTTAAGAGCCCCTCTGATACGGCAATGGCCTTGCCTCTGACCCCTGAAAAGCTCCAATATCTAGTGACGAGGCTGGGTCATGGTAACAGCGAATACCCCTCCCTGTCTGTTTCTAAGCCATTCAGGCGCCGACAGTGATGCCGCGCGCGAACTGAAACGTCGCCTTCTCGATAGTCCCGATGCTCGTGCGGCTGGGCTGTTGATATGGCTAGATAAGGACGACCTGAGTGCCGGAATCGGCTGGCAGGCTCAGGTCGAAAACGCGATCAGCAAGAAAACAACGGCCTTCGCAGTCCATATCGGCGCCAAAGGCGTCGTGAATTGGGTCGATTCGGAGGTGCGGCTTGCGCTGTCGCGCGCGACCGGCACGACGGACTATCCGTTCATCCCCATCCTTTCCAAAGAATGCGGGGGAGCCGCCGCGCTCCCTCCGTTTGCGCAGCAGTACCACGGAGTTCACGACCCGCTCAACAACCCCGAGGAATTTTCCAAGCTGCTGCGCGCCGTGCTCGGCCGCTCGCCCAGCGAAAAAGCCGTCGCTCTCGAAAATCCCTTCGTCGGACTAAAGTCGATGACGGAGGCGGATGCGGATCGCTTCTTCGGCCGCAACGAGGAGATTACCAAGATTGTCGACAAGCTTAAGTCGCACCGGCTGATCGCGGTCGTCGCGGATAGCGGCGCGGGCAAGTCCTCGCTCGTCCAGGCCGGGCTTATCCCGGCGTTCCGCGGCGGTAAGCTCTCCGACATGGCGGGCCGCGAGCCCGATGACCGGCTCTGGCACGTTGTCGTCATGCGTCCCGGCCGCGATCCGATCGAGGGCTTGAAGCGAGCTGTGACAGAAGCGGCGGAGCGGCTCGGCCGCTCGGCAGACGAGTGCGCTGGTTTGCGCAAGCGGGTCGATCTCGAGGACCCAAGCGAGACCGCGTATGCGATCCGCTGCGATCTGCCGGTCGGCAAGACGGAAACATTGCTGGTCGTCGACCAGTTCGAGGAGTTGCTGACCGAGACCATGGAGACCGTGCGCGCACCGTTCGTCGATTTTCTCATAGCGCTCGCCGGCGGTGGCAGATTCAGGATCGTTCTGACGCTACGGGCCGACCATTTCAACCTGTGCCGACCACTAGCGAACCTGTTCGAGCATTTGACGCGCGACAATTATGACGCCGTATTGCGACTTCGGCGTATTACCAACGAAGGAATTGCCGAAGCGGTCCGCAAGCCCCTTGCTCTGGCGGGCCATACGCACGTTGTTGAACAGGACGCAGTAATCGCCTCGATCCGGCGCGACATCAGCGATCGCCCTGGCGATCTTGCGCTGGTGCAGATGGCGCTCTACGCAATGTGGCAGATGCACAAGGCCGACGGCGTCGGCCTGCTTGTCGCCTATTCTCAAGTGGGCGGTGTCGCCGGCGCTTTAGCACATGAGGCCGAGAGCGTTCGGAAGCATCGTCTTAACGCGGACGAGCGTGAGCTCCTCGCAGCCGTGTTCGTCCGGTTGGTGCGTCTCGGCGAGACCGGCGGCGCGACGCGGCGCCTCGCCGATCTGGCCGATTTCGATGCGCGGCGCCACGCGCTCGCTGCGAAGCTAGCGAGCGAGGACTGCGGACGTCTCCTGCTCGCCAGCGAGGCCTCGATCGAGGTCGCCCACGAGGCATTGATCACGCAATGGCCATGGCTGCAGAATGCGTTGCAGCAGGCCGCCGCGGACATGCGCGTCCTCGACGGCCTGATGGACAAGACGCGTCGGTGGGTTTCGAGCGGATCGCGCGCGGCAGAGCATCTCGCCGCTGGCGCGGAACTAGCGGAATTTGCCGCGCTGGCCGCGCGCCAGCCCGATTGGCTGTCCGGCGCCGAGCGTGATTTCGTCGCCGCAAGCAGCCGTGCCCACACAAGGACAACGTTCGTAAAATACGCAGCCGTCGCTGCGTTGGTCGTCTTTGCGATCGGGGCCGCATCGGCGGCGTTCGTCGCAAATAGTGCCCTGAAGCAAAGTGGTCAGGCCCGCCAGGCGCTCCTTAAGGCCAATGATGAAATGCGGGTCAAGATCGGCGAGCTACAGGTCATGCAGTCCCGTTTGCTCGCCGATCGCGCGAACCAGGCTACCGGCGACGGCGATGCAGCAACGGCGATGCTTCTCGCGCTCGAAGCGCTGCCGGACACACAGAGCAACAAGCAGCGGCCCCCCGTACCGGAGGCGGATGAGGCGCTGTTCAAAGCCTATCATGCTCTTCGGGAGACGGTCGTATTGAAAGAGCATGCAGGTCCGCTGTGGAGCGCGCGGTTCACGCCGGATGGCAGGCGGCTGGTGACAGTGTCGGACGACGGCACGGGACGTGTATGGGACGCCCAGACTGGCGCGCCGCTTTTCGAGCTGCGCGGGCATCGGGGGCCGGTGCGATCTGCCGAATTTAGCCCCGACAGCCGATACGTGGTCACGACCTCGCCCGACACCACCGCGCGTGTGTGGGACGTCGAAACAGGCCGAGAGATCGCGATCCTTGAAGGGCACAGCAAGAATGTGTTGAGGGCAGCGTTCAGTCCCGACGGTCGGCAGGTGGCCACCGCGTCCTTCGACAACACAGCGCGCGTGTGGGAGGCGAGCAGCGGCAAGCAGATCCACAACCTTGACCAGCATACCGGGCCCGTGCGCGATGCCATCTTCACGCCCGACGGTAAGAACATCCTCACGATCTCCGATGACCGGACAGCGCGTCTGTGGGACGCCACGACTGGACAATCCATTCGTGTGTTCGAGGGGCACACCGGTCCAATCCGCTCGGCGACCTTCGCGAAGGATGACTCAGACACGGGCATCCTGCGATACCTGTTGATGACAGCCTCCTCAGACAAGAGCGTGCGTTTGTGGGCTCTCGATAGGAACGAGCCGATCGATACTTTCTCAGCGCATGACGCAGACGTGTGGAGCGTTGCCATAAGTTACGACGGCCGGCAAGTGGTGACGGCATCCGATGATGGGACAGCCCGCACCTGGGAGAAGGTGGGGACGGCGGGGTGGGCTGTACGGGGTTACGTTTCTCCAAAAGTGAGCCGCCGTCTTGCGGGGCACACCGAACCCGTGCGCTTCGCGACGTTCAGCCGCGACGGCAGGAACGTGGTGACTGCATCTGACGACCGCACCGCTCGGATTTGGGACGCGCGAACAGGCGAACTGAAGGCGGTTCTCAGGGGACATACGGGACAGGTGCGGACTGCTGTATTCAGCCCCGATGGGACGCGGGTTCTGACCGCGTCGGCCGACAATACCGCGCGGTTGTGGAATGTCGAGCTGCAAGCCGACACATTGAGTGTGGTCCTCAAGGGAGGCGGTGAGGGACTCCGGACTGTCGCCTTCAGCCACAATGGACATTTGGTCTTGACGGGCGCCGCCGACGGCTCCGCCATCATCTGGAACGTTCAAACAGGCATGCCGGGTACCCTACTCCGCAAACACGACGCGCGCGTGTCAAGTGTCATGTTCAGTCCCGACGGTAAACGCGTGGTCACCGGATCCTACGACGGCATGGCTCGCATTTCGGACGCACAAACGGGCAACGAACTCGCGATCCTCAAAGAACACAATGGACCGGTCCGCAGCGCGGTGTTCAGCCCCGATGGCTTGCTGGTTGCGACGGCCGCCGACATGGCGCGTTTGTGGAACGCAAAAACAGGCGAGATCGTGGTGCGTCTGGTCGGTCACCAAGGAGAAATTCACGCCGTTGCATTCACGGCCGACGGCAAACACGTCGTCACGTTGGGTGCCGACCACACGTTTCGTACGTGGGACACTCAGGGGAATGAGGTCGCGCAGAGCAAGCAGATGGGCCAGGATCATGAGGCTGGAACGCACAAGATTGCCATCAGGCCGGACGGTGAGGAGGCAGTGACCGTCGGTGGCGACAACACCCCTCGGCTGTGGGATGTGAAGACCGGTGGGCTTCTAGCGATGCTTGAGGGTCATCAGGGCTCGCTTTTCGGCGTCTCCTACAGCCCGGACGGCAGAAGGATTGCAACGACATCGGCTGATAACACCGCGCGCATTTGGGACGCCGATGCGCGCAAAACCGTCGCGGTGTTGGAGGGAGTGGCACCGATGTGGGACGCCGCATTCAGTGCCGACGGTGAACGCCTTGTCACCGCGTCCGAGGACGGTACCGCCCGCATCTGGCCTGTGTTTCCGACAACGCAAGCGCTGGTCAATCAGGCAAAGAGCACGGTGCCGCGCTGCCTCACGGTGGACCAGCGACGGCGGGCCTTCCTCGAACCAGAGCCGCCGGCGTGGTGCATCGCGGAGAAGAAGTGGCCGCCCTACCAACCTGCTAAATAGAGACGGCGTTATCGGCAGATCCTCCGGCCGTAGTAGAAGACGCAGCGCACGGGCATATATCCCGGTGTATATATTGGCCGCGGGCGTGGATAAGAAAGCACGTAGGGCCGGCGGATGATGTAGGTCGCTCGAGCGTCGTACGGACGAGGGTAGTAACTTGGCCGCTGCGGCACGACTCGTTCTTCGACTATCGGCCGTCGCTCTTCGACTACCCGCGATCTCTCCTGGACCATCCGCGGCCGTTCTTCGACTCGCCGCGGTCGGCTCGGTTGAACGTCGACACGTCTTGTCCTGGAGACCGGCGGCTCTCGCTGCGGAGGCTCAGGTGGACTGTAGGTCAGATTTATGGCGCAGCTCCGACCGCTCGCGCTCAGGCATCGGTCCGCAAAGTCTGCCGGTTCGGGGGCGCCACGCGCAGGTCCTTGCAGCCCATTTGCGGTCACCAGCACCACATCGCCGGCGTTGACGAGCATTTTGCACGTCGGCTGCAGGTCGTTGGTGCAGACGTTGACACGTCCTTGTCTCAATATCACAAAGGTCCTCTGCCAATCGACAAACAAGTCGAACACCGTGCCTATCGGCGTCACGCTGGCGGTCGGCGTCTTGATCAAGTAAGAGTTCGAGTCGCCGCTGGTCCAGCGCACGGCGCCTTCGCCGGCGCTCACGATGATACCCTTGACGGATTGATCGGGGTTGTAGACCAGACGATCGATCCGGATCATGGTGATTGGCCCGACCGCGAGAGCCGTCCGGTCGACGAGCAGAATGCGCGCCTGACTCTCGACCGCCGTGCGGATGAATTCATTTTCGTAGACGTCGTCGCCTTCGGCTTTCGAACCCCACGCTTGTTCGCTGGACTGTCGGCCCGCGACATCGTGCACGATCTGCACGGCATCGCCGACACGGACGCTTGCCGCCTGCGCGCCCGTTACGTCGATTATTCCGGCAATGATGAAAGACAAAGCAGCGGCACACTGGAGGCGAGACATGTTACCCTCCTATAAGGCCTGTGCACTTGAACGCACATCATAGCAGGGCACAAACAGGCGGCGTGTGAAACATTTCACAGGTAGCGCATATTGGTGATGCAGAATAAACGAGAGCCCAGATCGTTCGGGAAGCTGCCATTTGCTCAATGCTCAGGATTAGCCCTAAAAACTGTTCTTGCCTCCGTCGCGCTGTGATGGAATCATCGATCCGCTTAGGTTTCGATCACGATCTACGGAATGTAAGACCCGTAATGGCGAATTTTTGTCGGCGAGACAACGAATATTGCTGCACTCGAACTACGGCGTCGAGTGCTCTAGGGAAAATTGTTGCGTCAGGAGCGCATCCCATGGCCCTTACTTATTATCTGGCGATCGACGGCTTCTTTGGTGATTCGACCGGCGACACTAACAAGGGCGCGTTCGACGTCATTGGCTACAGCTTCGACGTAAGCGCGGTCCTCAGTGCAGCGACCGGAGGCGGCCGACCTTGACCTCAACTCCGGCCTGACGGCGCTGCGCAAGGATGCCGCGACCGGCAAGCACATTCCGTCGATCGAGCTCAAGGGTGTCTCGTCCAATGGACAGACGTTCTATGATCTCAGGCTCGGCGACGTGGTCCTGACCGCCTATCACGACACCAACGGTGGCCACGACATGCTGTCATTCAGCTACCAGCAGGTCAGCCTCACCACTTGGCCGCAAAGGTCCGATGACAGTCTCGGCACCCCGGTCACCTTCGCGATGGGCCAGAAAGCGGCCATCGAAGCTGGGATGGAGGCTTACGCGCGTGTTGTCAAAGTCGAGAGCTGATCCGTGTCGTAGCGATCTCGAAGATCAGCAAGCGCCTTGGGGTCCGGCGCACCCTGCGCCGCGAGTTTCGCGAGCTCTTCGAAATAATGCTCATGGCCGGGCGGAGAAACGGTCATCAGCACGCGAGCCGGCTTCTCACTGACATTCGTGATGTTGTGCGGCACCCCCGGCGGGATGAACAGATAGGTTCCGGGCGTTGCGCGGATCGTCCTGTCGCCGACATGCCACTCACACTCGCCCTCGAGCAGGTAGAAGGTCTCCTCCTGCAGCCGGTGAACATGCCGCCCGGTGGCGAACCCCGCCGGGATCGTCCAGTCGAACATGCTTGTGTGCCTGGTGTTTTCGCCGGTGACGAGGAAGACCATAGGATGACCACGCAGTATGACCCCCTTCTTCTCATCGGGCATACGAATGACGGCATCGGCGCTCATGTGATCCTCCATTGACCAAATGCCAATTTCTGCAAGCACTTGTGCAACATCGGCCGTCCGTGCCGAGAAGTCGTGAATCCGTTCCCAAAAATTTGCTAAAAGCGTCGAATGACAGTCGGGAGTGACCACTACCAGTTCGGCCCGTTCCGCCTCGACCCGGAGGCGGGCATTCTATACCGCGGGGCCGAGCCGACCATGCTTGGGCAGCGCGCCGTCGCGCTGCTGCGCCGGCTGCTCGAAAACCCGGGCGTACCGGTGTCCAAGGACGCCCTGGTCGACGCCGGCTGGGGCGGATTGGCGGTTGCCGATAACAATCTAACGGTTCAGATCGCAGCCTTGCGCCGGGTGCTGGCGGACGCGGCGGAGGCCGGGAGCTGGATCGAAACGCTGCCGCGGCGCGGCTATCGGTATGTCGGACCGGCCGTTGTCATCAATGTTCCCGATGCGTCGGCTGCCGCCCTCGCCGCGTCGGCACCGACATTGCCCGAAAAGCCCTCCGTCGCCGTTCTGCCGTTCTCGAACCTGAGCGGCGATCCGGAGCAGGAGTATTTCGCCGACGGGATGGTCGACGACATCATCACCGGTTTGGCACGCATAAACTGGCTTTTCGTCATCGCGCGAAAACTCGACCTTCACCTACAAGGGCCGCGCCGTGGACGTAAAGCAGGTCGGCCGCGAGCTTGGCGTGCGCTATGTCCTCGAAGGCAGTGTGCGGAAGGCCGGCGACAGCGTGCGCGTGACGGGCCAAATGATCGACGCGTCGACCGGCGCGCACGTGTGGGCCGAGCGCTACGACCGCAGTTCCCACGATATTTTCGCGCTTCAAGATGAGATCGCGCTGTCGGCGGTGGGCGCGATTGCGCCAAGCGTGCGGAAAGCGGAAATCGAACGTGTCAGGCGGAAACGACCTGACAGTCTCGATGCCTACGATCTCGTGCTGCGGGCCCAACCTGACGTCGATTCAGGTATGCCGGAGCAAGTGACGAGAGCGCTGGCACTTCTTGATCGTTCGATCGCGCTCGAGCCCACTTATGCGCTTGCGCATGGTAATGCCGCGATGTGTCACCATTGCTTGTTCCTTCGCGCCGGGCTGCAGGAGATCAACCGTGCTGCTTCGATCCGCCACGCCCGCTCCGCCATTGTCTATGGACAAGACGATGCGCTCGCTCTGACGTGGGCCGGATTTTCCATCGGCATGGATGAGCACGATCGCGCCGCTGCATTCACAGCATTGGAAGCCGCCCTCGCCATCAGCCCGTCATCGGCGCTGACCTACATTCTCGGCAGCGTGATTTTCGGATGGGGCGGCGAAGCCGAACGCGCAATAGATTGGAGCGAGCAGGGTATGCGGCTAAGCCCGTTCGATTCCTGGGCGTGGGCCGCGTTTGACGCGCAAGCAATGAGTCATTTGTTGCGCGGCCGCTACGAGGAAGCTTGTCGTGCGGCCTACAAATCCGTTCAAGCCAATCCGGCACACAGCATCACTTACGTGCAATTGGCCGCCGCATTGGCCAAACTTGGCCGGTTCGACGAAGCGAGGGCGGCCGCTACGCGTGTGCTCGAGCTTCAGCCGGCCTTTCGCTACAGCCGCCAGTTTGCGGGCGTGAACTGTGCCCCAGCGCTTGCGGAAGCCCTTGGTGGGGCGTTGCGGACCGCCGGGCTGCCAGAATAGCGCGGCGTGCGGCTAGCTTATGTCTTCTGATCGGCGACGACCTGCAAAGACCCGCGCGAACCGAAGGGGCGTGTTTGTCCGCGATGCGCCGTTGGTCAAATTTAGAATGTCCGCCAATGGAATGGTCGATTTTGCCATGTCCGCTCTCTCGTCAGCTTTCCCCAACACCGGACATTGCGCGCTGGCTATCTGGATATCCGAATGGGCCGGCGTGCGGTTGTGGTCACCGGCCGTGATATTTGGCCCAGCAGTCCGCCGTTTCGTAGACCCGAACAGCCGAGATTTGCTCAAGACCCGGCTTCAATCGCTCCCATATCCAGACCGCAATATTCTCGGCGGTCGGGTTCTCCAGTCCCTCGACGTCGTTCAGGCACCTGTGGTCCAGCGCGTCGACGACGCCGGCGAAGCATTTTTCGATATCAAAGAAGTCGGTGACGAAACCCGTGTGCGGGTCCACTGGTCCATCCAGATGAACCTGTAACCTGAACCCATTACGGGTCCGCGTATACGTCTCGAAGCCACTTAGGAATGTCTGCGGATGCATGCTTGAAACGCGAGCGTTTCGACGGTCAGAACGTTGTTGTCCCTTAAGACAATCGGAAGCGCTGGCGTGTTCGTGCGTTCGACGTCCACGAAATTTCGCCAGAGTCCACCGACGTATATTTTACCGATACTCGACAAGTAGTGGCGCGGCCACTAAAGCCATTGATTTCATGGCGCGCCAACTGCGAACTTATATGTCATTGAATTGCTGTATAATTGCGATCGATTGGAGCGCCACCTCACCTGCCACGTCCCCCAACTCGGCGAATAGGCGGCGCAAAACGCGCCCGTGGCTCTCTCACATCCGCCCAGCGTCCTTGAGGACCGCGATCGTCCGCAATGCGATATCGCGCATCAATCCGATCTCCGTCACATCCCGTCCGTCGGCGAGCGCCTTTGCAACGATCGCGAGTTCGCGCCAGCATAGATCGGCGGCCACAGGCGCCTCACGCATCCACAGAGCCGTCCGCAATACAATGTCAGCCCATCTGTCACGATGTCGTGCAATAACGCTCTGCAATAGATAGGTAGCAAGTTTGGTGCGATCACGGCCGCCGGCGCGCTCCACCGCTTGAGCGACCTGCGGGTCGTCCTCAAACCAGGATTGTGCGACGGCCTCCAGCTCGGCAAGTTCGTTGCTCTTCCGCAGCACCGAAGCGAGCGTGGCGGGCTCACACATCGCCTTGGGGACCTCGGCGATCAGCCCGGCGAGCGTTTCACCAAACGCCATGCGCGCGGGTTGCCAATCGGCACCGCCGATAGTTTCGGCGACTTGGAGCAGGCCGAACGGCGGCGCTTCCCGTTTCTCAATACTGAGCGCCAGTTCGTGCGCCACGATGCGATCGAGATATGATCGGGATACGGCAAGCGTAGGGGTTTCCATCCCAGCGGCGGCGAGACTCATCTCGATCTGGCGGCGCGATTCCGGTTCGCCACTCCATGCATCCGCGATCCCTCCCTTGATCAGGACCGATGATATTCGCTTTTTCCGTCCAACCGGGGATATCAGAAGGAATCCTTGCGCTGTGGCTCCATCGACGGCGGTGGCGACAATTGCCTCTATGGTGCCAGCCTCCCATGGTGCGCAATCGATCCCAGCCGCCCGCGCCTTGCGGATAACCGTGTCGACCGCGGCTCGTTCCTTCTCGGGTCGCCAATTGCGCATCGTAATCAGCCGCCGAACCTCGGTCGACGTCAGCGAGGCTGCGACCTGCGCAAGCGCTCCGGCAACCGCCCGGCGCACAGTCGAATCTGGATCGAGCAGGAACAGAACCGCGGCGCCACGCGCTTTGGGGATGCCGGCAAGCGCCAGGCCCACGGCCAAGGCGCTACGGGTTTCCGCCGGCATGGCATGACCGCTTTCGATCAGCGAGCCGACGGCCAGGAATGGATCGCCGTCGCACGCTTCGAGGATGCCGGCGAGAGCGGCGCGGACGTCGGTCGGAAGCGGTCCATCCTGGTTCCGATCAACGAGCTGATTTGTCGACGCCGCGGCAAGCTCTGGCGACGCAGGGATTTTCGACTGATGCAGCGCTCCTCCCACAAAGGCAAGCATGCGGCCGTCGACGTTTCCGGCATCGACCTGCGCGACGACGTCGGCCTGAAAATCCGCGATCAGTTTGGCTGCGTCCGCGTAACCGCGATCGGTGCGATAACGAAGATGCTCGAGCAGCCGCTGCAGCAGAAACAGATAACCGATCGCAAGCGGCTCATCCTGGCCGGCCGGAGGCATGTGGCGAGCCGCGCCTGTGAAGGCGGCAAAGATTTCGCGCGGGGAGCTTTCGCAGTACCGATCGAAGGCATCATTGAACGGGGGCGGTCGACCCTTAGCGATCGCCTGCGCGATCCGTCTCGCATGCTCATCCGTCGGCGAGGATTTTGGCTGGGCTCGGCTCATCGAGGTGCCTCCGCGAATCATATGCAATGATAGCCGGGAGTTGGTCTCGTTCCTTTCAAAGCCGGCGATATCCACGCACAAAATCCACCCTTGGACAGGCTGAAAGGAATTATCCGGCTTCCTTTCGATTGACGAATTCCCGTCGATGGGATCGCCGGTTTTTGCGGAAGGGACCACTTTGATAGCCGCGGTCTTCCCACTCCGCGCCGATCGTAGAGTGTCGATCTCGGCTACGATCTCCGCGCACTCGCGTTCCAGTGCCGTGAGCCGCGCCACGAGTTCGGCAATTCTGGCGTCCATTTGCGTCATCGTGAAGATTAGCTTGCGCCAACGTTATCCAACATCAGCTTGACGCAATTTGGCTTTGCCCGATAGCTGCGCAAGGAGGAGGCCGCACAATGGCAGATCCAAGCCCATAGTTCGCAATTTTATTCTGAATGGTGGCAATTTGGCGCTCCTAAGGAGCGCCTCATTGTTTTTCGAGGCGTTTCAGAATGGCCGCCCAAACTGGAACGAGGAGAAGCTTCGATTCATAGCGGGTGGTGTCCTCGCCGTTATAAGGCGACGGTCATGCGTCCGAATTGAATAGTGCTTCGCATTGGAGCGACTTTCGCGGTCGTCCGCGACTCGAACTGCGTCCCGCCCGGCGCAGAGCGCCTTCAGGCCGAGCCGGCGGGCGCCTTTTCCGTTCACCCACGTCTCGCTTCGTCTCGCTTCGAGAGTTACGCCAGCCCAGCTTCAAAGCGCTGTCAGCCTTGAGAGCCTCCTTGGAGGGAGCGCAATATCGCTTTGGCATCTGCGCGATCGCCGCGGTCCGGCTGATCGGCGAAGAATTGTAATTCGTATTGCAGCAGCGTGTGTGCACGTTCGGTCTGGCCTTTGGCGGCGAGAAGGCCGGCAAGACTGCCCGCCGCGCGCAAGGCAAATCCTCGTTGGCCGCGCTGGCGGGCGAGCGCCAGCGATTGCTCGAAGCACCGTTCAGCGAGTGCAGCATCATTGATTTGCGCGTGCGCGGCAAGCCGCCCTTCGATACGAAGACATTCGACCTCGTACCAGTAGTTGCCGCCCCGCGCGAAGACGTTGCGCGCCTGCTCGAGACAACGTCTAGCTTCCGCCAGCTTATCGGTGCGGACATATGCCTCAGCAAGCCAGCAAAGGTAGGTGGGCAGCCAGTAGACAAGGTGCGCGTTCTGAAAGGAGTCGCGCAGCTTCTCCAACGTGTCGATGCCCTCCGCCAAGCGGCCGGATTCGACCTCGGACCAGCCGAGAAATGACCGCGCCACCAGGATCCACAGCGGTAGCTCCCGTTCGATCGCGCGCGCAAGCAGCCGCTGTGCGAGCGCCTGCACCGTTCGTACGTCTCGCTCCAGTGTGTACAGCATGCAAGCGTGAGCACAGGCGTAGCCGAAGGTATGAGCGTGCGACAATTGGTCTGCATATTCGAGCGCGTCTCGCCCGTGTGCGACCGCTTCGGTAACCCGGCCCAGCAGCCAGCAGGAAATGCACAGGTTGGATAGGCTCGTGACCTGCACATCGGTCCCGTATATGACGGCCGTTGCGCGGTCGGCGGTTGCATCGTAGAGTTTGGCTGCCCGCTCGAGATGATCGCGCGCCTTTTCAGTCTCGCCGTCAAGTAGCGACGTGCCAAGCAACCGGTGGCCGACCATTCGATCGGCTCTCGTTCCTTTCAGCTCGGCGAGCGTCAGAAAGTCTCGCGCCAGCGCGCCGGCCTCCCGCACATCGCTTGCAACTCGTAGGTACGACCACCGCGCGTACAGCGCCGGAAAGATGCGCGGATCGTTGTCCAAAGCGCGGCAGAGCTCGATGGCGCGGCTGCTCACATCGGCGACCGCGTCGGCACCCCATCCCTGTAGCGCGATCGTCGGTCCGATCAGCGCAATCTGGGCGTTCAGCTCCAGATTGTCCCGTTCAAGTCCAGCAGGGAGCTTCCTGATCTCTTCCCGCGCCGTGTTAAGTTGCGCGATGGCCTCCAGATTTGCCGAGCGCTCGGCTGCTTGCTTTGCCGCTTTGAGCCACATCTGCGCCGCTCGCGAGGTGCGGCCGGCCTCCGACAGGTGCTGCGCGAGGTAGTCGGGTTCCCTGTTGGTGATCTCCGGCAGCTGGAATTCGATCTCCTCGGCGACGCGGGCATGAAGCTCTCGTCTCTGCCGCTTGAGGAGCGAATAGTACGCTACGTCCCGCACCAGAGCATGCTTGAAAGAGTAGACCTTTTGGTCGCCACTGCGCTCGAGCCCTATCAGTCCGGACGCGCGCAGCCGCTCGAGAGCGGGTTCAAGGGTGTTGTGGTGCTCGCTCGCAACAGCCGCCAGAAGTCGATGCGAGAAACTGCGCCCGATCACCGACGCGAGCTGAGCGATCACCTTGGCATCGCCGAGCCGCTCGAGACGGAGCATCAGGGAGTCGTAGAGCGCCGATGGCACTTCGGCGGGCCCACTGGCAACGATCCCACTTCTGACGCCCGGATCGACCTGGCCGGTCTCGAGGGCGGCCGCCGCCAACTCTTCTACGAACAATGGCACGCCGTCCGATCGCGCGACGATCTGCTGGATCAACTGGCTAGGCAGCCGCTTGTCGCGGACGACGGAGCCGGCGAGATCGCGGCAGTCGTCGTCGTCAAGACGCTGAAGCAGTATGCGCCGGATCATCAGCGAACCGCTGTGAATGGTAGTCGCCCGGCTGGTGATCACGAGCAGAATCGGCGCGTTGCCGATCTGGCCAGCGATACGCTCGACGATCTCGATCGTCGATGGATCGGTCCAGTGAAAATCCTCGACCAGTATCAGGCCCGCGCCGCCGTGGGCGTGCGACGTCAACAGCTGCACAACCGCGTCGCGGGTCTTCCGACGCCGCTCCTGCGCATCGGGAACTGTCGCGCTCGATGTGCCATACGTAGGTAAGCCAAGCATTTGGCCGATCAGCACATACTGCTCCTCGTCGCCGGCAGGCGTTGTGGAAAGGAATTCGCGCAGGCGCGCCGAATTGGCCTCGGCGCCTTCATCCTTGCGAATACCGATGCGCTGCTCGAGGGTCCTTATGATCGGGTATAGCGGCGTGTTCTGGTGCTGGGCAGAGGCTTGGACCGCTAGAATCAAGTCGTCGGGCAGCCCGGTTTTGTCGATCAGCTCCAGTGCCAAGCGCGATTTGCCGATCCCGGGCTCCCCGGTGATTTCCACCGTGTGTCCCCGTCCGCTCTTCGCTAACTCCCACGCTTGCAGCAACTCGCCGATTTCGGCGACCCTATTGACCAGGGGCAAGGCATTGCGATGGCGTGCGCGATGCGCCACGTCATCTTCCACCGCCTCTCCCAGGACGAGGAAAACTTCAATTTTCCGCGACAGTCCTTTGAGCGTGCGCATCCCGAGCGGTCGCAACGGGAATTTGCCGCGTAGCAGGCGCTTGGTCTCACCGCTGATCACCAGCGAATTGGGCTCGCCTATTTCCTGCAACCGGAATGCGATGTTGGGCGTTTCGCCGACGATCTCCGTTCCGTCGTGCACATGGTCCCGCCCCGCCTTGCCGATCACCGCCACGCCCGTGTGTAAACCGATCCGGACGCGAAGCGGTTCCTGGATCGTCGCCGTCGAGCGCTCGCTGAGCTCTTGAATACCCCGCAATAACAGCAGGCCAGCGTGTACCGCGCTCTCAGCCTCGTGCTCCGACGCGAGGGGATACCCGAACTCGGCGCGAATGCCGTCACCGATGTAGTTGACGACAATGCCCCCAGCATTCTTGATGCACTGGGAGCTGATCGCCTGGAATTCCAGTAAAATCTCTCTCAGGTCCTCAATGTCGCAACGCTCAGAGAGACCGGTTGAATCGACTATGTCGCAGAACAGAACCGTGACCTGACGGCGTTCAGTTGTTCTGTCGTGAAGATCGTCCATCATTCATCCAGGAATTCTGACGATGGTCCGCGGATCGTTTTGAGCTTCGCTTCTTCTTCGCTATGAGTTTAAGATCCCCTTGCCGATCTGCTTGAGCCCAATCACTGAAAACAAGTCCGCAACGCTTCAAGCGACCAATCGACAACCACCCTAATCTCAATCACGCCAGACTAGGCTTCCAGCTTGGGCATCACAAGCGCTTCCCTTCCCGTTGGGCAGTCTCTGAGCCGGGCCTCACGCGCTCAACAGTTCAGCAAAGAATGGATTTAGCATACGCCGTTGTGGGTCCGCTTGTTTAACTCGCGCAGAGAACTCCTTCCATCTCGCCCCATAGGCTGCCTCGACATGCTGCCTCTCGACGAATGGGCTCTGGTTGAGCAATGGAATGCCGTTCCGCTTGTAGGCAAACTCATTGAATTCCTTTAGAAATCCGTCCCAAGCCGGCTTATCCGTGTAAGCGTGAATGGGGTCGATCGAGAAGATGTCTCCATCGTGCGTGTAAGATAAAATGGAGTGAGTATCCTTCCGGATGAAGTATGAGCCAAGCGCCATGTTGCAGCGAAAGTCGTATTTCTTGAAATACTTCTCACTGAACTCCACGTATTCGCGCAGCGCGCCCAGCCATTGACTGCGGGGGAACGCCCAGAATGTGAATGCATATTTCGCAGATGGCAGAGTCCTGCTGTAGTCGATCGTCTTGTCGGGATTATACAAGGTCGCCCCGCCCACCAGGTACAGCGTCGACATCAGCAGCTTGCTGCCAGCAAACCAAGCATCGAGGGACGCATTCCTAAGCGGCTTGGTCGGGATGCGGCTGTCAATGAACCGGCCCACACGGGCCTCGGTGTGATTCCACAGGGTGCGTCGACCGGCGGCGAATAGCGACGCGAACGGTCCAACATGGTCGACATGCTTTCGCGTCTGGAAGTGTGCCTTTCTGCCGACCGTCCAGCAGATCAAGCCTTTCGACGCATCGATGATCTCGTCCACCTCCTTCTCGGTCAGATCTTTGATCGGACGCGGCAGGTAGCTGAACTGGATCGCTTCCAGCGGCTTGATGCGAAACGTGACCTCATAGACGACCCCACATAGGCCGTAACTCGAGCGCATGAGGTACAGTAGATCCGGGTCATTCGTCTCCGACGCTTCCGCCAACTCACCGCTGGGTGTCACCCATTTGATGCCTATGAGGTATGATCCGACCTGCCCGAACTCGCCCCCGTCCAAGCCGTCCTTCGTATGGCAGCAAGCCGCAGCACCGAGCGTCATGTTCCCGATTTCGATGTTGGTCAGGAATTGGAGGTTCTGCGCGCGCAGCGTCCGCGACGCGTCGATAAACTGAAGACCCGCCTCGGCCGTGAATGTCATTCCCTCTCGATCGATCTCGATGATCCGCTTCATGCCGGACATGTTGATGATAGTTCCGTCCGAGGATGCGCATGGCGTCAAGGAATGATAGCTACCCATCGCCCGGACCGGACCAGGGTAGCGGCCGGTATCTCTCAGGACCGATTGAATCTCGGCAACGGTGCTGGGAAACACGAGTTGCGCGGGAGAGGTTGTGATCCCGCCATCGTAATTCCGCACCATGTTTTTCATCGTATCTACCCCACGAGTACCCCTGTCGGGCGAAAACATGCAGATCAGATATTTCCAGCTCTATCGATGTTAGGATCGAGCTTCGGCTCGGTCATCACAACAATAAGCTTGTTGCCGGACAGCTTCGCAACGCTAACGCAAAATCAGGCGCGTCGGTCACTGCAGGCTGTAATTCCATTGCATACTATCCCAGCATCCATTCGGTCGACAGGGGGAATTGCTGGGTTCGTGCCGATCGGACACCGAGGTCGAGGTATGGTTGCAAGCGGGGGCTGCCTACTCTGCAGGTCGGGATCCGCATCGGTTTCAGCGATGTCACGGATCTTGGTAATCCAGTGATGCTCGCTTGCAGCTGGCTTCTCTTCGACGGCGGTCCATCGCTGCCATCTGAAATCCGGGATATCGCGTCGAAGGATCAGGCAAGGACGGACCAGGGGGACCTCTCCGCCTTCGTCGTCCAACAAATGCTCAGCGAATGTCGCAAGGTCGTAGCGTACGGCATCCAGCGACTTCGCGAGGGCTTCTATGGCGAAACGCTCCCCTCGGGGCAAAAGCGGTCCACATCGCATCGTGCAATCCCCGCGATAACCATCGAGAGTAATTCCCAGCAAGCGCCTGCACTGAATTGATGGCAGCTTTACTCATCTGCGATCGGCTCCAATGTGAAGCACCTCACATTTGTCGCAAGATTTTTGAGCAGCCGGGGCGCCAGATCCAAACTACGCTGAGCAATCGGAGGATCATGGTGGCCGCCCTGAAGCACACCTATCTCAACTGAGGATGCAGAACGATCCGCTTCTTTGAACGTCGGCGCCACGACAACTTGGCAGCGAGGGCCTATCGCGACTTCTTCACGCCGCCAATTGCATAGCTCGCCATAAGAGTTCTCCTTGAGGAAATTCGATTTCAACACGCATTGATCTTATGGATGTCGCAACCGGACCGGGTTCTGTTGCCTTGCAGCCAAGGACTGGATGCAAACACCGTTGGCGTTGATTAGTCGCCGGGGATCATCGAGCTTGCGACAAATCTCATCCCGGCCCGACTTCTGCGTAGTGAAGGGCCTGTTTCAATCATCCCTGGCGGTGCCGCGCTCATACAACGCAACCAACGGGTGTTCGCGGGTTACCTAGCTGCCCGCCGGAAAGAAAGAATGCATATCCGCGAGTCCGATTGGCGAAGAGACGCTTTGGTGATAATAGATTGCAGTTATCAGCTGTAGCCGAAATCGATTTCAGACGTATGCCTTTGGAGAACAAATGTCGCGTCGAAACGACGGCTTTGAATTCCATGCTGGCCTGCTGCAGCGGCTCTTGGATATTGTTTATCGGGTCATCAACTTCTTTGAAAGATGGGATCGACTGCCGACCTTGCTGGCGGCCGTCAACCTCGGCGTATTCCGTGACAGGCTACGGGCGCACAACCTCCACCATACCGGCTACGGTATTGGGACATCGAGCGACTGGAGCGCGGGCAGAGAGCGCTGGCGTTCGCCCGATGGCTCGTTCAACAGCCTCGATCATCCGCGCATGGGCATGGCGGGGTCCCGGTTCGGCCGCAACTTTCCGCTGCCTGAATGCGTGCCCGACAGCGGGGACGAACTGCTCGATCCCAGCCCGCGGGAGATATCCCAAAAATTGCTGGCGCGCCGCACTTTCATTCCCGCGACCAAACTCAATCTTTTGGCCGCCGCCTGGATCCAGTTCGAAACACACAATTGGTTCAGCCATGGGCTGCCCGAGCCGGGTAATGAGTTCAAAATTCCGCTGCAGCCGGACGACGACTGGCCCGAGCGGCAGCGGGTCGACGGCTGCATGCAGATCCGTCGCACCCTCGCGGATACGACACCGCGCGAAACATGGCTCGGCGCCACCCCGACGTTCCGCAACACCAACTCCCATTGGTGGGACGCCGGACAGATCTACGGCAGCAGTCACTCAAGGCAGGCGGATATACGTTCCGGCACGGACGGGAAGATCGCGGTCGGTCCCGACGGCATGCTTCTGGAGGACCCGACACATCTCGGCGTTGATCTCACCGGCTTCAACGACAATTGGTGGGTTGGGCTCAGCCTGCTACACAATCTTTTCGTGCGCGAGCACAACGTGCTCTGCGACGCCTTAAAGGAGCGCTATCCGGCCTGGCACGACGAGGAGCTGTTCCAGCGAGCGCGTCTTATCAACGCGGCCTTGATTGCCAAGATACACACGATCGAATGGACACCGGGCATCCTCGGGCATCCGGCGCTGGACTTCGCCATGCATGCCAATTGGTCGGGTGTACCGTACCGCGTGATGCGCGCGGTGCTCGGCAAGGACAACGAGGCGGCCCACGGCATCCCGGGCTCGCCGACGGACCAGCACAGCGCGCCCTATGCGATGACCGAGGAGTTCACCTCTGTCTATCGCCTCCACCCGCTCCTCCCGGACGAGATGAACGTGCGGCGGCTCGACACCGGAAAGCAAGTGTGCTGCGAGCTGGTCAACATGCAGGGTAAGTCGACGCGTCGTTTCATGGAAGAGCACGGCTTCACAAACCTGCTCTACTCCTTCGGCACCAATCACCCGGGCGCCATTCGCCTTCATAATTTTCCCAATTTCCTGCGCCGGTTCGAAAAGGTTGGCCAGCCGCTCCTGGACGTGGCCGCGATCGACATCATACGCGACCGCGAACGCGGTGTTCCGCGCTACAATCGCTTCCGGGAGTTGGTGGGCAAGCGACGCGTCGAGACATTCGATGAAATCACCAGCATCCCCGGCGCGGCCGACAAGATGCGTGCAATCTACAAGCACGTGGATCGTGTCGACCTCCTCGTTGGGCTACTGGCGGAAGATCTGCCGGAGGGCTTCGGCTTCAGCGACACCGCCTTCCGCATCTTCATTCTGATGGCAACCCGGCGGCTCAAGAGCGATCGCTTCTTTACCGACGACTATCGGCCCGAAATCTACACCGACTTCGGCCTGGATTGGATCAATAATAACAACATGAAATCTGTGCTGTTGCGGCATGTGCCGCAACTCGGCCCGGCGCTCGAAGGCGCCAAAAACTGCTTTGCCCCCTGGAATGTGCTTTGAGGTTTTGCCGTGGCCTTCACGATCACCATTCCGGGCATCATCCGTCTCGTTGTTGTCAGGACGCCGGACGAGGTGCTCGCCGTCAACGATGCAAGCATGGTCGAACGCTCATTGTCCGGCCGTGGCGGTCTGGTGAACCGCTCGGTTGCCGCCAAGCTCGCGGTTTTCCGCACGCCGGACGGAGACATCTGGCCGGCGTTCCGCGACCGGCTCGATCCGTTACGCGTGGCGCACCAAGCGGCGCTCGAAGCGGCGCTTTCCGACGTCAGGCCGTTGCTGCGACGGATCGCGCCCGAAATCGCCGAGCTTGGCGGTTACGTTCGCGACGGGGCAGCGGATCGCAGCTTGGGCGTCATCGTCCAGCAAGCAGTGGGTCGCCTGTTCTTTGCCAATTACACCGCCAGCGAGAAATCATACTACGCCGCGCGCACGCTGCAGACTTGGTTGTCGCCCTGGCCGCTGCGCGCGTTCTGGATCAGGCGTAGCGGCGCGCTGCAGGCCTCGCTTGACCGGATCATGGACTTATCGCGCGGTGATATGGCGTGCGCGCACGCGACCGCGCTTGCAATGGACAACATCGTGAGGTCGATCAAGTTGATGCGCAGGTTGGCGCGTCACGGCGACAATCTGGCGAAGATCGAACCGCTGGATGCGCTAGCGCAGACCTTGCGCGCGCCGACGCGCGTGGTCCGCGAGGCGCGCGACGAACGCCACGTCGGCCCGGTCCGGCTCCGCGCACGGTCGCTGGTGCTGCTAGCGGTGGAAAGCGCCCGCCGGCAACGCCCGGATCCGGGCTTCGCATTGTTTGCCAGCGCTTGGAATCGCTGTCCCGCGCACGGCGTTGTCCCCGCTTTGCTCGCCGACGTTTGGCAGGCAGCGAGGGCCGACACGGGAGGCTCGCCTGAGCAACGCCGCGATCTTCAAACTGATCAAATTCCAGTCTCGAAGAACCCGCCAACGGCGGCCATTCGATAAGCGCTCATTCCGCGATTGGGAGTTGGCATAAATTGACCTCGTCCCCCGTGCATACAAGATCAAACACTTTCGGAGACATGCACAGCCCCGCCGACACCAGTGAGCGTTTAGAACGCCTGCTCTCGTTGGCTGTCTGTAGATTTTCATTTATCTCTCGGTGCACACATCGTGCACGCGCCGCCAAACTATTTGAAAGCATTGAACTCGCGGTCCGATCCGTCATTGGTAGTACAGACGGGGCCTCACGCGATTTTATGCAAATTGGCAAAACAGCATGGCGCGAAATGCCGAGCGGCCCTGTGCAATCAATTATGGAACGGGATAGTACTTCTCAACCGGAGCCGTATCGTTCTATGTCGTAGAATATCGTGGATTTTGGCGCTCCGTGCCTGTAATCATGATTACCGCTATGGGGACGATGCGACCAGGAGGAGAGCTGCTTGGAGCAGCCGGATTGCTTTCTAAGCCCATTGATTTTGGCCTCTTGCGTCAGGCGATCGACCAGCGCTTGGAGGGAGCCACCTAGTCAGCATGTGGCACCTTTGAGATATGCCCGCCTGTCCTGAGAATGTCGGTTCATCGAGGTAGACTGGAAGCCGCCGTGGCCCCGCTCAAACCGACGCGAATGACCCGTTTCGGACCACGCATCCAAATTCCAGCACCTGAGCACACCCACAACTTCTTGTATCCGCGACGCGCGCGGCGATGTAACCTAGGAGGAGCTGCCCAAGGCGGGTTATTGCCGAGATCGCTCCTTATTTAGCGGCTGCGCGTATGACGTCAGCAGCGATGCATTCGGACAATCAAGAAGTCACATTTTCTGGGACCGACCGCCATCGTTCACGCCGATCCTTGGTCATCTGGGAACGTCGGATAACAAGGGAGGGAATTCATGAACACTTTATTCGCCCGCGCCCTGATTACAATCGCTGGGTTTGTCTTCCTGTTGGAAGCCGCACGGGCACAAGCCATCTTCCGCACCGAGATTAGTTCGGTGCCGACAGTCACACTCGACACCGCGGATTTCCTGCTCGGCAAAAAAGATGGCAAGCCCGCGATGATAGCGGGCGAGCTGCGTATTCCAAAGCCCGGAACCGACCGGTTGCCAGCCGTCGCCCTCGTGCATGGTTCGGGCGGCGTTGGCTTCAATATTGGCATGTGGGTGGGCGAGCTAAACAAAGCTGGCTTCGCGACTTTTGTTACCGACAGCTTCACAGGCCGTGGGATAACGAATACCATTACCGATCAAGCGCAACTTTCGTCTTACACGATGATGAACGACGCCTTTGCTGCGCTTGCCGTGCTCGCGAAGCATCCGCGCATCGATCCGGACAAGATTGCGGTCATGGGTTTCTCGAAGGGCGCGATACCCTCACTTTACGCCAGCATGGACCGTTTCCAGAACGCCTACGCCCCTGAGGGCGCAAGCTTCGCCGCCTATATCGGTTTCTACACGCCCTGCAACACCGCGATGATCGGTGACGAAAAGGTCAGCGCGAAGCCGATCCGGCTTTATCACGGCATCGCCGACGACTGGGTGCCGGTCGGTCCATGCCGCGACTACGTCGCGCGACTGAAAAAAGCTGGTGCCAAAATAGACCTCGTTGAATATCCCGGTGCCTATCATGCTTTCGACGTGCAGACGATCCCGGGCACGCTACAGCTGCCGCAGGCGCAGACTTGGCGTAAATGCCGCTACGAGGAAAAGCCCCAGGGCGCGATCATCAACAGCGATACGGGCCAGCCCGCCAGTTTCAACGAGCCCTGTATCGAGCGAGGTACCACGATCGCCTATAATGCTGAAGCGACCGACGCTGCTCGCAAGGACGTCGTCGAATTTCTCAGCAAACTTTTCAACAAGTAGCCGACGGAAATGAACGCGCCGTCAATACTCACCGTCGCGTTGAAATAGAAAAAGGCTCTGCGCAATGCAGACCCTTTTCTGCCTTCGGTCGCAATTGTTCAGTTCTATAGATGGTACTGCGGCGAAATCACGAGGAGTAGCGCGGTTGTCCGTTGTTGGCACCTTTGAGACATGCCCGCCTATCCTGAGGATGTCCGTTCGCCGGGGTAGACCGGAAGTAGCCGTGGGCCGGTCAAACCGACGCGAATGACCCATAACGGCCCTTCGCCGTCGCTAGCTATATCGAGATTCTCTTATCCGCAGCCCGGACGATGGAGTATGATGGTGTTCATGGAGGATCATCTTTTAAGCCCGTGCGACCGGGAGGGCCGTGTCATGGGAGATAATAAGGCTTTTCTGGCCACGCCCTATCAGGAGGAATTGAGGTGGGTGCGTAACGCGATCGCGAGTGCCTGTAGACGCCTCAATATTGAGCTCATCTCGGTGGACGAGCAAGTCGCTGCTGGCGATGTCATTGCCGGGATTCATCAATACGTTCGATCGAGCGACTTCGGTTACGTCGTCATAACAGGACTCAATGCGAATGTAATGTACGAACTGGGCCTCCTCCACCAAGCGGGGAAGCCGACGATCATTCTGTCTGACGCAGATACGGCAGTCCCCTTTGACCTGCGGTCGGCGATGAGACTTGAATACGATGCCCAAACCAAAGACGAAGCTCGATTGACAGACCAAGTCGCGGCGGTTACGGGCCAACTCCTGCGCTTCTTCGATCAAGCGGAGCGAACTGCTATCGTCAGTGGTGTCGGACGCTCGCCGACGCTCACTGCACAGGATATTGGCGCATCGGTGTTTCGAGTTGCAGAGTTCGAATTCGAAGACATAAAGAACCGCGCGGCAAGAGCCATGGGGCGGACGGGTTGCGCTACAAGCAACATCATGCTGCTGGACGAAGGGAGTTTTCGCGGATGGCGGCTGAAGGCAAAGTGCGCCGGTGGCTCGACGCTAATAGTGAAGGTCGACCTCAATGGCGAAGCCTTCGAGATCGACGTCCAGGAATAGGCTGTCGGCTGTCCAGGAGAAGGATCCAACCGCGCCTCACACCGACCACCCAGGTTCCTTGCACGCAATTATTGGCAGCGCATCGACTAAAGCGAGAATTGTGGCTCCCGGTGCACGGCGTTTGCTGCGTGCATGAGTCAGCAATTGGCGCGTTTGAGACACGCCAATCTGTGTCGGATAACGGTGAAAATATTTACGCGGGAGGTGTCGGGAGCACAACCGGCAAAACGTCCTCTTGGCGCCAACGACGGAACTACGCGGAGGATTTCAGATGGATCACGGGCAAAATAGCTCAGAAGATGAAGCAGCCGTCCGCGCCGTGTAGAGACCTGGCTGGCCGCCATAAGGCGCAGAGATATAGAAGGGATACTCCAAAAACCACGACATCTTGATGTTCGATGTGCCACCTCCCTTTCAATCCAGGGGACTAGAAGCCTACAGGACAACGTGGGACCTGTTCTATTCCTGGACAAGCGATCCGGTCCTCTTCAAACCTACCGAAATGAGCATTACCGCCAGCGCCAACGTCGCCTTCGTCGTCGCGACCGTGCGTTGCGCCGGATCTGAAGCAAACGAGGAACCTGAAGGCCTGGACTTCCGCCTGACAATGGGCATGCGCAAAATCGATGACCGATGGACCATCATCCACGAACATCATTCAGTGCCGGCCGTGGATTAGCGTGATCGTTCCACCGTTTGCGCCTAGCTGCTCCCGAAGGACAAAAAGTGACCGCAGGCCGCCCGAGTTGGCGCGGCCTTTTTCATATCAAGACTAAACCTGCGATGTCGCCCAATGTGCACCTTTGAGACATGCCCGCCTATCCTGAGAATGTCCGTTCACCGGGTAGACCGGAAGTCGCCGTAGTCCCGCCAAATCGACGCGAATGACCCAAAGCGGCATTGACCCAAGACCAGCCCATCCTGTCTACACAACTGAGTGGCTGACAGCGCTGGTGTAAGACAATACTGACGCAAATTTACGAAGTTGCGACACCTGCGGAAGCCGCGGCGATATCGGCAATCGGCGTGGATCATATCGGCGTGCTCGTCGGCGACGGTGCCTTCCCTCGGGAACTTCCGGTTCAAACGGCGTCGGCCCTCGTGAAGATGATCCGGGCGCCGTCCGTACTTTCCGCGCTGTTCCTCTCGGCGGATGTCGCTCTTATCGAACGGATGGCAGGGGAGCTTGATCCGCCCATCGTCCATCTTGGCGCATCAAGCGAATTGCTTACGCCTGATCTTGTCGTGGCACTGCGAAAGTCCCTGCCAAAGACCAAATTCATGCGCAGCGTACCTGTCACGGGACCTGAGGCGGTAGGTGTGGCGCAAGCATATGATGGAGTTGTCGATTGGGTCCTGCTTGACAGTCATCGCACAGGTGATGTGCAAATCGGCGCGCAGGGCGTGACGCATGACTGGAGCATCAGTCGAAAGATTGTGGAGAGTGTTCGTACCCCAGTAATACTTGCTGGTGGCCTCGGACCAGACAATGTCAAAGAAGCTATTCGGTCGGTGCGACCTGCCGGTGTCGATTCGAAAACAAGGACCGATCAAGAGGGCACTCACTCAAAAAACCTGGGGAAGGTGGAAGCCTTCTATCGCGCTGCGACGAGCGGTTAGATCGCACTTCTCTTCTTGTGCAGGTTTGAGACATGTCCGCCTAGAATGTCCATTCACCGGGGTAGACCAGAAGTCGCCGTGCTCCGGCCAAACCGACGCGAATGGTAGAGTCGAGATGTGGCGCGGTGGCGTTAGGTAGAACATATCTGTTGCCGCCCCTTTCGTCTGGCGGTGCCT
>NZ_JAFCLU010000030.1 GCF_018130385.1 Bradyrhizobium sp. AUGA SZCCT0283 | reverse complement strand
TGCGGCGCTTCCGCCCCGTCGGCGAACTGATCCGCACCGGCAACGATCAGATGCCGCGCATCCAGTTTCCGCTGAACGGCTCGCGGATCGACGTCGACCATTCAGGTGGCGGGCAGGCCGCGCCGATGCCGGTCAAGGTGGCGGGCGGCGTGCTGCCGCTGACCATCATGCTGAACGGCGCCTCGGTCGGCGAAATCGACAGCCGGCGCCAGCGCCTGGTCGATCCGCCCGGGCCAGGTTTTGCCCGCCTGACGGTGATCGACGCGACCGGCGCGGCCGATACCGTTGTGATCCGGGTACAGTAAGGAAAAAGCGACCGGGGACAGTCGGGTAGCGCAATCTGTGCTGCTTGCAGTGAATAGTCAGGTTTGTAGGAAACTTGTCCTTTCTGGACTGTTGAACTTTCAACTATTACTTTGCGCAATCTAAGGTTTTTCAGTGAATGATGGACCACGATTGGGAGTGCATGCGAACCAACAAGCTGACCCACTGGCTCTCCGCCCCAACAAAACTTGGGGAATGACGGGTGAAACCGGCTGAAGCTTAGCTCTTCTTGGCCAAATCGGGCTTACTGGTACGATCATCGTTGATGCGATTCTCGTAATCCGAGCGGGCTTGCTTCTTTTCTGATTCCAATTCGTGGGTGCGGCGTGCGGCTTCAATAACGTCCCTGGCAAGCCACCCCGGCTCTAACTTTACGTTGCCCATGAGAGCCTCTTCCAGACTTTAAGTGTCAGCGACAAATGAAGAATTCCAGAACATGTATTTCAGACGAGCAAATCTAGGATGAGAAATGGTCGAACAACCTGAGACTACGATTGGTTCCAAATCCGAAGACAATTTGCCGTTCGATGACCATCCAGAACTTATCTTCGGCTTGGTTGGTCCGATTGGGGTCGATCTCGAATCTGTAACTGAAGAACTCATCGATGCGCTACGCAGCGTTGGGTATGAGTCACAGGTATTTCGCATCACCGAACTTATGCGTGAGGTCAAGATCGGCCTGCCGCTAGATGCTACCGGATACGTTGAGTCGTTCCAACAGCGAATTGACTACGCCAACAAGGTACGGGAGCAATTAGGTCGAAACGATGCGTTGGCCATATTGGCAATCAGCGCCATCCGGCAATTCAGGGCGACGACTGGCGGGAGTGTTGAGCAGCCATTGTCGAAAAGAGCTTACATAATTCGTCAGTTTAAGCGCCCAGAAGAAATCAAGCTAATGCGCGCCGTTTATGGACGCCAATTTATTCAGATTTCCGCTTACGAACCCCAGCTTTACCGAAAACGTCGGATTGCTGTGAAGGAGACGCAGTCTCGACGGCGGTTGGGCTCTAATGCTGAGGCTGAAAACGCCGCGAACACCTTGGTAAAGCAAGATGAAATGGAAGGCGACAAGGGGCATGGTCAAAACGTGAGGGATGCCTTTCCTCTGGCAGATATGTTTGTTGAGGCACCCGACAGAAAGTCATGCAAGGAGACTGTTGACCGCTTTATTCGCGCGCTGTTTGGCGACAATCATGTGTCACCAAGTCATGACGAATACGGGATGTATCTTGCCAAAACAGCTTCGTTGAGATCGTCGGCGCTGACTCGGCAGGTTGGCGCAGCGATTTTTCATTCATCCGGTGAGATCGCATCGCTTGGATGCAATGAGGTGCCGAAAGCTGGGGGCGGAACATACTGGAGCGGAGACGCGGCGGATCAGAGAGATTTCGTGGCCGGCAGGGATCCAAACGATGAAAAGAAGCGCGAACTCGTGGCAGATTTTATCGATCGTATGTTTCGGGCTGGTCGATTATCCAAAGAGCAATGCGGGAACAAGGACTCTACCACGCTTGCCGACGAATGGTTGGCCGACGGATCGGCGTATGGACTGAAGAACTCGAAAGTAATGGACCTTATCGAATTTGGTCGCGACATACACGCGGAAATGTCTGCGATTACAGATGCCGCACGAAAAGGCGTATCGATTTCTGGGGCAATATTGTATTGCACGACTTTTCCCTGCCACCTATGTGCCAAACACATCGTTGCGGCGGGAATAAAGCGTGTCGTTTCTATTGAGCCTTATCCCAAAAGCTATGCAGAGGAACTTCACTCAGACTCAATTGAAGTTGACGGAGATGGGAAGGGACGCCTCGTGAGTTTCCAACGTTTCTTAGGTATCTCGCCATTCCGCTACCGGGAGCTTTTTGAGAAGGGAAAACGGAAATACTCCACCGGTGAAGCTCAACGCTGGAACCGTGGCGTGCGAAAGCCAATGATCGACGTGATCTATCCCTCTTACTTTCAAGCTGAGACACATATGGTCAGCCTTCTTGAGCCTCGCCTAGACGCTCTAAACAAACAATTTGGTAAGCCCCGTACCGTCGGTGTTGGATCATAGTGTTCGTTGCAGCGGCGCCGGCGACGGCGAGCAGCCCCAACAGGGAACTGGCAACAAGCCGGATGGCGGCGATTACTGGCCAAGGCGGCTTGCCGCGATTTTTCTGATTGGGGCCTTCGGTTGGAGCATTTCAATTGTCGTTTTCGGATCGCTTGGGCATTACAAAACCAAAGACCGTCCTTCAGGTCGATGGCATTGATGACGATTTGAGGAATGGCTTATGGCAAGCGTGCCTTGAATTTCCTCTAGCAACTAATCAGCATTATCTCGCCGGCAATAAGAAGTTTGAAAGGGTGGTGCGAGGCATTTACGTAAATGTCCTTAAAGAGACGAGCGACGAAATTCCCCTAACTTCACCCAGGGTGATGGAGAGGTTGAAAGGATGGTTTTACGGAGCTGAATGGTACGACGTTTATAATCTTTTGGAATTTCTCTTATCACTCGAAGAGAGTTCGGGTTTTGCGAGGCGAGTTTCATTCTTTTTAGGGCGCGAGAAATCTGGATACCGCATAATCGAAAATAAGTTCGTACCGATTACCGATCCCGTAGAGATTCGCGAGGTCGCTGCCGCTGCTTCTTTGCCATCCCGGTTTTCCGCTGCACGGGAGCACATACAGACTGCAATAGTTCTGTTTTCCCGAAAACCTCAACCGGACTACCGGAACAGCATCAAGGAGTCCATTAGCGCGGTCGAGTCGATAGCGCGAGTTATAGCCGATAACCCCAAGGCTACGCTTGGCGATGCCTTGAAAGTCATCAACGACAAGATACCAATGCACCCTGCGCTTAAAGATGCGATGAGCAAACTCTATGGCTACACCAGCGATGAAGGCGGCATCCGTCATTCCTTAACCGAAGCCAGCAACATCGATGAGGCGGAAGCCAAGTTTATGATTGTTGCTTGCAGCGCGTTTGTGAACTTTTGTGTTCAGCGATCCGCGTGACGCTTTTGTTTCGGTCTCGCCGGCATCTATTTCGCGAACTCAATAAGCGGAACCGGAACGAAGGTTGATCCAAACGCCTCGATCAGGCAGAGCCGGCCCGCGACGCGTGGTCGGTCGGTTTCGATGGCCGCATCACCATTGGCGGGTGGGTCGGGCGTCCCGACGGCGCGCCGGTGCCGGGCCTGGTCGGCCGCACCGCCGCAGCCCCGATCCTGTTCGACGCGTTTGCGCGCACCGGCAAGATCCCGGCGGCACTGCCGAAGGCGCCGAAGGGTGCGCTGATCGCTGGCAACGCCAAGCTGCCGTTGCCGTTGCGGCGCTTCCGCCCCGTCGGCGAACTGATCCGCACCGGCAACGATCAGATGCCGCGCATCCAGTTTCCGCTGAACGGCTCGCGGATCGACGTCGACCGTTCAGGTGGCGGGCAGGCCGCGCCGATGCCGGTCAAGGTGGCGGGCGGCGTGCTGCCGCTGACCATCATGCTGAACGGCGCCTCGGTCGGCGAAATCGACAGCCGGCGCCAGCGCCTGGTCGATCCGCCCGGGCCAGGTTTTGCCCGCCTGACGGTGATCGACGCGACGGGGGCCGCCGATACCGTCGTGATCCGGATACAGTGACAAAAAAGCGTCCAGCGACCACAGGTTAGGCGGATCTGTGGTGTTGTTTGCAGTGCGGTTTCATCGTATGCGAACAAGATGGCTGAAACCCTGCAACCCCCGCGCTTTGGAGCTGGCCAACAGCCTGTAAAACCTGCGAATTCCAGCCGCAGGCTGATCGCGGCGTTCGACTTCGCGACAGCAAACCATTTTCGCGCCATCGTGTTCCTGGTGCTCTGCGGCATCGTGCTGTTCTTGCCCGGCTTCTTCAATATTCCGGCGATCGACCGCGACGAGGCGCGGTTCGCGCAGGCCACCAAGCAGATGGTCGAAAGCGGCGATTTCGTCGACATCCGTTTTCAGGACGACGTCCGCTACAAGAAGCCGGTCGGCATCTACTGGCTACAGGCCGCCGTGGTCGAAACCGCCTCGTCGCTCGGCCTGCCGCGGGCGCAGTTGCGCATCTGGCTCTACCGGATTCCCTCCCTGATCGGCGCCATCGGCGCCGTTCTGTTGACCTACTGGACGGCGCTCGCCTTCGTCACGCGGCGCGGGGCCGCGCTGGCGGCGCTGATGATGTGCAGTTCTGTCCTGCTCGGCGCCGAAGCCCGGCTCGCCAAAACGGACGCGATGCTGCTGTTGACCGTAGTCGCCGCGATGGGGGCGATGGCGCGGGTGTATCTCACCTGGCAACGCGGCGAGGATCCGGTGCATCCGCCCTGGAGCGTGCCCGCGATCTTCTGGACCGCGCTGGCCGGCGGCATCCTGCTCAAGGGGCCGTTGATCCTGATGTTCGTCGGGCTGACCATCCTGGCGCTGGCGATCCTAGACCGCTCGGCGGCATGGCTGTGGCGGCTACGCCCGGTCTGGGGGCTGATGTGGACGCTGGTGCTGGTGCTGCCATGGTTCGTCGCGATCTTCTGGCGCGCGGGCGAGGCGTTCTTCTCCAATTCGCTCGGCGGCGACATGCTGAGCAAGCTCGGCGCGCAGGAATCCCACGGCGCACCGCCCGGCCTCTATCTGCTGCTGTTCTGGGTCACGTTCTGGCCGGGTGCGGCGCTGGCGGGGATGGCGGCGCCGGCGGTATGGCGTGCGCGGCGGGAGCCCGGCGCGCAATATCTGCTGGCGTGGCTGGTCCCGTCCTGGATCGTGTTCGAACTGGTGCTGACCAAGCTGCCGCACTACGTGCTGCCGCTCTATCCGGCGATTGCGATCCTCACCGCCGGCGCGCTGGAGCGCCGCGTGCTGTCGCGGTCCTGGCTGATGCGCGGTGCGGCCTGGTGGTTTGTCATTCCGGCGGGGGCATCCGTGATCGCCGTCATCGGAGCCATCAAGCTGACGCATTACCCCGCCTTTCCGGCCTGGCCGTTCCTGGCGGCGGCGATGATCTTCGGCCTGATCGCGTGGTGGATGTTCGAGGACAGCCGCGCCGAGCGCTCGCTGTTGAATGCGGTGATTGCGGCGATGTTTCTGGCGGTCGGAATCTACGGCGTCGTCATGCCGTCGCTGACCACGATGTTTCCGAGCGCGGAGGTCGCGCGTGCGCTTCGCAACGTGGTCTGCGTCGGGCCAAGGGCCGCGGCAGCCGGTTTTCACGAGCCCAGCCTGGTCTTCATGACCGGCACCAGCACGTTGCTCACCGACGGATCGGGCGCCGCCGATTTCCTCGGGCAGGGCAGTTGCCGCTTCGCGCTGGTGGAATCGCGCACCGAACGCGCCTTCGTTCAGCGCGCCGAAGCGATCGGGCTGCGCTACAATGTGGCGAAGCGGATCGAGGGCTATAACATCTCGCAAGGAAAGGCGATCGAGATCGCCATCTTCCGCTCGGAAGGCACGGAGTAGAATGTCCGCAAACTCCGTGGTTGGCGAATCCCAAAATTATGCTTCGCGCTTCGCGAAGCTGGCGTGGTTGTCGCTGGCGCAACTCGTGCGCTCGCCGTCGCATTCACGGCGCGCCGAGGCGGCGCGGCGGGCGCCGCGACACGTGTTGTGGCTGTCGGCCGGTCTCGGTGCAGCGATCATCGTGCTGATGTACGCGATCGACGCGTGGGAAATCGCCCAGATGCCGAAACGCGGCACCCCGTCGCTGTGGTGGGTTCGCATTCTCACCGATTTCGGCAAGGACGAATATGTGCTGGCGGTGTTGGGGGGATTGCTGATCGCGGTCGCGATCGTCTCGCCGGCCTTGCGCGGCATCCAGCGTTCGCTGTTGCTTGGTCTTGGAACGCGGCTGCAGTTCATTTTCTGCGCGGTCGCCGTGTCCAATCTGGTCACTGAAGTGCTGAAATACAGTATCGGCCGCGGCCGGCCCTTTGTCGGCGGCGAGGCCGACGCCTTTCACTTCTCGCATTTTGCGGGAAACCCGGCCTATTACAGTTTCCCGTCCGGGCATGCCACGACCGCCTTTGCGCTCGCCTTGGCCGTGTCGGCCGTATGGCCCCAGGCTCGTGTTGCGATGGCCGTCTATGCCCTGATCATCGCGGCGACCCGTCTGGTGCTGCTGGCCCATCATCCGAGCGACGTCGTGGCCGGCGCGATGGTCGGGATCGTCGGTACGATGTTCGTGCGATACTGGTTTGCGGCCCGGCGGCTCGGATTTGCGATCCAGCGCGACGGCAGCATCGTGGCCCTTGTCGGGCCCTCGTCCGGGCGCCTCAAAAGGGTTGCCCGCGGCGCTTTGGCCCCATAAAAGCGGACGCCGCCCGACGGCCCGATACACCCGGTTCCGGGTTCTCCCAAACCAACCAGACGAGTGCCGATTTGACACCTTCCGACACAGACGCGGTCGCCGTTTCCATCGTTGTGCCGGTGCGCAACGAAGCGGAGAACGTCGCGCCGCTGGTTGCGGAAATCGTCAGCGCGCTCGATGGCCGATGGGTCTACGAAATCATCTATGTCAACGACGGCTCGACGGACGCGACCGCCGGACGGCTGGCTGATCTGATGAAGCAGCACCGTCAGCTCCGGCAACTCAAACACGCCCATTCTTCCGGGCAATCGGCGGCGGTGCGCAGCGGGGTGCGGGCCGCGCGCGGCGCCATCGTGGCGACGCTGGATGGCGACGGCCAGAACAATCCGGTGTTCCTGCCGGACCTGATCGCGGCGGTCGAAAACGGCGGCGGGCGCGTCGGCCTCGCGGCCGGCCAGCGGGTCGGGCGCAAGGACACCGGTTTCAAGAAACTGCAGTCAAGGATCGCCAACGGCGTGCGCAATGCGATCCTGCGCGACGGCACCCGCGACACCGGCTGCGGGCTGAAGGCGTTCCCGCGCGAGGTGTTCCTCTCGATGCCTTATTTTGATGGTCTGCATCGATTCCTGCCGGCGCTGGTACGCCGCGAAGGCTTTGACATCGCCTATGTCGACGTGATCGACCGCCCGCGCCATTCCGGCGTGTCCAATTACGGCTTCTTTGACCGGCTATGGATCGGGATCATGGATCTTGCCGGCGTGTGGTGGCTGATCCGCCGCAAGAAGCCGACGCCCGCTGTGACCGAGGTTCTCTGATGCTGATTCAATACGGCCAGGCGCTGGGCGATTATCTCTACGACGTCTTCGTCGCCAAGTTCGATTTCTGGCTGGCCTTCGGGCTGGTCGCGCAATTGCTGTTCACCGCCCGTTTCCTGGTGCAGTGGATCTCGAGCGAGCGCGCCGGAAGAAGCGTGATCCCGATGGCGTTCTGGTTCTTCTCGATGGGAGGCGGGCTGATGACGCTGGTCTACGGCATCGCCAAGCGTGAGCCCGTGATCATCGTCGGCCAGGCGGCGGCCACGATCATCTACATCAGAAACATCATGCTGATCGTCAAGCATCGCGGCAAGGCGTCGAAGACGCTGGACCGCTGATCAGGGGCGGCCGGGCACCGGCGCCGGTAACGCCACCAGATCGTTCTCCGTCGAACGATAGGCGGCCAATTCGCCCGCGGCATCCAGCACGGGGTAGGCGACCGAGCAGATGTGCGAGTGGATGCGCCTGAGGTCGCGCAGCACGTCGAGATGCAGCGAGGTGGTCTCGATGGTTTCGGGCCGGCCCTCGCGCAGGCGGTCGAGATGCCGTTCGGTCGCGGCCAGTTCGGCATTGCGCAGCACGGCCTTCTCGGCCAGCAGCTTTCGCGCCTCGTTGACGTCGCCGGACATGAAGACGCCGAACGCGATCCGAAGCGAATCCATCGTGCGCTTGTGGAAGGCGGACAGCTCCTCGGCGCCCTCGGCCGAGAACTGGAACCGGCGCTTGATCTTCTTGGTGGCGAGCTCGCTCAGATTCTTGTCGATGATGTCGCCGATATGCTCGAGGTTGATGGCGAAGGAGACGATCTCCATCGCCCGCTGTCCCTCGCGCTCGTCGAGGCTGCCGCGGGTGAGTTTTGTAACGTAGAGCTTGATCGCCTCGTCGAGGCTGTCGACGCTGTTGTCCATCTGCGAGACCTGGTCGACCAGCGCCCGATCGTTGGTCATCATCGCCGCCATCACCTTGCGCAGCATGATTTCGACGTGATCGCCCATATGCAGGGTCTCGCGGGCGGCATCGGCCAGAGCGAGCGAGGGCGTCTCCAGCGCGCTCTCGTCGAGATAGCGCGGCCCTGACGCGTCGGCCTCCTTGACGCGCTCGGGCAGCAACGTCTTCAACAGCCGCGCCATACCGTCGAGCAGGCCGATGAAGAGAAGAGCGGTCGCAAGGTTGAAGGCGATGTGGAACAGGGCGGTCGCCTTGGCTACATCCGGCTGCCACGAGATCAGAAGGTCCGCGATCGGCTGCAGGAACGGCGCCACCAGCAGGATGCCGGCAAGCCGGTTGACGAGGTTGCCCAGCGGCAGGCGGTAGCTGGCGGGATTGTCGCGGCGCGCGCCCTCGACGATCGGATTGATGGCGCTGCCGAGATTGGCGCCGAGCACGAGCGCCAGCGCCGCGGAGGGCGTGACGAAATGCGCATAGGCCAGCGACATCACCAGCAGCACGCTGGCGACACTGGAATGCACCAGCCAGGTCACGATCGCGGCAAACAGGATGCAGAGCACGGGATCGCCGGTGATGGCGTTCATGAACACGCGCACGCCCCGCGCGTTCTCCGCCGGCGCCAGCGTATTGAGCAGGATATGCAGCGCCAGCAGCATCAGGCCGAGCCCGATAAATGCGCGGCCGATGTCCTTGACGCGCGAGCGGGGCCCGCTGCGGAAGGCGACCAGACCGATGATGAACAGCACGGGCGCCACGGCGGCGATGTTGAACGACAGGATCTGCACGATCAGCGTGGTGCCGACATTGGCGCCGAGCATGATCGCGAGCGCGGGCACCAGGCTGACGAGCCCCTCCGACGTAAACGAACTGGTGATCAGCGCCGTCGCGGTGCTGCTCTGGAGCAGCGCGGTCAGACCGAGGCCGGCGCCAAAGGCGGTAAAGCGGTTGCTCAGGGCCTTTGCCAGCAACAGGCGCAGGTTTGGCCCGAACGCGCGCAGGATCCCGCTGTGGACCATGTGCAGGCCCCACAGCAGCAGCGCGACGCCGCCCATCAGGTCGAGAAGAACCAGACTTCCCATGTGCTTTTCGTTTCCGCCAAATCGAGTCGAGGGGTCAGGCTATCGCCTAGCGAGGGGGGATCAACCCTTTAATTTGCCGGAAATTGTGCCGCGAGCCGCCGCCGCAGACGCGTTCGAGGAGCTCGGCCTTCAGCCGGAGGGCCGGGCTCGGTAAACGGAGTTCAAACGTATCAGTTACATTGCAAGCCGTTGCGATAGGCCAATTCCAACAATTCTTCGGTAAAGCTAGTGCTCCATCGGGTGAATCACACGAGCAGGGTCAGGGATCGAGATGTATGCGAATCGTCGCAGCAGTGAACGTCGGGCGTGCAGAAGCTTTGCAAAAATACAATTCGCGACCGGTGGGCTGCCGCGCGATTGCATGATTTCCGACGTGTCGGATGGCGGTGTGAAGATCATCGCCGAATACCCCGAAATTCCTTCCGAATTTACGGTGATCTTCTCGGAGGGTAGGCCGCGTCAGTGCCGGCTGGCCTGGCGGATCGGCTGCGAACTCGGCGCGCAATTCGTCGACTAGGCCGCTCGGCTGCGCCGGTATGAGACGGCGCGGGCAGGGTGCACGCGCCTGGCCGACGCACAGCGGGCCGCAAAGGTCATCGATTACCGCAAAAGCAGGCCAACTTAACCCGAACTTAGGGTTAAGCTGTGAGTGTTCCTGGACAGTTGCCGCCGTGAGTCCAGCTACATGCGACAGAAGTTGCCCCATCCATCCCGCGCCGCGCGGCTTTTTGCGTGCACGTCGACCCTGATCCTGGCGTTGGGGCTTGGCAGCTGCCAGACCTCGGGACTATCTGACATTACCGGTTCGATCGACGAGAAGGCCGATACCGGCCGCGCCAGCGATCCGCGCCGCGACGTCGAACTCTACCAGGAACGCTATCGCGCCAATCCGAAGGATGCCGACGCGGCGCTGAACTACGGCAAGGCGTTGCGCGCGTCAGGACAGCGGGCGCAGGCGGTTGCGGTGCTCGAACAGGCCACCATCGCCCATTCCGGCAACAAGCTACTGCTCGCCGCCTACGGCCGCGCGCTGGTGGATAACGGCAATTTTCAGCAGGCCTTCGACGTGCTCGGCCGCGCCCACAGCCCCGACGATCCCGATTGGCGGCTGCTCTCGGCGCAGGGAGCGACACTGGACCAACTCGGCCGATACGAGGAGGCGCGGCAATATTATGCAAGCGCGCTGAAGATCGCTCCCGACCAGCCGTTGGTGCTGTCCAATCTCGGACTGTCCTATGTGCTTTCCAAGGATCTGTCCAAGGCTGAGGAGACGCTGCGCCGCGCCCACAGCCTGGCCGGGACCGATCCGCGCGTGCGCGCCAATCTGGCGCTGGCGGTTGGCCTGAAGGGAAATCTTGCCGAAGCAGAAAAGATCGCCAAGGCCGATCTGCCGCCCGCCGAGGCTGCCGCCAACGTCGCGCAATTGAAGCGGATGCTGTCGCGGAAAGACAAGGAGAACGCGCGGGCCGAGGTCGAGAAGATGCCGATCGCCGCGGCCGGACGCTCCGACTAGGCGTCAGCGCTCAAGGCGCTGCCGCCGCCGTCGTTGTTTGCTCAGGCCCTGCGGGCCGTCGCGCCTTGCAGCTTCTTGATGATCGGCGCCAGGAACGAGGTCCGGGACCGCTTGGTCACGGCATGGCCGGTCAGGCGTTGCGCCATCTGCAGGAACATCGTGGTGATGCGATGCTTGGCGGCGATCTGCGCGATCATCTGGCCGTTATTGGCGGCGGTGCCGAACATCTTTGAATCGAACGGAATGGCCGCGATTGGCTGGCTCTCGATCGCCTTGGCGAATTCCCGCGTGGAGATCTCCGGACGCTTGTGCATGCCGACCTGGTTGAGGCAGTAGAGCGGCGGCCGGTCGTTGGGCCGCGCCGCCTTCAGCACGTTCAGCATGTTCTTGGCGTTGCGCATGTTGGCGAGATCGGGCTCGGCGACGATCAGAATGTCGTCCGCGCCGACCAGCGTGCGCTTGGTCCACGCCGACCATTGATGGGGGACGTCGAGCACGATGCAGGGGGTCGTCATGCGCAGCGTATCGAAGATCGCATCGAACGCATCGGCGCCGAAATCATAGACCTGGTCCAATGTTGCCGGCGCCGCCAGCAGGTCGAGGCGGTCGGTGCACTTCGCCAGCAGACGCTCCATGAAGGCGGAGTCCGGCCGCTCTGGCTGGAAGACCGCATTGGCGATGCCTTGAACCGGATCCTGGTTGTAATCGAGGCTGGCGGTGCCGAAGGCAAGGTCGAGATCGATCACGACGGAATCCAGCGCGAGATCGCGCGCGATCGCCCACGCCACGTTGTGCGCGACGGTGGAGGCTCCGACGCCGCCTTTGGCGCCGACCACGGCGATGATGCGGCCGACGGCCACGGCCTCGGAGGCCGCGTAGAGACCGCATATTGCGCGCACAATGTCGATCGGTTCGACCGGTCCGGTCACGTAGTCGCTGACGCCGCGCCGCACCAGTTCACGATAGGGCGTGACGTCGTTGGCGTTGCCGATCACGACGACGCGGGTGCCGGCGTCGCAGACGCTCGCGAGTTCATCGAGCCCTTCGAGTATATCGGAACCGGGTTCGGTCTCCAGCACGATGACGTTCGGTGTCGGCGCCGTGTGGTAGGCCTCGATGGCGGCGGCAATGCCGCCCATGTGAACCGAAAGGTGGGCCTTGCCGAGACGGCGGTCTTCGCTCGCCGCGCGCGCCGCGGTTGCGACTGCGACACTGGCGCAAAAGGCCTGCACCGATACGCGTGGCGCCGGCGAGATGTATTCCTCGGGCTGCGCCGGCATATCGTCGAGTTGATCGTCTGAGTTTTGAAAGACGCGGCTGATCATTTGCCTGTATCGCTGAGTTTGGCCTTGTCGGATTCGGGATAGGTGGTCGCTGTCGAAACGCCCTTGCGGTATTTGTCAAAGGCGATATCGCGCCGTGACGTATAGGCGGGGCTCTCGGGGCGCGGCTGTTCGAGATCGGCGGGATTGTCGATCATTGCAGCAAGGTTGCGCTGGGTGGCGCAGCCGAAATTGTGGTACGGGCGATTTTCATTGTAGGCGACATTGTCGATATTCGGTCCGAGGTCTTGCGGCCACAGCCCGCAAGGTCCGGCCACGGCCGTAATCTTCGGGTAGCTGAGCCGGATCGTCGGCAGCGTACGGGGATCGTCGGGCCGGTAGTGACGCAGCGTGATGGCGCGCGAGGGCACGCCGCCCGCCATCAGCACCGACTGGATTTCCCGGAACGAAGCCGCGGCCGCGCGAGCGTTCGGCGTATCGATCGGCACATCGGCGATAACAGCGCCGGTGCCTTCACGCACCCAGGTCTGCGCCAGTCCCATGACGTCGGTGCGTTGCGACCCGGAGAGGCCGCCGCGGGCATGACCGACGAACACCACGATCGAGCGGTCGGCTTCGGTCACCGCAATCGGATGACGGTGGCGGTAGTCAACGCTGGAGGTCACGATTTCCGTGGTGTGCGGCACGCAGGCGCCGAGCGCGGCCGAAAGGCCGAGCAGGGCGCCAAGCATCGGCAAGGCCTTGACGCGATGGATCGGAATTCTCGTTGTCATCGTTCTGTCCTCGTCCCCACTCGGTGAACAGTCATGCATCTCAATCAATGATGAAGCCGAAATTGCCCTGCATCCCGCCGACGGGATCGACGCGGGCGGCGACGCCGTAGATCCGGTTGATGCGCCCGAGCAAAGCGGACTGCGAATCGGATGCCGGCGCAAAACCGTCATCGGGCCGCGACAGTTCCTTCTGCGCCACCGCCCGAACGACATAGGGCGTCACGATGACCATCAGCTCGGTCTGATGGTTGACGTAGTCCTGGCTCCTGAAAAGCGCTCCAAAAATCGGTATCTGGTCCGCGCCGGGCAATCCGTTGATGGCCTGCTTGGTTTGTTCCTGGATCAGTCCCGCCATCGCGACTGAGCCGCCGGACGGAATTTCCAGCGTGGTTTCCGCGCGACGCGTCTTGATCGAGGGGATGGTTGTTCCGTTTTGGCCGCCGGTCAGAGAGTTTTCGGTCGAGACTTCTGACACTTCGGTCATCACCCTCAGGCTGATCCGTCCCTCCGTCAGCACGACCGGCGTGAAGTTGAGCGAGATGCCGAATTTCTTGAAACTGACCGTCTGGACGCATTGTCCGATCGCGCCCGCCGTCGTCGTTTGGCAGGATACGCCGGTCGGAATGGGAAATTCGCCGCCTGAAATAAATGTCGCGGACTCGCCGGAGATCGCCGTCAGATTTGGCTCCGCCAGCGTCCGCACCACGCCCGCGCTCTCCATCGCGCGCAGGGTAGCGGTGACCGACGGCAGACCAGCTTTGTTCAAAGCCGCCGCGGCCAAGCCGTTGCCGGAGACGAGCGGAGCATTGCTGGCGGTGAACGGATTGCTATTGTTGAAAACGACCGCCGCGGTGCCGTAATTCATGCTGGCACTGAGATCGACACCCAATTGCTTGACGATGTCTCGCCG
Source organism: Bradyrhizobium sp. AUGA SZCCT0283 (assembly GCF_018130385.1). Taxonomy (GTDB): domain Bacteria; phylum Pseudomonadota; class Alphaproteobacteria; order Rhizobiales; family Xanthobacteraceae; genus Bradyrhizobium. Next base: position 66,798 of record NZ_JAFCLU010000030.1, on the reverse strand, counting down.
GACTTCCGCGACAGTGACCTTCAACATCACCTGGTCGCGGCCGCGAACCACGATCGAGTTGACAACCTTGTCGGCCCCGCCGACCAGCCGCGCGGCGACTTCACCGGCCTGCTGGGCTTCGACCGGGCTCGACACCGAGCCGGTCAGCAGCACGCTGTCGCCGACGCCCTCGATCTGAATCCCCGGCATCGACTGCCGCAGCGCGGCCCGCACGCCGTTGAGATCACGCTTGACTGCGATGTCGTAGGAAGCGATCTGCTGGCCATCGCCGTCGAAAAACACGACGTTGGTCTGGCCGACCGCGCCGCCGATGATATAGGCGCGTTGCGGGGAGCGAATGACGGCATTGGCGATCTTCGGATCGGCGACCAGCACATCCTTCACCTCGCGCGGCAGGTCGACGACCATCGACTTGCCGATGCCGAGCGACAGGAAGCGCATCTTGACCGAGCCGAGGGCGGAGGTCGTTACCGGATCCTTTTCAGACTCGGCTGCGACGACGGGCAGCAGCGGAGCGAGCGTCAGCGCGGCGACGGCCGACAATAACAGGGTGCGCGCCGCTACGGTTCGCATCGCTGACTGATTTTCCCCAAACTTCATCTCGGGCGTCCTTTCGGTCACTTCTGTGCCGTCGTTTGATTGGCGACCCCGTAGCGAACCACGTTGACGCTCTCGCTTCGTTTTTTAACCTGATCCTCGGACCGGCCTTCGGCCGTCGCGTTGACATCGGTGATGCTGCGCAGCGCGAGCGCCAGCGTGCCGCTCTGGCGTGCGCGCGCCAGCGTCTCGGCCTGCTCGGGCTTCAGTTCGAGCGTGACAGTGCGGCCGACGAGGGTGTTGACGCCCTCTTTTTCCTTCGGCGCCTGATCGATCGCCAGCACACGGATGTTGGAGAGAATGATTTCCGACTGGACGACATCGGGTCCTTTGCCGTCCGGATTCTTTTCGCGCTTGGAGAGGATGACGTCGACGCGGTCGTTGGGCAGGATGAAGCCGCCGGCGCCGGTTTCCGGCGAGATCTCGGTCGAGATCGCCCGCATGCCGGTCGGCAGGATGGCCGCCATGAAGCCGGAGCCGTTGGCCTTGACCAGCTTCTGCTCACGGATCGGCTCGCCCGCGATGAAGGGAGCGCGCGCAATCGAACCAGCGATTTCCTTGATGGCGTCGGCCCTGCTGGCGCGGTTGACCAGATTATTGCCGGCCGAAGCCGGCCAGGTCTGCCATTGCAGGTCCTCGGGCTTGACCGGCTGACCGAGCCCGATGTCGGACTTCGCGACCAGAATTTCCGCCGTCGGCAATTGCGCGACCGGTTCGGCCACGGTGCGCGATTTTTCTTCCGTGCCACGGGCGAGATAGGCGGCGACACCGCCGGCACTCAAGGCGATGATCAGAACGACGACACGTGCGATATTCATACGCTTTTACTACTCTTACGCAGGGACGTCCCAACTACACGGCAAATGGCAGCCATCCCCGGAGGTATGACTAGGCATCAAAGGTATAAGGGAACTTGAGGCGTGAAGTTTTTGGTTGATCGGACGGCGGGATTCGCCGTCATGGTGAACGGGTGGTTATCGTTTGGAGAAAACTACTCCGCAAAAGCCCGGAGCCGTTCGGTGCGGGCGCGTCAGCGGTCGAATTCGCCAATGGAGATGGACGTGCGCTTCGATCGGCACCAAGCCTGACGCAGCTATTAGTCGCGAGCCTGATCTTGAGGCTCGGTCTCTGCGAAGCCTGCCTGCAGGACCTCGTCGCGCTTGTGGCGCAGATGCGCGCGCAGGATATGCGACAGCCCCACGCCGTCGCGGCGTTGCAGCGCATTGAGGATCGCTTCGTGCTCCTGCACCGCCAGCGCCCAGCGCCGCGGCGTCATTGGCGTGACGTAGCGCGCGCGGCGAATGCGGGCCGTGACGGAATCATAGAGGCCGGACAGCACCGGGTTGCCGGCCGCGGCGATGATCGCCTCGTGGATATAGCGGTTGCAGCGGTAGTACTGCAGAAGGTCGCGGTCTCCGTAGTGCCGCACCATTGCGGCGTGGGCTGCGGCGACGTCGGCGATCTCGGCATCCGTGATGCGTTCGCAGGCGAGTTCGCCGGCCAGCGCTTCAAGCCCCTGGCACACCTCGAACAGGTCGCGCATGTCCTTGTCGGTCAGCCTGGCCGCACGCGAGCCGCGGTTCGGCAGTAACTGGACCAGGCCCTCGGCGGCGAGCACCTTGAGGGCTTCGCGCAGCGGCGTGCGTGAGATCTGCAGCTTTTCACAGAGGTCGCGCTCGGGAATCCGCGCGCCGGGCGGAATCTCGCCATCGAGCAGCATGGCGCGGACGCGGCCTACGACTTCCTCATGAAGCATCGCCCAAAATATCCAATTTGAATGCAAAAATGGCTATATCACCGGATTTATACTGGTTCCAGCTTGCTAAATCATATTTTTGCATTCAGAATTGGTTAAAATCGATTAACGCAGGGGATGGCGACGTGGATCAGGAACTAACGGGGCGAGAGGATGACCTCCTGTTTATCCTCGATGACGGGATCGGCCGGGTAACCTTCAACCGGCCGCAGGCGCGCAATGCCTTCACGTTCGAGATGTATGAGCGGCTGGCCGAGATCTGCGAACGCGCCAACCGCGACCAAACGATCAAGGTGCTGGTGTTGCGGGGCGCCGGCGACAAGGCGTTTGCCGCAGGCACCGACATCAACCAGTTCCGTGCCTTCAAGACGCCGCAGGACGCGCTCGACTATGAGAACCGCATCGACCGCGTGCTCGGCATTCTCGAAACGTGCCGGGTGCCGACCATTGCCGCCATCAACGGCGCCTGCACCGGCGGCGGCGCGGGGATCGCGGCCGCCTGCGACCTGCGCATCGGCACCAGGAGCACGCGGATGGGCTTTCCGATCGCGCGCACGCTCGGCAATTGCCTGTCGATGTCGAATGTCGGCCGCATTACCGCGTTGATCGGTCCGGCGCGCGTCAAGGATCTGATCTTTACCGCACGTCTTGTCGAAGCCGGGGAAGCGGCCTCCGTGGGCCTGCTCACGGAAGTCGTCGATGATCTGGCCACGCTCGACACGCGCGCCGATGAGATCGCAAGGCTCGTTGCCGGCAACGCGCCGCTGACGCTGAGCGCGACCAAGCAGGCGGTCGCCCGGTTGCAGAAGCGGCTGACGCGCGAGGAGGGCGAAGACCTCATCCTGATGTGCTACACCAGCCGGGATTTCCGTGAAGGGCTCGACGCGTTTCTCACCAAGCGCGCGCCGCAATGGCGCGGTCAGTAGGGGCCCTTAATGTCCGTTCAAAACGACAAGACACAGCGTTCGGGACCGCTCGCCGGCCTCAAGGTCATCGATCTCACCCATGTGATGGCGGGGCCGACCTGCACCCTGATGCTCGCCGACATGGGCGCTGACGTCATCAAGATCGAGAAATGGCCGAATGGCGACGACACGCGGCATTCGGTGCCGCCGAAGATCGGCGACGAGGCGGCTTCCTTCCTGATGATGAACCGCAACAAGCGCGGCATAGTGCTCGACCTGAAGACCGCAGGCGGCAAGGAAGTGCTGCGGCGGCTGATCGCCGGCGCCGACGTTCTGGTCGAGAATTTCGCGCCGGGCGCGATGGAGCGGCTCGGCTTCGGTTATGAGGAACTGCACAGGGATTTTCCGGCGCTGATCTATTGCTCGTTGTCCGGTTTCGGCCGCACCGGCCCGTACCGGCATCGCCGTGGCTTCGATCTGGTCGCCCAGGCGATGAGCGGCATCATGAGTTTTACAGGCGAACGGCCGGACGGCCCGCCGGTGAAATGCGGTCCGCCGCTGTCCGATATCACAGCCGGACTGTTGGCCAGCATGGGCATCCTTGCCGCCTATTCGCACCGGCTCAAGACCGGTGAAGGGCAATGGGTGGAGACATCGCTCTACGAGGCGGCGCTGGTGCAGACCTATTGGCAGTCGACGATTGCGCTCGCCAGCAATGTGGCGCCGCGCGCGATGGGCTCGGCCCATCCGCTCAACGCGCCGTATCAGGCGTTCGAAGCATCCGACGGCTGGCTCGTGGTAGGCGGCGCCAACAAGAAGCATTGGCTGTTGATGCTGGAAGCGCTCGATGCGCTGAAACTGGCCTCCGACCCGCGCTTCGTCAACGGCTCCGACCGTATGGCGCATTTGAAGGAACTCGAAACCGAACTGAGCGTCCGCTTCCGGAAACAGACGCGGGCGCATTGGCTGGCGGCACTTGACGAGAAGGGCGTGCCCTGCGGCCCCGTTCACGACATGCTGGAAGCGCTGAGCGATCCGCAGACGCTGGCGCGCGACATGGTGGTCGAGGTCGAACATTCGACGCTCGGACCAGTGAAGACGATCGGGCTACCGGTCAAATTCTCGGCGACGCCCGGCAAGGTGCGTTCGGGCGCGCCCGTCTATGGCGAGCATACGCGCGAGGTGCTGCGCGAACATGGTTTTGACCAGGCGCAGATCGACGCGTTCGAGCGGGAGGGCGCGGTCGTTGCCGCCCCGGCCGGCCGCAAGGAGCAGGTCGCCTGACGAGAAGACGAAAATCCAAAGGAACAAAAAACGCCTACCCGGAGGAAACCATGAAGATCACTGCAAAACTCCTGCTGTCCACGACAGCGTTTATGCTCGCGGGCGCGATTCCGGCCGCCGCGGCCTGGCAGCCGCAGAAGCCGATCGAGTTCGTCGCAACCGCGGGGCCGGGCGGCGGCACCGACAATCTCGCGCGCGCTGTCCAGGGCATCGTCACCAAATACAAATTGACCGATCAGCCGGTCGTGGTCGTCAACAAGGGCGGCGGCAGCGGGGCGGAAGGCTATGTCTACGGCAAGGCGTCCGCCGGCGATCCCTACAAGGTGATCTTCGGCACCTCGAACGCGTGGCAGCAACCGCTCGTCTCCAAGGTCGCCTTCAACTACACCGATCTCACCCCGATCGCCGCCATGGCGCAGGACGAATTCCTGCTGTGGGTGAAACAGGACGCGCCCTTCAAGACGGCGGGCGACTTTCTCAAGGCGGCCGCCGCGACCGAGTTCAAAATGGGCGGCGCGCAGTCCAAGGACACCGACGAGGTCTTGACGCGGATGATCGAGAAGGCGGCGCGCGTCAAATTCACCTACATCCCATTCAAGAGCGGCGCCGAGGCCGCCGTGCAGCTGGCCGGCGGCCATATCGATGCGCACGTCAACAATCCCTCCGAGAGCCTTGGGCAGTGGCGCGGCAGTACCCAGCGCCCGCTCTGTGCCTTCAGCCCGAAGCGGTTGCCGAAGGGGCCGAAGGTCACGGCAACCGAAGGCTGGAGCGACGTGCCGACCTGCGTCGAGCAGGGGCTGGCGATTTCGCAATATGAGCAGCCGCGGACGGTGTGGCTGCCGGGCAAGGTCAGCGCGGAGCAGGCGGCCTTCTACGTCGATCTCATGAAGAAGGTGCAGGCGACGTCCGAATGGAAGGACTACATCGAGAAGACCTCGCAGGTTGACACCTTCCTGACGGGCGCTGCGTTCGACGATTTCATCAAGCAGGACCTCGAACACGTGAAGCAGGTGGCCGGCGAACAGGGTTGGTTGGTGAAGTAGGGCGGGCCGCGATGATATCACGACGTGCGCTTGAGATATCCACGGCCGCGCTGACCGGAATCTTCGGCGTCGTGGTCGTCGTGTCCAGCATCGACAACGGCATCGGCTGGTCGAGCGCCGGTGTCGACGCCGGCACGTTTCCCTTCCTGACCGGCGTCATCATCGTGCTCGGCAGTCTTTACAATATGGGGCAGGGCGCGCTCGGACGCGGTGCCCTCGCCATTGTCAGGGTGGCCATCACGGCGTCCGAATTGCGCCGCCTCGCGGGGTTGTTCGTTCCTGCCGCGATTTTCGTTGCTGTCATTCCCATCGTTGGGATGTATCTCGGCTCGACGGGCTATGTTTTCGCGGTCCTGGCGTTGCCGAAACGGCAATCGGTTCTTCGCGCGCTTGTTATCGCCGTGGTTACGCCGCTTGCGCTCTACGTCGTGTTCGAGCGCATGTTCCAGGTGTCGCTGCCGCACGGTGCGCTCGCCACAGCGTTCGGTTTCTGAAGGGACGGGCGATGGAAAACCTTCAATCGCTGCTGCACGGCTTCACCATCGCGGTGACCGTCCCGCACCTGACGCTGATGGTGATCGGCGTCCTGCTCGGCATTCTGGTCGGCGTTCTGCCGGGCCTGGGTGCGCCAAACGGGGTATCGCTGTTGCTGCCGCTGACCTTCGGCATGCAGCCGGTGTCGGCGATCATCCTGCTTTCGAGCATGTATTGGGGCGCGCTGTTCGGCGGCTCGGTGACGTCGATCCTGTTCAACATCCCGGGCGAACCTTCGTCGGTCGCCACCACCTTCGACGGCTATCCGATGGCGCGCGACGGCCGGCCGACGACGGCGCTGGCCACTGCCTTCGGCTCGGCGGCGTTCGGCGCGCTTGTTGGCGTAATCCTGATTACGTTTCTGGCGTCCTGGGTGGCGCAGGTGGCGCTCGCCTTCGGACCGCCCGAATACTTCGCGGTCTATTTCCTCGCCTTCGCCAGTTTCGTCGGCATGGGCGGTGCGGCGCCGATCAAGACGGTGGTGGCACTCGCGATCGGTTTTGCAATCGCCGCGATCGGCATCGATACGGTCTCCGGCAGCGTGCGGCTCACCATGGGCATCGACGAACTGGTGAAGGGCGTCAGCTTCGTCGTTGCCGTCATGGGGCTGTTCGGCATCGGCGAGTTGCTGATTGCGGTCGAGGAGGAGTTCCACGCCCGCGCGGTATCGTCGAGGGTTGATTGGAAGGAAGTCTTCCGGGCGCTCGGCCGTCTGCCGCACCATGGCATTGCGTTGCTGCGCAGCGCCGCCATCGGCTGCTGGATGGGCATTACGCCGGGCGGTCCGACCGCCGCTTCCTTCATGAGCTATGGCATCGCCAAGCGCTTTTCGCGCAATGGCGCGCGTTTCGGCAGCGGCGAGGCCGAGGGCATCATCGCCCCGGAGACCGCCGACCATGCCGCCGGCACCAGCGCGCTATTGCCGATGCTCTCGCTCGGCATTCCCGGCTCGGCGACGGCCGCCGTCATGATGGGCGGGCTGATGATCTGGGGATTGAATCCCGGACCGATGCTGTTCGTCGATCAGAAGGATTTCGTCTGGGGGCTGATCGCCTCGATGTATGTCGGCAACATCGTCGCGGTTGTGCTCGTGTTGCTCACCGTTCCCGTGTTTGCCGCCCTGATGCGGATTCCTTTCGCCGTCATCGCACCACTGATCGTCATCATCTGCGTTGTCGGCGCCTACTCGGTCTCGAACTCCTATCTCGACGTCGTCTTGATGCTCGGCTTCGGTGTCGTCGGCTATCTCTTCAAGAAGCTGCATTATCCGTTGGCGCCGTTGGTGCTTGCGATCGTGATCGGCGACAAGGCCGAGGACGCCTTTCGGCAGGCCATGCTGATGTCGAAGGGATCGCTCGGGATATTCTTTGCAAACCGGCTGGTGACGACCCTCGTCCTGGCCGGGATGGCGTTGTTGCTGCTACCGCTCGTCTTGCAGATTGTGCGTCTGCTGCGAAAGCCGGACGAAGCCGCTCATGAAAAGGTGAGGATCATATGAACATGCAGAGCCCCGGCAAGCCGGTGATCGCGCTGGCAATGGGAGATCCCGCCGGCATCAGCCCGGAGCTGACCGCGAAGCTCGTCTGTCTCGACGAAATCCGCTCCCGCGCCCGCCTGATCGTGATTGGGGACCGCCGCGTTTTTGACGAGGGCGCGCGGGTGGCCGGCGCCAAGGCGGACCTGCCAAATGTGACGCCGTCCGCGGACCCTCGAACAATCGGCGGTGATGCCGCCTTTATGGATATCGGCCATCTCGATCCTGCCAAAATCGAACGTGGTGTGGCCAGCCAGCCCGGCGGCGCATTCGCGCTGGAGAACTATCGTCGCGCGCTCACGCTTGCGCGCGACGGGCAGGCGGATGCGGTCTGCTTCACGCCGTTCAACAAGAAGGCAATGCGGCTCGCGCGCGCGGAGTATGACGACGAGATTGCGTTCTCCACCGAGGTCGCCGGCCTGAAGACGCCAGCCAGCGAATTCAACGTGCTCGACAGGCTCTGGAATGCGCGCGTCACCTCGCACATCGCGCTCAAGGACGTGGCCTCGCTTCTCTCCGTCGAACGTATTCATCGCGCGCTGAAACTGACCGATGCCTGCATGCGACGGGCCGGCTTTGCCGAGCCCCGCATCGCGGTGGCCGGGCTCAACCCGCATGCTGGGGACGGCGGCAATTTCGGCCGCGAGGAGATCGATCTGATCGAACCCGCTGTCATGGCCGGCCGGGCCGAGGGAATAGCGGTGGAGGGACCGTTTCCGGCCGACACGGTTTTCCTGCGTGCCAAGAGCGGCGCCTTCGACGCGGTGCTGACGATGTATCACGACCAGGGCCAGATCGCGATGAAGCTGATGGGCTTCGATCGCGGGGTGACGATCCTGGGCGGTTTCCCGTTTCCGATCTGCACGCCGGCGCATGGCACGGCCTATGACATCGCAGGCCAGGGCGTCGCCTCGGTTGGCGCCAGCCGGGCGGCTTTGTTGCTCGCGGCTGAGATGGCGGGCGCTGCCAGGATGGGAAATCGGGCGGCGTGAGCCGCCCGCCTAGGCGGCGGTCTTCAACGCCGCAAAACCGCGCTCGAGATCGGCCTTGAGGTCGTCGACATTCTCCAGGCCGATGTGGAGCCGCAGCGTCGGCCCGCCGGGGGACCATTTGGTCGCGGTGCGATATTGATCGCAGTCGAACGGAATGATGAGGCTTTCGAAGCCGCCCCAGGAAAAGCCCATGCCGAACAGCTTGACGGTATCGAGCAGGGCGTCGACCGCCTTCTGCGGCACCGGCTTCAACACAATGCTGAACAGGCCGGAAGCGCCGGTGAAGTCGCGCTTCCAGATCGCATGGCCGGGATGGCTTTCAAGCGCCGGATGCAACACCTGCAATACTTCGGGGCGGCTGGCGAGCCAGCGGGCCATTTCGAGGCCCGAGCGGTAATGCTGCGCGAGCCGCACCGACAGCGTGCGGGTGCCGCGCAGCGCCAGGAAGACGTCGTCGGGACCGGCGCAGACGCCGAGCAGGCGGATGCCCTCGGCGAGCAGCGGCCACGCTTTGGCGTTCGCCGAGATCGTGCCGAACATGATGTCGGAGTGGCCGCCGATATATTTGGTGGCGGCCTGCATGCTGATGTCGACGCCCTGGTCGAGCGAGCGGTGAAACAGCGGCGTCGCCCAGGTGTTGTCGTCGATGACGAGCGCGCCCCTCGCATGCGCGACTTCGGCGATGGCGGGGATGTCGCTCATTTCGAACGACTGCGAGCCGGGCGCCTCGACCAGCACCGCTTTGGTGTTGGGTTTGAACAGGCTTTCGATCCCGGCGCCGATCAGCGGATCGAAATAGCTGACCTCGACGCCGTAGCGGGCGAGCATGCCGTTGCAGAAATTGCGCGACGGCCGGTAGACGTTGTCGGTCACCAGCACGTGATCGCCGGCGCTCAGCACCGAGAGTAGGGTGGTGGTAATCGCGGCCAGCCCCGACGGTGTCAGGCCGACGCCGGTGCATTGCGGGCCTTCCAGCGCCATCAGTACGTCCTGCAGCGCGCGCGTGGTCGGAGAGCCGTGACGCCCGTAGGAGAATTCGGCGCGGTGGGCGTGCAGATCCTCGGCGGTCGGATAGAGTACGGTCGAACCGTGGAACACGGCGGGGTTGACGAACCCCCTTTGCCCTTTGGTGTCACGGCCCGCGGTGACCAGTCTGGTTTCGGGTTTTTGCGGGTTGGACGGTCCGTCGTTCGAAAAGCTCATGCGTTTGCATTATCCAAGACGTTATGCCGCAGCCACAACTTGATTGCGAAAACACCGCCGGGCGGCAGGGCGGGGCCGGGCAAGTTAATAACAAGACACAGAAGTCGGCAGTCAACCCCTTGACCCGGCACGCCAGTCGTTCTGAGATGCATGCCAACTAACAGTCGCTGCAAGTTGAGGGGCCTGCCGCGATTTCAGATCCATTGCCTGACCGAACTGGCACGTCAAATGCACGGTGAGGATGACGCTTTTCAGCGAGGGATCAGCGGGTTGGCCCCACAACGTCAGGCGTTGCCTAAAAAACGATCTCCGGACGACCCCCTTGAAAGGCCTTGCCCATGAAACGCGTATCTCTGGTTGTTACCCTTGCCCTAGCCGCCGGTCTCTCGGCCCAGGCCGCCTCGGCGCAAACCCTCAAGACGGTCAAGGACCGTGGCATGTTGTCCTGCGGCGTCAGCCAGGGTCTTCCGGGGTTCTCGTCACCCGACGACAAGGGTAACTGGACCGGGCTCGACGTCGACGTCTGCCGTGCGATTGCGGCCGCGGTCTTCAATGACGCAACCAAGATCAAGTTCGTGCCGCTGTCGGCCAAGGACCGTTTCACCGCGCTGCAATCGGGCGAAATCGACGTGCTGTCTCGCAACACCACCTGGACACTGTCGCGCGATACCTCGCTCGGCGCCAATTTTACTGGCGTGACCTATTATGACGGCCAGGGCTTCATGGTGAAGAAGGCGCTGAAGGTGAATTCCGCGCTGGAATTGAACAGCGCGTCGGTCTGCGTGCAGCAAGGCACCACCACCGAGCAGAATCTGGCCGACTACTTCAAGGGCAACAACATGAAGTACGAGGTGATCGCCTTCGGCACCAACGACGAAGCCGTCAAGGCCTATGAGTCCGGGCGCTGCGACGTCTTCACCACCGATGTGTCCGGGCTTTATGCCGATCGTTTGAAGCTTGCGAACCCCGCCGATCACGTCGTGCTTCCGGAAGTGATCTCGAAAGAGCCGCTCGGCCCGATGGTGCGCCATGGCGACGACCAGTGGTTCGATATCGTGAAATGGACGCTTTTCGCGATGGTCACCGCGGAAGAACTGGGCATCACCCAGAAGAACGTCGACGAGATGGCGAAATCGGACAAGCCGGAGATGAAGCGGGTATTCGGCACCGACGGCAATCTCGGCGAACAGCTCGGCCTGACCAAGGATTGGGTCGCGCGGATCGTGAAGGCCGTCGGCAATTACGGCGAGGCCTTCGATCGCAACGTCGGCGCCGGCTCCAAGCTCGGAATTGCCCGCGGCCTCAACGCGCTCTGGAACAAGGGCGGTATCCAGTACGCACCGCCGATCCGCTAAGCGCCAGCGAGAGGGGCTGCGGCGATGGCCATCGAACCCCGAAAACCACCGTCGCAGCTGCTTCCGAAGCTGCAGCGGGCACTTGGCGGCCGGGCGGGCTGGAGCGGCTTCGTGCTCCAGCTCCTGTTTGTCGCCGCGCTCGCCTGGATCTCCTACGAGATCGTCGCCAATGCCCGCGCCAATTTGCAGGCGCAGCGGATCACTGCGGGCTTTGGCTTCCTTGCCAACAATGCGGGCTTTGACGTCAGCCAGAGCCTGATCCCGTATGCGGGATCCGATCCCTACACGCGGGTTTTTCTGGTCGGCCTGCTCAATACGCTGCTGGTCTCGGTGATCGGCATCTTCTTCGCCACCCTGATCGGTTTCATCGTAGCCCTCGGCCGGCTATCGCCGAACTGGCTGCTGTCACGGATTTCGGGCGGCTATGTCGAACTGATCCGCAACCTGCCGGTCTTGTTCCAGATCCTGTTCTGGTATCTTGCGGTGCTCGCCGCTTTGCCCAATCCGCGGCAGAGCATCTCCATTTTCGACAGTTTCTTTCTCAGTAACCGCGGTCTCGTCATTCCAAAGCCGATCGGCACGGCGGGTTTTGAGCCGTTCGTCGTTGCGGTGCTGGCGGCGATCGTTGCTGCGATTGCACTGTCGCGCTACGCGCGCCAGCAACTGTTCCAGAGTGGCAGGGTGATCAAGGTGTGGCCCTATGCGCTGGGTCTGGTGATCGGCCTGCCGTTGCTCAGCGCGCTGATCTTTGGTGCTCCGGTCTCGTTTGAAGTTCCCACATTGAAGGGGTTCAACTTCGCCGGCGGCTCGCGCGTCATTCCGGAATTCGTCGCGCTCACGCTGGCGCTATCGACCTACACCGCCTCCTTCATCGCCGAGATCGTGCGGGCCGGCATTCTGTCCGTGCACAAGGGGCAGATGGAAGCCGGTTCCTCGCTTGGGCTGCAGCGCGGTTCGGTGCTTCGCCTGATCGTGATCCCGCAGGCGATGCGCGTGATCCTGCCGCCGCTGACCAACCAGTATCTCAACCTGACCAAGAACTCCTCACTGGCGGTCGCCATCGGCTATCCCGACCTGGTCTCGGTGTTTGCCGGCACGACGCTGAGCCAGACCGGGCAGGCGATTGAAATCATCGGCATCACCATGGGCGTCTATCTGCTGATCTCGCTGGTCACCAGCGCGATCATGAGCTTCTATGGATGGCGGATCAGCCGGAGCATGGGCGGATGAGCGACACCCCTTCATCCATTTTCGTTCGCCAGGACCTCGTGCCCGAGCGGCCCGCGCCGGTGAAGACCACCGGTTTCGTCGGTTTTCTGCGCACGCGGCTGTTCAATTCGCCGACCAACATCCTGATCACGATCGTCAGCGCGCTGCTGCTGTGGTTTATCGTCGGGCCCACACTGAGATTCCTGCTGGTTGATGCCGTCTGGACCGGCACGGACCGCACCGCCTGCCTCCCCAAGAATCCCGCTGATGCGATCGGCGCCTGCTGGCCCTTTGTTCAGGCCAAGTTCTCGCAGTTCATCTACGGATTTTATCCGGAGCCAGAACGCTGGCGGGTCAACCTGACCTTCTTTCTTGCCGCGATCCTGCTGTTGCCGCTGCTGATCCCGCGGCTGCCGGGCAAGGGTCCGAACGCCATCCTGTTCTTCCTGGCATTCCCCGTCATTGCGTTCTTCCTGCTGCGCGGCGGCGGGCTGGGTGGCTTCGGCGTGAGCTGGACGGCCGGGCTGTTGTCGGGCTTCAACGACAGTATTGGCGATGGCGGAAGGAAACTCGTCGCTTCGGGCGAAACGACCGCCGTGATCGGGCCGTTGTTGTGGGTGCTCGGCAAGCTGATCGTGGTCCTCAGCACGCTGATTGGCTGGATACTTCTGCCGCTGACCTGGTTGCGCGAACAGATCCAGGCTTTCGGCCGGCCCGTCTGGGCCGACCTCGCCGCAACCGCCTTGATCGTGTCCGCCGTGCTGTTCTGGCTGGGCGGCGGCCTGCGCGCCGGCTGGCGACCGCTGGCCACCAGTCTGGCGATCTTTGCTGGCATCGGCATCGTGATCGCGGCGATGGGGCTCGACAGCGGCGGGCTTCCGGAGGTGGATACGCGGCTGTGGGGCGGCCTGCTGGTGACGCTGGTGGTGGCGGTTACCGGCATCGTTGCGTCGATGCCGGTCGGCATTGCGCTCGCGCTCGGCCGGCGGTCGTCGATTCCGCTGATCCGGATTTTCTCGATTGCCTTCATCGAGTTCTGGCGCGGGGTTCCGCTGATCACGGTGCTGTTCTTCGCAACCTATATGTTGCCGCTGTTCGTTCCGACCGGCTTCACCATCGACGGATTGGTGCGCGCCCTGATCGGGATCGCGCTGTTTACGGGCGCCTACCAGGCCGAAAACATCCGCGGCGGCCTGCAAGCGATCCCGCGCGGGCAGGGCGAGGCGGCGAGCGCGCTCGGCCTGTCCTGGAGCAAGACCACGGCGCTGATCGTGATGCCGCAGGCGTTGCGCCACGTCATCCCCAATCTCGTCAACAGCTTCATCAGCCTGTTCAAGGATACCTCGCTGGTTTCGATCGTGGCGCTGTTCGATTTGCTCGGACAGTTGCGGGCAGCGTTCTCCGACCCGGCCTGGGCGACGCCCACCACGCTGTTCACCGGCTTTGCCTTTACCGGGATGATCTATTTCGTCTTCTGTTTTGGGATGTCGCGTTACTCGCTGTTCGTCGAGAACAGGTTGAACGCGCATCGTCGCAACTGAGTACATGACCATGACCGCAAACTCGATCGTCGGCATCAACGCGCTCAACAAATGGTACGGAGACTTTCACGTCCTGCGCGACATCAACCTCGATGTCGCCAAGGGCGAGCGCATCGTGATCTGCGGTCCGTCAGGCTCCGGCAAGTCGACGCTGATCCGCTGCATCAACGCGCTGGAGGAATTCCAGGAAGGCAACATTGTCGTCGACGGCATCGAACTGGGACCGAACCTGCGGAAGGTGGACGAGGTCCGCCGCGAGGTCGGCATGGTGTTCCAGAGCTTCAACCTGTTTCCGCATCTGACCGTGCTGGAGAACTGCACGCTGGCGCCGATCTGGGTGCGCAACATCCCGAAAAAGGATGCCGAAGCGACCGCGATGAAATATCTGGAGCGGGTCAAGATCCCGCATCAGGCCAGCAAATATCCGGGCCAGATGTCGGGCGGTCAGCAGCAGCGCGTCGCGATCGCCCGCGCGCTGACCATGAACCCCAAGGTGATGTTGTTCGACGAGCCGACCTCGGCGCTCGATCCGGAAATGGTCAAGGAAGTGCTCGACACCATGGTCGATCTCGCCAGGGAAGGCATGACCATGCTGGTGGTTACCCACGAAATGGGATTTGCCCGCGAAGTCGCCAACCGCGTCGTCTTCATGGACGCGGGGCAAGTGATTGAGTCAAACACGCCGCAGGAATTCTTCGCCAATCCGCAGCACGCGCGGACGAAGTTGTTCCTGAGCCAGATCCTGCGGCACTAGCTGAAACCACCGACCTCATCCTGAGGAGCGGCCTCTTGGCCGCGTCTCGAAGGATGGGCCACGGGCTTCATGGTTCGAGACGCGCGAAGACGCGCTCCTCACCATGAGGGTTAGAAAGTGCGACCGGCCGTCCTCACACCTTTTCGAACGGCACGTCGATCTGGGTGCGCTTTTCCAGCCATGCCGGCACCGGCAGGTTCTTCGAGCGCATGAACTCCGGATTGAACAGTTTTGACTGATAGCGGTTGCCGGAGTCGGCGAGGATCGTGACGATGGTCTTGCCTGGTCCGAGCTGCTTCGCGAGCTGGATTGCGCCGGCGACGTTGACGCCGGTCGAGCCGCCGAGGCACAGGCCTTCGTGCTCGAGCAGGTCGTAGATCACTTTCACGGCCTCCTCGTCCGAAATGAGAAAGGCGTCATCGACCTTGGCGGTCTCGATGATCGGCGTGACGCGACCCAATCCGATGCCCTCAGTGATGGAGTCGCCCGGCGTCGATTTGGCGGTGCCGTGCTTGAACAGCTCGTACATCGCAAAGCCATGCGGATCGGCGCAGGCGTTGACGATGCCTGGGTGCTTCTCTTTCAGATAGCGGCTGATGCCGGCCAGCGTGCCGCCGGTGCCGACCGAGCAGATAAAACCGTCGATCTTGCCGCCGGTCTGCTCCCAGATCTCCGGTCCAGTGGACTCGTAATGCGCCTTGGCGTTGTCGAGATTGTTCCACTGGTCGGCGAACAACACGCCGTTCGGCTCGGTCTTGCGAAGCTGGGCGGCCAGCCGCCGTCCGACATGCTGATAGTTGTTCGGATTGGAATAGGGCAGCGCCGGCACCTCGACGAGCTCGGCGCCGCACAGCCGCAGCATGTCCTTCTTTTCCTTGCTCTGCGTTTCCGGGATCAGGATCAAGGTCCGGTAACCGCGCGCGCTGGCGACGACGGCGAGACCGATGCCGGTATTGCCGGCGGTCGATTCCACCACCAGCCCACCCGGCTTGAGTTCGCCGCGCTTCTCGGCCTCCAGGATCATCCATTTGCCCGCGCGGTCCTTGACCGACTGGCCGGGATTCATGAATTCGGCCTTGCCGAGAATCGTGCAGCCGGTCAGCTCAGATGCGCGCTTGAGCTTGATCAGCGGCGTGTTGCCGATCGCTTCGATGACGTCTTTGTTGAAGGCCATGTTCTGAAATTGCCGGTTTGTTTGCCTATTCGTTGGGCGACCCTAAAGGACCGCCGCTAGCCATACAAGCCAGCGCTGAAACAGGGCTGTCAGCCCGATTTCGCAAACACCACCTGACGCACGTCGATATTTCCGGACAGGAACCCCGCCTCGCAATAGGCGAGGTAATATTCCCACAGCCGCCGGAAGCGGTCGTCAAAGCCTGATGGCGTCAGGTTGGGCCAGGCCGCGCGGAAATTGCTTCGCCAGATCGCAAGCGTCCTGGCATAATCTTGCCCGAAAATGCGTTCGCGGATGACGGGAACGCCGAAGCGTTCGCCGAGCGTTTTCAGGATCTGCGGCGAGGGCAGCATGCCGCCCGGAAAGACGTAGCGCTGGATGAAATCGACTTCGCGGCGATAGGTCTGGAACAGGCTGTCCTGGATGGTGATGGCCTGGATGCCGGCGAGGCCACCGGGCAGCAGGCGGTCGCGCAACTGTGAAAAATATTTCGGCCAGAATTGCTCACCGACCGCCTCGATCATCTCGATCGAGGCGATCCGGTCATAGCGGTCGCGCTCGTCGCGATAGTCCTGCAGCCTGATCTCGACCTTGTCGCTGAGACCGGCATTGTGAATGCGCGCCTGGGCGAAATCGCGCTGCTCCTTGCTGATGGTGAGTCCGACGACTTTGGCGCCGAACGTCTTGGCGGCGTATTCGGCAAAGCCGCCCCATCCGCAGCCGATCTCCAAAAGCTTCTGGCCCGGCCGCAGATCGATGGCCTCGGCAAGCCGGCGGTACTTGTTGTGCTGGGCTGCGGTCAGGTCGGAGGTGTCGTCCTCGAACAGCGCAGATGAATAGGTCATGCTCGGATCGAGCCACGCCGAATAGAACGCGTTGCCGATGTCGTAATGCGCATAGATGTTGCGGCGGGCCTGCCGCCGCGTATTGCGGTTTAGCCAATGTCTGACGGCCTGAAAGGTGCGTGTCAGCGGGTTGGCGACCAGCATGGTCTGCATCCAGTCCTGGTTGACGCAGAACAGATAGAGGAATTGCGTGAGGTCGGGCGTATCCCACTCGCCGCGCAGATAGGCTTCAGCGATACCGATGTCGCCGCCGCGCAGCAGACGCGAGGCGAAGCCGTAATCGTAAATCTTCATGGCGGCGGCAGGACCTGGCGCATTACCGCCCAGCCGCACAACGCGGCCGTCGGCCAGCGTCACGTCGAGCGTGCCATGTTGCAGCCTTGAACCAAAGCCCAGCGCCAGCCGGACCAGGCGGGGCAATTCCGGAAACGTCGCGTCTACGGTTTCCGATGTGACCGAAATCAACTCGGGCATGGGCGATCCATCGAATGGCGGTTTACCCGGCCTCGCATGGTCGATCGACCCTGCTTCAATTCCTGGCACGGGTGGACAACGCCGGCGAAGTATAATCGTTGCTTTTCCCGGTCGCCAAGCCGGTATTGAGGGCTGCGTCCTTCCGTGGCACCAGCCGCGCGCCCTTCCGCCAGAGCCGCAGTGCCTCCCAGTGGATCGCCGCCATGATCTTCATGGTGACCAGCGGCAGGGCGAAGAACGCACGCAACAACTCCTTGGTGTTGAGGACGCGATGGCTGCCATTGAAGGTTGCAGCGAGCAGGGGGCCTTCGCGGTCGGTTTCCAGAATTCGCAGTTGCACGCGCTCGCCCGGCGGCAGCACGCGAAAATGGTAGCGCATCGCCATCTCGATGAAGGGCGAGACGTAGAATAGCTTGTCCTGCCGCTGCCGCACGCCGGCATCGCTGATTTCGCCGGATAGCACCGGCAGGACGTAAGCATGGATCTCGCCAAAAGTGTTGCGCACTTCGTAAAGTAACAGTGCCAGCTCGCCATCGGCGCGGTAGCAGAAATAGACGGAGAGCGGATTGAAAGTGTAGCCGAGCAGGCGGGGATAGCAGAGCAGCAGCACCCGTCCGCCCGTGAGGTCGATGCCGCGCTCGGCCGCGCAATGTTGCGCCCAGGCGCGCAAGGATGATCCGTCCCGCTTGCCATGGTCGGCCTCGTGGAAACTGTAGAGCGCCGCGCGGTTGACGCGAAACAGCGGCGATTGCCGGTCCGCGTCCGCCAGCCGGTCGAGATCGATCAAGAGGCTCATCACGCGATAGCTGAAGCGATGGCCCATCGGCTTCAGCCGGGCATGCATGACGTCACCGACGTAAAGCGCGGCGGCCTCGGCAGGAGCGTCGGTTTTCCCCGATCTGATTGGTGTTGCGCGCATGGCTACTCCGCAGCTTCGGCCAGTTCGGGCGGCGCTTGGCGCCATGGCGCCACCGCGCCGAGCGCTTCGGCGACCGCAAGGCCGGATCGCAATCCGTCCTCGTGGAAGCCGTATCCGGTCCATGCGCCGCAGAACCAGGTGCGCCGCCGGCCCTGAATTTCCGGCAGGCGCTTCTGGGCGGCAAAGGCTGTGGCGTTATATTGCGGATGCTCGCACAGGTATTTGCCGAAGGTCAGCGTGGGATCGGGCGCGACCGGCGGGTTGAGGCTGACGAACAACGGCTTGTCGTCGTCGATCCCCTGCAGCTCGTTCATCCAGTAGGTCACGGAGACGTCGTTATCGACGCCGTGATCGAGGCCCCCCTGCCGCGGCCAGCGCAGGAAATTCCATGAGGCCCAGGCGCGCCGGCGCTTCGGCATCAGTGCGGGATCGCGGTGCAGATAGATCGTGTTGGGGGAATAGCCGATCGCGCCCAGTATGGCGCGCTCGCGGTCGTCGGCATCTGACAGCATCGCCAGCGCCTGATCGCTGTGGGACGCAATCACGACATGATCGTAGGTGTCGGTCTTGCCGTGGCTGTCATGGACGACGACGCCATGCGGGGTACGCTCGATTGCGGTGACGGCGCAGCCAAGCTTGATCCGGTCGCGGAATGAAGCGGTGAGCTTTTCGACATAACGCTGGCTGCCGCCCTTCACGGTGCGCCAGACCGGGCGGTCATATTGCAGCAGGCGATGGTTGGCGAAGAAGGCGACGAAATTTTCGGCCGGGAAGTCCAGCATCTCGCTCGATGGCGCCGACCATATCGCAGCGCCCATCGGCGCCAGATAATCGGTCAACAGCCGCGGCGCAAAGTGGCGCGTACGGAAATACTCGCCGAGCGTCAGCCCGGCGAGTTTTCCGGCCGCATAATCCTCGATGCTCTGCTGGTTGAAGGTGACGATGTCGCGCAGCATCCAGAGATAGGAGGGCGACAACAGGTTGCTGGCTTGCGCGAACAATCCGCGTGCGGTCTCGAACCAGTTGTTGCCGCCGCCTTTCCACTCGAAGCGGCCGGTGTCCGCCGTCACCGCAAAACTCATGCAGCTTTCGACGGTTTCGACGCCGAGATGGTCGAACAGCGCCGTCAGGTCAGGATAGTTCAGTTCGTTGTAGACGATGAAGCCGATGTCGACCGCAAGCCGCGCGCCGTCATAGTCGATGCTGACGGTATGGCTGTGGCCGCCGGGCCTGAGCTCGCGGTCGTAGACGGTGACCGGATAATGATTCGACAAGGTCCAGGCCGCGGCATTGCCGCTGATTCCCGTCCCGACCACCGCGACCCGCATTTTTGGCCCTCCATAGCACGCTGCGAGATACGGGGGGGCTGTTCCCGGGGTTTCAAACCGGCCACAGGCGCGGATTCGCTGTAGGACAGACGATGCGGGACGTCAGAACAGGGGGAAAACCCCCGGAAAACCCCAGGAAAACCCATGAAATCTTCGTAAGATTTCGGCGGTCCCGCCGCGTCCCGGCATCGCTCCAAGGCCTATAAAACAAGGGGGAGTGAGCTCTCTGCCGCGTGTTTTACGCGTCCAAACCGACGATCCGTGAAGGGCCGCGCGGGGCTGTCCGCGTGCTGATCGCAAGGCTAGTATCGGGTTCGGTTCCAACGGAAGCATCACCCCCGTGAACGTATCGCAGGCCATCAGGAGAAGCGCTCGTCGTGCGCCGGGCCGGGATTTGCCCGGTGGAGAACGGGTGTGACCCAGCGAATTGCAACGGCTGCGATGGAAGGCTGGCCCGCTCTCATTCCCGGCGGCAAGCGGCTGGCGCGGTCGCTCGCCGTGCTTGGCCTCGTCGCCAGCTCGGCGGGCTGCATCCTGACCAAGGATCTTCCCGATCCCGCACTTGACGTGCCCGAGGGCTACAAGGCGGCCCGGCTTTCGAAGGCCGCGGACGCGCCGCCGACGCTCGACTGGTGGCGCGGCTTCCGTTCGCGGGAGCTCACGGTCCTGATGGAGGAGGCGCAGACCGTCAATCTGGACATTGCGGCGGCCACCGCGCGGTTCAGGCAGGCCGACGCGCAGGCGCGGATCGCGGGCGCGGCATTGTTGCCCAGTCTCAGCGGCGCCGGCCAGGAGACCTATTCCCGCACCTCAGGCTCCAGCGCCAGCGGCCTGACCAATGGCGGCCGTGAGGTGGTCAACTATTCGGCCTCGCTGAGCGCCAGCTACGAGCTGGACTTCTGGGGCAAGAACCGCGACGCAGCGCAGGCGGCGGAAGAGACCGCCGTCGCCAACCGCTTCGACCGCGACGTCATCGCGCTGACGACGCTGACGACGGTCGCCAATGCCTATTTCCAGGTGCTGACGGCGCAGGACCGGATTCGCACCGCGCAGCGGAACATCGCCAGCGCCGAGCGCATCCTCAACGCCATCAAGGACCGCCTGGCCGCCGGCACCGGCAACGACCTCGACGTCGCGCAGCAGGAGAGCGTGCTCGCCAACCAGCGCGCGCTGGTGCCGCCGCTGCGCCAGACGCTCGACCAGAACATCAATGCGCTGGCAACCCTGGTGTCGCGGCCGCCGGAAGCCGTGCGTGTCAACGGCGGTTCGCTCAACCAGATCGCCGCACCGCGGGTCACGCCCGGCCTGCCGTCGGAACTCTTGACGCAACGCCCGGACATCCGCCGCCAGGAAGCCCAGCTAGCCTCGGCGACCGCCAATGTCGGCAACGCCCGCGCGCAGTTCTTTCCGAGCATTCAACTGACCGGGCAGGGCGGCTATCAGAGCTCGGCGCTGACGTCGCTGTTTCAGCCGCACGCCGCGTTCTTCAGCATGGTCGGCAGCCTGACCCAGCCGATCTTCGACGGCGGCAGGATCCTCGGCAATTTCGAGTTCACCAAGGCGCGGCAGGACGAACTGCTGCAGACCTACCGCAAGACCGTGGTGCAGGCCTTTGCCGATGTCGATAACGCCCTGATGTCGATCCGCCAGACCACCGAGAAGCTGCGGTTGCAGCGTGAGGTGGTGGCGGCGTCGCGGCGGGCCTTTCAATTGTCCGAACAGCAGCTGCGGGCCGGCACTGCAGATATCGTAACTGTGCTAAATACGCAGCTGACGTTGTTCCAGGCTGAGGATGCGCTGTCGCAGGCCCAACTGGCCCGGCTGCTTGCGATCGTCAGCCTCTATCAGGCGCTGGGGGGCGGCTGGGAGCCCAGGATGGAAAGGCCGGTCGATGCTCTTTAAGCCGGAATTGAAGGACGACGCCAAGACGGCGGGCAAGCGCGTCGCGCGCGGCATTGGCCGGCGGATGGTGTCGCTGACGGTTACGCTCTTGATCCTCGGCGGGCTCGGCTATCTCGGCTGGAACGCCTTTCAGCAGAAACAGACCGGCCGCGGCGGGCCCGGCGCACGCCCCGACCTGCCGGTGCCGGTGCTGGCGGCTGTTCCGCGGACGCAGGATGTCCCGGTCTATCTCGACGCGGTGGGCTCGGTCCGCGCGCTGAACACGGTGACGGTGCGCGCCCAGGTCGACGGCAAGCTGATCAAGGTGAATTTCGTCGAGGGCCAGGACGTCAAGCAGGGCGACGTGCTCGGCGAGATCGATCCCGTGATCTACCAGGCGCAGTACGACCAGGCGGTGGCGAAGAAGGCGCAGGATGAAGCCCTGCTTGCCAACCAGAAGCTCGATCTGGCGCGCTATCAGCAGCTTGCGGCGTCGAATGCCGGCTCCAAGCAGCAGGCCGATACGCAGCGTGCGGTGGTGGCGCAGCAGGAAGCGCTGGTCAATGCCGACCAGGCCGCGATCGACAACGCCAAGGCCACGCTCGGCTATACCAAGATCATCGCGCCGCTGTCGGGGCGCGCCGGCCTGCGCCAGGTCGACCAGGGCAACATCATCCGCGCGGCGGATGTAACCGGCCTCGTCATCATCACCCAATTGCAGCCGATCGCCGTGCAGTTCAGCCTGCCGCAGCAGCAGATCGTGCGGGTCAACGCCGCTGCGGCCAAGGGCGTGCTGGCGGTGGACGTGTTCGGCAATGACGGCGTGACGGTCGTCGATACCGGTACGCTCAAGGGCATCGACAACCAGGTCGATCCGACCACGGGCACGCTGAAGCTGAAGGCCGAATTCCCCAATGCAAAATTCCAGCTCTGGCCGGGACAATTCGTCAATGTGCGGCTGAAGGTCGAAACGATCGAGAAGGCGATCGTGGTGCCGACGTCGGCCGTGCAGCGCGGCCCGGCCGGCACGTTCAGCTATGTGATCGGCCCCGACAATGTCGCGACCGCCAAGCCGGTCGTGGTGACGCAGCAGAACGAAAGCGACGCCGTGATCGCAAGCGGGCTTTCGACCTCCGACCGCGTGGTGACGACAGGCTTTGCCAATTTGTCCGACGGCGCCAGGGTTCTGATCGGCACCGATGACCGGGCGCCGACCGCCGACCTCGCGCCGCGCAAGCGCAGCCGCAGCCCCGATGCCAAGGGAGATTCCAAGGGCGGTCAGGGCAAGGATGGCAAGCGCGAGCGCGGCGAGGGCGATCAGAAGGGACAAACCGGCCCGGCACCAGCCGGGCCATCGGGCGGCGCTGCGAAGTCGCAGCCGTGATCAACTACGCCGCACGCCTGAAATGAATTCGCAAGTGAGCACGCAACCATGAGCGTCTCCGAACCGTTCATCCGCCGGCCGATCGCGACCTCGCTGTTGGGGATCGCGCTGATGATCGGCGGCGCGCTCGGCTACTGGGCGCTGCCGGTATCGGCGCTGCCGCAGGTCGATTTTCCGACCGTGCAGGTGACGACGCAACTGCCGGGCGCGAGTCCCGACGTGATCGCGTCGCTGATCACGGCGCCGCTGGAGCGCCAGCTCGGACAAATTCCATCGCTGTCGTCGATGCAGTCGACCTCTTCGTTCGGCGTCAGCCAGATCTCGCTGCAGTTCGACCTCAACCGCGACATTGACGGCGCCACCCAGGACGTGCAAGCCGCGATCAACGCCGCCGCCGGAATCCTGCCGAGGAACCTGCCGTATCCGCCGACCTACGCCAAGGTGAACCCGGCCGATGCGCCGGTCCTGACATTGGCGCTGACGTCGGAGACGATTTCGCTGCGCGCCATGAGCGATATCGCCGACACCATCCTCGGCCAGCGGCTCAGCCAGATTTCCGGCGTCGGGCGCGTTGCCATTCTCGGCGGGCTCAAGCCCGCGGTGCGGGTGCAGGCCGATCTGGCCCGGCTCGCCGCCTATGGCATCTCGATGGAGGATCTGCGCAACGCCATCGCGGGCGCCAACGTGTCGGGGCCGAAGGGATCGCTCGATGGCGCGCAGCAGGCCTACACCATCGCCGCCAATGACCAGATCGCGGCGGCGGAGGCCTACAAGCCGATCATCATCGCCTATCGCAACGGTTCGCCGGTCACGATCGGCGACGTCGCCATCATCATCGATGGGCTGGAGAACGATCGCACCGGCGGCTGGTATCAGGGCACGCCGGCCGTGATCATCGACATCCAGCGGCAACCCGGTGCCAACGTGATCGAGGTGGTCCGGCAGATCCGCGCGGAAATTCCCAAGGTGCAGCGCGCGATCCCGGCCGGCGTCAACCTGACCATCGTTTCCGACCGGACCGTCACCATTCGCGCCTCGGTACGGGATGTCCAGTTCACCCTGATCCTTTCCGTGGTGCTGGTGACGCTGGTGGTGCTGTTGTTCCTGCGGTCGCTGCGCGCGACCCTGATCGCGGGCGTGGCGCTGCCGCTGTCGCTGATCACGAGCTTCGGCATCATGTATTTTTCGGGCTTCAGCCTCGACAACCTGTCGCTGATGGCGCTGACGATCGGCACCGGCTTCGTGGTCGACGACGCCATCGTGATGATCGAGAACATCGTCCGTCACATGGAAAACGGCGAGTCCGTGATGGAGGCGTCGCTGAAGGGCGCCAGCGAGATCGGCTTCACCGTGATCTCGCTGACGGTATCGCTGATCGCGGTCTTCATCCCGCTATTGTTCATGTCCGGACTGGTCGGACGCATGTTCCGCGAATTCGCGCTGACGCTGACGATTGCGGTCGTGACCTCGGCGATCGTGTCGCTGACACTGACGCCGATGATGTGCTCGCGGCTGCTCAAGCATGTCGGCGAGGAGATGACGGTCCCGGGGCTTGCCGCCGTCAGCCGCTTCATCGACCGCATGGTCGCCTTTTACCATCGCACGCTGTTGTGGGTGCTGCAGCGCCAGCGCGCGACGCTGGTGGTGACGTTCGCCACCATCGTTGCCACCCTCGTGCTGTATGTGATCGCGCCGAAGGGCTTTCTGCCGCTGCAGGATACCGCTTCGATTACAGCGGTCACGCAGGCCGGGCCCGATGTTTCCTTTGCCGAGATGCAGAGCCGGCAGGCGGCGGCGGCGGCCGTGATCCAGGCCGATCCGGATGTCGTCGGCGTGGTCTCCGTGATCGGGGCCGGCTCGGTCAACCCGACCACCAATGTCGGACGTCTGGTGATGACGCTCAGGCCGCGCGGCGAACGGCACGACGACATTTCCGTCGTGGTCGACCGGCTGAAGCAACGCACCGCGTCGATCCCCGGCATGACCATCTATTTCCAGCCGGTGCAGGACGTGCAGATCTCGACCCAGTCGAGCCGCTCGCAGTACCAGTATACGCTGACCGGCACCGATGCGGCGCAGGTCTCGCTGTGGTCGCAGAAGCTGGTTGCCGAAATGCGCCGCGATCCGCTGTTCCGCGACGTCTCGTCGGAAGCCCAGGAAGGTGGCTTGCGCGCCGCGCTCGACATCAATCGGCAGCGCGCCGGCCAGCTCGGCGTCAGCATCCAGGCGGTCAACGACACCCTCAACGACGCCTTCGCGCAGCGGCAGATTTCGACGATCTACGGCCAGGCCAACCAGTATCGCGTGGTGCTGGAGGCGATGCCGATGTATCAGCGCGATCCGTCGATCCTGTCAAAACTCTATCTGCCGGGGGCCGCGAGTACGACCGCCGGCGCCCCCGGCGCCCAGGTGCCGCTGTCGGCGGTGGCGACGCTGACCCGCACCACCGCGCCGCTGGCGATTTCGCATCTGGCGCAGTTCCCGGCGGTGTCACTCAGTTTCAACCTCGCGCCCGGCGAGGCGCTGGGCGATGCCGTCGAGGCGGTCAAGAAGATCGAGACCAGCATCGGCATGCCCGGCAGTATCGTCGGCGTCTACGCCGGCGATGCGGCCGAATTCTCGAAATCGCTGGCCGGCCAGCCCTGGCTCATTCTGGCGGCGATCGTCACCATCTACATCGTGCTTGGCGTGCTTTATGAGAGCTACATTCATCCGATCACCATTCTCTCGACACTGCCGTCGGCCGGCGTCGGCGCCATTCTGGCGCTGATGCTGTTCGGGCAGGACCTGTCGGTGATCGGCCTGATCGGCATCATTCTGTTGATGGGCATCGTCAAGAAGAACGCGATCATGATGATCGATTTTGCGCTGGAGGCGGAGCGGCACCAGGGCATGTCGCCCAATGAAGCCATCGTGCAAGCCTGCCTGTTGCGGTTCCGCCCGATCATGATGACGACGCTGGCCGCGTTGTTCGGCGCGCTGCCGCTGGCGATCGAAAGCGGCACCGGCGCCGAATTGCGGTTTCCGCTCGGCATTTCCATCATCGGCGGGTTGCTGCTCAGCCAGGTGCTGACGCTCTACACGACGCCGGTGATCTATCTGGCGCTCGACCGGCTCAATCGCAAAATCGAGAAGGCGGTGCCGGACCTCGGGCCGCCAGGACCGACGGTTGCCGGCGCGACCGAGGGGATGCAATAGATGGCATCGATCTCGGAGCCCTTCATCCGCAGGCCGGTGGGCACCACGCTGCTGGCGATCGGGCTCTTTCTGGTCGGCATGGTTGCCTACGTCTTCCTGCCGGTCTCGGCGGTACCCAATATCGATTTTCCGATGATCCGGGTGTCCGCCACGCGGCCCGGCGCCGATCCTTCCGTGATGGCCTCGACCGTTGCAGCACCCCTGGAGCGCCGGCTCGGCCAGATCGCCGGCCTCGACCAAATCACCTCGACCAGTTCGCTCGGCACCACCAGTATCCAGCTGCAATTTGCGATCGGCCGCAACATCGACCGCGCCGCGCGCGACGTGCAGGCCGCAATCAATGCGTCACTGGCGGATTTGCCGAGCGACCTGCCGTCGCTGCCGCGATTCCGCAAAGCCAATCCCGCAGCCGCGCCGGTGTTCGTGCTGGCGCTGACGTCGAGGACCCTGACCACCAGCGCGATGTACGACGTCGCCGATACCGTGATCGCGCAACGCATCTCGCAGGTGCCTGGTGTCGGCGAGGTCACCGTCTCCGGCGCCGACCAGCCCGCGGTGCGGATCGCGCTCAACCCGGTGGCGCTGTCGAATGCGGGGATCGCCACCGACGATGTGCGGCTCGCCATCATCAACGCCAATCCGCTGGGCCCGGTCGGCATCTTCAATGGCGGCCGGCAGAGCGAGACGATTTCGACTAACAAGCAGATGCGCACCGCGGCCGAATTCCGCGACATCATCATCAAGAGCGCAGGCAGCAATTTCGTCCGCCTCGCCGACGTCGCCGACGTCGAGGATTCCGTCCGCAACAGCCGCTCGATCGCCTGGTTCAACAAGCAGCCGGCAGTCCTGATCCAGATCACCAAGCAGGGCGACGCCAATGTGATCGATACCGTCGACCGGGTGAGGGCGCTGCTGCCGGAACTGAAGCAGTGGCTGCCCGGCGGCGTGGAAATTTCGACGCTGGTCGACCGCACCGGCACGATTCGCGCCAGCGTCCTCGACATGCAGTACACGCTGCTGGCGACAGCCTTCCTGGTGATGCTGGTGGTGTTCGCCTTCCTGCGGCGGCTGACGCCGACCATTGCGGCCGGGGTCTCGGTGCCGCTGGCGCTGGCCGGCACCTGTGCCGGCATGTGGCTTGCCGGATTCTCGATCGACAATCTGTCGCTGATGGCGCTCGCAATCTCCGTCGGCTTCGTGGTCGACGACGCCATCGTCATGATCGAGAACATGTACCGCAACCTCGAACACGGCATGGCGCCTTATCCGGCAGCGCTTGAAGGCGCCAGGCAGATCGGCTTTACCGTGCTGTCGATCAGCCTGTCGCTGATCGCGGCGTTTACGCCGCTGATCTTCATGGACGGGATCGTCGGCCGGCTGTTGCGGGAATTTTCGTTGACGCTGACCTTTGCCATCGTGGTGTCGACCGTGGTGTCGCTCACGATCACGCCGATGATCTGCGCACATTACATCAAGGAAGCGACGTCGGACCGTGCGACCTGGTTCGACCGCCTGGTCGAGGGCACGTTGTCGCGTATCGTCGCCTTTTACACCTGGACGCTGCGGGCGGTGCTGGGGTTCCCGTTCCTGACCCTGGTCGTGTTCTTTGCCACCATCGCACTGACGGTGGTGCTGTATATCAAGACCCCGAAGGGTTACTTCCCGACCGATGACAGCGGGTTCGTGATCGGCGCGACGCGGGCTTCGCCCGACACCTCGTTCCAGGCGATGCTCGGGCTGCAGCAGCAGCTGGCCGACATCGTGATGGCCGATCCGGCGGTCGCTGGCGTCGGTTCTTCGCTGGGCGGCCCCGGCGGTCCCGGCGGCGGAGGTTCCAACCGTGGCGTGATGTTCATTAGCCTGAAACCGCCGGAGGAGCGGGCGGGCCTGTCGACCGCGCAGGTGATCGATCGTCTGCGCAGGAATCTCTACCGGGTCGCCGGCATCCGCCTCTTCATGTTCGCCGCGCAGGACATCCGCGCCGGCGGACGGCAGAGCGATTCCGACTATCAATATACGCTGTCGAGCACCAACCTCGACCTCTTGCAGAAATGGGCGCCGCTGGTCGCCAAGCGCATGGAGACGGTGGAGGGCATCACCGACATTTCCAGCGACCGCGACCCCGGCGGCCTGCAATTGTCGCTGGTGATCGACCGCAAGACCGCCTCGAGCCTCGGCGTCCGCGTCCAGGACATCGACAACGCCCTGAACAACGCGTTCGCGCAGCGCCAGATCTCGATCATCTATACCCAGCGCAACCAGTACATGGTGGTGCTGGAAATCGATCCGAAATTCCAGGCTGATCCGTCCAACCTGGAGCGCATCTTCGTGGCCGGCGCCAACGACGCCCAGGTGCCGCTATCGGCCGTGGTGCGCTACCAGCGCGGCCTGTCGCCGCTGGCGGTATTTCATTCGCAGTCGTTCCCCTCGACGACGGTCTCGTTCAATCTGCTGCCCGACGTGCCGCTGGAGGTCGCGACCTCGAACATCCAGCGCGCGGTCGAGGAGCTGCACATGCCGGAAGGCATCCGCGGCAGTTTCGATGGCAATGCCGGCGATTTCAACAGGACCAGCGGCCGGCAGCCGCTTTTGATCCTCGGCGCGCTGGTGGCGATGTATATCGTGCTCGGCGTGCTCTATGAGAGCCTGGCGCATCCGATCACGATCATCTCGACATTGCCGTCGGCGGGCCTCGGCGCGCTGCTGGCGCTGCAGGTGACCAACACGCCGCTGACGGTGATCGCCTTCGTCGGCATCATCCTGTTGATCGGCATCGTCAAGAAGAACGGCATCATGATGGTCGATTTCGCGCTCGATGCCGAGCGCAACCGCGGCCTGTCGTCGGCGGACGCGATCTTCGAGGCGTGCCGCGTCCGCTTCCGCCCCATTCTGATGACGACGATGGCGGCCTTGTTTGCCGGCATCCCGCTGGTGATTGCCACCGGCCCCGGCACCGAGCTGCGCCGGCCGCTCGGCATCACCATCATCGGCGGCCTGTTCGTTTCGCAGATCCTGACGCTGTACACCACGCCGGTGATCTACCTCCTGATCGACCGGCTGCGGCAGCGCCTCCGGCCGGCCCCGCTTCCAGTGCCCGCGGAATAGTTGAATTACTGGCCACGAAGCGTATAGCGGGCGGATGTCAGAACAAGCCCATCCCGGGTCCGGCGCCGCCGAAGAGGTGGTCCCGGACTGTCCGCATTGCGGCAAGCCGCTGCCGCTCTGCATCTGCGACAGCGTCACGCCGATCGAAAGCAGGATCGAGCTCCTGATTCTGCAGCACCCGCAGGAGCAGGACAGGGCGCTCGGCACCGCGCGGCTGACGGCGATGCATTTCAAGGATGCGGTCGTCAAGATCGGCCTGTCCTGGCCAAGCCTGTCCAAGGCGCTGGGACGGAAGGTCGATGATCCCTCGCGCTGGGCGGTGCTGTATCTCGGCTCGGCCAAGGTCGCCGATCTCGATACCGATGCCGAGATCGTGGCGATCAACCGCAAGGGCGAGGTCGAGCCGCACCAGCGCGCCATCCTTTCCGACATCGAAGGCATCGTGCTGCTCGACGGAACCTGGAGCCAGGCCAAGGCGCTGTGGTGGCGCAACGCGTGGATGCTGAAGTGCCAGCGGGTCATTCTGGGTCCGAAACGCCCGTCGCGTTACGGCAAGCTCCGCAAGGAGCCGCGTGGCGACGGCCTCTCCACCATCGAGGCCGCCGGCCTGCTGCTGGCGGGGCTCGAAAAGCGGCCTGAGATCGCCGAGGCGCTCAATGCCAGCTTTGACCGAATGCTGGCGCGGTATCGGGAAGTGCAGGCCGAAATGCCCGAGCTCGCGCCAAAGCCGAAGAAGCGGGACTATCGGCGGCGCAAGCGGAGCTGACTTCCGACCTTTCAACCAGAGGGATGTCGACGAGGTGCGTGTGTCTCGTTGCGTGTCCAGTGTGGCACCGTTGCCCGCCTGGTTCCAATGCCTGCATCAAGGCATAGGTAATCCGAGTTTGCCGGGAAACAGCTGTGGACAATGGTGACACGGCTCTTGACGGTGATAAATTCCTTATCCTCCGCGTAACAATTTGGAGCTTAGTCGATGACTTTAAGCACAGAAATTCTCACGCGTTCTCCATTACTCAGCGCTGATGAACTCGAAGGCGAAATCGGCAACATAATCAGCAGAACCCGGCGAGGGCCCGTCCTCAGAGAAGTGTCCGAGAGCCACGATCGTCCGTTACCGAAAGGCCCGATGCCCGATTACGTCGAGCACAGGGAAGGGGTCAATCAGGTCGGCAAGCTCTCAGCCGAAGCCGTGGTCCGCGAATACGACGCGGCAGTGAAAGAGATTGAAGCCCTCGGTGCCGAACTGACTGAGGCCGCCAAGAAATGTGAGGCGATGGTCGCGGGCGTTCACGCCACGGTGAACGAGATCAGGGAGTTGGCGGCGAATTATCGCGAGGAAGGCAAGCGCTACTTCCTGCAGATCGAGGATTGTTCGCTGATGACATCCGAAGTCCGCAGCGTCTGCGAGACGCTCAAAAAGAAAATTGCCGCAGGTAGCAATCTCGCCGCCTGACGCTCCGATAGGGCGGGCACGATGTTGCTCCATTGTTTCGCTCGCACACGGGTGCGTCAGATGCAAGCGGAGCAACGGGATGGAACTGGTTGCGGATTGGCGCCGGACGGCAGAGGACGACGCGCTGCTGCGATCGTTGATTGGTAACGGCAAGCCTCCGAGCGCCATCGCGCTGAAATGAAGCGAACGGTCGGGGGCATTCGCGCAAGGACACTGGCCCTTCGGAACAACCGTCTCGGCGGTGCGTGCGCCCATTGAAGTGCCGGGCCGGGCGGAAGATCCGGACTGTTTCAGTTTGCTAACCAGTGCGACGCAGGACCAGCGCTGCTTGGTTGCCTATCCGGGGCAGGCCGTATATGAGTGCGCCCCGATGGGGCCACGTGGCGGAGTGGTTACGCAACGGTCTGCAAAACCGTGTACACCAGTTCAATTCTGGTCGTGGCCTCCATCCATATAATCAATGACTTAGATCGATTATACGAGAAGCTACGGTAAGCTAGCCGCGATCAGCAGGCGGCGTACCAGCCCTCGGGAAACGGAACCAGCGGCCAGGGGCCCCGGTTGTCGTTGGCGGCACGCGGCGACGGATAAAAGCGCTGGGTCTGGACCACGAAATCATCCTCCGGGGCTGGCGCAATGGCCGTCTGCACGGCTTCCAGCAGCAGATTGTATTCAACTTCGCTCATCGCGCTCTCCGGGGTTCCAGAGGGCGACGATCGCAAAAGGTTTTTGTTTCCAGCTTGAGCGGATCGTTCGAATTTTAGCGATTCGGCGATCGCGGCAAAGCTGGTTACTAAAGTGTTGAGTTCCCCACGCAAGCACTAACCCGTGCATGCGGGGCGCAGTGTGAGAAAAATCACTTTTTGCAAAATTAAGTTCGCGTATTCGCCTGGATGACGCCTGCCTTGTCAAGGCGGACACGATCCGGGAGATGCAGTCATGAAGGCAAGGTTTGCGCGAAGTGCGGCGCTTCTCCGTCGTTCCCGCCGGGCTTCCACGCTCGGCTTCCTGCTCACGCTGATCGCGAGCGGCTCGGCCGGTGCCCAGCAAGGCAGCCCCGAACAGCGCCGGGCCTGTACCCCCGATGTCTACCGCCTCTGCGCCGGCGAGATCCCGAACGCCCGGGCGATTACCGCATGCCTGCGCCGGCAGAAGTCGAGCTTGAGCCCGGCCTGTGCGGCGGTGTTCGAACAGTAAGTCTCGCGCTTCCCTACATCTCCAGCGCGGCCAGATTCTTCGGCAGCATCCGCTTGAACAAGGTGAGAATGCGGGCAGCCTCCTTGGCGTCCTGCGTGATCGCGTGGCGGACGGTCGCGGCGATCAGCGTCATGATCAGTTGGGAAAACGAGGCGAGGGCGGTTGCGGGTGCGTCGGGTGCGATACGCCGCAGCGCGTCGCCGAGCAGCCCGGCGAGATAGACGCCGTCCTCCTCGTCGAGTTTTTGCAGCGCCCGGTCGGCCTGCGTCGCTTGCCAGATGTCGCGCATCACCGGCACGTCGATGAACATCTGATAATAGCTGTCGGTAATGCGACACAACGCCGGATGGAGATCCCGGGCCGTCTTGACCACGGCGAGGTCGCGCCGGACGCAGTCGCGCCCGGTCGCGTTGTGGCGTTCCGCGAGCGTGCCGATGATCGCGGTCTTGTCCGGAAAGTATTGGTAGAGCGAGCCGAACGGCACGCCGCTGCGTTCGACGACGTCGCTCATGCGGAAGGCTTCGCTGCCTTTTTCAGCCATCAGTTCGGCCGCGCAGGCGAGGATTTTCTCGAACCGCTCGCGGCTGCGCTGCTGGGTCGGGACCAGGCGCGCCAGTCCCGACGCGCCTGCCTCGGCTGTCTTCTGTCCGGCTTTTCCCCTCGGCATCGGTCCTCTCACATAAACGCGACTTGACGCTATTAATACGAGAGTTTATCGGGTTTAGCAAATACGAGATATTATCGTATTTTGTCCCGAAAGGATGATCCATGTCAGAATTTCCGATCCTGATTATCGGCGGCGCGGGCAAGACCGGCGCGCGCGTCAATGCGCTGCTAAGGGCGAGCGGCGTCCCGACGCGGCCGGTGTCGCGTTCGACCTCGGTGCCGTTCGACTGGACCAGGCCCCGGACGTGGCCGCCCGCGCTTGCCGGCGTCTCGATGGCCTACGTCACCTACCAGCCGGATCTTGCGGTCGAAGGCGCCAGTGATGCGATCGCCGAGGTGAGCCGGCTGGCGCGCGAGAACGGGCTTAAGCGCGTCGTGTTGCTGTCGGGCCGCGGCGAGCCGGGTGCGCAACGGGCGGAGGCGGCGTTGCAGCAATCCGGCGTTCCCTGGACCATCGTTCGCGCCAGCTGGTTCGACCAGAATTTCTCCGAAGGCTATCTGCTCGACGGCGTGCTGGCCGGTGAGATCGCCTTGACGGCCGGCGCCGTACCCGAACCGTTCATCGACGCCGACGACATCGCCGAGGTCGTCGTCGCCGCGCTGATGGATCGGCGCCATGCCGGCAAGCTCTATGAGGTGACGGGGCCGCGCGCGCTGACGTTCGCGCAGGCCGTGGCCGAGATCGCCCGTGCCGCGGGGCGGCCGGTCCACTACCGGCAAATCGGTTCGGACGAATTTGCCGGCAGCATGCGGCCCCATGTGCCCGAGGAATACATCGCGCTTCTGCTCGAGTTGTTCACCGTCGTGCTCGACGGGCGCAATTCCGATGTCGCACACGGTGTCGAACAAGCGCTCGGCCGTCCCGCGCGGGACTTTGCCGATTACGCCCGCCGAACCGCCGCGACCGGTGTCTGGAGGGTATGATCATGCTGCAGATGTTGATTGTCGGCCTGCTGTGGTTCTCCGCGATCGGCTGCGGCCTGCTCGCCGGCCTCTATTTCGCGTTTTCGGCCTTCATCATGACGGCGCTTGGCCGCATCGGGCAGGCCGCAGGCATCGCGGCGATGAATGCGATCAACGTCGCGATCGTCCAGTCGCTGTTCATGCCGGTCTTCCTGGCAACGACCGCTGCGAGCGCAGCGCTGGCGGTGACTGCGCTGTTGCGCTGGGGCGAGCCCGGCGCGATGGCGATGGCGATGGCGGCCGGCGGCGCGCTCTATGTGTTCGGCATGTTTGTCGTCACGATGATCTTCAACGTGCCCCTGAACAACGCGCTGGCTGCGGCCGACCCCGCAAGCCACGAGGCCGCGTCGCTGTGGGCGCGCTATCTCACGGACTGGACGTTGTGGAACCACGTGCGGACCGTCTCATCCACGGCGGCTTGCGCGCTGTTTATTGCGGCGATCGCGGCAAGATAGGGTGCCACGGATGCCGATAAACACAAAAGCCGCCCCGGACGAGGGGGCGGCTTTCGAATGGCTTTCGGCGCGCGAGATCAGGCAGCCGTGAGAGCGTTCCCGCCACGCTTGCGGCGATACGCCATGAAGCCGACGCCGCCGAAGCCGAGGATCATCATTGCCCAGGTTGACGGTTCCGGTACAGGCGGAGCATGAATATCGGCGGTGAAATCCGCCACTATCTTAAGCGTCGACGTCCCGCACTCCGGGTTCGTCCATTTGTTTCCGTCGTACCATCCATCGCCATATTCAACGAAATGAATGTCGGAAACCGTCACGCCGTTGAGAGTGAACGGGCCCAGGTTGTTGAGCGTTGCCTGGCTGATGTTGAACACGTTGTCGGGCGACGGATTGGTCGTCTGCTGGATGTTGAGGTTGAACACCACAGTATCGAACGCATTGCTCGGCGAAGTGAAGTTCAGCGAGAACGTGTAGTTGACGTTGAAGTCCTGGTCGGTTCTGTAGGTGGCCAGGTTCACCCAGGTGATCTTGCCGATGACGTAATCGTTCTTGTTGGTCGGAACGTTGGTCTTGGCAATGTCCGTGATGGTCAGCGTGCTCGACTGACCTCCCCACGTTGCTCCCGACATTTTGAGCACGTTACCGTTGTTCGTAATGGAGCAGCCGGGGCTGCCGCCGCTGCAATTCGTGACGTTGGAGAAATTGCCGTCGCCGGTGAAGCTCACGAGTGCTGCATTGGCCGGTGAATGCACGAGACCGGCGAGCAAACCGGCGGTTAGAATTTTAAATACCTTGCCCATGGCGGGACGCCCCAATTTTTAAGCGATTTATTATAATGGAACCCTCTCAGATATAATATAACCAGTCAAGGAACATATTTAAATTTCACAATTAAATATCTATCCCCCGGTTGTATGGTGAATCATGCTCGCCTGCAAGGAAGCTCTGGCCCCGCGGCGCTATCGTTTCGTGCGCTAGTCTAAATGCGATAGCTCCGGATTTGCGGACACCCGGCGGCTACAGGCGGCGGTCGATGCGGGTCTGCGGGCTGCATCCGGAAAGATCTTCGGCAAAACAGACGCGGGCGAGGCTCCCCCGCACCGGCAGGCGTATTATGCCGCGCTGGTCGAGATTTAATCTGGCGTGTCGGAGGACATAATGGCCGTGACTGGCTCCCCGGGCTGGATTCGAACCAGCGACCATTCGATTAACAGTCGAATGCTCTACCGCTGAGCTACCGAGGAACAGGCGAAACAAAGGTTCGCGAGCGGGGAGCGTATAACAAAGCCTTTCGGGCTTGCAAAGGACCAAATCACCGGCTGCGCTCTGGCGTGAAGCGGGGCCGGAAAGCCCCTGCGCTACAACGATTTGTCGTCGTTTTCGACCCCCGGGCAAGCGGCGGCCGGAACCGGCCTTGTGCAATTCCGTCACACACAGGTGTGATGGATCGGGTCGCCAACTCGACAAAATCGCCCAAAAGGCTCGGCCGTGTCGGGTTTCATGGGAGCTGATTCGATGCCAGCCATTGCCGACCTGATCCGCGCAGTGCCTTCGATTGTTCCAAGCGACATTCCCGCCATCAGTGACGACGAATGCCTGCGTCGGCTCGCGCAAGCCGTTGAAGCGCATGATAGCGAGCATCTGGAAGAGGTCGCGCGGCTGATCGCCCGGCTCGCCGTGACGATCGAGTAGGCGACTTTCCCGCGCCACCGGCGGCGCCTCGGCAACAGGCGCCCGGATGTTGCGTTTTGCCGACGCTTGTACCAAAGATAACGCGGTTTCAGCTCTCGCTTCCAGTTCTCTTGCGGCCACGCCGCATGCTCTCAGGGTCTTAGCCTATGTCCGGTTTTGCGACCGCGCGCCAGAAAATGGTCGATGGTCAGGTGCGTCCGAGCGATGTCACCGATATCCGAATTCTCGATGCCATGCTGGCGGTGCCGCGGGAGGCCTTCGTTCCCGAAAACAAGCAGGCCCTGGCCTATCTGGACCTCGATCTCGACGTCAGCGAAGGCGGCGCGGCCAAGCGGTTCCTGATCAAGCCGGTGGTGCTGGCGAAGATGTTGCAGGCGGCTGACATCAAGGAGGCCGACCGCGTCCTGGTGGTCGGCTGCGCCACCGGATACGCCGCCGCCGTGATCGCCCGATTCGCCTCCCAGGTGACCGCAACCGAAAGCGATCCGGCGCTGGCGGCCAAGGCGCAGGCGATTCTGGCCAGCAATGGCTGTGGAAACGTGACGGTCCGCCCCGCGGCGCCGGTTGATGGCGACCCAGCGAAGGCGCCCTACGATGTCATCGTGCTGAACGGCGCGACCGAGATCGTGCCGGAACAGCTCTACGGACAATTGCGCAGCGGCGGACGATTGGTGGGCGTTTTTGCGACGTCGCGGCCGGCGCGGGCCACCATCGTGACCGCCTCGCATGGCGATTTCGGTCACCGGACGCTGTTCGATGCCGCCGCCCCCGTACTGCCCGGCATGGAACTTGTTCCAGCCTTCGTTTTCTAGCGTTTCGCCCCTTCCACGCCCAATATTCGCCCTCTGTGGCCAGCTAAATCCCCTTCGAAGTCAGAAGTGTGGCCCGATTGCCCCACATCCAGAGTTTCAACGGCGTTTGCTTGCGGGGGGTGTTCCGTCCAGGCTACGTGCGGAATAAGGTGAGCCGGGACTCACTTCAAGTGAAGCGACGTTCGGTTAATGATCATGTGCGACCATGGTCATGGGCCGGGCGACCAAAAATGATTGGATTGCTTGGGATGCGTGGGGTGAAGGAATTTGCCGGAGCTGCGGCTTCGGTCCTTCTATTAGTGTGCATGGGCTCGACGCCCGTCTTGGCCGACACGATTGAGGCGGCGCTGGTGCGCGCCTATCAGAACAATCCGCAGCTCAATGCGCAGCGCGCGCAGGTGCGCGTCACCGACGAGAACGTGCCGCAGGCGCTGTCGGGTTACCGCCCTACGGTCTCGGTCACGGCGAGCGCGGGCTACCAATATACGGATACGCTGAGCACGCAGGGCGGTGACGAGAACCGCATCGCGAAAACCGTCATTAACGGCGCCAATCCGCCGCGCAGCGTCGGCGCCACCATCACGCAGACGCTCTTCAACGGCCAGCAGACCGCGAACAGGACCAGAGCGGCTGAGGGCCAGGTTTCAGGCGCGCGCGAAGCCCTGCGCGCACTCGAACAGGCCGTCTTGCTCAGTGCCGCGACAACCTACATGGACTATCTGCGCGATTCCGCGATCGTCGAGGTGCAGAAGAGCAACGTGCGCGTGCTCGAGCAGACGCTGAAACAGACCCGCGACCGCTTCAATGTCGGCGAAGTCACCCGCACCGACGTTGCGCAGTCGGAGGCCCAGCTCGCCGCCGGCAAGACGCAGCTCCTGACCGCGGAAGCCAATTTGACGACGACGCGCTCGAACTTCCGCCGCATCATCGGCAACGAGCCGGAAGCGCTCGCGCCGGGTTCGCCGGTCGATCGCTTCCTGCCGGGGACGCTGCCGGCCGCCGTCGAACTCGGCCTCACGCAAAATCCGAACGTCACCGCAGCGATGTTCGGCATCGACGTCAGCTACCTCCAGGTCAAGGTGGCCGAAGGGGCGCTGTTGCCGACGGTCACGTTGCAGGCCGCGGTGCAGCAGACCTATGAGCAGAGCCTGATACAGTACCGCTCGTTCGGCGCATCCGTGACCGCGCAACTCAACGTTCCGATCTATCGGGGCGGCGGCGAATACTCGCTGATCCGCCAGTCCAAGGAAACGGTGGCGCAACAACGTCTCGTGCTCGATCAGACCCGCGACCAGACCCGTGCCAACGTCGTTACCGCATGGGGACAACTGGTGGCCGGCAAGGCGCAGGTGCAGTCCGCCCAGGCGCAGGTGGCGGCGTCCGAAATCGCATTGAACGGCGTGCGCGAGGAAGCCAAGGCCGGACAACGCACCACGCTCGACGTGCTGAACGCGCAGCAGGCGCTGGTCAACGCGCGCGTCGCGCTCGTCACCGCGCAGCACGATCGCGTGGTTGCGTCCTACTCGGTTCTGAACACGATCGGGCGGCTGGCGCCGCAGGTGCTCAACCTGCCCACCACGATCTATGACCCGAGCGTGCACTATCATCAGGTGCGCGATAGCTGGGCAGGCGTTCGTACGCCCGACGGCCGCTGATATCTGAGAATATTCCCGCGCAGGCGGAACGAATATCATCGCCCGGCGCCTGCTGCGCCGGGCGCTTTGCTTGCAATCAATTGTGGCCATGACGTACCGTTTCCGGGGCGAGCTGAGCGATTCGTGGCCCCGCGTCTTTACATCTCACCGACGCGGGTCACGGGTCGCCTTGAGGGGAGCAGGACCCCCGCGCGATGCAGCGCGCGGGCTTGATCTGGGGACAAGTCGGGCTTGTGCGATGAAAATCCCGGCCTGCATATCCGGAACCGGCAATTCCTTCGTGGCTTTGGTGTAAAATGGTTTCGATGTGGAGTCGGAGATGACGCAACCTGCAAAGGTCCAAGAGCCCTCGATGGAGGAGATTCTGGCGTCGATCCGTCGCATCATAGCCGACGACGAGGCCAAGCCTGCTGCTGCCGAAAAGCCGGCGGGCCCGTCGGCCGCCGCGAAACCGGCCGTGATGAAGGATATCCCGCCGTCGGCGATCGCGCCTGCGCCAAAGCCGGCTGCCGCGCCGAAACCAGCGCCGCCACCGCCGCCTGCACCCGAACCGGTCGCCAGCAACAACCAGGACGACATCGATGCGATGCTGGCGAGCCTCGACGCGGCGACGCCCGAGGCGGACATCAGACCGGCGCAGCCCGAGCCCGAAGCCGACGTGTTCGAACTCACCGACGAGATGGCATTGCCGGAGCCGGCACCAGCAGCGGCAACATTCAGCAAGGTCGAACCGCAGGACGACATCGAATTCACCGAAGCCAAGGCGTCACGTCGCCAGCCGGCCTATGAGCCGTCGTTCGAGAGCGCTGCGCCAGCACGACCCATTTTATCGCATTCGACCGTTTCCGCCGTGGAATCCGCCTTCAACTCGCTGGCCAATACAGTGCTGAGCAACAATGCGCGGACGCTGGAAGATCTGGTCAAGGAAATGCTGCGG
This sequence comes from Bradyrhizobium sp. AUGA SZCCT0283, assembly GCF_018130385.1. Classification (GTDB taxonomy): domain Bacteria; phylum Pseudomonadota; class Alphaproteobacteria; order Rhizobiales; family Xanthobacteraceae; genus Bradyrhizobium. The sequence continues at coordinate 27,953 of NZ_JAFCLU010000030.1, read as the reverse complement.
CCGATGCTGAAATCCTGGCTCGACGACAATCTGCCGGGATTGGTGGAGCGGATCGTCAAGGCCGAAATCGAGCGGGTTTCGCGCGGCGGACGCTAGCCCCGGGACCGCACCCGATCGGCCATAATTCGGCCCATGGGCCGTCCCAGCCGGCACGATCGCGGTCTCCAACCCTTCAGACAGCGTTGTCAGGTTGACTTGCGGCGCTGCGGCGGCTTTCTAGGGGCCGTCCGGTGCCGACCACATCAGAACCGGACGCGACGGCATGATCCGGAAAAGTGGATACCGGTTTTCCGAAAAGATCATGCCTCTATCATGTTGTTTTGACGCGGTTTCCTCAGGTGAGCCGGTGACGGATTGCCCGAAAACGCCCCCAGCACCCCAATTGCATTGTCATGATCGAGAAAAACTACCAGCCCGCCGATATCGAAAGCCGCATGTCCCGGATCTGGGAGGAGAGCGGCGCGTTCAAGGCCGGCCGTCCGGAACGAAAAGACGCCGCGCCGTTCACCATCGTGATCCCGCCGCCGAACGTGACGGGCTCGCTGCACATGGGCCACGCACTGAACAACACGCTGCAGGACATTCTCTGCCGCTTCGAGCGCATGCGCGGCCGCGACGTGCTGTGGCAGCCCGGCACCGATCACGCCGGCATCGCGACCCAGATGGTGGTCGAGCGGCAGTTGATGGAACGGCAGGAGCATCGGCGCGACCTCGGCCGCGTCAAATTCCTCGAGCGCGTCTGGCAATGGAAGGCCGAGAGCGGCGGCACCATCGTCAACCAGTTGAAGCGGCTGGGCGCATCCTGCGACTGGTCGCGCGAGCGCTTTACGATGGACGAGGGCCTGTCGCGCGCGGTCGTGAAGGTGTTCGTCCAGCTGCACCGCGAAGGCCTGATCTACAAGGACAAGCGGCTGGTCAACTGGGATCCGAAGCTGGTGACCGCGATCTCCGATCTCGAAGTGCAGCAGGTCGAGGTCAAGGGCAGCCTGTGGTATCTGCGCTATCCGATCGAGGGCAAGACGTTCAGCCCCGACGATCCCTCGACGTTTGTCGTCGTGGCGACGACGCGGCCCGAGACGATGCTCGGCGACACCGCCGTTGCTATACATCCGGACAATGAGCGGATCGGGCATCTGATCGGCCAGCACGTCATCCTGCCGCTGGTCGGCCGCCGCATCCCGATCATCGGCGACGACTATGCCGACCCCGAAAAGGGATCGGGCGCGGTCAAGATCACGCCGGCGCACGACTTCAACGACTTCGAGGTCGGCAAGCGGCACGGCCTGCCGCAGATCAACGTGTTCGATCGCGAGGGCAGCATGGCCCTTGTCGACAACGAGGATTATCTGCGCGGACTGCCCGAGGGCGCGGACCAGCTTGCGGAGGAACTCCACAATGTCGAGCGCTTCGCCGCGCGCAAGCAGATCGTGGCGCGGCTGGAAGATTTCGGTTTCCTGGAGAAGATCGAGCCGAACACGCACATGGTGCCGCATGGCGACCGCTCCGGCGTGGTGATCGAGCCCTATCTGACCGACCAGTGGTATGTCGACGCCAAAACCATGGCGCAGCCGGCGATCGCGGCCGTGCGCTCGGGCGCGACCACCTTCGTGCCCAGGAACTGGGAAAAGACCTATTTCGAATGGATGGAAAACATCCAGCCCTGGTGCATCTCGCGCCAGCTCTGGTGGGGCCATCAGATTCCCGCGTGGTACGGGCCTGACGGCAAGGTGTTCGTCGCCGAGACCGAAGAGGAAGCCGTCGGCAACGCGCTCGGTTACTACGTCGAGCAGGAAGTCATTACGGAAGAGCAGGGGCGCGAGATGGCGCAGGACCCTGCCAGGCGCGAGGGGTTCATCACGCGCGATGAAGACGTGCTCGACACCTGGTTCTCCTCCGGGCTGTGGCCGTTCTCGACGCTTGGCTGGCCGGAAGAAACGCCGGAAGTGAAGCGCTATTACCCGACCAACGTCCTCGTTACCGGATGGGACATCATCTTCTTCTGGGTCGCCCGGATGATGATGATGGGCCTGCACTTCATGAACGACGCGCCGTTCTCGACCGTCTACATCCACCGCCTGGTTCGCGACGAGAAGGGCGCGAAGATGTCGAAGTCGAAAGGCAACGTCATCGATCCCCTGGGCGTCATCGACGACTTTGGCGCGGACGCGCTGCGCTTTGCGCTGGCGCGCGGCGCGGCCCACAGCCACGACATCAAGCTGTCGCCGCAGCTTGTGGAAACCAATCGCAATTTTGCGACCAAGCTCTGGAACGCCTGCCGCTTCGCCGAGATGAACGGCTGCGAGCAGCCCGCAGGCTTCGATCCGACAGCGGCAAAGGAGACCCTGAACCGCTGGATCGCGCATGAGACCTCGCGCGCCACGCGGGAGGTCACCGAGGCGATCGAGTTCTATCGCTTCAACGATGCGGCCAATGCGATCTACCGCTTCGTCTGGAACGTCTATTGCGACTGGTATGTCGAGCTCGCAAAGCCCGTGCTGATGGGCGAGGAGGGCGCCGCCAAGGCCGAGACCCGCGCCATGATCGCCTGGGCGCGTGACGAGATCCTTAAATTGCTGCATCCGTTCATGCCCTTCATCACCGAGGAGCTCTGGGCGGTGACGGCCAAGCGCGACGGCCTCTTGGTGCTGGCCGAATGGCCGCGCAAGGCAAGCTCGGTCAGCGCCGAACAGATCGCTGCGATGGCGCTGGCTGGTCCCGGCGACCCGCTGATCGCGCCGGTCATCGCCGCGCTCGACGCCGGCGATTTCAGCGACCCCGCGGCCGAGGCCGAAATCGGCTGGGTGGTCGATCTCGTCACCGCCATCCGCTCTTTGCGTTCGGAAATGAACATTCCGCCGGCCACGTTGATCCCGCTGGTGCTGTCGGGTGCGTCCGCGGAGACCAAAGAGCGCGCACAACGCTGGAACGACATCGTGAAACGTCTGGCGCGTTTGGCGGATATTTCCTTTGCCGACCGCCCGCCGGAAGGCGCGGTGCAGTTGCTCGTGCGCGGTGAGGTCGTCGCGCTGCCGCTGAAGGGCGTCATCGACCTCGCCGCCGAAAAGGCCCGGCTCGACAAGGAAATCGTCAAGGCCGATGCCGACATCAAGCGCGTCGACGCCAAGCTCGGCAACGAGAAATTCGTGGCGAACGCGCCCGAAGAGATCGTTGAGGAAGAAAAGGAAAAGCGCGAGGCGGCGGTTGCGCGCAAGGCCAAGATTCTCGAAGCGCTGGAGCGGCTGAAGAACGCGTCGTAGCCACCGGCTTCGTCATTGCGAGCGAAGCGAAGCAATCCATTGTCCCGCGAAGAAAGTATGGATTGTGCGCGATCCCGACGGCACCCGGATCGAGGCGGTTTGCCATCGCGCCATCTGAAGCGGCTTCCGCCGAACATTTGCCGGGCTTGAATCCGGATTTCGCTTCGTCGATGGTCCTGTCATATATTTCCACATAACCTGTTCTTTATCTCCTTGAGTTCCTTCAATGCTGTTCTACGAACCATCGTTCGTGACGTTCTTTGCCGCGTTCTACGCGCTTTATCTGTTGGCGACAGCTTCGGTTACGAAGAAATCAGCGCTGTTGATCGCCAGCATGCTGTTCTATCTCTGGGGCGAGCCGGTCTTCGTCCTGCTGCTGCTGCTTTCGACCACGGCGGATTACACTCTTTCATTTTACCTCAATGACAAGGTGCCGCACCGGTCAAGGCGGCTCGCCCTCACGGTTGGAATTGCAGGCAATCTGGGCATGCTGATTGTCTACAAATACGCCGATTTTCTTCTCGGCAATCTCAACGCGTTGCTTTCGTCATTCGGTCCGCACCTCCTGCCGCTGCTGCATATCGCGCTCCCGATCGGCGTCTCGTTCGTCGTGTTCGAGAAGATCACGTATCTGGTCGATACCTATCGCGGGGTTTCCTGGCCTGCGGCGTCGTTGTGGGACTACGCCCTGTTCGTGTTCTTCTTTCCCAAATTGCTGGCTGGTCCGATCCTGAAATACCATGAGATGAGGGATCAGATCGCGGCGCCGCCTCCGATTCAGTGGAGTGATTTCGGCGACGGCTTTCTCCGCTTTGCGCGCGGTCTCGGACGCAAGCTGCTGATTGCCGACCCGCTCGGCGCATTCGCCAATCAGGTGTTCTCGGCCGACCCCGCGAATCTCGGCGCATCCTATGCCTGGCTGGGCCTCGTCTGTTTTGCCGTACAGATCTATTTCGATTTTGCCGGTTATTCCGACATGGCCATCGGGCTTGCCCGGATGCTCGGATTTCGCCTGAGGGAAAACTTCAATGCGCCCTACATTTCGCAATCGCTGACGGAATTCTGGCGGCGCTGGCATATCTCCCTGACGACCTGGATTCGCGACTATCTATACCGGCCGCTCGGCGGCAATCGCCAGGGTGAGGCTCGCACCTATCTGAATCTCTGGATCTGCTTTCTCGCATCCGGGCTGTGGCACGGCGCCAGTGGGAATTTCGTGCTGTGGGGTGCCTATAACGGACTGTTCCTGACGCTCGACCGGATGTTCCTGCGCGACACGTTGCAACGTTGCGGCCGCATCGTCGCCACCGCCATCACCTTGTTCATCGTCATGATCGGATGGGCGCTGTTCCGCTCCGAGCAGCCGTCGCGACTATTGCCGTTCCTCGGCGCACTGTTCGGAATGTCGGAGGGAACAACGGCGCTGGAAGTGCCGGCCGAGGTGCCGCTCACACTCTTCATCGGGGCGCTGGTTTCGCTGTTTCCGGCAACGCCGCTTTATCCCTTGCTGGCACGCGCGCACGAGCAACTAGCCTGGCTCAGGTGGGTGACCGTCGCCGTGCTGGTCCTGATCTATGTCCTGGCGTTGGCGCGGGCATTTGCCGTGCCTTTCCAGCCCTTCATCTATTTCAGGTTCTGACGAATGAACCGCTTTGCCCTCACACGCCCAATACCGCGTCTGCTGCTCTGCGGGGCGCTGGCGCTGTTGCCACTCGTCACTGCATGGAATCTGGCCGTGGCGCCGAGCCGGGAGATCAAGATCGGGCCGAAGCTTGGCGGCGTCACTCTCGAAGCGCCCGTCACCATGTCCTGGTCGTCGCTGCGTGACGGCAGCCTTCAGAAGGCTGTGGCAAGCCGGCTAACCGAAGCCATCACTTTCCGGCCGCTCTTGATCCGGCTTAACAACGAGATCCGTTTCGAACTGTTCGGCGCTCTGACCGCGCCGCAGGTCGTCAGCGGCAGGAAGGGACAATTGATCGGCCAAAACTATCTCGACGAATATTGTTCGCGTACCGAGGACCGGGGGGCCACGCTTGCGGCCGCGACCATCCCAAAGCTCAGGGCGATCCAGGACTACTATTCCGAGCGCGGCAGCGTATTCGTCTATATCGTCTCGCCCTCGAAGGCAGCGCATTTGCCGGAGCATTTCCTCGATCGCCTTTCCTGCCCGAGCACGCCGGCGGCGCGGGCGCAACTCGTTCCGCAATATGTCAATGCGCTCAGGGATTCCGGCATCAACGTGCTGGATGGCGCGGGCCTGATTCACGCGCTCAAGGGACGTTACGAAGTCGACCTGTTTCCGCAGGGCGGAGAGCACTGGAATGATCTCGGTGGCGCGCTGGTGGTGAGCGCCCTGGTGAAGGAAATCAACGCCCAGGCCGGCCGTGAGATCGTGCCGCCGTTCACCTTCACCTATACGCTGTCGCGGCCGACCGGCGGTGCCGATCGCGAACTGGCCGATCTGCTCAACGTGTTCTTTCCGCCGCTCGGCTATCTGACGCCGAAGGTGAATTACGTTCAATCGACCCCGTGCGAGCAGGGGGGCGCGCGAACGCTGGACGCGGCGATTGTCGGCAGCAGTTTTGGCCATCTGCCCGCCAGTATTCTGATCGAGCACAACTGCCTCTCCGCTCTCAACCTCTATTACTATGCCAGGCTGGGGCGGTTCGGCGGCGTTCCCTATCGTGAACTACAGAGAAACCCGGGGGACAACGACCTTGCCGCGCTGCGCAACGTCAAGCTCATGATGATCGAGGAAAACGAGTCCCTTATCGGTCGCTCCAGTTATGTCGACGAGATGTTGAGGATCGTCGGCCGATAGTGCGCGGCGACTTCGAATTACGGTGACACTGTCACCGTAATTCTTCGTCATTGCGAGCGCAGCGAAGCAATCCATCGTGCCGCGAGGAAGGTATGGATTGCTTCGTCGCTCCAGCGCAAAATTGCTTTGCAATTTTGTCGCGAGCTCCTCGCAATGACGGCTGAGGTAGTCTCGGTCATCGTTGAGGACTGATCGACGCTTGGCCACGGACGACGGTGACAGCGCAGTCATTTGCAGATCGCCGGCGGTATTGGTCCCACCAGCAATCGAGTACCGTGTCGCCGTACCACCGCTGCACCGGTCTCATTTCACCTTGTCCTGCGACACATCCATGATCATGCGCGCCGACAAATAAAGGCGCGGCACGATTGACTCCAGCTTCACGTATTCGGCGTCGTTCGAGTGGGCGCCGTAGCTGCTCAGGCCGAAACCCTCGATGACGGGGGCGGTGGTCTTCAGCGCCGCGAAGGCGGCGTCGGTACCGCCGCCAGAGGCCACGTCGAGCACCTTCAATGGCAAGCCCAGTTCCTCGTAAATGGCGGCGCCGTGGGCGGCCAGGCGGCGCGAGGCGGGCGTGGCCTCCAGCGGCGGGCGGCGCATCTCGAACCGGAGCTGCACCTTGGCGTCGGGAAGTCGTTGCGACTTCACGCGTTGCTGCAGAGTGGCCTCCAACTGGGTGAAATCGGACACTTTCAGCGCCCTTGCGTCGCCTTGCGCGGTGGCCTGTGCCGGGATCACGTTGCGGTTGGTACCGGCCTGCGAGACCGTCCAGTTCAGGCTCAGGCCCTGGTCGCGCCGCGACAGGTCGCTCAATTGCAACACCTGATGGGACAACTCGACCAGCGCGTTCACGCCCTTGTCCGGCGCAGCGCCGGCGTGCGAGGCCTTGCCGTCCACGGTCAGGTAGGCCGCGCCGATGCCGCTGGTGGCCAGGCGCAGGCGGCCGTCCTCGCCGCCGCCTTCGTAGGAGAACACGGCGTCGTGTTCGCCCGCCATGCGGGTGATGGTGCTGCGCGAGCCCGGCGAGCTGATCTCCTCGTCGCCGTTGATCAGGACGGTCAGCGTGCCGTAATCCCTAAACTGCAATGTTTGCAGCATCGCTATCGCGTGCAGGATGAGGGCTACTCCCTGCTTGTCGTCGGCGATGGCGAGCCCATAGGCGCGCTCGCCGTCGATGCGGAAGGGTTGGTCCTTCAGCATGCCGGGCAGGTAGACGGTGTCCATGTGGGCGATCAGCATGATCTTCTTGGCTCCGGTCCCCTTGAATTCGGCGTGCACCATGGCGCCCGGTCTGGGCGGCGTGTCGTCCATCCGGTAGACGTCGGTCGGCTCAATGATCTCGACCTTGCCCCCCAGCCGCGTCAGGCGTTCGCCGATCAACGCCGCCAGCCGGGCCAGGCCCTCGGCGTCCTTGCTGCCGGATTCGATGTTCACGAGATCGCGCAGCGTGTCGAGCAGCGAGGCTTTTTCCTGCTGCGCCAGATCGTGGATGCGACCCTCCGGCGCAGCCCGAGAGGGCAGGGCCGACAAGGCCAGGGTGCAGGCAGCGATGCAGGCCAAGGGCAAATGCCGAGGGAACCGGGCGGGACGCGACATGGTGGTCCTTTCAAATGGCGGCCTGATGATTGATGGGGCTCGAACGGAAATTGAGACTGCACCGGACCCTGTTGATAGTAACCGGAAGCCGGCGCCTGCTCCAAACGTTCGAGCGTTCTGGCTGCGACATCCGGGGTGTGGTGGCTCGATACTTGGGGCGTAATTCATAAATTCGGAGCGGTCGGCGGACGTCCGCTTTGGTGCGCATTCCGGACGCAAGTCGGACATCGCCCGCTGGTCAGGGCAGGTGGGACCGCGGCGGCGGGCACACCACGGATTATCTCCCACGCCGCGGAGGCCGCGCGTGCTATCGTTCCAAGTATCGAAAATATTGACCTCAGCCCGGGACGGAGTTGCCATGAGCCGGCGCGAATTCATCGACGTTCTGGGCGGCGCCTCCATCGCGTGGTCGCTTGCCTTCCCTGATGCGAGTGGGCAGGAATTGAGAAAGGCCTATCGAGTGGGCTTTCTGGCAATGTCTCAACTCAAGTAGGATATTCTGAACATGTCGACGCTCACCCCGCACGGCGCGTGCCTGCTGTGGAAGCCGGAATTGATCTGGCTGAATGCCGTTTCCGACGCCATGCTCGCCGGTGCCTTCTTTGCTACCGCGTTCGTCCTCGGGTTCTTCGTGTGGCGTCGCCGCGATCTCATGTACCGCGGCGTGTTCGGGATATTCGCCATCTTCGTCACGGTCTGCGGGATAACCCGCCTGCTGGCGATCCTCACCTTGTGGGTGCCGGCCTACGACATCGAAGGCCTTACCAAAGGCTTCCTGGCGCTGATATCGGTCGGGATCACGGCGGCACTGCTGCTGTCGCTGCCGCGGATCCTGGTGCAGCCGTCACGCACGCAACTTCAGCAGGCCAATGCGGCGCTTGAGGAGGAAATCCGACACCGGCGCAAGGCCGAGGCCATGGTTAAACGTTTTCAGGAGATCGAGGCCAACGAGGCCCAGGTCCGGCAAGCGCAGAAGATGGAAGCCGTCGGCCAACTCACCGGTGGTGTTGCGCACGACTTCAACAACATTCTGACCGTGATCACCGGAACCATCGAAATCCTCGGCGAGGCGGTCAAGGATCGTCCGCATCTCGTCCAGATCACCGATATGATCAGCGCCGCCGCAGCGAGGGGGGCTGACCTGACGCGGCATCTGCTGGCCTTCGCCCGTCGGCAGCCGCTGCAGCCGCGCAACACTGACGTCAACGCCCTGGTCATCGATGCCGCGCGGTTGCTGCGACCGACTCTCGGCGAACAGATCGAAATCGAATCGATGCTGGCGCACGATTCCGCGCCGGCCCTGATTGATCCCAGTCAGCTCTCGACTGCGATCCTCAACCTCGCACTGAATGCGCGTGACGCCATGCCGAACGGCGGCAAGCTCACGCTCGAAACCAGGAATGTCGTGCTCGACGAGAACTACCCCGGCATGACCAGCGAGCTCAAGCCGGGCGACTACGTCATGATCGCGGTGAGCGACACGGGGGAAGGAATCCCAGGCAGCCTGCTCGACAAGGTGTTTGAACCGTTCTTCACCACCAAGGAGGTCGGAAAGGGATCGGGGCTGGGTCTCAGCATGGTCTACGGGTTCGTCAAGCAGTCGAACGGACATATCAAGATCTACAGCGAAGAGGGCCACGGCACCACCGTGAAGCTTTACCTGCCGGCGGCGGCGGGCCTGCCGGACGCGCTGGCCGGCGAGACTGGTATCTCGGGGGTCGAACACGGCGACGAATCCATCCTGATTGTCGAGGACGACGCGCTGGTCCGCGAATACGTCGTGACGCAGATCAGCCGTTTCGGGTACCGGACGACCGCCGCCGGCAATGCCGCCGAGGCGCTGGCCATCATTGATGGTCCCGAACGCTTCGATCTGCTGTTCACTGACGTGATAATCCCCGGCGGACTAAACGGCCGTCAGCTCGCGACCGAGGCGCTGAAACGGCGCCCGGAACTCAAGGTGCTCTATACGTCCGGTTATACGGAGAACGCCATCGTCCATCATGGCCGCCTCGACGCCGGCGTGCTGCTGCTGCCGAAGCCTTACCTCAGTTCCGATCTCGCCCGGATGATCCGGATCGCGCTGGCATCGTGAGTTCTTTGGGGGGAGCGATTGCACTCAACTGCGTCAGCCGGAGTTCGCGAGATGGGATGGGCCATGCTTTCCAGCCCTGCGCCAATGTGCGATTTTCCTTTGCAACTTCAAGCTGATTTGCCCCGTCCAGTCTCGCCCGCAAAAATATTCCGCTTCGCGCCAGACCCAAATCACCCCTACAACCTCCGCCATCCCGTCCTAAGAAGAGGGGCGTTGGCCATCGTCACGAACGTTGGGGCGGGTTGCGGTGGACGCGGCAGCGTCAGGCGCGTGGATGTATTCGCAGGGCGGGCTTCCGTGAGCGAACATCGCGCGCAGACGAACGGCGCTTAAACGCTTCCGCCAGATCTTCGGTTGGCCGGCACTCGGCTGGTTGGAGTCTTTGGTGGAGGAAGCTGCGTACGGCAAAACCGTGTGGTCCTGGCGCCCGTGGCTGGCGTCAAGCCGGCGGAGGTTTGCAAAGCTCAACCGGGCGATGCGAACCGTCAATTCGCTGGCGACGGAGGCAAGAGGAATTCGTCTCCGGGGAGAGCTCGGCATAAGCCGTAAAACCATTGCGCAGGGAATGCCGGGATGCTCCGGCTGTACCTGTATGCTCGTGTGCGCATTCTTGAGTGCATCCTGCACACGAGACCGCGGGTGCCAGCCGGCACCCGGCATTCCCTGCGCCCTCTGTTTCGATGGAGGGTAAACTTCAAGCAAGCCTCGGGCGCAACGCGCCGCGAGATTGCAGAGGTGTATCTGGTAGGATGGGTGGAGCGAAGCGATACCCATCAATGCCGGTGCGTGGGGCGATGGGTATCGCTTCGCTCCACCCATCCTACGGACTTCGCTCGCGACGACGGTCTCATGCTCCAGTTGTCAAAACGGCTTGCTCAAAAACCTCGATCCCTTCAACCCGTAGCGCCACGGCAGGTCGGCCGCTTTTGTAATGCCGATCCGCGCGCCGGCGACGATCTCGGGTTTGCCGGGCCGCGCATGGAGTGCGAATGGCGGCTGATCGAGCGGCAACGCATTATGTTTGACGGTGATGCCCAGCGCCTCGCAGAGCTTGCCGGGCCCGGAACACAGCGCGCGTTCCTCCTGCAGGCCGCGGCGGCGGCGCATCGCAGGCAGACCGTGGGTCGGCTGCAGCGCACGGATCAACACGGCGCTGGCCGAGCCTTCCTTTTCGCAGACGAAATTCACGCACCAGTGGATGCCATAGGAGCGGTAGACATAGGCAAAACCCGGCGGGCCGAACATCACGAGGTTGCGCGGCGTCGGCCCGTTGAAGGAATGCGCGGCCGGCTCGGTGTGATGATACGCCTCGACCTCGGTGATGATGCCGCCGACGCCATCGACCAGGAGCGTCGCCCCGATCAGGTCGGGCGCGACCTCATGCACGCTGCGGCCAAAAAACGAGCGTTTCAGCGGCTTGCCGAGGCGAGGGGCGGCGGCATCGGCCGGCTTCGGATTTTGAGCCATTTTCAGGTGGGAATCAGGGCGGAACAGGTGAAAACTACCAATATGTTGCACGTTTCTGCTAGGTTCGGCGAGCCGGATTGCGGCCCTTCCGCAATCGGGGTTGCGGCCTTCCGCAACTGGGTTGCAGCCACCAGGAACACCGATTAGCTAGATGTTCTCGCAATAGCCGGACTTAACATGGTCGTTCTCGTCGATACCGTCTCAGCTACCCAGGTCCGCCCGCGTCACCCCGAAAAGGTGAACCGGCCGGATGCGCTGTCGCCGCCGAAGCCGAACTGGATCAGGGTGCGCGCGCCGAACACGCGCGGCTATGCGGACACGAGAAAGATCGTCAAGGAGAACGGCCTCGTCACGGTGTGCGAGGAGGCGGGCTGCCCGAACATCGGCGAGTGCTGGGACAAGAAGCACGCCACCTTCATGATCATGGGGGACACCTGCACGCGAGCCTGCGCGTTCTGCAACGTCAAGACCGGCATGCCTGGCGCGCTCGATGGAGCCGGAACATGTCGCGGAGGCCACCTTCAAGCTTGGGCTCACCCATGTGGTGGTGACCTCGGTCGATCGCGACGATCTCGCCGATGGCGGCGCTGAGCATTTTGCGCAGACCATCCGCGCCATCCGCGCGCGCTGCCCGACGACGACCATCGAGATCCTCACGCCGGACTTTTTGCGCAAGGAAGGTGCGTTGGAAGTGGTGGCCGCGGCCAAGCCCGACGTGTTCAACCACAATCTGGAAACCGTGCCGGCGCGCTATCTCACGGTGCGGCCCGGTGCGCGCTATTTCCATTCGATCCGGCTGTTGCAGCGGGTCAAGGAGATCGATCCGACCATCTTCACCAAGTCAGGCATCATGGTCGGCCTCGGCGAGGAGCGCCACGAGGTGCTGCAGGTGATGGACGATCTGCGCTCGGCCGAGGTCGATTTTCTCACTATCGGGCAATATCTGCAGCCGACCCGCAAGCACCACGCCGTCATGCGCTACGTGACCCCGGATGAATTCGGAGGGTATGAGAAGGTCGCCTACACCAAGGGCTTTCTGATGGTGTCGGCGAGTCCGCTGACCCGCTCGTCGCACCACGCGGGCGAGGATTTTGCCAAGCTGCAGGCGGCGCGCCTCGCACGGGCTGGAGCGTGATGACTTTTCTTCGAATCGTCATCCCGCTCTGTCTCTTTGATTGGAGCATGATCTTTCGGAAAACCGGTGCCCACTTTTCCGGATCATGCTCTAGCCTCGGATAGAACCAATGCAACGCGTTCTTGTCATGGGATCGTCTGGGTCCGGCAAGTCGACATTTGCTCGGCAGCTGTCGGAGATGACGGGCATTCCCTTTGTTTCGCTGGATGCGCTGTACTGGAAACCCGGCTGGGTCGCCTCCGATAATGCCGAGTTCGGACAGCGCGTGGCCGAGATCGCGCGCCGGCCGCAATGGGTCATGGATGGTAACTACACCAGGCACGGCGCGGGTGAATTGCGCCGCCATTGCAGCGACACCGTGATCTGGTTCGACCTGCCGCGCAGGAGCTGCATGTTCGGCATCGTGAAGCGGATCGCCGGCAGCTATGGCCAAGTCCGCCCGGAGATGGCCGAAGGCTGTCCGGAGAAATTCGACGTCGAGTTTTTTCGCTATGTCTGGACCTACCGCCGGCAACAGCGGCCAAAGCTGTTGAGCTATTTTGAAGGACTGCGCGCCGATCAATCGCTGGTCTGCTTCACCGACCGGACGCAGGCGAACGACTATCTGACGGAAATCGCGCTCAGGCAGAACCGGGCGAGTATCCACTGATGCCGCGCTTTTCCAGCAAGCGCCGGGTTCATCATACCGCGTCGCAGATGTTCGATCTGGTCGCCGATGTCGAGCGTTATCCGGAATTCGTGCCACTGTGTCAGTCGCTGCGGATACGTCAGCGCACGTCGAGGGGAGACGGCACTGAAGTCATCGTCGCCGACATGACGGTGTCGTTCAAGCTGGTGCGGGAATCCTTCACCAGCCGGGTGACGCTGGACCGGCCGAACCTGAGGATCATGGTCGAATATCTGAAGGGCCCGTTCAGCAACCTCGAAAACCGCTGGTCGTTCGAACCGAAATCCGAAACCGACTGCGACGTCGGGTTTTTCCTGTCGTACGAATTCAGAAGCCGGATGCTGGCGATGCTGATGGGAACGATGTTCGACACCGCGTTCCAGCGTTTTGCCGCGGCGTTCGAAAAGCGTGCGGATGCGGTTTACGGAAAGCCGGGGGCAGGGCCGCGGCGGGATATCTGATCTTGCAGGAAAACCGGTTGCTGGTGCCGCCGCCATTCTCTAAGCCGGGTCCAAATCCGTGATCCCGTAACCGAAGGACGAGGCAATGGACGCAAATCTTCGAACCGGTGGCCATATTCTGATCGAGCAACTGGCCCTGCACGGCGCCGACACCGTGTTCGGCGTCCCCGGCGAGAGCTTCCTCGCCGCGCTCGACGGCATGTACCAGAGCCAGCGCGTGCGGTTCGTCAACGCCCGGCATGAAGGCGGCGCGGCCATGATGGCGGACGCCTATGGCAAGCTGACGGGCCGCCCGGGTATCGCGTTCGCCACGCGCGGGCCCGGCGCGACCAATGCGTCAGCCGGCGTTCATGTCGCGTTTCAGGATTCAACGCCCATGATCCTTTTGCTGGGCCAGGTCGGGCGCGACATGATGGAGCGCGAGGCGTTTCAGGAAATCGACTATCGGCTGATGTTCGGGCCGATGACGAAATGGGTCGCCCAGATCGATGACGCGCGGCGGATTCCGGAGTTCATCTCGCGCGCCTTCTTCACCGCGACTTCGGGCCGTCCCGGTCCGGTCGTGCTGGCGCTGCCCGAGGACATGCTCACCGACAGCGCCGAGGTGCCGGATGCGCCGCCCTACACGCCGCTTCCGATCGCGCCTGACGAGGGGGCGCTGCGGCAGTTCCATGCGCTGCTGTCGGAGGCGAAGAAGCCGTTTTTGATCGTCGGCGGCGGCGGATGGAGCGATCAGGCACGCCGCGATCTCGAGGCGTTTGCATCGGCGCATGAAGTGCCCGTCGGCGTCTCGTTCCGCTGCCAGGACTATTTCGATAATCTGCATCCCTGCTATGGCGGCCACATCGGCATCGGGCTCGACGCCAAAATAGCCGACCGGATCCGCACCAGCGATCTGGTGATCGCGCTTGGCGCGAGGCTGGGGGAGGCCACCACTGGCGGCTACACGCTGTTCGATATTCCAAAGCCAAGGCAGCCGCTGGTTCACGTCTATCCCGACCCCGAAGAGATCGGCCGCGTCTATTCGCCGACGCTCGGCGTGGTCGCGAGCAGCGCGGCCTTTGCGGCGGCGATCAAGCGGCTGGAGCCGAAGCATCGATCGCGCGCCGACCATGTCAAGGCGGCGCATGCCGACTATCTCGCATTTGCCGAGCCGACGCGCTCGCCCGGCGATGTGCAGCTCTCGCAGATCGTGCGCGGTTTGAGCGATCGCCTGCCCCATGACACCATCATCTGCAACGGCGCCGGCAATTATGCGGTCTGGGTGCACCGGTTCTGGCGCTATCGGCAATATCGCACCGAACTCGCGCCGACCTCGGGTTCGATGGGCTATGGCCTGCCCGCGGCCGTCGCCGCCAAGCTGCAGCATCCCGAGCGCACGGTGATCGCATTTGCCGGCGACGGCTGCTTCCAGATGACCGGGCTGGAGTTCATGACCGCGGTCGAAAACCGGCTGCCGCTGATTGTAATCGTCTGCAACAACGGCATGTACGGCACGATCCGGATGCACCAGGAGCGGACCTATCCTGGCCGTGTTTCCGGTACCGATCTCGCCAACCCCGACTTCGCGGCACTGGCGCGCGCTTGCGGCGGCTTCGGCGCGCATGTCGAACGCACCGAAGATTTCGCGCGCGCTTTCGACGAAGCCGTGGCAAGCGGACTTCCGGCCATCATCGAGCTTTCGATCAGCCCGGAGGCATTGACGCCGGTAAGCTCGCTGAGCGAAACGCGCGCCAAGGCTTTGGCCGCGCAGGTCTGATACTGGTCTTAAGTTCGCGCCGGCCGGCGTCGCTTGACGGCGCTGCGCCGCGGCGTACGCGCCACCCGTGGGCGCAGCCGGCTCATCGTTTCGCGTCGCGGCTTGGCGGGCGGCTGCGGGCCGCGCGCCAGTTCCATCAGCATGCGCAGCGCCTCCACGACGGAGCGCTGGCGCACGGTGGTGCGGCCAATGGCTCCAAAACGGAATTCGCGGTGGAGTATTTTTCCGTCGCGCGAGGCGACCGCGAAATGGACGAGGCCGACCGGCTTGCCCGGCGTGGCGCCGCCGGGACCTGCGATTCCGGTAATGGATACCGCGAGATCAACGCCGGCTTTTTCCAGGGCGCCGATCGCCATCGCGGTCGCGGTTTCCTTGCTGACGGCGCCGAAGGTCGCAAGCGTCGTGGCCTTGACGCCGAGCATCGCGCGCTTGGCGTCGTTTGAATAGGTGACGAAGCCGCGGTCGATCACGTCCGATGAGCCGGGAATGTCGGTGAGCGCGCCGGCGACCAGGCCCCCGGTACAGGATTCCGCCGTCGCAATCGTCAGCTTGCGCATCCGGCAGAGGTCGAGCAGCGAGCGGGAGAGGGCGCGGGCGTCGCTGCCGCTCATGGCTTACTCGCTCCAACCTTTATCGTCCCACGGCAGACGGATGGTGGCGCTCGCGGTCGCGGCGATGCCTTCCTCGCGGCCGGTAAAGCCGAGCCGTTCGCTGGTCGTCGCCTTGACGGCGATGCGCGAAATGTTGAGCCCGGTGATCTCGGCAATCCGGGCGCGCATGGTATCGCGCAGCGGCCCGATCTTCGGACGCTCGCAGATCATCGTGACTTCGAGATTGGCGATCCGGCCGCCGCGCGCGGTGACGCGGTCGACGGCATATTTGAGGAACTTGTCGGACGCGGCGCCTTTCCACTGCGGGTCGGTCGGCGGAAAGTGCGAACCGATATCGCCGTCCGCCAGCGCGCCGAGAATGGCGTCGACCAGGGCATGCAGGCCGACATCGCCGTCGGAATGGGCGAGAAAGCCGCGTGTATGCGGCACGCGCACGCCGCAGAGCATCAGGTGATCGCCGTCGCCGAAAGCGTGCACGTCGTAGCCGGTGCCGGTCCTGATGTCGCCGAGCTGGGCGGCGAGGCGGGCTTCCTCGCGGGCAAAATCTTCTGATGTTGTCAGTTTCATGTTCGCAGGATCGCCTTCAAAGGTCGCTACCGTCAATCCCGCCCATTCGGCGAGCGCCGCATCGTCGGTGAAATCGCTGCGGCCGTCGCGCGCGGCGCGGCGATGGGCATCGAGAATCACATCGAAGCGGAACGCTTGCGGCGTCTGCGCGATTCGCAGTCGCGCGCGTTCGGGCGTCGCCTCGACGTCGCCGGTATCGCCGACCTGCTTGATCGTGTCTGTGACCGGGATCGCAGGGACCGCCGCGCCGGTGCGGCCGGCGGCATCGATCGCGCGCGAAATCACCGCAGGCGTTACGAATGGCCGCGCGGCGTCGTGGATCAAAACGATGTCGGGCTTTTCCGCCGCCAGCGCTTCGAGCCCGGCATGCACCGAGGCTTGACGCGTCGCGCCGCCATTGGTGGGAGGCTGGTGGCGCAGTCCCGCGACAGCCTCGTTGAACGTGGCGGCGTCATCGGGATTCACCACCGGCTGCACGGCAAACACGTCCGGATGTCGGCAGAACGCCTGCATGGCGCGGAAGATCACGGTCTGTCCGCCGATCTCGCGATATTGCTTGGGTCCCCCGGCACCGGCGCGAAGCCCGCGTCCGGCTGCGACGAGGATGGCTGCGGTACGCTCAGGTCTGGGCATTGGGACTCAAATACGAACGAATCAGGGTTGAGGAGAGGGCGTCGGGCCGCGCTGGCGCACAGCCCTTACCATGCCGAATACGGAAAAACAGAGCGATTCCATTAGCTGTGGGAAAAGCGGTTTTTGTTGCAGTGCACTTGCACAAATGATAGATCTGTCTAAAGTGTAGGCAAGAAGCTTGACTGCCCAAGATTTGTGCTCACAATATGCGCCGACGGTTGCAATGAAGCCGCCGCCCTAACCAAGAGAACGACGTGACCGGCCCGGAAAGTTCAGCCTCTAAGCCGTTGAAAATAGGCGAGATTGCCGTCGCCAACCGGGTTCTCCTGGCGCCGATGTCCGGCGTCACCGATGCTCCCTTTCGACGCCTTGCCGCCACTCTCGGCGCAGGACTGGTCGTCTCAGAGATGACCGCCAGCGACGAGCTCGTGCACGGCAGGCCGATGTCGCTTCTGCGCTGCGAGGCAGCGGGTGTCGGAACGCACGTCGTTCAACTCGCAGGTTGCGAGGCGCATTGGATGGCGGAGGGCGCACGGGTTGCGGAAGCGGCCGGCGCCGACATCATCGATATCAATATGGGCTGTCCGGCGCGTCATGTCACCGGCGGTCAATCCGGCTCGGCGCTGATGCGCGATCTCGATCATGCGCTCAAGCTGATCGAAGCCACGATCGCGGCGGTGAGCGTGCCGGTGACGCTGAAGATGCGGCTCGGCTGGGACGATCGCTCGCTCAACGCGCCCGAACTGGCACGCCGCGCAGAAAAGGCCGGCGTGCAGATGATTACCGTGCACGGACGGACGCGTTGCCAGTTCTACAAGGGCGTCGCCGACTGGACCGCCGTGCGCGCGGTCAGGGACGCGGTCTCCGTGCCGCTCGTCGTCAACGGTGACATCACTTCATTCGAGAAGGCGGTCCAGGCGCTGGATCGGTCAGGGGCGGACGCCGTGATGATCGGGCGCGGCGCGCAGGGCCAGCCCTGGCTCCCGGGGCAGATCGGCCGCCGGCTCGAAACCGGACAGGCGGAGACTGCACCGTCGCTCGCCGAACAACTCGCGCATGTGCGCGCCCTCTACGACGAAGTCTGCAGCCATTACGGGCTGCGCATCGGGCTCAAGCACGCACGCAAGCATCTCGGCTGGGCGTTGGAGATCGCGGCCCAGTACAGCCGCGCGCCGGCCGAGACGTTGAAGGGCTGGCGGCAAAAGGTTCTGACGTCGGAGGATCCGCACCGCGTGCACCGATCGCTGCAGGACGCGTTCGACGATTTTGCATGGAGTGCTGCCGCATGACGTCAGCCGCAGAACATCGCCGCGCCGTGCCCTCCGACAGCGAGGCCATCCTCAATGCGCTGCCCAATCCAGTGCTGCTGGTGGCGCCCGACGGCCGCATCGTCGACGCCAACATCGCTGCCGAATCCTTCTTCGAGATTTCGACGCAGTTTTTGCGGCGGCAGTCGCTGAAGGAGCTGGTGCCGTTCGGCAGCCCGCTGCTGGCGCTGATCGATCAGGTGCGCTCGAGCGGCTCGCCGGTCAATGAATACAAGGTCGATCTCGGTACGCCCCGCATCGGCGGCGACCGCCAGGTCGATCTGCACGTCGCCCCGCTAACCGAGCGGCCGGGCCATATCGTGGTGATGCTGCAGGAGCGCACCATCGCCGACAAGATGGATCGGCAATTGACGCATCGGAGCGCGGCGCGCTCGGTGATCGCGCTGGCGGCGATGCTGGCGCATGAAATCAAGAACCCGCTGTCGGGAATCCGCGGCGCGGCGCAATTGCTGGAGCAGGCCGCCTCATCCGAAGACCGCATGTTGACCCGGCTGATCTGCGACGAGGCGGACCGCATCGTCACGCTGGTCGACCGCATGGAAGTGTTCGGCGACGACCGTCCGGTGGCGCGCGGACCGGTCAACATCCACTCCGTGCTCGACCACGTCAAACGGCTGGCGCAGTCCGGCTTCGCCCGCAACATCCGCTTCGTCGAGGACTACGATCCGTCATTGCCGCCGGTGCTGGCCAATCAGGACCAGCTCATTCAGGTGTTCCTCAATCTCGTGAAGAACGCTGCCGAAGCGGTGGCCGATCTCGGCTCGGACGCGGAAATCCAGCTCACCACCGCCTTCCGTCCCGGCGTTCGCCTGTCGGTGCCGGGCAAAAAATCGCGGGTGTCGCTGCCGCTCGAATTCTGCGTCAAGGACAACGGTTCCGGCGTGCCGGAAGACCTACTGCCGAACCTGTTCGATCCCTTCGTGACGACGAAGCAAACCGGCAGCGGGCTCGGCCTGGCGCTGGTTGCCAAGATCGTCGGCGATCACGGCGGCATCATCGAATGCGAATCCCAGCCGCGGAAGACCACCTTCCGCGTGCTGATGCCGATGTTCAATCCCACCAAACAGTTCGACCAAAGCAACCGCGACGGCGTTCCGGGTACGCTGCCGCCTGCGTCACAGGACGCAAGATGAGGAATAACGATGCCCGCAGGTAGCATTCTCGTTGCCGATGACGACACCGCCATCCGCACGGTTCTGAACCAGGCGCTTTCGCGCGCCGGATACGAAGTTCGCCTGACCGGGAACGCCGCCACGCTGTGGCGCTGGGTCAGCCAGGGCGAGGGCGATCTCGTCATCACCGACGTGGTGATGCCCGACGAGAACGCGTTCGACCTCTTGCCGCGGATCAAGAAGATGCGGCCGAACCTGCCCGTCATCGTCATGAGCGCGCAAAACACCTTCATGACGGCGATCCGGGCCTCGGAACGCGGCGCCTATGAATATCTGCCGAAGCCGTTCGACCTGAAGGAGCTGATCACCATCGTCGGCCGCGCATTGGCCGAGCCGAAGGAGCGGGTGGCAAGTGCGGCGGATGATTCCGAATTCGATTCGATTCCCCTCGTCGGGCGCTCGCCGGCCATGCAGGAAATCTACCGGGTGCTGGCGCGGCTGATGCAGACCGACCTCACGGTGATGATCTCCGGCGAGTCCGGCACCGGCAAGGAACTGGTCGCCCGCGCGCTCCATGACTACGGCAAGCGCCGTAACGGCCCGTTCGTCGCCGTCAACATGGCGGCGATCCCACGTGACCTGATCGAATCCGAACTGTTCGGCCATGAGCGCGGCGCGTTCACTGGCGCCAATACCCGCGCGTCGGGCCGATTCGAACAGGCCGAAGGCGGCACGCTGTTTCTCGACGAAATCGGCGACATGCCGATGGAAGCGCAGACTCGGCTGCTGCGCGTGCTGCAGCAGGGCGAATACACCACCGTCGGCGGGCGCACCCCGATCAAGACCGACGTCCGGATCGTGGCGGCCAGCAACAAGGACTTGCGCATCCTGATCCAGCAGGGGTTGTTCCGGGAGGATCTGTTCTTCCGCCTGAACGTGGTGCCGCTGCGGCTGCCGCCGCTGCGGGAGCGGATCGAGGATCTGCCCGATCTCATCCGGCATTTCTTCTCGCTCGCCGAAAAGGACGGCTTGCCGCCCAAAAAACTCGACACGCTGGCGCTGGAGCGGCTCAAGCAACATCGCTGGCCCGGCAATGTGCGCGAACTCGAGAATCTGGCGCGTCGGCTGGCTGCGCTTTACCCGCAGGACGTCATTACGGCCTCGGTGATCGATGGCGAGCTGGCGCCTCCGGCGGTCACCTCGGGCGGCAACGCGCCGATGGGCGTGGAGAACCTCGGCGGGGCGGTCGAGGCCTATCTGTCGTCGCACTTCTCCGGCTTCCCGAACGGTGTGCCGCCGCCGGGCCTCTACCACCGCATCCTCAAGGAGATCGAGGTGCCGCTGCTCACCGCAGCGCTGGCGGCCACGCGCGGCAACCAGATCCGCGCGGCCGACCTGCTCGGCCTCAACCGCAATACGCTGCGGAAGAAGATCAGGGACCTCGACATTCAGGTCTACCGGAGCGGCGGTTAGGGATTGCACTCGCTTCCCTCCGCAATAAAGACGGGTGGCGCGGCTGGGGATCGCTTGCTTTAGCGGTCGGATGGCCGCGGAATTGTCGCAATTCGGCAACATTGTGATATGAATGCATCAGTCCGCGCCAGGCGGGCACCAGCCCTTTCAAATCACCGATTGCCGGAATGACCACCGCAGAGACGACCTCGGCACCATCGTTCGACCCGTCGCTTGCCGAATCCGGAGGCGGGATCCTGCGGAAGTGGGTGGCGCCGTTTGCGGTTGCGATCGCGCTGCTGTCGGCGTTTCTGACCTTCGTGGTCCTGAGCGGCCTGACACCGATCGAGCCGACCCGCCAAGTGGTCTATTCGTTCCTGCTGATCAATGCGGCGACCATCCTGCTGCTGGTCTGCATCATCATCCGCGAAGTCTGGCAAGTAATTCAGGCGCGGCGGCGCGGCAGGGCTGCGGCCAGGCTGCACGTCCAGATCGTCAGCCTGTTCTCCGTCATCGCCGTGCTGCCGGCGGTCGTGGTAGCCATTGTCGCCAATATCACCCTTGATCGTGGCCTCGACAGGCTATTTTCCGGGCCGACGCGCGCGGCGATCGAGAATTCGCTGAACATTGCCCACGCCTATGTCAACGAGCACGCCTATTTGATCAATGGCGACATTCTGGGGATGGCCAACGACCTCTCCAATGCGCGGCCACTTTTCGACCAGGACCGGCAGTCATTTTTCGAGTTGCTGACGAACAACGCTGCCTCGCGCAATTTGCCGGGCGCGATGCTGATCGACAAGGACCGCAACGTTCTGGTGACGGCGCAAACCGGCATCCAGCAGCAATTCTCGACGCCACCGCAGGAGTTCCTCAGCAATATCGGCGAAAGCAAACCGGAGATCGCGGTGTTCCCGGAAGAAAACTACGTCGCAGCGATCATTCGCCTCCACGGCTTCACTGACACCTTTCTTTACGTTGCCCGTCTGCTCGACCCGCGGGTGGTCAGTCAGCTTAAGCAGACCCAGGCCAGCGTTGCCGAATACGCCCAGATCGAATCCCGCCGGCTCGGCATTCAGGTCGCCTTCGCGCTGATGTTTGCGGTGATCGCGCTGACCATTCTGATGGCGTCGGTGCTGATCGGGTTGAATTTCGCCAATTGGCTGGTGGCGCCGATCCGCAATTTGATGAGCGCAGCCAATATCGTTTCGACCGGCGATCTGCATGTCCAGGTGCCGGTCCACAAATCCGAAGGCGACCTCGCGCAGCTCGGCGAGACCTTCAACAAGATGACGGCCGAATTGCGCACCCAGCGTGACGAGCTGGTGAACGCCTCCGACCTGATCGACAGCCGCCGGCGATTCATCGAGGCCGTGCTGTCGTCGGCGAGCGCCGGCATCATTGGCGTCGACGCCTCCGGCAGCGTCGGCATCCTGAACCGTTCGGCCGAGAAGCTCATCGGCCATGCCGAGTCGGAGACGCTGGACCATCCGCTGTCGGACGTGCTGCCCGAGCTCGACGACATGATGAAGACGGCGCGCGAGGGCACGCAACGCCTGGTGCAGGGCCAGATCACGATCATGCGCGACGGCCATGAGCGCAACCTGTCGGTCCGCGTCAGCGCCGAGCAGACCAGCCAGTCGCGCGACAGCTACATCATCACGCTCGACGACATCACGGAGCTCGTCTCCGCGCAGCGGACGTCGGCATGGGGCGACGTCGCGCGCCGCATCGCCCACGAAATCAAGAATCCGCTGACGCCGATCCAGCTTTCGGCCGAGCGCATCCGCCGCAAATTCGGCAAGGTCATCACCGAAGACAAGGGTATCTTCGAGCAATGCACCGACACCATCGTGCGGCAGGTCGACGACATCAGGCGAATGGTCGATGAATTCTCCCGCTTCGCGCGAATGCCAAAGCCGGTCATGGAAGGCGAGGACGTCGCCGATACCGTGCGCCAGGCGGTATTCCTGATGAAAGTTGGCCATCCCGATCTCGATATCGAGGCTGATATCAAGCAAGACCCGATGCGGGCGCAGTTCGACCGCCGGCTGATTTCGCAGGCGCTGACCAACATCATCAAGAACGCGACGGAGGCGATCGAGCAGGTGCCGCCGGAAGAACTCGGCAAGGGACGCATCGACGTCATCGCCGCGCAGGAAAACGACGACATCGTGATCGACGTGATCGACAATGGTATCGGCCTGCCGAAGGTGAGCCGTGCGCGGTTGCTGGAGCCCTATGTGACGACGCGCCAGAAGGGCACCGGGCTCGGGCTCGCTATCGTCGGCCGCGTGCTGGAAGACCATGGCGGCCGCATCGAACTCAAGGATGCCTCCGATTTCCGGCCCGGGCAGCGCGGCGCTTGGATGCGGCTGCGGTTCGCCGTGTCAGGCCATGCGCCGAAGGCGGAAGCGAAGCCGCCGGAGTCGAACGCAAAACCACAGGTTGACCAAACAAAAGCGCCGTCAGGCGAAACCAATGAGGCGGTATCCGCGACCAATGACGAAGCAAGAACCGAAGCCGCAACAGGCAACTGACAAGACAGGTGTAACCCATGGCCAGTGACATTCTGATTGTCGACGACGAAGCCGATATTCGTGACCTCGTTGCGGGCATCCTGGAGGACGAAGGCTTCAAGACCCGCACCGCGCGCGACAGCGATTCGGCGCTGGCCGAGATCGCCAACCGCCGCCCGCATCTGGTGTTTCTCGACATCTGGCTGCAGGGCTCCAAGCTCGACGGCCTGCAATTGCTTGAGCAGATCAAGAAGGATCACGCGGAGGTTCCCGTGGTGATGATCTCCGGCCACGGCAACATCGAAACCGCGGTAGCCGCGATCAAGCGCGGCGCCTACGACTTCATCGAAAAGCCGTTCAAGTCCGACCGGCTGATCCTGGTAGCGACGCGGGCGCTGGAGACCTCGCGCCTCAAGCGCGAGGTGAAGGAACTCAAGCAACTGGCTCCCACCGCCAGCGTTCTCACCGGCCGCTCCGCCTGCATGAACCAGTTGCGCCAGACCATCGACCGGGCAGCCAAGGCCAACAGCCGCATCCTGATCGTCGGCCCCTCGGGGTCGGGCAAGGAACTGGCCGCGCGCACGCTGCACAATGCATCGAGCCGTGCTGAAGGACCGTTCGTCGTCATCAACGCCGCGGCGATCACGCCGGAGCGGATGGAAGTCGAACTGTTCGGCATCGAGCAGTCGAATGGCGAGCAGGCGCGCAAGCCGGGCGCGCTGGAAGAGGCCCACGGCGGCACGCTGTTCATCGACGAAATTGCCGACATGCCGCGTGAGACCCAGAACAAGATCCTGCGCGTGCTGGTCGATCAGACCTTTCAGCGCTCGGGCGGCACCGCCAAGATTCATGTCGATGTTCGCATCATCTCGTCGACCGCGCGCAACCTGGAGGAAGAGATCGCGGAAGGGCGATTCCGCGAGGATCTCTACCATCGGCTGTCGGTGGTGCCGATCCGCGTCCCGCCGCTGTCGGAACGCCGCGAGGACATTCCCGAACTGATCGACTATTTCATGGACCAGATATCGGCGGCGACGGGCCTGCCGAAGCGGCAGATCGGCCAGGACGCAATGGCGGTGCTGCAGTCGCATGTCTGGCCCGGCAACGTCCGCCAGCTCCGCAACAATGTCGAGCGCGTCATGATTCTGGCCGGCGGCGGCCCCGAAGCAATCATCACCGCCGACATGCTGCCGCAGGATGTGGGTTCGATGGTGCCGGCGATGCCGACCAGCAACAATGGCGAGCACATCATGGGACTGCCGCTGCGTGAGGCGCGGGAAGTGTTCGAGCGGGACTACCTGATCGCGCAGATCAGCCGGTTCTCAGGCAACATTTCGCGCACCGCCGAATTCGTCGGCATGGAGCGTTCGGCGCTACACCGCAAGCTGAAGGCGCTTGGGGTTGGCTGAGACTTGAGTGAATCGCTTGTTCGCTACGTGCCGCAATCATCGGCTCATCTCGCTCGCTTTGAGCCGATCCATGCACTTGCTTTGGAATATTTATCTCTTTCCGCGCTTTTACGGAGAATGGCCACTGGGTTCCGGCTAGGCGGGGCCCGAACCGGCTTGCCTTAAAAGCGCGCGTACCCTCTAATTGAACTGCCGAGCCGACCGGAGGGGGATCTCAGGGGACGCCGGCAAGTCGGGGGCAGGCTCCATGAGAGAGCAACAGCCGGCTTAATAAAAAGAAACACACTGCGGGACAAAAACAATGGCGGCAGACCGCGCACAAAATCTACAAGACACCTTCCTGAATCACGTTCGCAAAACAAAAACGCCACTGACGATCTTTCTGGTCAACGGAGTGAAGCTGCAGGGGATTGTTACCTGGTTTGACAACTTCTGCTTGTTGCTTCGGCGCGACGGTCATTCGCAGCTTGTCTACAAGCATGCGATCTCGACCATCATGCCGGGGGCTCCGATTCAGTTGTTCGAAGGCGGCGAGGATGCTCCGGCTTGAGAGTGAACTGATTGGAACCCCTCAACCGCGAAGGGAGCGCCGATCGTCCGCGGTCGGCGGGGGCTAAGCAAAGCGGGCGGGTGATCGTCATCGGCCCTTATCTGCGAATGCGCCGCGGCGACGCCGATGCGCAGGCGAGCGATGTTGTGCGCGATTCCGAGGCCCGGCTCGAGGAAGCGACGGGTCTGGCGCGCGCCATCGACCTCACGGTCGCCGACACGCTGATTGCGCCTATCAGCCAGATCCGGCCTGCGACCTATCTCGGCAAAGGCAAGGTCGAGGAGATCACCGGCCTGATCGCGGGCCACGACATCGAACTTGTGGTGATGGATTGCGCGCTGTCGCCGATCCAGCAGCGCAATCTCGAGAAGGCGTGGAACACCAAGGTTCTCGACCGCACCGGGCTGATTCTGGAAATCTTCGGCCGCCGCGCCAAGACCAAGGAAGGTTCGCTGCAGGTCGAACTGGCGCATCTCAATTATCAGCGCAGCCGGCTGGTGCGGTCGTGGACCCATCTGGAGCGCCAGCGCGGCGGATTCGGATTCATGGGCGGCCCCGGCGAGACCCAGATCGAAGCCGACCGCCGCCTGATCGGCGATCGCATCACGCGGCTGGAGAACGAACTCAAGAAAGTGCAGGCGACGCGGCGGCTGCATCGCGCCGGCCGCCAGCGGGTGCCCTACCGCGTGGTGGCGCTGGTCGGCTACACCAACGCCGGCAAGTCGACGCTGTTCAACCGCCTCACGCGTGCTGATGTGCAGGCGGCCGACATGCTGTTTGCGACGCTGGATCCTACCTTGCGCGCGCTGAGCCTGCCGCATGGCGGCAAGGCGATGCTGTCGGACACCGTCGGATTCATTTCCAACCTGCCGACGCAACTCGTCGCCGCGTTTCGCGCCACGCTGGAAGAGGTGCTGGAGGCCGATATCATTCTCCATGTTCGCGATATCTCGCACGAAGACGCGGAGGCGCAGGAGCGCGACGTCGACACCGTGCTGCGCCAGCTCGGCATCGATCCCGACTCTGGCGCACGCATTCTCGAAGTCTGGAACAAGATCGATCGCTTCGATCCCGAGGAACGCGAAAACCTGCGCAACATCGCCGCGCGCCGTCCGCCGGAGCGGCCCTGTTTTCTGGTGTCCGCCGTGTCAGGCGAGGGCGTGAATGAGCTGTTGACTGCGATCGAGGATCGGCTGGCGGCGACACGCACGACGCTCGATCTGTCGATCGATGCTTCCGACGGCGCCGGCATCAGCTGGCTGCATCGCAATGCCGAAGTGCTCAACAAGGAGCTCCACGAGGGGCGTTTCGACATGACCGTGCGCGTCGACGAGACCAAGCGCGACATCGTGGTCTCCCGGTTTGACGCCGTGCCACACGTGGCGTGATTGTCGTCCTTGCCTAGTGCGCCATTGCGCACGGGAGCAGGGACCCATAGCCACAGGCCGTGATTTTAAGCGCGGCATTAAAGCGGGATGGGGTTAGGTTGAATCGATTTGGGATTCCCAAATCAGCGGGCTTCTGATTCACCATGCTGGCTGGACAGGAGGCCAGCATGGATGGGCAAGCCCTATTCTCTGGATCTTCGCAAGCGTGTCGTGGCGGCAATTGAGGGTGGGATGTCCCGCAATCAGGCGGCCAAGCGGTTTGGGGTCGCGATCAGCACGGCCATCGGCTGGATGCAGCGGGTTGAGGAGACCGGCAGCGTTGAACCTGGTCAGATGGGCGGTCACAAGCCGAAGGCGATCTCGGGCGACCACGCGGTCTGGCTGTCGCAGCGGCTCAGGGACGGTGATTTCACCATACGCGGGCTCGTTGCTGAGCTTGCCGGACGCGGTCTGAAGGTCGATTACCACTCGGTGTGGGATTTCGTGCATGCCGAGAAGCTCAGCTTCAAAAAAAAGCGTGGTGGCTGGCGAACGCGATCGTCCCGACGTGGCGCGGCGGCGCGTCCAATGGACAAAGTATCAAGACCGCGTCGAACCTGAGCGGCTCGTCTTCATCGACGAGACCTGGACCCGAACCGACATGGCTCCCTTACGGGGATGGGCGCCGCGCGGGCGCAGACTCCCCGCCAAGGTTCCCCACGGCCGCTGGAAGACCATGACCTTCCTGGCGGCTTTGCGCCATGACCGGATTGATGCGCCGTGGTTTATCGAGGGACCGATCGACGGCGAGAGCTTTCGGACCTATGTGGCGAAGGTTCTTCTGCCGACGCTTCGACCCGGAGATATCGTGGTCATGGACAATCTTGGCAGCCACAAAGGCAAGCTCGTGCGTCAGCTCATCCGATCCGCCGGAGCCAAGCTGTTCTTCCTGCCAAAATACTCACCCGACCTGAACCCGATCGAACAGGTCTTTGCCAAGCTCAAACATCTGCTCCGAAAGGCCGCGGCGCGAACCGTCGATACAGTCTGCACCGCCATCGGTGAGGTCCTCGACGCCTTCACACCCGAAGAATGCGCCAACTACCTTAAAAACTCAGGTTATCGAAGCTAATGCCATCACGCTTTA